>NZ_SBHZ01000005.1 GCF_004521985.1 Ectopseudomonas khazarica
CACACCCCGCATACCCCCGGATTGCATCCGGGTTACGCGCACGATTTGCGGATGTATCAGACCGTAGGGTGGATGACGCTTCACCCATCCACCACAGCGATCCACTGCCGGACACCCACACCCCGCATACCCCCGGATTGCATCCGGGCTACGCGCACGCTTTGCGGATGTACCAGACCGTAGGGTGGATGACGCTCCACCCATCCACCACAGCGCTTCACTGCCGGACACCCACACCCCGCATACCCCCGGATTGCATCCGGGTTACGCGCACGATTTGCGGATGTATCAGACCGTAGGGTGGATGACGCTTCACCCATCCACCACAGCGATCCACTGCCGGACACCCACACCCCGCACATCCCCGGATTGCATCCGGGCTACGCGCACGATTTACGGATGTATCAGACCGTAGGGTGGATGACGCTTCACCCATCCACCACAGCGATCCACTGCCGGACACCCACACCCCGCATACCCCCGGATTGCATCCGGGCTACAGCACCAGGCCGTCACTGGCCAGGCTGACGCCTGCCGGCAAGGCATCGGGGTGGTCCAGCAGCCAGGCATCGAAGCTGTGACCGATGTGCGTCAGCACCGCATGGGTCGGCTGCAGGCGAGCGATGATCTCCAGCGCGCGGGTCAGGTCGTTGTGATTGCGTGGCGCCACCGGTTGTGGCGCGGTGGAGCAATCGAGCACCAGCAGATCCAGCGGCGCCCGCTGCAGCTCGGCGCAACTGGCTTCGGGCACGCCGACGGTGTCGGTGAGGTAGGCGATGCGCCTGCCCTGCCCCTGCAACAGGTAGCCGAAGGTCGGCCTGGAGTGGGTCAGCGGCACGGCAGTGACGGTCAGCTCGCCCAGCTGGCGACGCTCGAAGGCCGCGAAAGGCTGGCTGAAATCGAGGATGCCGGGGTGCTTGTACAGGTCGGCCAGACCCTCCGGGTCATCCGGGCCATGCACCGGGATCACCAGACCCTGGCCCCAGCGCAGGTGCAGCAGCCCCTGGGCGTGGTCGGCGTGGTAATGCGTCTGCAGGATGCCGTCGAAGCTGTGCGGTGGAAAACGCTCGGTCAGGTCGCTCAGGCCGCTGTCGATCAGCCAGCGCTGCGTCCCGCATTCGATCAATGCCGAGCAGGGCCGGCGGCGGCGTGACGGGTAGACCTGCGCCGCGTCGCAGGCCGCACAGCTGCAGTTGTACACCGGCACCTGGCGGGCATCGCCGGTGCCGAGCAGGGTCAGGCGCATTGGCGCGCCTCGTCGAGCAGTTGCAGCAGGCGCTTGACGGTTTGTGGCAAGGGGCCGGAGTTGTCCACGATTGCAAAGGACTCCGTGGGAGGCGCTTCAGCGGCGACAGTCGCGGCTAAAGCCCCTCCCACAAGGGCAAAGCTGCGGCTGCGCGCCAGGCGCTGCTCGATCTGCTCCGGCGTCTCCCGGCCACGGGCCAGCAGGCGTTGGCGCAGTACCGACTCATCGACCCGCAGGAGGATCGCCAGCAGTTGCGGGTAGCGCTGACGGGCGGCCTCGAGATGGCCGCGCGAACCGTTGATCAGCACGTCTTGCCCGCTGTTCAGCCAGGCGTCGATCTCGCTCGGGATGCCATAGGCCAGGCCGTTGGCACGCCAGCTCAGGGCGAAGGCGCCCTCGCCTTCCAGGCGCTCGAATTCGGCCGGGGTCACGCCCACGGCGTCCTCGCCCACCGACTCGGCGCTACGGGTGATCACCCGCCTGGCGAAACGGCAGCCGTGCGCCTCCAGCGGCGCACGGGCGGCCTGCAACAGGCTGTCCTTGCCCGAGCCCGAAGGCCCCATCAGATAGATCAACCTGCCCTGCATCAGAACACCCTTCGTGCTTGCCGCCATACCTGCTGGATCACCGGCTGTTCGCCATGCGCCCTGGCCTGCAGCAGGTCGGCGCGCAACCCTACGCGAATCTCGCCACGGTCGTCCAGGCCGGCCGCCCTGGCCGGTGCGCGGCTCACGGTGGCGATGGCCGCAGGCAGATCATAGTCGTTGTCCTGCCCCGCCAGCAGCCAGGCGGCGTGCAGCAGGCTGGCCGGATAGTAGTCACTGGAAAGGATATCCAGCACACCGTGACGCGCCAGTTCGGCGGCGGCGATATTGCCGGAGTGCGAACCGCCTCGCACCACGTTCGGTGCCCCCATCAGCACCTTCAGGCCCAGTTGGTGGCTGGCCTCGGCCGCCTCCAGGGTGGTCGGGAATTCGGCGATGGCCATGCCGAAGTCGGCCGACTCCTGCACATGGGCCAAGGTGGCGTCGTCATGGCTGGCCACCGAGATGCCCCGGCCATGGCAGTCCTCGACGATGGCGCGGCGCTGGCGGTCGCTGTACTGGCGCGAATTGGCGATCTGCTCCTGGAGGAACTCCTCCATCTCCGCCGGGCTTAGGTGGTACTTGCCCATGTAGTACTCGCGGTACTTCTCTACCTTGGCGAACTGGCGCTGGCCCGGCGAGTGATCCATCACCGACACCAGCGACACCAGCGGGTGCTCCACCAGATCGCGATAGAGGCTCAGCGCATCGGGGTGGCACAGCTCGCAGCGCAGGTGCAGGCGGTGCTCGGCACGGGTCTGCCCGGCCGCCTCGGCGGCGGCGATGGCCTCGATCATCGCCGGCAATTGCTGCATGCGCCGACCACGCGGGTTGATGTCACCGATGGACAGCGCATCGAACACCGTGGTGATCCCGGCGGCGACGATCTGGGCGTCGTGGGTGAGCACCGCCGACGCCGACGGCCAGTCCACCCCGGGGCGCGGACTCATGTGTTTCTCCAGGTTGTCGGTGTGCAGTTCCACCAACCCCGGCAACAGGTAGTCCCCCCCCAGGTCCTGGGCCTGCGCCAGCTGGCTGGCGCCCTCGTCGACGGCGGCGATCAGCCCGTCGCGCAGCAGCACGGAGCCGAGGAACTCGCGATCGGCGGTGACGATGCGGGCATTGCTGAGAATCTGTTCAGACGACATACACGTACTCCGGTTGCGCCGCAGCGGCGCTCATGTCCAGGTAACGATCGGCCACCGCCTCGCGGGCAGCACGGTCGTGGAAGATGCCGATCAGTGCGCTGCCAGCGGCCTTGGCCTCTGCGATCAGCTGCAGCACCACCTGGCGGTTGGTCTCGTCCAGCGAGGCGGTGGGCTCGTCGAGCAGCAGCAGCGGCCACTCGACCATGAAGCCGCGGGCGATGTTGACGCGCTGCTGCTCGCCGCCGGAGAAGGTGCCCGGCGCCAGTTGCCAGAGCGCCTCGGGGATGTTCAGCCGGGTCAGCAGCGCCTTGGCCCGCGCCTCGGCATCGCTGCGCACCCAGCCGCGCGACAGGGCCGGCTCCATCACCACGTCCAGGGTCGAGACCCGCGGGATGACCCGCAGGAACTGGCTGACGTAGCCCAGGCTCTGCCGGCGTACCGCCAGCACCTGGCGCGGCTCGGCGCCGACCAGTTCCACCGCTTCGCCCTGGTGACGGATGCGGATGCTGCCGCCGGCAGCCAGGTAGTTGCCGTACAGAGTGCGCAGCAGGGTCGACTTGCCCGCGCCGGACTGGCCGTGCAGCACCAGGCACTCGCCACCACGCACGCTGAAGTTCAGGTCACGCAGCACCTGCAGGACGACGCCGTTCTGCTGGTGCAGGGTGAAGGTCTTGCTGAGGCCGGTGACCTCGATCAGGTTGTTCATACACACCTCGAATACGCTAGGCACGGTCTGCCCCCTCCCCCAGTCGCGGGAGAGGGGAGAAACGCCCATCTGTCGTAGGGTGGATGGCGCTTTATCCATCCACCGGTGGTGATTCGCTGGTGGATGAGAAGAGCGTCATCCACCCTACGTTTCCCCAGTGCGCGGTACGTTCAGGGCTGCAGCACCGACGACACCAGCAGTTGCGAATAGGGATGCTGCGGATCGTCGAGGATCTGGTCGGTCAGCCCCGCCTCCACCACATGCGAGCGGCGCATCACCATCAGTCGGTCGGCGAGCAGCCGCGCCACCGCCAGGTCGTGGGTGACGATCACCACCGCCAGGTCCAGCTCGCGTACCAGGCCGCGCAGCAGGTCGAGCAGGCGAGCCTGCACCGACACGTCCAGCCCGCCGGTCGGCTCGTCCATGAACACCAGGCGCGGCGCGGAGACCAGGTTGCGGGCGATCTGCAGGCGCTGCTGCATACCGCCGGAGAAGGTGCGCGGCAGGTCATCGATGCGTGCCGGGTCGATCTCCACCTGGCTCAGCCAGTCGAGCCCGGCGGCGCGCAGCTCGCCGTAGTGGCGCACGCCCTGGGCCATCAGCCGTTCGCCGATGTTGGCGCCAGCCGACACCGCCATGCGCAGGCCGTCACGCGGGTTCTGCTCGACGAAGCCCCACTCGGTGCGCAGCAGGGTGCGCCGCTCGGCTTCGCTGGCGCTGTAGAGGTCGAGCCATTGCCCCGTGTGACCGCGATAGCGCACCGCGCCGCGATCCGGCAGGCAGCGCCCGGACAGCAGGCTGAGCAAGGTGGACTTGCCCGAGCCGGACTCGCCGACGATGCCCAGCACTTCGCCGGGATAGAGGTCGAAACTCACGCCCTGGCAGCCCTTCTCCGGGCCGTACAGGCGGGTCAGGTCACGCGCCGAGAACAGCGGCTCGGCCGTTTCCAGGGCAGGTTGCAGACGTTCGGCGGCGCTCATTGCAGGCTCTCCTCGGTGCGCTGGCGGCAGTAGTCGGTGTCGGAGCAGACGTAGCGCTTGCTGCCGGCGTCGTCGACGATCAGCTCGTCGAGGAACGACTCGCTGCTGCCACAGAACGCGCAGCATTCGTCCCACTGCTGCACGGCGAAGGGGTGATCCTCGAAGTCCAGGCTGACGACACGGGTATAGGGCGGCACCGCGTACAGGCGCTTCTCACGGCCGGCACCGAACAGCATCAGTGCCGGGCTCATGTCCAGCTTGGGGTTGTCGAACTTGGGGATCGGCGACGGATCCATCACGTAGCGCTCGTCCACCGTCACCGGGTAGGCGTAGGCCGTGGCGATGTGGCCGAACGTGGCGATGTCCTCGTACAGCTTCACGTGCATCACGCCGTAGTCCTCCAGCGCATGCATGGTGCGCGTCTCGCTCTCCGACGGCTCGATGAAGCGCAGCGGCTCGGGAATCGGCACCTGGTAGACCATGATCTGCCCGGCTGCGAGCGGCGTTTCCGGAATGCGGTGGCGGGTCTGGATGACGCTGGCCTCCCGCGTGCGCTCGGTGGTGGCGACGCCTGCGGTACGCGCGAAGAAGCGACGGATCGAGACCGCGTTGGTGGTGTCGTCGGCGCCCTGGTCGATGACCTTGAGCACGTCGTCACGACCGAGAATGGCGGCGGTCAGCTGCATGCCACCGGTGCCCCAGCCATAGGGTAGCGGCATCTCGCGGCCGCCGAACGGCACCTGGTAGCCGGGGATCGCCACGGCCTTGAGCAGGCCGCGACGGATCATGCGCTTGGTCTGTTCGTCCAGGTAGGCGAAGTTGTACGCGGACGCCTCGCGGGCGCCGCTGGTGGTCGAAGGGTTCATCAGCGGTTCTCCTCTGCCGGCGCCTGGCGACGCAGCTTGCGGATCAGTTCCAGTTCGGCCTGGAAGTCGACGTAGTGCGGCAACTTCAGGTGCGAGACGAAGCCGGCGGCCTCGACGTTGTCGCAGTGCATCAGCACGAATTCCTCTTCCTGCGCGGGGCCCTGCACCTCTTCGCCGTACTCGCCGGCGCGCAGGGCACGGTCGACCAGCGCCATGCCCATGGCCTTGCGCTCGGCGTAGCCGAAGGCCAGGCCATAGCCACGGGTGAACTGCGCCTGCTCGGCGCTCTCGCCGACGAACTGGTTGACCATCTCGCACTCGGTCACTTCGATGTCGCCCAGCGGCACGGCGAAGCCCAGCTCGCCCGGCGTCATCCACACCTCGATGTCACCGATGCGGATCTCTCCGGCGAAGGGGTGGTTGCGCCCGTAGCCGCGCTGGGTGGAATAGCCCAGCGCCAGGAGGAAGCCCTCGTCACCCCGCGCCAGTGCCTGCAGGCGCTCGGCGCGGCTGGAAGGGAACGCCAGCGGCTCGCGGGTGATGTCCGGCACCGGCGCGGCATCGTCCTGTTCGCGCGCCATCAGCCCCTCCTCGGCGAGGAAATCCAGCACCCGCGGGCAGGGCCTCGGCTCGTCCTGCGCGCCGGACGGCGGCGGCGGATACTCGCCCTCGGCCAGCAGCGCGAAGTCCAGCAGGCGATGGGTGTAATCGAAGGTCGGGCCGAGCAGCTGGCCGCCGGGCAGGTCCTTGAAGGTCGCGGAGATGCGTCGCTCCAGCTGCATCTGCGTGGTGTTCAGCGGCTCGCTGGCACCGAAGCGCGGCAAGGTGGTGCGGTAGGCGCGCAGCAGGAAGATGGCCTCCATCAGGTCACCTGCGGCCTGCTTGATGGCCAGCGCGGCCAGCTCTTCGTCGTACAGCGAGCCTTCGCTCATCACACGGGCGACGGCCAGTGGCAGTTGCTGGCGAATCTGCTCCACCTCCAGCTCGGCGATGCTGCTATCGCCGCGACGGCGGCTGGCCAGGAGCTGGTGAGCGTTGTCGATGGCGCGTTCGCCACCTTTGACGGCGACATACATCAGGCTGCCTCCTCGGTTTCGATCAGCACATGGGTGCTGCGCGGCAGGCCGATGACCTCGGCGCCTGCAGCGAAGAAGCAGTCCAGCCCGCGCGGGAATGCGCTACGGGCCTGGCGCTGCGGCCAGAAGCCGGCCGGCAGTTGCAGGCTGACGCTGCGCACGTCCTTGATGCCCGGCCCGCGCCAGCGCAGGGCTGCGCCGGCGTGCAGGTCATCGAGCTGGATCAGCAGCGTGCAGGACTGGTCGGGGTATCGCTCGCTGCCGTTGTCGAAGTCGGACAGGTCGACCAGCTCGCTCTCGTCGAGCAGGGCGAACAGGGCGATCTCGCGGTCGTCGACGATCGGGCAGCCGCAGTGAAAGGCCAGGTTGGCGCGAATCAGTGGCGTATCGAAACGCGGCGCCAGCCACAGCGGCGTGTCGCTGTCGAGAAAGGCCAGGCACAGGCCATAGGTGGCCGGTGCCAGGTCACCGAGTGGGTGAGCGCGATCCATGGTGCGCGGCTGTCCTGGCTCGGCCAGGGCATTGAGTGCGGCGCGAAAACTGACCTGGGCATCCAGCACCGGGTCATCGAAAGCCGGTTGCAGCCAGTGCGAGCTGTGCGGCGTGTTCATCAATCCTCTCCTCTGACCAGGGTGAAGAACTCCACCTGGGTGGTGGCGGTGCGGGCGGCCTGGGCCAGGCGCTGTTCGCGCTGCTGGCGGGCCAGGGGTTCGATCAGGTCGCTGAGCCAGCGGGCCTGGTCGCTGCCCTGCAGATGGGCATCGGCCAGGGCCGCCAGCTCGGCGCGGCGCTTGTCGCGGCCGGCCAGGTAGCTGTAGCCGGTACGGCCGTCAGCCAGGCGCACCACGCAGCGCGTGACGGTCATCTCGCCCAGGTTGAAGGCGCTGCCGGTGCCGCCCATGCGCCCGCGCACCAGGGTCATGCCCACCTCGGGCGCGCGGATCAGCTGGTAGGCGCTATCCCTGAGCGCCGCTTCATGGGCATCGAGGGCCTGGCCGGCGCGGGCCAGCACCCCCATCCAGCGCTGGCGCGCGACGGTGTTCGAGTCAAGGTCGTTCATGCGGGTCTCCATCAGGTCGCTACCTGGTACTGGAAGCGGTCGGCGCGGCTGCTGGACTGCGCCAGCTCCACCGCTCGACCAGAAGGATCGCGGGACAGGGTGAGCACGCTGAGCAGCGGCGCATGGCGCGGCATCAGCAGGTGCGCGGCCTCCTCACGGCTGGGCAGGCGCGCGCCGATCAGGCTGAAGGTGCGCACCAGCGGCAGGTCGCGTTCGGCCAGGTACTGGCGCAGCGAGCCACCCTGGTAGTCCGCCAGCAGCGGCGCCAGGCTGGCGCAGAAGCGGTGGCGAATCAGGCTCAGCGGCTGGCCGTCGAGCAGGCGCAGGGTGGCCAGTTCGATCAGCTCGCTGCCATCGGGCAGTTGCAGATGACGGCACTCCTCGCTGCTGCCGGTACGGCACAGGCGCTCGATCAGGCGTGCCTCGACCCGGTGCCCGAGGGCCGACAGCGACTGGCTGAAGGCGCTGCCCGCCTCCACGGGATAGACCAGCGGCCTGGCCAGCACCTGGGTGCCCTTGCCCTGACGGCGCAACAGGCGGCCTTCGAGGACCAGTTCGTCCACCGCCCGGCGCAGGGTGTGGCGGTTGACGGAAAAGCGCGCGGCCAGTTGCATCTCACCCGGCAGGTAGTCGCCCGGGCTCATGCGCTGCAGTTCCTCGCGCAGCACGCCAGCCAGTTCGCGGTACAGCGGCTCGTTTTGTCTAGACAAGTTCATCGTTCGAAAAGGGCGCACACAGGCGCCCTCCTTCTCCTTCAGATAAAGAGCTTGCGCAGGCGTTGAGAGAGGATGTCGATGGAGCTCACCACCAGGATGATCACGATCAGCACGGCGCAGGTCTGGCCGAACTGGAAGCCGCGAATGGCCTCCCAGAGGATCACACCGATACCACCGGCACCGACCATGCCGACCACCGTGGCCGAGCGCACGTTGGACTCGAAGCGGTACAGCGAGTAGGAGATCCACAGCGGCAGGACCTGCGGGATGACCCCGAAGATCACCTCCTGCAGCGCGCTGGCGCCAGTGGCACGCACGCCTTCCACCGGTCCCGGGTCGATGGCCTCGACCGCCTCGGCGAAGAGCTTGGCCAGCACCCCGGTGGTGCTGATGAACAGCGCCAGCACGCCGGCGAAGGGGCCGAGGCCGACCGCGACGACGAAGAGCATGGCGAAGACCATTTCGTTGATCGAACGGCAGGCGTCCATCACCCGGCGTACCGGCTGGTAGACCCACCAGGGCACGATGTTCTCGGAACAGAGGATGCCCAGCGGGATGGCGCAGACGATGGCCAGTACGGTGCCCCACAGGGCGATCTGTACGGTGACCACCATCTCCTTGAGATAGTGCCGCCAGTTGCTGAAGTCCGGCGGGAAGAAATCGGCGGCGAAGGTGGACATGTTGCCAGCATCGCGCACCAGCGCCAGCGGGTTCATTTCCGCGCCCTGCCAGGACCAGGCAAGCACGGCGAAGAACAGCCCCCAGCCGATCAGCTGCAGCCAGCTGCGCTTGCCATCGGCGATCGGGGTGGCGGTGGTCAATGTAGTCATGGGTAACTCTCGATCACTCATTCAGAACCTGTTCACAACCTGCTGCGCGTCGGCCCTGTTGCTGCAAAACCGGGCTCGGAGTGCTCTCGCCTGTATCTGCGGGGCCGCCATCGGTGTTGCAGGGTTCCAGCTCGCGAGGTCATGGACAGGTTCACGGAACGAGCCGCCCCACCAGGGCGGGACGGCTCTCGGGGTCAGCCGGCGCTGGCGCCACTCTTCTTCTCGAGTTCGGCCATGCGTTGCTGCAGCTTGGCCAGCTCGGCATCCAGCTCCTTGAGCTGAGCCTGCTTGTCGGCCTCGTTTAGCGTGGTGCTGTTGGCCACTTCGGTGCGCTTCTTGAACAGCTCGAGCTGACGGATCGGCAGCAGCTGGTCGTTGTCCGAAGCGCGGAACTGGCCCCACTGCAGACCGGCGAGCACCTTCTTCTCCTCCGGCTTGGCGCCGTAGGTCATGAAGAAATTGCGCAGCTTGTCGCGGGTTTCCTGAGGCAGGTTCTTGCGCCAGACGATGGGGTCGGACGGAATCAGCGGCGACTTCCAGATGACCTTCAGCTGTGCGGCCTTGTCCGGTGCGGTGACTTCCAGACGCTCCATCCCTTCGCTGTTGAAGGTGCCGACATCGACCTGCTTGTTGGCGACCGACAGGGCATTGACCTCATGGCTGCCGTTGAGCGAGCGCTTGAAGATCTTGCCGGCGTCGGCGTTGTTCTGGGCGAACACGTAGTAGCCCGGCACCAGGTAGCCAGAGGTGGAGTTCGGATCACCGTTGGCGAAGGTCAGGTTCGCGGCATTCTTGAGCATGTCCTCGACCGAGTTGATCGGGCTGTCCTTGTGCGCCACCAGCAGGCTGTAGTAGCCCTGGGCGCCATTGGCCGCGACGGTCTGGGCGAAGATCTCGCCACCGGCACGGTCCACCGCTTCCATGGCCGACTTGTTGCCGTACCAGGCCACGTCGACCTTGTCGAAGCGCATGCCCTGGATGATCCCGGCGTAGTCAGGAGCGAAGAAGGCGTTGATCTTCACGCCAGTCTGCTTGCTCATGTCGGCCAGGAAGGGATCCCACATGGATTTCAGGTTCTGCGAGGACTCGGTGGAGATGATGCCGAAGTTGAGTTCCTCGGCAGCCTGGGCCGAGCCCAGCAGGGAACCGGTTACGAGCGCAGAGGCAGCCAGCACCTGGCCGATGCGTTTGAACATGGAGCACACTCCTGTTGCGGGTTGGCGTTGTTGTTTCGGATGGAGGCAGCGGCGTCAGGCCTTGGCCAGTGCCAGGGGACGCTCCAGCGCACGCGGGCGCTGGCCTTGCGGCAGCAGCAGACTGATGTCGAGGTCGCCGCCGTAGAGGTCGTTGAGGAAATCGGGATTGAAGTCCTGGGTCGGGCCGTCGAAATGAATGCGCCCGCCCTTGAGGGCCACCGCGCGCTGGCAATAGCGCACGGCGTAGTCGACTTGATGCAGGGTCACCACCACGGTCTTGCCGTCGCGGCGATTGATGTCGGCGAGAATCTCCATCACCTTGCGCGCCGACTCGGGGTCGAGCGAGGCGATGGGTTCGTCGGCGAGAATCACCTCGGCCTGCTGGCACAGCGCTCGGGCGATCGCCACCCGCTGCTGCTGGCCACCGGACAGGGTCGAAGCCCGCTGCGCGGCGAATTCGGCGAGGCCGACGCGCTCCAGCGCGTCCATGGCCCGCTGCTTCTCCTCGGCGCTGAACAGACTGAGGCTGCCACGCCAGCGCGGCATGCGCCCCAGGCCGCCGAGCAGCACGTTCTGCAGCACGCTGAGGCGCCCGACCAGATTGAACTGCTGGAAGATGTAGCCGATGTCGGCGCGCAGACGGCGCACATCGCCGCTCAGGCGACCTTCGGCCTGCACCTGGCGGCCGAGCACCTCGATGCAGCCATCGTCGCCACGCGCCAGGCCGGCCAGGTGCCGCAGCAGGGTCGACTTGCCCGAGCCGGACGCCCCGATCAGGGCGACCATCTCCCCTGGCTGCACGGAAAGCGCCAGGTCGAACAGGGCCTGCTTGCGCCCGAAGGTCTTGTTGAGACGGTCGACTCGAATGGCTGCGCTCATATGCTGGCTCTCTACTATCATTGTCGATATGAGAAGGCAGCACCCGGCTGCCATCTGGTGTAGACCAAGGTAGCCAGAGCCTGTGTCAGCCCGGTGAACCGGGGATGACAATTGAGTGACCGAAACTTTAAATTTCAAATACCGAGCACAGCACGAACGCGACTTCTGCCGAATACTGCGCAATTCTGACAGTCGGTGCTGGCATAAAGCCTCCACCTGCACCACAATGCGACACGTATTTGGCGTCAAGGAACTGTTCAGATGACCGAATGGTCATAATGACGCAGAACGCGGTACCGGTTGAACGGCTAGTGCGAAACACTGTCAAACCGGTGACAATCTCGACACTGACCACCAGTATCGCTCCCTGAACTAACCGGTAATGTATGCGCCCTATGAAACAGGCTACTTATTCCAGCCGCACGGCTGACAAATTCGTCGTTCGCTTGCCAGATGGCATGCGTGAGCGTATCGCTGACGTAGCACGCAACCATCACCGCAGCATGAACTCTGAAATCATCGCCCGTCTGGAGCAGAGCATGCTTCAGGAAGGCGCTCTGGATGAGGATCTCAGCCTGCGTCTCGACAGCCCCGAGCTGAGCCTGCACGAGCGTGAGCTGCTGCAGCGCTTCCGCCAGCTGTCGCGCCGTCAGCAGAACGCCCTGGTCGCGCTGATCGCCCATGACGTGGAAATGGCCGCCGAAGAAGCCTGAAGCGAACCCATGAAAAAAACCGGCCTTGAGCCGGTTTTTTTATGCCTGCGACACGACGGTCGCCTGTCGGTCAGCCGACGAAGCTGAGCAGCACCCCCGCCGCCACCGCCGAACCGATCACCCCCGCCACGTTCGGACCCATGGCGTGCATGAGCAGGAAGTTCTGCGGGTTGGACTCCAGCCCGACCTTGTTCGAGACCCGCGCAGCCATCGGTACCGCGGAGACCCCGGCCGAACCGATCAACGGATTGACCTTGTTGCTGCTGAACAGATTCATCAGCTTGGCCATCAGCACACCGGCCGCGGTGCCGGCACAGAAGGCGACCATGCCCAGCAGCAGGATGCCCAGGGTCTTGAGCTGCAGGAAGGCTTCCGCCGACAGCTTGGAGCCCACGGTCAGGCCAAGGAAGATGGTGACGATGTTGATCAGCGCGTTGCGCGAAGTATCGGCCAGGCGTTCGACCACACCGCATTCACGCAGCAGGTTGCCGAGGGCGAACATGCCGATCAGCGGCGCAGCGTCCGGCAGCAGCATGCCGATCAGGATGCACAGCACGATGGGGAAGATGATCTTCTCGGTCTGCCCCACCGGACGCAGCTGCTGCATCACGATCGAGCGTTCTTCCTTGGTGGTCAGGGCGCGCATGATCGGCGGCTGCAACAGCGGCACCAGGGCCATGTAGGCGTACGCCGCGACGGCGATGGGGCCGAGCAGGTCAGGCGCCAGCTTGGAGGTGACGAAGATCGAGGTAGGCCCGTCCGCCCCGCCGATGATGGCGATGGACGCAGCCTCCTTGAGGGTGAACTCCATGCCCGGAATACCCAGCGCAGTGATCGCCAGCGCCCCCATCAGGGTGCCGAAGATACCGAACTGCGCCGCGGCGCCGAGCAGCAGGGTCTTGGGGTTGGCCAGCATCGGCCCGAAGTCGGTCATGGCGCCGACGCCGAGGAAGATCAGCAGCGGGAAGATGCTGGTCGGCAGGCCCACTTCGTAGATCAGGTGCAGAAACCCCGCGCCTTCGGCCATGTTGGCCACCGGGATGTTCGACAGCAGCCCGCCGAAGCCGATAGGCACCAGCAAAAGCGGTTCGAAGCCCTTCTTCACGGCCAGGTAGATCAGCAGCAGACACACCGCGATCATGAAGGCCTGGCCGGGTTCCAGATGGTACAGGCCGGTGCTCTGCCAGAGCTTGAGCAGCTTTTCCATGGCGCGCCCCTCAGCCGATGGTCAGCAGGCTGTCGCCCACCGCCACCGCATCACCGACCTTGACGTTGACCGCCCCGACCGTGCCGGCCTTGAAGGCGCGGATTTCGGTTTCCATCTTCATCGCTTCGAGGATGATCACCAGCTGCCCCTCCTCCACGGCCTGGCCTGGCTGCACCAGCACCTTGAAGATGTTGCCGGCCAGTGGCGCCGCCTGCGGCTCGCCGGCGCCGGCAGTCACCGCTGCTGCTGCCGGCGCGGCGCTCGACGCGCCACCGACGGGCTTGAGCCCCTCGATGTCGCCGCCTTCGTTGACCTGCACGACGAAGGCCTTGCCGTTCACCTCGACGGTGTAGACCTCGGGCTTGCCCGGCTCGCGGGCCAGGCTTTCCTTGCCGGTTGGCACCGGCTCGAAGGCGGCCGGATTGCCACGGTTCTCCAGGAACTTCAGGCCGATCTGCGGGAACAGGGCGTAGGTCAGCACATCGTCGATGGCGTCGGCGGCGAGCTTGATGCCCTTCTCCTGAGCGATGCCCTTGAGCTCGGCGGTGAGCTTGTCCATCTCGGCGTCGAGCAGGTCGGCGGGACGGCAGGTGATCGCCTCGGCCCCATCGAGCACACGCGCCTGCAACTCGGCATTGAAGGCGGCCGGCGCCGCGCCGTACTCGCCCTTGAGCACACCGGCGGTTTCCTTGGTCACGGACTTGTAACGCTCGCCGGTGAGCACGTTGATCACCGCCTGGGTGCCGACGATCTGCGAGGTCGGCGTCACCAGCGGAATGAAGCCGAGGTCTTCGCGAACCCGAGGGATCTCGGCCAGCACCTGGTCGAACTTGTCCTGGGCGCCCTGCTCCTTGAGCTGACTCTCCATGTTGGTGAGCATGCCACCCGGCACCTGGGCGACCAGGATGCGCGAGTCGACGCCCTTGAGGTTGCCCTCGAACTTCGCGTATTTCTTGCGCACCTCGCGGAAGTAGGCGGCGATTTCCTCGAGCAGCTCCAGGTCGAGCCCGGTATCGCGCTCGGTGCCCTGGAACATCGCCACCACCGATTCGGTAGGCGAATGGCCGTAGGTCATCGACAGCGAGGAGATTGCCGTGTCGACGTTGTCGATACCGGCCTCCACCGCCTTGAGAATGGCCACCGAGGACAGCCCCGCCGTGGCATGGCACTGCATGTGGATCGGGATCGCCAGGCTGCTCTTCAGGCGCGACACCAGCTCGAACGCGGTGTAGGGCGTGAGAATGCCGGCCATGTCCTTGATGGCCACCGAGTCGGCGCCCATGTCCTCGATGCGCTTGGCCAGGTCGACCCACATCTGCAGGGTGTGCACCGGACTGGTGGTGTAGGAGATGGTCCCCTGGGCATGCCGCCCCTGCTGCTTCACGGCCTTGAGGGCCGTTTCCAGGTTGCGCGGGTCGTTCATCGCATCGAAGACACGGAACACGTCGACGCCATTGACCGCCGCACGCTCGACGAACTTCTCCACCACGTCGTCGGCATAGTGCCGGTAGCCCAGTAGGTTCTGCCCACGCAAGAGCATCTGCTGACGCGTATTGGGCATCGCCTTCTTCAGCTCGCGGATGCGCTCCCAGGGGTCTTCGCCGAGGTAACGAATGCAGGCATCGAAGGTCGCGCCGCCCCAGGACTCCACCGACCAGAAGCCGACCTGATCCAGCTTGGGTGCGATCGGCAGCATGTCTTCAAGGCGCAGGCGGGTCGCGAGGATCGACTGATGGGCGTCACGCAGCACCACATCGGTAATGCCGAGTGCTTGTTTTACGGCTGTCATACAGGTACTCCCTCTGAACCTGATCAACCGCGACGCGCGCGGTGCTGGGCAATGGCGGATTGAATGGCGGCCAGCGTCTGCGCATCCGGCTCGTGGGTGGCCGGCCTGGCAACGGATACCGGGGTGGGGGCTGCGGCAGCGGGCGCGGCGAAGACGCCGATCATGCGTGACATCAGGCTGACCACGCCGACCAGCAGTACCAGAAAGGCAAACACGAAGCCCATGCCGAACAGCATGAGCTCGACACCCTCGAGAAGAAGTTCACTGGGGGTCATCTTGGCTCCTTTTGGCCAGCAGCTCATGGGCTGCATTCGTTATCGATTAGGAGCGTCCGGGGTCAGCGCCTGGACAGAGCTGCCGAACCTTAGCCTGAAACGCGCGTTTGAGGCAAACCTCCAGCCGGCCTGAAATGCCTGATATGTAGTGTTTTTCTCACAAGCACTACCAAAGGAGGAGAAGCGCCCCGAAACGCCGCCTGAACCAGGCCACCCCGCCTCCCGCGCCACGCCGGGGATGGACGAGCGGAAGCGCATGACCGACGCGCAACCCAGGCAGTGCATCGCCGCGCATCCAGGCAGCGACAATCTGCCGCCGGGCGCCACTGCCGGCGACGGCCCATGTCAGGCTGCCAGGGGCAGCCAGTGCCTCAGGTCATCGCTCGATGGGAGTGGCAAGCGACTGCCAGGAACGGCAATCGCGGCAGGGGCAGACGGCTCGCAGCACACGAACCGTCCGAATGGCCGGGCGGTGGCGCGATCTACAGCAGGAAGATCGACGCCATGCCCAGGAAGATGAAGAAACCGCCGCTGTCGGTCATGGCGGTGATCATCACGCTGGCGCCCATGGCGGGGTCGCGCCCGAGGCGCGCCAGAGTCATGGGGATCAGCACCCCCATCAGCGCCGCCAGCAACAGGTTGAGCGTCATCGCCGCCGTCATCACCACACCCAGCGACCAACTGCCATAGAGGGAGTAGGCGACGCCACCGATCACCCCGCCCCAGAGGATGCCGTTGATCAGGGAAACCCCCAGCTCCTTGCGCACCAGCCGCGCGGTGTTGCCGGTGCTGATCTGCCCCAGCGCCATGGCGCGCACGATCATGGTGATGGTCTGGTTGCCGGAGTTGCCGCCGATGCCGGCCACGATGGGCATCAGCGCCGCCAGCGCCACCAGCTTCTCGATGGAGCCCTCGAACAGGCCGATCACCCGCGAGGCGAGGAAAGCCGTCACCAGGTTGATCGCCAGCCAGGCCCAGCGGTTGCGGACCGACTTCCACACCGAGGCGAAGATGTCTTCCTCCTCGCGCAGACCGGCCATGTTCAGCACTTCGCTTTCGCTTTCCTCACGGATCAGGTCGACCATCTCGTCGATGGTCAGACGGCCGATCAGCTTGCCGTTCTTGTCCACCACGGGTGCGGAAATCAGATCGTAGCGTTCGAAGGCCTGAGCGGCGTCGTAGCCGTCCTCGTCCGGGTGGAAGCTCACCGGATCGTCGGCCATGACTTCGCCGACCTGCTTCTCCGGATCATTGACCAGCAGGCGCTTGATCGGCAGGACGCCCTTGAGCACGCCGTCGTAGTCGACCACGAACAGCTTGTCGGTATGGCCTGGCAGCTCCTTGAGACGACGCAGGTAGCGCAGCACCACCTCCAGGCTGACGTCCTCGCGGATGGTGACCATCTCGAAGTCCATCAGCGCGCCGACCTGATCCTCTTCGTAGGACAGGGCCGAACGCACGCGCTCACGCTGCTGCGCATCGAGCGACTCCATGAGCTCATGGACGACGTCGCGCGGCAGTTCGGGTGCCAGGTCGGCCAGCTCATCGGCGTCCAGATCCTTCGCCGCCGCGAGAATCTCGTGATCGTCCATGTCGGCGATCAGGGTTTCCCGTACGGCGTCGGAGACTTCCAGCAGGATGTCGCCATCGCGCTCGGCCTTGACCAGCTGCCAGACGGTCAGACGGTCGTCGAGCGGCAGGGCCTCGAGGATGTGGGCGATGTCGGCGGGGTGCACATCGTCGAGCTTACGCTGCAGCTCGGCGAGATTCTGTCGGTGTACCAGGCTCTCGACCCGGTCATGGTGCTGGCCTTCCTGACGGTGGGTCAGGTCCTCGACCAGCTTGTGCCGATGCAGCAGTTCGACCACCTGTGCCAGGCGATCCTGCAAGCTTTCCTGCGGCTTCTTGGCTTCTACTTCAGTCATAGCGCGCTCCACCCCCAGTTGGCGGGCACGCCAAAGGGGATCAATCAGGTGTTACACGATTGTGCGATGGGAGTATTGAGTAACTACTGGGTAAGTCCATGGTGGTATTCCACAAGCCCCGGCGGGGCTGACGCGGCGAATGATAACACCGCAGAACCGCTTTGTACGTGACAAAAGCGCGGCAAGAACAATTGCTTGCATCGCAAACTTCGATCCCGCGTGAAAACCTGAGTCAGTGACGCCAGTCACTAGGCCCAGGACACCCTGACGAAAGAGAAATAACCGCTTAAGCTGGCCCGGTGAACGTCAAGGAGGACGAATCATGCGAGGACTGCACATCGCGGCGCTGTGCGCTGCCGCCCTGCTCCACCCTATTCAAGACAGCTCGGCCACCAGCGTGTTCCGCTGCGAAGACAGCAACGGGCAGATCACCTTCACCCGCCACGGCTGCGCCCCCGAGCAGACGCAGTACAGGCAGGAGGTGCGCAACCACTCCGCCGGCAGCGGCAAGCCCATCCCCCTGGCCGTCCCCAGGGCGCGCACCGCGACACCCACGACGCGCTCCAGGGCGCCCGTGATCGTCGGCGAGCAGGATGACGGCTGCGGCAACCTGCTCAGCAGCAGCGAAAAGCGCCAGGCGATCATCCGCCGCGAGGTGCGCAGCGGCATGAGCAGCGCCGACGTGGAAAGCAGCCTGGGCAAGCCGGACAGGATCACCCGGCAGAACGGCAGGCAGCGCTATCACTACCGCGACAAGCGCGGCGACAACCAGCTGATCAGCTTCGACGAGGCCGGCTGCGTGAAGAAATGACGCGCAAAGAAAAAGGGCCTGCATCGCTGCAGGCCCTTTTGGTATGGCGGACTCAGGAGGATTCGAACCTCCGACCGCTCGGTTCGTAGCCGAGTACTCTATCCAGCTGAGCTATGAGTCCGGTCGGTGCTTTTATACCAGATCACCTCTGGTTGACGCATGACCCCGCATCGCTGCAGTGCCATTCGATATGGCGGACTCAGGAGGATTCGAACCTCCGACCGCTCGGTTCGTAGCCGAGTACTCTATCCAGCTGAGCTATGAGTCCGTTGCAGATCACTCGAAAGCGACTGCGCTTTCGTGCGACCTTTGGCGCTTTTAGACCAGATCACCGCTGGTTGAAACAAAATGGCTTGCAGCGATGCAAGCCATTGAATATGGCGGACTCAGGAGGATTCGAACCTCCGACCGCTCGGTTCGTAGCCGAGTACTCTATCCAGCTGAGCTATGAGTCCGGTCGGTGCTTTTATACCAGATCACCTCTGGTTGATTCGCCAGCCCGGCTTGCGCCCGACTCGCTGAATAATGGCGGAGAAGGGGGGATTCGAACCCCCGACACCCTTTTGAGGTGTACTCCCTTAGCAGGGGAGCGCCTTCGGCCACTCGGCCACCTCTCCGCAACACGGGGCGCATGATAAACATGTTTTCCCCGTTTGCAAACAAAAATTTGTAGAAAAATTAGTGGCTTGGTTCGTCACCTTTCTCTTTCTGGATACGTTGGTAGATTTCCTCACGGTGCACGGCAACCTCTTTCGGCGCATTGACGCCAATGCGCACCTGGTTACCTTTCACGCCCAACACGGTGACAGTCACATCATCACCGACCATCAGGGTCTCTCCGACCCGGCGAGTCAGAATCAGCATTCCTTTCTCCTCACGGATTACATTTTCAGGACAACAGTCTGCAAAAAAGAAAATGGTGCCAGCTTCCTGCTTGTTCAAGCCTGGAAACCTCCACCCAAGTATTGACCAGCCCGCGCAGAAAGAAAGTTCCCGCCTGCCAGTCAAAAAAACGAAAGGCGCGGAACCAGCCGCGCCTTTCGGATAGATCACTCGCCCTGTCGAGCCGGGGCGTCGAGCTCGAAAGCCGTGTGCAGTGCACGCACGGCCAGCTCCAGGTACTTCTCTTCGATCACCACGGAAACCTTGATCTCGGAAGTGGAGATCATCTGGATATTGATGGTTTCCTTGGCCAGTGCCTCGAACATGCGGCTGGCCACGCCTGCGTGGGAGCGCATGCCGACGCCGACGATGGACACCTTGGCGATGTCGGTGTCGCCGACCACTTCGCGAGCACCCAGCTCGTCCGCAGTCTTCTGCAGGACGTTCAGGGCATTGTTGTAGTCGTTGCGGTGCACGGTGAAGGTGAAATCGGTGGTGTTATCGTGCGCCACGTTCTGCACGATCATGTCGACTTCGATGTTGGCAGCGCTGATCGGGCCGAGAATCTTGAAAGCCACGCCCGGCAGGTCCGGCACGCCACGGATGGTCAGCTTGGCTTCGTCGCGGTTGAAGGCGATGCCGGAAATGATCGGCTGTTCCATGGATTCCTCTTCATCAAGGGTAATGAGGGTGCCCGGCCCCTCCTGGAAGCTGTGCAGGACGCGCAGCGGGACGTTGTACTTGCCGGCGAACTCCACCGAACGGATCTGCAGCACCTTGGAGCCCAGGCTGGCCATTTCCAGCATTTCTTCGAAGGTGATCTTTTCCAGACGCTGGGCCTTGGGCACCACGCGCGGATCGGTGGTGTAGACGCCATCGACGTCGGTGTAGATCTGGCACTCGTCGGCCTTCAGGGCCGCAGCCAGGGCCACGCCGGTGGTGTCGGAACCGCCACGGCCGAGCGTGGTGATGCTGCCGTGCTCGTCGACACCCTGGAAACCGGCAACGACGACGACACGCCCGGCCTTGAGGTCAGCGCGAATCTTCTGGTCGTCGATCTGCAGAATGCGCGCCTTGTTGTAGGCGCTGTCGGTGAGGATGCGCACCTGGCTGCCGGTATAGGACACCGCCGGCACGCCGCGCTTGATCAGCGCCATGGCCAGCAGAGCGATGGTCACCTGCTCGCCGGTGGACACCATGACATCCAGTTCGCGCGAGACCGGTTCGCCGTCGGTGATCTGTTTGGCCAGATCGATCAGGCGGTTGGTTTCACCGCTCATGGCGGAAACCACCACGACGATGTCGTCACCGTTCTCGCGGAATTTCTTCACCTTGTCGGCCACCTGCTGGATACGCTCGATGGTGCCGACGGAGGTGCCCCCAAACTTCTGTACGATCAAAGCCATTTCAAAAAGCCGCCTGAATCCTCGAAGGGCGCCCATTAAACCCGCATCGGGTCATACTGCCAAGGCCCGCCGGACGCACTGCGGGCCCCGCTTTCTCACTCGTTACGAAGCCTGCTCGACCAGGGCAGCGGCCAGGGCCAGGGCCTCGTCCAGTTTGCCGGCATCGACGCCACCGCCCTGGGCCATGTCCGGACGACCACCGCCCTTGCCGCCCACGGCCGCTGCGGCCTGACGCATCAGGTCACCGGCCTTGAGCTTGCCGGTCAGGTCCTGGGTGACACCAGCGACCAGCACCACTTTCTCGTCGAACACGCCGCCGAGCAGGATCACCGCGCTACCCAGCTTGTTCTTCAGCTGATCGACCAGCGCCAGCAGCGCCTTGCCATCCAGGCCGTCGAGACGCGCCGCCAGCACCTTGGTGCCCTTCACGTCCACCGCCGAGGCAGCCAGGTCGTTGCCCGCCGCGCTGGCAGCCTTGGCCTTGAGCTGTTCCAGCTCCTTCTCCAGCTGACGGTTGCGTTCCAGCAGTGCGGACAGCTTGTCCAGCACGTTGTCGCGATTGCCCTTGACCAGGGAAGCGGCTTCCTTGAGCTGCTCCTCGGCACCGTTCAGGTAGGCCAGCGCCTGCGCGCCAGTGACCGCTTCGATACGGCGCACGCCGGCGGCCACACCGCCTTCGCTGACGATCTTGAACAGACCGATGTCGCCGGTGCGAGCCACGTGGGTACCACCGCACAGCTCGACGGAGAAGTCGCCGCCCATGCTCAGTACGCGCACCTGGTCACCATACTTCTCGCCGAACAGGGCCATGGCGCCCTTGGCCTTGGCCGTCTCGATATCGGTGATTTCGGTTTCCACCGCCGAGTTCTCGCGCACCACGCGGTTGACGATGTCCTCGAGCTGCTTGAGCTGCTCGGGCTTGATCGCCTCGAAGTGGCTGAAGTCGAAGCGCAGACGCTGGCTGTTGACCAGCGAGCCCTTCTGCTGCACGTGATCACCGAGCACGATGCGCAGGGCTTCGTGCAGCAGGTGGGTGGCGGAGTGGTTCAGTGCCGTGGCCTGGCGCACCTCGGCCTCGACTTCGGCCTTGACGCTGGTGCCGACGTTGAGTCCGCCGCGTACCACCACGCCGTGATGCAGGAAGGCGCCGCCAGCCTTGGTGGTGTCGCGCACGTCGAAGCGCACGCCGGCATCTTCGAGGTAGCCGCAGTCACCGACCTGGCCGCCGGACTCGGCGTAGAACGGGGTCTGATCCAGCACCACCACGCCCTCCTCGCCCTCGGCGAGGCTGTCGACGGCAGCGCCGGCCTTGAACAGGGCGATGATCTGGCCGCTGCCGCTGGTGCCTTCGTAACCGAGGAAATGGGTGTCGGTGTCGACCTTGACCAGGGAGTTGTAATCCATGCCGAAGGCGCTGGCGGAGCGGGCGCGCTCGCGCTGCGCTTCCATCTCGCGCTCGAAGCCTGCTTCGTCCACCGACAGCTCGCGCTCACGGGCGATGTCGGCGGTCAGGTCGACCGGGAAGCCGTAGGTGTCGTACAGCTTGAACACCACGTCGCCGGGAATGACCTTGCCTTTCAGCTCGGCCAGGTCCTGCTCGAGGATCTTCAGGCCCTGCTCCAGGGTCTTGGCGAACTGCTCTTCTTCGGTTTTCAGCACGCGCTCGATGTGCGTCTGCTGCTGCTTGAGTTCGGGGAAGGCCTCGCCCATCTCGGCCACCAGGGCGGCGACGATCTGGTAGAAGAAACTGCCCTTGGCGCCCAGCTTGTTGCCGTGACGGCAGGCGCGGCGAATGATCCGGCGCAGCACGTAGCCACGGCCTTCGTTGGACGGCGTCACGCCATCGGCGATCAGGAAGCTGCAGGAACGAATGTGGTCAGCCACCACCTTCAGCGACGCCTCGCCGGCGTTGGCGCAGCCGATGGCCTTGGCGGAAGCGGCCAGCAGGTTCTGGAACAGGTCGATCTCGTAGTTCGAGTTGACGTGCTGCAGCACGGCGCTGATGCGCTCCAGGCCCATGCCGGTGTCCACGCTTGGCGCCGGCAGCGGGTGCAGCACGCCATCGGCAGTCCGGTTGAACTGCATGAATACGTTGTTCCAGATCTCGATGTAGCGGTCGCCGTCTTCCTCGGGCGAACCGGGCGGGCCGCCCCAGATGTGCTCGCCATGGTCGAAGAAGATCTCGGTGCACGGACCGCATGGGCCGGTGTCACCCATCGCCCAGAAGTTGTCGGAAGCGTACGGCGCACCCTTGTTGTCGCCGATGCGGATCATCCGTTCGGTGGGAACGCCGACTTCCTTGGTCCAGATGTCGTAGGCCTCGTCATCGGTGGCGTAGACGGTGACCCAGAGCTTTTCCTTGGGCAGCTTCAGCCACTTCTCGGAGGTCAGGAACTCCCAGGCGTAGTGGATGGCATCGCGCTTGAAGTAGTCGCCGAAGCTGAAGTTGCCCAGCATTTCGAAGAACGTGTGGTGGCGCGCGGTGTAGCCGACGTTTTCCAGATCGTTGTGCTTGCCGCCGGCACGCACGCACTTCTGGCTGGTGGTGGCGCGGGTGTAGGCACGCTTCTCCAGGCCCAGGAAGCAGTCCTTGAACTGGTTCATCCCCGCGTTGGTGAACAGCAGGGTCGGGTCGTTCGCCGGAATCAGCGAGCTGGAAGCGACACGGGTGTGCCCTTTTTCTTCGAAGAAGCTCAGGAAGGCTTCACGGATTTCTGCGCTTTTCATAGGGGTCATCCACGGAATCAGGCGGCCACGGCAGAGCCGGCGAAGCAGACGACGCGAGAACGTGGCGAGCGACGGTCAGGCAAGGCAGGAAACGACAACGCATGCAACGTCGCCCCATCCGTGGTTGCGGATGCCGAACGAGCATTTCGATGCCGTTTCCAACGCAGCATGGCCGAGCGCGGCCGTTGTCACGCAGTCTGCAAAGGGACGCATTATATCGGTCCATTCGCCCGCGGCTAGTGCCTTGTTGATAGCCGACCGCTATGGGCGGTCGGCAGCAGGATCAATGATCGCGGAAAGCGGCGAATGCCTCGATCACCCGCTCGACGCCCTCGGAACCGACATCCAGATGGGTAACCAGGCGCAGACGCGGCGCCGCGCTGACGACAATGCGCCGCTCGGCCATGAAGGCGCCGACCTGGCTGGCACGCTCGCCGAGCTGCACGTAGACCATGTTGGTCTGCACCGGCTCAACGCTGTAACCCAACGCACGCAGCGCCTCGCCCAGGTGCGCCGCCTTGGCGTGGTCCTCGGCCAGGCGCTCGACCTGATGCTGCAGCGCATAGAGGCCGGCCGCCGCCAGGACGCCGGCCTGGCGCATGCCGCCGCCGACCATCTTGCGCAGGCGCCGCGCCCTGGCGATCAGCGCGGTGCTGCCGCACAGCACCGAGCCAACCGGCGCCCCGAGGCCCTTGGACAGGCACACCGAGACGGAATCGAAGTGCTGGGTGATCTCGCGCGCCGGCACGCCCAGCTTGACCGCCGCGTTGTACAGGCGGGCGCCATCCAGATGCAGGCTAAGGCCCCGCCGGCGCGTCAGTTCACGCGCCGCCGCCAGGTAGTCGAGCGGCAGCACCTTGCCCTGCATGGTGTTTTCCAGGGCCAGCAGACGCGTGCGGGCGAAATGGAAGTCATCCTGCTTGATCGCTGCCTCGACCCGGCCCAGGTCCAGCGAACCATCGGCCTCGCCTTCGATCGGCTGCGGCTGGATCGAACCGAGCACGGCGGCGCCGCCACCCTCGTACTTATAGGTGTGCGCCTGCTGGCCGACGATGTATTCGTCTCCGCGCTCGCAGTGCGCCATAAGGCCCAGCAGGTTGCTCATGGTCCCGGTGGGAACGAACAGCGCCGCCTCGAAGCCCAGCTCCTTGGCCAGCCAGGCTTCCAGATGGTTGACGCTGGGGTCTTCACCGTAGACGTCATCGCCCAGTTCGGCGGCCATCATGGCTTCGCGCATGGCGGCGGTGGGTTGGGTGACGGTGTCGCTACGCAGGTCGATCAGGGGCATGGCAGGCTTTCCCGTTCATTGGCGAAAGGGCCATGCTAAAGAGGTCGCGAAGGGGGCCACAAGATACAGTTGGCGCAAAATCCGGCGGAACGGCGAGCGAGCCGACTGTCCTTGCTGACAGTCGGCGTGTGGCCAGAGGGAGAGCTGTATCGCGGCTGAAGCCGCTTCTACGGGATGGGGCGTTTGACGCAGGTGCGGCTTCAGCCGCGATGCCACCCGGATACCCAGGCAGCTGGCGCGCTGGCTACACCAGGCTGGCACCGTCGTCCGGGACGATGAGGATGCCGGCGCGCAGGCCGTTCTTGACCCTGGGATTGGGGAAGATGATGCGGGCGCCCTGCTCTTCCACCAGCCAGCGGGTGTCGGCGATGTCCTCGGCGAGCAGATAGCCCGGCTTGAGCTCGGTGAAGTTCTCGATATCCGCAGGCAGGTGCAACTGGAAGCTGTCGCTGTGCTTGATGATCTCCCGCGACACGGCGAACAGCTGCAAGCCATCCAGGGTCGGTTCGCCGGTGACCACCTCACGCCCCTCGATCAGCGCCTGCAAGGCGTTCTCCAGCAGATCGAGATTGACCAGCTGGTTCTGCCCGAACGCACGCGCCTTGCCCAGTTCCAGGGTAAAGGCCTCGGCCCCGAGCTGCGCATAGGTGTAGGCGCTGAAGGTGATCGACGGCTTGTTCTGCAGCAGCACGGCCTCGATCCCGGCGGCGCGCAGACGCTCCAGCTCTCGCCGCGAATGAGCGCGACCTTCCTGCCAGGGGTAGAGGGCGAACTGCTCGATCTTCGAGCCGCGAATCGCGGTATGCAGGTCGTAGTGCAGACGCGTGCGGCCCGTTTCCTTGCCGAAGAAGGTGGCCGACAGATGCTCCAGGTCACAGGCACGAATGGCCTCGAAACCACTGGATTGCTCATGGCGACCGCTGAACAGGCGGTTGATGTCCTGCTCGACGAAACGCTCGCCACGGCGCATGGCCTCGGGATTGCCGAACAGGAAGAGAATGCGCGCGGCCGGGCGCAGCTCGTTGCGTGCGATGCCGCGCAGCAGGCGATCGAGCATCTCGATCGGCGCGGTCTCGTTGCCGTGAATACCGGCGGACAGCAGCAGGTCGAGGCCGTTGTCGCGCGCCGCTGGCGGGGTCACCTCCAGCGCGCCTTCATCCAGCCAGCGCAGGCGCGTGCCATCGGGGGTCAGTTGAATCTTCGCCGACGGCTCGTGGCCGGCCAGGGTCAGTTCAAGCAGTTTGCCGAGGACCAGCATGGCGACTCCTTGCTTTACAGCACTTCGTGCAGGCGCGAGCGGCAGCCGCGCCTACATGGCTCGACGATCAGTGGTTGCAGTCGGGGCCATGGACATGATCTTCATCATCGTCCACCGGCTCCATTTCCAGCTGCAGGCTGACCAGGTTGGTGGCCTGTGGGCGCAGCAGCAGGTTGGCATACTCGGTATCCCCCTCCTCCACGTCGACGCCGATCAGCAACTGATCGCCAACGGCCTGAACCCAGAGTTCCTTGCCCTGCCAGACCACCGCAAAGCGGGTGCAGGACGTCTCCAGCTGGGTGCCGTCGTTATCTTCGAGAATCAGTTGCAGCGCGTCGCTCATAAAATCTCCGGGGTTGGGGTCAGTTCAGTTGGAAAGGATAGACCGAGCCCAGTTTAAGGATCTGCGTCAGTTCATCCAATGCCGTGCGGCATTCGCCGAGCAATTGCGGATCGGCAAGATCGGCCTCGCTCAGGCGATCGCGATAGTGCTTGTCGACCCAGGCCACCAGGGTGTCATGCAGCGCGTGGCTCATCACCACTCCCGGATTGACCGCCGCCAGTTCCTGCTCCTTGAGCGCCACGCGCAAGCGCAGGCACGCCGGGCCGCCACCATTCTGCATGCTCTGCTTGAGGTCGAACACGCGCACCTCGCGAATCGGCCCGCCGCTGGCGGTCAGTTGCTCGAGGTAGCGCCAGACGCTGGCATTGTTGCGACATTCTTCCGGCACCACCAGCAGCATGCTGCCATCGGCGCGTGTGAGCAGTTGGCTGTTGAACAGGTACGAGCGCACCGCATCCTGCACGCTCACCGCCGAGCCCGGCACGCAGACGGCCTGGAAGTTGCCGCCGCGCCGCGCCAGTTTGTCGCCCAGTTCGGCCAGCACCTTGTCGGTCTCGAGGAAGGCGTCCTGGTGGTAGAACAGCACCTCGCCGTTGCCCACCGCGATCACATCGTTGTGGAACACGCCCTGATCGATCACCGCCGGGTTCTGCTGGGCGTAGACCACGCCCGCGTCGCTCAGGCCGTGCAGGCGCGCGACCGCCTGGCTGGCTTCCAGGGTCTGCCGCGCCGGGTAGCGCGCCGGGGCTGGATAGCGCGTATCGAAGGCACTGCGCCCGTAGACGAAGAACTCCACGCCGGCGTCGCCATAGCCCTTGCAGAAACGCGTGTGGTTGGCCGCGCCCTCGTCACCGAACTGCGCCACCGCCGGCAACGCCGGGTGGTGGGCGAAGTGCGCGTCGTTGGCGAACATGGCCTGCAGCACGCGACTGGTGGTCGGGTGCTCGATACTGCGGTGGAACTTGCAGTTGAGGTTGGCAGCGGTGAAGTGCACGCGACCATCGGCCGTGTCGGCACTAGGGCTGACGGTGCAGGAGTTGGCCGTCCACATGCTCGATGCCGAGCAGCTCGCCACCAGCAGCGGCATGGCCTCGCGCGCGGCGCGGGCGATGACCTCGGCGTCGCTGCCGGTAAAGCCCAGGCGCCGCAACGCGCCGACATCCGGGCGCTCCTGCGGGGCCAGCACGCCCTGCTTGAAGCCCATGTCCATCAGCGCCTTCATCTTGGCCAGCCCTTGCTTGGCGGCCTCCCTGGGGCTGGATACCACCTGGCTGTTGCTCTGCGATGCCACGTTGCCGTAGGACAGACCGCCGTAGTTGTGCGTCGGCCCGACCAGGCCGTCGAAGTTCATTTCATAGGCGGACATCACAGGGTCACTCCCGGGGTCAGGGTCGCAGGCAGGGCCAGGGTCTCGCTCTCCAGCGACGCCACCGGGTAGGCGCAGTAGTCGGCCGCATAGTAGGCACTGGCGCGATGGTTGCCGGAGGCGCCGATGCCGCCGAACGGGGCGCTGCTGGCAGCGCCGGTGAGTTGCTTGTTCCAGTTGACGATGCCGGCACGGCTATGCAGCCAGAACTGCTCGTAGCGGGCCCGCGAATCGGACAGCAAACCGGCAGCCAGGCCATAGGCCGTCGCATTGGCTTCCTCGATGGCCCCGTCGAAATCTGCGTAGCGGACCACCTGCAGCAACGGGCCGAAGAATTCTTCGTCCGGGCGTTCGGCCACGGCGGTGACATCGACGATGCCGGGCGTCAGCAGTGCCGCATCGGCCTGCGGCTGCGTCATCGCCAGCAGCACGCTGGCGCCCTTGGCCTGCAGATCGGCCTGCGCCTGCATCAGCTGTGCGGCGGCCTGCAGGGAAATCACCGAGCCCATGAAGGGCGCCGGCTGCTCGTCGAAACGCCCCACCCGGATCTGCCCGGCGACCTGCACCAGGCGCGCCAGCAGGGCATCGCCCCAGGCGCCCTGCGGCACCAGCAGACGGCGCGCGCAGGTGCAGCGCTGACCCGCACTGATGAAGGCGGATTGCACGATGGTGTAGACCGCGGCATCGACATCGGCCACCTGATCGACGATCAGCGGGTTGTTGCCCCCCATCTCCAGCGCCAGGATCTTGTCCGGGCGCCCGGCGAACTGCGCGTGCAGCAGGTTGCCGGTGCGGCTGGAGCCGGTGAAGAACAGGCCATCGATACCGGGATGCCCGGCCAGGGCCACGCCGGTTTCGCGGCCGCCCTGCAACAGGTTGAGCACGCCTGCCGGCAGACCGGCTTCGATCCAGCATTGCAGGGTCAGCTCGGCCACCTTGGGCGTCAGTTCGCTGGGCTTGAACAGCACGCAGTTACCGGCCAGCAGCGCCGGCACGATATGCCCGTTGGGCAGGTGCCCGGGGAAGTTGTACGGACCGAATACCGCCACCACGCCATGCGGCTTGTGCCGCAGCACCGCCGTGGCATCGGCCAGCGGACCACTCTTCTCACCGGTGCGCTCGCGATAGCTCTGGATGGAAATGGCCACCTTGTTGACCATGCTGGTCACCTCGGTGGCGGCCTCCCACAGGGGCTTGCCGGTCTCTTCACCGATCGCCCGCGCCACCTCATCGGCACGCGTCTTCAGGCAGGCAGCGAAACGCTCCAGCACGGCGATACGCCCGTCCAGCGAATGCGCGGCCCATAGCGAGAACGCGCCACGCGCGGCGCTGACAGCCGCATCGACCTGTGCGGCAGTGGCGCCCTGGCCTTCCCAGACGACGGCCTGGCTGACCGGGTCGAGCGACTGCAGCGGCTCGCCCTGACCGGGCTGCCACTGACCTGCGATGTAATGAGTGTTCATCTTGTTCTACCACTCCCAGCATTCAGCGGCGACCGTCGAGGGCCACCGCGCAAAACAGAAATCTCAGCCGTGCGCCGCCAGCGGCACGGCGCGCACCTGATCGCCCGCCGACAGGCGCAGACGCTTGGCCGTCAGCGGATCGACCACCAGGGTACCGGCCGCCAGGCGTGCCGGCGCGGCGGTGATGCGGCAGTCCTGGCGCTTGCGGTTGTGCACCAGGAAGGGTTCGGCGTCGTCACCCGGCGTGCCGATGGCCAGCACCAGGTTCTGACTGTCGCGTACGGCGCGGATCTTCGCGGTTTCCGCCTCGATGGCCGGCCCGGCATCGAAGATGTCGACGTAGCCCTGGTAGCTGAAGCCCTCGGCCTTGAGCATGGCCAGTGCCGGCTCGGTGTCCGGGTGCACGCGACCGATCACGCCGCGCGCGTCCTCGGAGAGGAAGCAGGCATAGAGCGGGAACTTGGGCATCAGCTCGGCGATGAAGGCCTTGTTGCCGACACCGGTGAGATAGTCCGCCTGGGAGAACTCCATCTTGAAGAAGTGCCGGCCCAGGCTTTCCCAGAACGGCGAACGCCCACGCTCGTCGGACACTCCGCGCATCTCGGCGATCACCTTGTCGCCGAACAGCTCGCGGAATTCGGCGATGAACAGAAAGCGCGCCTTCGACAGCAGGCGGCCGTTGAGGCCAGTGCGGTAACCGGCATGCAGGAACAGCGAGCACAGCTCGGAGTTGCCGGTCAGGTCGTTGGCCATGAACAGGGTCGGCACCTGGCGATGGATGTTCAGCTCCTGCGATGCGCTGACGGTCAGGCCCACACGGTAGTTGTACCAGGGCTCGCGCAGGCCCACGGCGCCGGCGACCGCCGAGATGCCCACCACCTTGCCGGCGTCGTCCTCGAGCACGAACAGGTAGTCGGCATCGGCCCGTTCGGCCTCGCCGCGAAAGGCCTTCTCCGCCCAGCCGACCCGGTGCGCCAGGCGCGCCTCGTTGGCCGGCAGCGTGGTCAGGCCAGCGCCGGTACTGCGAGCCAGGTCGATCAGGGCCGGCAAGTCGGCACTGCGCACGGGACGAACGATCATAAATCCTCCAGATTCCTCGAGAGCGCCGACGGCACCCTCACCCGCCCCGAAGGGCGCCCTCTGCTACCGGAGCAGGGCCTGTTAAACCGCGACCAACCTGACGCTGGCACCTTCACCGACGCCCAGTGCCTCGGCCGCCTCCGCACTGAGCAGCACGGGCCTGCCGGGCACCCAGTCGAGATCGGCGACGATGGCGCGAAAATCCTGCAGCTGGCCGTTGCTCACCAGGTACTGGCGCCCGCCGCCCTCGGCCTCACCGATCTTCACCGGCACCAGGCGGCTCTGCGCGATGCTGCGAATGCCCGAGGTGCGCGCGTGCAGGGTCGGGCCACCGTCGAAGATGTCGATATAGTGGTCCGTCTCGAAGCCTTCACGCATGAGGATGTCGAAGGTGATCTGCGCACGCGGATGCACCTGGCCCATCGCCTCCTGCGCCTCGTCCGAGAGCAGCGGCACGTAGATGGGGTAATGCGGCATCAGTTCGGCGAGGAAGGTGCGGCTTTTCAGCCCGCACAGGCGCTCGGCCTCGGCGTAGGTCATGTCGAAGAAGTTGCGCCCGACCGCATCCCAGAACGGCGAATCACCGCCCTCGTCGCTGTGGCCGACGATCTCCACCACCACCGCGTCGGCGAAGCGCTCCGGATGGCCGGCCATGAACAGCAGGCGACCGCGCGAATTGAGCTCGGCGAAGGCGCTGCCGACCAGCGGCCGCTCGACGTAGAAGCTGGTGAGCAGGCTGTTGCCGGTCAGGTCGTGACAGAGCGACAGCACGTGGATCTTGTTGTGAATCTTCAGCTCGCGCGAGTTGTGCACAAAGGTTTCGTTGCGAAAGCTGTAGAAGGGTTCGGAATAGCCGGCCGACGCGACGATGCCGGAGCAGCCGACCAGGCGACCGCTCGCGCTGTCTTCGAGCACGAAGAAATAGCTTTCTTCACCGTTGAAGCTGACCTCGGCGGCGAAGGACGCCTCCGAAGCGGCGATCTTGTCGCCCAGCCGGCCTGCGTCGTCCGGCAACGAAGTGACCCCCACCGGACTGTCAGCAGCCAGTCGCTGCACATCCGCCAGGTCCGCCATTTGCGCAGGGCGCATCACCAGCATGGGTCACTCCTTCTAAACACAGAATCGTTGCGACAGGCAGGCCGACGACCTGCCCGACGGATCGGCGATGAAACGGGAGGGTCCTGGCCAGCCGCTGTCGCGACCAGCCCCCTCCCGGTATCAGCCCGCAAACACTCAGGCCGCCGGCAGTTTGCTCAGCGCTCGTTCGAAACGCGCCAGGCCTTCCTCGATGTCGGCATCGTCGACCACCAGGCTCGGGGCGAAGCGCACCACATCCGGCCCGGCCTGCAGAATCATCAGGCCTTCGGCCGTGGCGGCGTCGAGCACCTGCTTGGCCTTGCCCTTCCAGGCATCGTTGAGCACGCAACCGAGCAGCAGGCCCATGCCACGTACCTGCTCGAACAGGCCGTACTGCTTGCCCAGCGCCTCGAGGCGGACCTTGAACCGTTCGCTCTTGGCCTGCACGCCGTCCAGGGTCTGGCGGGTATTGACGATATCCAGCACAGCCTCGCCGACCGCACAGGCCAGCGGGTTGCCGCCATAGGTGGTGCCATGGGTGCCGGGAACGAAGTGCTTGGCCAGGTCGGTGGTGGTGAGCATCGCCGCGATGGGGAAACCACCGCCCAGGCTCTTGGCGCTGGACAGGATGTCCGGCACCACGCCGTAGTTCATGTAGGCGAACAGCTCGCCGGTACGGCCCATGCCGCTCTGCACCTCATCGAAGACCAGCAGCGCGTCGTGTGCGTTGCACAGCGCGCGAGCGCCCTCCAGATAAGCCTTGTCCGCCGGCAGCACGCCGCCCTCACCCTGCACGGGCTCCAGCACCACGGCGCAGGTCTTGTCGGAAATGGCCGCCTTCAGGGCGTCCAGATCGTTGTAGGGGACATGGGTGATGCCCTGGATCTTCGGCCCGAAACCATCGGAATACTTCGGCTGGCCGCCCACGCTGACGGTGAACAGCGTCCGCCCGTGGAAGCTGTTGGTGGCGGCGATGATCTCGTGCTTCTCCGGACCGAAACGGTCATGGGCGACACGCCGGGCCAGCTTGAACGCGGCCTCGTTGGCCTCGGCGCCGGAGTTGCAGAAGAACACGCGCTCGGCGAAGGTCGCCTCGACCAGCTTCTTGCCCAGGCGCAGCGCCGGCTCGTTGGTGAACACGTTGGAGATGTGCCACAGGGTATTGGCCTGCTCGGTCAGAGCCGCGACCAGCGCCGGGTGGCAATGACCCAGCACGTTGACCGCGATGCCGCCGGCGAAGTCGATCAGCTCTCGCCCGCTCTGATCCCAGACTCGCGAACCCAGACCACGCACGGGCACGAAGGCGGCAGGGGCGTAGTTGGGAACCATGAACTGGTCGAAATCGGCGCGTTGCACCGCATCGTGCTGAACGGACATCAAAGCTCTCCTGATGAGAAGTACCAGTCGCAGACCGGCGACAAAGCGCCCGAAACGACAGGGAATGCAAGGATTGTAGGGACTGAAACGGGGGCGGCATTGCCGCCATGCGACAACTTCTTACAGCGCCACCCCGGGTTTTCCGCGGGTTGTCGCCCAGGCGACAGAAAGCATCGGAAAGGCGCAGTTTAATCGCAGATCGTCGCCCGGAGCACGTGGCCGGAAAAAATCTCCGCAGGCTGACCGGCCGGTATCGACATCCTCGCCGGCGTGGCCACATGAGCACCCGGCAAGCGCCCTGGAGATCGGCCCGGATGCCTCCGGGCGAGCGCCCGTGTCAGCCGCGCTCGACCGGGGTGGAGGTCAGCTCGAAGGGGCTGTTGCTGCGGCGCTGGTTGCGATCGTCACGCGGCGTGGCGCCGAAAAAGTTGCGGTAGGCGCTGGAGAAATGCGGCCCCGAGGAAAAGCCGCAGGACAGGCCGATCTGGATGATCGACTTGCTGGTCTGCATCAGCAGCTGGCGCGCCTTGTTCAGGCGCAGCTCCAGGTAGTACTGGCTGGGCACGCGATTGAGGTACTGCTTGAAGATGCGCTCCAGCTGCCGACGCGAGACGCAGACATGCTGGGCGATCTCGTCGGTGGTCAGCGGCTCCTCGATGTTGGCCTCCATCAGCAGCACGGCCTGCGTCAGCTTCGGATGGCTGGAGCCGAGGCGATTCTGCAGCGGAATGCGCTGGCGCTCGCCCCCTTCACGGATGCGCTCGACCACCAGCTCCTCGCTCACCGCACCGGCCAGTTCGGCGCCGTGGTCGCGCGCCAGCACCGCCAGCAGCAGGTCGAGCACCGCCAGGCCACCACACGCGGTGAGCCGGTCACGGTCCCAGTCGAACAGGTGACTGGTGGCGATGACCTTGGGGAAACGCTCGGAGAAATCGTCCTGCCAGCGCCAGTGCACCGCCGCACGGTAGCCGTCGAGCAGGCCCAGCTGGGCCAGCGGATAGACCCCGGCGGACAGGCCGCCGATCACGCAGCCACCACGCACCTGCTGCTTGAGCGCAGCGGCCAGGCCGGCAGAAACCTGGGCCGGCGGCGTATCGGCCAGCAGAAACAGCTTGTCCAGGCCATCCAGATGCCCGGCCCAGGGCTCGCCCGGCAGGCGCCAGTCACCCGCGACCAGTGGTTCGGCCTGGAGGAAAACCAGCTCGTACACCACTTCCGGGTGGACGCGCTGGGCGACACGCAAGGCTTCCTCGGCCAGGGACAGGGTCAGGGCCTTGGTGCCGGGCCAGTAGAGAAAGCCGATTCGATGGGGGGTCATGGGTCTATGTTCAGGTTTGCCTTGCACCAGTTCAGGGCGTCTGCAAAAACCGGCAGCGGTTTCGAGCGCACCCTAAAAGGGCAAAGTCTAGCTGCTTATTATTTGAGGCTACCGGAAAGGAACTGCTTGAGACGCTCGGATTGTGGATTGACCAGCACATCCTTCGGGCAACCGCGCTCTTCCACCAGGCCCTTGTGCAGGAATACCAACTGGTTCGACACCTCGCGGGCGAAGCCCATCTCGTGGGTGACCACCACCATGGTGCGACCTTCGGTCGCCAGGTCCTGCATCACCTTGAGCACTTCGCCGACCAGTTCCGGATCGAGTGCCGAGGTCGGTTCGTCGAACAGCATCACCTCCGGCTCCATGGCCAGGGCGCGGGCGATGGCCACGCGCTGCTGTTCGCCGCCAGACATGTGCGCCGGATAGGCATCCTTGCGATGGGCCACGCCCACCTTGGCCAGGTAGTGCTCGGCCTTGTCGCGGGCCTCGGCCTTGCTCACGCCGAGCACGTGCACCGGCGCCTCCATCACATTCTCCAGGGCACTCATGTGCGACCACAGGTTGAAATGCTGGAACACCATGGCCAGGCGCGAGCGCATGCGCTGCAACTGCCTGGCATCGGCGGCGCGCAGCGAACCGTCCTTGGCCGGCACCAGCTTCAGCTCTTCGCCGTTGAGCAGGATCTTGCCGGCATGCGGCTGCTCCAGCAGATTGAGGCAGCGCAGGAAGGTGCTCTTGCCCGAACCACTGGAGCCGATGATGCTGATCACGTCGCCCGCCTTGGCCGACATCGACACGCCCTTGATCACCTCATGGCTGCCGTAGCGCTTGTGCAGGTCCTGAACTTCGAGTTTGTACATGTTCGGGTTCTCTTGAATCGTCATGGCATCAGCCCTTGCGCGGGGCCATGTAGGCCAGCCAGTGGCGCTCGGCCAGCTTGAACAGGCGCACGAGGATGAAGGTCAGCACCAGGTAGAACAGGCCGGCGGTGATGTAGGCCTCGAACGGCAGGTAGTACTGCGAGCTGACGGTCTTGGCAGCGCCGGTGATGTCGATGAGGGTCACCACCGAGGCCAGGCTGGTGGTGTGCAGCATCATGATCACTTCATTGCTGTACTGCGGCAGCGCCCGTCGCAATGCCGACGGCAGCAGGATGCGCCGATACAGCTTGCCGCGCGACATACCCATGGCCTTGGCCGCCTCAATCTCGCCGTGCGGCGTGGCCTTGAGGCTGCCCGCCAGGATCTCGGCCGTGTAGGCGCTGGTGTTGATGGCGAATGCCAGGCAGGCACAGAAGGTGGCGCTGGACAGGTAGGGCCACATGAAACTCTCGCGCACGGCCTCGAACTGGGCCAGGCCGTAGTAGAGCAGGTACAGCTGCACCAGCATCGGCGTGCCACGGATCACGTAGGTGTAGAGCCAGGCCGGAAAGTTGACCAGCGCCTGCTTGGACACCCGCATCACCGCCAGCGGCACCGCCAGCAGCAGGCCCACGGCCAGGGCGATGAGCAACAGCTTGAGGGTCACCAGCACGCCACCGAAGTACAGCGGCAGGCTGTCGAGTACCACGTTGTAATCGAAAAGCATGGTGACTCCCTCAGATCTCGGCGGCTTTGACGCCGACCGAATAGCGGCGCTCGAGATAGCGCAATACCAGCAGCGACACGCTCGTGATCACCAGGTACACCGCCGCCGCCAGGAGGATGTAGGTGAACGGCTCACGGGTCGCGTCACCGGCGCTCTTGGCGCGGGCCATCATGTCCTGCAGGCCGACCAGGGAGATCAGCGCAGTGGCCTTGACCAGCACCAGCCAGTTGTTGGTCAGACCGGGAATCGCCAGGCGGATCATCTGCGGCACGAGGATGCGGAAGAACACCCGCAGCGGGCTCATGCCATAGGCCATGCCCGCCTCGCCCTGCCCCTTGGGGATGGCCATGAAGGCACCGCGGAAGGTCTCCGACAGGTAGGCGCCATAGATGAAGCCCAGGGTGCCGACACCCGCCACGAAGGGATTGATGTCGATGTAGTCCTCATAGCCCAGCAGCGGGGCGATGCGGTTGACCAGGTCCTGGCCGCCGAAGAAGATCAGCAGGATCAGCACCAGCTCGGGAATCCCACGGATCACCGTGGCGTAGGTCTCGCCCATCAGCGCCAGCCACCTCACCGGCGACAGACGGAAGGCCGCACCGAGCAAGCCGAGCGCGATGGCGACCGCCATCGACAGCAATGCCAGCGACACGGTAAGCCAGGCACCCTCGAGAATGGTCGAGCCGTAGCCTTGAAGCATGCGCCAATACCTCTCAGGCACCACGATGGCGCCATCTAGCACAAAGGAAATTCATGTCGCCCGAGCGACCGACAACGCCTGAGCGCCAGCACGGGCGAGCCGCCAGCCGGTCGCTACAGGATGAACCAAGAAAAAAGTGGCACAACCTCCGGGAAGGTTAGTGCCACTTTGTCCATCTGCGATCGCTTACTCGCCGTAAACGTCGAAGTCGAAGTACTTGTCCTGCACGGCCTTGTACTTGCCGTTGGCGCGAATGGCCAGGATGGCAGCACTGATCTTGTCGGCCAGCGCCTTGTCGCCCTTGCGCACGGCGATGCCCTGGCCTTCGCCGAAGTATTTCACGTCGGTGAAGTCCGGGCCGGTGAAGGCGAAGCCCTTGCCGGCATCGGTCTTGAGGAAGCCGTCATCGATGTTCACCGAGTCGGCCAGGGTGGCGTCCAGACGACCGGACTGCATGTCCAGGAAGATTTCGTTCTGCGAGCTGTAACGCACGACCTCGATGCCCGCCGGAGCGAACAGGTCGGTGGCGTAACGGTCGTAGACGGACGAGCGCTGAACGCCGACCTTCTTGCCTTTCAGGTCGACCAGCGGGTCCTTGACCTCGGTGCCGGCCTTCATCGCCAGCTTGGCTGGCGTTGCATAGTACTTGCCGGTGAAATCGACGGATTTCTTCCGGTCTTCGGTGATCGACATGGACGACAGCACGGCGTCGAACTTGCGGACCTTGAGGGCCGGGATCAGGCCATCGAACTCCTGCTCGATCCACTTGCACTCGACCTTCATCTCTTCGCACAGGGCGTTGCCGATGTCGTAGTCGAAGCCGGAGATCTGGCCATCGGGAGTCTTGAATGCGAAGGGAGGGTAAGCCGCTTCGATACCGATGCGCAGCGGTTTCTCGGCCATGGCCAGAGGCGACATCAGGGACAGCGCCAGGGCGCCGAGCAGTGCGATCTTCTTCATTCTTTGCTCCTTCGAATTGGGTATGGCATCGATGGCAGTGAGGGGCCCGGGCCTTGTAAGGATTGTAGAAGGCGGTGCAGCGTCATCCGTGTAGGACGAGCGACGAAAGGGCCTTGGCTGGGTGAGCGGCATTCTAGCGGCAGCCAATGAGGCGATATTTCCTTAATGCGACAAGTAATTACAGAAGCACAGGAAGCGCCCAGGGCAGATATTGACAGCTCGCAAAAGGAGTGATCAAGCAGAAAAGGGTAAACGGATAATCTCAGCAAGACTCAGGCCAGAAAGCATCAAACGCCCACAGCATGGGCACTGGAGACGCCGCGCAGTTTTCCCGCACGCCCGCGACGGCACCTTATCGGCGCAGCGGCGTTTCCTATGCGCCCAATCGGGTGCGCGATGTTACCTGTCGGGACAACGGACGTGCCGACTGCGCCATCAAGCCCTGCCGGCACGCACAAGCGAACCCGCGCCGCCGTCACTCGCCGGCACGCAGGCTCAGCCGCGCCATCACGCGATTCTCCTCGGCGCGGTCCAGCCCGGCCTCCTCCACGCGCACGCCCTGCCCCTCCAGCGTCTCGATCCAGCGCAGCAGCTGGGCAAAGGCCACCGGTTGCAGGTTGACCTGCACGGCGCCGTAGCCCTCGGCATCCAGGCGCTCGATCACCACGCCCTGCTCCGCAGCCGTTGCCGTGACCAGGCCCTGCAGGCGCTCCGGATCGAGGCTCGCGCGCGGTTGCAGGTCACGCCCGCGCAGCTGTGGCGCGCGGCTCTGCAGGTAGGCATACAACGCCCGCTGCTCCTCGAACGCGGCACGCGCCGTCTGCGCATGGCGCTGCGCGGGCTGCCACAACGCCAGGTAGAACAGCACCAGCAGCAGGAACAGGCCCAACGCCAGCAACGCCAGGCGATCACGCGACGGCAGCACCTGCCAGCGCTGCGCCAGGGGTGAACGCTGCCAATGCTGCTGCAACTTCTCGCTCATCGCCATGCCGCTCATCCTCCGATCACCACACGTGCGCTGACGCCCTGCGCCTCACGACTGGCCGAGCCCATCTGCACCGACAGACCGGCCTGCTGCAGGCGCTCGCGCAGCCCTTCCAGCTCGGCGAAGCCGGGTGCCTGCAATTGCAATGACAGGTCGCCACGCACCGCGCTGTAATCGAGCTGATTGACCTGCACCTGTGGCTCTCCCTCGGCGTACAGCGCGGCAGACACCTCGCCAAGCAGACCGAGCAGCGCGCTGCCTGCGGTCGACGACTGCGCCAAGTGCTGATCCAGCTGCGCCCTCAGGTTGATCAGCTTGCTGTCCTGCGGAAACAGCTCGCGATACAGCGCCTCACTGGAGGCCGCGTAGGCATCGGCCTCACGCTGCAGGTACCAGCCCTGCGCCAGATTGAACCCCCATTGCAACAGCACACAGAGCGCCAGCACGGCCGCCAGCGGGCGCCAGCGCTGCCAGCCGTCATCACCCTGGCGCAGCGCGAACGCCCCCTGTGCCAGATCGATACCGCCGCCCTGCTCGACCAGCCACAGGTGCGCATCCTCGAGCGGGTGCTGCTCATCGTGCGGCTCGGGCGCCGACTGCTCGGCCGTCGCCCAGACCATTCGCGGCTGCGGGCACGACTCGGCCAGCGCAGACCAGTCGGCGGCCTGTACTGCCAGCCGCCAGGGTGCCTCGCCCCCCAGCACCCAGCGCGACTGCAGCCACAGCAGCTGGCTGCCCTGATGCGGCAGCATGTCGGCATCCATGCGGATCGCCTGCGGCGGTTGCGCGGCGAACAGCGCCAGGCAGTCACGCAGCCAGTCTGCACGCAGCGCATAGACGCGATGACGACCATCGGCCAGTTGCTCGCCCAGCGCCAGATGCATCGATTCGACATCCTCGGCGAGCAGCTCCTCCACCGCGAACGGCAGCGCCTGGCGTACCCAGCGCGCCTTCTGCGTGGGCAATTGCACGGCGCAGGCGGTCACCGCCTCCACCGGCAGCACCAGCTGCCAGTGCGCCGGCAGGTCCGGCAAGGCATCGGCCAGGCTCAGCGTCCGGCTCTCGCCGGGCGTGACCCACTGCACCGGCAATTCCGGCGAGAGTCCCTGGCAGGCCTCGGGCGGCAGAAAAATCCATAACGGCTTCATTCTTGTTCTTCCTCAACGGGCTCCGGCGGCATGCCGCCCTGCCCCAGATCACGCGCCAGGACACGAACCTGGCCATCATTGCCGCGCTGCAGCAGGCTGCGCAAGACCACCCTGCGCTCGCCCAGGCTGACCTCGCTGAACACCTCGAAATACTGGCTGCCGACCGCCAGGCCCTGCGCCACCTGCTCCCCCAGCCCGGCAAGCGCAGGCTGAGCAGCGAAGGCAGCCGGGCTGGCGTAGCCCTCCGAGCCCCGCGCCGCGATCAGCGACAGCGCCGCATCCGGGCTGAGGCCATCGGACAGGGTAGAAAGCACCATGGCGCTGGCGGTGTTGACGTTGAGCAACGTGCCGCTGGGCAGCGCACTGACGAAGGGCAGCAGGCGGCGATAGTCGGCCTCGTCCATCTCCAGCAACAGGCGCAACTCGGAAACGTCACTGATCTCGCGATTGGCGCTGCGATAAGGCGGTGCAGCCAGGAGGTACTGAGCATCCTCGGCGCCGTTGCCACCCAGCGTCTCGCTGTCGCGATCCAGCCAGTCGAGCAAGCGCTCGGCGTAAGGCTTGCCGATGTCCAGGCGCAGCAACAGACGGCGCAAGCGCATGACCGCCAGCTCGTTGGGCCGGCCCTGGCTCACCAGGTTGTTGAGATTGAAGCGGCCGCTGGGGTCGACGATGCGCACACGCAGCTCCCCGCCCTCATCCAGCGGAAAAGGCGGCAATGGCCTGGCCCAGGGTTCCAGCAGGTGGTCCACCGGTTGCCGCGGATCACCCTGGCGCAGATCCCGTTCGAGCATCGCCTTGGCCAGGGTCTCGCCACCCAGCGCGTAGTGCCAGGCCTGGGTCACGTGCAACTGATTGGCGCTGCTGCGGATCGACAGCTGCTGGCGGGCGATCAACCCGGCGCAGACCACCGTGACCACGGCCACCACCAGCAGCACGGTAATCAGCGCGACACCCTGCTGCCGCCTCATGGCTGCGGCTCCTCGCCCTGCTCGCCTTGCTCCCCCTCCGACGCCGCCGGCTGCTCCTGCGCCGGCAGATCCGGCAGGCGCAACAGACGCCGCAACTCGCCATAGCGCCGGTGCTGCAGGCGCAGCTCCAGCGCACGCGGCAGCTCGGTGAACGACGCATCGCCAGTGGCATTGGCCGGCGGCCAGTCAGGCTGCCACTGGCCGTCCTTGTCCAGGTAGCGCAGGCTCAGCGACTCGACGCCGTCGAGCGCCTGCTGCACCTGTGGCGCGCTGTCCTGGGCACGGTCGAGCACCCGCCAGTAGCGACGCTGCCATTGCTCGCCACTCAGCTGCCAGCGCACTCGCTGCACTTCGGCACGCGGCTGGCCCAGTGGATTGCGCCAGCCGGCACGGCTCAGCTCCAGCGCCGTGGCATCGGCCAGGTCGCTGTGCAGCGCCGGCTGTGGGTCGCCAAAGGCATCTCGAATCGGCCGCACCGTGACCTGCCGCAGGTCACGTTCGAACGCCGACAACGCCCGCGTCAGCTCACGGAGCTGACGCTCGTGTTCACGGGTCACGGCATCGGCACTGAGCACGCTGTCGAGCATGCGGTAGGTCGCCAGCCCCAACAGCGCGAAGATGGCGATGGCGATCAGCAGCTCCAGCAGGGTGAAACCGCGCTGCCCGTGCCTCATCGCGGCACCCCGAGAAAACCGCTGAGGCTGACCAAAGCCCGCTCGCGCAGATCACCCCGGGCGCCGCGCTCATCGACCGCGACCCACAGCGTCACGCGGCGCATGGCCGGCTCGCTGGTGGCCTCGATCTCGCTTTGCCACGACCAGCGGCGCCCGGCGAACTCCACCTGGCCCTGATCACGGCCGTCGGCAGGCGGTGTTTCGGCCAGTTGCAACTCCGTCATGCGGTTGTCGGCCACCCACATGGCCAGGGTCTTGTCCTCCAGCTGGCTGGCGGTGCGCACGCTGCGCGCACTGGCGGTCAGCACGCTGGCGGCGACCAGGGCGAAGATGGCCAGCGCCACCAGCACTTCGAGCAGGGTGAAGCCTCGTGCCGATTTCATCCGGCACGCCCCGCGCCCAGTTCCTCGACACGTGGCAGCGTGAAACCGTCGCTGGAGAGCTGCATACGCAGGCCATCACGGCGTCGTTCGGCGAGGCGCAGGCGGAACGGGGTCAGCTCGCCACTGGACAGGATCAGCAACTGCGGCGCCGCCGCATCCGCCTCGCCCGGCAGCGCAGGCTCCTCGCCCTCCAGCTCGAGCGTCAGCTCGGCCCACTCCGGCAGACGATGGGCCTGGCGGTCCAGCGCCTGCCATTCGGCGCGTTGCGAGTCGTAGCGCAGCACACGGTAGCCTTCGCGGGTAAAGCTCAGGCCATACTCGCGGTTATCCAGCACCGCCTCGTCGAGCAGCACGCCGATCAATCCACTGAGGCGCTCGGCCTCGCCACGCAGTTCACGCGCCGGACCGGCGATGCCCGTGCTGAACACCGCGAGGCCGATCAGGCTGCCGAGAATCACCAGCACCACCAGCAGCTCGATCAGGGTGAACCCGCGCTGGCCATGCGCCATGAGCGCCTGCGCGCTGCGCGTGCGAGGGCGCCAACAGGTGAAGGCCAGCATCGGCAGGTCAGAGGTCCCAGTTACCGATATCGGCGTTCAGCTCGCTACCGCCCTGTTTGCCATCGGCGCCGAACGAATAGAGATCGAAGGCGCCCTTGGTGCCGGGCGCCAGGTACTGATAGGGATTGCCCCAGGGATCGACGGGCAGGCGCTTGAGGTAGCCGTCCTTGTTCCAGTTCTTCGCCGGCGGGTTGCCGCTCGGCTTGCTCACCAGCGCCTCCACACCCTGCTGGGTGCTGGGGTAGTTGTGATTGTCCAGCTTGTACATGTCCAGCGCGGCACCGATGGCGCGGATGTCGTTCTGCGCGGCAGTGACCTTGGCCTGGTCCGGCCGGCTCATCACCTGCGGCACGACCAGCGCCGCCAGGATGCCGAGGATGACCACCACCACCATGATTTCGATGAGCGTGAAGCCCGCCTGAGATTTTCTCACCTGCTATCCCACCATTTGGTTCAAAGAAAGAATCGGCAACAGGATGGCCAGCACGATCACCAGCACCACTGCTCCCATGAAGACCAGCATGAACGGCTCGAACAACCCGACCAGCAAGGCGATCTGCGCGCTGAGGTCGTTCTCCTGGTTCTTCGCCGTACGCGCCAGCATCTGATCCAGCTCCCCGGAGCGCTCGCCGCTGGCGATCATGTGCAACATCATCGGCGGAAACTGCCCGGTCGCCTCCAGCGAACGGGTCAGGCTACCGCCCTCACGGACCTTCTGCGCCGCCACCAGCACCTCGGCGCGAATCACCCGATTGCCGATCACCTCGCCGGCAATCGCCAGCGCCTCCACCAGCGGCACGCCGCTGCGGGTGAGAATCGCCAGGGTCGAGGCGAAGCGTGCGCAATCGGTGGCGCGGCCCAGCCCCCCCAGCAGCGGGATGCGCAACAGGAAACGATGCCAGCGCAGGCGAAATGCCTCGTCACGCAGCGCGGCACGCAAGGCGATAACCGCCAGTACCAGCGCCACCACGGCCAGCAGCCCCCAGGCCTTGACCCAGTCACTCAGGGCGATGAGCCCACGGGTCAGTACCGGCAGGGTCTGCCCGGAGTCGACGAAGACCTTGACCACGTCCGGCACCACGTAGCCGAGCAGAAAACCGACGATCAGCAACGACGCGCACATCAGGATCACCGGATAGAGCAGCGCCAGCTGCACCTTCTGCCGCGACTGCTGGCGCTGCTCGGTGTAGTCCGCCAACTGTTCCAGCACCGGCCCGAGATGCCCGGCGTGCTCGCCAGCGGCCACCGTGGCGCGATACAGCTCGGGAAACGCTGCGGGAAACTCCTTGAGGCTGGCGGCCAGGCTGTGCCCCTCCAGCACCCGCGCGCGCACCGCCAGCAGCATGCCCTGGATGCGCGAACGAGTGGATTGCGCGGCAGCGGCGCGCAACGCTTCTTCGATGGGCAGCGCCGCCTGGATCAGCGTCGCCAGCTGGCGGGTGACCAATGCCAGGTCACGTGCCGACAGACCACGGGCAAAGCCCAGGCGCACCTGGCCAGCGCCCTGCTCGCGACTGCGCGTGGCCTTGACCTCGAGCGGCGCCAGCTGGCGTTCACGCAGCAGCTGCCGCACCTGCCGGGCGCTGTCGGCCTCCAGCACGCCCTTCTGCTGGCGGCCACTGCCGTCGAGGGCGATGTATTCAAAGGCCGCCATCGGCAAACCGCTCCCGTCGTTCCCGTGGAAGCGGCTGGGCGGCATTCCGCTGCAGCCGCGATCCGCGCCGCCCCGCAGCCGAAGCCGCTGCTACAGCCGATGCCCATATCACGCTCGCCATCATTCCTCTCGCGTCACGCGCAACACTTCCTCGACCGTGGTCACCCCTTCCAGCACCTTGCGCCGACCATCGTCGCGAATGCTCGGTCCCAGGGTACGGGCGTGGCGGATCATGTCCTGTTCGGCAGCGCGACTGTGCACCAGGCTGCGCATGGTCTCGTCGAACACCACCAGCTCGTAGATACCGGTACGCCCACGATAGCCCTGCTGATGGCAGTGCGCACAGCCACGGGCGTGGTACAGCGTCGGCGCCTGATCGAGCGACGCCCCCAGCAGCGCGCACTCGGCCGCATCGGCGCTGTAGGGCTCCTTGCATGCCGGACAGAGCACCCGCACCAGGCGCTGCGCCAGCACGCCGAGCAGCGATGACGACAGCAGGAAGGGCTCCACGCCCATGTCCACCAGACGGGTGATCGCGCCGATGGCACTGTTGGTGTGCAGGGTCGAAAGCACCAGGTGACCGGTCAGCGACGCCTGCACGGCGATCTCGGCGGTTTCCTTGTCGCGAATCTCACCGACCATCACCACATCCGGGTCCTGGCGCAAGATGGCGCGCAGGCCACGGGCGAAGGTCATGTCCACCTTGGTGTTGACCTGGGTCTGGCCGATGCCTTCGAGGTGATACTCGATGGGGTCCTCGACGGTGAGGATATTGCGCGTGTGGTCGTTGAGGCTGACCAGGCTGGCATACAGCGTGGTGGTCTTGCCCGAGCCGGTGGGCCCGGTGACCAGCAGGATGCCATGCGGCTTGCGCACGGTGTCTTCCATCAGCGCGCGATCTTCGCTGCGCATCCCCAGGTGCTGCAGCGACAGGCGCCCGGCCTGCTTGTCGAGCAGGCGCAGCACCACCCGCTCGCCGTTGGCCGACGGCAGCGTGGACACGCGGATGTCCACCTCGCGCCCCCCCACCTTGAGCGAGATACGCCCGTCCTGCGGGATGCGTTTCTCGGCGATATCCAGCCGCGCCATCACCTTGACCCGCGAGACCAGCAAGGTCGCCAGCTCGCGCTTGGGTTCGAGCACTTCACGCAGGATGCCGTCCACGCGGAAACGCACCACCAGGCGCTTCTCGAAGGTTTCCAGGTGAATGTCGGAGGCGTTCTCCTTGATCGCTTCGCCGAGAATCGCGTTGATCAGGCGAATGATCGGTGCGTCGTCCTCCTGTTCCAGCAGGTCCTCGGTTTCCGGCACCTGATCGGCCAGCGACGCCAGATCGAGACTGCCGCCGATGTCCTCGGCCAGTTGCATGGATGCGGAGTCATGCTGATAGGCCGCCCCCAATGCCTGGGCGAACTCGCTGGCGCTCATCGCCTGCAGCGGCAGGCTGCGCCCGGCGAAACGCTGCGCCTCGGCCAATGCCACCGGGTCGCAGCCGAGGCGATAGCCCAGGCCGGCGCGGCCGTCATGCATGACGAACACCACGCCATGGCGCTTGGCGAAGCTGAAAGGCAGGCGGCGCAGCGGAGTGTCGTGCAGCGAAGCGTTCATGCGTGACCTTAGAACGGAGTCTTGTCTCGGTAGCACAGCCTAACCTGACTGTTCGCCCCAATGGGCCACCTCAAGGACGGTCTTTCTTTAACAATCGATCGATTATCTTTAACACATTGCCCAGCACAGCACACCCACCCTATTTGGGGGATGCCAACATCACGCGGGCTGCTATGATCAGCGCGCGACGCCCCGCACATAAGAAGAGCTAGAACGTCGTTTCCGGAGTGATACCTTTGCCCATCTCGGCCCTTTCCCAGCGGCTCAAGGACAATACCCCGAGCCTGATCGGCATGCTCGTGCTGATCGCCCTGAGCGTCAGCCTGGCGTGGCAGAGCGCCGACCTGCTGCGCCTGGTACGCGGCCAGGTGCAGCCCGTCCCGGAGCAGGCCGACTCCGGCCAGGTGCAGCACGGCCAGGCCCCTGTCGGCCAACTGTTCGGCGCCCCTCGGCAGGCCGATAGCGGCCCCGCGCCGACCACCAATCTGCAACTGACCCTGCTCGGCAGCTTCGTGCACAGCGACCCGCAGCGCTCCAGTGCGCTGATCCAGCCCCAGGGTGAGCATGCCCAACGTTATGCCGTCGGCATGGAAGTGAGCGATGGCGTGCGTGTGGACGCCATCTATGCCGATCGCGTCGAGCTGCTGCGCAACGGGCGCCGCGAGAGCCTCGGGTTCCCGCGCCAGCAGAGTGGGCAGTACAGCTATACCCCACCGTTCGAAGCGACGCAGGAAGACCCGCAACAACAACTCGAACGACTCGACCAGGACAACCTCGAACAACTGCGCCAGCGCATGCAGATGCTGCGCGAACAGATGGAAGCCTCCGGCACACTGCCCGAAGAAACGCCCCCCGATCAGCCCATGGAAAGCGACTGAACCGATGCCTGTTCTCCGAAGCCGACTGACACTCGCCCTGATAGCCGCCAGCCTGGCCAGCACGCCCTTGCCGCTGCTTGCGCAGATCGAACAGGTGCCCAGCAGCGCCAACCAGCAGGAAGAAAGCTGGACCATCAACCTCAAGGGTGCGGACATCCGCGAGTTCATCGACCAGATCGCCGCCATCACCGGGCAGACCTTCGTCGTCGACCCGCGCGTGAAGGGTCAGGTCAGCGTGGTGTCCAGCACCCCGCTGGGCCTCTCCGAGGTGTACCAGCTGTTCCTCTCGGTGATGGCCACCCACGGTTTCAGCGTACTGACCCAGGGCGACCAGGCGCGCATCGTGCCCAATGCCGAAGCCAAGGCCGAAGCCGGTGAAGGCCGGGCCGCACCGGACCGCCTGGAAACCCGGCTGATCCAGGTGCAGCACGTGCCGGTAGCCGAGCTGATCCCGTTGATCCGCCCGCTGGTACCGCAGTACGGTCACCTGGCTGCCGTCACCTCGGCCAACGCGCTGATCATCAGCGACCGCAGCGCCAACATCGCACGCATCCAGGACCTGATGCGCCAGCTCGACCAGAGCGGCGCGCAGGATTTCAGCGTGGTCACCCTGCAACATGCCTGGGTGATGGACGCCGCCGAGGTCCTCAACACCGCCATCGCCCGTGGCCAGGCCAAGGGCAGCGGCGCTACCCAGGTGGTGGCCGATGCCCGCACCAATCGCCTGATTCTTCTCGGCCCGCCGGAAGCCCGCGCCAAGCTGGCCGACCTCGCCCGCTCGCTGGATACACCCACCAGCCGCTCGGCCAACACGCGGGTGATTCGCCTGCGCCACAACGACGCCAAGGCCCTGGCCGAAACCCTCGGGGAAATCTCCGAGGGCTTGAAGAGCCAGGAGACCGGCGAGACCAGCGGCAAGCAGTCGAACATCCTCATCCGTGCCGACGAGAGCCTCAACGCCCTGGTGCTGCTGGCCGACCCGGATCAGGTCGCCACCCTCGAGGACATCGTCCGTCAGCTCGACGTGCCGCGCGCGCAGGTCATGGTCGAGGCGGCCATCGTCGAAGTTTCCGGCGACATCACCGATGCCGTGGGCGTGCAATGGGCGGTGGATGCACGTGGTGGCCGTGGCGGCCTGGGCGGGGTCAACTTCGCCGGTACCGGACTGTCCGTCGGTTCGGTGCTGCAGATCCTGCAGAACGATGAAGTACCGGAGAACACCACCCTCCCCGACGGCGCCATCATCGGCGTTGGCAGCGACCGCTTCGGCGCGCTGATCACCGCGCTGTCGGCCAACAGCAAGAGCAACCTGCTGTCGACGCCGAGCCTGCTGACCCTGGACAACCAGAAGGCGGAGATCCTCGTCGGGCAGAACGTCCCCTTCCAGACCGGCTCCTACACCACCGACGCCTCTGGCGCGGGCAACCCCTTCACCACCATCGAGCGCAAGGACATCGGCGTCACCCTCAAGGTCACCCCGCACATCAACGAAGGCGCCACCCTGCGCCTGGAGATCGAACAGGAGATCTCCTCCATCGCGCCGAGCACCGGGCTCAATGCCCAGGCGGTGGACCTGGTGACCAACAAGCGCTCGATCAAGAGCACCATCCTCGCCGACGATGGCCAGGTGATCGTGCTCGGCGGCCTGATTCAGGACGACGTCACCGAAGCCGTTTCCAAGGTGCCGTTGCTGGGTGACATTCCACTGATAGGCGGGCTGTTCCGCTCCACTCGCGAGTCGCACATCAAGCGCAACCTGATGGTCTTCCTGCGTCCCACCGTGGTACGCGACGGCGCCGGCCTGGCGGCGCTGTCCGGCAAGAAGTACAGCGATATCCGCATCATCGGCAATGGCAGCAGCAACGGCGGCCGCCCCAGCATCCTGCCCAGCCAACCTGCGCAACTGTTCGATGGCCAGGGCGCACCGGCGGTGGATTTGCGCCAGTAAGGGTATCGCCTGCCACGTTAGCGCCGGCAGCTTCTACGGCCATCGCGGCTGAAGCCGCTCCTACGACCAGCGGTGCCGCCCCCCCTCTCCCGCTTGCGAGAGAGGGGCCTCCCGGCACCGCGCATCACCCCAGCGGCGGCGTGCGCGGTGGGACCTGGCGTTTGCTGCCAGTGGACTCGTAAGCAGCCGCCAGCTGCAGCAAGGCCGAGTCGTCATAGGCGCGGCCTGCGAAGGTCAGGCCCACGGGCATGCCGATATCGGCCATCACGCCCATGGGTACGGTCACGGTCGGCACACCCAGGTGACGAATCGCCAGATTGCCGTTGGCCACCCACACGCCATTGCTCCAGGCGATGTCGGCGGATAGCGGGTTCACATCGGCATCCGCCGGGCCGACATCGGCAACGGTGGGGAACAGCACGGCATCCAGCCCCTGTTGCGCCATCCAGTCCTCCAGGTCGATCTTGCGCGTGTGTTCCAGGCCACGCAGTCCGTCGGGCAGCGTGGCGATCTGGTCCCAGGGCTTGATGCCGCGCTTGGCCATCTTGACGTACTCGTCCATGCCCGCCGCCAGGTCGCCCTCGCGATTGGGCAGCGTACCGGGGTCATGCGGGAAGATCTGCGGCCCATCGACATCAGCCAGGCGCTGCAGCTGCGGATCGCCGTTGGCCTGCAGGAAGTCGTCGAAGGCCCAGCCGCTCAGCTCCCACAGCTCGTCATGCAGGAACTCGGGCGTGACGATACCCCGGTTGAACACCGTCGGTGCCCCCGGGCGATCGCCTTCGCAGTTGGACACCAGCGGGAAGTCCACCTCCACCACTTCGGCGCCAGCAGCTTCCAGCGCCTGGCGGGCCGCCTCCCACAGGGCGATCACCGTTGGCCGGGTGTGGATGCGCTGGCCGGTCGGACCACCGATGCCCGGCGACTCGCTGGTGCCGGCTGCCTCGTCCTTGTTGATGAACATGCGCGGCACGCCCAGGCGCTTGCCAGCCAGCGCATCGGCCTTGGCCGCCAGCGCCAGGTAGGATTGCGGACGCACAGCGGAGGCTTTCGGGATCGGCACCCAGGGCTGCAAACGCCACAGGTCGCCACGCGTGTCGGCGTCATCGGCCACCACCACGTCGAGTACCTCGAGCAGGTCGGCCATGGTCCGGGCATACGGCACCACCACGTCCATGGTCGGCGTCAGCGGCCAGTTGCCGCGCACCGAGATCACCCCGCGCGACGGCGTGTAGGCGCACAGGCCATTGTTCGACGCCGGGCCGCGCCCGCTGGACCAGGTCTCCTCGGCCAGGCCGAACGCGGCGAAACTGGCAGCGGTCGCCGTACCGGCGCCGTTGGACGAGCCCGAGGCGAACGGTGCCGTCAGGTAATCCGCGTTGTAGGGGCTCTCCGCGCGGCCGTATACCCCGCGCTGCATGCCGCCGTTGGCCATCGGCGGCATATTGGTCTTGCCCAGGCAGATGGCGCCGGCGGCACGCAGACGCTCGACGGTGAACGCATCACGTTGTGCCACCAGGTCCTTGAAGGCCGGGCTGCCGGAAGCCGCCGTCAGCCCCTTGACCAGGTAACTGTCCTTCGCGGTATAGGGAATGCCGTCCAGCGGGCCGAGCGTTTCACCACGCGCACGGCGCGCATCCGACGCCTCGGCTTCCTGCAGTGCATCCGGGTTGCGCACGACCACGGCGTTGAGCCGGGTCGCCGTGGCGGGTCCGTCGTAGGCCTCGATACGCGCCAGATAGGCCTTGACCAGTTCGACCGCAGTGGTGCGGCCGGACTCCAGCGCGGCGCGCAGCTCGGCGATGGAAACTTCGGTTACCTCGATCATGCTGTCATCTCTCGCAGAAGGCGGGACCTGCCAGCAGCATGGCCCCGGTACGCAATACGGCGTGCCTGCGGTCAATGCTGAAACCGCGACACTCTGCCGCCGATGATACAGGGCAACGGATTGCGACAGGAGCGGGCCGGCAGAACTCAGTCTCCGCCGCCACCACCATCACCGCCACCACAGTCGCCACCGAAATCGCCGAAGAAGCTGCCGCCGCCATCCACACCCGGCCCTCCCCCATCGCCCGAGTGGTTCGCGCCTGAGGACTTCCTGCGCATGGCCCGCAGCAACAGCAGCAGAAAGACGATGAACGCGCCGATCACCAAGTAGAACCCCATCAGCCTGCCTCCATGTCCCTGTTCAGCACTGGATGATAGCCCATGCGCCTGCCCGCACTGCCAGAGCGATTGCCCACTCGGCGGACACGTTGAGACGCCGGTCGCAGAAGCGCCGAGCCATTGCGCACCTCGGTTGCCTGCAGCTTTGCTAGGGTCACAGGCGATAGCCAACGAGCGGAGACCCTCACATGCCACAGATCACCGGCGGCTGCCTCTGCGGCCAGGTACGCTTCAGCACCAGCGCCCAACCCTATCGGGTCGGCATCTGCCACTGCATGGACTGCCGCAAGTACCACGGCGCACTCTTCCATGCCTCGGCAATCTTTGCCCAGGACGCCGTGACCCTGAGCGGCGAAACCGGCCAGTATGGCGGCCGCCATTTCTGCCCGCGCTGCGGCTCGTCGGTATATTCGCGCACGGCGGATGAGATCGAACTGAACCTGGGCTCGCTGGATGCGCCGGACCAGTTCACCCCCACCTACGAGCTCTGGACCATTCGCCGCGAAGCCTGGCTACCGCCCTTCCCCTTCGCCCGACAGTACCCGCGCGACCGCGAGAGCAGCACCCGCCACGAATAGCGTCGAGCGCTCATGAGTCGTGCCCTCAGGCATCCGCAGCGCGCTGGCAGCCCCAGCCGTGCATCAACCCGGCCTGGAAGAACTGCACCGGCGCCGCGAAGCCGGCGGCCTGGATGATGCCGGCCACCTGCTGCGCCGGCAGCACCGCCACGTCTCGCGCGTAGGCAATGCGTACGCGCTCGAGCATCTGCGGCTGAACGCCGGCACCGGACATCAGCGTCATCCAGTTACGCAGCAGCACCTCGTAGGCCGGCGCGTGGATATCCGCGGCCAGGTCCGCATTGGCCAGCAGCCCGCCCGGCTTGAGCCGCTGCGCGATCTGGCGAAAGAAGCGCGTGCGTGCCTGCGGCTCCAGCAAGAACTGCGAGACCAGGAAGCAGGTCGCGCCGTCATACAGCGGCTCATCCGCCAGCGTGTCGAGATAGCCCGCATGAAACTCGCAACGATGCGCAAAGCCCTCGCGCTGCGCACGCTGGCGACAGACATCGAGCATCGCCTCGGAAGGGTCCAGCGCCGTGAACCGCCAGCCAGGAAAGCGCGCGGCCAGGTGGCCGATCTCCGCACCGGTACCCGCGCCCACGCAGAGCACCCGCGCATCGGCCGGCAGCTCGGCGAACAGCGCATCGAGCAGCAGATAGAGCGCCTCGCGAATCGGCGCCATCCCGGCCCATTGCTGGTCATAGCCAGCCGCCTGTTGATCGAACAACGCCCTGAGTTCCTCGTCGCGCATGGCAAACCCTCCGTTTGGCCTGATGAATGATCGCGCTCACACCTTCCAGTATCCCAGAGCTGTCAAGCCCCCATGGCCACGCGCCTTGGCGGCAGTCGCATGCAGCTGTGGCAAGGCAGCAAGACCGGTCAGCAGTGGATTCGCGGGCACTTTGCCGGCGTTTGCGGGGACTAACTGGCATGCCTCCACTGAACGAAACCAAGATGCGCAACCCGACCTTCGAACAGAAAGCCTTCATCCTCCTGCTCGCGCTGGTGACCATCGCCTTCTTCTGGATACTCCTGCCGTTCTACGGCGCCGTGTTCTGGGCGATGGTGCTCGCCGTGGTGTTCGCCCCGCTGCAGTCACGCCTCAATCAGCGCTGCAACGGCAGACGCAACCTGACCGCCCTGCTGACGCTGACCATCTGCCTGCTGGTGGCGATCCTGCCGGTGATCTTCATCACCTCGGCAGTGGTGGCCGAGGGCACCAGCCTGTATGAACAGCTGGAGTCCGGCGAACTGGATTTCGGTGCCTACGTGACCAGCACCCTGCGCGCGCTGCCGCCGCCCATGCAGGAGCAACTGCAGCGCTTCGGCATCGCCAACCTCGACGGCCTGCGCGAGCAGATATCCAAGGGCGCCACGACCGGTAGCCAGTACCTGGCGACCAAGGTCTTCGCCATCGGCCAGGGCACCTTCGAGTTCTTCATCAGTTTCGGGGTGATGCTGTACCTGCTGTTCTTCCTCCTGCGCGACGGCCAGGAGCTGGTGCGCAACATCCGCGTCGCCATCCCCCTGGCCGACAGCACCAAGCGCCGCCTGCAGATCAAATTCACCCGCGTGGTACGCGCCACGGTCAAGGGCAATGTCCTGGTCGCCGCAGTCCAGGGCGCGCTCGGTGGCTTCATCTTCTGGGCGCTGGGCATCTACAGCCCGCTGCTGTGGGGCGTGCTGATGGCCTTCCTGTCACTGCTGCCGGCCGCTGGCGCCGGCATCGTCTGGGCCCCGGTCGCGCTCTACCTGCTGCTCAGCGGCAGCCTGTGGCAAGGCATCATCCTCACCGCCTTCGGCGTGCTGGTGATCGGCCTGGTGGACAACATCCTGCGCCCCATACTGGTGGGCAAGGACACCCGCCTTCCCGACTACCTGATCCTCGTTTCCACCCTCGGCGGTCTCGCCCTGCTGGGTCTCAACGGCTTCGTCATCGGCCCACTGGTGGCCGCACTGTTCGTGGCCAGCTGGAATCTGCTGGGGACGAAGAAGAAGGTCAGGTTGCCGGAGTGAATACATCGTCGCAGTGCGGCCGTTCGCCCTGGCGCGCAGTCTTCACGACAGTGATAGAAAGGGTTCTCACACTGCCCGGTACTCGACATGGAATTCACGGAGTACCGAACACCTGCTGGCAACCCCGTCGTTCGGGTGACGCCGCTACGAACGAGCAGCCCGTCTTGTGGCCGTCAGATGAACAATGCCGGTCATACGACCGGCACTGTCTGCTCGCAGGCGGGTGGCCAGGACCGCCAAGCTCCTGGCCAGCGCGCCTGGATCACGTCCTGGATAAGCCGGCGCGGTACTCGGTGGTGGTGATTCCGGCATAGCCCCAGTTATCGGTGTCGACTTCCTCGATCACGATGTGAGTGAGCTCGGGCTTCTTGTTCAGAACACGCTCCAGGGTCTCGGTGATTTCCTTGATGACCTGGGCTTTCTGTTCGCGGGTGACCCCGTCGCGGGTGATGCGTACACTGACGAAAGGCATGGTGATGCTCCTGTGGTTGGGGAAGGGATCTGCTGGCGGTGGCACGGCAGTGGCCGCGTCATCCGCCGGTTACCATTTTCCGCTGCTCATGCCGCCATCGACCGGCAGCACCACGCCCGTGGTGAAACTGGCGCCAGCCAGGTACAGCACGGCCTCGGCGATGTCCTCGACCTGCCCGATGCGTCCTGCCGGTTGCAGGCCCTTGAGGAAATCATGAGTCGCCGGATCGTGCATCGGTGTCTCGATGATGCCAGGTGCCACCGCGTTGACCTGGATATTGTGCGGCGACAGCTCCAGCGCCAGTGCGCGGGTGACCTGGTTGAGGCCGCCCTTGATCAGCACCGGCAGCGCGGCGGGCACGTCGATATTGGCCTGCAGCGCGATGGCCGCGGTGATGGTGATGATCTGCCCCTGACGACGCTCGATCATGTGCGCGGCAGCCGCCTGGGAGGCATAGACCACGCCCTTGAGGTTGGTCTCCAGCAGGCTGTCGACATCCTCCGGGCTGTAGTCGAGGAAAGGCTTGGGCAGGAAGAAACCGGCGTTGTTGACCAGCACATCGACCTGGCCGAACGCTTCGATGCCGGCATCGATCAACTGGCGAGCGGTCTGCGGCAGGGCGATATCGCCTGCCACGCCAACGAAACCGGCGGGGTTGCCCAGTTGCGCCCTGGCCTGCTCCAGCCGCTCGGCGCTGCGCGCGTTGCCCACCACATTGAACCCCTGGGCGAGGAAGGCCTTGGCCAGGCCGAAGCCGATGCCGCTGGAGGCACCGGTGATCACTACCGTTCTGTTGTTGCTCATGTCGTTTCTCCCGCTGAGAAGGCGCCCTGGGCGCCGTTGGGAGAACTATATTTTTGCCATGAAAGCAGATAAATATGACTTCAATAACTTCAGTTGATACATGGTGTAATCAATCATGCCGCGCCAATTCGACGATGTACTGCTTGGCAGCATCGAACTGTTCTGCCTCGCTGCCGAGCTGGGCAGTTTCACCGCGGCAGGGCTGGCCGCGGGCGTGACGCCAGCGGCGGTCAGTCGCTCGATCGGCCGGCTGGAGGAACGCCTGGGCTCCAGACTGTTCGTGCGCACGACCCGCAGCATTCGCCTGACCGAAGGTGGCCGTGGCTACTACGAGCAGTGCCGCCAGGCGTTGACCCAGCTGGTCGAGGCGGAGCGCGCGGTCAGCGGCCAGCAGCAGGAACCCTCGGGGACGCTGCGCATCAGCCTGCCCACCACCTATGGGCACCACCGCATCCTGCCGCTGATGCCGGAGTTTCGCCGCCGCTACCCCAAGGTGCAGGTCGACATCCACCTGGGCAATCGCAACATCGACTTCGTCGCTGAAGGTTACGACCTGGCCATCCGCGTGCGCGCGCAGCCGGATTCGAGCCTCATCGCGCGGCCGCTGGAAGACGCCCGCCTGGTGGTGGTGGCCACTCCCGACTACCTGGCACGCGAAGGCGTCCCACAGACGCTGGACGACCTCGAGCGGCACGACTGCATTCAGTTCGAGCTGCCCAGCAGCGGGCGGCGCATCACCTGGCTGTTCAACGATGACGGCGAGGAGCGGGAGGTTGTCAGCGCCGGGGGCTGCACCTGCTCGGACGATGTGCTGGGTGGAGTGACCTTGGCCAAGCACGGCGCCGGGCTGTTCCAGACCTACCGCTTCATAGTCGAGCGCGAACTGGCCGAGGGCTCGCTGGTCGAGGTGCTGCAAGCGTTCGCCGGGCGCTCGCGGCCCTTCACCCTGCTCTATCCGAGCGGCAGGCACATGCCGTTGCGTCTGCGCGCCTTCATCGATTTCATCATGGACAAGCAGCGCCAGTGGAGCGCCTGAACCTTGCCCGCCTCAGACGGCGCCGCCCTCGGCGCCGAGCGCGGCATGCGTACGCAGCTCCTCGTCAATGAATGCGGCAATCATCGCGCGGTACACCTGCTCGACCACCTCGGCCGAGGCCCCGCGCTCACTGGCGAGCGCCCGCACCTTGGCGATGACCTGCTCGACGCGTGCCGGGGCACGTACATCGGCACCGTCCTTCTTGAACCGTGCCGCCTGCGCGACGAAACCACCGCGCCTGGCGATGAGCTCGACCATGGCGCGGTCGATCTCATCGATACGCTGGCGCACGTCCTCGAGGGAGCTGCATTGCACGTCCATATGATGATGTCCTGTGGTGATTCACGTCGGGGGCCATCACGTTAGTGAGCTGACGGCCAGACGTCCAGCGCAACGCCCTGCGACGCGACACAGGCAGCCGGCTTCAGTGGTACTCGATGCGGTTGCGCCCGCCGCGCTTCGCGCAGTACAGGGCGATGTCGCTACGTGACAGGGCGGCCTCGACGTTGCTGTCGTTGGCGGTGAGCGATGAGATACCCACGCTGACGGCCAGGAATATCTGCTCGCCGGCATGCAGGATCGGCGTCCTGGCCAGCTCGCTCTGGATGCGGGTGGCGAAATGCGTGGCCTGTTGCTGGTCGGTCTCGCTGAGCACCACGGCGAACTCTTCGCCGCCCAGGCGTCCGGCGGTATCGCTCTTGCGCAGCTGCGCGCAGAGGATGGTGGCGAAGTGGCGCAGGGCCTGGTCGCCGACGTTGTGCCCCCAGCGGTCGTTGATGGTCTTGAAGTAGTCCAGGTCGAACATCAGTATCGCCGCACTCTGGCCCGAACTGCGTTGCAGGCGCGCCAGCTCGATCTCGAGCTGACGCATGAAGTGACGGCGATTGGCGAGCTGGGTAAGGAAGTCGGTGGTGGCGAATGCCTGCAGCTCGGCCTCGATCTGCTTGCGCTCGGTCACATCGGTCATGAAACCGTGCCAGAGCACGCTGCCGTCGCCCTGGCGACGCGGGCAGGCCTCGACCTCGCACCAGACCACGTCGCGCCCCGGTACCTGCACGCGGAATTCGTGGTGCCAGGGCGTCAGCTGTTCGGCGCAGCGCGTGAAGGTGTCCAGGAAGGCGTCCTGATCATCCGGATGGACGACCGTCGTCAGCGCCTGGGCATCCTGCATCAACTGCGTGGCGCTGAGGCCACAGATCGCTTGCGCACCGGCACTGACGTAAGTGAAGGCAGGCTCACCCTGCAGCGGGCGCAGGAACTGGAAGACCATGCCGGGTATCTCGTTGGTGAGGTCCGTCATCAGCTCGACGGTCTGCTGCACCTGATCGGACAACCGGCGTATGGCGGTGATGTCGGTGGTGGTACCGATCATCCGCAACGGCTGGCCATCGCTGTCACGCTCGACCACCTTGCCACGGCTGCACACCCACTTGTACTGACCATCCCGGCAGAGCAGCCGGTGCTCCACTTCATAGGCCTCGGTGCGTCGCTCGAGGTGTGCCTGGATGGTCGCACGCACGTAGTCGAGTTCGGACGGATGAACCCGCGTGTAGCTCTCTTCGATGCGGTTGCCGATTTCATGGTCGGCATAGCCCAGCAATGCCTTCCAGCTGCTGGAGTAGTGAATCTCACCGCTGCTGACGTTGCGGTCCCAGATGCCGGTGCCGCTGCCGGCGATGGCCAGCGCCATGCGCCGCTCGCTCTCGCGCAGGGCCGCCAGTTCATGCCGTTGCCTGGCGTCCTTCGCCTCGCGCTCCAGCAGATCGAGCACCAGCCAGGCGAACTCCTGCAGGGCCTGTTCCTGGCTGGCGTCCAGCAGCCGATGGGTCTCATCGAGCAGATAGAGGCAACCGAGCTGCCCGCCCTGACACGCCAGCAACGGCCAGACCACCAGGATGCGCAGGTGCTGGATCTCAGCGAGTGGACCGGCCTCGCGGGCATCCGCGATCTGCCGTCGTTGCGTATCGCTCAGCCCGGCACTGGCCCAGATACGGCGCGTGCGCCCCTCGCCCGCGACCAGCACACAGGCCGGTACAGCGAAATGGGCACAGATCAGGCGGACCATTCCGTCGAACCGCTCGTCATTGGCGCTGGCAGTTGTATTGATCGACCCCAGGGGCTGCATAGGACGTCTGCTTCGCTTGGACCGCACAAGACATTGATAGTGATACGCCATTAGTACGCTGGCGTCTAATCGTTCGTCACGCGCCGGCCCGGGGAGCATTCCCGCGCCAGGCACTCGCCGAGTGGCCATGGACGCGGAGCGGTCCCCTGCCCCGAGCAGGAAAGCGCTCTATCTCGGCTATTGCACCGATGCCGGGAGATTCATGGATGGTCGAACGCAGACTATTTGTTATGGTATAACATCCACATTCGCACACTTCAGCGAACGCACCGAACGGCCCATCCGTGATCGGCCATGCGCACCTCCCTCCCAGAAACGCAGTACTAGGATCCCCGATGAAAACCACCTCGGCCTCCCTCGCCGTTCTGTCGGCGCTGGTATCGACCGACCTCCACGCCGCTCGCCCCAACGACGCCAGCGTCTCCCTCGGCGCCGTCTACGTGACCCCCGAGAAACGGAATGTCCTCGGCACCGAACGCATCCTCACCTCGGTGGACGTGATGGGCAGCGAGCGCATCGAACAACAGAACGTGAGCAACAGCTGGGAACTGCTCGGCCAGATGCCCGGCATCCAGCTGACCGAAACGCGCATGGGCGCCGAGTCTGGCAAGGCGACCTTGCGCGCCTTCAATGGCGAGGGCTACATCAACGGCATCAAGGTGCTGATCGACGGTATCCCGAGCAACGTCAACAGCGGCAACCAGCGCTTCATCGACATGCTGTTCCCGCTCGACATCGACTACATCGAAGTGGTGCGCGGCACCAACGATCCGCGCTACGGCCTGCACAACATCGGTGGCAACATCAATTTCGCCACGCGCCAGGGCGGCAACTACACCGACGGCCGCGTCACCTACGGCAGCTTCGATACCCGGGAGATGCAACTGGCACTGGGCCGCGAGGAAGGCAACTTCGCGCAGAACTACATCCTCGCCAAACAGGACAGCGAAGGCTTCCGTGACCACAGCCGCTCCAACAAGTACTCGCTGGGAGGCAAGTGGTTCCTCAGCGACGACACGCAGGCCTTCAGGCTCGGCCTGGTCGCCCGCCTCTATCACCACCAGGCCGAAGAGCCAGGTTTTCTCACCGCCAGCCAACTGGCCGCCAGCCGCACGCAGTCACCGGAGAAGAACGGCAACGACGACAGCGACCGCGACATGAAGCACCTGAGCCTGCATGCCGACGTCCGCCTCGCTGACGCACTCGAGCTGAGCAACAAGCTCTACTACAACAGCTACGACGATGACCGCCGGGTAACCTTCAGCGACTACCAACCCGGCAACGCCCCGCGCCAGCGCCGCCTCTGGAACGAGCGCCAGACAGGTGTACTGAGCAACCTGACCTGGCGCGCCAATGACCTGCTGACGCTCGACGGCGGCATCAACCACGAGCAGCAGAACAACGAGTACCAGCGCTATCGATTCAACCATGGCGTGCCCACGAACTTCGATGCCACGCCAGCACGCGTGCAGAATGACGAGCGCTACACGCTGTACAACAGCGGTGCCTACGTGCAGGCGATCATCCAGGCCAGCGAAAAGTTGCAGATCATCCCTGCCTACCGGGTGGACCGGTTCTCCGGCAACAGCGAGATGCTCGGCGGGGTGAAGGCCGAGCTGCAGGACTACGGCTGGATTCGCCAGCCCAAGCTGAGCGTCGTCTACAGCCTGAGCGAGGACATCAACCTGTACGCCAACTGGGGGCGCACCTTCCAGATCCTCACGGGCTCGACCAACCCCGCCTACCTGACCGCCGGACAACCGCGCTACAGCCCGTCGATCAACACCGGCAAGGAAATCGGCATCAAGTTCAAGCCATTCGCGGACAGCGAAGCGCGCATCGCCGTGTGGCAGCAGGACGCCACCGACGAAGTGGCCAACATGCCGGCAACCGGCACCAACGTCGGCCTCGGGGAAACCCGCCGGCGTGGCGTCGACCTGCAGATCAATGCCACCCTGACGGATCGCTGGAGCGTCTGGGCATCCCATTCCTATCAGGAAGCCAAGGTGATCAGCGCGTACTCCGGCGGTGAATCGCTGGCCGGCAAGGAGGTGTTCTCCACGCCGCGCTACATCAGCAACCTGGGCACCGACTACCAGTTCGACCACGCCTGGCGCATCGGCCTGCAAGCCCGCGCGCAGGGTGACTACTACATCGACGAACACAACGCCCAGGGCAAGTACGGCGGCTTCGCGGTGCTCGATGCCAGCATCCACTACCAGCTCGACGACAGCACCAGCCTCGACCTGCAACTGAAGAACCTGACGGACCGCGAATACGAGTACGTGTGGTTCGACAACTTCTTCTGGGGCGGTGACGATCAGGCAATGTTCTCCCCGGCACCAGGTCGCTCGGCGTACCTGTCGGTCAACATCAAGCTGTAGCGCCGCGTGCCGGAATCGCCGATCCGCAGGGTCGGCTTGCCGGCGCCTGCGATACGTGCCACCTCGCACCGCCGCCCGCTGACGGCGTGGGCGATCAGAGATACTTGAGCCAGCGCATGTCCCGCCGCCGCGCCTTGAGCCGGGCGAACGAGCGCGTCGGGGCGAACAGCAGCAGCGCGAGCGCCAGCGTCATGAGCCAGAGCCAGTGCACCGCAGCGAAGCCGAAGTAATGCCCCTGGTTGCTCCCCCAGATCGCCAGGGCCGCGATGTAGAGCAGCTTCAACACGTACAGGTGCAGCAGGTAGAAGAACATCGGCGCACTGCCGAACACGGCCAGCGTGCCCACCATGCGCCCGTCGTTGCGCCGCTCGAAGGCCGCCAGCAGCAACAGGCCAAGCCCCAGCGTCAACGCCAGGAACAGCAGTGACGGCGGGTACTTGGTGAGGTTGAACAGGCTCATCAGGGTCTGCATGCCCGTCGCCTCGACCGCCCAGGGTTTCTCGCCGTAGCCATTGAGCAGACGCAGCACCACGAACAGCCCCAGTGCGGCGCAGCCGGCGACGCGCAGGTAGCGGCTCCGCTGCTGCGGCGTGCAGGTGCCGCGAAACCAGGGGCCGAGCGCATAACCCAGGGCGATCACCCCGATCCACGGCAGCAGCGGGTAGGACGTGCGCAGGCGCACGGAGTCGCCAAGCTGGATCCAGCCACGCTCATGCAACACCGCCCAGGGAATGTGCAGCGCCGACTGCGGGTCGACATGCAGCCCATCGAGCAGGTTGTGCCCCGCCACCAGCAGCAGCCCCAGGCCCGCCAACCAGGTCCTGGGCAGCCATAACAGCAGCGCCAGCGCCAGCATGCTCAGGCCGATGGCCCAGATGACCTGCAGGTAGATGACCGTGGGCGGAAACTGGAAGGTCCAGGCGAAATTGACCAGGGTGAACTCCAGCACCAGCAGAAAGAGTCCGCGCTTGAACAGGAAGGCACTGGTCGCCGCCCGGCTCATCTGCTTCTCGCCGTAGAGAAACGCCGAAAGCCCGGTCAGCAGAATGAACACCGGCGCACACAGGTGCGCCAGGGTGCGGCTGAAGAACAGCGCCGGATCGGTGCTGCTCACGTCCATCGGGTCTGCGACCTGCTGATGCAGGTAAAAGGTTTCGCGAACGTGATCGAGCAGCATGAGAAGGATGACCAGGCCGCGCAGGGCGTCGATCGAGTGCAGACGTGAGGAGGACATGGACGGCTTCGGCAGGGGCTGAATGAAACGTAATACTGTAACTTTTCAACCACTCCCGGTGCCAGCGAAACCGTCAGGCCTGCTCGATCAACGCAGCAGTGCCGGTACCTTGCGCTGCAACAGCTCGATCAGCTCTGGCTGCATGTAGGCATAGTCGTCGGGGATATCCAGGCAGATCACCCGCTTGCCCGCCAGCGCCTGCCGGTACTGGCGCGTCAGCTTGCTGCGGTGGTTCTTCTCCATCACCAGGATCACCGTCGCCCAGTCGAGCTGCTCCGCCGAGACGCGCACCTCGGCGTCGGGAGCCAGCCCGGCCGAGTCGGTCTCGATGTCCGGCCAGTCAGCGAATACCCGTTCGGCCGTGGGGCTGCGCAGACGATTGCGGCTGCAGATGAACAAGGCACGGATCACTCGCCGGACACCTGCTCGTAGAGTTCGACCGGTTCCACCTTGCCCTGGCTACCGCAGGCGGCGTGGCCCAGACCGAGGTGACGAAAGCCGGCCTTGAACAGCACGCGCCCGGACTGCGGGTTGCGCGCCAGGTGGCTGGCATGCAGACGGCGCAGGCGCAGGTGGCGAAAGGCGAAGTCCACCAGCGCATTGCACGCTTCGCTGGCATAGCCGCGACTCCAGTACGGCACGCCGATCCAGTAGCCTACCTCGGCCTCGCCACGGCTGATGTCCTTCAGCGCCATGCAGCCGACCAGCTTGCCGCTGTCGACCTCGGTGATGATGAAGTTGGCCGCGGCTCCGCTGGCCCACTCCTCTGCGCAGCGCTCGATCCAGCGTTGCGCCAGCTCGGGCGGATAGGGATGGGGAATGCTGCGGGTGACGTCGGCGATACGAAAGTCGCCGGCCAGGCGCTGCACCTCGCTGGCATCCTCGGGTTGTGGCGTGCGCAGCAGCAGGCGCTGGGTTGCGATTCGCGGCTCATCCATTTTGCCACCTCGTCAGGACTGTTCAGGCCGGCACGGGGCCGATGGGGTAGAACTGCCCATCACTCCACACGCCCAGCCAGGGTTCTCCGTCGACCTCGCGCTCGACCGCCAGTTCCACCAACTGGTAGAACACGTTGCGGTGAATCAGCGCCTCGAGGTTACGCCGTACCAGAATGTAGGGCGAGGGCTCGAGTGTCGCAGGATCGATCTCCACACGAATGGGATGCTCAGCGCCACCAACCACCTCGTCCTCGACGTTGGTGGTGAAGCGCAGGCGCTGCGACTCGCCCTCCCCCTCGACCTGCAGGGTAACGGCCACGAAGGGCGCATCCTCGACCTGGATGCCGACCTTCTCCACCGGCGTGATCAGGAAATAATCGTCGCCATCGCGGCGAATGATGGTGGAGAACAGCCGCACCATCGGCTTGCGGCCGATTGGCGTGCCCAGGTAGTACCAGGTGCCGTCGCGGGCGATGCGCATGTCGATGTCGCCGCAGAAATCCGGGTTCCACAGGTGCACGGGCGGCAGGCCCTTGCCTTCGCCCTTGGGAATCTGCGCCAGCAGGTCGCCCGCCTTGCCTGGATCGCTCATGCTCTCTCCTCGTCCGTTTCCGCGAACGGTCAAGGATACACCCTGGGGCAGGCTTTGGCCTCGAAGGCCTGCGCCTGGCCGGCAGGGCGCGCCCGGCGCCCTGTGCAACGGATCAGCGGCCGAGACCGATCAGGCTGCGCGCATAGTCGTGCAGCGGCGGGCCGATCAGGTCCTGGGGCTGGGCGTCATAGAACGTCAGGAAACCGCCACGACTGCGGATGCGCGCGGTGTCCACCAGGTAGCGGGTGTTGGTCTCGATCAGCATCAGCTGGATCGACGCGCGGTCGGTGCCGAGGCGATCCAGCGCCTCCTGATCCGCCCATTCATCCTCGTTGCCGATGCGGTCGTCGCTGTAGGCGAAACGGCTGTAAAGCAGGTAATGGGCGCCTGCCGCACGGGCCTCGGCCATGGCCTCTTCCAGGCCCAGCGGCTGCTTGGCGCGACGCACCAGCGGGAAGTATTCGACGAAGCCCTTGAAGGCCTCCTCCGCCACCACGTTGGGACGCGGATAGCCATGCCCCGGCGGCACGAAATGGCCCTGGGCGATGTAGATGAAGGAGTCCTGTTGCAGACGCCGCGAGGCCATGCGCTCGGTACGGCCGTGGTCGAGAACGCCGGCATCGCGCAGGTGGTACTCGGCGCCATCGGCCAGGTCACTCACCTTCATGCAGCCAGCCAGGCCCAGCAGCGCCACCAGTAGAAACAGGTTACGCATGAATCGATCCTCCTCATGCCGGTGACGGAAAACCGGCGGATAAGGCATAGATGCAGATTCTGCGCCAGGCTGCTCAAAGCCCCCGCTGCCACTCCTGGCGCAAGTTCGCCTGCTGCGGTTGCTCGATGGCGCTGCGCACCTGGGCCAGCAGGCGCGCCTTGTCACGGCCGAGGTTGCCCTTGAGTACCAGGTAGTTGGAGGCATGATCGCTGCGAAACACCGTTTGCTGCAGCTCGAGCCCGGCGAGCAGACGCTCGACCTCACCGAACAGCTGCAACTGGCTCAGCGGCCGGTAATCGGCGAACTGCTCACGAAAGCGCGCCTCGCCCATGGGAAAGCTGACCACCAGGGTGGACAGGTATTCGGGCTGCGCCTCGTTCATCAGCCGCGCCGAATTGTCCGCGTGCTGATCGCTGAGCGCCTGGCCGCCGAGCCCGTTGAGAATCATCACCGAGCGGGTGATGCCGGCCTGGCCGAGCTTGTCCAGCGCGCTGAGGCTGGAGTCGAAGGTTTCCCCCTTGTTGACCCGCGCCAGCACCTCGTCATCGCCGGACTCGCAGCCGACATAGGCCATCTTCAGGCCGGCATCGGCCAGCTCCTTGAGTTCCTCGACCGATTTCTTGCGCAGGTTGCGCGGCAGGCAGTAGCTGGAAACCCGGCGCACCTCGGGCATGTGCTCGCGGATGGCCTGCAGAATGGCCAGCAGGCGCCTGGTCGGCAGCACCAGGGCGTCGCCATCGGCGAGGAACACCCGGTTGACGATCAACTGCTCGCCTGCGCGACGGATCTCCTCCAGCACCTGTGCCTCGTCCCGCGCGCGGAATTTCTTCTGCGGAGCGGTGTACATCTCGCAGAAGGTGCACTGGTTCCAGGAGCAGCCGTTGGTGACCGGCAGGATCAGTGACTGCGCCTCGCTCGGCGGACGGAAAACCGGCTCGATGTAATCGATGGGGAAACGGGCAGACATTCGCGGCACACTCGCAAAGGGAAAGCCCGCACAGTCTATATGGCTGCGGCGTGACTGCCGAGCCACGCCGCGCGCAGCGCTTCAGCGGCTACGGCGTATCAGCCGCCGATGATCTTCATCACCGTGACGCCACCGGAGAACGCCAGGTCCTGCTTGTCGCCCAGCGCCTTGACCAGCAGCCGCTGCAAGGCCGGCAAGGCCTGGTGACGCGGCTTGTCCAGCAGGTCACCGACGAAGTGGCGGTTGCTCGACGACAGGCAGCCGTGCAACCAGCCGGTGGACGACAGGCGCAGGCGCGAGCAGGTCCGGCAGAACGGTACGCTTTCGTTGGCGATCACCCCGAAATGACCGGCGCCAGGAATGGCATAGCGCATCGCGGTGGCATCCACCGGCGCACTGGCCTGCACGTACTGGTGGCGGCCGCCGATCAGCTCGAGCAACTCGGGCAGGCCCACGAACTGCTGGTTGAAGGCATTGGGGTCGCGCGCCAGGTGGCCCATGCGCATCAGTTCGATGAAACGCAGCTCGAAACCTCGCTCCAGGCAGTACTCCAGCAACGGCAGCACCTGATCGAGATTCTGTCCGCGCAGCGGCACCATGTTGACCTTGATCTTCATCCCGGCCTCACGCGCAGCTTCCATGCCGGCGAGCACCGTGGCCAAGTCGCCGCCCCGGGCAATGCCACGGAACGCATCGGCATCCAGGGTATCGAGCGAGACGTTGAGACGACGAATGCCGCACTCGACCAGCAGCGGCAGCTTGCGCTCCAGCAACTGGCCATTGGTGGTCAGGCTGATGTCGTCGAGGCCGAACTGGCTGACCTGACGCAGGAAGGGTTCCAGGCGCGTGCTGACCAGCGGCTCACCACCGGTGATACGCAGGCGCTCGATGCCGGCGGCTTCGATCAGGTAAGCCACGCCGCGCGCCATGGCGTCGGCAGAGAGTTCGTCCTGTGCGGCGACCAGGCGCTTGCCGTTCGGCACGCAGTAGGTGCAGGCATAGTTGCAGGCGGCGGTCAGGCTGACGCGGAGGTTGCGGAAGCGTCTGCCCTGGCGGTCGACGATCATGGAGAACTCCAGTGGAGGAATGGGCTGGAGTATATCGCCATGTCGGCCACGGGACATTCCCATGGCCGACATGCAGGGGTCAGGCGTCGCGCTTGCGCTTGTTGCCCATGCGCACGCCGATGTCCATGAGGAACTGGAAGAAGCCTTCCTGATCCTCGAGCACGTTGCTCCAGAACGGCGAGTGATACAGCGCCACGGCGCCGTGCACCAACGCCCAGGCGGCGCAGTAATGGAAGTACGGCGGCACGTCTTCCAGCTTGCCTTCGGCGATGCGGCCCTTGATCAGCTGGGTCAGGCGCTCGAAGTTGGAAGCACGGATCTTGTGCAGCTGCTCGACCATGTCCGGCACCTGGTTGCCCTTGACCACCTTCTCTTCCAGGCGGTCGAACAACCGGTAGCGCTGCGGATCACGCATGCGAAACTCGAAGTAGGCACGCGACAACGCTTCCTTGTCGCGATCGACATCGGCCGAATGCAGCAGCTCGTTGAGATCACGCTCGTAGTCGAGCATCAGGCGCAGGTAGATCTCCGCCTTGGACTTGAAGTGCTTGTAGATAGTGCCTTTGCCGATACCGACCGCGTCAGCGATCATCTCGACGGTAACGCTGTCTTCACCTTGCTCGAGGAAGAGTTTCAGCGCGGTATCGAGAATTTCTTGTTCGCGGCGACGGAATTCGCGGACCTTACGGGGTTCTTTCTGCATAAAGGGACTACGGGGTCAAAAATCGAAGCGGCCTATTATGCCCAAATGTAGCCAAATTGCACGGATCATCCGACCATGTACGTGTTTCATGATGAGTTTCCCCAGGAAGAAGGGCTGCGTTATCTCAACCATGCGGCGGTCGCACCCTGGCCGAAACGCAGTGCTGAAGCGGTTCGGCGGTTCTCGGAAGCGAACGTGGCCCACGGCGCGCGTGACTATTCCGACTGGCTGAAAGTCGAGCGTAGTCTGCGCGAACGCCTGGCGCGCCTGATGAACGCACCGAGCACAGGCGATATAGCCCTGGTCAAGAACACCTCCGAGGCGCTGTCCTTCGTCGCCTTCGGGCTGGATTGGCGCGCAGGCGATCAGGTGATCATCAGCGACGAGGAGTTTCCCTCCAACCGCATCGTCTGGCTGGCCCTGGCCTCCCGGGGCGTCGAGGTGATCGAGGTCGGCCTGAGCGGCGGCGACCCGGAAGGCGCCCTGCTCGCGGCCATCGGCCCGCGCACGCGCCTGCTCTCGGTCAGCGCGGTGCAGTTCGCCAGCGGCCTGCGCCTGGACCTGCCACGCCTGGGCCAGGGCTGCCGCCAGCACGGCGTGCTGTTCTGCGTCGATGCCATCCAGCAACTCGGCGCCCTGCCCTTCGACGTGCAGGCCTACGACTGCGATTTCGCCATGGCCGACGGACACAAGTGGATGCTCGGCCCCGAAGGCCTGGGCGTGTTCTATTGCCGCACGGCGGTACGTGATCGCCTGCAGCTGCACGAGTACGGCTGGCACATGCTGGAACACGCCGGCGACTACACTCGCCTGGATTGGCAGCCGGCGCGCAGTGCCCGGCGCTTCGAGTGCGGCAGCCCGAACATGCTCGGCGCCTTCGCCCTCGATGCGAGCCTGTCGCTGCTCGAGGCGGTCGGTATGCAACGGGTCGGCGAATGCCTGGAACAACGCGTGCAGCAGTTGAGCGAGGGCATTGCCAGACTGCCGGGCGCCACGCTGCACAGCCCGCTCGCGGCACAACGCCGGGCCGGCATCCTCAACTTCAGCCTGGCCGGTTGGGACAATGCGGCGCTGTATCAGCGTCTGCGCGAGGATCAGGTGATCTGCGCGCAACGCGGGCTCGGCGTGCGCCTGTCGCCGCATTTCTACACCTCGCAGCGGGTCATCGAGGAGACGCTGAACCTGCTGGCCCAGCTGGCAAAAGGGTGAGGACTCAGCAGCGCCCGGGGTATTCCAAATCTGTTTAAAAAACACACGATTTGCTCTGGACGCCCGGCCAGCTTGGCCAATACTGAAAGTTACTGACGCGCGGCATCTCCCCCCAAGTGCCCCGTCAGCCGAGGTACCGTGGACCGCGTACCTTGATTTACTCCTAATGGTCTTGACCCGGATTCATCCCCCAGAGTCCGGGTTTTTTTTGTCTGGCGTGCGGCCGCCGCGCAGGCGCTCCGGCCATGCCTCGACCTCAGGCGACGCCGGCCAGCGGGAACAGTCGCTTGAAGTTGCTGGAGGTCTGCTCGGCCAGGGTCTCGTAGCTCACGCCACGCAGCACGGCCAGATACTCGGCGACCTCGCGCACGTATTGCGGCAGGTTGGGCTTGCCGCGATGCGGCACCGGCGCCAGGTAAGGCGAATCGGTCTCCACCAGCAGGCGATCGGCCGGCACCTGACGGGCGACCTCGCGCAGCGCTTCGGCATTGCGGAAGGTGACGATGCCGGACAGCGAGATGTAGAAGCCGATGTCCAGCGCCGCCCTGGCCATTTCCCAGTCTTCGGTGAAGCAGTGCAGCACGCCGGCCTGCGGCAGCGCGGCTTCGCGCAGCAGCGCCAGGGTATCGGCACGGGCCTCGCGGGTATGCACGATGACCGGCTTGCCGGTGATACGCGCCGCCTCGAGGTGCAGGCGGAACGACGCCTGCTGCAGGCCGGCGGACTCGGGCTCGTAGTGATAGTCCAGCCCGGTTTCACCGATGGCCACCACCTTCGGATGCGCCAGTTCGCCCAGCAACCAGTCGAGTGCTGGCGCCGCACCCGGCTCCAGGTCCAGCGGGTGTACCCCCACCGAGCAGTCGACATCCGCGTAGCGCTCGGCCAGGCCTTTCACGGTCGCGGCGTTGTCGGCACTGACGCCGATGCACAGAAAATGCCCTACGCCAGCGACGCGTGCCGCGTCCAGGGCAGCATCCAGCGAACCGCCATGGGCGGCGAGGTCGAGACGATCAAGGTGGCAGTGGGAGTCGATCAGCATCAGGAAAAGCCTCGAGCAGCAAGCTTCAAGCCCAAGTAAAAAGCGAGCGGGAGCGCTGCCGCATTCTTGTCGCTTGCGGCTGCTGTTACATCGTGTGGGTCGGGCGGTCGGACTTCAGCGCACCGGCGAGGTAGGTCTCGATCTTGTTGCGTGCGGTGTTGTCACCATCGTTGAACTGCACCCCGACCCCAGCAGCGCGGTTGCCCTGGGCGCCTTTCGGGGTGATCCACACCACCTTGCCGGCGACCGGGATCTTTTCCGGCTCATCCATCAGGTTGAGCAGCATGAACACTTCGTCACCGAGCTTGTAGCTCTTGTTGGTGGGGATGAAGAGACCGCCATTCTTGATGAAAGGCATATAGGCCGCATACAGCACGGACTTGTCCTTGATGGTCAGGGACAGGATTCCGTTACGGGGCCCAAGATTGGGTGGCAGGCTCATCAGCGCATTCCTAGCGTTTATTGCTTAATGGTTGATTCTAGGGCCTGTTCATGCTGCTACGCAAACCAGCGCATGGCCCACAGCCAGCAGAATGTGACGCCCTGCCGAATCCGACGGCTGCCGGGTCAGCCTCGCCCCGTGGCAGGTAGCGCGGCCCACTGCACCAGCAGGGCCTCGAGCAGCAGCACGCGATTGAGGTTGGCCTTGCCCATCACCTTCTGCCGCTGCGCCAGCAACCACTCCTGGATGGCCAGCACCTTGTCCTGCGCGGTCTTGTCCGCCAGGTATTGCACCACCTTGCGCATGTCGGCCTGGCCCAACCCCTCCTCGTCCTGGGTCAGCTGGTAACGCAGCATGAGCTGCGCCCAGTCGCAGAACCAGTCGAACAGCAGATTCAGCGGCAGCGCGTTCCAGCTCTCGGCCAACTGGCTGGGCGATACCTGCTGCTTGAGCAGCTTCTTCACGCCCTCCACCGCCTGGGCGCGCTGTTCGCGCACGCCCTGCGCGTGCATGCGCAGCGCCGCCAGGGGCGAGCCCGCGGCGAGGGTCAGCAGATCGGCACGTTCCTCGTCGCCCTGCTCGGGCAACGCCTGCGCCAGCCAGGCCAGGCTCACGGCCTCGCTCGGCAACGGACAGGCCTGCTGCACGCAGCGGCTCTTGATGGTCGGCAACAGACGGCTGGGCTGGTGGCTGATCAGCAACAGCACGGTGTTGCCGGACGGCTCTTCCAGGCTTTTCAGCAGTGCGTTGGCAGCATTCAGGTTCATCGCCTCGGCCGGCTCCAGCAACACCACCTTGCGCCCGCCGAGCTGCGCGGTCTGCACCACGAACTCGACCAGCTCGCGCACCTGGTCGACCTTGATTGGCTTGTCCGCCTCCTCGGGTTCGAGGACGAAGTTGTCAGGATGGGTGCCCGCCGCCAGCAGGTGACAGGACTTGCAGTTGCCGCAGGCATCCAGACCGTTCGGGCTGAGGCACAGCAGCCGCGCCATCAGCCGCTCGGCCAGGGCGCGCTTGCCGATCCCGGCCGCACCATGCAGCAGATAGGCATGGGCATGCTGTGCGCGCCCGGCCAGCTGCTGCCAGAGATTCTCCTGCCAGGGGTAGACCTCAGCCACGGCACGCCTCCAGCAGACTCGGCAACAGGGCATCTATATCGGCCTGCACCTGCGCCAGGCTCTGCCCGGCATCGAGCACCCGATAGCGCTGTGGCGACTGTTCGGCACGCGCCAGGTAGGCATGACGCACCGACTCGAAGAAGCTGCGCTGCTCCTGCTCGAAACGATCCAGGCGACCGCGGGCAGCGGCGCGGGCCAGGCCGACCTCCACGGGCAGGTCGAAGATCAGCGTCAGGTCGGGACGCAGCTCACCCTGCACGAACTGCTCGAGCTGCGCGATGCGCGCCGTGGACAGACCGCGCCCACCGCCCTGGTAGGCGTAGGTGGCGTCGGTGAAACGGTCGCACAGCACCACGCTGCCCCTGGCCAGGGCCGGGCGAATGACCTGCTGCAGATGCTGGGCGCGCGCGGCGAACACCAGCAGCAGCTCGGTATCGGCCGCCATCGGCTCGTCACTCGGCGCCAGCAGCAGTTCGCGAATGCGCTCGGCCAGCGGTGTGCCGCCCGGCTCGCGGGTGAGCAGCACGTCGACGCCCTGCTCGCGCAGACGTTCGGCGAGGTACTCGCGGTTGGTGCTTTTACCGGCACCTTCCGGGCCTTCCAGGGTAATGAACAGACCGGTCACGGATTGCCCTTATTCAGTTTCGGCCGCCGCGCTGGGCGCGGGGCTGGAGCGATAGTCGGCGCGGCGCTTGAGCTGGTACTCGCGCACGGCGCGATTGTGCTCGGCCAGGCTATTGGAGAACACGTGGCTGCCGTCGCCCCTGGCGACGAAATACAGCGACTTGCCTTCACGCGGGTTGAGCGCGGCATGAATGGCCTCGCGGCCGACCATGGCGATCGGCGTCGGCGGCATGCCATCGATGGTGTAGGTGTTGTAAGGCGTCGGGGTACGCAGATCGGCGCGGGTGATCCGCCCCTTGTAGCGCTCGCCCATGCCGTAGATCACGGTAGGGTCGGTCTGCAGACGCATGCCGATGCGCAGGCGCCGCACGAACACGCCGGCGATCTCGCCACGCTCTTCGGGTACGCCGGTTTCCTTCTCGATCATCGAGGCCATGATCAACGCATCGTAAGGCTCGCGATAGGGCAGCCCCTCGGCGCGCTGCTGCCATTCCTCAGCGAGCACGGACTCGAGGCGGGCATTGGCCTGCCTGAGCAGGTCCTCGTCACTCATGCCACGCACGAAACGGTAGGTATCGGGGAAGAAACGCCCTTCCGGGTTCTGCCCGCCGAGGTCCAGGCGCTCCATCAGCTCGTCGTCGGAGAGGTCGGCCAGGCGCTGCTGCAGACGCTCCTGGCGCGCCAGTGCAGCGCGGACCTGGCGGAAGTTCCAGCCCTCGACCAGGGTCATGCTGTACTGCACCACCTCGCCGCGCCGCCACAGGTTCAGCACATCCTGGGCCGTCTGCTCGGGCAGCAGGCGGTATTCGCCGCTGTGCAGCGCCGGAGCACGCAGGTTGAAACGCCAGTACAGGCGCAGCCAGAAGGCATTGTCGATCACCCCCTCGGCTTGCAGGCGATTGAGCAGGCCGCCGGGTGTCGCGCCCGCAGGCACTTCCAGCAGCAGCTCGTCATTCAGATGCAGGGGTTGCTCGAGCGCCCTCTGCTGTTGCCAGGCGGCAACCACTACCAGCAGCGCAGCCAGTAGCACGCCGCACTCGAGCAGCACCAAGATCTTGCGTAGCACCAGTTATTTACTCAATAGGTCGCGAACGATGGCCTGCAGTTTACGGGTGAGCGGCCCGACCGGCCAGTATCGTTCCTGCAACGCCCGTACCGGCCAGATGCCGTAGAGGCTGTTGCAGAGAAAGACTTCGTCTGCCGCCAGCAGTTCGTCGTGGGAAATGTCCCGTGATTCGATGGGCAGACCGAGGCGCTCGGCCTGATGCAGGATCTCGGCGCGCATCACCCCCGCCACGCCGCAGCGCGACAGCTCGGCGGTCAGCAAGCGCCCCCCGATGACCAGGAACAGGTTGCTGTAGACGCCCTCGATCACCCGCCCCGTACAGTCACGCATCAAGCCTTCGGCGCAGTCGGCATCCTGCCATTCGGCACGAGCCAGCACCTGTTCGAGGCGATTGAGGTGCTTGAGCCCGGCCAGCAGCGGCTGCTCGGCCAGACGGGTCGCGCAGGGGAACAGGCGCACGCCCTGCTCGGCATGCTCGGCTGGGTAGTGCGGCATGGGCGCCGCCTGCAGGATACGCAGAGGCTGGCAAGGTTGTGGCGGCGCATAACCGCGCTGCCCCTGGCCACGGGTAACGGTGAGCTTGGCCACGCCGTCACCGAGCTGCGCGGCGAACGCCTGCAGCTCGTGCTGCATCAGGGTCATGTCGAGCGCGATGGACAGGCGCTGACAGCCTTGCGCAAGACGCGCCATGTGCCGCGCCAGCAGCGCGATCTGCCCGCCACGCACGGCGATGGTCTCGAACAGACCATCACCGTAAGCCAGGCCACGGTCGCGAACCGACAACTGCTCGCCGGGCGCGCCGTTGACCCAGCTCAGCATCAGCCGTGGAACCGACGGAACAGCAGCGAGCCGTTGGTGCCGCCGAAGCCGAAGGAGTTCGACAGGGCGATCTCGATCGGCATGGCCTTGGCCTGGTGCGCCACGAAGTCCAGGTCGCAGCCTTCGTCCGGCTCGTCCAGGTTGATGGTCGGCGGTGCGACCTGATCGCGCAGCGCGAGGATGCTGAAGATCGCCTCCACCGCACCGGCGGCGCCCAGCAGGTGGCCGGTCATCGACTTGGTCGAGCTGACCGACAGCTGATAGGCATGCTCGCCGAACACGCTCTTCAACGCAGCCGCTTCGGCGAGATCGCCGGCCGGGGTGGAAGTGCCGTGAGCGTTGACGTACTGCACCTGGTCAGCGTTGATACCGGCATCGCGCAGGGCATTGGCCATGCAGCGGGCAGCACCGGCGCCATCCTCGGGCGGCGAGGTCATGTGGAAGGCGTCACCGCTCATGCCGAAGCCGATCAGCTCGGCATGGATGGTGGCACCGCGCGCCTTGGCGTGCTCGAGCTCTTCCAGCACCAGCGCACCGGAGCCGTCGGACAGCACGAAGCCGTCACGGCCCTTGTCCCAGGGACGACTGGCCCTGGTCGGCTCGTCGTTACGCGTGGACAGCGCACGCGCCGCGCCGAAGCCGCCCATGCCGAGGCCGCAGGCCGCCATCTCGGCACCACCGGCGACCATCACGTCGGCTTCGCCGTAGGCGATGTTGCGCGCCGCCATGCCAATGCAGTGGGTGCCCGTGGTGCACGCCGTGGCGATGGCGTAGTTCGGCCCCTGCAGACCCAGGTGGATCGACAGGAAACCGGAAATCATGTTGATGATCGAGCCCGGCACGAAGAACGGCGAAATGCGCCGCGGCCCCTGCTCGTGCAACGATTTGCAGTTGTTCTCGATATTGGTCAGGCCGCCGATGCCGGAGCCCATGGCCACACCGATGCGCTCGCGATTGGCGTCGGTGATATCCAGGCCGGAATCACGCACGGCCTGGAAGCAGGCAGCGAGACCGTACTGGATGAACAGGTCGAGCTTGCGCGCCTCCTTGGCGGAGAGGTACTCCTCGACGTTGAAGTCCTTGACCGACCCGCCAAAACGGGTGGAGTAGGCGGACAGGTCCATGTGTTCGATCAGACCGATGCCACTGCGCCCGGCCAAAATGCCCTGCCAGCTGCTCGGCACATCGTTACCCAGCGGCGACAGCATGCCCATACCGGTAACCACGACGCGTCTACGCGACACAGCAATCTCCTCTTGTTCTACTCAGGCGCTGCATGCGCCCTGCACGTAAAGAAAAGCCGCACGCCTGTTTAGGGCAGTGCGGCTTTTCTCGGTCAGAAAGCTGACGGTGACTTATTGCGCGTGGGCAGTCACGTAGTCGATGGCTTCCTGAACGGTGGTGATCTTCTCTGCTTGCTCGTCCGGGATCTCGGTCTCGAATTCTTCTTCGAGAGCCATCACCAGCTCAACGGTGTCAAGAGAGTCGGCACCCAGGTCTTCGACGAAGGAAGCGCTGTTGGTAACTTCCTCTTCTTTAACGCCAAGTTGCTCGGCAACGATTTTCTTGACGCGTTCTTCGATGGTGCTCATACCTTGTTTTCACTCCTAATTGGACAAATCCAGGCAGCTGGTAGCGGCCAAGTGTATAGAAAGGGTTTTTAGCATTTCAAGCTGAATGCCGGGGAGCCCCCAGGAACACTTCAACGATCTGTCTATAAACCTGTTGCAGCTTTATAACGGATTTTAGACAGCGACTATGACAGTTTTCTGATGGCTCGCGTCACATTCAGCTCATGTACATACCGCCATTCACCGGGATAGTAGCCCCGGTGACGTAACCTGCGCCATCGGAAGCCAGGAAACCGACCACCTTGGCGATCTCTTCGGCCTGCCCCAGACGACCCAGCGGAATCTGCGTCAGCAGCGCATCGCGCTGGGCTTCCGGCAGCTCGCGAGTCATGTCGGTGTCGATGAAACCAGGAGCCACCGAGTTGACCGTGATACCACGGGAACCCACTTCACGCGCCAGTGCGCGGCTGAAACCTTCCAGGCCGGCCTTGGCAGCAGCGTAGTTGACCTGCCCGGCGTTGCCCATGGCCCCAACGACGGAACCGATGTTGATGATGCGCCCGAAACGCGCCTTGGTCATGCCACGCAGCACGGCCTTGGACAGGCGGTAGAGGCTGTTCAGGTTGGTATTGATGACGTCGAACCACTCGTCGTCCTTCATGCGCAGCATCAGGTTGTCACGGGTGATGCCGGCGTTGTTGACCAGGATCAACGGCTGGCCAAGATGTTGCTGGATATGTTCGAGGGTGCTGGCAACGGATTCGTCGTTGCTCACGTCGAGCACCAGGCCGGCGCCTTCGACACCATTGGCCTTCAGGGTTTCGGCAATACGCTCGGCGCCCGAGGCGCTGGTGGCGGTACCGATGACGATGGCGCCCTGACGGCCCAGCTCCAGAGCGATGGCCTGGCCGATACCACGGCTGGCGCCGGTGACCAGCGCGACTTTACCTTGCAGACTCATGTGCTTCTCCTTTCCAAAACCGTTTCAAGCCAGCGCAGCGCGAGCGGCAGCGAAGGCGTCGGGGGTATCCAGGTTGTGGGTATTGATACCCTTGACGCAGCGCTTGTTCAGACCACCGAGCACCTTGCCCGGGCCGCACTCGACCAGATCGGTCACGCCCTGCTCGGACAGACGCACGATGGACTCGACCCAGCGCACCGGGCTGTACAGCTGAGCCAGGAGGTCGGCCTTCAGGGTGGCCAGATCGGATACCACGGCAGCACTGACGTTCTGCACCAGCGGAATCTGCGGGGCCTGCCAGCTCAGCGCCTCGACCGACTCGGCGAAGCGCTCGGCGGCGGGCTTCATCAGCGCGCAGTGCGACGGCACGCTGACCGGCAGCGCCATGGCGCGCTTGGCGCCACGTGCCTTGCAGGCCTCGATGGCGCGCTCGACGGCAGCGGCGCTACCGGCAATCACCACCTGACCCGGGGCATTGAAGTTGACCGCGCTGACCACGTCACCCTGCGCCGCTTCGGCGCAAGCGGCCAGCACGTCGGCGTCCTCCAGACCGAGAATCGCCGCCATGCCGCCCTGCCCGGCCGGCACGGCCTGCTGCATCAGCTGACCACGGCGCTCGACCAGCTTCACGGCATCGGCGAACGCGATACTGCCAGCGGCGACCAGCGCGGAGTACTCACCCAGGCTGTGGCCGGCGACGAATGCCGGCTTGGCGCCGCCCTCGGCCTGCCACAGACGCCACAGGGCGATGGAGGCCGCGAGGATGGCCGGCTGGGTCTTGTCGGTCTGGTTCAGTTGCTCTTCCGGACCTTGCTGGGTCAGCGCCCAGAGGTCGTAGCCGAGGGCTTCGGAAGCCTCGCCGAAGGCATCGAGCACCAGCTTCTGCTGGGCACCGTGATCGGCGAGCATGGCCAGGGCTTGCGAACCCTGACCGGGGAAGACGAATGCGAGGGATGCAGACATGAATAAGTCCCTTGAGTCGAAAAACCAGCGCCAGGCGAGCCTGGCGCAGCAAACTGACAGTTGGATGACAGGCTACGCGCCGCGGTCACATTCCGGCCCCGTCACACAGCGAAAACGCGACGAGTCTACAACAACAAGTCCTCGAGTCGACCATGCAGTCGCTGCGGCAGATTCTCCTGCACCTCGCGCAGCGCGCAGCGAATGGCGCTCTGGAAACTCTCCTGGCCGGCGGCGCCATGGCTCTTCACGACGATGCCCTGCAGCCCGAGAAAACTCGCGCCATTGTGCCGTGCCGGCGCCAGATCGGCCTTGAGGCGGCGCAGCAGCGGCATCGCCAGGGCGCCGATGGCCTGGGCGAACAGCCCCTCCCTGAACAACGCCTCGACCCGCCCGGTGACCATTCGTGCGAGGCCCTCGCTGGACTTGAGCAGGATGTTGCCGACGAAACCGTCGCACACCACCACATCAGCCTCGCCGCGATAGACACCGTCACCTTCTATGTAGCCGACGAAGTTCAGCCCATGCGCCTGCTGCAGCATGCTGGCGGCGAGCTTGACCTGCTGATTGCCCTTGATGTCTTCCGTGCCGACATTGAGCAGCGCCACCCGTGGCCGCGCGATACCCAGCGTCTCGGCCGCGACCGCGCCCATGATGGCGAACTGGTAGAGGTGCTCGGCGCTGCAGTCGACGTTGGCGCCCAGGTCCAGCAGGTAGCAATGGCCCCGCTCGGTGGGTATCGGACTGACCATGGCCGGCCGATCGATCCCCGGCAGGGTCTTGAGCAGATAGCGCGACAACGCCATCAGCGCACCGGTGTTGCCGGCACTGACACAGGCGTGCGCCTGACGCTGCTGCACCAGCTCCAGCGCCACGCGCATCGAAGCATCGAGCTTGCCGCGCAGTGCCTGAGCCGGACGCTCGTCCATGGCGATCACTTCACTGGCGTGATGAACCTGCAGGCGCGCGCGATCGACGCCGGACTGGCGAGCGAGCTGTTCTTCGATGAGGGGAGCTTGACCGACGAGGGTCAGGTGTAGCGAGGGGAACTCGGCCAGCGCGGAAATGCAGGCCGGAACAATGCAGTGGGGACCGAAGTCCCCACCCATTGCATCAATCGCGATGATCGAGGCGGACAAGGATTACTCGTCAGCGCCCTTGTCGATCACTTTACGACCGCGGTATACGCCTTCCGGAGAAACGTGGTGGCGCAGGTGAACTTCACCGGTGCTCTTCTCTACGGACAGGGCGCTGGCCTCGAGTGCGTCGTGCGAACGGCGCATATCGCGGGCGGAACGGGATTTTTTGTTCTGCTGAACAGCCATAACTCATTAACTCCTAAACGTTTGGGTCACGCTTTAACTGCGCCAATACACTGAACGGGTTGGACCGCGATACCTCGTCCTCGCCCGGCTCGGGCTCATCGAGACCGTCCGGCTGCTGGCAATCACCTGGGGCGTGAGCAGGAACGATCGGCAAGGCGAGAAGCAATTCATCCTCGACCAGACCGAGCAGCTCCAGCGGCTCCTCACCCACTTCCAGCACGTCGTAGCCCTTCGGCAAGGACTGAGTGTTCGCTCCAACCCGAACCACCGCGTATTCACATTCGCTGCGGATGGGTAGCGCGACCAGCTCCAGACAACGCTGGCAGACCATTTTGACCTCAACCTCGAGCTCACTGCGGATCACCACAGTTTTCTGCTCGTCACGCCCGAAGTGAAACTTCGCCTGCACCGCGCCCGCCGTATCGGCAAGCGGGTCGCAGAGACGCGGCAGGCTGGCCAGTTCGAGCTGCCCTTCGAGGGTAGCTTCGCGGTCGGCGAGCTTGCGCGGATCAACGTGAGGTGGAATCGGCCCATTCAACATAGGCGCAGCATTCTAGGGATGCACCCTGCCCGTGTCAAAGGAAATTGAGCCTGTATTCGCCCAGGCACGACCAGTAGAATTTCTCGCCCACCTATATAAGGAAGAGAACATGCCCGCGCTGCTGCTCGCCTCCAGCTCGCCCTACCGCCGCGAACTACTCGACCGCCTGCAACTGCCCTTCACCTGGCAGTCGCCGAGCATCGACGAAACCCGTCTGACAGACGAAACCGGCATCGACCTGGTCAGACGCCTGGCCGAGGCAAAGGCCCGCGCACTGGCCGACCAGCACCCCGACCACCTGATCATCGGCTCGGACCAGGTCGCCATCCTCAGCGACGGCCAGATTCTCGGCAAACCCCATGACCTGCCGAGGGCCCAGCAGCAACTGCGCGCCGCCAGCGGCAGCAGTGTCACCTTTCTCACCGGCCTGGCCCTGCTCGATACCGGCAGCGGTCGATGCCAGGTCGACTGCGTTCCCTTCACCGTGCATTTTCGTCCGCTCGATGATGGACAGATCCTGCGCTACCTGCAGCGCGAACAACCTTTCGACTGCGCCGGCAGCTTCAAATCCGAGGGCCTGGGCATCAGCCTGTTCCGCAGCACGCAAGGCGAAGACGCCACCAGCCTGGTCGGCCTGCCACTGATCCGCCTGGTGGACATGCTGCTCAACGAGGGCGTCGAGATACCGTAGGGCGGGCGCAAGCCGCCGACCGAGACTGGCGGGCCACACCCGCCCTACGGGAGCATTTCTCAGCGCAGTGTCGGCCCCTGGAAGCCCATCCACAGCGCGATACGATCCGCCACACTGGTACCCAGACGCTTGGCGAAGCGATCGAACGGCGTGTCACGCTGGGTGTAGTCGACCATTTCCTTCTCGCCGATCACCTCGCGCGCCACATAGCTGGCACTGCCCAGGGCATCGATCAGACCCAGCTGCAGAGCCTGCTCGCCGGACCAGATCAGGCCGGAGAACAGCTCGGGATGCTCATCCGCCTTGAGTCGCTCACCCCGCCCCTTCTTCACGCTGTCGATGAACTGACGGTGCGTGGTTTCCAGCACGGTCTTCCAGAAGCGTGTTTCCTCTTCCTTCTGCGGCTGGAACGGATCGAGAAAGGCCTTGTGCTCGCCGGAGGTGTAGACGCGACGCTCGACACCCAGCTTCTCCATGGTATCGACGAAGCCGAAGCTGGCCGCCGTGACCCCGATCGAGCCGACCAGACTGGCCTTGTCGGCGTAGATCTCGTCCGCCGCACTGGCGATGTAGTAGGCACCGGACGCACCGAGATCACTGATCACCGCGTAAACCTTGGTCTGTGGGTACTCGCCACGCAGGCGACGAATCTCGTCATAGATGTAGCCCGACTGCACGGGACTGCCGCCCGGACTGTTGATACGCAGGATCACACCTTTGGTGTTGCTGTCCTCGAACGCCGCACGCAGGCTGCCCACCACCTTGTCGGCGCTGGCTTCCTCACGGTCGGCGATCATGCCGCGAATCTCGATCAGTGCCGTGTGCGCCGTCGTGGTCGAGGCCGACTTCAGGTCGAGCGCCGGCAACACCAGCGCCAACGCACCGAACAGATAGATGAAGGTCAGCAGCTTGAAAAAGATCCCCCAGCGCCGGGACCGACGCTGCTCCTGCACACTTGAAAGCAGGGTTTTCTCAAGCAGTTTCCAGCTCTTGGCATCCTCGCCCGACGACGACGATGACTTCCACTCATCCGACATGCTCACTCACTCCTGAAGGATGCTGCGCATGGCGGCCTTCCAGCCACGCGCGCAGCTCATTGAACTCGTTGATTGCCAAACGCGGCGCACATTCACGCAGAATCGACAATGGCTGAGCACCGAAACCGACCGCTACCGCGTCCATCCCGGCATTGCGCGCCATGAGCAGGTCGAAGGTCGAATCCCCCACCATCAACGCCCGCTCGGGCTGCACCCGGCAATGCGCAAGAATCTCGTGCAGCATCAGCGGATCCGGCTTGCTCGCCGTCTCGTCAGCGCAACGGGTGATATCGAAGTAGTCCAGCCAACCCTTGTCCGCCAGCACCCGATGCAGCCCCTTGCGCCCCTTGCCGGTCGCGACCGCCAGACGATAGCCCTGCTCGCGAAAGACTTCGAGCGACTCGCGCACGCCGTCGAACAGCGGCGACGGCTCGGTTTCCAGCGCCAGGTACTGCTCGCTGTAGGCACGCCGAATGGCTTCGATGCGCAACGGTTCATCGAGTTCCGGATAGAGCGTGCCGATCGCCACCCCCAGCTCCAGACCGATGATGCCGCGCACCGCCACATCGCTGCAGCGCGGCACGCCGGTGATATCGGCAGCGCGATGCATGGCCTCGACGATGCGGCCGATGGAGTCGACCAGCGTGCCATCCCAATCGAAGACCAGCAGTTGATAGTCAGGCACTCAGACGCTCCAGGGTCCTGGCCCACATCTCGTCCACCGGCGCCTCGAGCTTCAGCACACCGCCATCCGGCAGCGGCACATGCAGCTCGTAGGCATGCAGGAACAGGCGCTTGCCGCCCAGCTCGCGAATCTCGCGCGTGAATTCGTCATCGCCGTACTTGGAGTCACCGGCGATGGAGTGCCCGGCATGCTTGGCATGCACGCGGATCTGGTGGGTGCGCCCGGTGACCGGCTTGGCCTCGACCAGGGTGGCGAAGTCACCGAAGCGGCGCAGCACGCGGAACAGCGTCAGCGCCTCCTTGCCTTCACCATCGACCTCGACCATGCGCTCGCCGGAACGCAGATTGCTCTTCTGCAGCGGCGCATTGACCTGTTTCTTGGCCGTCGCCCAGTGCCCGCGCACCAGCGCCATGTAGCGCTTGTCGACGCCATCTCCGCGCAGCGCTTCATGCAGATGACGCAGCATGCTGCGTTTCTTGGCGATCATCAGCAGACCCGAGGTATCACGATCCAGGCGGTGCACCAGCTCCAGATCCTTGGCATCGGGGCGCAGCTGGCGAAACGCCTCGATCACCCCATAGTTCAGGCCGCTGCCACCATGCACGGCGATACCCGCCGGCTTGTTCAGCACGATCAGCGCCTTGTCCTCGTAGACGATGGCCGCTTCGAGGCGTTCCAGCAGGCCCTGAGCCAGCGGCTCGGGCTCATCGCGCTCGGCCAGGCGCAACGGCGGCACCCGTACCACGTCACCAGCCTGCAGCTTGTACTCGGGCTTGATGCGCCCCTTGTTCACGCGCACTTCACCCTTGCGCAGGATGCGGTAAATCAGGGTCTTGGGCACGCCCTTGAGCTGTGTCCGGAGGAAATTGTCGATGCGTTGGCCGGCGAGTTCCGGTGCAACCTCGATCAGCTGGACGCCGGAGGTTGGAGAGGCAGGAGTAGTCATCGCGCAATCATAACAATTTTTTATGGAATTGAAGCACTTAATCATTGCTGCTATAGTCGCGAACGCCGCCAAAAGTGGCCTGGCTTGCGGATGATCGCCAAACTTGCCATCCCCTGCCCGCGCAACCCTTTCAGGACGTGAGGCCGTCCGACGGATTGTTCAGTGTTAGAAGGCCGCAAAAGGCCGTGAAGAATTCGGAAACAACGCCTTGAGTATGATGCGCGACTCGCCCAGTGGGGCGGTCGCGGTAACTGACAACCGCTGCGGAATCCGCGCGCGGCACCCGATTTTCAGCGATACGTGTAGGGTGGAGATGTACAACTGTCGGACTGCGTAGCTCATAGCTTGATCAAAGACGCCTCATCTCGTCCGCTTCCGCCAGTTGATTCCTCCTCCTGACTGAGTGCTTTCTGTCACCACAGCAAGCAGGAGACGTCCGTCGCGACCGCGGCCTTCGATGGCCGACCGTCGCTAGACAGTGGAACGATTTACGACCGTTTCTGACGCGCCTGACACCGACTCTGATAGTCGTGTGTGCCTAACGTGGCTTCCGCTAGCCCGGAGCCCATTGGTACCACATGAAAAGAATGCTCATTAACGCGACTCAGCCCGAAGAGTTGCGTGTTGCCCTGGTAGATGGCCAAAAACTCTACGATCTGGACATCGAGTCCGGCGCCCGCGAACAGAAGAAGGCCAACATCTACAAAGGCCGCATCACCCGCGTCGAACCCAGCCTTGAAGCCGCCTTCGTCGATTTCGGTTCCGAACGCCACGGCTTCCTCCCCCTCAAAGAAATCTCTCGCGAATACTTCTCCAAGGCCCCTGAAGGCGGCCGCGTCAACATCAAGGACGTACTCAAGGAAGGCCAGGAAGTCATCGTCCAGGTCGAGAAGGAAGAACGCGGCAACAAGGGCGCGGCCCTGACCACCTTCATCAGCCTGGCCGGCCGCTACCTGGTCCTGATGCCGAACAACCCGCGCGCAGGTGGCATCAGCCGCCGCATCGAAGGCGAAGAGCGCAACGAGCTGCGTGAAGCGCTCAATGGCCTCGACGCTCCGGCCGACATGGGCCTGATCGTGCGCACCGCCGGCCTGGGCCGCTCCAGTGAAGAAATGCAGTGGGACCTCGATTACCTGCTGCAACTGTGGAGCGCCATCAAGGAAGCCTCCACCAGCCGCCCTGCCCCGTTCCTGATCTACCAGGAATCCAACGTCATCATCCGCGCCATCCGCGACTACCTGCGCCAGGACATCGGCGAAGTGCTGGTCGACAGCGTCGAAGCCCAGGAAGAAGCCCTGTCCTTCATCCAGCAGGTGATGCCGCAGTACGCCAGCAAGATCAAGCTGTACGAAGACAGCGTGCCGCTGTTCAACCGCTTCCAGATCGAAAGCCAGATCGAAACCGCCTTCCAGCGTGAAGTGAAGCTGCCGTCCGGTGGCTCCATCGTCATCGACCCGACCGAAGCCCTGGTGTCCATCGACATCAACTCGGCGCGCGCCACCAAAGGCAGCGACATCGAAGAAACCGCCCTGCAGACCAACCTGGAAGCGGCCGAGGAAATCGCCCGCCAGCTGCGCCTGCGTGACATCGGCGGCCTGATCGTCATCGACTTCATCGACATGACCCCGGCGAAGAACCAGCGCGCCGTGGAAGAGAAAGTCCGCGAAGCCCTGGAAGCCGACCGCGCCCGCGTTCAGGTTGGCCGCATCTCGCGCTTCGGCCTGCTGGAAATGTCCCGTCAGCGCCTGCGTCCGTCCCTCGGCGAGACCAGCGGCATCGTCTGCCCGCGCTGCAACGGTCAAGGCATCATCCGCGACGTCGAATCCCTGTCGCTGGCCATCCTGCGCCTGATCGAAGAAGAAGCGCTGAAGGATCGCACCGCCGAAGTCCGCGCCCAGGTACCGATCCCGGTCGCCGCCTTCCTGCTCAACGAGAAGCGCAACTCGATCACCAAGATCGAACTGCGCACCCGCGCGCGCATCGTGATCCTGCCGAACGATCACCTGGAAACGCCGCACTTCGAAGTCCAGCGCCTGCGTGACGACAGTCCGGAAGCCCTGAGCAGCCAGACCAGCTACGAAATCGCCGCCACCACCGAGGCCGAGGACGCAGCCGCCCACCCCGCCGCCGCCACCCGCACCCTGGTTCGCCAGGAAGCCGCGATCAAGGCCGCACCGCGCAGCAACGCGCCGGTCGCCGCCGAGCCGCAGGCGCAGGCGCCGCTGGCCCCCGTCAGCGCACCGGAGCCGAGCCTGTTCAAGGGCCTGGTGAAGTCGCTGGTCAGCCTGTTCGCCGGCAAGGAAGAAGAAGTCCAGCCGGCGGTGGTCGAGAAGAAGAGCAAGGAGCGTCCGCCGCGCGAAGAGCGTCGCAACGGTCGCCAGCAGAGCCGTAACCGCGGCGGTCGCCGTGGTGACGACGAGCGCAAGCCTCGTGAAGAGCGCGCTCCGCGTGAAGAGCGTCAGGCCCGCGAGCCCCGTGAAGAGCGCCAGCCGCGCGAAGAGCGTGCTCCGCGTGAAGAACGCGCACCGCGCGAAGGCCAGGAGAACCGTCGCGAGCGCAAGCCGCGCGAAGAGCGTGCCCCGCGTGAAGAGCGCGTGCGCGAACTGCGCGAGCCGCTGGACGCTGGCAACGAGCAACGCGACGAGCAGCGCGCCGAGCGCCAGCCACGCGGCGAGCGCCAGGAGCGTCAGCGTCCGCCACGCGAGGAGCGTCAGCCGCGCGCCGAGCAGGCCGAGGCCGTACAGGACGAAGCGCTGCCGAACGAAGAGCAGCTGCAAGACGACGAGCAGGGTAACGCTGAAGGCGAGCGCCCGCGTCGTCGCTCTCGCGGTCAGCGTCGCCGCAGCAACCGTCGCGAGCGTCAGCGTGATGCCGATGGCAACCTGATCGAGAGCGCCGAGAACAGCGAAGCCGCTGGCAACGACGCCCAGGCCGCCACCCCGGTCGCAGTCGCCACTGCTGCTGCGGTCGTTGCAGAAAGCGTCGACAGCAGCGAAGCCATCGCCAGCGAAGCGCCGGCCACTGAAGCGCCAGCAGTCGAGGCCGTCGAGGCTGAAGCGCCTGCCGCACAGCCGGTCGAGGCGCCAGCCGAAGCCCCAGTGAGCGACGTGGTCGAGAGCGCTGTGGTCGCCGAACCGGCGGTCGAGGCAGCCCCTGCTGCTGCAGCCGAAGAGCCGGCAGCCGTCGAAGCACCTGCTGTCGAGCCGGTTGCACAGCCCGAGCCGGTCGTCGAAGCCGCCCAGGAACCTGCTCCGGCAGTAGCCGAAGAAGTCGCTCCGGCAGCGGAAGCAGTCCCGGCCAATGCCACCGGCCGTGCCTCGAACGACCCGCGCGAAGTGCGTCGTCGTCAGCGCGAAGCCGAGCGCCTGGCCCGTGAAGCCGCCGAAGCTGCCGCCGCCGCACCGGCCGAGCAGAACGAGCCGGTAGTCGCGGAAAGCGCCCCGGTTGAAGAGCCGAGCGCCACTGCAAGCGAAAGCGAAGAGGCAGCCCCTGCCGTCGAGCCGAGCGCTGAAGCAGCCCCTGCTGCCAGCGAGCAGGTTGCGAGCGAAGCGGTAGAACAGGCACAGCCGGAAGAAGAAGCGGCCGCCGAGAAGGAGGAGATCAAACCTCAGGTTTGATCCTCCGGCGGTACGCAAAAAGGGGATGCCTAGGCATCCCCTTTTTCATGTCCGCTTTCCGTCACCGCGAGTGAAGTGCCTGGAGCAGCGCGTGCTCCCGGAGCGCATCAGAGAACGTTGGGTTCGATTTCCAGATCGACGCCGAATCGCGCCAGCACATCGCCCTGGATGCGCTGCGCCAGGGCCAGCAGTTGCGCACCCGTGGCGTGGCCATGGTTGACCAGCACCAGCGCCTGCAGACGATGCACTGCGGCATCGCCGTCGCGAAAGCCCTTCCACCCTGCCCGCTCGATCAGCCAGCCGGCCGCCAGCTTGACCAGGCCATCGCCCGCCGGATAGCTGACCAGATCGGCGTGCTGCGCACGAATGCGCTCGGCCAGCTCGAACGACACCACCGGGTTCTTGAAGAAGCTGCCGGCGTTGCCCAGCTCGGCCGGGTCCGGCAGTTTCTCGCTGCGAATGGCGCAGATCGCCCGACTGACATCGCTCGCCGTCGGCGCCTCGATCCCCATTTCGACCAGGCGCTGGCGCACCGGGCCATAGTCCAGACGCAGCGCGGCCTGGCGAGCCAGGCGAAAACGCACGCGCAGGATCAACCAGCGCCCGGCCTCACGCTTGAACAGGCTGTCGCGGTAGGCAAAGGCACACTCCTCCAGCGCGAACTCGCGCAGCTCGCCGCTGTGGCGATCCAGCGCGGTCAGCCCGGCGAACAGGTCCTTGACCTCCACGCCATAGGCACCGATGTTCTGCATCGGCGCAGCACCGACGGTGCCGGGAATCAGACTGAGGTTCTCCAGGCCACTGAAGCCCTGCGCCAGGCTCCACTGCACGAACGGATGCCAGGGTTCGCCGGCCTCGGCCTCGACCAGCACCTGCTCGCCAGCATCGTCGAGAACCCGCAGGCCACGACTGGCCATGCGCAGCACCAGCGCCTCGACATCGCCCGTCAGCAGCAGGTTGCTGCCACCGCCGACCACCAGCAGGGGCAGGCCCCGTTGTTCGGCCAGGCTCAGCGCCTCGCGCACCTCGGCATCGTCATGCGCCTCGGCGAACAGCCGCGCACGCACATCGACGCCGAAACTGTTGAACGGCTTGAGCGACATGTCGCTCTGCAGGTTGAGTGTCACAGGCGCCCCTTGATCTCGATCAGCAATGCATCGCTGGCCTGCTCGATCAGGTCCAGCACCTGCTCGAAGCCATCCTCACCGCCGTAGTACGGGTCCGGCACCTCGTCCAGGGCCAGGTCGAAACGACGCAGGTACAGATCGAGGTCGGCACGGGCGCCGGCCGGACGCAGCGCCTGCAGATTGCGCAGGTTGCTCTGGTCCATGGCCAGGATCAGGTCGAAGCGCTGGAAGTCCGCGGCCTCGACCTGGCGTGCACGTTGCGCCGACAGGTCATAGCCACGGCGCTGCGCCGCCTGGCGGGTGCGGCTGTCCGGCGCCTTGCCCACGTGCCAGTCACCGGTGCCGGCGGAATCCACCTGCACCTGCCCTTCCAGACCGGCTGCGCGCAGCTTGTGACGGAAGACGCCTTCGGCGGTGGGCGAGCGGCAGATGTTGCCCAGGCAAACGAAGAGAACCTTCATCAGGCCCCCAGCAGGTGACGAACCCGTTCCAGGTCTTCGGCGGTATCCACGCCGGCGGCCGGCGCTTCCAGGGCGTCGGCGACATGGATGCGCACACCGTTGTAGAGCGCGCGCAGCTGCTCCAGGCACTCGGTGTCTTCCAGCCAGCACGGGCCCCAGGCGACGAAGTCATGCAGGAAACCGGCACGGTAGGCGTAGATACCGATGTGGCGGCGGTACGGCACGCCTTGCGGCAGCACGTCGCGGTCCTTGGCGAAGGCATCGCGCGCCCAGGCCAGCGGCGCACGACTGAAGGTCAGGGCCAGGCCGTTCTTGTCGGCCACCACCTTGACCACGTTGGGGTTGAACAGCGCCAAGACGTCCTCGATCGGCTCCGCCAGCGTGGCGATGCCGGCCTGCGGATTGGCCGCCAGGTTGGCCGCCACCTGATCGATGATCAGCGGCGGAATCAGCGGTTCGTCGCCCTGCACGTTGACCACGATGGCATCGGCGGACAATCCGAGCTGGGTGGCGACCTCGGCCAGGCGGTCGGTGCCGGAGTTGTGATCCTCGCGGGTCAGCAGCACCTCGGCGCCGAACGCGGTACAGGCCTCGACGATGCGGGCGTCGTCGGTGGCGATCACCACCCGGCTGGCCGAACTCTTCCGCGCCTGCTCCCAGACATGCTGGACCATGGGCTTGCCGGCGATGTCCTGCAGCGGCTTGCCTGGCAGGCGGGTGGAGGCGTAACGGGCGGGAATGACGACAGTGAAGGCAGCGCTCATTTACTTGTCCAGACGCTCGTCAGTGGTCAGGGTACGGGCTTCGCTCTCCAGCATCACCGGAATGCCGTCGCGAATCGGGTAGGCCACGCCGGCGCCCTTGCTGATCAGTTCGGTCTTGTCTTCGGAGAGCTGCAGCGGGCCCTTGCAGATCGGGCAGGCGAGGATGTCGAGCAGTTTGAGGTCCATGACGCAGTCCTTGGATGGGGTTACGAAGACCCCGGTATGAGACGGGTCAGCTCCGCATCCAGCCAGTCGACGAAGGCCTGCGTGGGCACGGCATCGACAGCCAGATACCACCAGTCGGCGGCGGCGAAGGCCCGGCATTTCACCGCATCCTTCTCCGTCATCAGCAGCGGCAGCGATGGCTCGAAGCTGAGCTGCGCCAGATCGTACTGGGCATGGTCGGCGAAGGGGTGCGGAACCGGCCGCCAGTTTAGCGCTTCGAGGGTGTTGAAGAAACGCTGCGGATTACCGATGCCGGCCACTGCATGCACCGCCTGCCCTGCCGAAAAATGCTCGAGAGCGACGCGCTCGCCGCTGGCCAGGTTGACCAGCGCACTGGGCTGCAGCTGGAAGGCGTAACCGTCGGCGCGATCCGCCTCGGCGCCGTTGTACAGCACCGCATCGACCGCCTGCAGACGCTCGGCAGGCTCGCGCAGCGGCCCCGCCGGCAGGCAGCGGCGATTGCCCAGGCCGCGCGCGGCATCGATCAGCACCAGTTCCAGGTCGCGCGCCAGGCGATAGTGCTGCAGGCCGTCGTCGCAGAGGATCAGGTCCAGCGGCTCCTCGGCCAGCAGCGCCCGCACGGCGCGACTGCGGTCCGGGTCGATCATCAGCGGCACATCCGTGCGCTGCACGATCAACAGCGGCTCGTCACCAGCCTGCGCCGCAGGCTGCTCGGCACGCACACGCCAGGGCAGGCTCGGCGGCGTGGCGCCATAGCCACGGCTGACCACGCCGACCCTGAGACCGCGAGCCCGGCAATGTTCGATGAGAAAGAGGATCAGCGGGGTCTTGCCGGTGCCGCCGACGGTGACGTTGCCCACCACCAGCACCGGCACGGGGGCGCGGTAGATGTCACCCTCGCCCGCCAGGAAACGCGCGCGCTTGCCCTGCACCACGCGGCGGTACAGCCACTCCAGCGGGCGCAGCAGCACCAGCGCCGGGTGGCCGCGGTACCAGGCCTCGAGCAAGCGATCGGCGGCGCTCAATCAGGGCGCTTCCTGTGCTTCCACCGTGGTCATGCGCAGGTGTGCGAAGCCCAGCTTGCCTGCGGCATCCATGGCCGTGATCACCGCCTGATGCGGGGTCTTGCCATCGGCGCTGATGATCAGCGGCAGGCTGTTGTCACCATCGGACTCTTTCTGCAGCGCCGCCATCAGGTTGCTCAGGTTGCTTTCCAGCAGGGCCTTGCCGTTCACCGAGTAGGCGCCGTCGGCAGCGATCAGCACTTCGACCTGCTTGAGCTCGGTCTGCTCCGGTGGCGTGCCACTGACCGCCTCGGGCAGGTCGACCTTGAGCTGGGTCTCACGGGTGAAGGTGGTGGTGACCACGAAGAACAGCAGCAGGATGAACACCACGTCGATCAACGAGGCCAGGTTGATCTCGACGTTCTCCCGCGGTTTGCGCCGGAATTTCACGCCTTGCCCTCGCCCAGGTCGACGTCACGGTCACCTTGCACCATCTCCACCAGCTTGATCGCCTCCTGCTCCATGCCCACCACCAGCTCGTCGACACGACGTTGCAGGTAGCGGTGGAAGAACAGCGCCGGGATCGCCACGATCAGGCCTGCCGCAGTGGTGATCAGCGCCTTGGAGATACCGCCGGCGAGCATCGGCGCATTGGCCATACCCGCGCCCATGAAGGAGCTGAAGATTTCGATCATGCCCAGCACGGTACCGAGCAAGCCGAGCAACGGTGCGATGCCGGCGATGGTGCCGAGGGCGTTGAGGTAGCGCTCCAGATCATGAATGACGCGGGCGGCGGCCTCTTCGATGCACTCTTTCATGATCTCGCGACCATGCTTGGAGTTGGCCAGGCCAGCGGCCAGGATCTGCCCGAGCGGCGAATGCTCACGCAGCTCCTTGAGCTTCTGGTTGTTCAGTTTCTTGTCCTTGATCCAGCGCCATACCTGGGCCAGCAGATTGGCCGGCGTGACGCGGGCGGGCCGCAGGGTCCACAGGCGCTCGGCAACGATACCGGCAGCAGCGATGGAACAGAGAATGATCGGCAGCATCATCCAGCCGCCAGCTTTGACCAGTTCCCACACGGTAGAGATTCCCCCTCGAAAAAGTGGCGCCACTCTAGCATAGGGTGGGCCACCCGCCGACCGCCGCCGTTCTCATTTTTCCCGCCAGAAGCGTGCCTCGCTTCGCAACCCGCGCGGTGCGAGCCACTTGCCCAGGCGCAGATGCAGCGCGCCGGCATACGCGGTGTCATGCACCGCCACGCCCGCCGCCTGGTAACGCGCCAGCACCTGCGGGTGCGGATGGCCGAAAGCATTGTGCCGGCTGCGCGTGATCAGCACGTGCTGCGGCCCGACCGCGTCGATGAAGGGCTGGCTGGAAGAACTGCGGCTGCCGTGATGCGGAGCCAGCAGCCAGTGCGACGCCAGCGGGAAGCCCGATTGCACCAGCGCCTGTTCGGCCGCGGCATCGATGTCGCCGGTCAACAGCAAGCGCTCCCCCTCGGCCTCCACCTGCAAGACGCAGGAACGCGGGTTGCCTGGCGCCGCCTGCGGCCATTGCCACAACCTGAAGGTCACGCCATCCCACTGCCAGCTGTGCCCGGACTCGCAGGCCTCGGCAGCCAGGCTTCGCGCGAGACGCGCCGGCTCGCCACTGATGACCCGCGCCACCGGCATGCCAGCCGCCACGGCCGCCGCCCCACCGGCATGATCGTTGTCGGCGTGGCTGACCAGCAGCAGGTCGAGCCGCCGGAGGTTCAGCGCGCGCAGCGACGGCAGGACGATACGTTCGCCGCTGTCGAAGTCGCCGAAGCGCGGCCCGGCGTCGTACAGCAGGCTGTGCTCGCGGGTCCGCACCAGAACCGACAAGCCCTGGCCGACATCCAGGACCCAGACATCGGCCTGCCCGTCCTCGGGTCCTTGCGCCGGTACCAGCAGCGCGGGCAGCAGCAGCGCCAGCCCCGGCAAGCGCAGCGGCACACCGGCAGGCAGCAACAGCAACGCGGCCCCCAGCGCCGCCAACGACCAGACCCACCACGGCAACTCGCTGGGCAACCAGGCGGGCAACCAGCCGGCGATCAGGCCGAGCAGCGCGAAGAGCAACTGCAATGCCCCGCCGGCCAGCCACAGCAAGCCCTCGCCGAGCAGAGGCACCGGCAACAGCAGCGTACCGAACAGCGCCAGCGGCACCACCACCAGCCCTACCCAGGGCACGGCGAGCAGATTGGCCAGGGGCCCGCTGCTGCTGACCGGCAGCCCGAGGATCAACATCATCGGCAACAGGCCGATCGCCGTGGTCCATTGCGCACGTGTCAGCCCGCGCCACCAGCCCCAGGCACCCAGCCGCCCGGCAAAGGCCAGCGCAAGCACGGCGACCGCCGAGAACGACAGCCAGAAGCCCGGCTGCTGGGACGCCAGCGGCTCCAGCAACAACACCACCAGCAGGGCCGCCAACAGCGGCCAGGCAGCGCCCAGGTGACGAAAGCGCAGGCGCCACAACAGCACCAGGGCAACCATCACGCAGGCCCTGCGCACCGGCACCTCGAACCCGGCCAGCAGGCCATAGACCAGCGCGCCGCCCAGGGCCAGCGCGCAGGCGCAAGGCAACCACGGCAGGCGCTGCGGCCAGGCACCGAGCCTGGCCAGCAGCGCCGCCAGTCCGTAGAGGAAACCGGACAGCAGGGCGATGTGCTGCCCGGAGATGACCATCAGGTGGACGGTGCCGGTGTGCTGCAACAGACGCCAGTCCTCCGCCGTCAGGCCGGAGCCATCGCCGAGCACCAGTGCGGCAATGCCGCCCTGCCGTCCCCAGGCGGGCACCGCCAGCAGGCGCTGGCGCAGGGCGTCGCGCCAGCCGCCCAGGCCAGTGGCCGGGGCCAGGCGCTCACCCGCCTTGATCGTCCCCGTGGCGCCGATGCGCTGGGCCAGCAGCCAGGCTTCGTAATCGAAACGCTGCGGATTGACCAGGCCATGGGGACGCTTGAGATTGACTGCCAGACGCCAACGCTCGCCGGCCAGCACTGGTGGCCCGCCGTACCAGGCCAGGCGCATCCTGGCGGACAGTTCGGCACGCCGTGAACGGGCGTCCTGCAACTGGAAGCGAAGCACACCGTCGGCCGCTTCCGGCAAGCCGACCACCTGCCCTTCCAGCCACAGGGTGCGCCCATCCAGCGCCACGTCCAGGCGATCATCCAGTGCCCATTGCGCAGAGCCGCAGGCCCAGGCCAGCCCCAGCAGGAAGAAGCCCAGGGGGTAGCCCCGCGAGAACAGCAGAGCGAGCGCGCAAGCGGCCATGAGCAGCAGCACCGCGGCGGACGGCAGGCCCGGCAGAAAGCGCAACGCCAGCAAACCCAGGGCCAGCGCCAACATCCCTGTACGCATCGAGCCTCCCTGCTCGTCGAGCTCAGCCGAGCGCATCCGGCGCTCAACTTAGGTCACAATATGGAAACGCTGACGATGACGAATCCGTGCATAATATCGGCGCTTTTGCCTGCCCAGAGACTCTTCATGCCGCGTCGTTTATTCAAGCGCTACTTGCCCAACCCCGACAGTATCAAGGGTAACAAGTCCCTGCGCTTTCTCGGCAAGCTCATCCACGACCCCAATCTCTGGCACCTCAACCGCCATTCGGTCGCCCGTGGCATGGCCATCGGCCTGTTCTGGGCGATGATCCCCATGCCCATGCAGATGCTGGCCGCCGCTGCGGTGGCGATTCCTCTGCGGGCGAACCTGCCCATTTCCATCGGCCTGGTCTGGCTGACCAACCCGATCACCATGCCGCCGGTGTTCTACTGCACCTACAAGTTTGGCGCCTGGCTGAGCAACTCACCCGCCGTGCGCATGCCCAGCCACCTCAGCCTGGAGTGGATCACCGCCGAGCTGTCGATGCTGTGGAAACCGTTGCTGCTGGGCTCCTTCGTGGCGGGCCTGATCCTCGCCGTGCTCGGTTACCTGCTGACCATGGCGTACTGGCGCTGGTGGGTGCAGCGCAGCTGGCGCAAGCGCCAGGAACGTCGCCGCCAGCAGCAGTAACCTCAACCAGGCGCGCCTCGGCGCCAGGAGACGGATACGCATGAACGAGCCGGGCTTTCGCATACGACGTCTGAGCGGGTTGGGCGTGGAGATCGTCGAGGCCGACTCCGACCGCAGCTTCGCACGCCATATCCACGAACAGTTCGGCATCGGCCAGATCCTCCAGGGCGCCCAGCGCTCGGCCAGCGGCCGGGGCCAGGTACAGGCGCAAGCCGGCGACCTGATCTCGCTCAACCCCGGTGAAGTCCACGATGGCGCACCACTGGGTGGCAACGCCCGGCGCTGGCGGATGCTGTACTTCGAACCCGAGCGGATCACCCAGGCCTTCGCCGACATGGCCAGTGACGGCGGCCCGACGCCCAGCGAACTGGCCTATCCGGTGCTGCGCAAGCGCCAGGCCAGCCATGCCTTCGCGGCGCTGTACCGGGCCATCGCCCAGCCTGGCATGCCAGCGGCGCAACTGGCCGGCGAGCAGACCCTGCCGGTGCTGCTCGCGCACCTTCTGGAACAGCGTCCGGGCAAGCCTCTGGCCGCCGGAAACGGTGCCAGCCGAGCCAAGACGCTGATCGACGACGACCCCATGGCACCCCTGACGCTGGCGCTGCTGGCGGAACAGGCGCAGCTCAGCCGCTTCCAGCTGGTGCGCGCCTTCTCCCGCCTGACTGGGCTGACGCCCCACGCCTACCTGCTGCAACGACGCCTGCTCAAGGCGCGCCAGCTGGTGGCCGCCGGCCTGCCCCTGGCCGAGGCGGCAGCCACTGCGGGCTTTGCCGACCAGAGCCACATGAGCCGCCACTTCGTGCGCTGCTTCGGCTTCACCCCAGGACTGTACGCCCGCCCGGGACGCTGAGCCCTCTGCAATTTCGTTCAAGATCGTCCGGAACACGACTCGACAGACTGCGGGCTCACTCGTCACAGGGAAAGCCCCATGCACAGGCACGATCGCAACACAGGCCCGAACGACCAGGGAGGGCCGACGGCATGAGCCTCGAATTTCTTCTCACCTCGCTGCTGGTGGTGGCCTCGCCAGGCACCGGCGTGGTCTACACCATCGCCGCCGGCCTGGCACAGGGCTGGCGCGCCAGCCTGGTAGCGGCCTTCGGCTGCACCCTGGGCTGCGCGCCACATGCCTTGGCCGCCGTCAGCGGGCTGGCCGCCCTGCTCTACGCCAGCCCCCTGGCGCTGCAAGCACTCAGCTACGGCGGCGCGCTCTACCTGTTGTGGATGGCCTGGGGCATGTTGCGTGAACAGGGTCCGCTGCAGCTGCAGGCGCATCAGGGCGCACGTTCGAACACCACGCTGATACGCTCGGGCGTCGCGCTCAATCTGCTCAACCCCAAGCTGTCGATCTTCTTCCTGGCCTTCCTGCCGCAGTTCCTCGAGCCTGGCCAGGCGCATGCCATGCAGCACCTGCTGACACTCAGCGGGCTGTTCATGGCAGTGACCTTCGCCGTATTCAGCGTCTACGGGCTGTTCGCCGCAGCGCTGCGCCAGCATCTGCTGCAGCGCCCGGCGGTGCTGCGCACGCTGCGCTACCTGTTCGCCGTCGCCTTCGCCGTGCTGGCGCTGCACCTGGCTGGTTGGTGGTGAGACGGCCTCACTCGTAGCGCAGGGCTTCGGCCGGCTGCACCTGGGCGGCGCGCCAGGAGGGATAGAGCGTGGCAAGGAAGCTGAGCAGCAGCGCAGCGGAACAGATCAGCGCCACGTCCAGCCACTGCAACTCCGAAGGCAGGCTGCTGATGAAATACACGTCGGAACTCAGCACCTGCTGCCCGGCGAAGGATTCCAGCCAGGCCACCAGCGCACTGACGTTCAGTGCGGCCAGCACGCCGAACACGGTGCCGAACAGGGTGCCGACCAGGCCGATCACCGAACCCTGCACCATGAAGATCGCCATGATCTGCCGTGGCGTGGCGCCCAGCGTACGCAGGATGGCGATATCGCCGCCCTTGTCGGCGACCACCATGATCAGCGTGGCGATGATGTTGAACGCCGCCACGGCGACGATCAGCAGCAACAGCAGGCCGATCATGGTCTTCTCCATCTTCATCGCGCTGAACAGGCTGCCCTGCGTGTGGGTCCAGTCATCGGCGCGGTAGCCACTGCCCAGCTCGGCCACCAGTGCCTTGGACACCTGCGGCGCCTGGTAGAGGTCCTTCAGCGCCAGGCGGATACCCGGCACCGTGCCCTCCGGCAGGCGCTGCATGCTGGCGGCATCGGCGACGTTGATCAGCGCCAGCGAGCTGTCCAGCTCGGCGCCGACCTTGAAGATCGCCGCCACGTTCAGACGCTGCATGCGCGGCGTGACACCACCCGGTGCGCTGCTCAGCTCGGGAATGATCAGCGTCAGCTTGTCACCGACCTGCAAGCCGAAACGGCGCGCGGTGATATCACCGATCACCACGCCGAACTCGCCGGGCTGCAGGTTGTTCAGGCTGCCCTGGCGGATGTGGCCGGGCAGGATCGACACCTTGCCCTCCTGCGCCGGATCGATGCCGTGAATCTGGATCGGCTGCATCACCCCGCGGTGCGAGAGCATGCCCTCCAGCTCGGCATAGGGCGCAGCAGCCAGCACCTGCGGATTGGCCATGGCCTTGTCCGCCAGCGCCTGCCAGTCGGCCACCGGCTGCTCACCGTAGAGCATCGCGTGCGGCACCATGCCGAGGATGCGCGAGCTCATTTCCCGCTGGAAGCCGTTCATCACCGAGAGCACCACGATCATCGCCAGGACACCCAGGCCCAGGCCGATCATCGAGGTCAGCGAAATGAAGGAGATGAAATGATTGCGGCGCTTGGCCCGTGTGTAGCGAGCGCCGATGAAGATACTCAGCGGACGAAACATCAGATGCTCACCAGTTTGCCGTCCTGCAGGCTCAGCACGCGATCCATCTGCCGGGCCAGCTGCATGTCGTGGGTCACCACCAGGAACGCGGTGTTGGAGTCGCGGCTCAGCTCGCGCATCAGCTCCTGGATACCTTCGGCGGTGTGCTGGTCGAGGTTGCCGGTGGGCTCGTCGAGCAGCACCAGGCCCGGACGGTTGACCAGCGCGCGGGCAATCGCCACACGCTGGCGCTCGCCGCCGGACAGTTCGGCCGGCTTGTGATTGAGGCGATGGCCCAGACCGACGCGTTCGAGCAGCTGGGTGGCACGCTCACGCGCCTCGGCGATCGGCGTCTTGCCAATCAGCAGCGGCATGCAGGCGTTCTCCAGTGCGGTGAACTCCGCCAGCAGGTGGTGGAACTGGTAGACAAAGCCCAGGGCGCGATTGCGCAGCAGGCCGCGTGCCGTCTCGCTCAATGCCGACAGCTGCTCGCCGGCCAGCCAGACGCTGCCCTCGCTCGGCGTATCCAGGCCACCGAGCATGTTCAGCAGGGTGCTCTTGCCCGAACCGGAGCTGCCGACGATGGCGACGCGTTCGCCGGCCAGCAGTTCCAGCTCCAGACCATCGAGCACGACCACCGACTCGGGGCCCTCGTCGTAGCGCTTGCTCAGGTTGCGGCAGCTGAGCACGGCATTTTGCTGTTTCATGGCGTTCTGACTCATGGATTCACTCATAACGCAGGGCCTCGGCGGGCTGGGTGCGCGCGGCGCGCCAGGCCGGATACAGGGTGGCGAAGAAACTCAGCAGCAGCGCCGCGGCACAGACCATGACCACGTCGGCGCTCTGCAGCTGCGAAGGCAGGTAATCGATGAAATAGACATCGGCATTGAGAAACTTGATGCCCAGCAGCTTCTCGATGGCAGCGATCAGGCTGCTGACATTCAGCGCGGCGACGATGCCCAGCAGCGCACCGATGAGGGTGCCGACCACGCCGATGACCGTGCCCTGGACCATGAAGATGGCCATGATCTGCCGTGGCGTGGCACCGAGGGTGCGCAGGATGGCGATGTCGGCCTTCTTGTCGCTCACCACCATCACCAGGGTGGAGATGATGTTGAACGCGGCCACCGCGACGATCAGCAGCAACAACAGGCCGATCATGGTCTTCTCCATGCGGATCGCCTGGTAGAGGTTGCCGTGGGTGCGGGTCCAGTCGCGTGCATAGAAATCGCCGTCGAGGGTCTGGGCGATCTCCCAGGCGCTGCGTGGCGCCTGGAACAGATCATCGAATTTCAGGCGCAGACCCTGCACCTGGCCGGGCTGCCAGCGGTGCAGGCGGGCCAGGTCACTGATGTTGGCCAGCGCCAGCGCGCCGTCGATCTCGCCGGCGCCGACATGGAAGATACCGGTGATGGTGAAGCGCTTCAGGCGCGGGAACATGCCGGCCGGCGTGACCGTCACCTCGGGCGCGACGAAGGTGATCTTGTCACCCAGCTTCACCCCCAGCTTGGCCGCCGCCTTGTCGCCGATGACCATGGCGAAATCGCCGGGGCGCAGGCTGTCCAGGCTACCCTGCTGGAAGAAGCCGTCGATGATCGACACCTTGCGTTCCTGCTCGGGGTCGATGGCATTGATCAGCACCTTCTGCACCTTGCCGTCATGCGTCAGCAGGCCCTGCATCTGGGTGAAAGGCGCCAGCGCCTCGACCCGCGGATGCTGCTTGACCTGGCTCGCCAGGGCCTGCCAGTCGCTGACCGGCGTCGCCGACTCGATGGTGGCATGAGGAATCATGCCGAGTACGCGCGTGCGCATCTCGTGGTCGAAGCCATTCATCACCGACAGCACCAGGATCATCACCATCACCCCGAGGGTGAGGCCGAGCATGGACGTCAGGGAGATGAAGGAGACGAAGTGGTTGCGTCGCTTGGCCCGCGTGTAACGCGTACCGATGAATACGAACAGAGGTCTGAACATGTCGGAGAGATTCGGGAGAAAGAAAAACGTCCTTGTGGCGGGGCCTGATCAGCGGCCTTACACTCAGAAACAAGTCAAAGTCCGCTGCGCAACGAGCCTGCTGCGTTGAAGTCGACTCGGGGCGCCGGTTTACCCAGGTAAACGGCACGACCTCGGCGACTCTCGCCTTGCATGCATCCAGCTCGCGAGACTTTCAACAGGGTCTTCGACCACCACTGCTTTCATGGGTTCGCCATGTCGACAAACGATGTAGATGATCGCCGCGAATACTATCGCATCGAAGATACGATCGCACTGGAATTCACCCTGCTGGCAGGCGCCGAAGCCCAGGCCAGCGACGAACTTCACGATCCGTCGCCGCTGTTCAACCTGCTCAGCGACCTGCACCTGATGGACTTCGAGTCCCAGCACCTGCTGCGTCACATCAGCGAGCGCGACCGCACCCTGGCCAACTACCTGAAGGTGATCAACAAGCGCATCGACCTGCTCGGCCAGGCCGTGGCGCAAAGCCTGCTGCGCGATATCGGCGCGCCCCGCCAGGTGTCGTTGTCCGAGGGTGGCATCAGCTTCAACCATGCCCAGGCCGTCGCGCCGGGCAGTCACCTGGCGATCAAGATGGTGCTGATGCCCCAGGCCCTCGGCCTGTTGCTGCGGGCCCAGGTCGTGCACTGCAGCCAGCGCGCCAATGGCCAGTACGAGATCGGCACGGAGTTCGAAGCGTTGACCGACGCACAGCGCCAGTTGCTGGCTCGGCATATCCTGCAGAAACAGGCTCTGGAACGTCGCCAGGCCCGCGAATGAACGCCGCCAAGGAATCCCTATGTACCGTTTTGCCCTGCTGATCGCCCTGCTCGCCCCCGTTACCCTTCACGCCGAAACCCTGGCCATTCCCGTCGGCAGCCAGGGCAGCGACATCGACGCCCGCAACCTGCCCAAGCTGGGCGAGTCCAAGCGCTCGGTACTGGAACGCTTCGGCCTCGCGGACGAGGAGCACAGGCCCGTCGGCCAGCCGCCCATCACACGCTGGGATTACCGCGATTTCAGTGTCTATTTCGAATACGATCACGTGATCGACAGCGTGCGCCATCACCAGCCGCGCTCCCCTGACACTGCCAAGGAGCAACAGTGACTCTCATCTACGGCCATCGCGGCGCCAAGGGCGAAGCCCCGGAAAACACCCTCGCCAGCTTCCAGCGCTGCCTGGAGCATGGCGTCAGCCGTTGCGAACTGGATCTGCACCTGTCACGCGACGGCGAGCTGATGGTGATCCACGACCCGACCCTCAAGCGCACCACGGGCCTGCGCGGCAAGGTGGTCGAGCACGATGCCGCCGAACTGGTGAAGTACGATGCGCGCAAGGGCGGCCCGGGCTGGGTGCGCCCCTGCCCGATTCCGCGCCTGGCGGAGCTGTTCGAGCAATGCCCGTTCGAACACTGGCAGCTGGAGGTGAAAAGCGCCTCGAAAGTACGCTCGGCACGCACCGTACTGGCCATCGCCGAACTCGCCGAACGCTTCGGCCTGCGTGAGCGCATCACCATCACCTCCAGCTCGCGCGAAGTGCTCAAGGCCGCTCGCGAGCTGACTCCGCACCTGCAGGTGGGCCTTGTCGCCGAGTACGCCTGGCTCGACCCACTCAAGGTGGCGGCGCACTACGACTGCCACCTGCTGGCCCTGAACTGGACGCTGTGCACCCCGGAGCGCCTGCTCAAGGCGCAGAAGCAGGGCCTGCACGTGTCGGTGTGGACGGTCAATGAAGCCGCCCTGATGCGCCGCCTCGCCGACTTCGGCGCCGACAGCATCATCACCGACTTCCCGGAACTGGCGGTACAGACGCTGCGCTGCTGAGTGATGTTGATCGTTTTCAGCGGCCTTCCAGGCACCGGCAAGACCACCCTCGCGAGGGCGCTGGCGGCCAGCCTGGGCGCTGTTTACCTGCGCATCGACAGTATCGAGCAGGCACTTCGCAACAGCCAGGCAACGGGTACGGATATCGGCAGCAGTGGCTATGCGGTCGCCAATGCCATCGCCCTGGACAATCTGAACAGTGGTCGCCGGGTAGTCGTCGACTGCGTCAATCCGGTGCAGGAAAGCCGCGCGGCCTGGAGCACAACTGCAGCCAGTGCCGGCAGCCGCTTGCTGAACGTGCAGATTGTCTGCTCCGATAAAACCCAGCACCGCCAGCGGGTAGAGTCGCGAGTCGTCGACGTGCCGGGGCTTGTGCCGCCCACCTGGCAGTCGGTCGACCAGCATGACTATGAGCCCTGGCAACCCTCGCCATTCACTGTCGATACCGCCCAGCTCTCGCCTCAGGCAGCATTGGCCTTGATCGTCGAACAGTTGGCCGGCTGCTCTGAGTGACGCAGGCTCGTATCGCAAACGACACCGACATGAAAAAACCGGCCCATGAGCCGGTTTTTTCATTGCTGCCGCCTGAGACGCTAGAAGCTCTCCCGATTCGGCCAGCGCCACTCGGAAGCCACTACCCAGCCTGACTCCCCGACCGGCTCAGGCCGCCGGCCGGAGCCGCTCAAAAAAGCCGGTTGAGGCCGTCGAACGCTGCGACGCGATAGGCCTCGGCCATGGTCGGGTAGTTGAAGGTGGTGTTGATGAAGTACTTGATGCTGTTGGCTTCACCCTTCTGGTTCATGATCGCCTGACCGATGTGGACGATCTCCGAGGCCTGGTAGCCGAAGCAGTGCACACCCAGCACTTCCAGGGTTTCACGGTGGAAGAGAATCTTCAGCATGCCCACCGGCTCGACCGAGATCTGCGCACGGGCCATGCCCTTGAAGAAGGCCTTGCCCACTTCGTACGGCACCTTGGCCTGGGTCAGTTCACGCTCGTTCTTGCCGATCGAGCTGATCTCCGGAATGGTGTAGATGCCGGTCGGCACGTCGTCGACGAAACGCCAGCTGCCATTGTCGACGATGCTGCCAGCGGCGGAACGGCCCTGGTCGGCGGCGGCACTGGCCAGGCTCGGCCAGCCGATCACGTCGCCCGCGGCGTAGATGTTGCTCACCTCGGTGCGGTAGTACTCGTCGACCTGGATCTGGCCACGGCTGTTGACGCCGATGCCGATGTTCTCCAGCCCCAGCTGATCGGTATTGCCGGTACGGCCGTTACACCACAGCAGGGCATCGGCCTTGATCTTCTTGCCCGACTTCAGGTGCAGGATGACGCCGTTCTCCAGCCCCTCGATGCGCTCGTACTCCTCGTTGTGACGAATCAGCACGTTGTTGTTGCGCAGGTGATAGCTCAACGCATCGGAGATTTCCGAGTCGAGGAAGCTCAGCAGCTGGTCGCGGTTGTCGATCAGGTCGACCAGCACGCCCAGACCACTGAAGATCGAGGCGTATTCGCAGCCGATCACCCCGGCTCCGTAGATGATCAGGCGGCGCGGGGTATGCCCGAGGCTGAGGATGGTGTCGCTGTCATAGATACGCGGGTGGCGGAAGTCGACGTCCGCCGGGCGGTACGGACGCGACCCGGTGGCGATGACGACCTGCTTGGCGACCAGTTTCTCCACCACGCCATTGAGGCATACCACCTCGATGGTCTGCTCGTCGGCGAAGCTGGCCGTGCCGAAGTAGGTGTCGATACGGTTGCGTGCGTAGTAGCCGGTGCGCGAGGTGACCTGCTTGGCGATGACCTTCTCGGCGCTCTTCAGCACGTCAGGGAAGGAGAACCAGCGCGGCTCACCGATCTGGCGGAACATCGGGTTGGTGTTGAACTGCATGATCTGCCGCACCGAGTGGCGCAGCGCCTTGGACGGGATGGTGCCCAGGTGGGTGCAGTTGCCGCCGACCAGCGGACGGTTGTCCACCACGGCCACCTTGCGCCCGGCCTTGGCCGCGTTCATCGCCGCGCCCTCGCCCGCAGGCCCGGAGCCCAGTACCACCACATCGTAGTTGTAGACCGCCATGTTTACTCCTTCAGATCAGGCCGGAGCGCTTGTGGCGCACCCTCGGCGGGGCCGGCAGTGGATAACGGCTGCCGGCTGTCAATCCATACCGCCTGACTCAACGCTTGCTTGCGTCGTAAGCCAGGTCGGTGTTCGGCGCATCGGCCTTGTCGCGGTTGACCTCTTCGCACTTCTCGCGGCTGCCACCACAGATCGAGCATTCTTTCTCGATGCCCAGGTTGGCGATGCCGCCGCAGGAACCGGCGATGGGTTTGCGCCCCATGATCACACCGACGGCCATCATGCCGACGACCAGAACCATGGTCAGAAATACAACCAGAAACGTCATTGCTCATCTCCTGCAGCGAATAGCTGCTCGAATGCGGCCGTGCCATGTGTGACGAAGCCCTCGCCCTCACGCGTCACGAAAAACGCCGCGATACCGTTGCGCTCGGCGAACGCCATGCCGGCGTCAGGCCCAAGCACCATCAATAGGGTAGACAAGCCATCGGCGCGCAAGGTCGATCGGTCGGCCACGGTGACCGCAGCCAGCGTATGGCTGACAGGGCGCCCGGTGAGCGGATCGAGCGTATGCGAGTAGCGCTGCCCATTCTCCTCGAAGTAGTTGCGATAATCACCCGACGTGGAGATACCGTAACCATCGAGTTGCAGCACGCGCTGGGCCACGCGCTTGTCGTCACGCGGCGCCTCCAGGCCGATGCGCCAGTGGCTGCCATCGGGCTTGAAGCCAGCCGCCTTGAGCTCACCCGTGGCTTCGACCAGGTAGCTGGTGACGCCCAGCTCGCGCAGGCGCGCGACGATGCGTTCGACCGCATAGCCGGCGGCGATGCTGTTGAAGTCGACCTGCACGTCGGCATCCTTGCACAGCTGCTCGCCATCGATGCGCAGGTGCTGCTGACCGACGCGCTGACGCACCTCGGCGAGCTTCTCCTCGCTCGGCACGGCCTCGCCCTGCCCTCTCGGGCCGAAGCCCCAGAGGTCGAGCAGCGGTTCGAGGGTCAGGTCGAAATAGCCCTGGCTCTCTTCGTGCAGGCGATCGCCAGCGCGCACCAGGTCCAGCACAGCCTGCGGCATGGCCTGACAGGCCCCGGCCGGTGCACGGTTGAACTGCTCGATCAGCGAGTCGTCACGGTAGGTGGACATCTGCAGGTCGATCTCGGCGAGGATCGCCTCGGTCGCGGCCTTGAGTTCGGCTTGTGGCGCGACACCTTCACTACGGACGTATTTGATCGAATAGGTGCTGCCCATGGTCGGGCCACCGAACTCTTCGATCCGTTCAGAATGCAAGCAGCCCGTTAGGGCTGCCGCCAAGGCGACAGCGATAACGGGCTGAAGTACAGCTGACCTCATGCTTAGCCGCCGAAGTCGTCGAGGAGGATGTTCTCCGGCTCGACACCCAGGTCGGTCAGCATCTTGATCACCGCAGCGTTCATCATGGGTGGGCCGCACATGTAGAACTCGCAGTCTTCCGGAGCCGGGTGGTCCTTCAGGTAGTTCTCGTACAGCACGTTGTGGATGAAGCCGGTGAGGCCGGTCCAGTTGTCTTCCGGCTGCGGATCGGACAGCGCCAGGTGCCACTGGAAGTTCGGGTTCTCGGCCTGCAGCTGGTCGTACTCTTCGTTGTAGAAGGACTCGCGCATGGAGCGCGCACCGTACCAGAAGCTGATCTTGCGCGTGGACTTCAGGCGCTTGAGCTGGTCGAAGATGTGCGAACGCATCGGCGCCATGCCGGCACCACCACCGATGAAGACCATCTCGGCATCGGTGTCCTTGGCGAAGAACTCACCGAAAGGTCCGTACACGGTGATCTTGTCGCCCGGCTTGAGGCTGAACACGTAGGAAGACATCTTGCCCGGCGGCAGATCGTCCTTGCCCGGGGGCGGCGAGGCGATACGGATGTTGAACTTCACCAGGCCGCGCTCTTCCGGGTAGTTGGCCATGGAATAGGCACGGATCACGGTCTCGTCGACCTTGGACACGTACTTCCACTGGTTGAACTTGTCCCAGTCGCCGCGGTACTCCTCCTGGATGTCGAAGTCCTTGTAGTTGACGGTGTGCGGCGGGCATTCCAGCTGCACGTAACCACCGGCACGGAAGTCGACGTTCTCGCCTTCCGGCAGTTTCAGCGTCAGCTCCTTGATGAAGGTGGCGACGTTGGGGTTGGACTCGACGGTGCACTCCCACTTCTTGACGCCAAAGACCTCTTCAGGGACTTCGATCTTCATGTCCTGCTTGACCGGGGTCTGGCAGGACAGACGCCAGCCCTCGCGGGCCTCGCGCCGGGTGAAGTGCGACTCTTCGGTGGACAGCATCTCGCCGCCGCCGGACTCGACGACGCACTTGCACTGCGCGCAGGTGCCGCCGCCGCCGCAGGCGGAGGACAGGAAGATGTTGTTGTCGGCCAGGGTCTGCAGCAGCTTGCCGCCGGCCGGTACCACGATGGTTTTTTCGCCGTTGATCTCGATGCTCACGTCACCGCTGGACACCAGCTTGGCGCGAGCGGCGAGGATGATCAGCACCAGCGCGAGCACGATGGCGGTGAACATGCCGATGGCGAGGAAGATTTCGTAATTCATCTGTTCATCCTTTCCTTACAGCTGCACGCCGGAGAAGGACATGAAGCCCAGCGACATCAGACCGATGGTGATGAAGGTGATGCCCAGACCCTGCAGGCCAGCCGGTACGTCGCTGTACTTGAGCTTCTCGCGGATGCCCGCCAGCGCGGCGATGGCCAGCGCCCAGGACACGCCCGCACCGACACCGTAGACGGTGCTTTCGGCCAGGTTGTAGTCACGCTCGACCATGAACAGCGAGCCACCCATGATGGCGCAGTTCACGGTGATCAGCGGCAGGAACACCCCCAGGGCGTTGTAGAGCGACGGCACGTACTTATCCAGGGTCATTTCCAGGATCTGCACGATCGCCGCGATCACGCCGATGAAGGTCAGCAGGCCAAGGAAGGACAGGTCGACGTCAGGCAGACCGGCCCAGGCCAGCGCACCGTCCTTGAGGATGTTGGAGTAGATCAGGTTGTTCACCGGCATGGTGATACCCAGCACCACGACCACGGCGATGCCGAGGCCGATGGCGGTTTCCACCTTCTTGGAGATGGCGATGAAGGTACACATGCCAAGGAAGAACGCCAGCGCCATGTTCTCGACGAACACCGCACGGACGAACAGGCTGATGTAATGTTCCATTAATAGGCCTCCTTGCTGGATACCTGAGGCGCCATCTTGTAGGCATTGGACTCGACCTGGTCCTTCTTCCAGCTACGAATGGCCCAGATGAACAGGCCGATCAGGAAGAACGCCGAAGGCGGCAGCAGCAGCATGCCGTTGGGCTGATACCAGCCACCGTCGTTGACCACGGAAAGGATCTCGTAGCCCATCAGCTTGCCGGCACCGAACAGCTCGCGGATCACGCCCAGGGCGATCAGCATGGCGCTGTAGCCCAGACCGTTACCGATACCGTCGAAGAACGACAGCACGGGCGGGTTCTGCATGGCGAATGCTTCGGCACGGCCCATCACGATGCAGTTGGTGATGATCAGGCCGACGAACACCGACAGCTGTTTGGACAGGCTGAAGGCATAGGCCTTGAGCACCTGATCGACCACGATCACCAGGGAGGCAATGATCACCATCTGCACGATCATGCGGATCGAGCCGGGGATCTGGCTGCGGATCATCGAGATGAACAGGTTGGAGAACGCCGTGACCAGGGTCAGCGCGGCAGACATCACCAGCGCGGTCTGCAGGTTGGACGTGACCGCCAGGGCCGAGCAGATCCCGAGGATCTGCAGACCGATGGGGTTGTTGTTGAAGATCGGGTTGAGCAGGACTTCTTTAATAGTCGGCTGCGACATGATCAGGCCTCCCCTGCGCGCAGGTTAGCGATAAACGGACCGAAGCCGTTCTGGCCGAGCCAGAACTTCAGCAGATGATCCACCCCGTTGCTGGTGAGCGTGGCACCGGCGAGCGCGTCGACCTGATGGGTCGCTTGCGGGCTCTGCGGGTCGACACCACCCTTGACGACCTGCACGGCGAGCTTGCCGTCTTCGTCGAACAGGGTCTTGCCCGGCCACTGGCCTTTCCATTTCGGGTTGTCGACTTCACCACCGAGGCCCGGCGTCTCGCCGTGCTGGTAGAAGCCCATGCCGACCACGGTGTTGAGGTCGCCCTTGACCGCGATGAAGCCGTGCAGGGTCGACCACAGGCCGTAGCCACGCACCGGCAGGATCAGGGTTTCCACCTGGCCATCCTTCTCCACCATGTACACGGTGGTGTAACGCTCCTGGCGCTTGATCCCGGCGATGTCCTCGCTACCGCTGAGCACGGTGGACAGCTTGGGATCCTTGGCCGCCTTGAGCGGGTCGAAGGTGATCGGGTCGAAGGCGTCGGAGAACTTGCCGGTTTCCAGGTCCACCAGCTTGGCGGTGATGGCACCGTCGAACACCTGCTTGACCTGGGCCGAAGACATGCCCGGCTGGGCCAGACCGGCGATCGCCAGGATGCTGCGCTGCTTGTCCAGCAGGCGGTTCTCGACCTGGGTCGGCTTCAGTGCGATGGCCGCGCCGGCAACGAATACCGAACACACGAGGCACACCAGCACGGCCACCGTCAGCGTGCGGACGGTGGATTCTTTTTGACTAGACATTGCGTGCCAGCCTCCGCTTGATATTGGCCTGAACGACGAAGTGGTCGATCAGCGGTGCGAACAGGTTGGCGAACAGGATCGCCAGCATCATGCCCTCGGGGAAGGCCGGGTTGACCACACGGATCAACACCACCATCACGCCGATCAGGGCACCGAAGATCCACTTGCCGGTGTTGGTCATGGACGCCGATACCGGATCGGTGGCCATGAAGAACATGCCGAAGGCGAAGCCGCCGACGACCAGATGCCAGTACCACGGCATGGCGAACATCGGGTTGCTGTCCGAGCCAATCAGGTTGAGCAGCAGGCTGAGACCGATCATGCCCAGCATCACGCCGACGACGATGCGCCAGGAAGCAATGCGGGTCAGCAGCAGCACCAGGCCGCCGATGGCGATGGCCAGGGTGCTGGTCTCGCCTAGCGAACCGTGAATGGTGCCGACGAAGGCGTCCATCCAGGTGATGCCGTTGTTGATCACGTTCTCGATGCCGCCGGACGCCGCCAGGCTCAGCGAGGTCGCGCCGGCGAAACCGTCGACGGCGGTCCAGACCGCATCACCCGACATCTGCGCCGGGTAGGCGAAGAACAGGAAGGCACGACCGGTCAGCGCCGGGTTGAGGAAGTTCTTGCCGGTACCGCCGAACACTTCCTTGCCGATCACCACGCCGAAGCTGATGCCCAGGGCGACCTGCCACAGCGGAATGCTAGGCGGCAGGATCAGGGCGAACAGCACGGAGGTGACGAAGAAGCCTTCGTTGACCTCGTGACGACGGATCGAGGCGAACAGCACTTCCCAGAAACCGCCGACGATGAAGGTCACCGCGTAGACGGGCAGGAAGTAGGCAGCGCCCTGGATGAAGTTGTCCCACAGGCTGCCCGGATCGAAGCCGGCCAGCGAACCGATCAGCGCGAAGCGCCAGCCTTCCTGGGCCGCCAGCAGCTCGGGGCTCTGGGCGAAGATCAGGTTGGCCTGGTAGCCGGTGTTCCACATGCCGAAGAACATGGCCGGGAAGGTGCACAGCCACACGGTGATCATCATGCGCTTGAGGTCGATGCCATCACGCACGTGAGCGGTGGTCTTGGTCACGCTGCCAGGACGGTAGAAGAAGGTGTCGATGGCTTCGTAGAGGGCGTACCACTTCTCGTACTTGCCGCCCTTCTCGAAGTTGTGCTCGATCTTGTCGAGGAATGCACGAATACCCACGGATTAACCCTCCTTCTCGATACGGGCGAGGTTGTCCCGCAGGATCGGGCCATATTCATACTTGCCGGCGCACACGTAGGTGCACAGCGCCAGGTCTTCTTCGTCGAGTTCGAGGCAGCCGAGCTTCTGCGCCATCTCGGTATCACCGACGATCAGGTAGCGCAGCAGCTGGGTCGGCAGGATGTCCAGCGGCATCACGGCTTCGTAGTTGCCCACCGGTACCATGGCGCGCGGGCTGCCATTGGTGGTGGTGGTGAAGTTGAACAGCTTGGCGCCGGCCAGCTTGGAAACGAAGATGTTCAGCACCGAGTGCTTGTTCACCCCGGCACGCAGGTAATGCAGCATCTCGCGGTCATTGCCCTCGCCCAGGCAGGACACCTGGTTGTGGTAGCGACCGAGGAAGGCGAACGCGCCCTGGGCGGTACGCCCACCGAACACGGAGCCGGAAATCACCCGGTTGAAGCCGGGCTTGAGTTCACCAGCGGTGAGCTCTTCCAGGCTGGCGCCCAGGCGGGTACGCAGCAGACGCGGCTGCTCGGCGACCGGACCACCCAGCGCGACGACGCGCTCGACGAACAGCTGACCCGTGGTGAACAGCTTGCCGACGGAGATCACGTCCTGATAGCCGATCTGCCAGACGCTCTTGCTGGCGCTGACCGGGTCGAGGAAATGAATGTGGGTACCTGGCAGACCGGCCGGGTGCGGGCCGGCGAAGGCCTCGCTCTGCACCTTGGCCAGGCTCTCGCCGGGCAGGCTGACGCCATCGGCCTTGCACAGGAAGACCTTGGCCAGGTTAGCGAGAACCTTCAGGCCATTTTCGAAATCAGCGGCATATTCGCCAATGATCACCGCAGGATCGGCGGCCAGCGGGTGAGTATCGACAGCGGTCACGAAGATCGAGCTGGGCAGCGCATCCAGGGCCGGCACCTTGCTGAACGGACGGCTACGCAGCGCAGTCCACAGGCCGGACTGCTGCAGGTTCTCGCGAACCTGCTCGTCACTCAGCGCTTCGAGCTGGTCGGCAGCGTACTGGGCGAAGGTTTCCTGCTCATCGCCGTCGATATCGATGACGACCGATTGCAGGACACGCTTCTCGCCACGGTGAATGGCACTGATAACGCCAGCAGCGGGGGCGGTGTAACGCACGCCGGGTGTCTTCTTGTCGGTAAACAGCAACTGACCGAGCTTGACTCGGTCACCGACCTGCACTTCCATCGTCGGCTTCATCCCGTGATAGTCGAAGCCGATGACGGCGACACTGCGCACGGGCCTTGCGGCCTCGATACGCTGTGTCGGCGCACCCGTTATGGGCAAATCGAGCCCATGCTTTAGTTTGATCATAGGTTTGCCTAACCACTGATTTAGAAAGCTTTTTATAAGACAGGGGGCAACGCCCGCAGACCCAATAGGATCAACCACCTCGGCATGTCGCTGAGGTGCATAAGGGTGCCGGTCCTGGGTAAAAAATCTGCTCGATTATAAAGATGGCCCCCTGGACTGGCCACCCAAGTGCTTGCTTTTTTTGACCCTCCGGTAACAGCAAGCAACACTTCACGTGCCGCCAGGCATCAACCAGACGCAACGGACAGACGATGTACATACGACCATCGTCCAAGCTCCACCACCTGCCCCGCCCTCGAATACGCGCCGCGAGCGACCAGCCAGCGGCAGCCGCGCATAAAAAACGGGAGCCGAAGCTCCCGTCTTGTCACACCCCGGCGCTTAGCGCGGGAAAGCAGGCGGGTTGACCCCGGCCATGTCTTCCATCACGCGCACCACCTGGCAGCTGTAACCGAACTCGTTGTCGTACCAGACGTACAGAACGACGCGGTTATCGTTGGCGATGGTCGCCTCGGCATCGACCACACCGGCATGACGCGAGCCGACGAAGTCAGTGGACACCACTTCCTGCGAGCTGACGAAATCGATCTGCTTCTGCAGGTCCGAGTGCATGGCCATCTGGCGCAGGTACTCGTTGATCTCTTCGCGGCTGGTGGCCTTCTCCAGGTTCAGATTGAGGATGGCCATCGACACGTTCGGCGTCGGTACGCGAATGGCGTTACCGGTCAGCTTGCCCTTCAGCACCGGCAGTGCCTTGGCGGCAGCGGTGGCGGCGCCGGTCTCGGTGATCACCATGTTCAGCGCAGCACTGCGACCACGACGACTGCCCTTGTGGAAGTTGTCGATCAGGTTCTGGTCGTTGGTGTACGAGTGAACGGTCTCGACGTGGCCGTTGACGATGCCGAACTTGTCATTGACCGCCTTGAGCACTGGCACGATGGCGTTGGTGGTGCAGGACGCGGCGGAGATGATCTTGTCGTCCGCGGCGATTTCGCCGTGGTTGATGCCGTGCACGATGTTCTTCAGCGCGCCCTTGCCCGGCGCGGTCAGCACGACGCGGTCGACGCCCGGGCACTTCAGGTGCTGGCCGAGGCCTTCGGCATCACGCCATTTGCCGGTGTTGTCCACCAGCAGGGCGTTCTTGATGCCGTACTGGGTGTAGTCGATGGACGCCGGATCGTTGGAGTAGATGATCTGGATCAGGTTGCCGTTGGCAGTCAGGGTGCTGCTGGCTTCATCGATGGTGATGGTGCCATTGAACTTGCCGTGTACCGAGTCGCGGCGCAGCAGGCTGGCGCGCTTGACCAGGTCGTTCTCGGCGCCCTTGCGCACGACGATGGCACGCAGACGCAGGCCGTCGCCACCACCGGTCTTCTCGATCAGGATGCGCGCCAGCAGGCGGCCGATGCGACCGAAGCCGTAGAGCACCACATCGGTGCCTTCACGGGCAGCGCCGTTCTGCTTGCCCACGACCTCTTCCAGCTCGTCCTTGACGAACTGCTCGACGCCGCGGCCAGCGCCTTCGGCCTTGAACTTGGCAACCATCTTGCCCAGGTCCACGGAAGCGGCGCCCAGCTTGAGCTCGCTCATGGCCTTGAGCATCGGGAAGGTGTCGTGTACCGACAGTTCGGCCTCGTCAGCCAGGCGGTGACGGGCGAAACGGTGAGCCTTGAGGATGTCGATGACCGAACGGTTGATCAGGCCACGGCCATAGATCGAGGTCACCACATTGTTGTTGCGATAGAGCTGACCAATCAGCGGAATCATCGCTTCCGCGAGGGCTTCACGATCGATCCATTCACCGAGACACTGGTCGGGCTTCTGAGTCACGGGCAGTACCTTCCACATGTAGGGGCTGAAAAAAGGGGCTACATTATGACGGCGCTCGCGTGCGGGAGCAATGCGCGCCTGTCGCGACTGACATTGACCCCAAAGCCCCGCTACAATTCCCGGCCTTTTGTCACGACCGCGAGCCGCCCGTGTCCGTACTGCGTCTTCCGTCTCTGCCGGCCAGTGCCGGCAAACAGCAATGGGGCAACCTGCCTGGCGCCGCCCTTTCCCTGGCGATTGCCGAGGCCGCCAGCACTGCCGAGCGCTTCACCCTGGTCCTGACCGAGGGCAGCCAGAGCGCCGAACGCCTGCAGGAAGAACTGGCCTTCTTCGCTCCCAGCCTGCCGGTGCTGCATTTCCCCGACTGGGAAACCCTGCCCTACGACGTCTTCTCGCCCCACCAGGACATCATCTCCCAGCGCGTCGCCACCCTGTATCAGCTGCCGCAGCTGAAGCGCGGGATACTGGTAGTGCCGATCAGCACTGCCCTACACCGCCTGGCGCCGAAGAACTTCCTGCTCGGCAGCAGCCTGGTGCTGGATGTCGGCCAGAAGCTGGACGTGGAGCAGATGCGCACGCGCCTGGAGGCCGCCGGCTACCGGTGCGTCGACACGGTCTACGAACACGGCGAGTTCGCCGTGCGCGGTGCGCTGATCGACCTCTACCCGATGGGCAGCGAAACGCCCTACCGCATCGACCTGTTCGATGACGAGATCGAAACCCTGCGCACCTTCGACCCCGAAACGCAGCGCTCGGTGGACAAGGTCGAGTCGATTCGCCTGCTGCCGGCACGCGAGTTCCCGCTGGAGAAGAAGGCCGTCAGCGATTTTCGCGGGCGCTTTCGCGAACGCTTCGACGTCGACTTCCGCCGCTGCCCGATCTATCAGGATCTGTCTTCCGGCATCACCCCGGCAGGCATCGAGTACTACCTGCCGCTGTTCTTCGAGGCCACCGGCACCCTGTTCGACTACCTGCCGGGCGACACCCAGGTGTTCTCGCTGCCGGGCATCGAGAAAGCCGCCGAGCAGTTCTGGCTGGACGCGCGCAACCGCTACGAGGATCGCCGCGTCGATCCGGAGCGCCCGCTGCTGCCGCCCGCCGACATCTTCCTGCCGGTGGACGACTGCTTTGCCCAGCTGAAAAGCTGGCCACGGGTGGTGGCCAACCCCGAGGACATCGAACCCGGTGTCGGCCGCACGCGCTTCGACGCCCGCGCCCTGCCCGACCTGGCGATCCAGGCCAAGGCCGGCGAGCCACTGGCGGCGCTGCGCCGCTTCATCGAGGAGTACCAGGGCCGTGTGCTGTTCTGCGCCGAATCGGCCGGGCGTCGCGAGGTGCTCCTGGAGCTGCTCGCCCGCCTCAAGCTCAAGCCCAGGGAGGTCGACGGCTGGCCGGCCTTCGTCGCCAGCGGCGAACGCCTGAACATCTGCATTGCCCCGCTGGACGAAGGCCTGCTGCTCGATGACCTGGCGCTGATCGCCGAAAGCCCGCTGTTCGGCCAGCGCGTGATGCAGCGTCGCCGCCGCGAGAAGGGCCGCGAAGGCGGCGACAACGTGATCAAGAACCTCACCGAGCTGCGCGAAGGCGCGCCGGTGGTGCATATCGACCACGGCGTCGGCCGCTACCTGGGCCTGATCACCATGGAATTCGACGGCCAGGCCGCCGAGTTCCTCGCCCTGCAGTACGCCGACGAGGCCAAGCTCTACGTTCCGGTGGCCAGCCTGCACCTGATCGCCCGCTACAGCGGCAGCGACGATGCCCTGGCGCCGCTGCACCGGCTGGGTTCGGAAACCTGGCAGAAAGCCAAGCGCAAGGCTGCCGAGCAGGTACGCGACGTCGCCGCCGAACTGCTCGACATCTACGCCCGCCGCGCCGCCCGCGAAGGCTTCGCCTTCCAGGACCCGGCGGTGGACTACGCCACCTTCAGCGCCGGCTTCCCCTTCGAGGAAACCCCGGACCAGCAGGCGGCGATCGATGCCGTGCGCGGCGACATGCTGGCCGGCAAGCCGATGGACCGCCTGGTCTGCGGCGACGTCGGCTTCGGCAAGACCGAGGTGGCCATGCGCGCCGCCTTCATCGCCGTGCACAGCGGCAAGCAGGTGGCGGTGCTGGTGCCCACCACCCTGCTCGCCCAGCAGCACTACAACAGCTTCCGCGACCGCTTCGCCGACTGGCCGGTGAAGGTCGAGGTGATGAGCCGCTTCAAGAGCGCCAAGGAAGTCGAAGGCGCCGTGCAGCAACTGGCCGAAGGCAAGGTGGATATCGTCATCGGCACCCACAAGCTGCTGCAGGACGACGTGAAGTTCCACAACCTGGGCCTGGTCATCATCGACGAGGAACACCGTTTCGGCGTGCGCCAGAAGGAACAGCTCAAGGCCCTGCGCAGCGAGGTGGACATCCTCACCCTCACCGCCACCCCGATCCCGCGCACCCTGAACATGGCCGTGGCCGGCATGCGCGACCTGTCGATCATCGCCACCCCGCCGGCGCGGCGCCTGTCGGTGCGCACCTTCGTCATGGAGGAGAACAAGCCGACCATCAAGGAAGCGCTGCTGCGCGAACTGTTGCGCGGCGGCCAGGTGTACTACCTGCACAACGACGTGAAGAGCATCGAGAAGTGCGCCGCCGACCTCGCCGAGCTGGTGCCGGAAGCGCGCATCGGCATCGGCCACGGGCAGATGCGCGAGCGCGATCTGGAACAGGTAATGAGTGACTTCTACCACAAGCGCTTCAACGTGCTGGTGGCCTCGACCATCATCGAGACCGGCATCGACGTGCCCAGCGCCAACACCATCATCATCGAGCGCGCCGACAAGTTCGGCCTGGCCCAGCTGCACCAGCTGCGTGGCCGCGTCGGCCGCAGCCACCACCAGGCCTATGCCTACCTGCTGACGCCGCCGCGCAAGAGCATGACCGAAGACGCGCAGAAGCGCCTGGAAGCCATTGCCGGCGCCCAGGACCTCGGCGCCGGCTTCATCCTCGCCACCCACGACCTGGAAATCCGTGGCGCCGGCGAGCTGCTCGGCGACGGCCAGAGCGGGCAGATCCAGGCAGTGGGCTTCACCCTGTACATGGAAATGCTCGAGCGTGCGGTCAAGGCCATCCAGAAAGGCGAACAACCCAACCTCGACCAGCCGCTGGGCGGCGGCCCGGAGATCAACCTGCGCGTGCCCGCGCTTATCCCCGAGGACTACCTGCCCGACGTGCACGCGCGCCTGATCCTGTACAAGCGCATTTCCTCGGCCTCCGACGAAGACGGCCTGAAGGAACTGCAGGTCGAGATGATCGACCGCTTCGGCCTGCTGCCCGAGCCGACCAAGCACCTGATGCGCCTGACCCTGCTCAAGCTGCAGGCCGAGAAGCTGGGCATCACCAAGGTCGACGCCGGACCGCAGGGCGGCCGCATCGAGTTCGCCGCAGAGACCTGCGTCGACCCGCTGACGCTGATCAAGCTGATCCAGGCCCAGCCCAAACGCTACAAGTTCGAAGGCGCCACCGTCTTCAAGATCCAGGTGCCGATGGAGCGCGCGGAAGAGCGCTTCAACACCCTGGAAGCCCTGTTCGAGCGCCTCGCGCCCACCACCTGAAGGACCTGACCATGCGCCCACTGCACCTGATCGCCCTGTTGCTCTGCCTGTTGGCACCGAGCGCTTTCGCCGAACGCCTCTACCAGGTCGAGCTGCTGGTGTTTCGCCAGGCCGGCGAACCCGTGATCGCGCCGAAGATCGCCCCCGACGACTGGGCCGGCACCGCCCTGCCGATCGACGGCAACGAACGCGCCACCGCCCTCAACAACGAGGCCGCCAAGCTCAACCCCGGCAACGGTTATCAGGTCCTGCTGCATAAAGCCTGGAGCCAGACGCTGGGCGGCACCCCGAGCCGCGTCGCCGTCAGCACTGGCGACGGCCACTTCGGCCACTACCCGGTCGAAGGCACGCTGACCTTCACCCAGGAACGCTTCGCCGACCTGGACCTGGAGCTGTGGATCAACCACTTCAGCGCCGACGGCCTGCTCGACAGCAGCGAACACATGAAAGTCGCCCAGCGCCTGAAGGACAACAGCCTGACCTACCTGGACCACGGCAGCCTCGGCGCGCTGGTACGTATCAGCCCGCTTTGAGGGCATGACGCAAGAGGGCCGCTGAGCGGCCCTTTTTTCATTGCAGCGATCGAGGCAGCAGCTAGGCGCTCAGCACACGCGCCAGCACGCCCTTGACCGTGCCCATCCCCTGCCCCAGCACGCGCTCGATTTCGGCCATGGTGATCAGCCCCGGCGCCTTGCCCGCAGCCGGATTGACCACCAGCGCCAGGCAGGCATAGGGCAGCGCCAGCTCACGCGCCAGGGCCGCCTCGGGCATGCCGGTCATGCCGACCAGGTCGCAGCCATCGCGCTCCATCCTGACGATTTCCGCCGCAGTCTCCAGGCGTGGCCCCTGGGTGCAACCGTAGACGCCCTGACTGCTGCAGGCCGCCCCCTCGCTGCGCAGCGCCGCGATCAGGCGCTCACGCAAGGGCTCGTCATAGGGATGACTGAAATCCACGTGAGTCACATGCTCCAGCTCACCCTCGAAGAAGGTGTGCGCGCGCCCGGCGGTGTAATCGATGATCTGGTGCGGCACGCAGAAATGCCCGGCGCCCATCGCCGCGTGAATGCCGCCGACCGCGTTGACCGCGACGATGGCACTGGCGCCGACCTGCTTCAGCGCCCAGAGATTGGCGCGGTAGTTGATCTGGTGCGGCGCAATGCGGTGTGGCTGGCCATGACGGGCGAGAAACAGCACGTCGCGCCCGGCATACTCGCCCCGCAGGATATCGGCCGAAGGTGCCCCGTAAGGCGTCTCCACGGAGACCGCCTGACGGATCTCGAGGCCCGGCAACTGGGTCAGGCCAGTGCCGCCGATGATGGCAAGAACGCTCATGATGCCCTCCTCAATCCAGCAACTGGGCGGTTCTGAGTGCGGCCACCGCCTGCGACCAGCGCGGCGCCTGGCGATAGTCGGTGCACGCATGAGCACGCCCGCGCATCCGCTGCAGCCGTTCGGCCGGCTGCACCTGCAGACGCTGCAGCGCGGCGAGGGCCAGCTCGGCCGAGCCACGATCGTTGCACACCAGGCCCATGTCGCAACCGGCGCTGAGCGCCGCCTCGATACGCTTGCCCGCATCCCCGGCGGCATGCGCCCCGGCCATGGACAGGTCGTCGCTGAAGATCACCCCGTCGAAACCCAGCTCACCGCGCAGGATGTCCTGCAGCCAGCGGCGGGAGAAGCCGGCCGGCTGCTCGTCCACCTGAGGGTAGATCACATGCGCCGGCATCACCGCATCGAGCTGGCCGGACAACTGCCGGAACGGCTGCATGTCACAGGCACGAATGTCCTCCAGGCTGCGCTCGTCGACGGGGATAGCCACGTGGGAGTCGGCCTCGGCCCAGCCATGTCCGGGGAAGTGCTTGCCGGTCGCCGCCATGCCCGCCTGCTGCATGCCACGGATGAACGCCGCAGCCAGCTGCGTGGCACGCTGCGGGTCACCCTCGAAGGCACGACTGCCGACCACAGCGCTGCGCTGATGATCGAGGTCGAGTACCGGCGCGAAGCTGAGATCCAGGCCGACGGCCAGTACCTCGGCCGCCATCAGCCAGCCGCAGTGCTCGGCCAGCTCCTCGGCGTTGTGATTGTCGGCGATGGCGCGCATCGCCGGCAGACGCAGGAAGCCCTGGCGCAGGCGCTGCACCCGTCCGCCTTCCTGATCCACAGCCAGCAGCAGGTCCGGGCGCACGGCACGAATGCTCTGGCACAGCTCGCGCACCTGGCGCGGCGACTCGATATTGCGGGCAAAAATGATCAGGCCACCCACCTCGGGCTGGCGCAGCATCTGGCGATCCTCGGCGGTCAGCCAGGTGCCAGCGACATCCATCATCAATGAGCCTTGCATGCAGGTATTCCTTACTGAAAATCGTGGTCCGCAGCCCACTGCGGGCATGGCGCCTCGTCGATACGCACCCGGCAATGCACGGGCACGCGCTCGAACAGCGCCAGCATGTCGGTATTGCGCAGCCGGACGCAGCCATGAGACAGCGGCGTGCCCATGGGTTCCGTATCCGGCGTGCCATGCAGATAGATATAGCGGCGAAAGCTGTCCACCTCACCCAAACGGTTGCGCCCGGGCTCCAGGCCGCTGAGCCAGAGAATGCGGGTGAGAATCCAGTCGCGGTCGGGAAACTGCTGATGCAGCTGCGCGGACCAGACCTCACCGGTCCAGCGTCTGCCGCGCAGCACGGCGGCCAGCGGCAGGCCAGCGCCGATCTTCGCCCGCACCTGGTGCAGGCCACGTGGCGTGCAGCCGGAGCCGTTGCGCTCACCGGGGCCGTTCAGCGCCGTGGAGACAGGCAGGCGCAGCAGCAGCTGGCCGGCGCCAAGGCCATAGAGGGTCTGGTCAGCGAGAGAGATATGCAGCAGATCGAGATCGGACATGGGCCGCTAGCTTAGCCGAAGGGCCAAGCCAAGCCCACCTGCCCCGGCATCAAACCTTGGGCGTAGCGCTGGGCGTCTTGCTGCGGGGCTTGAGCTGAGCCCCCGCCAGCGCGGGATCCTCCACACCGGAGTCCGAGCGCATGCCGGCGGCCAGGAACGGCACCATCATCCTCATCACCTGCTCGATGGAGGTATTGACGCCGAAATCGGTCTCGGCCATGGCGCGCAGCGCCTTGATCCCGGACATGCTGAACGCCGCCGCGCCGAGCATGAAGTGCACGCGCCAGAACAGCTCCAGCGGCGGGATGCGCGGCGCGGTTTCATGCACCAGCAGCATGTAGCGACGGAACACCTTGCCGTAGACCTCTTCCAGGTACTTGCGCAGGTGCCCCTGGCTCTGGCTGAAGGCCAGGCCGAGCAGACGCATGAAGATGGAGAGGTCGTTGCCGCTGCGCGGCTTGACCGCCAGTGCCTGCTCGACGAGCAGTTCCAGCAGCTCCTCGAGCGTGGCCTGGTTTTCCGTCTTCGCCTGGCGACGATCGAGTTCCTTCTCCAGGCTGGTACAGAACGGCCCGAGGAAACGCGAGAACACCGCCTGGATCAGCGCCTTCTTGGAGCCGAAGTGATAGTTGACGGCTGCCAGGTTGACCCCCGCCTTGCTGGTGATCAGACGAAGCGAGGTCTCGGCGAAACCTTTCTCCGCGAACAGCTGTTCTGCAGCATCGAGAATGCGTTCAACGGTTTCCGACTGGGCCATGAGCTATCACCTGACAAACACTTGTTTGAAACATACGTTTCAGCGCATCGAAATGTCAAGCCGCATGAGCCGTCTTTTGGCCGGCTGGTCACAGCTTATAACAGCACAGACGTCAATTGACCCGTGCGGGTAACACGCGGCGCGACCGGCGCATGAAAATTGGCCGTTGCCAAGCCCGCCTTACTGTATATAATCCCAGTCACTGTATAAAAAGACAGAGCCCAGCCATGCTGAAACTGACGCCCCGCCAAGCCGAGATTCTCGCCTTCATCAAACGCTGCCTGGAAGACAACGGCTACCCGCCCACCCGTGCGGAGATCGCCCAGGAACTGGGCTTCAAGTCGCCCAATGCCGCCGAGGAGCACCTCAAGGCCCTGGCCCGCAAGGGGGCGATCGAGATGACCCCGGGCGCCTCCCGTGGCATTCGCATCCCCGGCTTCGAGGCCGGCGCAGCGAACGAAGACGAGGGCCTGCCGGTCATCGGCCGGGTGGCCGCTGGTGCGCCGATTCTCGCCCAGCAGCACGTCGAGGAATCCTGCCAGATCAACCCGACCTTCTTTCAGCCCAAGGCCGACTACCTGCTGCGCGTACGCGGCATGAGCATGAAGGACATCGGCATCTTCGATGGTGACCTGCTCGCCGTGCACACCACTCGTGAGGCGCGCAACGGCCAGATCGTCGTCGCCCGCATCGACGACGAAGTCACGGTCAAGCGCTTCAAGCGCGAAGGCAACAAGGTCTGGCTGATTGCCGAGAACCCCGAGTTCGCACCGATCGAGGTCGACCTGGAACACCAGGACCTGGTCATCGAAGGTTTGAGTGTCGGCGTGATTCGCCGCTAAGGAGACGCCATGCACATGCAGCAGTCGTTCGAACGTTCACAGCTCCCCCTGTTCAACGCCTTTCTCGCCGACACCCCACACGAGGCACCTGCGGAAGCCGGTGTGGTCGACGATCAGGCATTCAGCGAGCTCGCCCTTCGCGGCACGGCCGGCCACTGCCTGCATTTGCTGGCACCGATCCTCCGTGAACTGAGCCAGAACCAGGATGCGCGCTGGCTGACGCTGGTCGCGCCGCCTGCCAGCCTGACCCAGGCCTGGCTGCGTGACGCCGGCCTGAATCGCGAACGCATCCTGCTGCTGCAGCCACGCCAGGGGCAGGACGCCCTCGAGCTGGCCGAGGAAGCGCTCAAGCTGGGCCGCAGCCATACCGTCATCAGCTGGCTGCACCCTGTCGAGCGCAGCACCCGCCAGCGCCTGGCGCAGGCCGCGCAGACCGGCAGCGCGCAGAGCCTGAACATCAGCCTGGGCTGACGCTTCGCAGAAACGCAAACGGGGCTCCACTGGAGCCCCGTTTTCGTTGATTCATCGCCGCCGATCAGTGCAGGACGCGAGGCTCATCTTCTTCGCCGACGAAGTCGCCCTCGGCCATGCGCCCGGCCATCTGCACACCCACGTTCAGCATGGCCTTGGCCACTTCGATGTGCTGCCCCTGCAGAAAGGCCTTGGCATCAGCGGAGAAGTCCAGAGTGACCAGGGCCTCTTCATCTTCTGCGCGGCGCAGGGCGATACGCCCATCGGGCAGTTCGACGATTTCCAGGAAGGATGTAGGCATGGCTCAGTCTCTGTGCAAAAACACGACATTGTAACAGTCAGTCGGGGTCACCCCCAGCCCACTGGTCCAGTTAAACCCGATCAGCACTCACTGAGGCCTTCGCGGAAACGCAGCACCAGGGTCTTGAGCTGCTGACGCCAGGCGTCGATGTCGTCGACGCTCAGCTCCACCGGCTCCTCACCGACACTGACCGCCGTGATCAGCGGCATCGCTGGGTCGACCTTGGCCTTGCGCTCCTCACGCGGCGGCTGGAACAACGCCGCATAGGCGGCCAGCAGCTGCGCCAGCCAGGTTTCACGCTGCTGCGCCAGCTCGACCAGCTCGGCCAGCTCGGGGCTGGGCGCGCCATCGAGCACCGCCTGCTGGACGAAGGCCTCGACACGCGAAGGGGCCGCGTCGCTCATGCGGTAGTAACCGGCGATCTCGTGGCACACGCCGAGAAGCGCGCCATACAGGTGGAACAGCGCCGCCTCGCGCTCGGCCTGCACCAGCGCCTGCACGTTGAACGCGGCGGAGCCTTCGGCCTTGCGCCAGTTATCCAGGGCGATGCCGGCGAAGAAGATCTTCTGGTTGGTGCGGGTGTAGATTTCTTTGGCCATTGCGGCGACCTCCACTGCAGATCGAGCCATGGTACGCGCGCCGGCCATTGCCGGCGCGCATTTCGTCAGGACGCTGAACTCAGCGCTTGTCCTCGACCTTCCACTTGCCGCCATCGAAGAAGGCGCGCCAGCCGGTCGGCTTGCCGTCGACCTCGGACTGCACGTACTGCTCCTTGGTCTTGCGGCTGTAGCGAATCACCGCCGGGCGACCGTCCGGGTCCTTCTGCGGGGCGTCGCAGAGGAAGTGGTACTTGGGATCGATCTCCTGCTTGTGCGGCACGATTTCCAGCACCAGCGGAGCGCGGGTCTCGCGGTTCTTCGGGAACTGGCTGGCGGCGAGGAAGAGGCCCGAGGCGCCGTCGCGCAGCACGTAGGTGTCATCCACCTTCTCGCACCTGAGTTCCGGCATCTCCACCTTGTCCATCTTCGGCGGTGCCGCCTCGCCGTTCTTCAGCAGCTTGCGGGTGTTCTTGCAACTGGCATTGGTACAGCCGAAGAACTTGCCGAAACGGCCGGTCTTGAGTTGCATCTCGCTGCCGCACTTGTCGCACTCCAGGCTCGGGCCTTCGTAGCCCTTGATGCGATACTGGCCCTGCTCGATCTCGTAGCCGGTGCAATCGGGGTTGTTCCCGCAGATATGCAGCTTGCGGGTTTCATCCAGCAGGTAGGCATCCATCGCCGTGGAACAGATCGGGCAGCGATGCTTGCCCAGCAGCACGCGGGATTCGGACTCGCCCTCGTCGTCCGCGGCGATCTCGTCGCCCGGCACCAGGTTGATGGTGGCCTTGCAGCGCTCCTTCGGCGGCAGCGCATAGCCGGAGCAGCCGAGGAACACCCCCGTGGAGGCGGTACGAATCATCATCGGCCGGCCGCACTCGCGGCAGGGGATGTCGGTCAGGGTCGGCTGGTTGGCACGCATGCCACCCTCGCCCGCTTCCGCCACTTCGAGCTTCTTCTTGAAGTCGGCGTAGAACTCGTCGAGCAGATGTTTCCACTCGCGCTCGCCCTGGGCGACGTCATCCAGATGCTCTTCCATGGTGGCGGTAAAGCCGTAGTCCATGAGGTTGGCGAAGCTCTCGTCGAGACGCTCGGTGACGATGTCGCCCATCTTCTCGGCGTAGAAGCGACGGTTGTGCACCGTCACGTAGCCACGATCCTGAATGGTGGAAATGATCGCCGCATAGGTGGACGGACGGCCGATGCCACGCTTCTCCAGCTCCTTGACCAGGCTCGCTTCGGAGTAGCGCGCCGGCGGCTTGGTGAAGTGCTGGCTGGGGTCGAGCTGGATCAGCTTGAGGCCCTCGCCTTCCTTCATTTCCGGCAGTACGTCGTCTTCACCGGGCTTGCTCTGCTGCGGCAGCACACGGGTGTAACCGTCGAACTTGAGGATGCGGCCCTTGGCCCGCAGCTCGAAATCGCCAGCCGCCACGGTGACGCTGGTGGACAGGTATTCGGCCGGCGGCATCTGGCAGGCCACGAACTGGCGCCAGATCAGGTCATACAGGCGCTCGGCATCGCGCTCCATGCCGGACAGCTGGGTCGGGCGCAGGTTGACGTCGGACGGACGAATCGCTTCGTGCGCCTCCTGAGCGCCTTCCTTGCTCGAGTAGAGGTTGGGCTTGCCCGGCAGGTACTTGTCGCCGTACTCGCTGCCGATGAAGCCACGCACCATCTCCACGGCGTCGGCGGACAGGTTGGTCGAGTCGGTACGCATGTAGGTGATGTAGCCGGCCTCGTACAGACGCTGGGCCATCATCATGGTCTTCTTCACACCGAAGCCCAGGCGGTTGCTCGCCGCCTGCTGCAGGGTGGAGGTGATGAAGGGCGCCGAAGGCTTGCTGCTGGTCGGACGGTCCTCACGCTTGGCCACGCTGTAGCTGGAAGCCTTGAGCTTCTCCAGCGCGGCCATGGCCTGGGCCTCGTTGACCGGTTTGAAGGCCGCGCCCTTCTCGCGCACCACCTCGAAACGCACCTTGGCGTTCTTTGCGGTACCGAGGTCGGCGTGTACTTCCCAGTACTCTTCCGGCACGAAGGCGCGGATCTCTTTCTCGCGCGCCACCACCAGCTTCACGGCGACCGATTGCACGCGACCGGCAGACAGACCACGCGCGATCTTCGCCCACAGCAGCGGCGAGACCATGTAGCCCACCACGCGATCGAGGAAGCGTCGGGCCTGTTGCGCGTTGACGCGGTTGATATCCAGGTCGCCGGGCCTGGAGAAGGCTTCCTGAATCGCCTTCTTGGTGATCTCGTTGAACACCACGCGCTTGTAACGGGCGTCATCGCCGCCGATGGACTCGCGCAGGTGCCAGGCGATGGCTTCCCCTTCACGGTCCAAGTCGGTCGCGAGATAGATGGTGTCGGCATCCTTGGCCAGACGACGCAGTTCGTCGATCACCTTTTCCTTGCCGGGCAGGATCTCGTACTTGGCCTTCCAGCCATGCTCGGGGTCGACCCCCATGCGCGCGAACAGCTGACGTTTGGCCTTTTCCTTGGGCGACAGCGCCGGGGCTTCGCCGGCCGCCTTGCCGCGCTTGGCAGGCTCCTTGTTGGCGCTTGCCGAGCCACTGGTAGGCAGGTCACGGATGTGGCCGATGCTCGACTTCACCACGTACTGGTTGCCCAGGTACTTGTTGATGGTCTTGGCCTTGGCCGGGGATTCCACGATGACCAGCGATTTGCCCATGGATCAGAAAATTCCTGAATTGCGAAATATAGAAGGCACGGAGCCGAGGGTGTTTACAAAGCAGCGAGCGAAGGTCAGGCAAGGCGAAAACAGTCGAGAAAGTGCTGTGTACGAGCTGTACATGAGCATTTTGAGGCTGGTTTCAACGCAGCATGGCCGAGTGCAGCAATTTGCAGACGCCCTCTAAGGCCCCGCTATATATAGTGGCGACCAAGCGAAGGTCAAGCGCAGGGTCTGCGCAGTCAGACTTGATGCGCCCCAATCGGGCTGACTTCAGCCTGAATCAAAGCAAAGCGTGGAACGCGCTTGCCGTCCACCTCGACCTCCTCGCAGAACATGCTCAGCGGTCGCACCCAGAGGCCGAACTCGCCGTACAGCGCCTGGTAGACCACGACCTCTTCCTCGCTCTCGGAATGCCGCGCCACACCGAATACACGGTACTGCGGGCCTTTGTAATGGCGATAGAGTCCTGACTGCAACTGCATTGAAGGGGTTCCCGAAGTGAAAAGCCGTAAAAAGCAAAACCGGGGCACTGGGCCCCGGTTTCGTGTCCGCTAGCGCTTAAACGCGCTCGAAGACGGTGGTGATGCCTTGGCCAAGGCCCACGCACATGGTGGAGACACCCAGGGTGCCGCCGTTCTGCTTCATGACGTTGAGCAGGGTACCGGAGATACGGGCCCCGGAACAACCGAAGGGGTGACCCAAGGCGATCGCGCCGCCATGCAGGTTGACCTTCTCTTCCATCTTGTCGAGCAGTTTCAGGTCCTTCAGCACCGGCAGGGCCTGTGCGGCGAAGGCCTCGTTGAGTTCGACGAAATCGATGTCGGCCATGCTCAGACCCGCGCGCTTGAGCGCCTTCTGAGTGGACGGCACCGGGCCGTAACCCATGATCGCCGGATCGACACCGGCAACGGCCATGGCACGCACCACGGCCATCGGCTGGATGCCCAGATCCTGAGCACGCTGGGCGCTCATGACGATCATGCAGGAGGCACCGTCGGTGATCTGCGAGGAGGTACCGGCAGTCACGGTGCCGCCTTTCGGGTTGAAGGCAGGCTTCAGCGCAGCCAGGCTCTCGAGGGTAGTTTCCGGACGAATGGTTTCGTCGAAATCGTACATCTTGAGGAAGCCGTTCTCGTCGTAGCCTTGCATCGGGATGATTTCATCCTTGAACTTGCCTTCGACGGTGGCCTTGTGCGCCAGACGGTGCGAACGCTCACCGAAGGCGTCCTGCTGCTCGCGGCCGATGCCGTGCATCTTGCCCAGCATCTCGGCGGTCAGGCCCATCATGCCGGACGCCTTGGCGGCGTACAGCGACAGGTGCGGGTTCGGGTCGACACCGTGCATCATGCCGACGTGGCCCATGTGCTCCACACCACCGACGACGAACACGTCGCCGTTGCCGGTCTGGATCGCCTGCACGGCAGTGTGCAGCGCGCTCATGGACGAACCGCACAGACGGCTGACGGTCTGGCCGGCGCTGGTGTGCGGGATCTGGGTCATCAGCGACGCCATGCGCGCGATGTTCCAGCCCTGCTCCAGGGTCTGGTTGACGCAGCCCCAGATCACGTCCTCGACCTCGGCCGGATCGACCTTGGCGTTACGCTCCAGCAGCTTGCTGATCAGGTGCGCGGACATGGTCTCGGCGCGGGTGTTGCGGTGCATGCCGCCCTTGGAACGACCCATCGGGGTACGACCGAAGTCGACGATCACTGCATCTCTAGGATTCAGGCTCATAAATTCACTCTCGCTCTAGTCGTTGCGCGCTTAACCGAAGAACTTCTGGCCGTTGGCGGCCATTTCGCGAAGCTTGGCGGTCGGGTGGTACAGCGCGCCCAGGTCGGCGTACTTGTCGGCCAGGGCGACGAACTCGGCGACACCGATGGAGTCGATGTAGCGCAGCGCACCGCCACGGAAGGGAGGGAAGCCGATGCCGTAGATCAGGCCCATGTCGGCCTCGGCTGCGGTGTCGACGATGCCGTCTTCCAGGCAACGAACGGTTTCCATGCACAGCGGGATCATCATGAAGTTGATGATGTCCTCGTCGGTGACTTCACGCTCTTCGACCACGATCGACTTCAGCAGCTCGTAGGCAACCGGGTCGGAGACCTTCTTCGGCTTGCCGCGCTTGTCGGTCTCGTAGGCGTAGAAGCCCTTGCCATTCTTCTGGCCCAGGCGGTCGGCTTCGTACATCACGTCGACGGCGGTCTTGCCTTCCACGGCCATGCGGTCCGGGAAGCCTTCAGCCATCACGTCACGGCCGTGGTGACCGGTGTCGATGCCGACCACGTCGGACAGGTAGGCCGGGCCCATGGGCCAGCCGAACTTCTCCATCACCTTGTCGATGCGCACGAAGTCGACACCGAAGCCCAGCAGCTTGGAGAAGCCGCCGAAGTACGGGAACAGCACGCGGTTGACCAGGAAGCCGGGGCAGTCGTTGACCACGATCGGGTTCTTGCCCATCTTCTTGGCGTAGGCAACGGTGGTGGCCACGGCCACTTCGCTGGACTTCTCGCCACGGATGACTTCGACCAGCGGCATCATGTGCACCGGGTTGAAGAAGTGCATGCCGACGAAGTTTTCCGGGCGCTTGAGCGCCTGGGCCAGCAGGCTGATGGAGATGGTCGAGGTGTTGGAAGCCAGGATGGCGTCCTCACGTACGACACCTTCCACTTCGGCCAGCACGATCTGCTTGACCTTGGGGTTCTCGACCACGGCTTCGACGACGATGTCGACGTTGCCGAAATCACCGTAGGACATGGTCGGACGGATGGCGTTGAGCGCCTCGGCCATCTTCGCAGGGGTCATACGGCCCTTCTCGACGCGCTTGCCGAGCAGCTTGGAGGCCTCGTTCAGGCCCATCTGGATACCCTCTTCACGGATATCCTTCATCAGGATCGGCGTGCCCTTGGAAGCCGACTGGTAGGCGATACCGCCGCCCATGATGCCGGCGCCGAGTACGGCAGCCAGTTTCACGTCACGCGCGATTTCGTCGTGGTGCTTGGCCTTCTTCTTCAGTTCCTGGTCGTTCAGGAACAGACCGATCAGGCTCTCGGCAACCGAGGTCTTGGCCAGTTTGACGAAGCCGGCGGCCTCGACTTCCAGCGCCTTGTCACGGCCGAAGTTGGCGGCTTTCTGGATCGACTTGATCGCCTCGACCGGTGCCGGGTAGTTCGGGCCGGCCTGGCCAGCGACGAAGCCCTTGGCGGTCTCGAAGCACATCATCTGCTCGATGGCGTTGAGCTTGAGCTTTTCCAGCTTGGGCTGACGCTTGGCCTTGTAGTCCAGCTCGCCGGAGATGGCGCGCTTGACCAGGTCCAGCGCGGCGTCCTTGAGCTTGGCAGGGGCGACGACGGCGTCGACGGCGCCAACCTTCAGGGCGTCGGCAGCCTTGTTTTCCTTGCCCGAAGCGATCCACTCGACCGCGTTGTCGGTACCGATCACGCGCGGCAGGCGCACGGTGCCGCCGAAGCCCGGGTAGATGCCCAGTTTGACTTCCGGCAGACCGATCTTGGCGGTCTCGCTCATCACACGGTAGTCACCGGCCAGGCACATCTCGAAACCGCCACCCAGGGCGATGCCGTTGATGGCGACGACGGTCGGCACGGCGAGGTCTTCGAAATCACTGAAGATCTTGTTGGCTTCCAGGTTGCCAGCCACCAGCTCTTCGTCGGGCAGCTTGAAGTTGTCGACGAACTCGGTGATATCGGCGCCGACGATGAATACGTCCTTGCCACTGGTGACAATCACGCCCTTGATCGAACCGTCAGCCTTGATCGCGTCGACGGAGGCGCGCAGCTCGTTGAGGGTAAGACGGTTGAATTTGTTGACGGACTCACCCTTGAGGTCGAAATTCAATTCGACGATGCCGCTCTCAAGAGCCTTAACCGTGATGGCTTTACCTTCGTAAATCATCAACTGATCTCCACGGTATGGAAGCTGAACAGTACACATCGGAGCCAACCGGCAGGCCTGCCCGCGGCACAGCCGTCGAGCATAGCCCCAATCGGTACGACACACCCGCCGACGCGATATTCGGGCTGTGTTGGCGCGCCTGACCAGGCAAACGCTCAATTCATACGCCCGTTTGATTTGGGTGTGCACACCTTCGGGGAAAAGCCCGCGCTTGTCAATTGGCCTCGTTTCGACGTTTTCCCGACGATTTGCGCAAGCCTGGTCACGCGCGGCCTCCAGCGGGTCTCGATAAATAGCGTCAATATCGCGCCATTGCCGGTGTTTTCGCGTTTGTTGCAGGCAAGCCCGAGTCCCTAGCCAAACGCCGACGCTCCGGGTACAGTCGTCTCACTTTCGGCTGGCACAGCGCCATCCGTGAGCACTACAACAACAAATCGAGCCCCACGATGGGCCACACGGAGTCGCCAATGTCGAGCCGCCGTTCGCTTGCATTCCCCCTGAGCGCCCTGCTCGTTCTGCTGTTCACGTTGCTTTCCTCTCCCTTGCTCAATGCCGCGCCGGCCGATGACCTGCTGCGCCTGCACCAGCTGCGCCTGGCGATGCAGAAGAGCCTGGGCGACTTCTACATGTACAACGGCATGGAAGGCGACCAGCGCTATGCGCGGATGATCGGCGAATCACTGCAGGACGTGCAGTCGCACCTCAGTGCCCTGGGCGACATGCCCGGCGACGCCAGCAAGGCCCTGCGCGCGCAGCTGCTGAGCAACTGGCAGAGCTACCACACCTCGCTCCAGGCATTGATGGAGGCCATGCGCACCAAGGGCTACACCGACCTGCAGCCGGTTGCCGACCTCGCCGACAGCAATCAGCGCCTGATGGCCATCAGTCAGGAGCTGTATCAGAAGATTCAACAGGAAAGCGGCCACAGCGTTCCGCCGCTCACCCAGAAAAGCCGCGAGCAGAGCCTGCTGATGCAGAACATCGCCCTGGACTATGCCTCGCGCAGCGCCTCGGTCGGCGCCAGCTTCTTCGGCGGTGGCGAGGAGCGGGCAATCGATGAGCTGGCGGGTGAGTTCGCCAGCAAGCTGGACAGTCTCAGCAGCGCGCAGCAGAACACGCCGGAAATCAGCGCTGCGCTGAACAGCATCGAGACCAAATGGCGTTACATCGAGAAATCGCTGCGCAACTACAACGAAAATACCGTACCTTTCCTGATCAGCAAGTATTCCGACAGCATCATCGAAGGCCTCGAAGGCGTATCGGCGCAATATGCCGCCAGCCAGCATTGATGCCCTGCATTCCGGCCTGCCTGGCCACCTCCGCCCGGTGCTCGCACTGGGCTTTTTCTTTTCCCTGCCATGATCGGTCGCCCTATCGCATGCAATGGGGCCATACTTGATACAGCGCTATTTGCCTTTCACGAGGAGTTCACCATGCCCTACCAGCATATTCTGGTCGCCGTAGACCTGACCGACGAATGCGACCCCGTGGTGGTTCGCGCACAGAAACTGGCGCAGGCCAGCGGAGCGAAGATGTCCTTGGTGCACATCGTCGAGCCCATGGCCATGGCCTTCGGTGGTGACGTGCCGATGGACCTGTCGATGCTGCAGCAACAGCAGTTCGAACAGGCCCGCGAGCGCCTGGACAGCTTCTCCGGCAAATACCCCGAGCTCGCCGCGGACCAGCGCCACCTTGCCTACGGCCAGCCGCGCCAGGAAATCCACCGTCTCGCCGAAGAACAGGGCTGCGACCTGATCGTGGTCGGCAGCCATGGCCGCCACGGCCTGGCACTGCTGCTCGGCTCGACCGCCAACGACGTGCTGCATGGTGCGCCCTGCGACGTGCTCGCGGTGCGCCTGAAGAAGCCGGAAAAACACGCCTGATCCTGTCTCCCGCGCGCATCGCTGAGCCGCGGGAGATCACAACTGGCGGCGCTTCGTTGCTCAGTCGAAGGAATCGCCGGCACTCATGACCAGCGGACGGATCTTCTGCAGCTGAGTCTCCAGCGATACCGTCATGCTCGACGACAGGGAGAAGAAGGTGAGGAAGGCCTTGAGGTTCGAATCACCCTCGCAGGTGTCGTGGATGCGCTGCCAGAACGCCTGATTGACCAGCTTCAGTTGCTGGAACAGGCGCACCAGCCCCTTGAGCTCCCAGTCGGCCAGACGCCCTTCACGCATGTTGAAGTACTGCCGCGTCAGGTAGAGCGACACCGCGCGCAGGATGAACTCCTGGTTATTGGCGAACGGCAGGTGATGCTGCGCCATGGGCCGCAGGCGCCCCAGCAGCGGGCAGGCGCTGGTGGCCATGATCACCCCCAGCAGCGCACGCAGCCCCTCCTCCAGGCCCAGGTGCTTGGTGTACTCGCGCTCCGGCGTGCGAACCCAGACACTGGCTTTCTTGAACGCCGGCAAGCCACGGAAATCCTCGATCACCCGATGCAGGTCGACCGCCGCCGGGCAGTTGCTGAACTGCTCGCGGCTGAGCGGGCAGTTGCTGCACTGCTGGTGCCCGAGACGCGTCCAGGCAGGTGCCTGCTGAGCCTCCTCGGGGTCGTACTCCCGGTTCAGCTCGATCCGATAGCTGAACTGATGATTGTCATCCAGGGTGATGCGGTACTCGATGGCCATGCCTGTTCGTTCCTTCGTCAGCCTTCCAGCTCTGCCCAGCGCTCGATCAACCTGTCCAACTCCTTCTGCAGGTCATCGAGACGCGCCAATACGTCCGTGGTGGTCTGCACCGGCTGCTGATAGAAGCCGGGATCCGCAATCCGTTCCTGCAGCGCGGCCATCTCCTGCTCCAGGGCATCGATCTGCCCGGGGATCGCTTCGAGTTCGCGCTGCAGCTTGTAGCTGAGTTTCTTCTTCGCCGGCTCGCTGCTTTCCTGAACCGGTTGTGGCGCCTCTGCCACCGGCGCCTCGACGACCGCGCTGGCCAGCTCGGCCTTGCCCGACTTGCTCTCGCCGACGCCGAGCAGGCGCGGCGAACCACCCTGGCGCAGCCAGTCCTGGTAGCCACCCACGTACTCGCGCACCTTGCCCTCGCCCTCGAACACCAGGGTGCTGGTCACGACATTGTCGAGGAAGGCACGATCATGGCTGACCATCAGCACCGTACCAGGGAAGTTAAGCAGGACTTCTTCGAGCAGTTCCAGAGTTTCTACATCCAGGTCGTTGGTCGGTTCATCGAGCACCAGCAGGTTGGCCGGCTTGCTGAACAGCTTCGCCAGCAACAGTCGTGCCCGTTCCCCCCCGGAGAGCGCCTTCACCGGGGTGCGCGCCCGCTGCGGACTGAACAGGAAGTCGCCCAGGTAGCTCAGCACGTGGCGGTTTTGCCCATCGATGCTGATGAAGTCGCGCCCTTCGGCGACGTTGTCGATCACCGTCTTCTCCGGCTCGAGCTGGTGACGCAATTGGTCGAAATATGCCACTTCCAGCTTGGTGCCCACTTCGATGCCGCCACTGCTCGGCTGCAGGTCACCCAGCAGCAGCTTGAGCAAGGTGGTCTTGCCGGTGCCGTTGGCGCCCAGCAGGCCGATGCGGTCGCCACGCTGCAGCACCATGGAGAAATCCCTGACCAGGAACGGACCGCCGGCATGAGCGAAACTGACGTTCTCCGCCACCATGACCTGCTTGCCGGACTTGTCCGCCGTCTCCAGCTGGATGGTGGCCTTGCCCTGGCGCTCGCGACGCTCTGCGCGCTCGGCACGCATCGCCTTGAGCGCACGCACCCGGCCTTCGTTGCGCGTACGGCGTGCCTTGATGCCCTGGCGAATCCACACCTCCTCCTGGGCCAGGCGCTTGTCGAACAGCGCGTTGGCGGTTTCCTCGGCGGCGAGCTGCTGCTCCTTGTGCACGAGGAAGCTGGCGTAGTCACCGTTCCAGTCGATCAGCCCGCCACGATCCAGTTCGAGGATGCGCGTGGCCAGGTTCTGCAGGAAGGAGCGGTCGTGGGTAATGAACAGCACGGCGCCGCCGAAGTCCTTCAGCGCTTCTTCGAGCCAGGCGATGGCGCCGATATCCAGGTGGTTGGTCGGTTCGTCGAGCAGCAGCAGATCCGGCTCGGAAACCAGCGCCTGCGCCAGCAGCACGCGGCGGCGCCAGCCACCGGACAGCTCGGCGAGAGTCTTGTCGGCAGGCAGCTGCAGGCGGCTCAGGGTGCTGTCGACCAGTTGCTGCAAACGCCAACCGTCCTTGGCTTCCAGCTCCTGCTGGACGTGCATCAGTTGCTCGAGATCGTCATCGCCCGAGATGTGCTGCGCCAGGTGGTGATAACGCGCCAGCAGCTCGCCGACTCCGGCCAGGCCTTCGGCGACCACGTCGAACACCGTGCGCTCGTCGGCACGCGGCAGCTCCTGCGGCAACTCGCCGATCTTCAGCCCGGGCGCCCGCCAGATTTCGCCGTCATCCGGCATCTGGTCGCCCTTGACCAGGCGCAGCATGCTCGACTTGCCGGTACCGTTGCGGCCGATGATGCACACCCGTTCGCCCCGTGCGATCTGCCACGACACCCCGTCGAGCAGGGGCATGGCGCCATAGGCGAGGGATACGTCAGCGAACTTGAGCAGGGTCATGGGCATCTCCAGAAACAGGGGGCGCATTCTACCCGAGATGCAACCGGGCTGTTGCCGTTTCGCGCCGGCAACGGCATCCACCAGAATGACGATCTGGAGCCCCGGTGCCGCTTTTTTGCCGCATATGTCCGTCCGGCGCTGCGCCATTCACCCTGCCTCAATGAAGCGCTAAGCTAGACGTATGCAACAACACGGACCGTGTTGCCCAATCACCTGCTTGCCCCTGGATATACCATGCGCAGTCGCTTTCTCTCCGTAATTTCCTGCCTGATCCTCACCTCCGCCGGCGTCGCCAGCGCCGAAGCCGCCAGCCTTGCCCAGCAGCGCCAGTACTACGACGAAGCCAAGCGCGCACTGGCCAAGGGCGACAGCGGTCCCTACCGCACCTACCAGACAGCGCTGCGTGACTACCCGCTGACGCCCTACCTGACCTACGACGACCTGACCAGCCGGCTCAAGTCCGCCAGCAATGCCGAGATCGAGAAGTTTCTCGCCGAGCATGGCGACCTGCCGCAAGCCAGCTGGATGAAGCTGCGCTGGTTGCGCATGCTGGCCGAGCGCGGCGACTGGAAACCCTTTCTCGCGCACTACGATCCGGCGATGAACTTCACCGAACTGGACTGCCTCTACGGCCAGTACCAGATGACCCATGGCCAGGTCGCGGAAGGCAATGCCACGGCCGAGAAGCTCTGGCTGGTGGGCAAGTCGCAACCCAATGCCTGCGACCCGCTGTTCGAGCGCTGGACGGCCAACGGCCAGCTCACGGAGAGCCGCCGCTGGCAGCGCACCAAGCTGGCCGTCGAGGCCGGCAACTACGGTTTGGCCAACTACCTGGTCAAGGGGCTGTCCACCCTCGGCACCCACGGCAAGCTGTTGCTCGAAGTGGCGCAGAAACCGCAAACCCTGAAGCAGACCGCACGCTTCGCTCCGGCCGACGAGGCAATGGGCGACGTGGTCGGTCTCGGCCTGCGTCGCCTGGCCCGGCAGAGCCCGGAAGACGCCCTGCCGCTGCTGGACAGCTACGCGCAGCGCATGAAGTTCTCCGAACAGGAGAAGGTCGCCATCGCCCGGCAGATCGGCCTGACCCTGGCCAAGCGCTTCGACATGCGCGGGCTGCAGGTGATGGCCAAGTACGACCCGGAACTGCGCGACAACAGCGTCAGCGAGTGGCGCGCACGGCTGCTGCTGCGCAACGCTCGCTGGGATGAGGCCTACCAGCTGACCCAGCGCATGCCGGCCGAGCTGGCCAGCAGCAACCGCTGGCGCTACTGGAACGCCCGCAGCCTGCAACTGGCCCAGCCCAACAGCCAGCAACCGGCCGTGCTGTTCCAGGCACTGGCCAAGGAGCGTGACTTCTACGGTTTCATGGCCGCCGACCAGGTCAAGGCCCCCTACCAGCTGAACAACCAGCCGCTGCACATCGACCCCAAGGTCATCCAGAAGGTGCGCAACACGGCCGGCATCCGCCGCGCCATGGAGTTCCACGCCCTGGGGCAGATCGTCGACGGCCGGCGCGAGTGGTACCACGTCAGCCGCCTGTTCAGTCGCGATGAACTGGTGGCCCAGGCACGCCTGGCCTACGACATGGAGTGGTACTTCCCCGCCATCCGCACCATCAGCCAGGCCCAGTACTGGGACGACCTGGAAGTGCGCTTCCCCATGGCGCACCGGGATGACCTGGTGCGTGAAGCGCGACGCCGTGACATCCATTCGAGCTGGGTATTCGCCATCACCCGCCAGGAGAGCGCGTTCATGGCCGACGCCCGCTCCCATGCCGGCGCGATGGGCCTGATGCAGCTGATGCCGGCCACCGCCCGGGAAACCGCACGCAAGTTCGGCATTCCGCTGTCCTCGGCGAAGCAGGCGATCAACCCGGAGACCAACATCCAGCTGGGCGCCGCCTACCTGAGCCAGGTGTATGGGCAGTTCAACGGCAACCGCGTGCTCGCCTCGGCGGCCTACAACGCCGGTCCAGGCCGCGTGCGCCAGTGGCTGCGCGGCGCCAATCACCTGAGCTATGACGTCTGGGTGGAGAACATCCCGTTCGACGAGACCCGCCAGTACGTGCAGAACGTGCTGTCCTACTCGGTCATCTACGGCCAGAAGCTCAATGCCCCCCACCCGCTGGTGGCCTGGAACGAGCGCTTCTTCGACGACCAGTGAAACCGCGTGCGCTGCAAGCCATGAACGCTGAACACAGCGCTCCGGCTTGCAGCCCGAGGCTCATGGCCTGCGGCTTATTCCAGCACCTCGACCGGCATGCCCACCTGCAGCTCGCCTACGCCGCGCGGTAGCAGGTTCTGACCGAAGTACACATCGCCATCGCGCTCACGGTAGGTCTTCAGCGTGGCCAACGGTTCACGCTGGGCATGGCGCTCGCCGGTCTGCGGATCGACGGTGGTGAGGATGCAGCGCGAACAGCCCTTGGCCACGTCGAACTCCACCTCGCCAATGCGAATGCGCTTCCAGCTGTCTTCCGCGTAGGCCTCGCTGCCGGTGACCACCAGGTTGGGACGGAAGCGCAGCATCGACAGCGGCTGGCCGACACGCCGCGACAAGTCGTCCAGCGACGCCTGGCCGATCAGCAGCAGCGGGAAACCATCGGCGAAGGCCACCCGGTCCCCTGGCTGCGCATAGGCGGTATCGACCTGGCGGGTACGCTCGTCCGGCACCTGTACCAGGCGACAGGACTTGCCCAGCAGCGCACTGAGCCAGGCGGCCGCTTCGTCGCCGGCATCCGGCACGCGCAGGCTGTCACGCCAGACGGTCACACCGCGCAACGCCTGATCCGGCTCGGGAAGCGCGACGCACAGATCCTCGACCCCGGCCGCGCTGAGCGTCAGGCCGCCACGCCCGTCGTACAGGGCGCTCAGCTGGCTCATCTGCGGCAGCAGGCGTTGCGTGATGAAGCGACCGCTGTCGGAATCGACCACCATCCAGCGGCGGTCGCCATTGAGCCCCAGGCCATCGACCGCGCTGCGCTGCAGCGCCTCGCCGCGCCCGGACTTGAGCGGATAGCGGTACAGCTCCGAAAGACTCGGCATGGGTCAGCTCCCTGTTGGCAAAACGCCGTTATACGAGCTGACGCCGATGCTCACAAGCACCAGGCTGCAGGAAACAGGGTAAACCCGGGTAGCGGGTTAGGGATGGGCAGCGTCAGCGCCGGACGGTCGCCCGCCCACGCTGCGACGCAAGGACGAAGCCTGGCGTGCAGCCCTAGCGGGGCTCGTCGAGCTCCAGGCGCGTGCGGATCACGTCCACCAGCTTGTCCGGCTGGAACTTGGAGAGGAAACCGTCGCAGCCGACCTTCTTCACCATGGCCTCGTTGAAACTGCCGGACAGCGAGGTGTGCAACACCACGTAGAGGTCCTTGAGGCGCGGGTCGCTGCGAATCTCGCTGGTCAGCCGGTAGCCGTCCATTTCCGGCATCTCGGCATCGGTGAAGACCATCAGCAGCTTGTCGGTCATCACCTCACCGCTGTCGGCCCACTTCTTCAGCAGGTTGAAGGCCTTGAGGCCGTCGCTGGCCATGTGCAGGCGAATGCCCAGCTGGGTCAGGGTGTCACGCAGCTGGCTGAGCGCCACGCTGGAGTCGTCGACCAGCAGGACCTCACGACCACGCGCCTTCTCCAGCAGCGGGTCGGCCAGCTTCTCGGCCGATACCTTGGTGCTCATCGGCACGATCTCGGCCAGCACCTTCTCCACGTCGATCACCTCGACGATCTGCTCGTCGACCTTGGTGATGGCGGTCAGGTAGTGCTGCCGGCCGGCACCGCCAGGGGGCGGCTGGATCGACTCCCAGTTGAGGTTGAGGATGCGGTCGACGCTGCCGACCAGAAATGCCTGCACGGAGCGGTTGTATTCGGTGACGATGATGGTGCTGCGCTCATCCGGCACCAGCGGGCGCATGCCGATGGACTGAGACAGGTCGATCACCGGCAGGGTCTGACCACGCAGGTTGACCACGCCACAGACGAAGCGATGGCGCTGGGGCATCAGCGTCAGCTTGGGCATCTGCAGGACTTCCTGCACCTTGAACACGTTGATCGCGAACAGCTGCCGGCCGCCCAGGCGGAACATGAGGATTTCCAGGCGGTTTTCGCCGACCAGTTGCGTGCGTTGATCTACTGAATCAAGAATGCCGGCCATCATGCGCTCCCGTGGTGTTTAGTGAGTCTAGCCTGCCATTAGGGTTATCGGCGAGCGGCCGGCAGACTGTAGCATTGCTGGCGCTCAGCCATCATGCCTCAGCCCTCCTCACCTGACCAGCGACCGAGTAGCGGGGAATGCTCCGGCAGGTGCAGACGCAGGGCAGCAGGCACCGCGTCGAAACGCAGGCGCTCGCTCGTCATCGGCTCGCCATCGAGGTTGAGGTCGAGCCCCTCGCTGGCCTCGACCTCGACCCAGGGCAGGCGGGCGTTGATCGCCACGCTCTGCAGGCCGCGCATGCCGCCCGACAGCAGGGTGCCCAGGGTCGTCACCACATCCTGCGCGGCCGGTACGATGCAGACGTCCAGCAGGCCGTCGTCGACCCTGGCCTGCGGGCACAGCACATGGCCGCCGCCGGCCTGGCGGCCGTTGCCGATGCCCAGCGCGAGAAACTCCCCCTGCCAGTCGAAGTCAGGCCCGTGAAAGCGCCCCGTGGCGGCGCGCACCTCGGAAAAGCGGCTGAGCCCGGTGAGCAGATAGGCGGCGCCACCCAGCACCTTCTTCAGTTCTTCCGGCGTGTTGGCGGTGACGTTGGAGCCGAAGCCGCCCGTGGCCATGTTGAGGAAGGCACGTTCGCCCGCCATGCCGATATCCACGCTCACCGGCTCGACCTCCAGCAGCGCCAGCGCGGCGGCGGGGGCCAGGGCGATACCGGCGGCGTGGGCAAAGTCATTGGCGGTGCCCAGTGGCAGCAGCGCCAGGCTCGCCTCGCTCCGCGCCCTGACCAGCGCCTCCACCACATCGCGCAGGGTGCCATCGCCACCGCCGGCGATCAGCGTCCGATAGCCGGCCGCCAGCCCTTCCTCGACCAGTCGTTCGGCGTCACCGCCTTCCCAGGTCAGGCGCACCGCCAGGTCCCAGCCACGCTCGCGCAGGCCGTTCACCGCCGCCCTCACCTCTTCGTTCAGTGCCTGTTTGCCATGCAGGATCAGCCAGGCCTTGCGCTCGCCCATCGCACTCCTCCTTGAAGGGTTCAGCGAAAGCCTAGTGCTTGGCCTTCGCGAAAATAATCGAATGAATCGATGTTAATACCAAAAATATTGCGCTTTAAAATCGATTAAACCAAATGGATCATGCCGCCATCGACACTGCCCGGGACTCAGCCCTGGCGTGACAGGAGGATTGACCATGATTGACGTACGTCCGTTCGAACAACTCGGTGGCGCCCACCACGGCTGGCTCAATGCCCGCCACCATTTTTCCTTCGCCGAATACTACGATCCGCAGCGCATGAGCTGGGGCAACCTGCGTGTCTGGAACGACGACGAGATCGCGCCGCACTCGGGCTTCCCGCCCCATCCGCATCGTGACATGGAGATCATCACCTATGTCCGCGAAGGGGCTATCAGCCACGAGGACAACCTGGGCAACAAGGGCCGTACCGAGGCCGGCGATGTGCAGGTGATGAGCGCCGGCACCGGGATCGCCCACAGCGAGTACAACCTGGAGGATGAGACCACCAAGATCTTCCAGATCTGGATCCAGCCGACCCAGGCGGGCCTGCCGCCGTCCTGGGGCGCCAGGCCGTTTCCCAAGGGAGATCGCTCCGGAGCCTTCGTCACCCTGGCCAGTGGCTACGAGGAAGATGTCGACGCCCTGCGCATCCGCACCGATGCGCGACTGCTAGCCGCCACGATCAAGGCCGGACAGACCGCCGAGTACAGCCTACAGCCGGGCCGCAAGGCCTATCTGGTCGCGGCCAGCGGCGCCTTCAGCGTCAACGGCGTGGCCGCCAAGGCACGTGACGGGGTGGCCATCGCCAAGGAAACCCAGCTGCGCGTCGAAGCGCAGGAAGACAGCGAGATCGTGCTGGTGGACGTCGCCTGAGGCTATTCGGGGGCGACGCACCTCCCGGCTTGCAGCCCTAGGCCGGATAGCCGGTGATCTTGCGGATGCGCTGGTACAGCGGCCTGAGCTGGCGATACATGCGCTGGTAGACCTGCGTGTAGAGCTGCTCGTAGGTGCGCTGCGCCGCCGGGTCGGGCTCGAAGACCTGGCCGACGCGGGTCATCGCGGCGATGGCGGCCGCATAGTCGGCATGCAGGCCAAGGCCCACGGCGCAGTTGATCGCCGCCCCGAGGCCGCTGGTTTCGTACAGATGCGGGCGCTCTGCCGGCAGGCCGAAGATGTCGGCGGTCAGCTGCATCGCCGCATCGCTCTGCGAACCACCGCCGGACACGCGCAGGCGCCGGATCGGCGTGCCGGCACGTTTCTCGATGCGCTCCTTGCCCTGGCGCAGGGCATACGCCAGCCCTTCGAGGATGGCGCGATACAGGTGGGCGCGCGTGTGCACGTCACCGAAGCCGATGATCGAGCCCTTGGCCTCCAGTCCGGGCTCCCGGATACCGGGGGTCCAGTAGGGTTGCAGCATCAGCCCCATGGAGCCGGGGGGCACGGCGTTGACCAGTTCGTCGAACAGGGCCTCGGGCGCCACGCCCAGAGCCTCGGCGCGCTGCATCTCGCGCAGGCCGAACTCGCGCTTGAACCAGCTGACCATCCAGAAACCGCGATAGATCATCACCTCGGTGTTGAAGTGATCCGGCAGCGCTGCCGGGTACGGCGGAATCAGCGCGATGGTCTCCAGATAACGACTGCGGGTGGTGTTGATGGTCGCCGTGGTGCCGTAGGAGAGGCACGCGGTGCTCGCGTCCAGTGCGCCGGAGCCGAGCACCTCGCAGGCCTTGTCGGCACCAGCGGCGATCAGCGGCAGCCCCTCGGGAATACCGGTGTGACGACTCGCCTGCGCCGAGATGCTGCCCAGGCGCTCCCCCGGCTTGAACAGCTCGGGCAGCTGTTCCCGGCGTACCGCCAGCGCCTGCCATTTCCAGTCCCGCGGCGCAGCCCAGCACAGGCGCTTGTAGTCGAACGGCAGGTAGGCCACGCAACTGCTGGTCGAGTCGACGAAACGACCACACAGACGATGGGTGAGAAAGCCCGAGAGCAGCAGCACCTTGTGCGTGCGGGCGGCGATCTCCGGTTGCTGCTGGGCGACCCAGTTGACCTCGGCCTGGCCACGGAAGTGATCGACCGCCTCCTCGGCACGGGCCAGTTTGAACAGCCAGCCCCACGGCCCCTTGATGCGCTCGCGGACCTCGGCGCGACGCTGGTCGAGCCAGAGGATCGCCGGGCGCAGCGGCGTGCCCTGCTCATCGACATGAATGACGCTGCCACGCTGCGTGGTCACCGCCACGCCCCTGATCAGGCTGCGGTCGATGTCCGCCTGCTGCCAGAGCAGCCGACAGGCCTCACCCAGGCTGGCCCAGTAATACTCCGGGTCCTGCTCGGCCCAGCCCGGCTGGCTGGAGAAGTACGGGTCGAGCTCCACCTTGCCCTTGGCGAGCAGGTTGCCGGCGGTATCGAACAGCAGCGCACGCACGCTCTGGGTGCCGTTGTCGATGCTCAGCAGGTAGCTTGGTTCGCTCAAGGTGTGATCCTTCTTGTCAGGCATGTGGCTGCGTGGCCGGCTGCATACCGGGCGCGGCTTCTTCGTTTGTCCCGGTTCGCGTCCAGGCCGCCGCTGGATGATCAGGCTGGCGGCAAGCTGTAGCAGCGTTGCCAGAGCGCCAGGTAGTTCGCTTGTTCCTGCAGCCAGCGCTCGTCGCTCCAGCCCAGGCGTGGCTGGCACAGCGCACGAATGCGCGGCAGCTCGGCACGCCCGCCTTCGGCCAGCAACAGGCCCAGACGGGTACGGCGCAGCAGCAGGTCGTCCAGGTGCAGCACCAGTTCGCCGTCGACGGCCCAGGCCAGCTCGGCCCACAGGGTGTCGGTGCCGGCGACGCACGCCTCACCCAGGGCTTCGATCCGGCGCAGCACCTCGCCCAGCTGGCGACCATGGCGACCGGCCAGACGCCGTTGCTGCGCCGGGCTCAGCGACGCCATGGACGGCAACGCTTCAGCGCGGAACACCGCACAACCGCGGTCGTCGACCGTCTTGCCGACGAAGCCGGCGCAGGCCCGCAGCACCTCCAGCGCCAGCAGCCGGAAGGTCGTCAGCTTGCCGCCGGCCAGGGTCACGCACCCCGGCTCGACCCACAGCGCATGCTCGCGCTTCTCGTCCGAGGGCTTCAGGCCGACGGCGCCGTCACTTACCACCGGACGCACGCCGGCCCAGGTCGCCAGCACGTCGGCGCGGCCGACCAGGGCCTGGGGAAACTGCTGGGCACAGGCCGCCAGCAGGTAGTCGACCTCCGCGTTGCTGATGGCCGCCTCGTCATCCAGCGCCCCATCATGATCCAGGTCGGTGGTGCCGATCACCGTCGCCCCTTCCCAGGGGAAGACGAACACCGGCCGACCATCCTCCGCATGCATGAAACTGAAGGCGTGGGCCACCGGCAGGCGCCAGCCCGGCAGCAGCAGATGGCTGCCGCGCAGCGGGCGGATCCGCCCATTGCCCGGCGTCCGCAGGCGGTCGGCCCAGGCCCCGGTGGCCTGCGCCACGGCGCGACTGCGCAGCGGGTAGCGCGCGCCCGTCTGCGTATCTTCGGCGAGCACACCGACGACCTGGTCCGCCTCGCGCAGCAGCTCGACCACGCGCATGCCGTTGAGCGCCTCGCCACCGTCGCTGCGCGCCTCACCCAGCACACGTTGCACCAGGCGCGCATCGTCGGTCACCGCGTCGAAGAAACGCGTGCCACCCAGCAGGCCATCCTCGCGCAGGCCCGGCGCCAGGTAGCGCAGTTGCTGCAGCGGGTAGAACAGGTGATTGCGCTTGCCGGCCAGGGCGTCATACAGGCTCAGCAAACCGCCGAAGACCCTGGGGCCGGGAAAGCCGCCACGATAGTGCGGCATGACGAAGCTCAGCGGCTGCACCAGCCCCGGCGCCTCGCCCAGCAGGCGCTGGCGCTCGCGTACCGAGTCACGGGTCAGCGCCAGTTGCCCCTTGGCGACATAGCGCAACCCGCCGTGGACCATTTTCGACGAGCGACTGGAGGTGCCCCAGGCGAAATCACGCTGCTCCAGCAGCAGGCAACGCCAGCCACGCCGGGCGGCCTCGCGCAGGATGCCGGCGCCGCAGATGCCGCCGCCGATCACCAGCAAGTCCCAGTCGCGCGCCGCCAGCTCGGGCAGGGCACGTTCGCGCCAGGCGGCGTTCCAGGCTTCCATGATCAGTCCTGCAGGAGCACGCCGGGAGCCAGGCGCTGTTCAGGATCGAAATGCGCGGACAGCTTGCGCAACGTGGCCATGCCCAGTTCGCCCTTCTCCTCCACCAGGTACGGCGCATGGTCACGCCCGACGCCATGCTGGTGGCTGATGGTGCCGCGGTTCTCGGCGATGGTGCGGCTGGCCGCAGCCTTCAGGCGCTGCCAGCGCGACAGGGCCTCGGCGTAGTCGCTGCCCGGCCGGAACACATAGGTGGTGTAGATGCTGGAGCCCTCGCCATAGACGTGCGACAGGTGGGTGAACACATGCACGCGCTCACCGTCGCCGACCAGCTCTTCGCGCAGGCTGGCTTCGACCTTGTTCAGCAGGTTGTCGACGTTCGACCAGTCGGTGGCGGTTTCCAGGGTGTCGACCAGATAGCCGCCCTCCCACAGACCGTGGCGCAGGTACGGGAAGCGGAAGCGATTCTGCTCCCACTTCTTGCCCAGCAGGGTGCCGGTGAACACTCCGCCGAAGCCCTTCAGCAGGCGCCGCGCCTGTTTCAGCGAGGCGGCGTTCTGCACGCGGCTGCCGGTGACGCCGAAGGTCAGCATGCACTTGCCGTCACGGGCGCCGCGCAACGCCAGGTACTTTTCCAGCAGGGCGATCTGCTGCGGATGCCCGGCCAGCGCCAGCTGGGTTCGCGACTCGATGGCATTGGACAGGCGCAGCATGGACAGGGGTACGCGCGCCTGGGCCAGTTGGCGCACGGCGCTCAGTGCCTGCTGCCAGTCGGGCAGGAAGACGCTATAGAAGCGCTCCTGCTCGGCCAGGCGGCTGATGCGCACGCGAACTTCGGAAATCACCCCGAAGCGCCCTTCCGAGCCCAGCACCAGCTCGCGCAGGTCGGGGCCGGCGGCCGAGGCCGGGAAGGTGGGAATCTCCAGGGTGCCGGCGAAGGTTTCCAGCTTGCCGCCGGCGAACAGTTGCTCGATGCGCCCATAGCGCAGGGACTGCTGACCGCTGGAGCGACTGGCCACCCAGCCGCCGAGGGTCGACAGCTCCCAGGACTGCGGGAAGTGCCCCAGGGTGTAGCCGCGTGCGCGCAACTGGCTCTCGACCTGCGGGCCATTGGCGCCGGGGCCGAAGGTGGCGATGAGGCTGTCTTCGTCGATGTCGAGCAGACGCGTCATGCGCTCCAGCGACAGGGTCAGCACGGGGCGCTCGCCGGCTTGCGGATTGATGTGCCCGGCCACCGAGGTACCGCCGCCATAGGGAATCAGCGTGACGTCGTGCTGCTGCGCCCAGGCCAGCAGCTCGCGGATCTGCTCGGCGCTTTCCGGGCAGGCAACGCCATCGGGAAACAGGCCGAAATCCCCGGAGCGCATGGCCAGCCAGTCCGGCAGGCTCTGCCCACGGGCGTGGCGCACGCGCATCTCGGCGTCCTGGCTGATCGACGGGTGCGGCGCCAGGCGCGACGGCGGCACGCTGGTCAGCACCTGCGCCAGGCTGGCATCGGCCAGACGCTGCCCTGGCCCGATCAGCTCGGCGAGAAACGCCTCGCCATGTGCCGGCAGTTCCACTTCGGTCGACTCGTCACCCCATCCGTTCCAGCGTCGCATTGCGTTCCCCATTCCGATCAGCACTGATGGCTGCCTATACTAGCCAGCCGTCGTCCGCCGTCACTGTCGGATTGTGACAGGCGCTGTCGCCAATCAAGACAGGCAGAGCACCCTTTCACCCAGAACAAGAAGAACCCATGGAAAACCTCGGCTACACCTCGGTTCCCGCCCTGCTCAAGTACCTGCGCCAGGCCGAGCACCTCGGCCTGGACATCGATCGCGCGCTGGCGGCGGCCGGCATCGATGCGCGCGACCTGGCCGACAACGGCAAGCGCATGCCCAGCGAGGTGCATGAACGCCTGCTGGAATACCTGATGAGCGTTTCCGCCGACCCGCTGTTCGGCCTGCACGCGGCGCGCTTCGTGCAGCCGGGTTCCTGGAGCGTGCTCGGTTACATCGCCATGAACTGCGCCACCCTGGGCGAAGCCATGAGCCGCATCGTGCCCTACGAGAAACTGGTGGGTGACATGGGCACCAGCCGTATCGAAGCGGCCGAGGACCATGTACGTCTGATCTGGAGCTGCCGTCATCAGGGCCCCGAGGTGCGGCGACACATGGTGGAGAACGTGCTCGCCTCCTGGCTGCTGTACGCACGCTGGATCGCCGACTCCGAGCACTCGCCACGCGAGGTGTGGTTCGAGCACGCGCAACCGGCCGGCACCACGCTCGACGACTACCAGCAGCTGTTCGGCTGCCCGGTGCTGTTCGAGCAGCCATGCAATGCGCTGCTGGTGCCGCTGGACTACCTGGGCGTCGCGTTGCGCCAGGCCGACGCCAACCTGCTGCGCACGCTGGAAGAGCACGCGCTGACCCTGATGGCCGGCCTGGACGATGACGAGCCGCTACCGCGACGGGTGAAGAATGCCCTGCGCCTGCTGCTCAAGGATGGTCTGCCACGCAAGGAGCGGGTGGCCGAGAAGTTCGACATGACGGTGCGCACCCTGCAGCGCCATCTGCAGCAGGCCGGCACCAGCTACCAGCAGATACTCGACGAGCTGCGTCAGGAGCTGGCCGAGCACTACCTGCTGCGCAGTGACCTGGCGATCCAGGACATTGCCTGCTACCTGGGTTTCACCGAGTCACGCTCCTTCCACCGCAGTTTCAAGAGCTGGACCGGACAGACGCCGGGGGAGTTTCGCGAGAACCGGCGCCGTGACAACCCGCTCGCCTAGGCGGACGCACGCGGCGTGCGCCACTGCCGCGCCAGCCAGTAATCCAGACTGAACCAGCGCCCTGCCCCACTGAAGAACAGCGCGACCAGCATCACCAGGTAAGTGACGGCGAACTCGATGCCGTTGTTCAGCACCACGAACTTGCCGCTGCTCGTCAGCCAGTCATAGTTGCCGTGTTCGCGCAGGATGGCGCGTGCCCGTTCCAGCTTCTGCGCAGCCGCCAGCACGCGTTCGTTGGCGAAGGGCGCGGACGGGTCGGCGATCGCCTGCCAGCCGTAGGGCCAGTGCACCGCACAGATCGCCACCAGCATGGTGACGATCAGCGGAATGCTGATCCAGCGCACCGCCAGGCCGAACAGCAGCAGAATGGCGCCACCGGCCTCGCTCAGCGCTGCGGCCCAGGCCAGCAGCTCGGGGAATGGCAGGCCAAGCCCCCAGTCCGGGTTGCCGAACCAGGCCGCCGTGGCGCCGATATCGGCCAGTTTCTGCGTACCGGCCATCCAGAACACCGGCACCAGGTACAGGCGCAGCAGCAGCGGGCCGAGGAAATCCAGGCGCCGGGAATACTCCAGCGCATCCTGGAAACGATTGAGCAAAGCGATCATGACGGTCAGTCCTCGGTATAGGGAAACCAGATGTCGCGCGCCTGCCAGTCTTCCAGCAGCGCACGGGCGTTAGCGAAATAGCTGCGGTCGGCGGCCAAGCCTGCAGCCGTGGCCAGGGCCAGCTGCGCCTGCAGCGGTGGTTCGCCGGCCTGCAGGCGCAGCGCCAGCTGGTAGGCGAAGGGCGTCAGCTGCATGAAGCGCACCTGATCCTTGCCATCCCGCCAGACCAGCAGGCAGGTCGGCTCGTCAGGCGGCTGCGCAGGGCGATGTTCAGCACCGATGCGCTGGACCGGCCACACATAGGCCAGCGGCCAGGCCAGCGGCGACCAGCCGCGTTGCGGCAGCTGCGCCTCGCTGACATCCAGCGCCAGCTCCACCCATTCGTAGTGCGCCAGCTCCAGCATGAACGGCGGGTCGTCAGGCTCAGGGCGGTAGCCCTGTTGCAACCAGGCGATGAACTCCTGACTGATTTCCAGGAAATAGGGGGTAGCGGCACGGTGTTCGGCGAGAAAGCCGCGCACCAGGCGTTGCCAGCGCTCGGCACCGAGCACGCCGCGCAGCACCGGGAAGGCACCGCTCACCAGGCTGGCGACATTGTTGAAGAACAGCTCCTCGTAGATCGCCATGCGCTCGGCGGCGATCCCCGGCAGCAGCCTGTGCGCATCGGGCTGACGGATGCGCGCGGCGAAATCGCGCTGCAGCTCGATCCCCTTCATGTGCCGTACCTGCCGAGAGGTGCCGCGGCCTGCTGCAACGCACGGATATGCGCCAGCTCGGCATAGAGTTCGGCCAGCGGCGGGAAGTTGAAGTCGCGCTCCAGCAGCGTCGGTCGCACGCCATGCCGCGCGTAGGTGGCACGCAGCAGGGCCCAGACCGGGTCGATCACCGCGGCTCCGTGGGTATCGATCTTCAGGTCGTCGGCCTGGTCGTAGTGACCGGCCACATGCAGGTAGGCGATGCGCTCGCTGGGCATCGCCGCGATGTAGGCATCGGCATCGAAGCCGAAATTCAGGCTGTTGACGTAGACGTTGTTGACGTCCAGCAGCAGCTGGCAGTCGGCCCGCTCCAGCACCGCGCAGACGAACTCTGCTTCCTCCAGCTCACCCGGCAGGCGTGCATAGGCCGAGACGTTCTCGATGATCAGCGGCCGTTCCAGCACGTCCTGGACGATGCGCACGCGCTCGGCGATGCGCAGCACCGACTCCTCGGAGAACGGCAGCGGCATCAGGTCGTAGAGCTGGCCCTCGTCGGCACAGGCCGACAGGTGCTCGCTGTAGGCCAGCACGCCGTGCGCATCGAGAAAACCCTTGATGGCGTGCAGCAGGTCCAGATCCAGCGGTGCAAAGCCACCCAGGTTGAGGGAAAGACCATGGCACAACAGCGGCCGGCGCTCGCTCAGGGCCCGCAACTGCTTGCCCAGGCGACCGCCGACGCCGATCCAGTTCTCCGGCGCGACCTCCAGGAAGTCGGCGCCGCTGGCGGCATCGGCGCTCAGCTCGGCCAACAGGCCGCGGCGCAGGCCAAGCCCGGCGCCGCTGAGAGGTGCGAGTTGCATGATCCGTCCCTCGCCCTTACTCGCTCTTCTCGCCGCCGCACTTGCCTTCGCCGCATTTGCCTTCGGCGTCGGCCTTCTTCTCGGCACCGCACTTGCCCTCGCCGCACTTGCCTTCCTGATCGGCCTTCATCTCGCCACCGCACTTGCCTTCGCCACAGGAACCTTCCTGGGCCTTCTCGGCAGCTGCCAGGCTGTAGCCGCTGGCCAGTTCCTGCGCGGCGAACGGGTTGCTCGCAGCGTGCGCGGTGAACGCCACGGAAGTCAGCAGTGCAGCGCCCAGGGTGGCAGTCAGGGTATTGAGTTGTTTCATGGTGCATCTCCATCGGTTCGATTGACGGGGCCGGATTGGCGCCCTCGCAGCAATGGACGAGGCACAGGTGCGGACGTTACAGCGGAGGGTGAAAACTTTTCCCTGGCCGGGAGGCAATGCGCATTGAGCAGGTGCGCGACTGTCGATAACCGGCTATCCAGGCGGTCGCGGCTGAAGCCCCTCCCACAGGGGGATGAATGGTGGTGAACGGGAGAAAAGAAAAACCCGGATCACTCCGGGTTCGCTTCAATCGTCGTCGCGGCGCGTCTGCGCCAGACGCTCGGACAGAGCCTCGAGTTCGGGCAGCTCGCCCTCCGGCATCTGTCGGATCACCGCCTGGGTCAACTTCATCTGCCGGATGAAACGCCGGCAGTTACCGCACATGGCCAGGTGCGCGCGCACCGCGATACGCTGGCGCAGGGTCAGTTGGCCGTCGAGAAAATCGCTTGAGTGAGCGACCAGTTCCTTGCAGGTCAGCATTGGCCTGTCTCCTCGAAATGTTCCAGAGTGGCGAAGACTTTCAGGCGTGCTCGATGCAGCAGCACACGCGCATTGGAGAGCGAGATGTCGAGAAGATTACAGATCGCCTCCAACTCCAGCCCCTGCCGCTCGCGCAATATCAGGACGCTGCTCTGCAATTCTGACAGGCTGGTCAGCGTATGCTCCAGGCACTCGCGCAGCTCGTCCTCGGTCAGCAACGCCTCGGGGCTGTCCTGATGCCAGGCGTGGGGCGCCAGCAGCCAGTGGCCATCGTCGGCGAAGCGCTCCTCGCCGATGGTGCCGTGGGGCGCTGGCAGGTCGTCGAGCAGCACTTCGCGACGATTCTGCTTGAGACGGGTCTTGGCGGTATTGGCGGTGATGGTCAACAGCCAGGTCTTCAGGCTGGCACGCCCCTCGAAGCCGCTGAGACTGCGCACCACCGCGAGCCACGCGTCCTGCACCACCTCATCGGCGTGGCGGCTGCCGACGATGGCGTAGGCCACCGCCCGCATCGCGCCCTGATAGCGAGCGACCAGCTCGCGATAAGCCTTCTGCTCACCGGCGAGCAGACGATCCAGCAGTTCGGAATCGGACATAGAACTCCCTAGGATGAAGCCTGAGCGCACGCATGAACGCCCCGCGCGCGTCAGGCATTCTTAAAGAGAGTTCAACGCTTGCGCAAAATTACACTGCCGATCGAATAACCGGCACCGAAGGAGCTTAGAACACCCAGGCTGCCCGCGGGCAGATCGTCCTGGTTCTTGTGCAGGGCGATCACCGAACCGGCCGAACTGGTGTTGGCGTAGGTGTCGAGAATCACCGGCGCCTCATGCGGCTCGGCATCACGGCCCAGCAGCTTGCGAGCGATCAGCAGGTTCATGTTGAGGTTGGCCTGGTGCAACCAGAAGCGCTTGACGTCGCTGACGTTGAGCTGGTTTTCCGCCAGGTGCGCGGCGATCAGCTCGGCGACCATCGGGCAGACGTCCTTGAACACCTTGCGGCCTTCCTGCACGAACAGCTTGTCGCGAGTGCCCACGCCCTCCTCCGCCGCACGGTTGAGGAAACCGAAGTTGTTGCGGATGTTGTTGGAGAACTGGGTCAGCAGCTTGGTGCCGACCACGTCGAACTGATGCCTGGAGGTGGCCTGGTCGGCGCGCTCGATGATCACCGCCGTGGCGGCATCACCGAAGATGAAGTGGCTGTCCCGGTCACGGAAGTTCAGGTGGCCGGTGCAGATTTCCGGGTTGACCATGAGAATGGCGCGGGCCTGGCCGGTCTGGATCGCGGTGGTCGCGGCCTGGATGCCGAAGGTGGCCGACGAGCAGGCCACGTTCATGTCATACCCCCAGCCCTCGATGCCCAGGGCCGCCTGCACTTCGATGGCCACCGCCGGGTAGGCGCGCTGCAGGTTCGAACAGGCGACGATCACCCCGTCGATGTCGGCGACGGTCTTGCCGGCACGCTCCAGCGCCTGCTTGGCAGCGCCCACGGCCATCTCGCAGAGGATGCCCCATTGTTCGTTGGAGCGCTCGGGGATGCGCGGCACCATGCGCTGCGGGTCGAGGATGCCGTCCTTGTCGATGACGAAGCGGCTCTTGATGCCCGACGCCTTCTCGATGAAACCACTGCTGGACTCGCTCAGCGCCTCGACCTCGCCACGGGCGATGGCCTCGGCGTTGTCAGCGTTGAACTGCTGCACGTAGGCATTGAAGGATGCCACCAGTTCGTCGTTGGAAATGCTGTTGGCCGGGGTATAGAGGCCGGTACCACTGATCACGACGTTATGCACGGTCATTCCTCTTCTTGGCCGCCAAGGACGGCCTCAGGCAGTAGGACTGCGACGATTGCGCAGACCAAAAAAACGGGGGATAAGGGCCAAGCTCTGGCGATGGTTGGCTCCGGGCCACTGAGTGTGCCACAGGGCGTGGCCATTCGTCCTCAGCCCTTGAGAGTGTCTATACGGACAAAACATGACCATATATAGCCATTTGGTCTAAAGTCTGGTTTTGTTCCACGTCACGGGAGACCGCATGAACCTGTCCTTGCTCAGCCGCTACGCTTTCTTCGCCTTCTGCGTGCTGTTTACCCTGGGCAGCCTGCCCTTCCTCGATCACGAGTGGCTGTGGCCCTTCACCCTGCTCGGCGCCGTGCTCAGCCTGATCGGTATCGGCGACCTGCTGCAGAAGCGCCATGCGGTGCGCCGCAACTATCCGATCCTCGGCAATATCCGCTACCTGGTCGAGGGCATCCGCCCGGAAATTCGCCAGTACCTGCTCGAAGGCGACGCCGAACAGCTGCCCTTCTCGCGCTCGCAACGCTCGCTGGTCTACTCCCGGGCGAAGAACGAAGGCGCCGACAAGCCCTTCGGCACCCTCAGCGACGTCTACCAGAGCGGCTTCGAGTTCATCAGCCACTCCATGCGTCCGGCGCCGCTGACCGACCCCTGCAGCTTCCGCGTGGAAATCGGCGGGCCGCAATGCCGCCAGCCTTACTCGGCCTCCCTGTTCAACATCTCGGCAATGAGCTTCGGCTCGCTGAGCGCCAATGCCATTCGTGCCCTCAACGAGGGTGCGAAGCTCGGCGACTTCTACCACGACACCGGCGAAGGCAGCATCAGCCCCTATCATCGCGAGCATGGCGGTGATCTGGTGTGGGAACTGGGCAGTGGCTACTTCGGCTGCCGCGCCTCGGACGGCCGCTTCGATGCCGAACGCTTCGCTGCCCAGGCCTGCACCCCGCAGGTGAAGATGATCGAGATCAAGCTCAGCCAGGGCGCCAAGCCTGGCCATGGCGGCATCCTGCCCAAGCACAAGATCACTGCGGAAATCGCCAGCACACGCGGCATCCCGATGGGCGAGGATTGCGTGTCCCCGTCGCGCCACAGCGCATTCTCCACGCCGACCGAGCTGCTGCAGTTCATTGCCCAGCTGCGCGAGCTGTCGGGCGGCAAGCCGGTGGGCTTCAAGTTCTGCCTGGGCCACCCCTGGGAATTCATGGGCATCGTCAAGGCCATGCTGGAGACCGGCATCCTGCCGGACTTCATCGTCGTCGACGGCAAGGAGGGCGGCACCGGTGCCGCGCCGCTGGAGTTCACCGACCACCTCGGCGTGCCACTGCGCGAAGGCCTGCTGTTCGTGCATAACACCCTGGTTGGCAGCAACCTGCGCGACAAGATCAAGCTCGGCGCCAGCGGCAAGATCGTCAGCGCCTTCGACATCGCCCGCGTGCTGGCCATCGGCGCCGACTGGGCCAACTCGGCGCGCGGCTTCATGTTCGCCATCGGCTGCATCCAGTCGCAGTCCTGCCACACCAACAAGTGCCCGACCGGCGTCGCCACCCAGGACCCGCTGCGCCAGCGCGCCCTGGTGGTCGAGGACAAGGCCCAGCGTGTGCACAACTTCCACCGCAACACGCTCAAGGCGCTGGCCGAGATGCTCGCCGCCGCCGGCCTCGACCACCCCGCACAGATCGATGCCAAGCATCTGGTGCAGCGCATGTCCGCCACCGAGATCAAGCTGTTCGCCCAGCAGCACGTCTTCCTCGCACCGGGCGAGCTGGTCAGCGGCAAGATCAGCGGCGAGTTCTACGAACGCATGTGGAACATGGCGCGGGCGGACAGCTTCGAACCCGCGCTGGCCTGAGCGACAGCATGCCCGAGCAGCTACCGCGCCGACACCAACGCTGCCCAGCACTGAGGCCCCTGCGCCTGCTAGGCGCCCTGCTGCTGGCGGTCGGCGTTGCCGCCTTCGCGCAGGAGCAACGCCCGCTGCGGTTCGCCGTCACCGAGAGCTGGGCCATGCCGATGATGCAGATCGTCGACGGCCAGGCGACCACCGGCATTCTCTATGACCTGCAGATGCGCCTGGCACAGAAGGTTGGCCGCACCGCCGAGCTGCTGGTGATGCCACGCCTGCGTGTGCAACGCACGCTGGTTCGAGGCGAAATCGACGTACGCTGCTACGTCAACCCGTCCTGGCTCCAGGAGTCACATCACCAGTACATCTGGAGTCTGCCCTTCATGGTCCAGCACGACCTGATCGTGGGGCGCAGCGCCGAGCCCGACTTCGCGCTGGAGAAGCTTAGCGGCCAGCGCCTGGGGACGGTCCTGGGTTTCAGCTACCCCAGCCTGCAGGCGCTGTTCGACAGTGCCCGGATTCACCGCGAGGACGCCCGCACCCAGGCCCTGGCGCTGGAGAAACTCGAGGCCGGTCGCTACCGCTATGCGCTCAGCAACAGCCTGTCCCTGGCCTGGTTCAACCGCCATCGGAGCAAAGCCGAGCAGTTGCACGTGCTCGGCGAAATCAGCAGCGACCTGGTCTCCTGCATCGTTCGTGACGAGCCGGACGTACCGACGCAAGCACTCCTGCGCGCCCTGGTGCAGATGAAGCAGGACGGCGAGTTCGACGCCATCCTCGCCCGCTACCGCTAGGCGTCGGCCAGCACCTGCAGCACCTGCTCGACGCGCTGCGCCAGGCTGCCGGCAAGACGCGTGAACGCCAAGCCGCGCTGCTGCAGCGCCTGTTCGTACCACTGGTTCTGGCGTCGCCGGAACGTCTCGTCCTGGCGCGTGCCGTCCTGCACGAAGGGGAAGTCATCGGCGCACAGGAACACGTGGTGATAATGCCGCCGGGCAAGCTGCTCCAGCTCGGCCTCGGCGCGCCCGAACAGCTCACGGCAATAGAACAGCGTGGTCAGTGGCGTGGTGTCGCAGACCAGGTAGCGCTGACAGTGCCCGGCCAGTTCCCGCTCCCGCGCGACCTGGGTGCGGCCGATCCGCAGCAGGTCGTCGTAGCCCAGCACACCGCCCTGCTGCTCCCACAACTCTCGACCGTACTCGGCAGCATGGCGCGTACCCAGCGCCTCGGCCAGCGCCAGGCCGAGGCTGCTCTTGCCGGTGGACTCGCCGCCGAGCAAGGCGATGCGCTCGACGAAGTCCGCGTAGACCTGTGGCGCCAGGTACTCGCGCAAACCATGGACATCGGCGCGCAGACGCGTACCGGACACCGGCACCGTGACACGTGCACGGTCGATCTCGACATGCTGCACCGGCCGCCCGAAGCACCTGGCCAGATGCGCAGCGAAACCATCGCCATAGGCTTCGCTGGTGAACACCGCATCCACCGGCCGGCCGAGCACGGCCAGGCAGAAATCGGCGACGAACTGGCGCTGCGCCGCAGCGGGTGCCGATTCATGGGGAAGCTCCGCCAGCGCCACGCCTCGGGCACGCTGCTCATCAACCCAGTCGGCTGTCACCACCCAGCTGCGCAGGTGCGGAAAGCGCGCCTGCAACCAGCGCGCGCGACGCTGCGGCGCGCAGCCGGGCAACTCCGGGTTCGACCAGCTGAGCAGCACCAGCTGCTGGCACTGCATCTGCGCCTGGCGGATCAGCCACTCGTGGCCCAGGTGCAGCGGCGCGAACTTGCCCACCACCAGGCCACAGGCGAATCGCTGGCGCATGTCAGGCCGCCTGCGCCTCGACCGCCAGCTCACGGCGCCAGCAGTACAGGCCGTACCAGGCGTTGAACCAGAACAGCACGTAGATGAAGGCCGTCAGGTACAGCTCACGCGAGACGAACAGCGGCACCGCCAGGGTGTTCACCAGCAGCCAGCCGTACCAGGTCTCCAGCTTGCGGCGCATCAGCAGCAGTTGCGCCAACACGCTGAAGGTCAGCACCAGCGAGTCGATGAAGGGCGCGTAGGCATCGGTGAAGTGATGCAGCAGCGCGCCGTAGGCCAGAGCGACGACCACCGCGAGCGACAGCGCCAGGCACAGTTCTCGCCAGGATGAGCGAACGATGGGCAGCGCCGTCCCGCTGCGCCCGTACAGCCAGCTCCACCAGCCCAGCAGGCTGGTGGCGATGAAGAACAGCTGCAGGGTGACGTCCGCGTACAGCTGCACGCTGAAGAACAGCCAGCCAAAGAGCACGCAGCCGACCAACCCGACGGCCCAGGTGTGCACCGAATTGCGTGCAGCCAGCAACACCGAGAGCAGGTAGAACAGGTTGGCGAAGATCTCCAGCAACGACGGCATGCACGCATCCTCAACGGCAGCGAATCAGCCGCGCAGCCTATCACGTGACGTACCCCACAGCCGTGCATGGATCACCTGACAACCATGGCGATCCATGCTCTGATAGCCGCCCCTCCGCACTCCAAAGGACTGGACCGCACCATGCCCCTGCTCGCCCTGCTGATCATCGCCTGCCAAGTCACCTGCGGCCTCCACGTGGTACGCAGCGGCCAGGATCGCTACTGGCTGTACCTGATCATCGCCCTGCCCGGCATCGGCTGCCTGATCTACTTTCTCGGCATCATGCTGCCGGAGCTGCTCGGCAGCCGCCGTGGCCGCCGCGCGCTCGGCAAACTGCACGACAGCATCGATCCGCAGCGCCACCTGCGGGCCCTGCGCGATGAACTGGAGATTCGCGACACCCGCGACACCCGCGTGAACCTGGCCGACGAACTGCTGCGCATGGGGCAGGCGCAAGAGGCCGCCCAGCACTATCAGCAAGCCTTGCGCGGCATTCACAGCGACGCCCCGGACATCCTCCTCGGCCTGGCCAGGGCCCGCTTCGCCCTGGGCGATTTCGCCGGCTGCCAGGCCAGTCTCGACCAGCTGATCGCGCAGAACCCCGACTTCCGCTCGGCCGACGGCCACTTGCTGTATGCCCGCGCCCTGGAGGCCCAGGGCAACGACCTCAAGGCCGAAGAGGAATACCGGGTGCTCGGCAGCTACTGCACCAGCCCCGAGGCGAACTACCGCTACGCCCTGCTGCTGCGCCGGGTCGGCCGCGAGCGCGAAGCCGTCGAACTGCTGGAGCAGATCCAGACCCACGCGCGCCGTTCCGCCCGCCACTACCGGACCCTGCACCAGGAGTGGCTGGAGCTCAGCCGCAAGGCACTGCTCGAGCTGCAACGCGACTGAACGGCTCGCCATTATTTGCGTGCATCGTTCACAAAAAACGGACGTCGCGCGCCGTTGCGCAAGACTTTGCGCATGGGTCATTGGTTAGCATCTGCCGTTGACGAAGGAACCTGCCGGCAGATGCCGGCCGCAGCATGGATGCCACAGGATGAGCGGCTACGTCCCCAATAATCGCAACGAACGTCCGGCTCCGGCACCGGAGCCCTACAACGGCGACTTCGACCGCCAGCCTGCGAGGCAGCTCGAAGGCGCTGCCGCCCAAGCCAACCGCTGCCTGGTCGGGCTGCGTTTCGTCTGGGACAACGGCGAGTGCATCGGCGCCAACCTGCCCTATAGCCTCACGCCCAGCAGCGGCGGCGCCGTAAGAGGCAGCCTGGATGCCCGAGGCGGCCTGGTCCAGAGCCTGCCTGCCGGCGAATACGAAGCCCAGTTGCTGGCCGATAGCGACGTCGACAGCGATATCAGCAGCGCTCGCGCCGAGCTGCAGGCCGTGCTCGACGAGATCCTCGCGGCGGAGCGCGCTGAAGCCGCTCGCCTGCAAGCCATTCAGGATCAGCGCAGCGCGGTATCCAACTACCTGCATCGACGACTCGCAGCGGGAAAGGGATTCTTCCTTGGCGCCTGGGGACTGCTGAAGACCGTCAAGGAATACTCCGACCTGGTCAACCCGTTCACCATCTTCAGCAACACCCTGCGCAGTGCCTGGCAGGCACGCGCCAGCGAGGGAGAATCCTGGCTGGCCGCCTACAACCGTCAGTTCAGTGCGGAGCAGCACCGTGAGCTGGTCGAAGCCCTGGGCTTCGACCCCAGCAGCATCACCCGCGAACAGCTGGCCGAAGCCTACGAGCTGGCCTGCTTCATCTACGAGGACGATCCCAGCAAAGCCATGCTGGGCCGCTTCGCCGTGGACTATGCACAGGCGCAGAACGCCGAGGAAGTGGCCGAGTTCAGTGGTGGCGTGCTGTTCGAAATCGTCCTCTCCGCCCTGCTGATCGTCTTCACCGCCGGCGTCGGCCTGGCCGCACGCGGCGCAGCGTCGGTAAGCTATGTGGACAAGCTGACCCGCCTGGGCAACGCCCTGAAACGCCTGAGCGCCGCGTTGAAGCGCGCAAGAATCAGACGCGGGGGCAAGACAAGGGGGACAGGGACCGGGGCGCGAACGGTTGAGGTGAAACGCCCGCAAGCCATTCGACCTGAAGCACTCGCTGCACCAACCGTACGGAGCTGGGCACATCTAACGCTGAGTGAGAGGCACTTTCCTCACAGGGTGACAATCCCCAAGAAAACTGGAAATACCATGTATACAGTTTCGCCGGAGGAAGTAGCGAAGGATTTACGAGAGATTCACATGAACGGTGAATCCATCCGCCAGGGAGAGTTCTTTCATACGTCCTCAGGCAGGGTGTACGGCCTGCATGAAAACTCAATACATCCAGTTAGCGGGCCAGGCACTGTAAATATCACCTCGGCCGAATACAACGTCTTGATAAGCGCCAAGAAGAAAGGCTTGGAGAACGCCAGAAAAACGCTGGATATCATGACTCAGAAAGGGATATTCACCGCTGAACAAAAGGCGCGCACGTCACAACTACTCGACATCATGCAAACACGAGGTATCAAATGAGCAAGTCGATTGACTTATTCATTAGAAGCGCAGTTCCCGAGCAGCAAATAATCACACTACTCAACCAAGGGATCCCCGATGGGGTCGAGTCGCTCGACTATCCCAGGGAGCATGCGGCCATCTTCCTTCAATACGCTGACCACGAGGCCGAGTTCCAGCAGAGTCTGGGGCTTTCCTGGGCCTCGGATGAGCTGAGCCTTGACGACGTGCAACTGGCCATCCAGCTGGCCAATGCCCTGTCCACAGAGGTCCTGCTGGAACCTGAACACCTGGCTCTGCCTGATGGCTACACCTGGTGCCTGGCGACGATGGACAAGCAACTGTATGCAGTCGACACCATCGACGTCGAAGATGGGATCGCTGTGAAACCGTATGCCCGGAAGATTCTGCTCACTGTCTGAAAGACGCTCCCCCTGCTGCCCGGACCACCCGTGACTGGCTCATGACATCCCTCGAAAACGCACTGTCGATGACGGTTCTCGAACTCAGTGACTATGACGAAGCCGCAGAGGCCCTGAGTCAGTTGGGGCGGCTGAACAAACAGCTCGCCGAGCAGATGGCACTGGATATCGTTCACCATGACAAGGGCGACGAGCATCTCCAGGCTTCGGCTTTCGAGACCCTGTATTCAATGAACCTTCACAAAGGGATCGAACTGATCAGGCACCCGCCGGAGCATTTGAACAGCGCCACCCTGAGCGCGATGATCGAATGCACGACCGTAGACTCCGGCATCGCAGCGGAGCACCCTGAAGTTCTCGAAGCGGCAAAGATACTGAAAGAAACCATCCGGCATCTGGACGCTGCAAAAGCCCACCGCATAAAAGACGCCATCGACTGGTTCCAGGAAACCTACCCCGATATCTGATCAGCGCAAGCGCTTCTCTGGCGCCGCGCTGCTGGCTACTCCCACGCCTCCCGCTCGCCCTTCCAGGCATGCAGCGCCCGTTGCTGCGTCCCCTGCCACAGCCAGCCATTGCGTGCGCCCACCAGGGTGCTGACCGCGTGCTGGCGACCGAAGCGATTGTGCCGCGCCAGCATCAGGGCGATATCGCGCAGCACGGCCAAGGTGCCGCTGTTGGACTGGAACAGCGGCGTCAGCAAGCGGCTGGCCTGACGGTAATACCGCAGGTGATCACGACGGGCATCGCCGTAGCCGGCGAACAGCGCGTTCCAGTCGAGCGTCTCCTGGGCCGCATCGGCAGCGTCACCCAGGGCATCGGCCAGGGCGGCGGCATCGACCAGCGCCATGTTCGCGCCCTGCCCCAGTTGCGGGCTCATGGCATGCGCACAATCGCCGATGGCGAGCACGCGAGCGTCGTGCCAGCGCTGCATGCGCACGTCCGCGTAGGCGGCCAGCGTCAGCTGCGCGGGATCGTCGATCTGCTGCAAATAGCCGTGCGCGGCCTCGCCGGCCAGGCTGCATACGCGGCGTTTCCAGGCCTCCAGGCCGTGCTGAAGCCAGGCCTGGTGCTCGCTCAGCGGCAGGCTCCAGAACAGGCTGGTCAGGGCGCTGCCAGGCGCCTGGTGCGTCGCCCCCGTCGGCATCAGGCCGAACATCTCGCGGCAACCGCGGTACCACTGACGCAATTCCCCGGACTCACCGGACGCAGCAGTCGGCAGCATGCTCCACAGCGCCCCCCAGGGATAAGGCCGCGCCCATTGGCGCACCTGCATCTGCGCGCGCAGGCTCGAACGCGTGCCATCGGCGAGGATCAGTGCAGCGCAATCGCCCAGGGGCTGCTCGGCGCCCTGCTCATCCTGCCGCACGAGTCGAACATGCCCGGCCGCCTGCTCGAAGCGGCTGACGCTCACGCCGGTTTCCATCTGCACGCCGGCACGCTGCGCGGCCTTGAGCAGGGCCGTCATCAATACGCCACGGTGAATGCCAAGGCCGAAGCTGCCTGGCTGCCAGTCGTCATAGCGGGTATCGAGTATCACCCGCCCCTTGCAACTGGTGCCGTACAGACGGCTGACAGGCGCGCCCAGCGCGGTGCACTCGGCCAGCAGCCCGAGCCGCTGCAGCACCGCCAGGCCGGAAGGCTGCAGCAGGATGCCGGCGCCCACCGGCTGCAGGTGCTCGACCCGCTCCAGCAGGCGCACGGCGAAGCCCTGGCGGGCGAGAAAAATGGCCGTGGCGAGGCCGGCAGTGCCGGCCCCCACGATTGCGATCGGTAGTCCCTTCAAGGCTGTTCTCCCTGTTCTGGCCGGGAGATTCTAACCGCCGCGAGCGCCTGCTGGCGGGAACTGCCACGCACGCGAGATGGTTCAGAGGAACATGCCGCCCGATGCCTCGATGCGCTGACCATTGATCCAGCGGCCACCATCGCCGAGCAGCGCGGCGACGGCGGCGCCGATGTCATCGGGCAGGCCGGCCCGGCCCAGTGCGGTATTGCCGGCGACGAAGGCATTGAGCTCGGAGTTGTCGCGCACCGCGCCGTGACCGAAGTCGGTCTCGATGGCACCGGGGGCCAGCACGTTGGCGCTGATGCCGCGTGGGCCAAGCTCCTTGGCCAGGTAGCGCGTCCACACTTCGATGCCGCCCTTCATCGCCGCATAGGCGCCGTAGCCAGGCAAGGTGAAACGGGCCAGGCCGGAGGATACGTTGAGAATCCGCCCGCCATCGGCCATCAGCGGTAACAGGCGCTGGGTGAGAAAGAACGGCCCCTTGAGCTGGACCTTCAGCAACTCGTCGAACTGCGCTTCGCTGATTTCAGCGAGTGCGGCATGGATGCCGATACCGGCGTTGTTGACCAGAAAATCGAAACGCTCGGCAGCGAAAGTCTCGTGCAGGCCCTGCGCCACGCGCTGGGCGAAGTCGGCGAAGCTGCTGCTGTCACTGACATCCAGTTGCAGCATCAGGGCCCGCCCGCCCTGCGCCTCGATCTCGCCGACCAGTTGCTGCGCTTCCTCGGCCTGGCTGCGGTAGGTGCCGATGATGTCCACGCCCTGCGCCGCCAGGTGCTTGGCGGCACTGCGGCCGAGACCACGGCTGGCGCCGGTGATGAGTGCGATCTTGCGCGTCATGGTGAATCTCCTGTGACAGGTGGTGAAGGTTGATCACAGGTTATTGCTCGTACAAATACTGATAAATCCAGAAAAACAGGAAATACTGATCGCCATCAGCGAACAATTGGAATTACCACCATGAACAAGCTGGAGTTGTTGCGCACCTTTCAGCGCGTCACCGAACTGAGCAGTTTCACCCAGGCCGCCGACAGCCTGGGCCTGCCTCGCTCCACGGTATCGGAGCAGGTCCGCGACCTGGAACGCCTGGTCGATGCGCGCCTGTTGCACCGCACCACACGCCGGGTACGCCCGACGCAGGATGGCCAGATGCTGTACGAACGCGCCCGCGAGCTGCTGGCGCAGATGGACGAACTGGAGAACCTGTTTCGCCAGGACGCCCATGCCCTGAGTGGACGACTGCGCGTGGACATGCCCACGGCGATCGCCCGGCGCCTGGTGGCACCGCGCCTCGATGAGTTTCTCGCCCGGCACCCGGCGCTGGAGATCGAACTGGGGTGCAGCGACAGGCGGGTCGATCCGCTGCGCGAGGGCTTCGATTGCGTGCTGCGCGTCGGCGTCAACGAGGATGACAGCCTGGTCGCCCGGCCACTGGGGCATCTGTCCATGGTCAACTGCGCCAGCCCGGCCTACCTGGCCACGCACGGCATGCCCGAGCAACTGGACGACCTCGCCGGACACAGCCTGATTCACTACGTGACAGCCTTTGGCGCACGCTCGGACGGCTTCGAGTTCCAGCGCGACGGCAAGCTGCATTCGCTGGCCATGGCGGGCCGGGTCACGGTGAACAACATCGATGCCTACGAAGGGGCCTGCCTGGGTGGCCTGGGCATCATCCAGGCGCCGCTGGTCGGCATGCGCGTGCACCTGCGGGAGGGGCGTCTGCTGCGCCTGCTGGATGACTGGGTCGCCGCGCCGATGCCGGTGAACCTGGTGCACCCGCACGGGCGTCATCTGCCACGGCGGGTGCGCGCCTTCATGAACTGGCTGGAACAGCTGCTGGCCGAGGAACTCGACGCGGCTTGAACCGCCAGGATCAGGCCTGCCGAGTCAGGGCGTATCGGTGCGGATATCGAAGCCACCGCGGTTTTCGCTGAGGATGCGCAGGTCATGGCTTTCCCCGGCCTTCACCGGCACCGCCACTTCGCGCAACAGGCGGCCCATGCCGCACAGCGTGTCGTCCATCCGGTCCGGGGTGATACCCACCACCCGCGTACCTGCCGGCACCTGGAAGGTCGCGCGCTCTCCGACACCGATACGCGCGGCCACCTGGCGATCGACCTCGATGGCCACGTAGCAGCCACCGCCCATCATCCCGAAATCGCGGGTGACCACGATCTGTCCACCGCTGGCCTGCGTCTCCTGAAAGGCCAGCAGACGATCTTCCGGCACCGGGCGAATGTTTTCCGGGTCACCTCGAAACGACGAACAACCCGCCAGCAACAGCAGCGGCAAAGCGATGAGCATCGAACGCATGAAGCCCTCCATGGGCAAATGAGTGCTGCCTGAGTATTGGGGTTGGCGCGCGTGCGGGCAAGGTATCGATGGCAACGATGTCCAGTAGCACAAGCATCGATTTCTGCAATGAAAGGCGCGGTGTTTTCATGGCTCCCGACCCCAGCGCCACCCTCGACGGCGCCACTGACCGGAGACCATCAGCATGAAAATCGCAGCCATCACCGCCACCCTTATCGCCGCATTCGCCCCCATCGCCTTCGCCAACGAAAAGGCCCCGTCCAGCGCCCGGGTGGACGTGAAGCAATACCAGTACGGCATGCAACTGGACATCGACCAGGTCCTGCAGCGCACCGACAACAGCCGCGAGAGCGGTGTCGTGCCCAGCGTCATGGTCTACCGTGACAGCCAGGGCGACGTGCACGCCGTGCGCTTCCTGGAATGGGGCGGCCAGACCAACCAGAACGGCTGATCCCCTGTTGCACGCACGCTGCCCCGGCCGAGTCGCTCGTCCGGGGCAGCGGCCGTTTCAGCCTTGCAGACGCTTGACCAGACGGGCCTGCAACGCCTCGAGTTCGGCCGGATCGGCCTTGCTGGCCGCGTGAATGCCCAGCCCTTCACCGTCGAAGCGCGGGATCACATGCATGTGGATATGGAACACCGTCTGCCCGGCAGGCGCGCCATTGAACTGCGCCACCTGCACGCCCGCCGGCTGCAGCTCGTCGACGATGGCCTGGGCGAGCTTCTTCACCACGGCCATGACCTTGGCCAGGCTGGCCTCGTCGATCTCCAGGATGTTGCGCGCCGCCGCGCGCTTGGGAATCACCAGGCTGTGGCCTCTGGACTGCGGGAACAGGTCGAGGAAGGCCAGCACATCGTCGTCCTCGTACAGCGTGTAGCAAGGCAGGTCGCCGCGAATGATCTGGGCGAAGATGTTCTGCGAGTCGTAGGTACCGTGCAGGCTCATGCCAATGGGCTCCGGGTGAAGGAAAGCTCGCACCATACCGCCTTGCTCGCACACAGGGAACCGGGCAGGATCGCTCGAGTCGATGACTACTAGCAGGCGCATCGATTTCAGTCGCTGTCGCCACTCGTGTTCTGATCGCCCCCCTCTTCAGGCCCATCCGACATGGAACCCACATGACCGATCTCAGCCCATTCCACATCACCCGCAAGTGGCCCGCCCAGCATCCCGAGCGCTTGCAGCTCTATTCGCTGCCCACGCCCAACGGCGTCAAGGTCTCGATCATGCTGGAAGAGATCGGCCTGCCCTACGAGCCGCATCTGGTCAGTTTCGACAGCAACGATCAGCTCAGCCCCGAGTTCCTCTCGCTGTCACCGAACAACAAGATTCCCGCCATCCTCGATCCGGACGGGCCGAACGGCCACCCGCTGCCGCTGTTCGAGTCCGGCGCGATCATGCTCTACCTGGCCGAGAAGACCGGCCAGTTGCTGCCGCAGGACCCCGCGGCCCGCTACCAGGCGATCCAGTGGCTGATGTGGCAGATGGGCGGCCTGGGCCCGATGTTCGGCCAGCTCGGTTTCTTCCACAAGTTCGCTGGCAGCCAGTACGAAGACAAGCGCCCGCTCGAGCGCTACGTCGCCGAAGCGGCGCGCCTGCTCGGCGTGCTCGACCAGCACCTGCAAGGGCGTGACTGGATCGTCGGCGAGTACAGCATCGCCGACATCGCCGTGTTCCCCTGGATTCGCAATCTGGTGGGGTTCTACGAGGCAGGCGAACTGGTGCAGTTCGAGCGTTTTGCCAACGTGCGCCGCGTACTCGATGCCTTCCTCGCGCGTCCGGCCGTGCAGCGTGGCCTGAGCATCCCGGCACGCGGCTGAGGGTTGCGGGAGCCGGCCCCACGGCTCCCGTCGCACGCGCACGTGGAAGATTGCCCAGCGGCGTGAGCGCCCGCGTGCGGGATGCACGAGCCACGCGCTGGCAAAAGCCGCAAAAATGCCCGACCACTCGTCTCCGAGCCCCGAAATAGAGCGGTTGCAAATACCCAAGTCGAGCGCTGGGAGATTATAATCCCGGCCCAGCTTCCTCCCCTCCCAGGTTCCGCATGCACAAGCCTTCCTCCGACGCCGCGACGAGTCTGTCGCCGGGCGCGATCCTTCTCATTCAACTTGCCCTGGCCCTCGGCGGCTTCGCCATCGGTACGGGCGAGTTCGCCATCATGGGCCTGATGCCCAACGTCGCCCAGGACCTGGGGGTCAGCGAGCCGCAGGTCGGCCACGTGATCAGCGCCTATGCCCTCGGCGTGGTGGTCGGTGCGCCGGTCCTGGCCCTGCTCGGTGCTCGCCTGCCACGACGCATCCTGCTTCTGCTGCTGATGGGCTGCTTCGCCCTGGGCAACTTCGCCAGCGCCCTGGCACCGACCTACGAGCCGCTGCTGATCTTCCGCTTCATCGCCGGCCTGCCGCACGGTGCCTACTTCGGCGTGGCCATGCTGGTGGCCGCGTCCATGGCCCCGCCGCACAAGCGCGCCAAGGCGGTGAGCCGGGTGCTGGCCGGCCTGACCGTGGCGATTCTGATCGGCAACCCGCTGGCCACCTGGCTCGGCCAGTTCATGAGCTGGCGCTACGCGTTCGCCCTGGTCGGGGTGATCGCCATCACCACCATCGCCATGCTGGCGATCTTCCTGCCGACCGACCCGAACGAGCAGCGCAGCAGCCCCTCGGGCGAACTGCGCGCCTTCAACCGCGCGCCGATCTGGCTGGCGCTGGGCATTGGCGCCATCGGCTTCGCCGGCATGTTCTGCGTGTTCAGCTACATGGCGCCGACCCTGCTCCACGTGACGGGCGTCGGCCCCGGCTGGATTCCGCTGGCCATGGGGGTGTTCGGTGCCGGTTGCATCGTCGGCAACAGCGCCGGCGGCTGGCTGTTCGACCGCCTGCGCCTGCGCGCAGTGGCCTGGATCCTGGCCTGGAGCACCCTGGTCCTGCTGGTCTTCCCCTTCGCCGCGCACAGCCTGTGGACGGTACTGCCGGCGATCTTCGCCCTCGGCACCATGATCGCCCTCGGCCCGGCGCTGCAAACCCACCTGATGGATGTCGCCACCGGCGCACAGACACTGGCCGCGGCCTCCAACCATGCCGCGTTCAACGTCGCCAATGCCCTCGGGCCCTGGCTCGGCGGCCTGGCCATCAGCGCCGGCATGGGCTGGACCATCACCGGCTACATCGGCGCCGCCACCGCCATCGGCGGCCTGGCACTGTTCGTCTGGGCGTGGCGGGTACAGCAGAAGGACGGCCACATCTGAGAGGTGCACGATGCTGAGCCGGCAGGTATCTTCTAGCCCCCGCCCACCATCCCGTACCACCCGATGATGATCCCACTGCTGCGTTCCACCCTGTTCGGCACCGCCCTGCTCAGCGCCCTGACGGCTCAGGCCCAGGTGCAGGTCGAAGCCAATGCCGGGATGCTGGCGGCGAAGATTTCCGAAGAGATCGCTCCGGGCGACTACGAGAAGCTGCTCAAGGGCTTGCGCGCCAATCCGGGCCAGTACAAGCGCAAGGTCGTCCTGCTCGACAGCGTTGGCGGCAGCGCACCGGAGGCCATCCGCATGGGTCGCCTGCTGCGGGAAACCGGTTTCGACGCGCTGGTGCCGTCATCCGGCCTGTGCCAGGGCAGTTGCGTCTACCTGCTTGCCGCAGGCCGCAAACGCACCATCAACGGTTACGTCGCCCTGCGTCGCCCGCCCTTCCCGGCCGGTGACTCGGCGCAGGCGCAGGCCGCCCATGGCAACCAGCCACTCAGCCCGGCCCGGTACTTGCGTGACATGGGGATCGACGTGCGCCTGGCGGAGGACATCTACCAGGTCGCCCCCGGCCAGTTGCGCCTGCTGAGCCAGGATGAACTGAAGCGCTACCGCCTGAACTAGCCTGCGGAGCGCGGCGCCTGAGCGAGGTCAGGCGCCGTTGGGGCGGCGTCAGAACAGGAAGGTCAGCGCCAGGTTGAACAGCATCGCGGCGACGAAACCGATGGGCGCGGCGCGCAGCAGCAGTTGCGAGAATAGCGTGGCCCGCGTCTTCTCGTCGGTGCAGGAGCCCAGCAGCAGGCTGCCGCCGGAGGAGAATGGCGAGATGGAGGTGGCCTGAGCACCGACCACGATGGCGATGAAGATGATCATCGGATCGATCGACATCGACGCCGACAGCGGCAGCACCATGGGGAACAGCGCCGGCGTCACCACACCGAGGGTACTGGCGAAGATCGACATCAGCGCGGCCACCACGCCGAAGGCCAGCGGCACCAGTACCGGTGGGATGTTGCCGCCGATCCAGGACGCCAGGGCATCGATGGTGCCGGCCTTGATCGCCACGCTGATCAGCATGCCCACCCCGCAGATCATGATCAGCGTGGCCCAGGGCAGCGAGGCGATGGCCTTGCGCTCGTCACCCAGCTTGAGCAGCAGCGCGATCACCGAGAACACGCTGGCGATCAGGCCGATGTCCACCTTGCTGTTGATGAACCTGACCGTGGCGTTGTCCGGGAAGGCCAGCAGCGCCAGCGGTGCGGCGAGCACCAGCGCCATCATCAGCACGGTGAGCAGCAGGGTCAGTTTCTGTTCGCGGTTGAAGGCGTCCGGCAGGTCGGCATTGATCACCGCATTCTTCAGGTTGCGGCCATGGCCACCGAGGAAGACGAACACGGAGATCACCAGCAGCGGGATCACCGCCGTGCTGGCGAAGATCGCCAGTGCGTTGACGAAAGCCTCGCTCTCCGGCATGCCGGCGGTGGTCATCAGGCCACGGAAGATGATGCCGCTCTGGCTGGAGACGAAGTTCGCCCCGCCCAGCGCACCGTAGTTCACCGCCATGCCGCCGAGGATCAGGCTCATGCCGGTGCGCTGGCACAGCAGCAGGGTCAGCGGTGCCATGAAGGCCAGCACGGTGTAGTAGCCCGCGCCCATGGCCGCGATCAGCCCCGAGGTCAGGAAGATGGCATACGGCAGCAGGTGCGGTACGCCGCGGCAGCGATAGAGCAGATGCCCGGCGAGCTTCTCCAGGGTGCCGTTGACCGTGGCGAAGCTGTAGAACAGGCAGACCGAGAAGATCACGAAGAAGATCTTCAGCGGCCACATGCCGATGATCTCGCCCGGGCTCATGCCCATGCCGAAACAGCCCAGCAGGTAAGCGAAGGCGATGGCGAACAGGCCGATGTTGATCTTGGTGGTGTAACCCAGCGCGACAGCGAGAACGATCGCGGCGACGACGAGCAGGCTCATCATGGTTTGACTCCTTGTTGTTCTGGTGCAGGCGGTTACGCGTGGGCGAAACCGAACAGCGTTGCGGGGTTGTCCACCAGAACGCGACGGCGCTCCTCGGGGTCGGGCAGAAGGGCCTCGAGCAGCGCGAACTGCTCATCGTAGCGGGTCTGCGACTCGAACTGGGTATTCGGCCAGTCGCTGCCCCAGAGGAAGCGGCCGACGCCGCCGCAGGCCTCGCGCAGACGCGCCTCGATGGCCCGCGCACGGGCCAGGTCGGACTGGCTGCGGTAGGCGGCCGACAGCTTGATCCAGACCGGCGCCTGGCCGAGCAGGTCGAAGAACGGCGCATGCTGCGGGTCATCCAGCTGCACACTCGCGGCGGGCAGGCCGAAATGGTCGATCACCACGGTCACCCCGGATTCCAGGATCGCCGGTACCACCAGCGCCAGGTCCGCGAAGCCGCGCTGGATCTCCACCTGCCAGCCACGCCGGGCCAGGCGCCGGAACAGGCCGCTCCAGGCCGGGCCGGTGTAGTCCTCCAGCAGCTTGCCGATCAGGTTCAGGCGGATACCGACCACGCCAGCGGCAGCCAGCTCATCCAGTTCACCGTCGCTGATCTGCGCATCGACCACCGCGACACCGCGCAGGCGCTCGGGGAAGCGCTGCAGCGCCGCGACCATGTAGTGATTGTCGGTGCCGAGAAAGCTCGGCTGGATCAGCACCCCGTGAGACAGGCAGCAGGCATCCAGGTGGGCCAGATACTGTTCCACCGTGGCGTCGTAGTCGGGGCTGTAGCGGCGACCGGCAACCATGGGCAGATCACGCCGGAAGATGTGCGCGTGGGTGTCTATGCCGGTGATGACGGCATTGGGCATGGGCGTCACGAAGCGATACCTCTGTCGATTATTGTTCGAGCCGACCTTGGCAGCAGCTCTTTTTATACAGACATTCAGTCATATATATGAATAGATGACTGTATAGGTACAGATCGACTGCTGTCAACGCACGGCCCAGTGGTAAAGTGACGACCGGTTGAAATTCGGATTTGAGGTTTATGAGCAGCACGGCTCTGGGACACGACGAACGCCTGCCGCTGTATCAGCGGCTGCGTGACGAGATGCTGGCGAAGATCGCCGCAGGCGAATGGCTGCCAGGCGAAGCCATCCCCACCGAAGCGGAGCTGACCCGCCAGTACGGCGTGGCGGTGGGAACGGTGCGCAAGGCCGTGGAAACCCTGGTTGCCGAGGGCTTGCTGTTGCGCGCCCAGGGGCGCGGTACCTTCGTGCGTCGACCGAACTTCGACGGCTCGCTGTTTCGCTTCTTCCGCCAGGTCAGCGCCAGCGGGCAGCCGCAGGTACCGGAGAGCCGCATTCTCGACTGCCGGCTGGCCCCCGCCGATACCGCCGCAGGCCAGGCCCTGAAGCTGGCCGCCGGTGAACAGTGCGTGCACCTGCAGCGTCTGCGCCTGATCGACGGGCGTCCGCTCTTCCACGAGCGCATCTGGCTGCCCGCCTCCCGCTTCGAGGCGCTGCTGGATGTCGCGCCGGCCGACTTCCCGCAACTGCTCTACCCCTTCTACGAACAGCACTGCGGCCAGCGCATCGCCTCCGCCCAGGAGACCCTGACGGTGTCCGCCGCCGACGACGAGCTCGCCGCGACCCTGGACGTCACCTGCGGCAGCCCCGCCGTGGCCATCGAGCGAACCGCGCTCGGCTACGACCGCACGCCACTGGAATACCGCCTGTCACGCGCGGCGGCGGAGAACTTCCGCTACCAGGTGGACATCAGCTGAGGACAGGGCTGACCGATGCAACACGCCCAGGCCAGCCCGGGCGTGGCCATCGAGCGAACCGCGCTCGGCTACGACCGCACGCCACTGGAATACCGCCTGTCACGCGCGGCGGCGGAGAACTTCCGCTACCAGGTGGACATCAGCTGAGGACAGGGCTGACCGATGCAACACGCCCAGGCCAGCCCGGGCGTGAGTGACGCACGTACCCGACGAGGCTAGAACAGCCCCAGTGCCCAGGCCGCGCCGAACAGCACCAGCGAGAAGCCCCACATCCACCACAGCGAGTAGCGGATGTGGCGGCCGAGATCCAGTCCGGCCAGGCCCAGCGCCAGCCACAGCGCCGGCGAGAACGGGCTGATGAAGGTGCCGATGATATTGCCGATGGTCAGCGCATAGACCACGCTCGCCGGCTCGACGCCCTGGCCGCCGACCACCTCCAGCGTCACCGGCAGCAACCCGAAGTAGTAGGCATCGGTACTGAGCATCAGCTCCATCGGCAGGCCGAACAGGCCGAGCACGATATGCATCTGCCCCACCAGGGGTGCCGGCAGCACCTGCGCCAGATCCTGGGCGATGGAGGTGAGCATGCCGGTGCCGGTGAGGATGCCGAGCATCGAGCCCGCCGCCAGGATGATCATGCCCATGCTCAACGCCGCCGGGGCGTGCGCCGAGATGCGTTGCATCTGCGCCTTGCCGCCGGGGTAGTTGACCAGCAGCGCCAGGCACAGGCCGATCATGAAGATGTAGCCCGCCGGCAGCACGCCGGAGAACAGCGCGACCAGCACCGCGAGGAACAGCGCCGAGTTGGCCCACAGCAGGCGGGGCCGCTCCAGCTCGCGCTCCTCGGCTGTCGGCTCGTGCAGGTCACTGCTGGTTTCCACCAGCACGCCTTCGTCGGCCGACTGCCCGGCTGCGATACGGCGCTGCTCGCGCCAGCCCAGCAGCGCGGCCAGGGTGATCAGCAGCACCACGCCGATGGCCTGGATGCTGATCAACGGACGCCACAGCTCGGTGACTTCGATGCCGGTCACCGCCGAAGCGCGTCCCAGCGGCCCGGCCCAGGGCAGCATGTTGAAGATACCGGCGCCCAGCGCCAGCAACAGCAGCATCAGGTAGGGGCTCATGCGCAGCTGCTTGTACAGCGGCAACAGCGCGGGAACGGTCAGCAGGAAGGTCGTCGCGCCGGCGCCATCGAGGTGCGCCAGCATGCCGATCACCGCCGTGGCCACGGTCACCGCGATGACGTTGCCACGCGTCAGCCGCACCATGCCGCCGATCAGCGGGCGGAACAGACCGGTGTCCTGCAGCACGCCGAAGAAGGTGATGGCGAACACGAACATGGTGGCGATCGCCGTCACGCGGCCGATGCCATCGGTGAAGAAACCGGAGATGGCCTCCGGGCCGAAGCCGGCAGCCAGTGCTCCCAGCAGCGGCACGACGATCAGGGGCAGGACAGGCGACATGCGCCCGATAAGCAGCAGCACAACCAGGCTGCAGATGGTCAACAGGCCAATCAGGGTCAACAAACCACTTCTCCTCTTTTTCTTGTAGGCACGACAAAGGCGCGGGCGGAGGCTAAGGCGGCAACCTTTCAGCAACCTTTAAGCGCCGTCTCGGAAGAGGAGGAAATGTCAGTGGATATGTCGTCTGACGAGGCGCCACAGCGGGCGCCCCGAAGCCGGCTCACTGCAGGGTGTAGCCCTTGTCCACCACCCAGTCCTGGCCATGCACGCCGCTGGCGCCGTTGCCCAGCTGGAACAGCACCACCTCGGCAATGGCCCGTGGCGTGAGGAACTCGCCGTCGACCAGGCGCCGGTTCACCTCGCCGGCCACTCCGGCCAGTGCATCCTCGGCCAGGCCCAGGCTGCCCCAGATCGGCGTGGCGGTCGGCCCTGGCGACACCAGATTGAGCCGCAGCCCTTCGCTGGCGTGCTCCAGCGCCAGGCTGCGGACCAGCGCCGACAGCGCCGCCTTGCTGGCGATGTAGCCGCCCAGCCCGGCAAAGCCGAGCTGGCGCAGGAAGGTACTGATGAACACCACCGAAGCGGGCCTGGCCAGGTGAGGCCTGAGCACCTGGAAGGTGTTGATCGCGCCGGCACCGTTGACCTGCCACTGCTGCTCGAACGCCTGCATGTCGCAACCGGGCGCCAGGCGGGCAATACCGGCATTGGGTACCAGGCAGTCGACCGGGCCCAGGCGCCCGGCGCGCTCGGCCAGGCCATGCAGCGCCTCGATGTCGGTGACATCGCCCGCGCACCAATGCAGCTGCTCGGGATACTGCGCCTGCAATGCAGGCAGACCTCCCAGGCTCCGCGAGAACGCCATGACCCGCGCGCCGCGTTGCAACAGCAACTCACACACCGCCAGCCCGATACCCGAACTCGCCCCCGTGACGACCGCCAGGCGGCCCTGAAAACTCGTATTCATGAAGATCCCCGAAGAAAGAAGAGCGTGAGCGCCGCGCCAGCCGGACGCAGCGCAATCGACTTACTGCGCCAGCAAACGGATGCCGTGCATGTCCACCTGCTGGCCGACGTCGAAACGTGCGTTCGGTGAGCGCACCCACTGCTCGCGACCATCCTCGTGACGCACCACATAGGCCGTCCCGCTGTGTCCCGTGGCATCCTGCACCTGGGCGCCGGACCAGCCGCCAAACAGGGCACCGACCACGGCGCCGACCGGACCGCCCGCCGCAGCGCCCAGCATCAGGCCGGACAAGCCACCGAAACCGGCGCCCACCGAGTTGTCTGCGCGCTCGGCCAGCACCTCGGCGGCCTGCGCGCTACTGACGGCCAGCAGGCCAAGGGAAAGTGCAAGCAAGGCAATGTGTTTCATCTGTGTTCTCCTGTAATGGGCATTGCGCCTGGAGACAGTCAGATTGCGTGCCATTTATTTTTATCAATAAAAACAAATAGATATGAATAAAGATATCTCAATGACAACAAGCGAAAAGAGTCATTGAGACAGCAGAAGAGTCATCCGGACCCGGCAGCGGAAGCCGAACTGGCACAGACTGGAGGGAGGCGATCAGGCCGGCGCGGGGCGTCGTCGAGTGGTGTGTGCGAGCACTGCCTGAAAATCGCCCGCTACCGTCAGGGTGACTGGCAAGGCCAGATCATGGGTAACGCATGGCGAACGCCGTCGAAACAGCGCCACACCCTACGCCTTGACGGCTTTCACCTGCTCCAGCCATGCGGGATCGAGTCGTGTCTGCTCCAGCTCCAGCCCGCGCTGCAGCATGACGTCCCGATGTGCGTCGATCTCGTGCACCATCTGGCTCAGCTCGCTGCTGTTGCCGTCGAGCTGATGCATCTGGGTCACGCCCAGGTGGTAGAAGCGCAGCAGTTTCATCGCGGTTTCGTCCTCCTGCGCCACCCCTGCCCTGACGTGATGCATGACGTTGGTGATGCGCATCAGGCTGCGCTTGAGCCGCCAGCCATAGACCGCCGCCGCCATCCACTCGCGGTGCCAGAACTGCTGGCGCACCAGCACCACCGTGAGGACGAAACCGAGCGCGACGCCAAGCAGGTTCCAGCGGAAATTGTCGGCAGCGCCCGGCTCGCCGAACAGTTGCACGCTGAGTGTGGCCAGCAACATGGCGAGCGCGACGAAGATCAGCGCGACCAGCGCGGTACTGCGGCGAGTCTGCTGACGGTAGTGCTCGGGACTGATGGGGGTGATTTCGAACATGCGCGAGGGCTCATGAAACTGGGGCGAGGCGCGATGGTACGACAGCTTGCCCGGCCGACACGAATCCCGCAGGCAGCGCGGGCGCCTCAGGTCGCGTTCGGCAGGTAGCGCCCGATGGCCGCCATGGCCGTGGCCAGGTACTGCTCCTTCTCGCCCACCGGCGCGATGTAGTGCAGCGCCTCGCGCGCCTGATCGACACCCGCCAGGCGCGCGGCGATCCAGGCCGCAAGATAGACCGACGCCAGGCAGCCGCCCGCCGTGGCGACGTTCCCCCGGGCGAAGAACGGCTGGTCGAGCACCCTTACCCCCGCCTCCTGCACCCAGGGCTTGCTGGTCAGGTCGGTGCAGGCCGGCACATCGTCGAGCAGCCCGAGCCGGGCCAGGATCAGCGCGCCGGAACACTGCGCGGCCAGCAGTTGCCGCGTCGGATCGAGACGCAGCTGGGCCAGCAGCGCCGGGTCCGCGACCACATCGCGGGTACGCATGCCGCTGCCCACGATCACCGCGTCGGCCGCGCTGGCCTGCTGCAGATCGATCTGGCCGTCGATCACCAGGCCGTTCATCGATGTCACCCGCGCATCCGGGCTGGCGATGCTGACACGCCAGCCCGGCTGACGAATGCGCTTGAGGATGGCGAAGGCGATCAGCGAGTCGAGTTCGTTGAACGCGTCGAAGGTGAGAATGGCGATGTGCATGGCAACTCCGTCAGTGCAGGTGGGTTGCCAGCCAGCTTCGGCGCACGGATCATGACAATCAAATTATTGTCATGGATACAACCGCCATGCCGCTGGCACGCTACAAACAGATCGTCGATCGCCTGGCCGACGACATTCGCCGTGGCGTACTGGCACCCGGCACGCGCCTGCCCACCCATCGCGAGCTGGCCGCAGACCACGGCATCGCGCTGGTCACCGCCTCGCGGGTCTACGCCGAGCTGCATGCCATGGGCCTGGTCAGCGGCGAAACCGGACGCGGCACCTTCGTCCGCGAGACGACCCTGGCGCCCGGACACGGCATCGATCAGCAGGCGACCGCCAGCGACCTGCTCGACCTCAACTTCAACTACCCGACGCTGCCCGGCCAGGCCGACCTGCTGCGCCAGGCCTTGCGCCAGCTGGCGTTGTGCGGTGACCTGGACGCGCTGCTGCGCTATCAGCCGCATGCCGGCCGTCCTCATGAGCGGGCGCTGCTGGCCCGTCACCTGAGCAGCCAGGGCCTGCCTGTCAGCGCCCGGCAGGTGCTGATCGTCAGTGGTGCCCAGCATGGCCTGGCGACGACCGTGCAGGCGCTGCTCAGGCCGGGCGACGTGGTCGCGGTGGACGCCCTCACCTACCCCGGTTTCAAGACGGCGGCCGAAGCGCGCGGCCTGGAGCTGCTGGCCATTCCCTGCAGCGCCAGCGGCCCCGACCTGGAGGCGCTGGCGCGGCTCTGCGAGAAGCGTCGGGTACGGGCGATCTACAGCATGCCGACCCTGCACAACCCGCTGGGCTGGGTGCTCGACCTGGCGCAGCGCGAGCGCCTGGTGAAGATTGCCCGGCAGCATGACCTGCTGATCATCGAGGACGCCGCCTACGCCTTCCTGGCCACCTCGGCGCCACCGCCACTGGCCGCGCTGGCGCCCGAACGCACGGTGCATGTGTCCGGTTTCTCGAAGAACATCGCCACGGGCCTGCGGGTGGGCTACCTGAGCGCGCCCGAAACCTGGGTCGCCGCGCTGGAGCGCAACATCCGTGCGACCACCTGGAACACGCCCGGCGTGATGAGTGCACTGGTCTGCGCCTGGATCGAAGACGGCACGCTGGCCCGCCTGGAAAGCGAGAAACGCCGAGACGCCCAACGCCGCCAGGCACTGGCTCGACGCATGCTGGCCGGCGTGCCCCTGGTGGGGCATGAGGCAGGCTACTTTCTCTGGCTGCCGCTAGCGGAGGATGTGCGCGCCGATCAGGTGGTTGCGCGCCTGCTGCAGGCGCGCGTCGCGGTATCGAGCGCCGAGCAGTTCAGCACCTCGGAGCAGGTACCGCACGCCCTGCGCCTGGCCCTCGGTTCGCTGCCCCTGGAGCAGTTGCAGACGGCTCTGGACAAGGTCAGGCAGGCCATCGCTCACTTCGCCTACTGAACGCCCTGGCGCAGCCACTCGCTGGGGCTGAGACCGACCTTGCGGCGAAAGGCACGGGCCAGCGCCGAGGGGCTTTCATAACCGACCTCGTCGGCGATCAATGCCATGGGCCGGCCTTCGCGCAGGCGTTTCTGCGCCAGGCTGACGCGCCAGCCGACCAGATAATCCGCCGGAGTGGCGCCGACCACCTGATGGAAGTGCGCGGCGAAGCTGGCCCGCGACATACCCGCCAGCGTCGCCAGTTCGGCCACCGACCAGCCATGCTGCGGCCGCTCGTGCAGTTGATTGAGCGCGCGTGCCAGGCGCGGCTCGGCCAGCCCCGCCATCATCCCGGACGCCAGCTCGCGGCTGTTCATCAGATGACGCAGCAGCTGGATCACCATCAGTTCGAACAGACGGTTGAGCACCAGCTCGCGCCCGCAGTCGTCGCCTGCCGCCTCGGCGAACAGCCAGTCCAGGCAACCGTTCAGGCTCGGCAGCTCGCGCAGGGGTTTGACGATGGCGCCGGGCAGCGCCCGCGCCAGCGGGTTGTCGAAACCACCATCGAAGGCCAGGGTCGCGCAGACCAGCTCGGCGCCATCGGCCTCGCTGGCACTCATCCGATGCAGGCGAGGCCGCGCCAGCAGCATCAGGCTCGGCTCCTCGAGACGCAGCTCATGGCCGTCGCTGTCGCGAAAGCTCAGGCGCCCCGCCCGCAGCAGATGGATGTGGCCATGCGCCTCGTTGGCGCCATAGCTGTTGGTGCCGCAGAACCCCCCGCGGTGAAAGGTACTGGCATGCAGGTTGAAGTGATGCAGCAGGCTGGACAGGCGATCCACGGGCACCTCGCACTTCTGGACGATCTGTCGCATAAGATCGACGATCTGAATCCGAAAAGCCAGAACGCTCCACTAGCATGGCTCCAGGCTTGAAACACAGGCTCCCCCAACCAAGACTGGAGAATCACCATGACTCGCATCACCGCACTGCCGTTCGAACAGACCGCCGCCAGCGCCCAGGCGCAACTGGAAGGCATCCGCAAGGGGCTCGGCTTCGTGCCCAACACCTTCGCCACCCTGGCCCATGCGCCCGCCGCCCTGAGCGGCTACCTCGCCCTGTCGCAGGCCCTGGGCAAGGGCACGCTCGATGCCAGGGCGCGCGAAGTGGTGGCGCTGGCCAGCTCGCAGGTCAACGGCTGCGAATACTGCCTGGCGGCGCACACCCTGTTCGGCAGCAAGGCCGGCCTCAGCGACGCGGATATCCGCAGTGCCCGCGACGGCGAGCTGGATGCGGTGGCGCGCCTCACCCGGCAGGTCATCGACCACCGTGGCCGCCTCACTGACGCACAGCTGCAGGCCGCACGCCAGGCCGGACTGGCCGACGCGGCCATCGTCGAAGTGGTGGCCAACGTCGCGCTGATGACGCTGACCAACTACCTCAACAACCTGGCCGAAACCGACGTCGACTTCCCTCCGGTCGCGGTCTGATCACCCCGAGGTGCACCATGCAGAACGTAACGCTCTATACCAGCGATCACTGCCCCTACTGCCTCAACGCCAAGGCGCTGCTGAAGCGCAAGGGGGTGAGCTACGACGAGATCGACGTGGGCCGCTCCCCGGGGCGCCTGGCCGAGATGCTGCAACGCAGCAAGCGGCGCAGCGTGCCGCAGATCTTCATCGGCCAGCGCCACGTCGGCGGCTTCGACGACCTGGCCTCGCTGGACCGCGCCGGCCAACTGGATGCCCTGCTGCAGGCCTGACCCGGAATGCGCCGCAAGCCCTCTTGCGGCGCATTCTGCATCTCCGTCTCGCGGCCTTGCCCCGCTGCACAGGCGCACGCTCACGCCGGCTCGGCAAGTGCACCCTCGCGTGCCACCGCGCAGGTTCCGATCTCGCCTGCCGTCGCCCGCCACGAACGGGCAAACAAAACCTCCCGAACCGCCCTCATGTTCTGTGGCGTCGCGGCCGATACAACAACGGCAATACTGGCCGGTCATGGTGACCGGCTGCTGCGCTGCATATGTTCTCGGACCGGAGCCTTCCCATGCGTCTCGACGCCCTCTCACTGAAAACCCGCCTGATCGTGGCGGTGGCCATCCCCTGCATCGCCCTGCTGCTGGTGGCGCTGACCAGTCTCAACAGCATGTCCAGCATGCACCGCGATACGGAAGTGCTCTACCTGAACACCGCCGCCCCGATGCGTGCCATGGCCGAAGTGGCCTCACGCATCCCGCGCATGCGCGTCGGCCTCGACATGATGCTGCTGCAGGACACGCCGCTGCGTGACGAGCGCGGGGTGAAGTCACGCGTCCAGGATGCGCGCAACGAAGACATTCCGGAAATGCGCGAAGCCATGCGTCAGGCGGTGGCCGCACAGGTCAACCCGGAGCGCAAGGCCCAGGCGCAGCAGCTGCTCGACCAGTTCGAGAGCATGGTCAGCAACGAGCTGAACCCGATGCTCGCCGCCTTCGATGCCGGCGACATGGCCAAGGCCCAGCAGATCTATCGCGACCAGTACGCCAAGACCTACGGCGTGATGCGCCAGGGCGCCAACCAGTTGCTCGACGTACTGCTGCAGCAGGCCGAGCAGCAGAACCAGCACAGCGCCCGCAGCTACGACAGCGGCCTGACTCGCCAGATCGCCATCATCGCCATCGGCCTGCTGGTCTCGATGATCATCTCCTGGCTGATCGTCATCCAGCTGCGCCGCCGCGTGGCGGTGCTGCAGAACAGCCTCGGCCAGGCCGCCGACAACCTGGCCCTGAACACCCGCATCGACCTGCCCGGCCAGGACGAGCTGAGCGAGATCGCACGCAGCTTCAACCAGTTCATCGACAAGGTCCACGGCGCCATGCGCGAGCTCGCCGACAACTCGCGCCAGCTGTCGAGCATGGCCCGCGACGTGGCCGAACGCGCCAGCCTGACCCAGAGCAACTGCACTGCGCAGAGCGACCGCACGGTGCAGGTGGCCACCGCCATCAACGAGCTGGGCTCGACCGTCAACGAGATCGCCCGCAACGCCGAGAACGCGGCGGAAGTCGCCCGCGAGGCCACCCAGCATGCCAGCGACGGCGGTGCCGTGGTCGGCCAGGCGCAGCAGCAGGTCGACGCCCTCAACGGCGAGCTGGAACAGGCCGCCCAGGTGATCGAAGCGCTGGCCGCGCAGACCGAGGCCATCAGCACCACGCTCAACACCATCCGCAGCATTTCCGAACAGACCAACCTGCTCGCCCTCAACGCCGCCATCGAGGCCGCCCGCGCCGGCGAACAGGGCCGAGGCTTCGCCGTGGTGGCCGACGAGGTGCGCACCCTGGCCAGCCGTTCGGGTGCCTCCACCGAGGAGATCCAGCAGGTCATCGACCGCCTGCAGAACGAATCACGCTCGGCGGTCGAGGCCATGGCCAAGGGCCGACGCCAGAGCGCCCTGGTGGTCGAGTACGCGAGCAAGGCCTCGGCGGCGCTGGAGCAGATCAACAGCCATATCGGCCAGATCAGCGATCAGAACATCCAGGTGGCCACGGCCACCGAGGAACAGTCCAGCGTGGTGGAAGACATCAACCGCAACATCGTCGACATCAACGAGCTGACCGTCGGCACGACCCATATCGCCGACCAGCTGAGCCAGGCCAGCAGCGACCTGCAGGCGCTGTCCACGCAGCTGGACGGCCTGGTCGGTCGCTTCCGCCTGTAACCCTGCGGCCGGGTGGGCAGCCGGCGCTGTCCACCTCCCGGCCTAACGCAGGCGCTGCTCGATGCGCTGCTGCAGGTAGTCGTAGAAGGGGTTGGATGTCGCCCGCTGCAGGCTGTCCAGCCCCACCACCAGCACGCCGTGCTCACCGCGCGGCGCCAGGGTACCGAGCGAAACACCATAGGACTCGCCCGCGACCGGGTCGCTGCCGTACAGCGGGTCGCCAGGCGGGAATGGCAGGGCCACGTGCGACAGCGAGAACAGCTGGCTCGGGTACTCGCCCACCAGCGCCTGGTGCTCGACCTGCTGGCCACGCGCCGCGCCTCGACCTCGCGCCCCTGATCGGCGGCCACGCCGACCACCGTCAGGTCGTAGTTGCGCCTGGCCGAGGGCAGCAGCGCCTCGAGCAGGTCGCTCATGTCCGCACGCAGCAACGAACTGGCCGCACGCGAACGGTTGATATCGAACACCACCAGCTCACTGCCGTTGTCCGGCAGGCGCTCGAACAGCTGACGCACCACCGCCGGGGTACTCACCGTGCTGTCGGCCAGCGACTGGAACGCCAGCACCGGCGGCAGACGCTGCAGGCGGCCGGAGGTCTCGGCGGCGTCGAAGGCGTGCTGCACCTCGCTGGTCAGCTCATAGGTCTGCCGCGCCGCCTGCACCGGAAAGGAGTTGTACTTGAACGGGTTGAACTCCGGCAGCACGTTCATCCATGCCGACTTGGCGAACGCCGGCAGCACCGCCGGTAAGGCCGCCAGCCCGGCATAACGGGCATAGCTGGTGACGCCGATCATCGGCGAGATCAGCACCAGTTGCCGGGGCATGGCCAGGCGCTCGTCCTCCAGCGCCGCCAGGCTGTAGCGCAGCGCCAGCGCACCGCCATTGGAGTAGCCGAGCAGGTACAGCGGCGCGTCCGGCACCTGACGGCGCGCCTCGCGCACCGCCAGCCGTGTGGCGGCCAGCCACTGCTCCCAGCGGGCATCGGTCAGCGCCGCCGGCACGCTGCCGTGGCCCGGCATGCGCGGCACCACGGCGAGCAGGCCCTGCTCGCTCAGGTGCTGCGCGATATGGCGCAGGCTGTAGGGCGAATCGGTCAGACCGTGCAACAGCACCACCACACCGCGCACCTCGCCCTGCGGCTGCAGGATGAAGGAGCGGTTCCAGTCGTGCGGCAGGTTGCCGGGATACACCGGGCTGTCACTGGCATAACGACTGTAGCGGGCGTTCCCGGCCTGGGTGACCGGCTCGACCAGCTCGCGCTCGAGGCGCTCGAACAGCGCCGCCTCGGCGGCCAGATAGGCCTGCCAGTCGGCGGCGTCCAGCTGGTCCACATCCAGCTCCTGCGGCACCAGACGGTGCCAGGGTTGCAACTCGGGCAATGACGACAACCCGGCAATGCGCACGCCGAGCAGAGCGACCACGATCAACAGCACCACCACCAGCGTCCAGGCCATAACGTTACGCATGCGCGGTAAACGCATGAGGCGCCTCCCTCGAAAGTATCCAACCGGAAAAATCCGTCCCGGCGACCGGCCCATCGGACTTTAGAGCAAAGCCGGCCTCGGCCACCACCGTGGTTGCCCACGACATATGGAATTACGTATATTCGCAAAACCATATATGCGAGACACCACGCATGCCTGGCCCGCTCTCTCCAACCGAACTGTTCAAGGCCCTGGCCGACGAAACCCGCGCGCGCGCCGTGCTGCTGATCGTCGAGCAGGGCGAGCTGTGCGTCTGCGAACTGGTCTGTGCACTGGGCGACAGCCAGCCGAAGATCTCCCGCCACCTGGCACAGCTGCGCAGCTGCGGGCTGCTGCAGGACCGCCGCCAGGGCCAGTGGGTGTACTACCGCCTCGCCCCGGACCTGCCCCAGTGGATAGGTGAGGTGCTCGCCGCCACCCTGACAGCCAACCGCAGCTGGCTGGAGCAGGACTGCACGCGCCTCGCCAACATGGGCGAGCGCCCTGCCCGCCTTGCCACCTGCTGCTGAGATACCTGCATGCTGATCGCCGCCGCCATCTTCGTCTTCACCCTGATTCTGGTCATCTGGCAACCACGCGGCCTCGGCGTCGGCTGGAGCGCCTCGCTGGGCGCGCTGCTGGCGCTGCTCGCCGGGGTGGTCAGCCCGGGCGACATCCCGACCGTGTGGCAGATCGTCTGGAACGCCACGGCCACCTTCATTGCCGTGATCATCATCAGCCTGCTGCTGGATGAGGCCGGCTTCTTCGCCTGGGCCGCGTTGCACGTGGCGCGCTGGGCCAATGGCAGCGGCACGCGCCTGTTCGCCTTCAGTATCCTCCTCGGCGCCGGCGTCTCGGCATTGTTCGCCAACGACGGCGCGGCGCTGATCCTCACCCCCATCGTCATCTCCATGCTGCTGGCCCTGCGCTTCTCGCCGGCCTCGACCCTGGCGTTCGTCATGGCCGCCGGCTTCATCGCCGACACCGCCAGCCTGCCGCTGGTGGTGTCGAACCTGGTCAACATCGTCTCGGCGGACTACTTCGACCTGGGCTTCGCCCGCTATGCGGCGGTGATGGTGCCGGTCAACCTGGTCAGCGTGGCGGCCACCCTGGGCATGCTCTGGCTGTTCTTCCGCCGCGACATCCCGGCGCAGTACGCGGTGGCCAGCCTGCCGGCACCCCGCGAGGCGATTCGCGACCCACGCACCTTCTTCGTCGGCTGGATCGTCCTGCTGGTGCTGTTGCTCGGTCTGTTCGCCCTGGAACCGCTGGGCGTGCCCATCAGCGCCATCGCCGCCGTGTGCGCGGCGGTGCTGTTCGCCATCGCCGCGCGCGGCCGCCATATCGCCACCGGCAAGGTCCTGCGCGAGGCCCCCTGGCAGGTGGTGATCTTCTCCCTGGGCATGTACCTGGTGGTCTACGGATTGAGCAACGCCGGCCTGACCGCCAGCCTCACCGGGCTGCTCGAGCGCTTCGCGCAGTACGGCGTGTGGGGCGCGGCACTGGGCACCGGGCTGCTCAGCGCGCTGCTCTCCTCGATCATGAACAACATGCCCAGCGTGCTGATCGGCGCCCTGGCCATCGACGCCATCCAGGCCAGCGGGGCCGTGCGCGAGGCGATGATCTACGCCAACGTGATCGGCTGCGACCTGGGCCCGAAGATCACCCCCATCGGCAGCCTGGCCACCCTGCTCTGGCTGCACGTCCTGGCGCGCAAGGGCATCCGCGTGACCTGGGGCTACTACTTCCGGGTGGGCATTGTCCTCACCCTGCCGATCCTGCTGCTCACCCTTGCCGCTCTGGCCGTGCGCCTGAGCCTCTGACCTCGCGGAGCCTTCCGATGAAAATCCTCTTCATGTGCACGGCCAACAGCTGCCGCAGCATCCTTTCCGAGGCGCAGTTCAACCACCTGGCGCCCGCCGGACAGCTGGCGGTGAGCTCCGGCAGCTTCCCGCGCGGCGAGGTGCTGCCGCGCACCCTGCTGACCCTGCGCGCGGCCGGCATCGCCACCGAGGGCCTGAGCAGCAAGGGCAACGATGCCTTCGTCGACAGCCCACCGGACATCGTCATCACTGTGTGCGACAAGGCCGCCGGCGAAGCCTGCCCGGTGTACTTCGGCCCGGCGCTGAAGGCCCACTGGGGGCTGGAAGATCCGTCCCACGTGGAAGGCGACGAGGCCAGCATCGACGCCGCGTTCCAGGCCACCCTGGCGCATATCGAACGGCGCTGCCGCGCCTTCCTCGCCCTGCCCCTGGCGGACATGAGCCGCGACGAGCTGCAACAGGCGATCAACCGCATTGGCCAAGAGTGAAGACGCACGCATGAGCGACGACCTGCCCAACCTCGACCTCGACCTGCTGCCGGCCCAAGGCAGCGACTCAGCCCCGGCGCCGCGCATCCTGCTGCTGTACGGTTCCACCCGGCCGCGCTCGTTCAGCCGTCTGCTGGTACAGGAAGCCGCACACCTGCTGCGCCACCTCGGCGCCGAGACCCGCATCTTCGACCCATCCGGCCTGCCACTGCCCGACGACGCACCGGTGGAACACCCCAAGGTGCAGGAGCTGCGCGATCTGATGCAGTGGTCGGAAAGCCAGGTGTGGTGTTCACCGGAGCGCCATGGCGCCATGTCGGCGGTGTTCAAGGCGCAGATCGACTGGGTGCCGCTGGCCCTCGGCGCCCTACGCCCGACCCAGGGCAAGACCCTGGCGGTGATGCAGGTCTGCGGCGGCTCGCAGTCGTTCAACGTGGTCAATCAGCTGCGCGTGCTCGGCCGCTGGATGCGCATGTTCACCATCCCCAACCAGTCGTCGGTGCCCAAGGCCTTTCTCGAATTCGGCGACGACGACCGCATGAAGCCCTCCCCCTACTACGACCGCCTGGTCGACGTGATGGAAGAGCTGATGCGCTTCACCCTGCTGCTGCGCGAGCACCCGGAACTGGTGGACCGCTACTCCGAGCGCAAGGAGTCGGCCGAAGCCTTGATGCAGCGGGTCAACCAGCGCGAGATCTGACGCGCATGGCAGGCACCTTGCGGCGACCATCGCGGCGGAAGCCGGCTCCAGGGTGTGGAGCAGCGACAGGCCGCGCTGCTAGGCTGCGCGCATGAACCTGACCACCCGACTCCAGGCGATCATCTGCGCCGACCCGCAGCGCCTGCGCATCCTCCAGCTGGTACGCGAACTCGACCTGCCGGACTGCTGGGTGGCCGCCGGCTTCGTGCGCAGCGCGGTCTGGGATCACCTGCACCAGCGCAGCGACGCGCCGCTGCCAGCGGACATCGACGTGATCTGGTTCGAACGCAGCCAGGCCTCCGCTGCGCGCGATATCGAACTGGAGCGGCTCCTGCGCCACAGGGACGAACGACTGCAGTGGTCAGTGAAGAATCAGGCGCGCATGCACCTGCGCAATGGCGACGCGCCGTACGCCTCGGCTAGCGACGCGATGCGCTATTGGCCGGAGACGGCGACGGCGGTGGCCGTGCGACTGGATGGGCAGGGTGAGGTTGAAGTCGCCGCACCACTCGGCCTGGAGGACCTGTTCGGCCTCATCGTGCGACCGGCCGGAAGGTTCAAGGACGAGAAACAGCCGATCTACCAGGCGCGACTGCGCAGCAAGAACTGGCTGGCCACCTGGCCGCAGCTGAAGGTACTGCCGTAGGGTGGATCACGCTGCACCGATCCACCGGCTGGTGGATGTAAAGAGCGACATCCACCCTACAGGCTGGCCGCAGCTGAAGGTACTGCCGTAGGGTGGATCACGCTGCATTGATCCACCGGCTGGTGGATGTAAAGAGCGACATCCACCCTACAGGCTGGCCGAAGCCGAAGGTACTGCCGTAGGGTGGATCGCGCTTCACCGATCCACCGGCTGGTGGATGCAACGAGCGACATCCACCCTACAGGGTGGCCGCAGCTGAAGATGCCGCCGTAGGGTGGATCGCGCTGCATCGATCCACCGGTTGGTGGATGCAAAGAGCGACATCCACCCTGCAGGCTGGCCGCAGCTGAAGATGCCGCCCTACCCGTCCCGATCAGATACCGGCGACCACCGCGCAGATGCCCTGCGCGCTGGCGGCGAACTGGCTGCACAGGTGGTTGATGGAAGTCACCAGCACCTGCTCCGGCGCGGAGATGAAGTCCACCGACATCATCACGCTGAGCATGGTGATGGTGACGATGGAGAAGGTGAACAGCTTGCGCGCCCACACCGTATCGTCGACGGCCTTGTATCCCGATACGCCCATCCACAGCCAGTAGGCACCGCTCAGCGCGGCGACCACGAAGTAGCTGTAGCCGGCGTAACCGCTGAGCGTCAGCATCAGGGTCGCGACCACGAAGGCGGCGATGTACAGCACGATCTGCCGCTTGGCAGCCGAGATCCCCTTGATGACGGGCAGCACCGGAATGTTCGCGGCCTGGTAGTCATTGAAACGGAAGATGGCGATGGCATAGGAATGCGGCATCTGCCACAGGCTGAAGATCAACAACAGGATGGCCGCGCCAGCATCGAACTCGTTGCTGACCGCGCAGTAGCCCACCACGGGCGGAGCCGCCCCCGACAGACTGCCGACCAGGGTGCCGTACACCGAGCCGCGCTTGAGCCACAGGCTGTAGAGGCCGACGTAGACCACGAAGCCCATCAGCACCAGCATCACCGCGAGGGTGTTGCTGGCGGCATACAGCACGGCCACACCGGCGACGCCGAGCACGCAGGCATAGACGATGGCGTGCGCAGGGGACACCAGCCCCTGCGCCAGGACCCGGTTGCGGGTCCGCTCCATCTTCTGGTCGATGTCCCTGTCGATGTAGTTGTTGAACACGCAGCCTGAGGCGATCACCAGCGCAACCCCCAGCGCTGTCGCGAGGAACAGCGTCAGGTCGGCATCGCCACGCGAAGCCAGGAAGAACCCACCCGTCACGGAAATCAGATTGCCGAAGACGATGCCTGGCTTGGCGAGGTTGAGGTACTGCTTCAGGAGCGCCAGCATCAGTTGATCATCATGTGATAGTGCATGCTCCACATGATCCAGACCGACAGGCCCACGACGAACGCGATGATCAACACGGTGAAGATCATCGATACGACGTTCCAGCGGCCTTCCGCGTCGGTCTTCATGTGCAGGAAGTACACGAGGTGGACGAGAACCTGCACCAGGCCGAAGATCACCACGGTGATCAGGGTCGCACCACGGCTCAGGCCCAGCACTTCAGGATGCATGACCAGGGCGAAGGGGATCACGGTAAGGATCACCGAGAGGATGAAACCGCTCAGGTAATCCTTGAAACCCACGGAGTGTGCCGCGTGATTGTCTTGATGAGCCATTTACAGCACTCCCATCAGGTAGACGACGGTGAAGACGCAGATCCACACCACGTCGAGGAAGTGCCAGAACAGGCTGAGCAGTCCGACCCGCGTCTTGTTGGTGTCGGTCAGGCCACGGCTGCCGACCTGCAGCATCAGCACCAGCATCCACAGCAGGCCGGCACTGACGTGCAGACCGTGGGTGCCGACCAGGGTGAAGAAGGCCGACCAGTAGGCGCTGGTCTGCGGCCCGGCCCCTTCATGGATCAGGTGACGGAACTCGTACAGCTCGATGCTGATGAAGCTCACCCCGAACAGGAAGGTGATGCCCAGCCAGCGCAGCACCGCGGCCTTGTCGCCCCGGTAGGTGGCGAGCATGGCCATGCCGTAGGTGATGCTGGAGAACAGCAGCGCGAAGGTTTCCACCAGCACCAGGTGCAGGCCCGGACGGAGCATCTCCTTGGCGGTGGGACCACCGGCGAAGGCGTTGCTCAGCACCGCGAAGGTGGCGAACACCGTGGCGAAGATCAGCAGGTCGGTCATCAGGTAGACCCAGAAGCCGAACAGCTTGATGCCACTGCTGTCGTGGTGGTGCTCATGGCCGTGGCCATGAGCGTCATGTGGATAGTGGGGTTCGTATGCGGTCATGGTTATGCCTGTACCACTGCGTTGGCTTTGGTTTGATGGTGCGCCTGCTCGATCCGCGCGATCTCTTCGGGCTGCACGTAGTAGTCGATGTCCTCGTCGTAGGAACGCACGATGAAGCTGACCACGGCACCGACCAGACCGACGATGGCGAGCCACCAGATGTGCCAGATCATGGCGAAGCCGAAGGCGATGACGAACGCCGATACGACCAGGCCGTTGCCGGTGTTCTTCGGCATGTGGATCGGCTCGTAGTGCTCGGGCGCAGGCATCAGCTCGACGCCGTTCTTCTTCGCCTCATAGAAGGCGTCGATCTTGTCCGCCGTCGGGATGACCGCGAAGTTGTAGAACGGCGGTGGCGAGGACGTTGCCCATTCCAGGGTACGGCCATCCCACGGATCGCCCGTGACGTCGACGTTGTCCTTGCGCTTGATGTAGCTGGTGACGAACTGCACCACGGTGAAGACGATACCGATGCCGATCAGCACCGCACCGACCACGGCCACCTGCACCCACGGCACCCAGGCCGGGTTGTCGAAGTGGTTCAGGCGACGGGTCATGCCCATGAAGCCGAGCACGTACAGCGGCATGAAGGCGAAGTAGAAACCGATCAGCCAGCACCAGAAGGAGTAGCGACCGAAGCGATCGAGCAGCTTGAAGCCGAAGGCCTTCGGGAACCAGTAGATGATGCCGGCCAGGTAGCCGAACACCGCGCCACCGATGATCACGTTGTGGAAGTGGGCGATCAGGAACAGGCTGTTGTGCAGCACGAAGTCCGCCGCCGGCACCGCCATCAGAACGCCGGTCATGCCGCCGATGGAGAAGGTCACCAGGAAGCCCAGGGTCATCCAGGTCATGGCGTTGAGTTGCAGACGGCCACGGAAGATGGTGAACAGCCAGGTGAAGATCTTCACCCCGGTGGGGATGGCGATGATCGAGGTCATGATGCCGAAGAAGGCGTTGACGCTGGCACCGGAGCCCATGGTGAAGAAGTGGTGCAGCCACACCACGAACGACAGCACGCCGATCGCCGCAGTCGCCCAGACCATCGAGGCATAGCCGAACAGGGTCTTGCGCGAGAAGGTCGCCACCACTTCGGAGAACACGCCGAACGCCGGCAGGATGAGGATGTACACCTCCGGGTGACCCCAGATCCAGAACAGGTTGGCGTACATCATCGGGTTGCCACCCAGTTCATTGGTGAAGAAGTGGAAATCCAGGTAGCGGTCGAGCGACAGCATCGCCAGGGTCGCGGTCAGCGGAGGGAAGGCGCCGCAGATCAGGATGCAGGTGATCAGGATGGTCCAGGTGAAGATCGGCATCTTCATCAGGCTCATGCCCGGGGCACGCATCTTGAGGATGGTGGCGATGAAGTTGACCCCGGTCAGGGTCGTCCCCAGTCCCGATAGCTGCATGCTCCAGATGTAATAGTCCATGCCCACGCCCGGACTGTACTGGATGCCTGACAACGGTGGATAAGCCACCCAGCCGGTCTTGGCGAACTCGCCCAGGCCCAGCGACAGGTTGATCAGCAGCGCGCCACCGACGAACAGCCAGAAGCTCAGCGAGTTCAGGTAGGGGAAGGCCACGTCACGTGCGCCGATCTGCAGCGGCACGACGATGTTCATCAGGCCGGTGACCAGTGGCATGGCCACGAAGATCAGCATGATGATGCCGTGCGCGGTGAAGATCTGGTCGTAGTGCTCGGGCGGCAGGTAGCCCTGCCCGTCACCGTGGGCCATGGCCAGGTGGGTACGCATCATGATCGCGTCGGCAAAGCCACGCACCAGCATGACCAGCGCAACGAGGATGTACATCACGCCGATTTTCTTGTGGTCCACCGAGGTGAGCCACTCGCTCCACAGGTAACCCCACTTCTTGAAGTAGGTCACCGCGGCGAACACTGCCAGACCACCCAGCGCGACGATGGCGAGGGTGATCATGATGATCGGCTCGTGATACGGCACCGCATCCAGAGTCAGTTTTCCAAACATATTCACTCCTGCACCTCCGCTGCTTCGCGCATGGCCGTGCTGTGGGAATCCTTCAGGGTCACGTACTGGCCGATCACCTTGTTGAACAGGTTCGGCTCGACCTGGCCGAAGTAGCGGATCGGGTAGATCGGGTAGCGGTGGTTGACCATCTCGCCGGGCTCGCCCACCTGCTTGAACGCCGCGAAGTCCATGACCTCGGGCGACTGCCTGACCTTGTCGACCCACTGCGCGAAGCCTTCATCGCTGACCGAGTGGGTGGTGAAGCGCATGGCCGAGAAGCCCTCGCCACTGAAGTTGCCGGACTGGCCGAAGAACTCGCCCTGTTCGTTGGCGATCAGGTTGAGCTGCGTGCGCTGGCCGCCCATGGCATAGATCATCCCGCCGAGCTGCGGGATCGACAGCGCGTTCATCACCGTGTCGGAGGTGATGTGGAAGGTCACCGGGGTCTTCTCCGGGATCACCAGCTCGTTGACCACGGCAACGCCCTGATCCGGGTAGATGAACAGCCACTTCCAGTCGAGCGAGACCACCTCGATGTTGAGTGCCGGCTTGTCCGATTCGATCGGGCGGTAGGGGTCGAGCGAGTGCGAGGTTTTCCAGATGATGACCGCCAGTACCGCGACGATGATCAGTGGAACACCCCAGACGACCAGTTCGATCTTGTGCGAATGTGCCCAGTCGGGCATGTAGGTGGCCTTCTCGTTCGACTCGCGATAACGCCAGCCAAACAGGAAGGTCATGATGATCACGGGTACGACCACGATCAGCATGAGTCCGATGGAGATCAGGATCAGGTTGCCCTGCTCGACACCGATCTGCCCTTTCGAGTTGAACAGTGCCCAGTCACATCCACCGAGCGCTGAGCAGGCGATCGCCATCAGCAACCAGCGCACACAACGATGGTATTTCTCTTCTTTCATGTCACGACCTTCAACTGAGTGATGTCCCACATTCGGCTTCAGTCGCCGTGCGGCCCATCGAGCAAAAGGCCGGCAGCGGAAACTCTGAGCTTGAGCATCCGTGCAAGCGAAACGGTAAAACCGTGGGACGGGCGATCTTGAGGGCTGGGGCGCGCCCGCACAATTCATTAGCAACCTACTCATGAGCAAACTGACAGCCTCTTGCCGACATGTTTCGCAACAAATACGCAATGTTTTGAAACACCTTGCTGCGAGAACGCAGCAAAGACGCGCAGGGGTGCGACAAATGATCACACCCGCGTTTTAGAGCTGTTTGTCAGCAAATTGACAGGAATCATTGACATGCAAGATGCCGTCAGCCGACGGCGCCACAGCGCTTGACATCGAGGAAATTTCGGAGTTTTCGAATGCGCACGCGAGGTGCGTCAGCCCTGCAGAAAGCAGGCCTGGAAAGGGCTCGCATCGAGGGACGGGGACGACTGGCGCGTAGCCCGGATGCAATCCGGGGCCACCACGGTCGGCCAACAGCATCGCGGCTAAAGCCGCTCCCACGAGACCGCTGACCACCTGCAGCCGCCGCTTCAGGCGCGAACCACCGCATGAGCATGCCCCAGCAGCCACCACACACCTGTAGGAGCGGCTTCAGCCGCGATAGCTCTATCTGCCGAACCCGCATGCAAAGCAGGACGCCCCATGCCCGCCCCGGATTGCATCCGGGCTACGCAATGGCAACCAGCCAGGGCTCTTCTGTGAAGATGTCTCAGCCACCCAGCACTGGGTGAACACGTAGCCGAATGCCCCAGCCGCCACCACACACCTGTAGGAGCGGCTTCAGCCGCGATAGCTCTATCTGCCCAGCCCACATGCAAAGCAGGACGCCCCCCATGCCCGCCCCGGATTGCATCCGGGCTACGCAACGGCAGTTGGCAGGAGGGACTCCTGTGGGAGGGGCTTTTGTGGGAGGGGCTTCAGCCGCGACCAGCCTCACGGCCGGAGCCGAACGCCACCCAAGCCTCAGGATGCCCGTTCACAAGCCACCGCCCTACTCCCGGCCCCCGCAGCCTGCCATCGCCACTATTTCCAGGCGCAGTAGCAGCCCACGGCCAGACCGCTGGCCAGCGACACATGGCGCCCCTGGGTCAGCGCATCGAGCACCGGCTCGACGAAGCTGTTGCTGGAATTGCACACCAGCCCCTCGCTGTAGGGACCGGCATAGGCCAGGTTGCCATCGCGGTCCCAGATCGCCAGGGCCGGGCTGGCCGGCAACGACTCCATGCCCTCGATGCCGGGCAAGGGTTTCATCCGCCCACGCAGGAAGGGCGCGATCTCACCCTTGCTGCCGGGTTTCTGCACGCTGTAGAACTCGACATCGGCATTGCGGTGCAGACCGATCAGGTAGCGCAGGTGTGCATCGGTCTCCGCGTTGCAGGGGCAGTCAGGGTCCCAGAAGTGCACCACGCGAATGGGCCCCGGGCCTGCCAGCGAGGCGGGAAGCTTCAGGCCGTCCTGGCTGAAGATCACCGTCTGCTCCGCATAGGGACGCAGGTAGGCGGCGCCGCTGAGCCACCAGATCAGCACCACGAGCCCCAGCGCCAACACGCAGAATCCCACCACGAAGTGCTTGAAACTCAGACGTTGCAGCAGGCTCATGGCTGATGGCCGAACTTGCGCAGGAACTGCTTTTCCATTTCCTGGCAGCTTTCCACGGTGAAGCTGCGCTCCGTGGCATCGGCGCTCTTCCAGCAGGCTTCGATCGCCTCGCGCTCGGCGGCTTCGACCTCGCCATCCTGCGGACGCGTCATGATGTAGATGAGACCGACGAACACCAGCACGACGAACAGCAGACCCGCCAGGAACAGGCCGAGACAACCACGGCGCCCCAGCCCGACGTTTTCATCATTCACGCTCATGCTTCTCTCTTTGCCAATTCACAGTGGATGCATCCTGTCCGCTCGGCGATGCGGACATCGCCGAACGGCACCGACCTTCAACCCTCGACCAGCATCCACTGCTTGTTCAGGCGCTTGTCCGAAACCGCCATCTTCGTCCCCAACTGCTGGGCGAACAGCGACACGCGGTACTCCTCCAGCATCCAGCGGTACAGCACCAGCTGCGGGTCGCGCTTGCCTTCCTGGAGGTGCTTGGCGGTGCGCGCCTGGTACTGCTCCCAGTAGCTGCTCAGCTCACCGGTCCACACACGGTCGCGCTGCACCTGCGCGCCGACCTTGTCCAGGCGCTGCTCGATGGCCTTGAGGTAACGCGGTACTTCCTTGAGCCAATCGCCCGGCGTCTCACGCACGAACCCGGCGTAGACCAGGTTGCCCAGTTGCTGCTTGATATCGTTGAGCGCCATGGCCTGGGCCAGGTCGATCTTGCCCTTGAAGCGCTTGAGCAGACCGTGGTGCAGCTTGAGGATCTCCAGCGCCAGGCGGGCGATGCGTTCGGCATGCACCGTCCAGTCGCCACGCTTGCGCTCGGCCAGTTGCGCCAGCGCAGCACCGTCGCGCGGCAGGCTGGTTTCGCCGTCGAGAATGCAGGCATCCAGACTGGCCAGCAGAATGTCCTCGACCAGCGCCTCGACCCGCCCCAGCTCGCGATACAGCAGGCCCAGCTCGGTCAGCCCCGGCAGCTTGCCGCGCAGGAACTTGGCCTGCTCGCTCAGCTGTTGCAGCAACAGACGCTGCAGGGCACGGCGATGCTGATAGTCGGCCTCGGCCTGAGTCGGGAAGCGTCCTTCCTTGACCACCCCGGCCTCTTCCACCAGCGCCGGATAAACCGTCATGGAAAGCCCGGCAATCTTCTGCTGAGCCTTCTCGGCGACTTCGGCGAAGGCCTTGGCCTCCACCGTTTTCGGCGCCTTGTCCTGCTGCGGGATGGCCAGCGCGGCCTGGCTGGCCTCGGCGAAACGCGCGGTCAGCTCGGCCAGGTCACGGCCCTCGCCGAGGAACTTGCCACGGGCGTCGACCACCTCGATGTTCATCTTCAGGTGACTCTCCAGACTGTCGGCCGCTTCCGCCCAGGCCTCGTCGGAGACCCGAGCGCCGGTCATGCGCAGCAGCTCGGCGCCGAGCGCGTGCGGCAGCGAACCCTGGCCGAAGTGCAGCTTGTCCAGCGCCGCACCGACGAAGTCCGGCACCGGCACGAAGTTCTTGCGCAGCGCCTTGGGCAGGCCACGCACCAGCGCCACGCACTTGGCCTCCAGCAGGCCCGGCACCAGCCAACCCAGGCGCTCGGGCTGCAATTGCGGCAGCAGCGGCGCCGGCACGCGCAGGGTCACGCCGTCACGCGGGTGATTGGGCTCGAAGTGATAGGACAGCGGCAGCTGCAGCTCACCGATGTGCAAGGTGTCCGGGTACTGCGCGGCGGTCACCTCCCTGGCATCGCGGGCCAGGGCGTCCTCCTCGCGCATGATCAGGAGTTGCGCATCGCTGGCGCTGCCCTTCTTGTACCAGCTCTCGAAACTGGCGGCCTGGTAGATATCCTGCGGGATGCGCGCCTCGTAGTAACCGAACAGGGTCTCCTCGTCAGCGAGGATGTCACGGCGGCGCGACTTCGCCTCCAGCTCGTCGAGGCGTTCGAGCAACTGGCGGTTGGCGGTCAGGCAACGTACGCGGCTGTTGATCTCGCCACGCACCAGGCCCTCGCGAATGAACATCTCGCGTGCCACCGACGGATCGATCGGGCCGTAGTGCACGGGCCGGCGACCGACGATGATCAGCCCGTAGAGGGTGACCTGCTCGTAAGCCACCACCTGGCCGCGCTTCTTCTCCCAGTGCGGCTCCAGGTGGTTCTTCTTCACCAGATGCGCCGCCAGCGGCTCGATCCAGTCCGGCTCGATCTTCGCCACCATGCGCGCGAACAGCTTGGTGGTTTCCACCAGTTCGGCCGCCATCACCCAGGTGGGCTTCTTGCGCCCGATCACGCTGGACGGATGGATCCAGAAACGCCGCTGACGCGCACCGAGGTAGTCGCCCTCTTCGGTCTTCTGGCCGATCTGACTGAGCAGGCCGGCGAGAATCGCCTTGTGCACGGCGGCGTAGTTCTTCGCCCGCACCGCCGCCTCGCTGGCCTCGGCCTGCTGGCGGGCGATGGCATTGACGCGGGTGTCCCTGGTCGGCGTCGGGCTTTGAGCCTTTTCGTAGGGTGGATGGCCGGAGCCATCCACCTTGGTGGACGCGTTATCCGCCTTGCGTGCGCCTTTGCCGCTCAACTGCAGATCACGGGCGATCAGCACCAGTTGCCGGTGCGCATCGCGCCATTCGCGCAGGCGCATGTAATTGAGGAAGTTCTTCTTGCACCAGGTGCGTAGAGGGTTGCTGCCCAGCTCCTGGCGTTTTTCCTCGAAGCCGCGCCACAGGTTGATCAGCGCGGCGAAGTCGGAATCCACGTCCTTCCATTGCGCGTGCGCCTGATCGGCCGCCTGCTGGCGATCCATCGGCCGCTCACGCGGGTCCTGCACCGACAGCGCGGCAGCGACAATGAGGATTTCCTCCAGGCTGCCCTGTTTGGCGCCTTCCAGCACCATGCGCCCCAGGCGTGGGTCGATGGGCAGGCGAGCCAGTTGCCGGCCGATGGGGGTCAGCTGGCTTTCGCGGTTGACCGCCGACAGCTCCTGCAGCAGGTTGAAGCCATCGCTGATGGCCTTGCCGTCTGGCGGCTCGATGAAGGGGAAGTCCTCGATGCTGCCCAGGCGCAGGTGCAGCATCTGCAGGATCACCGCCGCCAGGTTGGTACGCAGGATCTCCGGGTCGGTGAACTCGGGACGGCCGAGGAAATCCTCCTCGCTGTACAGGCGGATGCAGATGCCCGGTTCGACCCGGCCGCAGCGCCCCTTGCGCTGGTTGGCACTGGCCTGTGACACCGCCTCGATGGGCAGGCGCTGGACCTTGGCGCGGTAGCTGTAGCGGCTGATGCGCGCCGTACCGGAGTCGATCACGTAGCGGATGCCCGGCACCGTCAGCGAGGTTTCCGCGACGTTGGTGGCCAGCACCACCTTGCGCCCCGGCATGGGCGCGAAGATCTTCTGCTGCTCGGCCGGCGTCAGCCGCGCATACAAAGGCAGCACCTCGGTAAAACGCAGATTGGCCTTGCGCAGCACCTCGGCGGCCTCGCGAATCTCACGTTCGCCGGGCAGGAATACCAGCACGTCACCCGGGCGCTTGCCGACGCTCTGTTCGTGCGCGGCGATCTCGTCCAGCGCGGCGAGGATGCCCTGGTCGACGGTGAGGTCATCGAGCAGGCTCTCGCCCTCCTCGTCCACCTCGGCCGCCAGCGGCCGATACCAGGTTTCCACCGGGTAGGTGCGACCGGACACCTCGATGATCGGGGCATCGTTGAAATGTTTGGAGAAGCGCTCCAGATCGATGGTCGCCGAGGTGATGATCAGCTTGAGATCCGGGCGACGCGGCAGCAGGGTCTTCAGGTAGCCGAGCAGGAAGTCGATATTGAGGCTGCGTTCGTGCGCCTCGTCGACGATGAGGGTGTCGTACTTTTCCAGAAAGCGGTCGTGCTGGGTTTCGGCGAGCAGGATGCCGTCGGTCATCAGCTTTATCAGCGTGCCGTCCTTGCTCTGATCCTCGAAGCGCACCTGATAGCCGACCAGCTCGCCCAGCGGCGTGCCGATTTCTTCCGCCACGCGAGTAGAGACACTACGCGCCGCCAGCCGACGCGGCTGGGTATGACCGATCAGACCATGCACACCCCGACCGATCTCAAGGCAGATCTTCGGCAACTGGGTGGTCTTGCCCGACCCCGTCTCGCCGGCGATCACCACCACCTGACTCTTTTCCAGCGCGGCCTTGATCTCGTCGCGCTTGGCCGCAATCGGCAGCGCATCGTCGTAACGCATCGCCGGGATGCTGCTGCGCCGCGCTGCGACCTTGTCGCTGGACGCCTGAAAACGCTCCAGCCACTGCGCTAGCTTGGCCTCGTCGGGCTGCTTCTGCAGCTCATGCAGCTGCCGGCGCAAGCGATGACGCTCGGCGATCATGACGTGGTCGAGATTGTTCTGCAGGGTGGCGATGTCAGTCATCTGGATCGGGGCAATCAGGGCAAAGGCGGGATTGTCGCAGATTCCGCACCTGGACGCAGAGAGCAGGATTAACGCGGGCGGATCGGGGCGCCGTAGGGCCAACGAACAGTCGATCGACCCATGCTGAAACGGCGCCACAACCTACAGCCAGCACGACCCGACGCGGCCAGAGCCTCCACCTTGGCATTTCGTGCTTTATAAACTACATTCGATCCATGCGAAAAATCGAATCCGCCACCTTCAGAAATTGGCTGAAGAAGCTCAAGGACGACACCGGCAAGGCACGCATCGTGGCCCGGATAAACCGGCTGATGGAAGGCCTGCCAGGCGACGTGGCGCCGGTCGGCCACGGCGTCAGCGAACTGCGGATTCACTATGGTCCCGGCTACAGGGTGTATTTCCACCAGCAAGGCGACACGCTGGTGATTTTGCTCTGCGCAGGCGACAAGGGCAGCCAACGCCGCAACATCGAGGCCGCCCAACAGATCCTGCAGACGTGGAGAAAACGAGATGACTGAAACCTTTAGCGACTTCGACCCCGCCGAATACCTCACCAGCCCCGCAGCCATTGCCGAGTTCATGAGCGACGCCCTGGAAACCGGCGATGCCGGCTATATCGCCAAGGCGCTGGGCGTGGTGGCACGCGCCAAAGGCATGACCGAGCTGGCCAGAGAAACCGGCCTGTCCCGCGAGCAGCTTTATCGCTCATTCAGCGAGCACGGCAATCCGACACTGAAAACCATGCTTGCGGTGATGAAGGCGCTGGGGATTGAAATGTCTGCGCGCCCGCACGCGCGGTAGCCGGAGAACAAATTTGTCCCCCTTCCCGCACAAGGGCACGTGCCACGTGGCAGCTGCCGCCGCCATTGGTGCCGAAGCGCCGTGCTGACGACGTGACCTGCAGTCAGGCCCCGCCGCTGGCCTGCGGCAGATGCCCGAGCGGCAATGCGGTCTGATCCTTGACCGTCGCGATGGCGAAGTTGCTGCGAATGTCGCTGACGCCTGGCAACTTCAGCAGGGATTCCAGCAGGAAGCGCTCATAGGCCCTGAGGTCCTGGACGACCACCTGCAGCAGGAAGTCCGACTCCCCCGACACCAGATGGCAGGACACCACCTCGTGCAACGCGCTGACGGCCTGGCGAAAGGCCGTGGACGTCTCGTCCTGGTGGCGCTCGACCTTGACGCCGACAAATACGGTCAGCCCCAAGCCGATGCCGTCGCGGTCCAGATCGGCGTGATACCCCCGGATGATGCCGGCTTCCTCGAGCAGGCGTACCCGTCGGAGACAGGGCGACGGCGACAACCCCACTTCCTCGGCGAGCTGCACATTGGTCAGCCTGGCATCGCGCTGCAGGGCCGCCAGTATTCGTCTGTCCAGATTATCCAGTTTCATAAGTTGGCATACTATTAATTCTATACACACATCACTGGCATGATATGCCAATTATCAAGACGCCAGAGGCCAAATTAGCAACTCCACGAAATCGCCCTGACTGTATGCTTTTCGCCTGGGTCATCGCAGGGTTGAGTGTGAATATGACGAACCTCGAGTTGTTCATCGGTGCATTGGTCGTGGTGTACGTGGTTCCCGGTCCGGACATGGTGCTGGTGTTGCAGACGTCCAGCATGCAGGGCCGCTGGCACGCCGTGGCGACGGCTCTCGGCCTCGCCCTGGCGAGGGCAGCGCATGTCCTGCTGGCGGCGATCGGCCTGGCCGTACTGTTGAAAACCGTCTCCTGGGCATTCGACGCGGTCAGGCTGGCAGGTGCGCTGTACCTGATCTGGCTGGCCGTGAAGATCGCTCGTGCCCCCTCGCTGATCGCTGAGGCCTGCGCGCCGTTGCCTGCATCCTCCACCAGGGCCTATGGCGCTTCCGCCTGCCGCGGGCTGCTGACCAACATCAGCAACCCCAAGGCGCTGCTGTTCTGCTCGGTGCTTCTGCCACAGTTCGTCGATGCCGGTGCCGATGTGGCCGGCCAGTTCCTCGTGCTGGGTAGCGTGCTGGTGCTGACCGGCCTGCTTTTCGATCTGCTGTACGCCATGCTGGGCGCGGCGCTCGGGCATTGGATGCGCCGCTATCCATTGCTGGAGGTGGTGCAGCGCTGGACTTTCACCACCTTGCTGATGGGGTTCGGCCTGCGCCTGGCCATGGCGACGCGGCTCTGATGAACGCCTGGCCTTCAGATCGGCAAACGGCGGATGAAAACAGCGTCATCCACCCTACGGCACCCTCGGGTAGGGTGGAAAACGCGAAGCTTGTCCACCGCTCCTGTGCAACGAAAAGGGGGCAGACCGGTTCAGTCTGCCCCCTTTTCTATCGCCGCTCTTTTCAGGCCACCGCAGCCGCTCCCGCCCTGGAGCGCCAGGCAAACCCCAGCACCATCAGCAGCCCAATCCCCGCCATCGCCGCGCCGGCCAGGGAAATCGCCGGGTAGCCCAGCCCGACCTTGATCACCGCGCCGCCCAGCGCCGCGCCAATCGCGTTACCCAGGTTGAAGGCACCGATATTCACCGCAGAAGCCAGGTTGGGCGCATCCTTGGCCGCTTCCATCACGCGCATCTGCAGCGGCGGCACGATGGCGAAGCTGGCGATACCCCAGATCAGGATGGCCACGGCAGCCGGCAGCGGCCAGCGCATCAGCACGGTGAACGCCAGCAGCACCAGGATCAGTGCACTCAACGAGACGATCAGGGTGCGGTCGACCGAACGGTCCGCCGCCTTGCCACCCCACATGTTGCCCAGCGTCAGGCCCACGCCGTACAGCACCAGCATGGCGGTGATGAAGGCGGTCGAGGCATGGGTTTCGCTGCTGAGGATCGGTGCGATATAGGTGAATACGGTGAACATGGCACTCGAACCGACCACCGTCAGCGCCAGCGCGGCCAGCACCGGGCCTCGGCCCAGCACGCGGATTTCGGCCAGCACGCCATCGCTCTTCGGCAGCGGCACGTTGGGCAGGGCGAACCACAGCGCCAGCATCGCCAGCACGCCCAGGCCGGTAATGCCCCAGAACGCGGTGCGCCAGCCGAACACTTCGCCAAACCAGGCGGCCAACGGCACGCCGCCGATGGTCGCCAGGGTCAGGCCCATGAACATCGCCGCCACCGCGCCGGCGCGCTTGTCCGGCGCCACCACGCTGGCGGCGACGATGGAGCCGACGCCGAAGAAGGCGCCGTGGTTCAGCGAGGTCACCACCCGGGCAGTCAGCAGGGTGTAGTAGTCGGTGGCCAGGGCCGACATCAGGTTGCCCAGGGTGAAGATGGCCATCAGGCCGATCAGCAGGTAGCGCCGGGGAATCCTGCCGGTGGTCAGGGTCATCAGCGGCGCGCCGAGCAGCACGCCCAGCGCATAGGCGCTGACCAGCAGCCCGGCGGCGGGAATGGAAACGCCGAGATCGGCGGCGATACCCGGCAACATGCCCATGGGCGAGAACTCGGTGACGCCGATGCCGAAGGCACCGATGGCGAGTGCAACAAGGGGTGGATTGATACGCATGCAAAGGCTCCTCATCTATGCCGCGAATGCTAGGATCCAAACCTTGAACGCGGTAGATGGCATTTCTGGCAAACACCTTTGCTTACGGAGCACAAATGGATTTCAACGGCAGGTCAGGCGAAATGCTCGTGTTCGTCACCGTCGCGGAGCAAGGCAGCCTGTCGGCCGCCGCTCGCGCACTGGGGCTGACACCTTCGGCCGTCAGCCGGATCATCGCGCGCACCGAACAACGGCTCGGCACCCGCCTGCTGCTGCGCACCACCCGCGCGCTCACCTTCACCGCCGAGGGTGAAGCCTACGTGCGCGGCGCGCGGCGCATCCTCGCCGACCTGGCGGAAGTCGAAGAGGCCATTGCCGATCAGGGCGTACCACGGGGCCGCCTGCGTGTGAGTGCAGCCCTCGGCCATGGCCGGATGACCATCGTGCCGCTGGTCGCGGCCTTCATTGCCCGCTATCCGAACATCACCGTCGACCTGTCGCTGGGCGACGAGGTGGTCGACATTCTCGGCGGCCAGGCCGACGTGGCAGTGCGCTTCGGCCACCTGCCCGACAGCCCGCTGACTGCCCGCCGCATCGGTGAAACCGGCCAGGTGGTGGTGGCCTCCCCCGCTTACCTGGAACGCCATGGCACACCGCAGCAACCGGAAGACCTGCTGCAGCACAACTGCCTGCGCTTCAACTTCCGCCGCGCCGAGCCGAACTGGCCCTTCATCCGCGAAGGCCAGGGGTTTTCCCTGAAGGTCTGCGGCAACATCGCATGCAGCAGCGGCGAGGCGCTGGCGCAACTCGCCCGCGAGGGTGCGGGCATCACGCGCATCGGCGAGTTCAGCGTGACCGAGGACCTGCAACGCGGCGATCTCGTGCCACTGCTGCAGGCCTTCAACCCCGGCGACCGGGAGCCGATTCACGCAGTGTTCGTCGGTGGCACCGCCATGCCGGCGCGGGTGCGGGTATTCGTGGATTTCCTGGTTGAGCAGCACAGCATGTGAACGACGCAAGCGTAGCGAACCAGCGAACCGACGACGACTCAGGGAGCACGGGGCAGCAGCGCTGCCGCCAGCTCGTCCAGATCGACGGAGGCACGATTGAGATAGAACTCGGCTCCGCCGCTGCCAGCGATGCGGCCGTTGGCCGCCTGCTGCAATAGCGGACGCACGAACAGGTAGCTGGCCCTTATCTTCGTCAACAGCTCGGCCTGATCGACGTGACGCGCAAGCAACGTCTCGAAACGCCGGACGATCGCCTGATCGAGGTCCCGTGCCCGCTCGGGCGTGAGTGTCAGGCCGCTCTTTCGTGGCAGTGGATACAGCCGAATCTGGTAGTCCAGCAGAAGCGCGGCCAGCGCCTGACTCTGCACCTGCAGCTCGGCGGCAGCCGGATCAGGCTCCGCACCGGCATAGACGACTGAGACAGCCTGATGCAGTTGCTGCTGATGGTCGAGCAGCTGCTGAATCAGCTCCGGGTAGCGTTCGCGCTCGGCTGCCGGCAGATGATCGAGGGTGTCGAAAACCGCCTTGATGGCCCGCAGCGGCTGCGCAAAGGCTTCTGGCTGGCCGAGCTGCACCCAGTAGGTCTCCATCAGGTTCAGATGCTCGTAGGTGGCGCTCAGGCCTCGCGGGTCGGGTCTGCGCTCCGCCGGATTGAAGTAGAGCATCGCACTCGCGCACATCAGTTGGCTGCGACTGAGGATCTCGCTCAAGGTCCCCGCGCTGCGGGCGTCCCCCCAGACCAGCGGACAGATCAAGCATAGCAGCAATAGCAGCGATGGCTTTCGCACAGTCCTTACCCTCGGTTCTTGTTCTTGTGGCGGCCTACGCGCTGCAGCACGCAGGCCATTGCCGCAGTACGGTGACCAGCAACGCAGCAGGGTTCCTGGATGGACCAGAGGTCACCGACCGATGCCTGGACAATAATTGCGCCCCAAGCAGGCGACATACTCCAAATGGGGGACGACAGGCCTGAGCCTGGAATAGGGCCAATATTCAGGAGGGGTGAGACGCCTGCGTCGCACAGGGGTTCTATCCATGCCGTCACGAGCCTGGATCAGCGGCTCGGCTGATGGAACGCCAGGAAACGGCGGCAGCGTCCCCATGGGCAATTGCCCGGTGCATGGCGACGCGGAATATCATGGGCGCGGGCCCAGGCAGGAGCGCAGCCGCACCACCTAGCCCTGCGCCTCCTCCTCGCGCACCTTCACCCCCGCCAGCAACTTGCCATGCAACGCATGCAACGTTCGCTGCTCGTCGGCGGTCAACCCTGCAAGCACGCGCTGCAGGTTGGCCACGTGCGCCGTGATGATGCCGTCGATCAGCTCGAAGCCCGCCGCCGTCAGCGCCACCAGGACACCGCGGCGGTCGCTGGGATGCTTGCGCCGCTCGATCAGACCGGCCTTTTCCAGGCGGTCGATGCGGCTGGTCATGCCCCCCGAGGAAATCATCGCGCTCTCGTACAGCGCAGTCGGCATCAACGCATAGGGTTCACCCGAACGGCGCAGGGTAGCGAGCAGGTCGAACTCACCGGCCTGCAGGCCATGCTCGGCGAAGAACGGCAGCAGGTGATCGCGGCTGATCAGCAGGCTCAACTCCCCCAGGCGGCCAATGACGGCCATGGAGAAAGCATCGAGATCGGGTCGTTGCTGCTGCCACTGCTCGGCAGCCAGTTGTGCGCGGTCTTGCATGTCGCCCTCGATTTATCTTGCCATCAAGATACTTTTCAAAAAGAATGTCGCCATCGTAACGTATTCACGCCAAGGAGGCATCCCCATGCCAGGTTCACGCTCCAGATCATTTCTGGCCCTGTCACTGCTGTTCACCATCGGCGCGCTGATGGGACTGACCACCAATCTGGTGAAGATCGCCGGCACGCAGGGCTGGCCACCTCTCGCCTACCTGCTGTGGAGCCTGCTCGGCAGTGGCCTGCTGCTGCTGGCGCTGAGCTGGCTGCGCGGTGAGCGTCCCGGCCTGGGCGTCACCTCGCTGCGCTACTACCTGGCCTCCGGGCTGCTCAGCATCACCCTGCCCAATGGCCTGATGTTCAGCTCGATCCCGCACGTCGGCGCCGGCTTCGCGGCCATGTGCCTGGCCTTTCCGCCCCTGGTTACCTACCTGCTGGCCCTGGCCCTGCGCATGGAGGGCCCCAGCCGGATTCGCCTGCTGGGCATCTGCGTCGGCCTGCTCGGCAGCGTGCTGCTGGCGCTGGGCAAGCTGCACAGCGGCGACAGCCCCTACCTGTGGGTGCTGGCGGCGCTCTGCGTGCCGGTGTTCCTTGCCCTGGGCAACATCTACCGCTCCCGCTACTGGCCACAAGGCGCCAGCCCGCTGTCTCTGGCGCCCGGCATGCTGCTCGGCGGCGCCTTGCTGCTGCTCCCCCTGAGCGGGCTGGGGTTCGATCTGCAACCCCGTCTGCACGATGCCACCGCGATCGCTCTGCTGGCCGGACAGATGGCCCTGTTCGCCATGGTCTACGCGCTGTTCTTCGTGCTGCAGAAGCTCGCCGGCGCAGTGTTCCTCAGCCAGATAGGCTCGGTGGCGGCGATCATCGGCGCGGCCATGGCCATCGGCCTGTTCGGTGAGAACGGCAGCCTGTCGATGCTGCTGGCCGCCGTGTGCATCGTCGGCGGCGTGCTGCTGGTCGCCTCGCGCGGTACCAAGGAGGCCCAAGCATGAAACGCCAGGCTCTGTTACTGCTCGCCATCGTCCTGCTCGGCCTCAACCTGCGGCCGGCGCTGGCCGCCATCGGCCCGCTGCTCGACCGCATCCAGCGCGATACCGGACTGGATCACGTCGCCGCCAGCCTGCTGACCAGCGTGCCCGTGGTCATCATGGGGCTCGGGGCGCTGGCCTGCGGCCCTCTGCGCAGGCGCCTCGGCGACAACGGCGGGATTCTGCTCGGTGTGCTGCTGATCGCCTTCGCCTCGCTGCTGCGTGGTCTGTTGCCCGAAGCCTCTACGCTGCTCGTCAGTGCGGTGCTGGCTGGCGCGGGCATCGCCTTCGTCCAGGCCCTGCTACCCGGTCTGATCAAGTCGCGCTTCGCCGCCGACAGTGGCCGCCTGATCGGCTTCTACAGCTGCGCGATCATGGCCGGCGCTGCGTTCGGTGCGGCCTTCACCCCCTGGCTGGCCCAGTCGCTGGGCTGGGCCTGGGCCCTGGCAGGCTGGACGCTGCCCGCCCTGCTGGCGGCAGCGGTGTGGCGTCGCGCCGCGCCCTCCGCTGGCGCAAGCGCCGTCGCCAGCGCCCCGCCGCTGGTGACCTGGCGCTGGCCCCGGGCCTGGCTGCTGATGAGCTTCTTCGGCATCGGCACCGCCGGCTACACCCTGGTGCTGGCCTGGCTGCCGCCCTACTACACCGCCCTGGGCTGGAGCGCCCAGGCCAGTGGCCTGCTGCTGGCCGCGCTGACCCTGTGCGAGGTCGTCGCCGGTCTGCTGCTATCCAGCCTGCTGCCGCGCTTTCCTGACCGCCGGCCGCTGCTGGCGACGGTGCTGCTGTCGCTGCTGGCCGGCCTGATCGGCCTGCAGCTGGCGCCGGAAACCCTGGTGGTGCCTGTCGCCCTGCTCCTCGGTGTCGGTATCGGCGGTCTGTTCCCGCTGTCGCTGGTGGTGGCCCAGGATCACCTGGACGATCCGCGGCAGACGGCGGATCTGCTGGCTTTCGTCCAGGGCGGCGGCTATCTGATCGCGGCGTGCGCACCGCTGCTGGCGGGTCTGCTACGGCACTACAGCACGGACCTGAGCCTGAGCTGGCAGCTGATGGCGCTGGCCACCCTGGTGCTGATGGTCATGGCCGTGCGCTTCAGCCCGCCTCGGCAACAGCGTCCGCTGGACGCGCTGACGGACTGAAGCGCCCGGCGCTCAGACGCGGAACTGGCCGACCAGGCCCTGCAGGCGCCCGCCCAGGCCGTCGAGATCACGAGCGGCCTGCGCGCCCTGCTCCGCATCGCTGGCGACCTCGTCCACCGCGACGGCAATCTGATGCACGCTGCGGTTGATCTCCTCGGCCACGGCGGTCTGCTCCTCGGCGGCACTGGCGATCTGCGCGTTCATCGAGTTGATGGTGCCGATCAACACCGCGATGCTGTCCAGCGCCTCGCCGGCATGGCTGGCCTGCTCGCGGGTGCTCTCCCCCATCTGACTGGCGCGCTGCATCGCCGCCACGGCCTCGCCCGTGGCATTCTGCAGACGGTCGATCATGCCCTGGATCTCCCCAGTGCTCTGCTGGGTACGGCTGGCCAGGGCGCGGACCTCATCGGCCACCACGGCGAAGCCTCGCCCCGCCTCACCGGCTCGCGCAGCCTCGATGGCCGCATTGAGCGCCAGCAGGTTGGTCTGGTCGGCGATCGCACGAATCACCTCCAGCACGCTGACGATGCCCTGTACGTCACGACGCAGGCTGTCCAGCGACTCGCTGCTGCTGCGCACCTCGCCGACCAGGTCGTGGATGTGGGCGATGCTGCCATCCACCACGCGCTTGGCATCCTGGCCCTGCTGATCGGTCTCGCGCGCCGCCTCGGCAGCACGCTGGGCACTCTGCGCCACCTCGTGGGCCGCAGCGGACATCTCGTTGATGGCGGTGGCGACCTGATCGGTCTCCTGACGCTGCCCGGCCATCGCCTGTTCGGAGCGCTGCGCCTGACTGGACACGCCACCGACCAGACCGAAGAGCTGATCGGTGGTCACCGATACCTGCTGCACCAGCGCATGAATCTTGGCGACGAAGGCGTTGAACGAACTCGCCAGCTCGCCCAGCTCATCCTGGCTGGTGACCGGCAGGCGCTGGGTCAGGTCGCCCTCCCCGGCCGCCATGTCATCGAGCTTGCTCTTGATTAGCTGCACCGGCTTGGTGATCGACGCCGCCAGCGGCAGGGACAGCAGGGCCAGCACCAGCAGCAGGCCGATCGCGGAGCCGGCCATGACCATCAGCAGGCGGTCGACGCTGTGCTGGAACTGCGCCCGCGCCGCCTGGACATCCCGCTCGACCCCGTCGAGATTGACCGAGGTGCCGAAGACCATCTTCCACTTGGGCAGGTAGTGCGAGTAACCGACCTTGGCCACCAGCACCTTGCCGTCGCCCAGCACGAAGCTGTAGTCGACGTAGTGGCTGCTATCCATGCCGGCTCGCACCAGCTCACGAATGGCATAGACGCCATTGGGGTCGCGGTAGCCGCTGAAGTCCTCGCCGATGCGGTCGTTGGTATTGCCCTGCAGCACGCGATGGACGTTGCTGTCGTAGCCCCAGAAATAGCCATCCGCCCCGTAGGACAGGCGCTTGAGTACCTCGACGGCCTGGGCGCGCGCGTTCATGTCGCCATCGGCGGAGGCCTGGTACAGCGGATCGATCGCGTTGACCGCCAGTTCCACGTACTGCTTGATCTCCGCCTTGCGGTCCGCCACCAGCTTGGCCCGGGTCTGCGCCTCCTGCTGGTCGGCCAGATTGCCGAGGACGACGAACGCGATGGAGCTGAGCAGCAGGGTCAACAGGCAGATAGGACCAAACGCCAGCAGCAGCACTTTGGAACGCAGACGCAGAGAGAAGATCATGGGCAGTACACCTTTACCGGCGCTTTGATGTTATAGAGCCGGCATATTGCCAATATGACGGCGTCAAAAAAACAGAGAAAAGCAAAAACTGGTATGACCAGCCTCGTCTCATAATGGAATGACTATCCCGTATCTGGTCACGGAGTGCCTGATCAGGATCAATGGTCATGCCGGCAGCAGCGCACCTCGCTGGTGCCTGCGATCCCCTCGGGGCGGCCAGCACCGCCGCGTGCACGGCCGGCAGGATTGCCTGCCAGGAATGACGGGCAATAAAAAACCCGCCGTGGCGGGTTTTTCGTTCAACGCGGTCGCGTCACTTCTTGCCCAGTTTCTTCAGCTCTTCGTCACGCAGCTCGCGGCGCAGGATCTTGCCGACGTTGGTGGTGGGCAGCACGTCGCGGAACTCCACGGCCTTGGGCACCTTGTAGCCGGTCAGGTTGGCGCGCATGTGCTCCATCACCTGTTCCTTGGTCAGGCTCTCGCCCGGCTTGACCACCACGAACACCTTGATCGCCTCGCCGGACTTCTCGTCCGGCACGCCGATGGCCGCGCACTGCAGCACGCCCGGCAGGGTCGCCAGGACGTCTTCCAGCTCGTTCGGATAGACGTTGAAGCCGGACACCAGAATCATGTCCTTCTTGCGGTCGACGATACGCAGGTAGCCGTCTTCCTGGATCAGGCCGATGTCACCGGTCTTCAGCCAGCCGTCGGCATCGAGGATCTCGTCGGTCGCTTCCTGGCGCTGCCAGTAGCCCTTCATCACCTGCGGCCCTTTCACGCACAGCTCGCCGATCTCGCCGATGGCCAGGTCCTGGCCTTCGTCGTTGATGGTCTTGCACTGGGTCGAAGGCAGCGGAATGCCGATGGTGCCCAGCTGGATGGCGCTGAACGGGTTGACCGTGGCCACCGGGCTGGTCTCGGTCATGCCGAAGCCTTCGCAGATGGCGCAACCGGTGACTTCCTTCCAGCGCTCGGCGGTGGCCAGTTGCAGGGCCATGCCGCCGGAGAAGGTCGCCTTCAGGCTGGAGAAGTCCAGCTTGCGGAAGTCTTCGTTGTTGCACAGGGCAACGAACAGGGTGTTGAGGCCGACGAACCCGGTGAAGCGGTACTTGGCCAGGTCCTTGACCACCGACGGCAGGTCGCGCGGGTTGGTCAGCAGGACGTTGTGGCCACCGATCAGCATCATCGCCATGCAATGGAAGGTAAAGGCGTAGATGTGGTACAGCGGCAGCGGCGCGATCAGCACCTCACACCCCTCATCGAGGTTGGCGCCCATCAGCTCCTTGACCTGCAGCATGTTGGCGACCAGGTTGCGGTGCGTGAGCATCGCGCCCTTGGCCACACCGGTGGTACCGCCGGTGTACTGCAGCACGGCGATATCGCCGTTGCTCGGCTTGGCTTCGTTGAAGCTCTGGCCACGGCCCTTGGCCAGGGCGTCATTGAGCTTGATGGCGTGCGGCAGGTTGTAGGCCGGCACCATTTTCTTCACGTGCTTGATCACGAAGTTGACCAGCAGACGCTTGAACGTCGGCAGCATGTCGCCCACTTCGGTGACCAGGACGGTCTTCACCCCGGTCTTCGGCACCACCTGTTCGGCCAGGTGCGCCATGTTGGCCAGGCAGATCAGCGCCTTGGCGCCGGAGTCGTTGAACTGATGTTCCATTTCCCGCGCGGTGTACAGCGGGTTGGTGTTGACCACCACCAGGCCGGCACGCATGGCGCCGAAAACCACGACGGGGTACTGCAGCACGTTGGGCAGCTGCACGGCGATGCGATCGCCCGGCTTGAGGTCGGTATGCTGCTGCAGATAGGCCGCGAAATCACCGGAGAGCTGGTAGACCTCGCCGTAGGTGAGCGTCTTGCCCAGGTTGCTGAAAGCAGGCTTGTCGGCGAAGCGTTGGCAGGACTCTTTCAATACCGCGAGGATGTTCGGGTACTGGTCGGGATTGATTTCGGCAGCGACCCCAACGGGATACTTGTCCTTCCAGAAGTTTTCGGTCATGGAAGCCCACTCCTAAGCAACAGCTGATCTTCACCGCGCGCAGGCGGTTGTTTGTTGTGTGTTTAGCTCGCTTTCCCGCTGGCCAGGGGCCCGGAAGCGCGCCGAGAGTAGCAGCTTTACCGGAGGCTCACCAGCACCAAGCATGGCCTACGGAGTCAGAAAAATGACCAGAAAACACCATCCAGTCACAACCCGGCTTTCGCTCTGAGAATCGAACAAAGGCCTCTAGCTCGGCTTATGCAGCGCGCAGAGCCTAACCTGAACAGGCGTCAGGCACAGTGCTGGGCTCGACGAAACGAGGCATGCCACCCTGCCGGTGGTTACCAAATCACAACAAATGCTCCGCCGTGCTGGCGGACAGGCGCGGGAAAACCTCTCCCCCGGGCCGGGGGAGAGGTTTCGGCTCAGGCGATGTCGCGCAGCTCGCGACGCAGGATCTTGCCCACCGGCGTCATCGGCAGGGCGTCCTTGAACACGATGTGCTTGGGCACCTTGTAGCCGGTGAAGTTTTCCTTGCAGTAGGCCTTGAGCTCTTCCACGGTCACCCCGCCATCGCGCGGCACCACGAACAGCTTGACCACTTCCCCGGACTTCTCGTCCGGCACGCCGATGGCCGCGCAGCTGGCGACCTTCGGGTGCGCCATGACCACGTCCTCGATCTCGTTGGGATACACGTTGAAGCCGGAGACGATGATCATGTCCTTCTTGCGGTCGACGATGCGCACGAAGCCATCCGGGTCGATCACCGCGATATCGCCGGTCTTGAACCAGCCGTCGGCATCCAGCACCTCGGCCGTGGCCTCCTCGCGCTGCCAGTAGCCCTTCATCACCTGCGGCCCCTGGATGCACAGCTCGCCACGATCGCCCAGGGGCTGCTCGTTGCCCTCGTCGTCGATCACCTTGAACGCGGTACCCGGCACCGGAATGCCAACGGTGCCCAGGCGCGCCTTGTCGCCATAGGGGTTGGTACTGGCGACCGGCGAGGTCTCGGTCAGGCCGTAGCCCTCCACCACGGTGCAACCGGTCATCTGCTGCCAGCGCTCGGCGGTGGCCTTGACCAGTGCGGTACCGCCGGAGTTGGTGACCTTGAGGTGGGAGAAATCGAGGTTCTTGAACTCGGGATGATCCATCAGCGCGACGAACAGGGTATTCAGGCCCAACAGGGCGGAGAACTTCCATTTGCCCAGTTCCTTGACGAAACCGGGGATGTCGCGCGGGTTGGTGATCAGCACGTTATGGTTGCCGTTGACCATCATGCACATGCAGTTCGCGGTGAAGGCATAGATGTGGTACAGCGGCAGCGGCGCGATCATGATCTCCTGGCCCTGCTTCATCAGTGGCGTGCCGTCCGGGCCGAGTTGCGACAGGCAGGCATCGACCTGCAGCATGTTCGCCACCAGGTTGCCGTGCGTGAGCATCGCGCCCTTGGCTACGCCGGTGGTGCCACCGGTGTACTGCAGCACGGCGACATCCTCGTGGCTGGCGGTGACCGGCGCCAGCGCCTGGCCATGCCCCTGCCGGAGCACCTGCTTGAAGGCGATGGCCTGCGGCAGGTGGTAGTCGGGCACCATCTTCTTGACCTTCTTCACCACGGTGTTGACCAGCCAGCCCTTGAGGCTCGGCAGCAGGTCACCCATCCGCGCTTCGATCAGGTACTCGATCTCGGTGTCCGGCAGCACTTCCTGGACCAGCTTGCCGAACATGTTCAGGTACACCAGCGCACGCACGCCGGCATCCTTGAACTGGTGGCGCATCTCGCGCGCGGTGTACAGCGGATTGGTGTTGACCACGATGAGGCCGGCGCGCATGGCACCGAACACGGCGATCGGGTACTGCAGCACGTTGGGCATCTGCACGGCGATGCGGTCGCCCGGCTTGAGGTCAGTGTGCTTCTGCAGGTAGGCGGCGAAGGCAGCGGAGAGACGGTCCAGCTCGGCGTAGGTCAGCGTGACACCGAGGTTGCTGAAGGCAGGGCGGTCAGCGAAACGCTTGCAGGAGCGCTCGAAGACTTCGATCACCGACTTGTAGCTGGACAGGTCGATATCGTTGGGCACGCCAGGGGCGCGTTTGTCGTTCCAGAAATCAGGTTGCATTGTTCTTGTCCTCTTCCCCTGAAGTGATCTGACTGGCCGGAAAGTAGCAGCTTAGAGCTGAACCGCATATAGCTCGAAGGCGTCATTGATGGGCTGAATTTCGCAATAAATGTAGCGATTCGTAACCGATCTTTGGCATTCGCGAATAAACCGCGACGCTTTGCCTGATGACGAGCAAGGTGCACAATGCCGCCAACCTTCGGCACAAGGATTCGCCATGCGCCACGACGCCTTCACCCTCAACGCCAGCGACGGCCTGCCGCTGCACGTCAACCACTGGTACGGCGATGAGCCACCCCGTGCGATGGTCATGCTTGCCCATGGCATGGCCGAGCACAGCCTGCGCTACGAACGGCTGGCCGAAGCCCTGGTGGCGGCGGGCTTCGCCCTCTACGCCCTGGACCAGCGCGGCCACGGCCGCACGGCCGAACGCGGCACCCTGGGGCATTACGCCGACGAGGACGGCTGGAGCAAGGTCGTCGGCGACCTCTCCACCCTCAATCACCACATTCGCCAGCAGCATCCGCACACGCCGATCTTCCTCTTCGGCCACAGCATGGGTAGCTACATCGGCATCGCCTACCTCATGGGCCACAGCTGCAGCCTGCAGGGCGCCGTACTTTCCGGCTCCAACTACCAGCCCGTGGCGCTGTACAAGGCGGCACGCCTGATCGCCGGTTTCGAACGCTGGCGCCTGGGCGCGAAAGGCCGCAGCAAGGTCATCGATTTTCTCTCCTTCGGCTCGTTCAACAAGGCGTTCAAGCCCAACCGCACCGCCTTCGACTGGCTCAGCCGCGACCCGGCGGAAGTGGACAAATACGTGACCGATCCGCTGTGCGGGTTCGTCTGCACCACGCAGTTGTGGTGCGACCTGCTCGACGGCCTGCAGCACATCACGCCCCCCGCCAACCTGGCGCAGATCGATGCCGACCTGCCGCTGCTGGTCATCGGCGGCTCGCGTGATCCGGTCAGCGACGGCAAGCGCCTGGGTGACCTGGCTGGCGCCCTGCGTGAGGCCGGCGTGCGCGACGTACAACTGAAACTTTACCCCGAGGCCCGCCACGAGCTGCTCAACGAGAGCAACCGCGACGAGGTCACCGCCCATCTGATCGACTGGCTGCAACAGGCATTGAGCCACGGTCGCAAGCCCACTCAGGAGTGTTCATGACCCAGGTAACCAACATCCCCTACGAGGCGCTCGAAATCGGCCAGCAGGCCAGCTTCGAAAAGCAGGTGGAAGAACGTGACGTGCAGCTGTTCGCCGCCGTGTCCGGCGACAACAATCCGGTACACCTGGACGCCGCCTTCGCCGCCGAGACGATGTTCAAGGAGCGCATCGCCCATGGCATGTTCACCGGCGCGCTGATCAGCGCCGCCATCGCCTGCAACCTGCCAGGCCCGGGCACCATCTACCTCGGCCAGCAGCTGAAGTTCACCCGTCCGGTGAAACTCGGCGACACCCTGACCGTGAAGCTGGAAGTGCTGGAGAAGCTGCCGAAGAACCGCGTGCGCATCGCCACCCGCGTGTTCAACCAGGACGGCAAGCAAGTGGTCGACGGCGAAGCCGAAGTGCTCGCCCCGAGCGCCGAGCAGACCGTGACCATGCCGCCGATGCCGCAGGTGACCGTCGCCTGATCCGCTGCACACTGGTGCGCGGCAGCAGCGCCGCGCACCACTTTTGTTCTACACTCACAAGCCTTGAGCGATCTGACACTCCAGAAGTGCAATTCCTTGTGCACTTTGCACAAACCCCTTTGACTACCTTGCCAAGCGGCCATGCCCGCTGACTCTGGCACGTCCCCTGCTATCGCCAAGGCCTACCCCCCTACCGGAGCCAGGTCCATGAGCAACGCCACCCCCGATAGCGACTACCCTCTGAGCGAGGTCCCCAGCGGCGCCCGCAAGGGGCTGTTCTCCACCGCCATCCTGCTGTTCGGTTTCACCTTCTTCACCGCCACCATGTTCGCTGGCGGCAAGATCGGCATGGCCTTCGATTTCACCACCCTGCTCTGGGCCGCGGTGGTCGGCAACCTGCTGCTGGGCCTGTACGCGGCCGCACTGGGTTTCATCGCCTGCCGCAGCGGCTTGAACTCGGTGCTGATGGGGCGTTTCTGCTTCGGCGAAGTGGGCAGCAAGCTGTCCGACATGCTCCTGGGTTTCACCCAGATCGGCTGGTACGCCTGGGGCACGGCGACCGTCGCCATCGTCCTGGTGAAGATCCTCGGCCTGCCGGAGGGCCTGACCATCCCGCTGATGGTGTTGTTCGGCTTCGGTTTCTGCCTCACCGCCTTCGTCGGCTACAAGGGCCTGGACCTGCTCTCGCGCGTCGCCGTGCCGGCCATGCTGGTACTGCTGGTGGCGTCGCTGTGGATCGCCACCCGTGACATCGGCGGCCTCGCCGGGCTGCTGGCGGTGGAGCCGTCCGAGAGCATGAGCCTGAGCGTGGCCATCACCCTGGTGTTCGGCACCTTCGTCAGCGGCGCCACCCAGGCGACCAACTGGACCCGTTTCGCCCGGAGCGGCCGCGTCGCGGTGCTGGCCAGCCTGCTCGGCTTCTTCATCGGCAATGGCCTGATGATCGTCGCCGGTGCCTACGGTGCCATCGTCTACCAGCAACCGGACGTGGTCGAGGTGCTGGTGCTGCAGGGTCTGTCCATGGCCGCCGTGATCATGCTGTTCCTCAACCTGTGGACCACCCAGGACAACACCATCTACAACTTCGCCGCCGCCGGCTGCAACCTGCTGCGCACCGGCAAGCGCAAGACCGTGACCCTGGCCGGTGCCGGCATCGGCACGCTGCTGGCCATCGGCGGCATGTACGAACTGCTGATCCCCTTCCTGATCCTGCTCGGCTCGATCATCCCGCCGATTGGCGGCGTGATCATGGCCGACTACTTCTACGCTCACCGCGCACGCTACCCGAAACTGGCCGACGCCCGCCTGCCGGCCTTCAACTGGGTCGGCCTCGGCGCCTACCTGATCGGTGCGCTGAGCGCCTACTTCTCGCCCTGGGTCGCGCCACTGGTCGGCATCGCGGTGGCGGCGCTGGCCTATGTCGCACTGTTCGAGCTGAACAAGGCACTGGCGGGCCGTCAGCAGGTCGCCGGCGCGTGAGCCTGACCGTCGCCGACGTACTCGCCCTGCCAGACCTGGCCAGCATGCGCCTGCGTGCCGGCCAGGCCGGACGCGACAATGCCGTGCGCTGGCCCTACGTGGCCGAGAACGAGGGCATTGCCGACTGGGTGATGGGCGGCGAACTGATCTTCGTCACCGGCATCAACCATCCGCGCGACGAAGCCAACCTGCTGCGTCTGGTGCGCGAGGGCCATGAGCGCATCGTCGCCGGCATGGTCATCCTCACCGGCGCCGAATACATCCAGGCGATCCCGCCCAGCGTGATCGCAGAGGCCGAGCGCCTGGGCCTGCCGCTGATCGAGCAACCCTACGCCCTGAAGATGGTGGTGGTCACCCAGGCCATCGGCACCGCGCTGGTCCATGCGCAACAACTGGGCCGCTCGCGCCAGCACGTGCTGGAGCAGGTGCTCGATGGCGACTACCAGTCGCTGGACCTGCTCCTGCAGCGCGGCGACAGCCTCGGTCTGGCGCTGCACGTGCCGCGTCAGGTGGCGCTGCTGCGCCTCGACGGCAGCGAGCAGCTGTTCGGCGACCTGGCCGGCGAAGACGCCGAGCGCCAGTTGCAGAGCCGCCAGCAACTGCTGCAACGGCGCCTGGAGCAGAGCCTTAGCGAGCGTGGCGAGGCGCTGCCACTGGTCAGCCAGGGCCGGCACTGGATCGCCCTGCTGCCCTGCCCCACGCCACAGGATGAAGCGCGCAACCGCCAGGTGATGACCGCACTGCTCGACGAACTGCGCCCGCAACTCGGCCCGCTGCGGCTGTTTCTCGGCCTCGGCAGCGCCGGCTGCGACGCCCCGCGCTTCGCCCAGGGCCTGGGTGAAGCGCGCCAGGCACTGGCCGTGGCGCAGCGTTTCCCGGAGCGCCTGGGGCTGTGCAGTTTCAACGAGCTGGGCGTGCTGGAGCTGCTGGGCGCGATCCGTGATCGCAGCCTGCTCGACCGCTTCGTCGAGCGCGTGCTCGGCCCGCTGATCGGCGACGACTCGCGCCACCAGCCGGTGCTGATGCCGACGCTGGAGGCCTGGTTCGCCGAGAACGGCAACCTGGCCCTGGCCGCGCAGCGCCTGAACGTTCACCGCAATACCCTGAGCTACCGTCTACAGCGCATCGAAGCGCTGACCGGCTGCTCCTTCGATACCCCGCACGACCGCCTGAACATCAGCGTCGCGCTGCTGATCCGGCGCCTGTCGTCGCCTGCCTGAGAGGAACCCAGCATGATCATCCACAACGCCCGCCTGCGTGGCCGCGACGGCCTGTACCGCATCACCCTGAACGGCGCCGAGATCGCCGCCATCGACATCCAGACCGCCAGTGCCACCCCGGCGGCGGACGACCTCGACGCGGCCGGCAACCTGGTGGTGCCGCCATTCGTCGAACCGCACATCCACCTCGACGCCACGCTGACCGCCGGCGAGCCGGCCTGGAACATGAGCGGCACGCTGTTCGAAGGCATCGAGCGCTGGGCCGAGCGCAAGGCGCTGGTGACCCATGAAGACACCAAGACCCGCGCCAAGAAGACCATCGACATGCTGGTCGACCACGGCATCCAGCACGTACGCACCCACGTCGACGTCACCGACCCGACCCTGGCGGCGCTCAAGGCCATGCTCGAAGTGCGCGAGGAAACCCGCCACCTGATCGACCTGCAGATCGTCGCCTTCCCCCAGGAAGGCATCGAGTCCTACGCGAACGGTCGCGCCCTGATGGAGCAGGCCATCGAACTGGGCGCCGACGTGGTCGGTGGCATCCCGCACTTCGAGAACACCCGCGACCAGGGCGTGTCGTCGATCAAGTTCCTCATGGAGCTGGCCGAACGCAGCGGCTGCCTGGTGGACGTGCACTGCGACGAAACCGACGACCCGCAGTCGCGCTTTCTCGAGGTGCTGGCCGAGGAAGCCCGCGTGCGTGGCATGGGCGCGCGCGTCACCGCCAGCCACACCACGGCCATGGGTTCCTACGACAATGCCTACTGCTCCAAGCTGTTCCGCCTGCTGAAGATGAGCGGCATCAGCTTCGTCTCCTGCCCCACCGAGAGCATCCACCTGCAGGGCCGCTTCGACACCTACCCGAAACGCCGCGGCCTGACCCGCGTGGCCGAGATCGACCGCGCCGGGATGAACGTCTGCTTCGGCCAGGACTCCATCGTCGACCCCTGGTACCCGCTGGGCAACGGCAACATCCTGCGCATCCTCGAGGCTGGCCTGCACATCTGCCACATGCTCGGCTACGACGACCTCAAGCGCAGCCTGGACCTGATCACCGACAACTCGGCGCGCGCGCTGAACCTGGGCGAACGCTATGGCCTGGAAATCGGCCGCCCGGCCAACCTGCTGATTCTCTCGGCGCCGGACGACTACGAGATGGTGCGCAGCCAGGGCCACGCCCTGGTGTCGGTGCGCCACGGCAAGGTGCTGATGCGGCGTACCCCGGCCAGCATCGAACGCAGTTGATCACGTTCCTTGGCGCGTAGGGTGGATGACGCTCCATCCATCCACCAGTGCATCACCCCGTAGCCGGCCGTCGAACGAAGCGATCCCCAGGCGACAACGACCACGCCCAGACGGTGGACAAGCTTCGCGTTGTCCACCCTACGGACCCAGGCACGCAGCAGCGGTACCGTGGGAGGGGCTTCAGCCGCGAGCCCCCATGAAGAGCTCGCGGCTGAAGCCGCTCCTACAATTGCGAGAGTGCCCTACTCCAGCCGTACGCTGGCGGTCATGCCGGCACTCAGGGCGATGTCTTCGGGCAGGCTGGTCAGCCTGATGCGCACCGGAATGCGCTGCGCCAGGCGCACCCAGTTGAAGGTCGGTTCGACATCCGCCAGCAGTTGCCCATCCGGGCTGGCGTTGCGGTCGGTGATGCCACGGCTGATGCTCTCCACCTCGCCGCGAATCTCGTCCGTGCCGCCCATCAGCCAGACCTCCACCGGCGCGCCGACCTGGATGCGCGGCAGCTTGGTTTCCTCGAAATAGGCCTGCACGTAGAACGACTGGGTGTCGACCAGAGCCATCACCGCCTGCCCGGCCTTGACGTAGTTGCCCTGCGCCAGGACCAGGTTGGTCACCTGGCCATCGCGCGGTGCACGCACTTCGCTGCGCGCCAGGTTCAGCTCGGCGATACGCAGGTCGGCCTGCGCCTCGCGGTACTCGCCACGCGCCATCTCGGCGCTGATCTTGGCGTTGTCCAGCAGTTCGGCGCTGATCGCCTTGGCGCCCAGACGCGAGCGGCGCAACGCCTCGTGCTCACGCAGGCTGAGCTGCTGGCGGCGGATGTCCACCACGGCCTGGGCCTTCTCCACTGCAGCCTGGTAGCGATCGCGGTCGATGGTCATCAGCAGGTCGCCGGCCTTGACCTGCTGGTTGTCGCGCACCTTGAGCTCGAGCACCCAGCCGGACACGTCCGGGGCGATGGTCACCACATCCGCGCGCACCCGGGCGTCACGCGTCCAGGGCGAATACATGTAGTGCTGCCAGATCCACGAGCCGGCGAAGATCGCCGCCGCCACCATGGCCAGGGTGATACCGACACGAATGGTCGAATGCATGCTTCTCTCCTCAATGCGCCAGGACGGCCATCACGGCCGCCAGGACGCAGACATATAGGGCACAGTCGAACAGGGCCTCGTGCCAGATCCAGCGCGTCAGCCCGATGCGCTGCAAGCCGAGGCGCAACGCGCCGGTCAGCAGCAGCGCCAATACCGCGTAGATCGCCATGGGGCTCAGCAACACGCCGCCCAGCGACCACTCATGCAAGCCCATGGGCTTCTCCTCTCAGGTGACACCACTGGCGCCAGCCGTTCTGCAATTGCGACAGGGCGGCATCGGCCAGGCGCCGTTCGATACTCGGCGCCAGGGCAGCCAGCGCCTGGCGCAGCTCGGTCGCGGGTGCATCCAGCGCATCCCGGCGGCCCGGCGTCGGGCCCCACTCCAGCACCTCGTCCAGCTGCTGCAGGAAACGCTGTTGCGCCTGCGTCAGGTCGGCGTCGACATGCGCCAGGCAGGCGCGCAGGTGCAGCAGCTCGTCCCCCAGATCGAGCCCGGCGACACCATCGTCCCAGCGGCTGCGCGCACGGTCCGGTCGTGCCGGGTAGTGCCGCGCCAGCTGCAACAGGCGATCGGCCATGCGCCCGCCGAACCAGTTCTCCGCACGCCCCAGATCACGCCGGGTCAGGCGGCCGAGGTCGAGCAGGATGGCCTGCATCAGGCGCCGGCCATGCCACACCGGGTCACGCAGGCCGATCAGCTTGAAAGCCAGCACCGCACAGCCCACGCCCAGCAGCATGCCGGGGGCCTCGTTGAGGAAGTAGGCCACGTCATAGCCGACACCGGCCGGCGGCAGGCAGAGCACGATCAGGTGCAGGCAGAACGAGGTCGAGGTCGCCGCCAGCGCTGGCTTGGCCATGCCCAGCACGCCGAAGAACAGTGGCACGCCGAGCACCAGGGCGAGCATGGGGAAACCGTCGATCTGCGGCATCAGGATCTGCCCGACGAAGAAGGCCACCGGCAGCGCATAGAAAATGCCGCGCAGGAACATCATGCCGATTGCCGGGGCCGCCTCCAGCCGGGCGAACAGGCTGCAGACCACCGCGCCGAGCAGCATCGCACCGATCGCGTGGGTCCAGCCGGTGGCCATCCAGAATGCGGCCAGCGCCAGAAAGGTCAGGCCGCTGCGCGCGCCATAGACCAGCGCCGTCTGCCAGTCGTAGTGCCAGGACAGCGCTCGCGGCGCATCCTCCGGTGCCTGACCCTGCTCCACCGCCTGCAGCGCGCGACGAGCCTCAGCGACGCGCAGCAGGAGAACGGCCAGGCGCTCCAGGCACAGCTGCTGAGTGGCGCTCAGGGCCTCGTCCAGCGCCGCCTCGCGCAGGCGAGCGAGCAGTTCGGAGAGTTCCCCAGGCTGTGCCTGCAACTGCGTCTGCACCTCCTGCAGCCAGGGCGCGACCCGCTGCGCCTCGTCGGCACCGAGCTGTCGCCATTGCCGTGCCACGCCACGGGCCAGGCGCAGCATGCCGAGCAGGTCGCGACTGAGCACGCGCAGGGCGATGGCCCGCTGGCGCCCCCGCTCGCCCTCGAACCAGGCATGTTCGCGCTGGGCGTCCACGGCGACGATACGCGCCAGCACTTCCAGCAGGCCCTGGCGCGAGTCGCCCTCCTCCCCCGCCAGCGCCTGGCACACGGCCTTGACGCCGGCCAGCCAGGTGTCGCGCGCCTGCTGCACCAGTTGCCGCTCGACCCGCTGCGGCCAGAGCAGGGCGCTGCTCAGCGTGGCGCAGACCAGCCCCAGGCAGATCTCGGTGGAGCGGGCGATGGCTTCGTCGAAGATCACATGGGGCTTGCCGATGGCCGGCAGGCCGATGATCGCCACCGTGTAGCCGGCCAGGACGAAGGAATAGGCCCAGGCGCTGCGCAGCATGGTCGAAACGGCGGTACAGAGCGCCAGCCACAGGGCGAAGGCAAGCAGGAACAGCCAGGGTGTCTGGGCGAACAGGGCCATCATCACCACGGCCATGAAGGTGCCGACCATGGTGCCGAGCAACCGCGCCAGGCCCTTCTGCACCACCATGCCGGACAGCGGCTGGGCGACGATGAAGGCCGTCATCAGCGCCCATTGCGGCTGTTCGAGGCCGAGCCGCAGCGCGAGCCATAGCGCCAGCCCGCCGCCAAGCAGCGTCTTGACGGCGAACTGAACAGCCTGGGCACTGGGCGCCAGGAAAGCCTGCAGGGAATCTCGCATGGACAGGGATTCGGAACGTGACGATTTGAAGATAGACGACGGCTCGAGCGAGCAGCCAAACAAAGCCAATTATTAGCTAGCTATCTAATTTCGTCCAGCCCCCTGCCCAACTTTCCCTGCCAGGAGACCGTCAACCGGAACGACAGGCAAAAAAATGGGCGACCGAAGTCGCCCGAATTGCCTTGCGTGCCCAGTTGACCGGAAGGATCAGCTCTGCTTGCGCTTGTGAGCATCCTTCCAGATGAAGTAACCAACACCCCCGAAGAACGCGACCATCAGAAGAACGGTGCCGACTCCGGCGAGAACCACTGTATCGACGAACATGGCTGCCTCCTGTTGTGCCTGTCTGTCTGGGATGGCTTCACGTTATCAGCGCCAGCCCCGGCACCATTGATCTGGATCAATGCTCGCCACCCCCTCGCCCGACGGTTGCCCGGGAAACTGATCCAGGTCAACGAAACCACCCCGACGCAGCGCGCCAGTGCCCCTTGCAGAGGGCCGGCGCCCCGCTCGTCGACATCGCTGCTTGCGCTTGCACAAAAATTAATTGAATGTTTAATTAATAATTTTCCAGGACCTTCCAGCCATGCCCCGCCCACGCACTCCAGGTCGTCCCAGCGGTGAAGCGCAGCAGCGTGAACGCCTGCTCGACGCCGCCTGCCAACGCTTCGCCCAGCAGGGCATCCAGGCCAGCAGCCTGCGCGGCATCGCCGAGGCCGCGCAGGTGACACCGGCACTCATCCACTACTACTTCGGCAACAAGCCCAAGCTGACCCAAGCAGTGATCGACGAGCGCCTGATGCCCGAGTTCGAGCGCCTCGCCGGATGCCTGGAGCAAGCCGGCGATACCCCGCTGGAACAGGTCCGCACGCTGGTCACCGAACTGGCGGCCATCGTGGCGAAACATCCCTGGCTCCCGCAGCTGTGGGCGCGGGAAGTGCTCACCGAAGGGGGCGCCCTGCGCAGCCTGCTGACCCAGCGCATCGCTCCCTTGCTGCCGCTGCGCCTGGCCCAGCGCTTCGCTGCGGCGCAGCAACGCGGCGAGCTGCACGACGCCATCGACCCTCGCCTGCTTGTGGTCTCGCTGATCGGCGCCACCATGCTGCCCTACGCCGCCGCTCCGCTCTGGCGCGGCATCTTCGCCAGCGCCGAGATCGCCGACCAGAGGATGGTCGAGCACACCCTGGCGCTGTTCGCCCATGGACTGGAGGTGCCCGATGGCCATTGATCGACGACTGCTCTGCCTGCTGCTCGTGCTGCCACTGGCCGCCTGCAACGAACCGGCGCAGCAACCGCTGCTGGGCACCCTGGAGTGGGACCGCATCGGCCTGCCTGCCGAGGTCTCGGAGCGCGTGCTGGAGTGGAAGGTCAGCGAAGGCGAACAGGTCGTGTCCGGCCAGTTACTGCTGGAGCTCGACCCTCGCCGGCTGGACGCCCGCGTCCGTCAGGCCGAGGCCGAGCTGAACCAGGCCAACGCCCGTCTGGAAGAGCTGAGCAACGGCGCACGTATCGAACAGATCCAGGCCGCCAGCGCCAGCCTCCAGCAGGCCAGGGCCGAACGTGACGAAGCCGTGCGCGACGAACGCCGCATCAGCGCCCTGTATGCCCGTGGCCAGGTCGCCGTGGCCGAGCGTGACCGCGCCCGCGCCACCCGCGACCGCCTGGTGGCCGCCAGTGAGGCCAGCGCCGCCCGCCTGCGCGAACTGACCAACGGCACCCGCCCGGAGCAGGTCGAACAGGCCAGCGCCGCCGTCGAAGCCGCCACCGCGCAGCTGGAGCGACTGCGCCTGGACCGCGAACACCTGAGCCTGCACGCGCCGCGCGCCGGCCGCGTCGACGCCCTGCCGTTCCACCCCGGCGATCAGCCACCGATGAACGCGGAACTGGTCAGCCTGCTGGTCGGCGAGGCGCCCTATGCGCGCCTGTTCGTACCCGCCTCGGTACGCCCGACGCTGGACGTCGGCGCTACCCTGCGGGTCCGGGTCGAAGGTCATGAACGCCCCCTGCAGGCACGCATCCGCAGCATCGCCAGCGAAGCCAGCTTCACCCCCTACTACGCCCTCAACGGTGATGACGCCAGCCGCCTGACCTACCGCGCCGAAGCCGTGCTGCTGGGTGACGAGGCCCGCGATCTGCCAGCCGGCCTGCCGCTGCAGGCGGAGCGTAGCGACGATGAGTGAGACGGTGATCCGCGCCAGCGGCCTGAGCAAGCGCTTCGGCGATCTGACTGCCGTCGACGGCCTCGACCTGCGCGTCGAACGCGCCGAGGTATTCGGCTTCCTCGGTCCCAACGGCTGCGGCAAGTCGACCACCATCCGCATGCTCTGCGGCCTGCTGCTGCCCAGCGCGGGAGAGATCGAGGTGCTGGGCTACCGGATTCCGCAGGATGCCGAAGCGCTCAAGCGACGCATCGGCTACATGACGCAGAAATTCTCGCTGTACGAGGACCTGACGGTGGCCGAGAACCTCGATTTTCTCGCCAGCATCCAGGGCCTGGGGCGGGCGCAGGCACGCAGGCGGGTCGCGGAGCTGCTCGAGCGCTACTGGCTGGGCGACCTGCGTGACCGCCTGTCCGGCACCCTCAGCGGCGGCCAGAAACAGCGCCTGGCCCTGGCCGGCGCCGTGCTGCACGAGCCCGACCTGCTGCTGCTCGACGAACCGACCAGCGCCGTCGACCCGCAGTCACGCCGGGAATTCTGGGACTCGCTGTTCGAGCTGGCCGAAGCCGGTACGGCCCTGCTGGTCTCGACCCATTACATGGACGAGGCCGAACGCTGCACGCGCCTGGGCATACTCGACAGCGGGCGACTGGTCGCCGACGGCAGCCCCGCCGAGCTGATGGCGCGCCTGCCCGGACAACCGCTGCTGGTGGAATGCGTCCAGCCGCGCCAGGCGCAACGGGCGCTGCAAGGCCTGCCGGCGATCTACGCCAGCGCGCAGATCGGCGCCTCGCTGCGCCTGCTCAGCGCCACCGACGATGCCCGCGAGCAGGTCGAACGGCGTCTGGCCGAGGCTGGCGTGCAGGCAGGGGTCCGCGCGACCGAAGCGAATCTGGAGGATGTCTTCGTCGCCGTGACGCGCCGCCCCGACATCCAGGGAGCGCAGCCATGAACCTGCGTCGACTGGCCGCCATCGTGCTCAAGGAACTGCGCCAACTGCGCCGCGACCGCCTGACCTTCGCCATGATCGTCGGCATCCCCGTCATGCAGTTGGTGCTGTTCGGCTATGCCATCAATCTCGACGTGCGCGGCCTGCCCAGCGCCGTGCTCGATCAGGCCAATACGGCCCATTCGCGCGAAGTGGTGGCCGAGATCGGCGCCAGCCAGGTGCTCGACCTGCGCTACCGGCTGTCGAGCGAGCAGCAACTGCAGACGCTGCTGCGGCGGGGCGAGATCAGCGCCGCGCTGGTTATCCCCGCCGATTTCGAGACACGCCTGGCCCGCCCCAACCCCGAGCGCACACCCCTGCAACTGGTGGTCGACGGCTCCGACCAGGTGGTCCAGGCCTCGGCGCGGCAACTGGCGAGCTACCCGCTTCCCGGCTGGCACGCCACGCCGTCGATGACGGTGGTGAACTTCTACAACCCCGAACGCCTGGCGCCCCTGAACACCGTGCCCGGCCTGATCGGCGTGATCCTGACCATGACCATGGTGCTGTTCACCGCCATCGCCCTGGTGCGCGAGCGCGAACGCGGCAACATGGAGATGCTCATCACCACGCCGGTCTCGCCCTGGGAGCTGACGCTGGGCAAGGTGCTGCCGTTCGTCGGCATCGGCCTGGTGCAGGTGACGGTCGTCCTGCTGGTCGGCTGGCAGCTCTTCGCCGTGCCGGTGCGCGGCTCGCTGCTGGCGCTGTACGCGGCGTCACTGCTGTTCATCTTCGCCAGCCTGACCCTTGGCGTCTTCATCTCGACGCTGGCGCGCAGTCAGTTCCAGGCGATGCAGATGGCCTTCTTCACCTTCCTGCCGCAGATATTGCTGTCCGGCTTCATGTTTCCCTTCGCCGGGATGCCCAAGGCCGCGCAGTGGCTGGCCGAGGTGCTGCCGCTGACGCATTTCCTGCGCCTGGCGCGCGGCATCATGCTGCGCAACGCGACCCTGGCCGAACTCTGGGTGGAGGTGCTGGCACTGAGCGTCTTCACCCTGGCGATGCTGGTGATCGCGGTATCCCGCGTGCGCAAGCGCCTGGACTGAGCAGGCTGGTGGCTCAGCGTTTCTTCGGCTTGCTCTTCGACTTCTTCTTGCCCTTGCCCAGTGGCAGGACCTGCTCGAAGACCTGACGCATGTCGTTGAGGCGCTTGTCATTGAGGTCGTGGATACGCTTGTCGCGCTCGGCGGCGAAGTCGATCAGTTTTTCGTCATTGCTCATAGCGGAAACCGGATCAGGCGAAAGGTCAGATTCAGGCGCGGCGCGCAGGCTTGGCGCGTCTTCGCCACTTGATGTTGCCAATGATGCTGGGTCGGCCCGCGCATGACCAGTAGCGAGCCATGCTCCAGGGTCAGCGAATGCTCGATGCGCGTGGCGCCCACGCGGCGCAGGTCGAAACGCCGGCTGCCGCCCAGGTTGAGCGAGGCGATCAGCGGCTCGCGCCCCAGTTCGGGCTCGGCGTCGCTGTGCCAGCCCATGGAGTCCTGGCCGTCGCGGTAGTAGTTGAGCAGCACGGCGTTGAGCGCCTGCCCCACCTCGGCCATGAGCCGCTGGCGGATGTCGTCGAGCAGCGCCGTCCACGGCAGCGGCTCGTGCACCTTCCCGGAATAGCGATAACGCGCCTCGGGCTCGCCATACCAGGCGGTCAGGCGCGGCGTGCGGTGGTAACGCCCATGGATGAACAGCTCCGGCTGCTGCCAGGGCGTCTGCTCGACCAGCGCCTGCAGCCAGCGCTCGGCCAGCGCCGCGTCCACCCAGCCAGGCAGGTAGTCCAGCTCGGCATCGGCGATGGCGGGTAACGGGTCGGCGAACAGCATGAAGATCTACACGGCAAGAATTGAAAGGAGTGTCTCAGACTTCCACATCCACCCACAGCCCCTGCCGTGGCAGATCACCCAGCGCCTCCTGCATCTCCTCCGGCTCGGCCTCGGCCAGTTGCTCCGGGGTGTAGCCTCGCCGCTGGCGGCGGCGCTGCTCTTCGCGCAGCAGTTCCTCGGCTTCCTGCGGGTGCCGCTTGTCCAGGCTCAGCGCACTCTCCTTGGCGCTCTCCTCGGCCGGGGTCACCGGTGGAATCTCGGGCTTGGGCTTGATCACGTCCTGCGAGGCAGTGACCGGCACCAGGCTGTGGGGGATCGGTGGCAGCATGCAACAGCACCTCCTTTGTAAGGCTGTCGGCCCCGTCATCCGCGACTTTAGCAGGCCGTTGAAAAGCTACCAACGCTGCCATTGCTGCGTTAAAAACAGGCTCGTGCGCGAGTCCGATCAAAGTGCTCATTTACAGCGGGCAAACTCCGCTTCTCGCCTGTTCTTGCCTTACGCTGGCTGCCTCGCCTGCGTTTTTCGACGGCCTGTTAGCCGGTGCTCACTACACTTTCGACTGACGGGCACCGCGATAGTGCCACGAGCGCTTTGGCCGTGGCGCGGCATCCGTTACCATAGCCGGCTTTTTCACGCGGGAGACAGACAGGCATGGCGCAATATCAACCGGGGCAACGCTGGATCAGTGACAGCGAAGCGGAACTGGGTCTGGGAACCATCCTTACCGAGGAAGGCCGCCTGCTCACCGTGCTCTACCCGGCCACCGGCGAAACCCGCCAGTACGCCACGCGCAATGCCCCGCTGACCCGCGTGCGCTTCGCACCGGGTGACGAGATCACCCATTTCGAGGGCTGGAAGCTGACCGTGCAGGAGGTCGAGGACATCGACGGCCTGCTGGTCTATCACGGCCTCAACGCCCAGCATCAGCCGGTCACCATGCCGGAAACCCAGCTGTCGAACTTCATCCAGTTCCGCCTGGCCAGCGACCGCCTGTTCGCCGGCCAGATCGATCCGCTGTCCTGGTTCGCCCTGCGCTACCACAGCCTGGAACACAACAGCCGCCTGCTGCAGTCGTCCCTCTGGGGGCTCGGTGGCGCCCGCGCCCAGCCGATCGCGCACCAGCTGCACATCGCCCGCGAAGTGGCCGACCGTATCGCCCCGCGCGTGCTGCTGGCCGACGAAGTGGGCCTGGGGAAGACCATCGAGGCCGGCCTGGTGATTCATCGCCAGCTGCTCTCCGGGCGTGCAGGGCGCGTGCTGATCCTGGTGCCGGAAAACCTGCAGCACCAGTGGCTGGTGGAGATGCGCCGCCGTTTCAACCTCGACGTGGCCCTGTTCGACGCCGAGCGCTTCATGGAAAGCGATGCCAGCAACCCCTTCGAGGATTGCCAGCTGGCGCTGGTCGCCCTGGAGTGGCTGAAGGACGACGAGAAGGCCCAGGACGCGCTGTTCGCCGCCGGCTGGGACCTGCTGGTGGTCGACGAGGCGCATCACCTGGTCTGGCACCCGGAGCGCGTCAGCCCCGAATACGCCCTGGTCGAGCAGCTGGCCGAGGTCATTCCCGGCGTGCTGCTGCTCACCGCCACCCCGGAACAGCTCGGCCAGGACAGTCACTTCGCCCGCCTGCGCCTGCTCGATCCCAACCGCTTCCATGACCTGGAGGCCTTCCGCGCCGAAAGCAGCCAGTACCGCCCGGTTGCCGAAGCGGTGCAGGAGCTGCTCGATCAGGACAGCCTCAGCGCCCAGGCACGCGATGCCATCGGCGGCTTCCTCGGCGACGAAGGCCGTGAGCTGCTCGATGCCATCGACGGCGGCGACGACGAAGCCCGTGCGCGCCTGGTGCGCGAGCTGCTCGACCGCCACGGCACCGGCCGCCTGCTGTTCCGCAACACCCGCGCCGCGGTACAGGGGTTCCCCGAGCGCGAGCTGCACGCCTACCCGCTGCCGAGCCCGGACGAGTACCTCGAGCTGCCGCTGGGCGAGCATGCCGAGCTGTACCCCGAAGTCAGCTACCAGGCCCAGGACGAGATCGACGACGAGCAGCGCTGGTGGCGCATCGACCCGCGCGTCGAGTGGCTGATCGACAACCTGAAGATGCTCAAGAAATTCAAGGTGCTGGTGATCTGCGCCCACGCCGAGACCGCGCTGGACCTGGAAGACGCCCTGCGCGTGCGCTCCGGCATCCCGGCCACGGTGTTCCACGAGGGCATGAGCATCCTCGAGCGTGACCGCGCCGCCGCCTACTTCGCTGATGAGGAGTTCGGCGCGCAGGTGCTGATCTGTTCCGAGATCGGCTCCGAAGGCCGCAACTTCCAGTTCGCCCATCACCTGGTGCTGTTCGACCTGCCGGCCCACCCGGACCTGCTCGAGCAACGCATCGGCCGTCTCGACCGTATCGGCCAGAAGCACCGCATCCAGGTGCACGTGCCGTACCTGGAGAACAGCCCGCAGGAGCGCCTGTTCCAGTGGTATCACCAGGCGCTCAACGCCTTCCTCGCCACCTGCCCGACCGGCAACGCCCTGCAGCATCAGTTCGGCCCGCGCCTGCTGCCGATGCTGGAGAACGCCGACGACGGCGAGTGGCAGCAACTGGTCGACGAGGCCACCGCAGAGCGCATCCGCCTCGAAGGTGAGCTGCACAGCGGCCGTGACCGCCTGCTGGAACTGAACTCCGGCGGCGCCGGCGAAGGCGAGGCGCTGGTAGAGGCGATCCTCGAACAGGACGACCAGTTCACCCTGCCGATCTACATGGAAGAGCTGTTCAACGCCTTCGGCATCGACAGCGAAGACCACTCCGACAACGCCCTGATCCTGCGCCCCAGCGAAAAGATGCTGGACGCCAGCTTCCCCCTCGGCGACGACGAGGCGGTCACCGTCACTTACGACCGCGACCAGGCGCTGGCCCGCGAGGACATGCAGTTCCTCACCTGGGAGCATCCCATGGTGCAGGGCGGCATGGACCTGGTGCTGTCCGGCTCGATGGGCAACACCGCCGTCGCGCTGATCAAGAACAAGGCGCTGAAGCCCGGCACCGTGCTGCTCGAACTGCTCTACGTCAGTGAAGTGGTCGGCCCGCGCAAGCTGCAGCTCGGACGCTTCCTGCCACCGGCGGCACTGCGCTGCCTGCTCGATGCCAACGGCAACGACCTGGCGCCGAAGGTCGGCTTCGAGACCCTCAACGACCAGCTGGAAAGCGTGCCACGGGCCAGCTCCAACAAGTTCGTCCAGGCTCAGCGCGACGTGCTGGCCAAGCAGATCAACGATGCCGAGGCCAAGATCATGCCGCGCCATGTCGAGCGCGTGGCCGAAGCCAAGCGGCGCCTGGTCGCCGAGCTGGACGAGGAACTGGCGCGCCTGGTCGCGCTCAGCGCGGTCAACCCCAACGTGCGCGACAGCGAAGTCACCGCCCTGCGCGAACAGCGCGAACAGAGCCTGGCGATGTTCGACAAGGCTGCCCTGCGCCTGGAAGCGATCCGCGTGCTGGTAGCGGGCTGACACGGCCTCGTCCCGGCGCAGGGTGCGCAATGCGCCCCCTGCGCCAGCGCACTGGCCCGGACGCAATCCGGGAACGCTCGCCCAAGTGAGTCCCCGGATTGCATCCGGGCTACGGACTGACTGGCTCTCGGGCGCACCCTAGGGACTGCCCAACGCCTCCAGCCGCTTCTGCAGAAACTGCCGGTCCGCCCCCTGCTGCGCCAACGCCAGGGCCTGGCGATAGGCCGCAATGGCCTGATCAGTGCGCCCCAGCCGCCGCAGCAAGTCGGCCCGTGCGGCATGCAGCAGGTGGTACCCATCCAGCTCGCCGCTGGCCAGCAGGCGCTCGACCTCCATCAAGCCGACTTCCTCGCCCTCGTGCATGGCCAGGGCCACGGCGCGGTTGAGGGCGACCACCGGCGACGGATTCAGCCGCAGCAGCTCGTCATACAGGCCAACGATCTGCGCCCAGTCGGTCTCCTCCAGGCTGGCCGCCTCGGCATGTACCGCAGCGATCGCCGCCTGCAGGCTGTAGGGCCCGAAGCGACGGGAATGCAGGGCCTGCAACACCAGCGCCTCGCCTTCGGCGATCAGCTCGCGGTCCCACAGGCTGCGGTCCTGCGCCTCCAGCAGGATCACCTCGCCATCGGCAGCACTGCGCGCCTGGCGTCGAGACTCGTGCAGCACCATCAGCGCCAGCAGCCCCTGCACTTCCGGCTCGGGCAACAGCTCCAGCAACAGCCGGCCCAGGCGGATGGCTTCATCGGACAGCTGGCTGCGGGTCAGCGAATCGCCGGAACTGGCGAAGTAACCTTCGTTGAAGACCAGGTAGACCACCCGCAGCACCGCCTCCAGGCGCTCGGGCAGCTCGTTGCGCCCCGGCACTTCGTAAGGAATGCGCGCGTCGCGGATCTTCGCCTTGGCCCGCACGATGCGCTGGGCCAGGGTCGAGGGACTGGAGAGGAATGCGCGGGCGATCTCCTCGGTACTCAGGTCGCAGACCTCACGCAGGGTCAGCGCCACCTGCGCGTCGCTGGCCAGCGCCGGGTGGCAGCAGGTGAAGATCAGCCGCAGGCGATCGTCTTCCAGCAGCTCGACCTCCTGCGCATCGTCCTCGCCCGGCACGTCGACCCACTCGTCCAGGGGCTGGAAGCGGCGTTGCCGCCGCAGGCTGTCGATGGCGCGAAAGCGTCCGGCAGACACCAGCCAGGCCCGCGGATTGTCGGGCACACCCTCGCGCGGCCATTGCTCCACCGCACTGCGGAACGCCTCGTGCAGGGCCTCTTCGGCCAGGTCGAAGTCGCCCAGCAGACGGATCAGCGTCGCCAGCACACGGCGCGACTCGTCGCGGTACAGGCGTTCGATCAGCTCGGTGATGGGGGGCGATATCGACATGCGCGTCTCCAGGGCAGGTGCATACGTTGCCCAATCCTGCCGGCGGCGTCGAGCCTCGGCACGATCCGCCCCTCCATTTGGCACCCGCTGCATTGGCAGCCAGGGTCGCGCTGGGCATAGTCGCGCCATCGAAGATCACCAAGGGAGTCCTGTTATGCGTTGGTTGCTGCTCGGTCTGGCGGGTGCTGCGGTATTTCTCTATGGCCGTGTCAGCGGCGACGCGCAGCTCAGCCTGCTGAGCAAGGGCATCCCGGTCATCGCCCTGCTGTTCTGGCTGCGCCAGGCGCCTCCTGGCACCTACCGCCGCTGGATCGGCATCGGCCTGGTGTTCTCCCTGGCCGGCGACATCCTCCTCGACTGGCCCGGCGACCTGTTCGTGTTCGGCCTCGGCGCCTTCCTGCTGGGCCATCTCGCCTACGTGCGCGCCTACTGCTCCGACAGCCGCCAACCAGCCCTGGCCGCACTGCTGCTGGCGCTGATTGCCGGCGGGGCGATGTTCGCCGTGCTGGCCAGCAGCGGCCTCGGCGAGCTGCTGATCCCGGTTGCCTGCTATGCCACGGTGATTTCCCTGATGCTCTGGCGCGCCCTGGCGCGGATCGGCCACCGCGCCATTGCCGCGCGCTCCGCCGGCCTGGCCGCCGCCGGCGCCGCGCTGTTCGTGATTTCCGACAGCCTGATCGGCATCGACCGCTTCGTCATGAGCTTCGACGCCGCGCCCTACGCCATCATCCTCACCTACTGGCTGGGCCAGTGGGGCATCACCGCCTCGGCGTTCGCCCGCAGCAAGGCCTGACAGCAAGCCCGACGCGCCGTCAGGAAAGCCCTGACGGCTGGGCCGCACTTGGCTAAAATGCCGGCCTTTTCCGCTACCCGTCGCAATCGCCGTGAGCCAAGAATCCGACCGCCTGTTCGCCCAGCCCCTGGCCGATGTGCCCGACTTCGTCTTCAACGAGGACGTCGTGCGGGTCTTTCCCGACATGATCAAGCGCTCGGTGCCGGGCTACCCGACCATCGTCGAGAACATCGGCGTGCTCGCCGGCCAGTTCGCCCAGGCACATACCACGCTGTACGATCTCGGCGCATCGCTCGGCGCGGTGACCCAGGCGCTGCGCCGGCACGTGCGCAGCGACGGTTGCCGGGTGATCGCCGTGGACAACTCGCCGGCCATGGTTTCGCGTTGCAGCGAATACCTGCACGCCCAGGACGCCATGTTCCAGGAGCTGCTGCCGGTTGCAGTGATCGAGGCCGATATCCTTGCCCTCCCCCTGCAACCGACTTCGCTGGTCACGCTCAACTTCACCCTGCAGTTCATCCCGCCGGAGCGCCGCCTGGAGCTGCTCACGCGCATCCGCCAGGCGCTGCTGCCGGGCGGCGCGCTGATTCTCTCGGAGAAGCTGCGCTTCGAGGACGATGCCCAGCACGAACTGCTCACCGAACTGCACGTTGCCTTCAAGCGCGCCAACGGCTACAGCGAGCTGGAGATCGCGCAGAAGCGCAGCGCCATCGAGAACGTGATGAAACCCGACAGCCTCGAGCAGCATCGCGAACGCCTGCTGGCGGCAGGATTCAGCAAGGTGGTGCCCTGGTTCCAGTGCCTGAACTTCGCCTCCCTGGTGGCCCTGCCATGATGCGCAATCTGGATCTCGACGCACTGCAGGCACAACTGGCCGGCACCCCGCTGCAGGACTGGGCCTGTTCACTGCCCGGCCAGCTCGATGCCAAGCTGGCCATCGGTCATGGCGACCTGGCGCGCTGGTACGGCGCGGTGCAGGCGCTGCCCGCGCTGACGGCGAGCGACATCGAACTCGACCAGCGCTTCGCGTTCGACGGCCCTTGCGACGAGGCGAACCGCGCCCAGTTGCAGGGCGCCCTGCAAGGCCTGATTCCCTGGCGCAAGGGGCCTTTCGAACTGTTCGGCGTGCACGTCGACACCGAATGGCGCTCGGACTGGAAATGGCAGCGCGTCGCGCCGCATCTGGACCTCGCCGGCAAGCGCATCCTCGACGTGGGTTGCGGCAACGGCTACTACATGTGGCGCATGCTCGGCGCCGGCGCGGACAGCGTGGTGGGCATCGACCCCAACTGGCTGTTCCTCTGCCAGTTCCTGGCGATGAAGCGCTACCTGCCGGACCAGCCGGTGTGGCACCTGCCGCTGGCCTTCGAGGAGCTGCCAGCCAGGCTGCAGGGCTTCGATACGGTGTTCTCCATGGGCGTGCTCTACCACCGCCGCTCGCCCATCGATCACCTGCTCGACCTCAAGGATGCATTGCTCAAGGGCGGCGAACTGGTGCTGGAAACCCTGGTGGTGGAAGGCGACGTCGAGCAGGTGCTGGTGCCCGAGGACCGCTACGCGCAGATGCGCAATGTGTGGTTCCTGCCGTCGGTACCGGCGCTGGAGCGCTGGCTGCGCCGCGCCGGCTTCGAGGACGTGCGCTGCGTCGATGTCAGCACCACTTCGGTGGAGGAGCAACGCGCCACCGAGTGGATGCGCTTCCAGTCGCTGCCGGAGTTTCTCGATCCGGCTGACCACAGCCGTACCGTCGAAGGCCTGCCGGCACCGACCCGCGCCGTGCTGATCGCGCGCAAGCCCTAACCCTCAGCGTGGCCGGTTGCACCCGCCCTGCGGGCGCAGCCAACGTGCCCGCCGCTGTGCGATCGAGCGCAGCGGTTCAGCCGCCCCCTGCTCGACCACGCCACGGGCGCCGCCCAGACGGATGCGCCCCTCGATGTCCTGGGCCAGCAGGCGGCGCATGCGGCGGCGCCAGAACCAGGCGCCGATCCAGTCGACGATGGCATTCTGCAGGTCCAGTGGCCACATGGCCGGCATGTAGAACTCGGGCATGGCTGGGCGCGGCTTGTCGTGATGGTTCGAACTTTTCATGGCGTTTCCTCCTTCTGCGCTGCCGGGTCGTACCGGGCTTGCGATCAGAATGAAACGCGCCTATCGTTCAAACAAACGACAAATTTCAAATCATCGATTAAGTAATATTTAACGATCATGAACGCGACCGCTCCCCTGTCATTGCCATTGCTGGAAAGCGATGTGCTGCGTACCTTCGTCGCCATCGCCGACAGCGGCAGCTTCACCCGCACCGCCACCCAGGTGTTTCGCAGCACCGCGGCGGTCAGCCTGCAGATCAAGCGCCTGGAGGAAACCCTCGGCCAGCGCCTGTTCACACGCGAAGCCAGGCGCGTGCACCTGACGGCCGAGGGCGAGCTGCTGCTGGGTTATGCCAGGCGCCTGCTCAAGCTCAACGAGGAAGCGGTAGCGCGCTTCCTGACGCCGACCCTGACCGGCCGCGTGCGCTTCGGCACGCCGAACGACATCGGCGACCGCGTACTCCCCGGCGTCCTGACCCTGTTCGCACGCAGCCATCCGGCCGTGGAGGTCGAGGTCAATGTCGGGCGCAGCGTCGATCTGGTGGCGAAACTGGATGCCGGCGAGCTGGACCTGACCCTGATCAACGCGGGCAACGATGGTCTGGACGACTCACGCGGTGATGTCATCTATTCCGAGGAACTGGTCTGGGCCGGCCGCGATGGCGGCCTGGCGGTGCAGCGCTCGCCACTACCGCTGGCACTGGCCAACCCGGGTTGTGCCTGGCGCCGGACCGCGCTCGACGCGCTGGACCGCCAGGGCCTGAGCTACCGCGTCGCCTATTCCTGCGAGCAGTGTGCCGGCCAGGAGGCGGCGATGACTGCCGACCTGGCCATCGCCCCCTTCCCCCGCAGCCTGGTCAAGCCTCCTCTGCGCCGCCTGGGCGCGGAACAGGGCCTGCCGGCGCTGGGCGAGTACCACATCAAGCTGATTCGCGGCCATCAGCACAACGATGCCATCGAGGCACTGGCCATGCAGATGACTCAGGCGTTCAGCCAGGGCTGAATCGAAAGCACTTCAGCGGCGACAGGCCATGGAAAGTCGCGGCTGAAGCCCCTCCCACAACGTCCGCTAGCCGCGCTCGGCCGCCGCGACGATCAGCGCCTTCATCTCCGCGACCGCCTGCTTGAAGCCGACGAACAGCGCATGGGCGACGATGGCGTGGCCGATGTTCAGCTCGTTGACCCCGGGAATCGCGGCCACGGCTTCGGCGTTGTGGTAGTGCAGGCCATGGCCGGCATTGACGATCAAGCCGTGGTTCAAACCGCAGATCACCCCGTCGCGGATGCGTGACAGCTCCTGGGCCGCCTCCTCCGCCGTATGGGCATCGGCGTAGCGGCCGGTGTGCAGTTCGATGACCGGAGCGCCGACGCGCATGGCCGCCTCGATCTGCCGCTCCTCGGCGTCGATGAACAGCGACACCTCGCAACCGGCCAGGGACAGACGCTCGACCGCCGCGGCAATGCGCGCCTCCTGCCCGGCCACGTCCAGGCCGCCTTCGGTGGTCAGCTCCTGGCGGGTTTCCGGCACCAGGCAGACATGCGCCGGGCGGATCTGCTCGGCGAAACCGAGCATGAAGTCGGTGACGCCCATCTCGAAGTTCATCCGTGTCTGCAGCACATCGGCCAGCACCCGCACGTCACGGTCCTGGATGTGCCGGCGATCTTCGCGCAGGTGCACGGTGATACCGTCGGCACCGGCCTCCTCGGCATCCAGGGCGGCCTTGACCGGGTCCGGGTAGCGCGTACCGCGAGCCTGGCGCAGGGTGGCGACGTGGTCGATGTTCACGCCGAGCAGAATACGATTGGCCTCAGTCACGCTTGGACTCCTTGAGCGTCATGAAAAGTTCGCGGCTGACCAGTGGTCTGCCGCCAAGATGGGGTGCCAGTGCCTGGCGCATCAGGCGCTTGGCGGCAGCCAGCGCACCCGGCGTCTGCCAGTCCGCTTCGGCCATGGCCAGCAACTCGCGGCCCTGGAATACCCCAGGCTGCAGTTGTATCACCTGCACCAGGCCGACGTCCTGCTGCCAGCGGTACAGCGCAGCGGGGTCGATGGGCTGGTCATGCTGATCGCGATCGAGGGCGAAACCATAGCCCAGCTCGTCCAGCAGGCGCCATTCGAATGCGCGCAGCAGCGGCTCCAGGGGCCGGCCGGCAGCCAGCGCCTGCAGGGTCAGGCCATAGTGGTCGAGCATCGCGGGGTGCGGATCCTCGGCGGGCAGCAGGCGGATCAGCAGTTCGTTGAGATAGAGCCCGGAGAACAGCGCCTCGCCCGTCAGCAGCAACGGGATGCCGGCGCTTTCCAGACGGCCGACGGTCTTCAGCTCGCCACGGCCACGCAGTTCGAGATCGAGCGGCGCGAACGGACGGGCGATGCTGCCGACCTTGCCGCGCGCGGCTCTCAGTACCGCACGGATGCGCCCCTGAGCGGTGAAGAAATCCACCAGGGCGCTGCTTTCCTTGTAGGGACGGCTATGCAGGACATAAGCGGCAAGGTCCAAGCTGCAAGCCTCAAGCGCGAGCTATGGCGCAGCGCATGGCGTGCAGCCCGCGGCTCAATCCAGGTAGCCCAGCGAACGCAGCGCGCGTTCGTCGTCGGACCAGCCGCCTTTGACCTTGACCCAGAGATTGAGCATCACCTTGGAATCGAACATGGTTTCCATGTCCTTGCGCGCGTCCTGGCCGATGCGCTTGATGCGCTCGCCCTTGTCGCCAATGATGATCTTCTTCTGCCCGTCGCGTTCCACCAGGATCAGGCCGTGGATGTGCAGCACGCGGCCTTCCTGCTTGAACTCCTCGATCTCCACGGTGATCTGGTACGGCAACTCGGCACCGAGCTGACGCATGATCTTCTCGCGGATCAGCTCGGCCGCCAGGAAACGGCTGGAGCGGTCGGTGATCTGGTCTTCCGGGTAGAAGTGTTCGGACTCCGGCAGGCGCTCGCCTACCAGCGCTTCCAGGGTGTCGAGGTTCTGCCCCTGCAACGCGGAGATCGGCACGATCTCCGCCTGCGGCAGTTGCTCGGCCAGCCAGTTCAGGTGCGGCAGCAGCTCGCTCTTGTCTTCCAGACGGTCAGCCTTGTTCACCGCGAGCAGGATCGGGCACTTGACGTGCTGGACCTTCTCCAGCACCAGCTGGTCCTCGTCGGTCCAGCGCATGCGGTCGACCACGAACACCACGACATCGACATCCTTCAACGCCGTGGAGGCGCTGCGGTTCATGTAGCGGTTGAGCGCCTTGTCGTTGTGCTTGTGCAAGCCGGGCGTATCGACGTAGACGGCCTGCACATCACCCTCGGTCTTGATGCCGAGCATGTTGTGACGGGTGGTCTGCGGCTTGCGCGAGGTGATCGCCAGCTTCTGTCCGAGGATGTGGTTGAGCAGCGTCGACTTGCCCACATTGGGCCGGCCGACTATGGCGACGTAACCACAGCGGGTCACGGGTGCATCAGTCATTGCCATTCTCCACCCCGAGGGCGATCAGCGCCGCAGCCGCAGCGACCTGCTCGGCGATACGCCGGCTGCCGCCCTGGCCCAGGGTCTTTTCATTGAGCAGGGCCACCTGGCACTCGACCATGAAGGTACGGCAGTGCGGCTCGCCCTGAATGTCCACCACCTCGTAACGAGGCAGCTCGCAGGCGCGCGACTGCAGGAACTCCTGCAAGCGCGTCTTCGGGTCCTTGTTGGTATCGACCAGGGTCAGGCCATCCAGCTCGCCGGTCAGCCAATCCAGCACGCGCTCGCGGGCCGCATCCATGCCGGCATCCAGATAGATCGCGCCGATCAGGGCTTCCAGCGCATCGGCGAGGATTGACTCGCGGCGAAAACCACCGCTCTTGAGCTCACCCGAGCCCAGGCGCAGGTATTCGCCCAGCTCGAAACCGCGCGCCAGCACGGCCAGGGTCTCGCCCTTGACCAGACGGGCGCGCAAACGCGACAACTGACCTTCGCGCGCCTGCGGGAAGCGCTCGAACAGCGCCTCGCCGGCGACGAAGTTGAGAATGGCATCACCGAGAAATTCCAGCCGCTCATTGTTGCGGCCGGCGAAACTGCGATGGGTGAGGGCCAGGATCATCAGATCCTGGTCCTTGAAGCTATAGCCGAGCTTGCGCTCGAGGCGGGACAGATTGGGACTCACGGCATCCGTACACGAAATTCTTTGTCGAAATTCACCACCAGGTCGAGGTTCTCGATCAGCGGCTCACGTTTTTCATACTTCAGGTGGACCCGGAACTCGTTGTTCTCCACCTTCACTTGCATCACGTCACGCAGGTTCAGATCGCGAATGCTGTTGACCTGCATGCCACGGTCGACGTGGCTGTAGAACTCGCCAACGGTGCGCACTTGCGCAGCCTGGTCGGTCTCCACCGAGGTAATGATCTTTTCCATCGACATGTAGTCGAGATAATGCGGCAGGATCTTGAAACCGGTACTGGCGAAGAACGCCACCACGGCCAGAGCCACCAGCCAGCCCAGAATGGAAAGCCCCTGCTGCGAACGCGCGAAAGTCATGTTCATCCCCCAATAAACGGTCTTGTTGTAGCCTCGTGGCTAGAACTATTTATAGCCTGCGGCGCTGCCTTGAACAGCGCGCCAGTGCTCAATGAATCAGGCCGACCCGCGAGAAGTTGGGCAGATTGCCGGTTTTCGGCTCCGGCCAGCTCATCCAGATGGCGAAGGCCTTGCCGACGATGTGGTCGTCCGGAACCATGCCCCACAGCTCCTGAGGGATGTTGCGATCACGCCAGAAGCGACTGTCGTTGGAGTTGTCGCGGTTGTCGCCCATCATGAAGTAGTGCCCTTGCGGCACGACCCACTCACCGCCCGGATCACGCCGCATGCGGGTCATTTCCTTGCGGATGGTGTGCTCGACCTGTCCCAGGCGCTCCTGATAGAGAACCGCGCTGCCCAGGCTGCCCGGCTCCTCGCCCAGCAGCTTCTCGGCCACCGGCTCACCGTTGATGAGCAGACGCTTGCCCTGGGTGTACTGGATGCGATCACCCGGCAGCCCCACGACACGCTTGATGTAGTTGATGCTCGGGTCGCTGGGGTAACGGAACACCATCACGTCGCCACGCTGCGGGTCATCCACCTCGATGACCTTGGTGTCGATGACCGGCAGACGAATGCCGTAGGCGAACTTGTTGACCAGGATGAAATCGCCCACTTCCAGGGTCGGCTTCATCGACCCCGAGGGAATCTGGAAGGGTTCCACCAGAAACGAGCGCAGCACCAGCACGATGGCCAGCACCGGGAAGAACGACTTGCCGTACTCGACCAGCAAGGGTTCCTTGCTCAGGCGCTCCAGCACCCTGTCGTCAGGATCGTCGACCCGCCCCTGGTACGCCGCAATCGCCGCACGGCGGCGCGGAGCCAGCAGGATCAGATCGATCAGGGCCAGGAAGCCGCAAACGGCAACCGCGATAACCAACAGGAGCGGGAAATTGATCGACATAGAGCCTTAGCTATCCAACCTGAGCACCGCAAGGAAGGCTTCCTGTGGGATTTCCACGTTGCCGACCTGCTTCATGCGTTTCTTACCGGCCTTCTGCTTCTCGAGCAGCTTCTTCTTACGGCTCACGTCGCCGCCGTAACACTTGGCCAGTACGTTCTTTCTGAGTGCCTTGACAGTGGTTCGCGCGATGATCTGGCCGCCAATGGCTGCCTGGATCGCCACATCGAACATCTGCCGAGGAATCAGTTCCTTCATCTTCTCGGTCAACGCACGTCCCTTGTACGCCGCATTGTCACGGTGCACGATCAATGCCAGGGCATCGACCTTGTCGCCATTGATCAGCACATCCAGCCTGACCAGGTTGGCCGACTGATAGCGATCGAAATGATAGTCCAGCGAGGCGTAGCCACGGCTGGTCGATTTCAGACGATCGAAGAAGTCCAGCACCACCTCGTTCATCGGCAGGTCGTAACGAACCTGAACCTGAGAACCGAGGAACTGCATGTCACGCTGCACGCCACGCTTCTCGACGCACAGGGTAATGACGTTACCCAGGTGCTCCTGCGGCACCAGGATGGTCGCCGTCACGATCGGCTCGCGGAAATCGGCGATGGACGAGACATCCGGCAGCTTGGACGGGTTGTCGACGGTGATGGTCTCACCGGTCTTGAGCTCGAGTTCGTAGATAACGCTCGGCGCGGTGGTGATCAGGTCCAGGTCGTACTCGCGCTCCAGGCGCTCCTGGATGATCTCCATGTGCAGCATGCCGAGGAAGCCGCAGCGGAAACCGAAGCCCAGCGCATCGGAGCTTTCCGGTGCGTACTGCAGCGACGAGTCATTGAGGGTCAGCTTCTGCAGCGCCTCACGGAAGTCCTCGAAATCGTCCGAGCTGACCGGGAACAGGCCCGCGTAGACTTGCGGCTGGATCTTCTTGAAACCCGACAGCATCTCGACCTCAGGGGTCGTGGACAGGGTCAGGGTATCGCCGACCGGCGCACCATGAATGTCCTTGATGCTGGCGATGATGAAGCCCACTTCACCGGCCTTGAGGTCGGCGGTGGCGGTGTGTTTCGGGGTGAATACACCGACGCTGTCGACCAGGTGCACCTTGCCGGTGGACTTGACCAGGATCTTGTCACCCTTCTTCACCCGACCGTGACGCACGCGCACCAGCGACACGACGCCCAGGTAGTTGTCGAACCAGGAGTCGATGATCAGCGCCTGCAGCGGCGCCTCGATCTCGCCCTCGGGCGCGGGAATGGTGTGCACCAGGCGCTCGAGCACCTCGTCCACGCCCATACCGCTCTTGGCGCTGCAGGCCACGGCATCGGTGGCGTCGATACCGATGATCTTCTCGATCTCGTCCTTGACGCGCTCCGGATCGGCCTGCGGCAGGTCCATCTTGTTCAGCACCGGCATGACCTCGAGGCCCTGCTCGATGGCGGTGTAGCAGTTGGCAACCGACTGCGCTTCCACGCCCTGGCCGGCATCGACCACCAGCAGCGCACCTTCGCAGGCCGCCAGCGAGCGACTGACTTCATAGGTGAAGTCGACGTGGCCGGGGGTGTCGATGAAGTTCAGCTGATAGACCTTGCCGTCCTGCGCCTTGTAGTGAAGCGTGACGCTGTGGGCCTTGATGGTGATGCCGCGCTCACGCTCCAGATCCATGGAGTCCAGGACCTGAGCCTCCATTTCACGCGCGGTGAGACCGCCGCAGAGCTGGATGAAACGGTCAGCCAGGGTGGACTTGCCGTGGTCAATGTGGGCAATGATGGAAAAATTGCGGATATGACTCAGGTCACTCACAGATCAACACTCGAAGAGGGCACGGGCAAGACGCTTGCCGAAAATAGCCGCGGATTGTACCCGATCCCTCGCAACCACGTCACGTCTGCTGCAGCGCCTGGCGTGCACGCAAAAAGGGCGCCCGAAAGCGCCCCTGTTCAGCCTTGCCGGAAGAATTACTCCGCCAGCTTGAAGGTGATGAAGCTGGCGCGCCCCTGACGCAGCACGCGCATGGAGACCGACCGGTTCTTCGGCAACTCCTGCGCCACCTGGGTAAAGGTGCTGGTGGAGTCGATGGCCTGGTTGTTCAGGTGCGTGATCACGTCACCCGGACGCAGGCCGATCATCGCGGCCGGACCATTGAGCACTTCCTTGACCACCACACCGCCTTTCAGGTCGAGGCCTTTCTTCTGCTCGGCAGTCAGCTCGACCACCGTGACACCCAGGCGGTTGTTGCTGCGCTCGCCACCCTGAGCCGGGTCGCCAGCGGCCAGCTCCTGCCCTTCTTCCGGCAGCGTGCCGATGGTCACGTTGAGCTTCTTGCGCGAACCGTCGCGCACCACGTCCAGTTGCGCCTTCTCACCCGGCTTCAGGCCACCGACCAGATGCGGCAGGTCCGCGGACATGATGATCGGCTTGTCATTGAGATTGAGGATGACATCGCCAACCTGCAGCCCGCCCTTGTCGGCCGGGCCGTCTTCCAGCACCTGCGCAACCAGCGCACCGGCAGGCTTGTCCAGGCCGAAGGATTCGGCCAGGTCCTTGTTTACTTCCTGGATGACCACACCCAGCCAGCCGCGCGTGACCTTGCCATCCGCCTTGAGCTGGTCGGCGACCTGCATGGCAACTTCCATGGGAATGGCGAACGACAGGCCCATGAAACCGCCGGAGCGAGTGAAGATCTGCGAGTTGATGCCGACGACCTCACCCTTGAGATTGAACAGCGGGCCGCCGGAGTTGCCCGGGTTGATCGCCACGTCGGTCTGGATGAAGGGCACGTAGCTGTCGCTGGGCAGGCTGCGGCCCTTGGCGCTGACGATACCGGCCGTCACCGAGTGATCGAAACCGAACGGCGAACCGATGGCCAGCACCCACTCGCCGACCTTGAGCTCCTCGGACTTGCCCAGGCGCACGGTTGGCAGGTTCTTGCCTTCGACCTTGAGCAGCGCCACGTCACTGCGCGGGTCGGCGCCGATCAGCTTGGCCTCCAGCTCGCTGCGATCGGACAGGCGCACGATGATCTCATCGGCGTCGGCGACCACATGGTTGTTGGTCATGATGTAGCCGTCCGGCGAGATGATGAAGCCGGAACCCAGCGATTGCGCCTCGCGCTGACGCCCGCCCGGATTGCGCGGCACCTGCGGAATGCTGCGCTCGAAGAACTCGCGGAACATCGGTGGCAGGCCTTCCAGATCGGGCAGCCCGGACTGCCCGGCAACGGCGCGCTCAGGCACCTTCTGCCGCGTACTGATATTGACCACCGCAGGCGAGGCTTCCTCGACCAACGGCGTGAAATCAGGCAGATCGGCCTGCGCCACCAGACTTTGCCCCCACAACAGGGCGGCCATCAACACCGGCACAACGGACTTGATATTTCTCATCGGCTACAACTCCAGATGCAGAATGAAATACACGCAGGAAATCACGGGCTGGCAGCCAGCAATGCGCGCAGGACAACAGGTTGCAATTGGGGATCATCGGCGACCCTGGACGCTCGCCAGCGTACCAGCAGCCAGGAAACGCACAGACCGGCAAGGCCGGAGAGGATGCACAGAGGTTCGGAGAGCCCTGCTGCGTCGGCTGCCAGGGCGGCAGCCATGAGGCCCAGCAAGGGAAGCAGGTAGACAAGCAGAGAGCTGCGTACCAGCAGCTCTTCACGGACGCCGATCACCACGGCGTCACCAACGTTCAGATGCAGCGTGGACAGCGCGCGCACATGACCACGCTCACGGCCCACGCCCAGGCGTTCCATCACGCCCTGCCCGCAGGCAGCATTGGCCGAGCAACTGGAGCAGGTACTCCGGCGTAGCGTCTCGACCCAGACGGCGCCGGGCTCGAGCGCCACTACACGCCCCTGTTCCTCGATCATTGGCTGGCCTGTTCAGGCGCTCCTGTTTCAGACGCGCCCGCGCGCATGGACAGCGCGATGCGCTCGGCAGTCCCCAGGGGAATCTCGCCAACCACCGTGACCATCACGTCACCCGCCTCGGTGCTCATGCGCCGCGACACGGCGACGGTCGGGCCCAGCTGGCTACGTGCGTCTTCGACGACACGGCCGTTCAGCGGCTCGAGAAAGACCGAGAAGCGGGCCAGGCCATCGCCGTACATGAGGTAGGCAACGCTGGCATCGGAAGAGGGTTCGTGGCGCAGCTGTGCCATGTTGAGGGTGAAGCCTGGCGGCAGCCAGTCGGAACGCCAGCTGCCTTCGGCCAGATTGTCGACGGGGCGAATGCGCACCGGACGACAGCGCGAGCTGGGCTGCAGGGCCTCGGCTTCCGGCGTCATGACATCGAGCTGGGTGAACTGGAAACGCTCAAGCAGCTGGCCGCGCTCGTTGAGCAGCAAGGACTTCAGCGGCAGACCGGTCTCCCGATCCAGGTGCAGTTCGAAGCCATAGCGGTGCTGATCCTTGGGCGCCAGCACCAGGACCACGGCGCTGCGATCAGCGATGCGTGACTGACCCACGACACGAATGTCGTACCAGTTGCTCAACTGATCGGCATCCAGGTGGCGAGCGGGCCAGGTCTGGCCTTCGCTGACCTGATCGACCAGCGCACCACTGACGCATTGCGTCTGTCCATCGACCTTCAGCACCTCCTGCGCCGGACCATCCAGCTGCAGAAGGCGCTCACGCACTTGTCCCCCATCCTCCACTTTGTGCCAGACGGCATGACTGGAGAAACTACCGTTACGTTCATAGATAAACGTACCCTGAAAACTTTGCTGACGCTCCGCCTCGGCTAGGCGTCCAAGCAAGTCCTGAACCTCAGAGGCGTGCACCGGCAACGCCAGCAGACCACTGAGCAGACAGAGGGGAATCGCGCGCATGTGACTCCTTAGCGGTTTTCCAGACTGGCGGCCCGGGCGTAAGGCAGAGCGGTTTCACCACCCCCCATCACGGCCTGCTGCGCATGTTGACGCAGGTAGTCGGGCAGACGCTGATCATGCCAGCTTACGGTGCCAACCTTGGCAGGCTCACCGGCTTCCTCGCTGCTGTTGTAGCCGGCGAGCAGTGCAGGCCCCTGGACCTGCGGCGCAGAGAGCACCGGAGAGGCGTCTTGCTGGGCCAGCTGATTACCCGTCAGCTCGTCCTGATTGTAGAAGCGCACACCAGCCAGCACGGCGACCGTCACGGACGCTGCCACGGCGACACGACCAACGCTGCGCCACATGGGGGTCTTGCGCGCCGGAGCCGCTTCGTCGGCCAGCGCTGCGGATACCGCAGCAGCGATGTCCAGCTTCGGCACCAGCACCTCGCGATGCATGGCCGCCCTGGCCAGCTGATAGCGCGACCAGGTGTCACGCAGCTCGCCGCCTTCGCTGGCTGCGAGCACACGCCGCAATTCCAGTTCGTCCGCTTCGTTATCCATCACCGCGGACAGCGATTCCTGCAGGGTTTCACGACTCATGGCGTACCTCTCTTGGCTATCGCCGCTGCCTTAGGCTTCCTGCAACAGCGGTTGCAGGGACTTATCAATTGCCTCACGTGCACGGAAGATCCGTGAACGCACCGTACCCACCGGACATTGCATGACGCTGGCAATGTCTTCGTAACTCAAGCCTTCGAACTCGCGCAGGGTCAGTGCCGTACGCAGGTCGTCCGGCAGCTGGGCGATGGTTCGATGCACGGTGGCTTCGATCTCGTCGCGCAGCAATGCCCGCTCCGGTGACTCGATGTCCTTGAGGCCGTGATCACCATCATAGAACTCCGCGTCATCGCTACTGACATCACTATCTGGCGGCCGGCGACCGCGCGACACCAGATAATTCTTCGCCGTGTTGATGGCGATGCGGTACAGCCAGGTATAGAACGCGCTGTCACCGCGAAAGTTTCCAAGCGCTCTGTAGGCCTTGACGAAGGCCTCCTGAGCGACATCCTGAGCCTCGTGGGTGTCGTGCACGAATCGCACGATCAAACCGAGGATCTTGTGCTGATACTTCAGCACCAACAGATCGAAGGCGCGCTTGTCACCGCGCTGCACTCGCTCGACCAGCTGCTGATCGTCTTCCTGGGTTAGCATGCACTCTCCTCATGACGCTTGGAGGAGGCTTGCGCCCGTAAGCGAATCAGCTTGCCAAGATAGACTCGGGCCTTACGCAAAAGTTCTCCCCTCCAAGCAAGCTTTCCCGCAGAGTTATCTTCTCTCTGCCAGAAATGGCGCCAGCGGAACCTTTCCGCCAGCGCGAATAATCTTATCGCCGCCCATCCGACCTCCTCGACAATGCTCGGAGGCAGGCACGCGCACGCGTCCTCCCTTACATGGACGACCCTCTATGGAACCTTAACGACTAAGAAAGTTCCCGAGCACTGCGGTCGGTCATAAGGCCTGTTCATAACCTCTCGAGCCAGAGCGCTGCCGGCAGGACAGACGCAGCGGTTCGATTCACTCACCCAAACAAGCGGCCCCAGCGGATCGGCGCCCGCGAAGACCGCATTGCAACAGGGTGATCCCGAGCAGGACTTGGGCGGCTATTGTGCCGTCGCCCCTCTCTATATACTAGGACTCGCTTTCACGCGGAACTCGGACATGAGCTTACATTTCCAGCACGACGTTCTGGTCATCGGTAGCGGTGCCGCCGGCCTGACCCTAGCCCTTACCCTGCCTTCCCATCTGCGCATCGCGGTCCTGAGCAAAGGTGACCTGTCCAATGGCTCGACCTATTGGGCGCAAGGTGGCGTTGCCGCCGTACTGGACGATACCGACACGGTCGAATCGCACGTGGCCGACACGCTCGACGCCGGCGCCGGCCTGTGTCGCGAGGACGCCGTGCGCTTCACCGTCGAGCACAGCCGCGAGGCCATCCAGTGGCTGATCGACCAGGGCGTGCCCTTCACCCGTGAAGACGAAACCGCACTGGAAGACGGCGGCTTCGAGTTTCACCTGACGCGCGAGGGCGGGCACAGCCACCGCCGCATCATTCACGCCGCCGATGCGACCGGCGCCGCGATCTTCAACACCTTGCTGGAACAGGCCCGCGGGCGCTCGAACATCGAGTTGCTGGAACAGCGCGTCGCCGTTGACCTGATCACCGAGCGCAGGCTCGGCCTGGAGGGTGAACGCTGCCTCGGCGCCTACGTGCTGGACCGGACCCGTGGCGAGGTCGACACCTTCACCGCCCGCTTCGTCATTCTCGCCACCGGCGGTGCAGCCAAGGTCTATCTCTATACCAGCAACCCCGATGGCGCCTGCGGCGACGGCATCGCCATGGCCTGGCGCGCCGGCTGCCGCGTGGGCAACCTGGAGTTCAACCAGTTCCACCCCACCTGCCTGTATCACCCGCAGGCCAAGAGCTTCCTGGTTACCGAGGCGGTGCGCGGCGAAGGCGGACTGCTCAAGCTGCCCAACGGCGAGCGTTTCATGCCGCGCTTCGACGAGCGCGCCGAACTGGCGCCCCGCGACATCGTCGCCCGTGCCATCGACCACGAAATGAAGCGCCTCGGGATCGACTGCGTCTACCTCGACATCAGTCACAAGCCCGCCGACTTCATCAAGAGCCACTTTCCCACGGTGTACGAACGCTGCCTGGGCTTCGGCATCGACATCACCCGGCAAGCCATCCCGGTGGTGCCCGCAGCGCATTACACCTGCGGCGGCGTGGTCGTCGACCGCTGCGGCCGCACCGACGTTCCCGGGCTGTATGCCATTGGCGAAACCAGCTTCACCGGCCTGCACGGCGCCAATCGCATGGCCAGCAACTCACTGCTGGAGTGCTTCGTCTACGCCCGTTCGGCCTGCAACGACATCGTCGCCAACCTGAACCGGGTCGACATGCCCAGTGACGTCCCCTGCTGGGACGCCAGCCAGGTGACGGACTCCGACGAGGACGTGATCATCGCCCACAACTGGGACGAACTGCGGCGCTTCATGTGGGACTACGTGGGCATCGTGCGCACCAACAAGCGCCTGCAGCGCGCGCAGCACCGGGTACGACTGCTGCTGGACGAGATCGACGAGTTCTACAGCAACTACAAGGTCAGTCGCGACCTGATCGAGCTGCGCAACCTCGCCCTGGTCGCCGAGCTGATGATCAATTCGGCCATGCGCCGCCACGAGAGCCGTGGCCTGCATTACACCCTGGACTACCCCGACCAGTTGGCCGAAGCCCGCGATACTATTCTGACGCCGACGCCGACGCCACAGGCTCAGCCCAGCGCCTGCGACTGAACTTCAGACGCAGGCGCAGGCGTCGATGCTGCTCGGTCGGCAGCGCGTCGCGGGGAATGCACAACCCGCGACTGAAGCGCTGCCCCGGCAGGCGATAACGCAGAACCACCAGCAGCGGCAGCGCCATGCTGTCCGGGCGCAGCTGCACGGCCTGCCAGGAGCCATCTGCACGCTGCAACGACCAGCCGAATGCATCGCGGCGCAGGCCGACGACGCTCTGTGGCGATGACAACAGGATGTGGCGCGGCAGCACCCAGGCTGCATGCACCAACAACAGCGCACAGATCGACAGCTTCGACCAGAGCGGCAGGTCGGCCAGCCAGGGCGCCGGCATGGCCAGCGCCAGGACCAGCAGATAGAGCCTCAGCAGCCAGCGTGACGGCCGCCACTGACACTCGAATACGTCACTTGGGTTGGACACGATCCAGGATCATGCGCACCATGCGCTTGAGATCGGCGTCTTCCGGCTCGCCGCGCTGCATGAACCAGCCGAACATGTCCTGATCCTCGCACTCCAGCAGCTTGCGGTAGCGCGCCTGATCCTCGGCATCCAGGCTGGGGTACACCTCCTGGACGAAAGGCACCAGCAGTACGTCCAGCTCCAGCATGCCACGACGGCTATGCCAGAACAGGCGATTCAGTTCAGTTTGCTCAACCATGCAACGGACTCCTCGAACGAGGGCCGCAGTATAACGGCGAATTGCGCCGCTGTTCACCGCGACGAGGCGCAATTGCGCTGACAAGGCCTATCACGCCCTCTATGATGACGCCCCTGACCTTTATCCAGTGATTCGACTTGCATCATGGCCGATAGCGCGTATTTCACCCTCCTCGATCACGAAGGCGTTCTCGCCGTGCGCGGCACCGATGCCGCCAAGTTCCTGCAGGGGCAACTGACCTGCAACCTCAACTACCTCGATGCCCATCTGTCCAGCCTGGGCGCCCGCTGTACGCCGAAAGGGCGCATGCTCTCCAGCTTCCGCATCGTGCCGGTCGCTGACGGCTACCTGCTGGCGATGGCACGCGAGCTGATCGAAGCTCAGCAGGCCGAGCTGCACAAATACGCGGTGTTTGCCAAATCCAAGCCCGCCGATGAAAGCGCGGCCTGGGTGCGCTTCGGCCTGGCCGGCGGGAACGCCGCGCTGAGCGAGCTGGGCATCGAGCTCGGCGAGCAGGCGGATGCCGTGGCCAGCAGCGGCGAGTTGCTCGCCGTTCGCCTTGGCGACGGCCGTGCCGAACTCTGGGCGCCGCACGCCGAGTCCGAGCGACTGCTCGCCGTGCTGAGCAAGCACCTGCGCCAGGCGCCGCTCAACGACTGGCTGCTGGCGCAGGTCCGCGCCGGCCTCGGCCAGGTGTTCGGCGCGACGCGCGAGCGGTTCATTCCGCAGATGATCAACCTCCAGGCGCTCGGCGGCGTGAGCTTCAAGAAGGGCTGCTACACCGGCCAGGAGATCGTCGCGCGCATGCAGTACCTCGGCAAGCTCAAGCGTCGCCTGTACCGCCTGCGCCTGGTCGGCGCAGCGCTACCGGCCGTCGGCAGCGAGCTGTTCTCCCCGGTCCACGGCTCCAGTGTCGGAGAAGTGGTGCTGGCCGCGCAGGCTGACGAAGACATTGAGCTGCTCGCCGTACTGCAGGAAGATGCAGTCAATGACGGCCGCATTCACCTCGGCAGCAACGAGGGCCCGGCACTGGCCCTGCTCGACTTGCCCTACCAGCTGGATGCCGACAAGGAAATCCAGCGCTGACTAAACTTCCCGGCGCCACACCGGTTCGCCTAAGAGAGCCTTTTGATGAGCAAGCTTGCCGAAAAAGTCCAACAGGATCTGATCAACGCCATCGAGAACGATGAGCTGGTACTGCCAACCCTGCCCGAAGTGGCACTGAAGGTTCGCGAGGCCGCAGAAGACCCCAATGTCGGTATCCCGCAGATCAGCAAGGTGATCGGCAACGATGCCGCCCTGACCGCGCGCATCATCAAGGTGGTCAACAGCCCGTTGCTGCGCAGCAACAAGGAAATCACCGACCTGCAGATGGCCGTCGCCCGCCTGGGCATCAACTACACCTGCAACCTGGCCACCGGCCTGGCGATGGAGCAGATGTTCCAGGCCACCAGCGACGTGGTCGACCGCAAGATGCGTGAAGTGTGGAACAAGAGCACCGAAATTGCGGGCATCTGCCACGTTCTGTGCCGCCACTACACCCGCCTGATGCCGGACCAGGCGACCCTCGCCGGCCTGGTTCACCAGATCGGCGTACTCCCGATCCTGACCTACGCCGAAGAACACAACGAACTGCTGGCCGATTCCATCAGCCTCAACCATGTGATCGAGCAGATTCACCCGATCATCGGCGACAAGATCCTGCGCACCTGGGAGTTCCCCGAGCCGATCGCCATCGTGCCCAGCCACTACCTGGACTTCACCCGCAACTCGGCCAAGGTCGATTACGTCGACATCGTCCAGGTCGCGACCCTGCAGAGCTACCTGGGCAGCGAGCACCCCTACACCCAGCTCGACTGGAGCAAGGTGCCGGCGTTCGCCAAGCTGGGCCTCGACCCGCAGGTCGACATGCAGGCCGACGAAGACCTCTCCGCCGCCATGGAAGCGGCCATGGGCATGCTGCAGTAAAAGCATCTCGCCATGGATGGCATATCGCCTCTACACTCAGGTCACTCGCCTGAGGAAGTAGAGCCATGCGTTACGCATTTCTCCTGCTCGTCCTGCTGTTCGGCAACCTCCACGCCGCTGATCGCGTCCGCCTGACCAACGGTGAGTGGCCCCCCTACCTGGGCGAAACCCTCCCCCATCACGGCGTTGCCTCGCGCATCGTCGAAGAGGCCTTCGCCTCGCAGGGCATCACGGTGCAATGGGAGTTCCACCCCTGGGCACGCTCGCTGAAGATGGCCGAGCAGGGCCTACGCGACGGCAGCGCGGTGTGGCTGAACAACCCGCAACGGCAGCAGCACTTCCATGTCAGCGCGCCGGTCGTGGAGAGCGGCTACTACCTGTTCCACCGCAAGGACGACGCATTCGACTGGTCCGGTATCGATGACCTGCGCGGCCTGCGCATTGCCGGCACGCGCGGCTACGACTACGGCGAAGCCTTCCAGCGTGCCGAAGCGGCCGGCGACCTCGAGGTCATGCGCCTGACCAGTGACGAGCAGGGACTACGCCAGCTGCTGGCCGGGCGCGTCGACCTGTTTCCCGTGGACAAGGTGGTCGGCTTCGACCTGCTTTACCAGCACTTCAGCCTGGCCGAGCGCCGGCGCCTGAGCTTTCACGCCAAACCACTGCGCAGCGACAGCCTGCACCTGCTGCTTTCGCGCGAGGTGCCGGGCAATGCCGAGCTGATGGCGCGCTTCAACCGGGGTCTCGAGCAGCTCCGTGCCAGCGGCAAGATCTCCCAGTACCTGCTGGAGATCCAACAGCCGCTAAGCCTCTACTAGCAGCGGAAACTCGACCCGCACCAGCAGGCCGTGCGGCCGGGCCTGGTGCAGGCTGATGCGGGCCTGGTGGGCACGGCAGATCTCCCCGACGATGGCCAGCCCCAGACCGGCACCGTTGCCCTGTGCGCTGCGCCTGTAGAAGCGCTCGAAGACCTTCTCGCGCTCGGCCTCGGGAATGCCCGGACCATCGTCCTCGACCTCCAGCACGGCCGGGGCCACCGCGCGGATCACCAGGTTGCCGCCAGCGGGGGTATGTGCCAGCGCGTTGTCCAGCAGGTTGTTCAGCAGTTCGTTGAGCAGGGTCGGCTCGCCATCGATCCAGACCGGCTGCTCGGCCTCCAGCGCCAGCGCCACCCCACGGGCATGCGCCAGCGGCGCCATGGCCAGCGCCAGGTCGCGGGCCAGCTGGCTGAGATCGATGCGCTGCGCACCGCCCTCGGTGATGGCGCGTGCACCACTTTCGATCCGCGCCAGGGACAGCAGCTGATTGGCCAGCAAGGTCAGGCGATCCCCCTGCAGCGCCACCTCCTCCAGCGTCCTGCGCCACTCTTGCGCTTCCTCGGCGCGCAAGCCCAGGGTGATGCGCGCCTTGAGCGCGGCCAGCGGCGTGCGCAGCTCATGCGCCGCGTCGGCGATGAACTGCGACTGGCGCTCGAACAGGCCTCTCAGCCGCTCGTTGAACTGGTTCAGCGTCTCCACCAGCGGCAGCACCTCGCGGGGCAAGCCGCTGTCGTGCAGGGGCTGCAGATCATCGCTGGTGCGCTCGGCCACCTCCCGGCGCAACGCCTCCAGCGGTCGCAACGCCAGGTTCACCGCCAGCCAGACCAGCAGCAGCGCACTGATCGACAGCAGGCCCATGCGCCACAGCGTCCCCACCAGCAGTTCGCGGGCCATGCGCTCGCGCGCGCCCTGGGTTTCGGCCACGCGAATCTCGGCGATACCGTTCAACTGCGGCTCGCTGACCGGCTGTAGCAGGCTGACCACGCGCACCCCCTGATTGCGGTACTCGGCGTCGTAGAAATGCGCCAGCGCCGGGTAGTCGTCGGTGCGCGGCGTGCCCTTGGGCGCGGCTGGCAGGTCTTCGTAGCCGGATACCTGATGCCCCTCGAGATCGAGCACCTGGTAGTAGATGCGCCCGGCACTGTCATAGGCGAAGGTGTCCAGCGCCACGTAGGGAATGTTGGCCCTGAGGCGCCCGTCCTCGGCGTAGAGGCCGTCGGCCACGGCACGTGCCGACGCCAGCAGGGTGCGGTCGTAGGCCTCGTCGGCGGCGCGCCGCGCGCTCCAGTAGGCGCTGAGGCTGCTCAGCAACAGGATGACCGACAACAGCAGGGCCAGGCGCCGCAGCAGGCGCCCGCGCAGACTGAAGCCACGGCTCATGCCTCGACCGCCTCCAGCAGGTAGCCGAGACCGCGGAAGGTGACGATGCGCACGGCGCTGCCTTCGAGCTTCTTGCGCAGGCGATGGACGTAGATCTCGATGGCATCGGGGCTGGCATCCTCGTCCAGACCGAATACCTGCGCGGCCAGCTGCTCCTTGCTCATCACCCGGCCCGGTCGGGCGATCATCGCCTCCAGCACGGCCTGCTCGCGGGCGGTCAGACTGAGCGCCTCGCCCTTCAGGCTGAAGCGCCGCGCCCCGAGGTCGTAGACCAGCTCGCCACAGCGCTGCAGCTGTTCGCCACCCAGCACACTGCGCCGCAGCAATGCCTTGACCCGCGCCTCGAGTTCGCTCAGCTCGAAGGGCTTGGCCAGATAATCGTCGGCGCCGAGGTTGAGGCCATGCACGCGGTCCTTGACCTCGCCACGCGCGGTCAGCATCAGCACCGGCAGGGTCTGCCCGCGATCACGCAAGCGCGCCAGCACGGCAAAGCCGTCGAGGCGCGGCAGGCCGATGTCGAGAATAGCCAGCGCATACTCCTCGCTCGACAACGCCAGGTCGGCGGCGACGCCATCGTGCAGCACGTCCACCGTCCAGCCCGCGCCTTTCAAGGCCTGGGCCACGCTTTCCGCCAGTTGCGGATGGTCTTCGACCAGCAGGATACGCACCGCCACCTCCAGCTGCAGCATCGTTAGAGGCGCGCAGTGTAGCGCCCTCGACGCCGCTGTGAATTGCCCAGTTGCCAGGTTTCGTTGCCACCGCCAGCCGCGCGGACGCCCCTGCCAGCACCGCCGGAAAAAACTTTCAGCCATGAAAGCCTGCTGAAAGCTTGCCCTCATAGCATCGCTTCAAGGTGGCTCGATCCACCTGCTCAAGCGACCTTGCAGTGGTGCCAGGTCGCAACAAGAACAAAAACGGAGACCACACATGTACGCAGCCTCACGTCAGGCCCTGCCGCCTGTCCGCCTGCTCTGCCTGGCCATCGCCGCCAGTGCGACCCCGCTCGCCAACGCCGCCTTCATCGAAGACAGCACTGCCAGCCTCACCGCCACCAACATTTACCTCAATCGTGACTTCCGCGAAGGTTCCGGCCAGAACAAGCGCGAAGAATGGGGTCAGGGCTTCCGTCTCGACCTGCAGTCCGGTTACACCGAAGGCACCGTCGGTTTTGGCCTCGATGCCATGGGCCTGCTCGGCCTCAAGCTCGACTCGGGACGCGGCCGCACCGGCACCGACCTGCTGCCGGTGCATGATGACGGGCGTTCGGCCGACGATTTCAGCCGCCTGGGCCTGACCGCCAAGATCAAGGTGTCCGCCACCGAGCTGCGCTATGGCTCGCACGTCCCGGAGCTGCCCGTGGTCAAGGCCAGCGACAGCCGCCTGCTGCCGCAGGTCTTCGAGGGCGGCCTGCTGACCTCCTCCGAGCTGGAAGGCCTGACCTTCACCGGTGGTCGCCTGGACAAGGTCATCGACCGCGCCTCCACCGACGACGAAGACCTGGTGCTCAACAGCAAGAACCGCCGCTTCGCCGGTGGCATCCAGGCTGACCACCTGGACCTGGCCGGCGCCGACTACAAGTTCGCGCCCGGCTTTACCGGCCGCTACTACTACGCCGACCTGGACGACATCTACCGCCAGCACTTCCTCGGCCTGCTGACCAGCCACAAGCTCGGTGCCGGCACCCTGAACAGCGATCTGCGCCTGATCTACAGCGACGACACCGGCGCCGCCAAGGCGGGCAAGGTGGACAACCGCGCGATCAACGCCATGCTCAGCTACGGCATCGGTGCGCACAAGTTCGGCCTGGGCTTTCAGGACATGAGCGGCGACACCGGCTTCGCCTACATCGACGGCAGCGATCCGTTCCTGGTCAACTTCGTGCAGATCAACGACTTCGCCAACGCCGACGAACGTTCCTGGCAGGCGCGCTACGACTTCAACTTCGCCAGCGTCGGGGTTCCCGGCCTGACCTTCATGACCCGCTACATCCGTGGTGACGATGCGCGCATCGCCGGCAGCGACGAGCGTGGCGGCGAATGGGAACGCGACATCGAGTTCAAGTACGTGGTGCAGAACGGCCCGCTCAAGGACCTCTACGTCCGCGTACGCAACGCCAGCTTCCGCTCCGACTTTGCCCGCGATGCAGATGAAAACCGCGTCATCGTCGGCTACACCCTGCCCATCTGGTAACCCACAATAAGATTCTCCAGGAGAACCCAATCATGAAATCTGCCCTGACCCGAGCCGCACTGGCGGTTTCCTGCCTGGCCTTCGCCGGCCAGCTGCTGGCTGCCGAACCCAAGCGTCCCGAATGCATCGCACCGGCCAAGCCCGGCGGCGGCTTCGACCTGACCTGCAAGCTGGCCCAGAGCGGCCTCAAGGACACCGGCCTGCTCAAGGCGCCCATGCGCGTCACCTACATGCCGGGTGGTGTCGGCGCCGTTGCCTACAACGCCGTGGTCGCCCAGCGCGCCAAGGACCCGGGCACCATCACCGCCTTCTCCTCCGGCTCGCTGCTCAACCTGGCCCAGGGCAAGTTCGGTCGCTACGACGAACACGCCGTCCGCTGGCTGGCGGCGATCGGCACCGACTACGGCGCCATCACCGTACGCGCCGATGCACCCTGGCAGACCCTCGGCGAGCTGGTCGAGGCGCTGAAGAAAGACCCGGCCAGCGTGGTCTTCGGCGCCGGTGCAACCATCGGCGGCCAGGACTGGATGCAGACCGCACTGATCGCCCGCGCGGCCGGCATCGACCCGCAGAGCCTGCGCTACGTGGCCTTCGAAGGCGGCGGCGAGACCCTGACCGCGATGCTCGGCGGTCACGTGCAGGTCACTTCCAGCGGCCTGGGCGAAGTCACCCCGCAACTGGCGGCCGGCAAGGTGCGCATCCTCGCCGTGCTGTCCGACGAGCGTCTGCCGGGCAAGCTGGCGGACATTCCGACCGCCAAGGAGCAGGGCTACGACATCAGCTGGCCGGTGATTCGCGGCTTCTACATGGGCCCGCAGGTCAGCGACGAGCAGTTCGCCTGGTGGCAGGGCCAGTTCGAGAAGATGCTGGCACGTGACGACTTCGCCGCCCTGCGCGAACAACGTGACCTGTTCCCGCTGTCGCTGACCGGCGACGAGCTCAACGCCTTCGTGCTCAAGCAAGTGCAGGACTACAAGGCCCTGGCCGGCGAATTCGGCCTGGTCCAGTAACACGCCTGTGCAATCCGCGCCCTGCCGAGGGCGGCGCTGAGCACCCCACCCGGGTCGTGTTCGGCGCTGCCCTCCGGCCTGGCGCTTCCGAGGTAAATCACCATGTACGTTCGCCTGTTCTCCGCGGTCTGGCTGCTTCTGTGTGCCTGGCTCGCCGTCATTGCCTGGGGCTTCCAGGCGCCTTTCGCCTATGACCCGGTCGGCCCGCGGGCCTACCCGCTGCTGCTGCTGGCCCTGATGGGTGTCGGCAGCCTGTGGCTGGTGTTCAAGCCGGGCATGCTCGAACAACGCCTGGACCTTCCCACGGCGCTGCGCAGCGCGCTGTGCGTGGTGGTTCTGCTGGCCTATGCGCTGACCTTCGAGCCGCTCGGCTTCGTCATCAGCACCAGCCTGGCCACCTTTGCCCTGGGCCTGCTGTTCACCGGCCGCCCGCTGCCCTGCGCGGTCAGCGCGGTAGCGATGGGCGTGCTGCTGTACGTGTTGTTCGATCTGCTGCTGGACGTGCCCCTGCCGCTCGGCCTGCTTGAAGCCTTCGTGGAGAGCTGAAATGGAAACCCTTAACTTCCTGATGCAGGGCTTCGGTGTCGCCACGCGCCCGGACAACCTGCTGGTGGCGCTGTTCGGCGCCTTCGTCGGCACCGTGGTCGGCCTGCTGCCGGGCCTCGGCCCGATCAACGGCGTGGCCCTGCTGCTGCCGCTGGCGTTCGCCCTCGGCCTGCCGCCGGAAACCGCACTGATTCTGCTCGCCGCCGTCTACCTGGGCTGCGAGTACGGCGGGCGTATCTCCGCCATCCTGCTCAACGTGCCGGGCGACGCCGCGGCCATCATGACCACCCTCGACGGCTACCCGCTGGCGCGTCAGGGCAAGGCGGGCATCGCCCTGTCGCTGTCGGCGGTCAGCTCCTTCATCGGCAGCATCGTCGCCACCTGCGGCGTGGTGCTGTTCGCGCCGCTGCTGGCGAAGTGGGCCGTGGCCTTCGGCCCCGCCGAATACTTCGTGCTGATGGTGTTCGCCATCGCCTGCCTCGGCGGCATGGTCGGCGACAAGCCGGTCAAGACCCTGATGGCCGCCCTGATCGGCCTGGCCCTGGCCACGGTCGGCGTGGACTCGACCACCGGCGTCTATCGCTTCACCTTCGACAGCGTCAGCCTGTCCGACGGCATCCAGTTCGTCATCGTGGTGATCGGTTTCTTCAGCGTCAGCGAGGTCCTGCTGATGCTGGAGAAGACCCACGGCGGGCAGAAGGCGGTCAAGGCCAGCGGCCGCCTGCTGTTCAACTTCAAGGAGTTCTGCCAGACCTTCTGGACCATGATCCGCAGCGCCCTGGCCGGCTTCGTCATCGGCACCCTCCCCGGCGCCGGCGCCACCATCGCCAGCGCCATGACCTACATGACCGAGAAGCGCATGGCCGGCAGCAAGGGCCGCTTCGGTGACGGTGACCTGCGTGGCCTGGCAGCCCCGGAGGCCGCCAACAACGCTTCGGCCTGCGGCTCGCTGATCCCCATGCTGACCCTCGGCGTACCGGGCTCGGGCACCACGGCGGTGATGATCGGCGCCCTGACCCTGTACAACATCACGCCCGGCCCGCTGCTGTTCGAACAGCAGCCCGACGTGGTCTGGGGCCTGATCGCCTCGCTGTTCATCGGCAACGTCATCCTGCTGGTGATGAACATCCCGCTGGTCGGCCTGTTCTCGCGCATGCTCAGCGTGCCGAACTGGGTGCTGGTGCCGGCGATCACCGTGGTCAGCATGGTCGGCGTCTACGCCGTGCACAGCACCACCTTCGACCTGGTGCTGATGATCCTCCTCGGCGTGTTCGGCTACATCCTGCGCAAGCTCGACTTCCCGCTCTCGGCGCTGATCCTCGGCTTCGTCCTCGGCGAGCTGATGGAGGACAACCTGCGCCGCGCGCTGTCGATCTCGGCCGGCGACCTGGGCATTCTCTGGGGCAGCCCGATCACCCTGGTGCTCTGGGCACTGGTCGCGCTGATGCTGGCGTTGCCGGGCATCCGCTGGGTGCGTCGTCGCCAACAGATCAAGGCCGGGGCTGATGCCGCTGCCGCGTGATCTCTGGGTAACGCCGCTGGCCGGTGCGGTCGGCGGCTACCTGGCCAGCCTCGCCGGCTGGCCCCTGCCCTGGATGGTCGGCTCGCTGCTCGCGGTGATCGCCCTGCGCTGCCTGACCAACCGCGCCTTCAGCGAACTCCCCGGTGGCCGCAAGACCGGCCAATGGCTGGTCGCCAGCGGCATCGGCCTGCACTTCACCAGCGAAGTGCTGGAGCAGGTGCTCAGCCATCTGCCGATCATAGTCATGGGTGCCTTCGGCACGCTCCTGCTCAGCCTCATCGGCATCGCCATCCTCCGTCGTGCCGGCGTCGACCGCGCCACCGCGTTCTTCGCCAGCATGCCGGGCGGGGCCAGCGAGATGGTCAACCTGGCCCTGCGCCACGACGCCCAACCGGCACGGGTGGCCGCGGCGCACAGCCTGCGCCTGCTGCTGGTGGTCCTGCTGATTCCGGCGCTGTTCACCTGGGGCCTGCCCGCTGTCAGTGCACCGGCGCGCGCGCCAGTGGACTGGACCTGGCTGATCGTCCTGCTCGCCGCCGGCGCGGTGCTGGCCCTGGGCTGGGGGCGCCTGAAGCAACCCAACCCCTGGATGCTTGGCCCGCTGACCGCCTGCGCCGTGGCCAGCGCCACCTTCGACCTGCACCTGGGCCTGCCGCCAGGCCTCGGCCAGCTCGGTCAGTGGCTGATCGGCAGCGCGCTGGGCTGTCATTTCGACCGTGCCTTCTTCCGCAGCGCTCCCGGTTTCCTGGCCCGCGTACTGCTGTTCACCCTGCTGGCGATGCTGGTCGCCGCTGCGCTGGGTGAAGGGCTCGGCTGGCTGGCCGGCGAGGATCACCTGTCACTGATGCTGGGCATGATGCCTGGCGGCATCACCGAGCTGTGTCTGACTGCCGAGGCCCTGCAGCTCTCGGTGGCACTGGTCACCGCGCTGCAGGTATTGCGGCTGTTTCTGGTGATGTTTCTCGCCGAGCCGCTGTTCAAGCTCTGGTGCAAGCGCCACGTCTAGCCCGTGGTGCTTGCACTGCCGCTTCGCCCAAGTGGCTGCCCCGGCGCCCCGCTACCACTGCAGGTGCAGCTGGCTGTCGAACGTACGGGGCTGACCACTGAGCGGGTCGACGAAACGCAGACCACGGGCCAGCAGCTTGAGCGGCTGGCTGTAGTCATCCGCCTGGTGGCGCGACTCCAGCAGGTGCGGATAGAAGTCGTCGCCAACGATGGGCGCGCCCAGTCCGGCCAGGTGCACCCGCAGCTGATGCTTGCGCCCGGTGACCGGAGACAGGCCGTAGCGCCATAGCGCGCCACGGCGCTCGAGCACCTCGATCCGCGTTTCGCTGTTGGCCTCGCCGGCGACCTCCTGCATGCGGAAGAAGGGCTCGCCGGCGACCATCCGCGAACGGTGCACACAGGGGAACTGCAGATCGGTCAGCGCCGGGGCAATGGCCTCGTAGCGCTTCTCCACCTGTCGCTCGCGAAACAGCGCCTGATACAGCCCGCGGCTGGCCGGGTCTACCGAGAACAGCACCAGGCCGGCGGTCAGCCGGTCGATGCGGTGGATCGGCACCAGGTCAGGATTGCCGGTGCGCCTGATCAGGCGTGCCAGCAGGGTCTGCTCGACATACTCGCCAGCCGGCATCACGGGCAGGAAATGCGGCTTGTCGGCGACCAGCAGGTGCTCGTCCTGCCACAGCACCTGCTCTTCGAAGGGAATCGGCGTCTCGTTCGGCACCTCACGGAAGTAGCGCACCTTGAGGCCGGCGCGATAGGGATGCTCGGCATCGATGGGCTTGCCTTCGCCATCCAGCACGCGGCCACGCGCCATGCGCTGCAGCCACACCGCCCGCTCGATGGCGGGAAAGTGCGCGCACAGGCAGTCGAGCACCGTCGCCCAGTCGCCCTGGGGCAGGTGAAGCGTACTGGGGCGCATGGCAGGGCTGGGCATTACGGGGGCTCGCATCGGTCCGGATGCGGCGAATTAGGCCGCAGTCACCGCGTTCAGTCAAAGCAAACGGCTTGAGCCGGCGTCACGCTGTAGCTATGGTGGCCGCTTCGCTTCGGAGGCCTCATGTCCATCACCCGTTCCCTGCTCAGCAGCATCGCCCTACTCCCGCTTCTGACCGCCTGCCAGGTCTACACCGGCAAGCCGGAAGGCCCGCCACCGGCCACCCGCTTGCAGGGCCAGGTACAACTGGAAAACGGCCAGCTGCTGTTCAGCCCCTGCCAGGAACAGCGCCGCTTCCTCCTGGTCGACGGCGGCAACACCGACATCGAGCGTGAAGCCAGGCAGCTCGCTGGCGACCAGGGAGAGCTGTTCGCCGACCTGGCCGGCCAGCTGGGCGGCAGCCAGGGCCAAGGCAACGATGGCCGCTTCGAGGTCAGCCAGCTCTACCGCCTGCAGGGTGAAGGCCATGGCTGCGACGACCTCAACTTCAAGCGCCTGACCCTGCGCGCCAGCGGCAACGAGCCGTTCTGGCAACTGGAGGTCGGCAGCAAGGGCCTGGTGCTCAACCGTCCCGAGCATGAGCCACTGGCCCTGCCCTACCTGGAAGAACAGCTGCCGGAAGGCCGTCTCAACTTCAGCAGCGAGGCCAACGGCCAGCGCCTCGAGCTGTGGGTCGCGCCGCAGCGCTGCGTCGACGGCATGAGCGGTGCGGTGAACCACCTCAGCGCGGAACTGCGCCTGGACGGCCAGGTACTGCGTGGCTGCGCGCACTTCGGCGCCATGCGCAACTGATCGCACCGCCTGCGGCACGGATGCTGACGGCTGAGCGCAGGTCCTGGCTCAGCCGACAGCCCGTGTGATCTTTTGCCACAATCGAAAGCAGGCGCCCCCCGCTCCCTCCGCCTAAGCTCAAGGCAGCATCGCAGGAAGGAGACCACCATGCTACGAGTAGCCCTCAACGGATATGGACGCATCGGCCGCGCACTCACGCGCGCTCTGGTGCAGCGCGATCTGCAGCAACGCATCCGCCTGGTCGCGATCAACGACCTCGGCGACTACCAGACCCTCACCCACCTGACGCGCTTCGACTCCACCTTCGGCCGCTTTCCCGGCGAGGTGGAACTGCATGGCGAGCAGCTGCACCTCGGTGGCCAATCGATCCACCTGCTCAGCGAGCGCGAGGCGTTCAACCTGCCCTGGAACCGCCTGGGCGTGGACCTGGTGCTGGAATGCTCGGGCAAGTTCAAGAAGCGTGCTCAAGCCGAGCAGCACCTGACCGCCGGCGCGCAGCGCGTGCTGCTCTCGCACCCGCTGGAAAGCGCGGACCTGACCGTAGTCTATGGCGTCAACCACCAGTTGCTGAGCAACCAGCAGCAGATCGTTTCCAACGCCTCCTGCACCACCAACTGCCTGGCGCCGCTGGCCAAGGTGCTGCACGAGGAGGTGGGCATCCGCCAGGGGCTGGTCAACACGGTGCATGCCTACACCAACGACCAGAACCTGCTGGACAAGGCCCACAGCGATCTCTATCGCGCCCGCGCCGCCGCGCTGTCGATGATCCCCACCAGCACCGGTGCCGCCCGGACCATCGGCCTGGTGCTGCCGGAGCTGTCCGGGCGCCTCGACGGCCTCTCGGTGCGCGTGCCGACACCCAACGTGTCGCTGCTCGACCTGACCTTCAACGCCGAGCGTGCGACCAGCCGCGAGGCGATCAATGCCGCGTTGCAGAACGGTGCCAAGGCCATGACGCCGGGCGTCATGGAGTGCAACGAGGCGCCGCTGGTTTCCACCGACTTCAACGCCTACCCGGTCTCCTGCGTGGTCGATCTCAACCACACCCGCGTGCAGGACGACCTGGTCAAGGTGCTGGCCTGGTACGACAACGAATGGGCATTCGCCAACCGCATGCTCGACGTCCTGCTGTACTGGCATCACCTGAGCCGCGACAGCCAGCGCTGAACGTCGCAGCGGCGCTTGCGCCGCTGCGTCCATGGCGTTGCCGGGCGACGACCGGCACACGGCGATCCTGTACAATCGCCGCCCTCGTTACCCCCTGCCGGATCACCACCGGCCCTGCTGGATACCTGCCATGATTCGTCTCACCGAACTGAAACTGCCCCTCGACCACGCCGACGACGCCCTGCGCCCGGCCATCGTCCAGCGCCTGGGCATCGCCGATGGCGAGCTGCTCGCCTTCACCGTGTTCAAGCGCAGCTACGATGCCCGCAAGCGTTTCGGCGACATGCCGTTCATCTACATCGTCGACTGCGAGGTGCAGGACGAAAGCGCCCTGCTCGCCCGCCTCGAAGGTGATCGCCACGTCGGACCGGCACCGGACATCCGCTACCAGCCCGTCGGCCAGGCGCCTGCCGGTGGCCTCGACGAACGCCCCATCGTGGTCGGTTTCGGCCCCTGCGGCATCTTCGCCGCACTGATCCTGGCCCAGGCGGGGCTGCGCCCCATCGTCCTGGAGCGCGGCAAGGAAGTTCGCCAGCGCACCAAGGACACCTGGGGGCTGTGGCGCAAGAACGTGCTCGACCCGACGTCCAACGTGCAGTTCGGTGAAGGCGGCGCCGGCACCTTCTCCGACGGCAAGCTCTACAGCCAGATCAAGGACCCGAACCATCACGGCCGCAAGGTGCTGGAAGAGTTCGTCAAGGCCGGCGCGCCGGACGAGATCCTCTACATCAACAAACCGCACATCGGCACCTTCCGCCTTACCGGCGTGGTCGCCACCATGCGCGAGGAGATCAAGGCGCTCGGTGGCGAAGTGCGCTTCCAGGAGCGCGTCAGCGACCTGCTGATCGAGGACGAGCAGCTCAGCGGCGTCGTGCTGGAAAGCGGCGAACAGCTGCGCAGCCGTCATGTGGTGCTGGCCCTCGGTCACAGCTCGCGTGACACCTTCCGCATGCTCCACGCCCGAGGCGTGTTCCTGGAGGCCAAGCCGTTCTCGGTGGGTTTCCGTATCGAGCACCCGCAGTCACTGATCGACAACGCGCGCCTGGGCAAGTACGCCGGTCACCCGAAGCTCGGCGCCGCCGACTACAAGCTGGTGCACCACGCCAGCAACGGCCGCGCGGTGTACAGCTTCTGCATGTGCCCGGGCGGCACCGTGGTCGCCGCCACCTCCGAGCCGGAGCGCGTGGTCACCAACGGCATGAGCCAGTATTCGCGCAACGAACGCAATGCCAATGCCGGCATCGTCGTCGGCATCACCCCGGAGCAGGACTACCCCGGTGGCCCACTGGCCGGCGTGGAGCTGCAGGAGCGCCTGGAGTCGCACGCCTATGTGCTCGGCGGGCGCAACTACGAGGCCCCCGGGCAGCTGGTCGGCGACTTCATCAAGGGCACGCCGTCCACCGCGCTGGGTGAGGTGCAGCCGTCCTACAAGCCGGGCGTGCGCCTGGGCGACCTGGCACCGTCGCTGCCGGACTTCGCCATCGCGGCGATCCGTGAGGCCATCCCCGCCTTCGCCAAGCAGATCAAGGGCTTCGACCTGCATGACGCGGTGCTCACCGGTATCGAGACGCGCACCTCCTCCCCCGTGCGCATCACCCGTGGCGCCGACATGCAGAGCCTGAACCTGAAGGGCCTGTATCCGGCCGGTGAAGGCGCCGGCTATGCGGGCGGCATCCTCTCCGCCGGCGTCGACGGCATCCGGGTCGCCGAGGCCGTGGCCAGGGACATGCTCGGGCTGGAGCGCTGAACAGGAGCCCGGCCGGACTCAGCCGGGTGGCCTGAAGCGCAACACCAGCAGGCATGCCGGCAGCGCCAGGACCAGCACGCCGACAGTGACCACCAGCAGGCTGCGCAGCGGCATGCTGGTGAAGAGGTTGCCCCAGTACAGCGTCCACAGCGACAGGCAGGCGCAGCAGCCGGCCAGGCCACTGCGTCGGCTGCGGCAACTCATCAGCCAGATCGCGTTGAACAGCGCCAGGGCGGCGAAGAGATACAGCGAATGCTGCAACTGCACGCCGTAGCCGATATCGCGGCGGAGCGTGCCGAGCAGCTGTCGACAGGCCTCGAAGGCGCCGCTGTAGAGCAGTGCCGCCAGCACCAGCTGCGCGCCGACGAGCAAGGCGATGGCGCCGCCACGCCGCGCGCTCAAGCGTCTTCGGCGCGCAGGCAACAGAGGGTCGAGCGGCGCGAACCGTGCGGACGTCGTTGCGGGTCGGCGTAGGTGAGCAACTCGACGAACCCCGCCTTGCGCATCATCCCAGCCGAGGCGGCATTCTCCTCGTGGCGGTCGATGTAGATGTCGCGCAGCCCATCCTCCAGCAGCCCTTCGACCACGCCACGCAACAGGCGCGAGCCCAGCCCCTGCCCGGCCTGCCGAGCGTGCACCACGGCCTCGCAGATATAGGCATGCACCTGGCCCGAGCGTGACGGCGGCTGATGCGCGGCGAAGCCATCGGTCAGGCGATGACTGACGAAGCCTTGCAGCACCCCCTCCTGCTCGGCCAGCAGGGCCCGCGTCGCGCCACCGGCGATGGCTGCCAGGTGGGCGCGCACCTCGGCTTCGGGCAAGTGGTTCCAGGGGTTCGGTCCATGCTCCAGCAACAGCTCGCACATGGCCTCGATGTCCGCTGCGGTCGCGGCGCGCAACTGCATCATGATGTTCACCTCGCCTGAGTCAGTGGCCGGCGCCAGGTGCTGCCAGCCAGGGGCTCAGTCTAGGGCCTGCGTGCAAGGGTCTACAGGCACAGTCACGGGTGAAAACTGTCACTGCTCCCAGGGGCGGCCACGGGTCTGCTCGCTCAGGCGCACCTTCTGCTGCAGGGCCGCCTTGGCCAGCATGTGGGCGCTGACCGGCGCGGTGATGAACAGGAACAGGGTGATGAGCAGCTCATGCAGGCTGATGCCCTGGCCACGCGTCCCGAAGTAGATCAGCGATGCGATGACCATGCCGCCCACGCCCATGGTGGTGGCCTTGGTCGGCCCATGCAGGCGCATGAAGAAGTCCGGCAGGCGGTACAGGCCGATGGCGCCGACCAGGGCGAACAGGCTGCCGAGCAGCAGAAACAGGGCGACCAGGCCCTCGATCCAAGCGTTCATGCTGTCTCTCCTCTACTCGATGATGTCGCCGCGCAGCAGGTACTTGGCCACTGCCACGGTGCCGATGAAGCCCATCACCGCGATCAGCAGCGCCGCTTCGAAATACAGGTCCGAGCCCAGCCAGATGCCGAACAGCACCAGCAGGGCGATGGCGTTGATGTACAGGGTGTCCAGCGCCAGGATGCGATCGGGCATGTCCGGCCCCTTGATCAGGCGGGCCAGGGTCAACACCAGTGCCAGGCCCATGATGGCCAGGCAGATCGGAATCACGTACGCGAGCATGCGAACACCTCCAGCAGTGGTGCTTCGTAACGGGTCTGGATGCTGCGCACCAGCGCGGCTTCGTCATCCACGTTGAGGCCGTGGATCAGCAACGTGCGCTTGTCATCGCTGAGGTCGGCGGAGACCGTTCCGGGCGTCAGCGAGACGATGCTGGCGAGCATGGTCAGCGCCAGCTCGTCGTCCAGCTTCAGGGGCACCTCGACGAACGCCGGACGCATGCGGCTGGCCGGGCCGAGAATCAGCTTGGCCACTTCCAGGTTGGCGACGACGATGTCACCCAGCACGCGCAGCAGGAACAGGCACAGCTTGACCGGCTTGCGCACCTGCGGCGGGTTGATCCAGAACACCTGGCTGACCAGCGGAATCAGCCAGCCGAGGAAGGCCCCCAGCAGCCAGTGGCCGAAGCTGAAGTCGTTGACCAGCAGCAGCCAGACACCGAGCAGGCACAGGCTCAGCAGAGGATGGGGCAGCCAGCGACGCCCGTTCATGCGCCACCTCCGCTGTGCAGGATCATGTGATAGCTCTCCAGGTCATGCAGTTGCGTCACCATGGCGCCGATGTAGTCCAGCGCGGGCGCGGCGCAGGCCACCAGCAGCGGGCTCATCAGCAGCAGGCCGATGGCGGCGAGCAGGCGGCCGTTGTCCAGCTCGGCGCTGTCCAGCTGGCTCAGCCCGACACGCCAGAACAGGGTGCTGCCGGCGCGGCTGAGACTGACCAGGGTCACCAGGCCACCGATCAGCACCACCGGCCACAGCACGGCGGCTTCCCAACCAGACCCTGCGGCCTTGAGCAGCAGCAGCTTGCCGACGAAGCCCGAGAGCGGCGGCAGGCCGGCCACGGCGATGGCGCCGGCGAAGAACAGCGCCCCCAGGATGTAGGGATTCTGCAGCGCCGGCCCCTGGATCAGCTGCGCTTCCTTGATCCCGCGCTGGCGGCTGACCAGATCGGCAATCAGGAACAGCGCGCCTGCCACCCAGGTACTGTGGATCAGGTAGAACAGCGCCGCCTGCAGTGCCTCGGGGGTGCCCAGGGCCATGCCGGCGAGCAGCGTGCCCACCGACAGCACCACCAGGTAGGCCAGCATGCCCTGCAGCGTCACCGAGGCGAACGCGCCGACGGCGCCCAGCGCCAGGGTCAGCAGGGCCAGCGGCCACAGCCACTCCTGGACCAGGTGCGAGAGGTTGCCGCTCTCGTCCCCGAAGACCAGGGTGTAGACCCGCAGAATCGAGTACAGACCAACCTTGGTCATGATCGCGAACAGCGCCGCCACCGGCGCGGTCGCCGAGGCGTAGGCACGCGGCAGCCAGAAGTACAGCGGCAGGAACGCGGCCTTGAGGCCGAACACCACCAGCAGCAACATGCTGGCCGCACCGATCAGCGGCGCATGGTCGGCGCCGGCGGAGGCGACGCGCAGCGACATGTCGGCCATGTTCAGCGTGCCGGTGACGCCATACAGCACGCCCACGGCGATCAGGAAGAACGCCGAGCCGACCAGGTTGAGCACCACGTAGTGCAGCCCGGCACGCACGCGATCCTTGCCGCCACCGTGCAGCAGCAGCGAGTAGGACGCGATCAGCAGGATCTCGAAGAACACGAACAGGTTGAACAGGTCGCCGGTGAGGAACGCCCCGTTGATACCCAGCAACTGGAACTGGAACAGCGCATGGAAGTTGCGCCCGCGCTCGTCGTCGCCACGCATCGCGTAGAGCACCGCGAACAGCGCCAGCACCGATGTCACCACCAGCATCAACGCACTGAGGCGGTCCAGTACCAGCACGATGCCGAACGGTGGCTGCCAGTTACCCAGGGCATAGACCTGGATCGTGCCCTGGTCGGCCAACGCCAGCAGCCAGAAGCTCAGCGGCACCAGCAGCGTGGTCACGCCGACCGACAGCACGCGCTTGCGCGGCATGTCCAGGCGAGCGGCCACCAGCAGCAGACTGCCGGCCAGCAGCGGCAGAAGAATGGGAAGGATCAACGCATGATTCATCGATGCTGCTCCCGGCCATCGACATGGTCGGTGCTCAGTTCACCGACGCTGCGCAGGGCCAGCACCACGACGAACGCGGTCATGGCGAAACCGATGACGATGGCGGTCAACACCAGCGCCTGGGGTAGCGGGTCGACATAGCGGCTGCCCTGCCCGATCACGCTGGACGCACCGCCCTGCAGGCGTCCCATGGCGAAGAGGAACAGGTTGACCGCGTAGGAGATCAGGGTCAGCCCCATGACCACCGGAAAGGTGCGAGCTCGCAGCAGCAGATACACGCCGCTCGAGGTCAGGATGCCGAGCGCCACGGCAAACAGCGCTTCCATATCAGAGTACCTCCTGTCCGGGCTTTTCCTGGGTCAGCTTGCCCAGGTTGGCGAGGATGAGCAGGGTCGACCCGACCACAGTCAGATAGACGCCCAGGTCGAAGAGCATGGCCGTGGCCAGCTCGATCTCACCCACCAGTGGAATGTGGAAATGGCCGAACGCCGAGGTCAGGAACGGACGCTCGAACAGCCAGCTGCCCGCCCCGGTGGCCGTGGCGATGAGCACGCCGCCACCGGCCATGCGGTGATAGTTCAAAGGCAGGCGCGACTGCGTCCACTGCACGCCGCTGGCGACATACTGCAGGATCAGCGCCACGGCCGTGATCAGGCCGGCGATGAAGCCGCCGCCCGGCAGGTTGTGGCCACGCAGGAAGATGAACACCGAGATCAGCAGCGCCATCGGCAGCAGCACGCGCGACAGCGTGGCGAGGATCAGCGGGTGGCGGTCACGCGCCCAGCTGCGGCCCTCGGCGTCGGCGTTGGGCTGGAACAGGCGCAGGCCGTCGAGCATGGCATAGATGCCCACCGCTGCGATCGCCAGCACGCTGATCTCGCCCAGGGTATCGAAGCCACGGAAGTCCACCAGGATCACGTTGACCACGTTGGTACCGCCGCCACCGGAGACGCTGTTGGCCAGGAAGTAGTCGGCGATGCTCGTGTACGGGCGGGTCAGCACGGCGAAGGCCAGCATGGCCACCATCACCCCGCTGCCGATGGCCAGGCTGAAGTCGCGCAGGGCGCGCATGCTGCTGGACTCGACGCGCGTCTGCGCCGGCAGGAAGAACAGCGCCAGCATCAGCAGGATGATGGTCACCACCTCCACCGACAGCTGGGTCAGCGCCAGATCCGGCGCCGAGTAGCGGGCGAAGGCCAGCGCCACCATCAGCCCCACCACGCTGAGCATCACCAGCGCGGCCAGGCGCTGGCGGTGGAAGATCACCGTGGCCAGCCCGGCCATGACCATGATCGCCAGGCCCAGCGCGGTGATGCCGTCGATCGGCTGCATCGGCACCGAGCCACTCAGCTCCGGCAGCGGCCCCAGCGCCAGCACCACCACCACGATGGCAGCGCCGAGCAGGTAGGCGATGTAGCGTTGCAGCGAACCGTTCTCCAGGCCACGGGTGAACGCCGTGGCGCTGACGAACAGGCTCATCACCATGCGCTCGAAGACCAGCTTGGCATCCACCCGGGGCATCCCGGCGTACCAGCGGAACAGCGGTTTGCGCAGGGCATAGACGAGAACACCACCCACCAGCGCGACCACGCTCATGATCAGTGGCAGGTTGAAACCGTGCCAGATCGACAGGCTGTACTCGGGCAGGTCGCCGCCCAGGGTGGCGGACGCGGCAGACGCCAGCAGCGGTGCCACGGTGTAGGCCGGTACGACGCCGACCAGCAGGCAGAGGAACACCAGCACTTCCACCGGCACCTTCATGTAGCGCGGCGGCTCGTGCGGCGGGTACTTCGGCAGGTCGATCGGCTCGCCGTTGAAGAACACGTCATGAATGAAGCGCAGCGAGTAGGCCACCGAGAAGACGCCGGCCAGGGTCGCCGCCGCCGGGATCACCCAGTTGAAGCTGCCGAGCAGGTGCTGGTGCAGCGTCTCGGTGAAGAACATCTCCTTGCTCAGGAAGCCGTTGAGCAACGGCACCCCGGCCATCGCCGAAGCCGCCACCATCGCCAGCATCGCCGTATGCGGCATGTACTTCCACATGCCGTTGATACGCCGCATGTCGCGGCTGCCGGTCTCGTGGTCGATGATGCCGGCGGCCATGAACAGCGAGGCCTTGAAGGTGGCGTGGTTGATGATGTGGAACACCGCCGCCACCGCCGCCAGGCGCGTATCGAGACCGAACAGCAGGGTGATCAGGCCCAGGTGGCTGATGGTGGAATAGGCCAGCAGGCCCTTGAGGTCATGCTGGAACAACGCCAGGGTGGCCCCCACCAGCAGGGTCGCCAGACCGGTCAGGCTGACCAGGTAGAACCACCACTCGGAGCCGGCCAGTGCCGGATACAGGCGCGCCAGCAGGAACACCCCGGCCTTGACCATGGTCGCCGAGTGCAGGTAGGCCGAGACGGGCGTCGGCGCCGCCATGGCATGCGGCAGCCAGAAGTGGAACGGGAACTGCGCCGACTTGGTGAACACGCCCAGCAGCACCAGGATCAGCGCGACCGGATACAGCTCATGGGCACGAATCGCGTAACCGGCTGCCAGCACCTGGGACAGCTCGAAGCTGCCGGCGATATGGCCGATCAGCAGGATACCGGCAAGCAACGCCAGACCACCGCCACCGGTGACCGCCAGGGCCATGCGTGCGCCCTTGCGAGCGTCGGAACGTGCCCCCCAGAAACCGATCAACAGGAAGGACGAAAGGCTGGTCAGCTCCCAGAACACCAGCATCAGCAGCAGGTTTTCCGACAGCACCACACCGAGCATGGCGCCCATGAACAGCAGCAGGAAGCCGAAGAAGCGCCCCATCGGCTCGCTTTTGGACAGGTAGTAGCGTGCGTAGAGGATCACCAGCAGGCCGATACCGAGGATCAGCAGGGCGAAGAGGAAGCCCAGACCGTCGAGACGCAGGCTCAGGTTCAGCCCCAGTTGCGGCAGCCATTCCAGCTTGACGCGCAGGACCTCGCCGGCGAACACGCCAGGCTGCAGACTGAACAGCAGCACCAGCGCCACCAGCGGCGGCAGCGCGGCGGCCACGGCGCACGCCGAGCGGCCCAGCCGCTCGGCCAGCACCGGTAGAAAAACGCCCAGAAACGGCAAGGCTATGATCAGCGCAAGCGCCATCGGCAAAACCCCTTTAGCAGGCACGCCAGTCGACCACGACCAGCGACGAGAATTGGAGTCGCAACTCCCTGACGGTGACGAACCCCGCACCACAACGAATCAGCTAAGTCGTTGTCGCGACAAGAATAACCGCCGATTATCCATACCTATCGACGCATCGTCATGCATTGAATTATTACTAAACGCACCAGCAGGTGAATACGCGTCTTTCTCTATCACCGCTCTGCGCCGCGCCTATCAGCCGTTGCGGATAGCGATGCGCGCATCGCTGACCGCCACACGACGGCGCGTCGTCCAGTATGGCAGGCACAAAAAACCGGAGCGGCCCGAGGCGGCTCCGGTCGGTTGAAACGGCGTCCTCAGTGAGCGACGCGGCTGGTTCCGTTGACGGTCATGATGCGCACGCGCTCGCCGACACGGAAGATCTCATTGGGCTCGACTTCCTGCACGTAGGCGCGCAGGGTGCCGTCGTCTTCGCGCACGGTGATCTCCACGCCCTGGGTACGGGTCAGGCCTTCCTCTGCGGCTGCACCGAGCAGGCCGCCGGCCACCGCACCGATCACCGCCAGCACGGCGCTGCCGCGACCGCCGCCGAGACCACTGCCGCCAACGCCACCGATCACCGCACCCGCACCCGCGCCGATGGGCGTCTTGGTGCCTTCGATCTTCACCGGTCGCAGCGACTCGATGGTACCCATGCGCACGGTCTGTACCGCGCGCGCCTCGTCACGGCTGTAGGTATCGCCAGTCAGGCTCGATGCGCAACCGCCTAGGGCCAGCAGCGCCGCCAGCGAAGTCATGAGCAGAGTGGGTTTACGCATAGCAATTCCTCCAGAGATATCTCGATCCATTAGACGCCGGGCACGCGCAACTGTCACGGCAAAGCCTGAACAATAGTAGCCTCAGACAGACAGAGTTCAGTTAGGTTCGTGGCGCTACGCCCGCGCCAGGCGCCAGAGCCTGGCGATATCCGTGGTGCGTGCCTGCAGCTCGGCGGCGGCGCCGGCCATGGCCTGCTCCAGCGACAAGGGCCCCGGAGCAAGGCTGAACGCGGCTTCGATGCCGGCGTCATACAGCGCCTGGTAGTCGTCACCCAGGCTGCCGGACAAGGCGATCACCGGCACGCCGGCTGCACGCGCGACGCGGGCCACACCGACCGGCGTCTTGCCGTGCAGCGTCTGCGCATCCATCCGCCCTTCCCCGGTGATCACCAGGTCCGCGCCCTGCACGGCAGCCGCCAGCCCGGACAGCTCGGCCACCAGCTCGATGCCCGGACGGAAGCCGGCCTTGAGGAACCCCCGCGCGGCGAACCCCAGGCCACCGGCGGCACCCACACCGGGGAACTCGGCGTGATCCTCCCCCAGGGTCGACGCGGTGACGCGGGCAAAACGCCCCAGCGCCTGATCGAGCTGCGCCACATGTTCGGGCGTCGCGCCCTTCTGCGGCCCGAACACCGCAGAGGCGCCCCGCGGACCGCAGAGCGGGTTGTCGACATCGGCAGCGACGTCGATCTGCACATTCAGCAGGCGCGCATCCAGGCTGCTCAGGTCCAGCTGGTCCAGCTCGGCCAGGGCAGCGCCGCCCGGCGCCAGGTCGCGCCCCTGCGCATCGAGAAAGCGCATGCCCAGGGCCTGCAGCAGGCCGACGCCGGCATCGTTGGTGGCGCTCCCGCCCAGGCCGAGGATGATGCGCGTGGCGCCGGCATCCAGCGCCTCGCGGATCAGCTCGCCGGTGCCGTAACTGCTGGCCAGGCGTGCATCACGCTGCTCGCGCGGCACCCAGTGCAGGCCGCTGGCCGCCGCCATCTCGATGACGGCCGTGCCCTCCCCCAGCCAGCCCCAATGGGCCACGACCGGTTCGCCCATGGGACCCCGGACCCGGCACTCGCGGCGCTCACCGCCAACGGCGGCGAGCAGCGCATCGACCGTGCCCTCGCCGCCATCGGCCATTGGCCGCAGCAGGCACTCGGCGTCGGGGAATACCTGCTGCCAGCCACGGGCGATGGCCGCGGCGACATCGGGCGCACTGAGACTCTCCTTGAAGGAGTCGGGAGCGATGACGATTTTCATGACTAGAACCTCGGAAGGAGGCGGGTGCGCCGCAGCCACCCGCCGGTAAAGCGGATTACAGCAGAACCAGGCTGAGCAGCCACACCGCTGCCATGCCGGCCAGGCCCTGGATCAGGGTCGCCATGGTCTGGGCGCGATACGCGGTGGCGACTTTCATGCGGCTGAACTGGGTCACCACCCAGAAGAAGCTGTCGTTGGCATGCGAGACGGTCATCGCGCCAGCGCCGATGGCCATCACGGTGAGCACCCGGCCCATCTCGCTGTCCAGGCCCAGGTTGCCCAACAGCGGTGCGACCATGGCCGACGTGGTGACCAGCGCCACGGTCGAGGAGCCCTGCGCGCTTTTCAGCGCGGCCGCCACCAGGAACGGCATGAACAGCCCGATACCCAGGGCCGACAGGGTGTCGCCCAGGTAAGCGGTCAGCGCCGTGGCCTTGAGCACGGCACCGAAGGCACCGCCGGCACCGGTGATCAGCAGGATCGGCGCCGCTTCCTTGAGGCCGTGGGCGACATGATCATGGAACTGCTGACGCTTGCCTTCCCCCTTGAGCAGGGTGCAGGCCAGGGCCAGACCGACCAGCAAGGCGGCGACCGGCTGGCCGAGGAAGCTCAGCACGTCGAAGAACGCGCCGGTGCCGAAAGGCTTGCTCGGGAACGCCGCGAGCGAGCCCAGGCAGATCAGCAGGATCGGCACGAAGATCGGCGAGAACGCCTGCCAGGCGCTGGGCAGCTTGCCGTAGCGGGCGCGCAGGGCGTCGAAGTCGACATCCTCGGCGAGCAGCTCGCTGGGCGCCTCCTCCAGCAGCTCATGGTCGTTCTGCTTGAGGAACCGGTTGGCCCACAGCATACCGGCCACGGCGGTGACCGCAGCGACCAGCAGGCCGACCAGGATCACCAGCCCCAGGGAGGCTTCGAGGCCCAGGTTACCGGCTGCGGCGATCGGCCCCGGCGTCGGCGGCACGAAGGTGTGGGTGGCATACAGACCGGTCGCCAGTGCCACGCTCATGGCCACCACCGAGACTTTCATGCGCGCCGCCAGGGCATTCTTCAGCGAGTTGAGAATGACGTAGCCGGAGTCGCAGAACACCGGGATCGATACCAGATAGCCGATGATCGACATGGTCAGCGTGGGGAAACGCTGACCCAGCAGACGGATCACCGTCTCGGCCATGGTGATCGCCGCGCCACTGCGTTCGAGGATCACCCCAATGATGGTGCCAAGGACGATGACGATGCCGATGTAGCCGAGAATGCCGCCGAAGCCGGCGGTCATGGTCTTGATGATTTCGTTGCCAGGCAACTGATAGGCGAAGCCGGCGATCAGGGCAGCGGCCAGCAATGCCAGGAAGGGGTGCAGTTTCAAACGGGTAGTGGACAGCACGATGAACGCGATCAGTGCCACCAGAATCAGGACCAGGCCCATGACCAGTCTCCTCATTGTTGTTATGGCGGGCGCGACGCCCGAGTGGAAGTGCCGACAGGCGCCTCATTGTGGCTCAGCCACCACTCCCCTCGCCCTGTGCGCAGGCACCAAAACAATGCTGACGAACGCCACCGGCCTGTGCGGGCGCACAAAGCCGCATCGCCCTGCCGGCCGCCTATTCGCTCGTCGGCGCCGCGGCCAAGGCCTCCGGCTCCAGCAGGCCCAGGCCCAACGACAGCTGCAGGCGCTGATCCAGGCGATTGAGGTCCAGGCCGCTCAGCTCGGCGATGCGCTCCAGGCGGTAGCGCAGGGTATTGCGGTGAATGCCCAGTTCCTGGGCACAGGTCTGTACCTGACCGTCATGCGCGCACCAGGCCTCCAGGGTGGTGCGCAGGGTTCCCTGGGGGTCCTGCGCCAGCACGCTGCGCAAGGGAGCCAGCCAGCCCTGCAACAACCAGCTGTGGCGCTGGGCATACAGCAGCGTCGGCAGGCGCAGCTCGTCCAGGCGCAACAGCCGGCGCTCGGGAAAGCGCGCCTGACCGTAGGCCTGCAGGTCACGCAGGACCAGGCTGGCCTGGCGCAATTCGGCCAGGTCGTGCAGCGGATCGCTGAGCGTCAGGGAGCGCACGCCCCATTCGCGCTCGTCGGCCTGGGCCAGCCAGGCCCGGTCATCCCGGCTCGCACTGAACGGCCGGCACCAGAGCAGCTCGTCACGTCCAAGCGGGGCGATCAGGTGATCGCTCTTGCCACCGAGGCTGGCCAGCAGGCGCGCCTGGCGTGGCAGCGGGTCGCCGTCGGCGTCGAGCTGCAGCAGGCAGATCTGCCGCGGCCAGGAGAGCTGCAGGGCGAGGCGCTCGGCATCGGCTTCGAGGCTGGCGAGGCGCAGATGCGGGTCGAGCAACTGGCGCAGCCAGGCCTCCTGCTGATGGCGCTGCCAATGCCGCTCCGCCTGCAGCACCCGGTGCTCGACGAGCATCTCCGCAGCCATGCGCACCAGCTCGGCGTAGGGCCTCACGAGCTCGGGCTCGCCGGTGATGCCGAGCACGCCGATCAGGCGCTCGGCGTGCAGCAGCGGCAGGTTCACCCCGGGCTTGACCCCACGCAGGCACGCGGCCGCCTGCGCGTCGATCTCCACCACGCGACGATTGGCCAGCACCAGCTGCGCGCCCTCGTGCCGCGTATGCAGACGACTGGGGTCTCCGCTGCCGATGATCATCCCCTGGGCATCCATGACGTTGATGTTGTGCGGCAGGATGGCCATGGCGCGGTCGACGATGTGCTGCGCCAGGGTGGAATCGAGTTCGAGCATCGGAAGCGGCCTCGCGATTGAGGCCGTCATTGTAGGCACATCAGCGGCGCTTCACGATGCGCCGCAGAACCCGAGGCAAGCCCGGATTGCCGGAGCTTTACGCCTCGTCAGGCTGCGCAGCGGCCTCGACAGCCTCGTCAGCCGCCGGCGCCTTCGCCTTGGCCTGGGCGCGCCGGGCCTCCATGCGCTGCCGCCGGGCCTGCTGCCGGGCATGCAGTGCCTGCGCCGCCGTCACCATGCCGACCGGCTGGCCCTGGAGATCCAGGCGCGGCGCGTTCTCGGTCATCGCAGACCAGTAGCGCCCGCCCCGGCACCAGGCGGCGATGCCCAGCTTGAGCTGCTCGAGACTGATGCCGAGCAACGCCAGATGCTGCTCGGCATCCTTGAGGATGCCCTCTTTCAGCGGCACCTTGGGCGCCGGATTGACCGGGAAGGCCAAGGGGAAATGCTTCTGCAGTCGCCAGATCGCCTCGACGGCCGGATCCTGCTCGCGTGCCTTGGTTTTCGGTGCCCTGGTTTTCTGCGGTGCCTTGCGCTTCTGCGGCTTGGCACTTTCAGGTTCGGCCTGCTGTTTTTCCGCCCGCAGGCGGTCACGCAGTTCGGCTAGTTGTTCAAAACCCATCGTTCGGTTCACAGCGCTCTGGTTGATTCGTGGCGCAAGGGTATCTCATGTGCTCCTCGCATACAGCCCCATTGGCAGCCGGCATGCTCGGCGGTAGCTGTGAAGGCGGGGGGAAATCGCTGGCATATGCGGATAAGGTAGCGCGCAGACCGGCGGCAACCGGCCAGGAGCGGGCGCTTGTGCTGGGCTAATTCTACATTTTGGCACGATGTACAGCCCCAGAGGCTGACAGGGGACGCCCCTCGCTCCCAAACAGCACTATTTTGTTGCGCCCGGACCGGAATTCAGGCAGAAAGCGATTAGCAAACTGATTTGTACATGCGTCTATGGAGATCAGCATGAACACTACTACTGATACACGGGAAGTCTTAAATCTACTAGACGTAGGAAACTCTGTTGCTGAGTTTGACCAATCACTAGAGAAGTACTTTGTAGAAAACGAAGCATTCAACTCGCTAATCAGTGATCGCGCAGATATTATTGCGGGCGACAAAGGCACGGGCAAAACAGCCGTATATCGCATTCTTCAGAAGCGATATGCCAGTCTACCTGAATTAAAAGGTATCGAAGTTTTGCCGGGCTTCAATCTGTCTGGCAGCCCGATATTTCAGAAGCTTGTACAGCAAGAGCAATTAACTGAGGGGCAATATTCCTCTTTATGGAAAGCCTACTTTCTTTCCCTGATTGGAAATTGGGCTCTCGGCATCGTTGGAGAGGCCGTAACGCCGGCGTTTATTAAACTAGAAAATCTGTTGACCGATACAGGGTTACGGTCCGCTGATGATAAGCCTGCAACTATCTTCAGCAAGATCATCAACTCTATTCAAAGGGTTTTCTCCCCAACATCCGCAGAGATGGAGATGAGCATCTCTGAGACCGGGGTACCCATAGTAATACCGAGATTGCATTTCGGGAGAAATGAGGAGGCTCCTGTAAAGGAAATACCCCACGAAAACTCTTTGAATCTATTAAACGACTGCCTCAAAGAGCTAGATGTTAAAGTCTGGGTGGCAATGGATCGCCTTGACGAAGCTTTTCAGGGCTTTCCAGATATTGAGATCCCAGCGCTACGTGCACTGCTAAGGACATATCTTGACCTTTGGGAGTTTGACCAATTCCGTTTAAAACTGTTCGTACGGCGCGACCTATTTCGTAGAATTATCGGAGATGGATTCGTCAACCTAACCCATATCAACGCAAGAAAAAAAGAAATCATCTGGGATGAAGCCGATTTATTGAATCTCCTGACTCGAAGGATCAAGGATGGAGAGAAGTTTATTGAAAAAATATCTGGAAATAACTCTACTGATGAGCAGATCTTTTATCAGATATTCCCTCCCAAAGTTGACCAGGCAGAACGAAAACCTACGACACTAAATTGGATAATGTCGAGGATACGTGACGGCAATGATGTCCGTCCCCCGAGAAATCTGATCGATTTAGTTGAGATGGCCCGTGAAGAACAAATACGCGCGGACGCCAGAACGCCAAGAACTTTAGAAGCCGAAAGATTTCTGATTGCTTCTGACGCAATTAAAGCAGCTCAAGTGAGACTTAGCGCTCAACGCGTTGAGGACACCTTGATGGCAGAGGCTGGAGTAGAAACCGCTAGCCGTATAGACAAATTCCGAGGTGCTAAGGCTGAGCAGAACCTCGCATCCTTGAGTTCGATGCTTGGTATGGCAGATGAAGACCTTAACAGGGCCATAAGACATCTAAAGGAAATAGGCTTCCTTGAGGAAATACGCGGCCGGAACACATGGAAAGTTCCAATGCTATATCGGGAGGGTTTAGAAGTTACCCAAGGTAAAGCATTTTCCAACGAGGCCGCAAATGAAGACGATGAATAGGGCGCTCTTTAAGTAAGGTTGGGGTAGGGAAGTTACAGGAACCAGCCAGAAGCCGTCACACGCAGCAACCACCTCAAAGGCCGCTTCTGGCCGAAAGTAGCTCCCCACCCTCTCCAGACCAAGCGTTTTGCTATTCAGTAAACGAACCCTGCCCCCCTCAGGGCGCCAGGCGTTCGCGAATCCAGGCCTCGCCCTGCAGGCGGTAGTTGAGTCGGTCATGCAGGCGGCTCGGGCGGCCCTGCCAGAATTCGATGCGCTCCGGCAGCAGGCGATAGCCACCCCAGTGTGGCGGGCAGTGCGGGGCCTGGTTGAGAAAGCGCCGTTCGGTTTCCGTGAGCAGCCCTTCCAGTTCGGCGCGATCACGGATCACCCGGCTCTGCGGCGACGCCCAGGCGCCGATACGGCTGCCCAGCGGACGAACCTGATAGTAACCATCGGACTCGGCGGGAGTGACGCGCTCTACCCGGCCTTCGATGCGCACCTGGCGCTCCAGGCTGGGCCAGAAGAACGTCATGGCGGCGAACGGGCGCGCCGCGAGCTGGCGCCCCTTGGCACTTTCGTAGTTGCTGAAGAAGGTGAAGCCGCGCTCGTCGAGGCCCTTGAGCAGCAATACGCGGCAGTGCGGCCGGCCCTGCTCGTCCACGGTGGCCAGGGTCATGGCGTTGGGTTCGACCGGCAGTTGCTCGGTCTTCACGGCATCGTCGAACCACTGACGAAACAGGGTGAAGGGTTCCAGCGGGGCCTGGGCTTCGCTCAGGCCGTCGCGGGTGTAGTCACGGCGCATATCGGCCAGTGTCTGGGTCATGGCAGTTCCTCGGGGCGCCTGCCGCAACCCTCGGCGCTGTCGCCAGCGGGTTGCGGATACACCCTCAACAGGTGGGAAATGCCGCCAAGCTTACTCTGACTTGCCCAGTTTTCCTTGATCTGCGGCAGCTACCTTGGGCCCATCCTTCAGGCCGGCCTTGGCCGGCTGGCTGTACTTGGCGATCAGCCCCTGCATGGTGTCACGCGAGGTCAGGAGGATTTCCACACGACGGTTGAGCGCACGCCCGGCTGCGCTGTCGTTGGCGGCACGCGGCATGTCCGAACCCAGGCCCATGACCTGCAGGCGGTTCTGCTTGAGGCCGCTGAGGCGGAAGATGGAGGTCACGGCACGCGCGCGCTGCTGGCTGAGGTCGCGGTTCAGCGAGGCATCGCCGCTGCTGTCGGCGTGGCCGAGTATCACCACGGCGATGTCGTTGTCGGCCTCGAGCAGCTTGGCGACCCGGGTGATGGGGCCCAGGCTGGCCGGCAGCAGCATCTGCGGACGGTCCGGGTTGAACGAGCCCTTCACCGGCGCGGTGACGACCAGCAGGTTGTCGCGCCGCTCGAACTCGAATGCGCTGTCCTTGACGGCGTCACGCACGCGCGGCTCGTACTCGTCGAGCCAGGCACGGGTCACCTGCGGTGGCGGCATCACGGCCGCCTTGGCGACCTCTTTCTTCTCCGAGCCCGCGCAGCCGGCAATCAGCAGGCAGCAGGTAAAGGCAAAAATCTTGTTGGCGCGCATGAAGCCCCCGAGGTCGCACAAGTTTCTAATGGTCGGTTTGTTATGGGTGGTACTGAACGAATGGCGCAAGTCTAGCCGCTCGATCAGATACAGTCCGCAACCCGTTGCGCAAGTTTCTGCGCTCGAGGGTCCATCAAGACGAACGGTCCTAGATTATTGATGACGAAGCCGAATGCGAGGTCGCGCTGCGGATCGGCAAAGCCGCTGGAACCGCCGGCACCGGGGTGGCCGAAGGCGCCGGCGCCCATGCCGTAGGTCGCATTGGCTACCTCGGGCTGGTCGAGCATGCAACCGAGGCCGAAACGGGTGCGGGTCAGCAGGGTCTTGTCGTCACCCAGGCTGTGCTCGCGGGTCATTTCGCCGAGCAGCTCACTGTCCAGCAGGCTGCCGTCGAGCAAGCCGGCATAGAAGCCGGCCAGGCTGCGGGCATTGCCGTGGCCGTTGGCCGCCGGTTGCTGCATGCGCCGCCACTCCGGCTTGTTGGTGCTGGTCATGATCGATGGCGGATTGGTGAACGAGCGCGTGCTCATGGCGCTGGCATCGCTCATCATCACCTTGAGCAGGCGCTGCGCGGCGGCATCGCCCAGGTTGCCCTTGCCGCGGGCGATGTGCGCGACGCGATCGAACTCGCTGTCGGCCAGGCCGACATGAAAATCCAGGCCCAGCGGCCTGGCGATACGGGCGGCGATGCTCTCGCCCGGGCCACGCCCTTCCACCCGACGGATCAGCTCGCCGATCAGCCAGCCATAGGTGATGGGCGCATAGCCGTGCCCCTCGCCCAACGGCCACCAAGGCTGTTCGGCGGCCAGCGCGGCGGTCATGGTCTGCCAGTCATACAGGGCTTCGGCCGGCAACGGCTGGCGCAACGCCGGCAAACCGGCCTGGTGACAGAGCAGATGGCGCACGCTGATGCGCTCTTTCCCGGCGGCGGCGAACTCCGGCCAGTAGCGCGCCACCGGCGCATCCAGGTCGAGCTTGCCCTCGCCCACCAGTTGCAGCGCGACGACCGCCGCGAAGGGTTTGGTGCAGGAGAACAGGTTGGCGATGGTGTCGCTGTGCCAGGCCTGCTGGCCGTCCTTGTCCATCACCCCGGCCCACAGATCCAGCACGGTTTCGCCGCCAATCTGCACGCAGAGCGCCGCGCCGCGCTCCTGGGAGTCCTCGAACAGGCTGGCGAAGGCATCCCTCACCGCCTCGAAACGCAAGTCGAAATAGCCCTGAACCTGCACATCTGTCTCCTTGAACGAAATTGCCTGCATTGTTCCAGCCCCCGCCGCCGTTGGGAACCGCTGGCCGTCGATGTTACGCGGGGCACGCGGGCGACTCGGCGCTGGCCCGGACTCTTCCGGACCCGTGCGCTACAGCCGACAGTCAGGCGCTCACTGGATTTCCCGACGAAAGGGGGGCAAGGCATTGAGAATCGCCTTGCCGTAGCGCTGGGTCACCACGCGTCGGTCCAGCAGGGTGATGGTGCCGCGATCGGCCTCGGTCCGCAGCAGGCGGCCGCAGGCCTGTACCAGGCGCAGCGACGCATCCGGCACGGCGATTTCCATGAACGGGTTGCCACCCCGCGCCTCGATCCACTCGGCCAGCGCGGCCTCGACCGGGTCATCGGGCACGGCGAAGGGAATCTTGGCGATCACCACATGCTCGCAGTAGGCACCTGGCAGATCGACGCCCTCGGCGAAGCTGGCCAGGCCGAACAACACGCTCTCCTCGCCGGAGTCGACACGCGCCTTGTGCTTGTTCAGCGTCTCCTGCTTGGACAGGTTGCCCTGGATGAACACCCGCTTGCGCCAGTCACGATCCAGGCCGTCGAACACGTCCTGCATCTGCTTGCGCGAGGAGAACAGCACCAGGGTGCCGCGACTGCCCGCGACCAGCGCCGGCAACTCGCGCACGATGGCTGCGGTGTGCACGGCCGCCTCGCGCGGGTCGGCCTTGAGGTCGGGCACGCGCAACACGCCGGCATCGGCGTGATGGAAGGGGCTCGGCACGATGGCGGTGACCGCCACCTTGGGCAGCCCGGCACGCATGCGGTAGCGGTCGAAGGTGCCCAGCGCGGTGAGCGTGGCCGAGGTGACCAGGGCGCCGTGGGCGACGTTCCACAGGTTGCGGCGCAGGGTTTCCGCCGCGAGAATCGGGCTGGCGTTGACTTCGATGTCGAACAGCGCGCCACTGTCGGCCAGGGTCAGCCAGCGCGCCATCGGCGGGCTTTCTTCCGGGTCTTCGGCGGTGAAGGCCAGCCACAGCTCCCAGTTGCCCTTGGCGCGCGCCATCAGGCTGCCGAACAGCGGGTACCACTCCTCGGCCTGGTGGCTGGCGATGCCGACCGCGCCCTCGCCGTCCATCGCTTCCTTGAGCAACTCGGTGACGCCGGTGAACAGGTCGTTGAGTTTGGAGAAACCTTTCTTCAGTTCCAGCCCCAGCTCGGTCAGGTGCTCCGGCACCACCCCACCGACGAAGCGGTGGCGCGGGCGCTCGCGCCCTTCCATGTCCTCACCGGCCTTGAAGTCGGCGACCTCTTCGCAGGCGCTGAACATGAACTGCTGCTGGCTCTTCAGCTCGCGCGCCAGCTCCGGCACCTGCTCGATCAGCCGGCCGAGGTCACCCGGCAGCGGGTTCTGCGCCAACAGCTTGGTCAGGTTCTTATCGATCTGCGTGAGCCAGTCGGCGGTCGAACGCAGGCGCGTGAAGTGGGCGAAGTGGCCGATGGCCTTGTCCGGCAGGTGATGACCTTCGTCGAACACGTAGATGGTTTCGCGTGGATCGGGCAGCACCGCACCGCCACCGAGCGCGAGGTCAGCCAGCACCATGTCATGGTTGGTGACGATCACGTCGACCTTGCCCATGCCTTCGCGGGCCTTGTAGAAGGCGCACTGCTGGAAGTTCGGGCAATGCCGGTTGGTGCACTGGCTGTGATCGGTGGTCAGCTGCGCCCAGCGGCTGTCGTCCAGTTCTTCGGGCCAGCTGTCGCGGTCGCCATCCCAGCGGTTGCCGGCGAGTTTCTCGATCATCGCGGTGAACAGCTTCTGCCCCTGCTCATCGACGTCGATGCGGAAGCCTTCCTCTTCGAACAGCTGCGCCGTGGCGCTCTGCGCGGCGCCGTCCTGCAGCAGGTGATCGAGCTTGGACAGGCACAGGTAGCGACCACGCCCCTTGGCCAGGGCGAAACTGAAGTTCAGACCGCTGTTGCGCAGTAGGTCGGGCAGATCCTTGTGCACGATCTGCTCCTGCAGCGCAACGGTGGCGGTGGCGATGACCAGGCGCTTGCCCGCCGCCTTGGCCGTGGGAATCGTCGCCAGGCTGTAGGCCACCGTCTTGCCGGTGCCCGTACCCGCCTCCACCGCGACCACGGCGGGATCGCCCAGGCGCTTGCCCTCGTCGTCGCTCCTGATGGTGCCGAGCACCTTGGCGATTTCGGCGATCATCAGGCGCTGACCGTAGCGAGGCTTGAGTGACTTGGCCTCGAGGAAGCGCGAGTAGGCGCCCTGAATCTGGGACTTGAGTTCGGTACTGAGCATGGATTCTGAAACGAAAAAGGCTGGATAAATTTTCAGTATTCGCGGAGCGGCCGCTATCATAACGCGGCAATCGATCTGGCGCAGACTCCCGTGCACATCGGGCAGCTCGAGCCGTCAACCGAACCCTCTGGAGACCCTGCATGACCCCCTACGCCCCACTCTATGCGCTACACCTGCTGGCCGCCGTCATCTGGGTGGGCGGGATGTTCTTCGCCTGGATGATCCTGCGCCCGGCAGCGGTCGACGCACTGGAGCCGCCTGCCCGCCTGCGCCTGTGGCTGAACGTGTTCAAGCGCTTCTTCGTCTGGGTCTGGCTGGCGGTACTGCTGCTGCCGCTGAGCGGCGTGGGCATGCTGCACCTGAGCTACGGCGGTTTCGACGCGGCGCCGCGCTACGTGCACATCATGATGGGGCTGTACCTGGTGATGCTCGCGCTCTTCCTGCGTATCCAGGCCCTGCTGCTGCCGGAGCTGCGGCGCGCGGTGGAGGCCGAGAACTGGCCCGCCGGCGGTGAGGTACTGGGGAAGATCCGCAAGATCGTCGGTAGCAACCTGCTGGTCGGCCTGGCGCTGATGACGCTGGTGGCGATGCGCCCGAGCTTCTGATCGAACGGGCTGCCTGCTGGGCGCAGGCAGCCTGCGTCCCTCAGAAACGAAAGACCTGCACGGCGCCACTGCGCCCTGCAGCGCCGGCGCGCCCCGGCTGGCCGGGGTTGCCGTCGGCGGCGCCATCGACGCCATAGAGCAGGCAGTCCTTGGCCGCGCCACCGTGGCCGGGCCGCCCTGCAGCGCCAGCCACACCACCCTCGCCGCCGTCGAGCAACACCTGCAGGCGCTCGACCTCGACATAGTGCGGCACTTCCAGCACCACGTTGCCACCCGCCGCGCCGGCATGCCCGTCGGTGCCGTCCTGGCCATCGTAGCCGGCACTGGCCTGGCCCCAGGTACAACCACCCGGCTTGCCATGGGCACCGTCGAGCCCGGCGTAACCCGGCGCACCGCGACCGCCACGCACGTCCAGGGTCAGGGACTCGAACGTCAGCTTGTGCAGTTTCAGCTTGATTTCCCGCCCAGGCGTGGCGGCCTTGCTGTAGGTGCCTGCGGCGCCCTTGGCGCTGATCCAGGCGCCGGCGCCGACATCGGCATCCTGAACCTCCAGGCGCAGCGGCTGATCGCTCGGCGCCACGCCGATGCGCGCCTCGCGCCCCATCAGCAGGGTGCCGATACGCAGCTCGGTGACCTTCGCCGGAATCATCAGCGTCGCGTGATCGGCGACCTCCAGGCGGTCCAGCTGCAGGGCGGCGCTGGCCACAGGCAGGCGCATCAACGCATTGGCAGGCACCTTGACCTGGTTGTCAGCCAGCGCGACGCCCGTGCACAGGCACAGCAACAGGGCGAGCTTACGCATGCGCAGCCTCCTCGACCGAGGCCGTCTCGACGGGAGCGGGCTGCTTCGTCGCTTTCATCGGATACAGGTGGAAGATGCCGAACAGCAGTACCTGCAGCCGGTCACCCCAGGGGTTGGCCCGCCCGACCAGCAGGCCCGCGAACAGCCACAGCTGCAGCGCATGCACGAGCAGCATGGCAGCGGCCAGCACAAGGAGCAGTTGCTCGAACGGTGCACCGAAGCGCTTGGCCAGCGCCGCGCCACACACCACCCAGAACACCAAGACCAGCGCCTTGCCCACGGTCAACAATGACTTCATCCCGCCCCCATGCTCGCGACTTTCTGATAGCGCAGCACGTTAACCGGTCGCAGCGCCGACCACCAGCGGCAAGGGTCTTTTTCCGGGACTTTGTCAGGCGTTGTCCCAGACGGACGTGCCCCCGGGGCGAATGCACCGGGGGCACCAGGTCGTATCGATCAGCGGGAAACGTACAGCTCGACTCGACGATTTTCCGCACGTCCGGCATCGCTGCCGTTGTCCGCCACCGGCTGGCTCTCGCCACGCCCTTCGGTGCTGAGCTTGTCGGCTGGCACCCCCTGAGCGACGAGGAAGTCCGCAACACTGCGCGCACGACGTTCGGACAAGCCCTGGTTGTACGCATCGCTGCCGACGCTGTCGGTATGCCCGACAACCTTGACCGCCACCAGGTTGGCGCCTGTCAGTCGCGTCGCGACATCCGCCAGCAAACGTTTCGCCTCGCCCGTCAGCTCGGCGGAGTCGAAGGCGAACAGCACGTTGCCCAGATCGCTGAGCACGATGACTTCGTCCTGAGCCTGCGGCTCCATGGGTGGTTCCTCGGCGACACTGGCCGGGTACTGCGGCAGCGGGCAACCGTTGTGGTGGACCGGCGTTCCAGCGGGTGTGCCCGGGCATCGATCACGCCGATCGAACACGCCGTCGTCGTCTTCGTCGCCGTCCTGCGCATAACAGATGATGGTACCCAGTACCGCACCGGCCACGGCGCCGCCTGCTGCCCAGGTAGAACTCTCGATTGCACCAAGGCCGCCACCGGCCAGGGCTCCAATCGCACTGCACAGGGGCCAGTTCCCTTGATTGAGCGGCGCGTCTCCCGTACTGGAAGTCGTGGCACAACCAGAGAGAACACTGCTGACCAAGAGAAAAGGTATGACCTTCAGAAGGTGGGTTCTCATGGTGGTGTCTCCTGTGTACCGGCGTTATGCCGGTATACAGGAGTAAAGACGGCAGGCGGGGATCACACAAGAACGAGCCCGGTCGGTTGCGCACCGACCGGGCTCGTTCGCATCTGCCGTCTACGGGGCGAAGTGCCTTACGGCTGAGCTTCGACCTCGGCTTCCACGCGACGGTTGATGGCGCGGCCATCAGCAGAAGCGTTGTCGGCGACCGGGCGGCTTTCGCCATAACCCACGGCTTGTACGCGGCTGGACTCGACACCGTACTGGTTGACCAGCACGTCACGAACGGCACCGGCGCGGCGCTCGGACAGGCCCTGGTTGTAGGCATCGCTGCCCACGGAGTCGGTGTGACCTTCAACCACGGTGCTGGTCTGCGGGTACTGTTTCATGAAGTCGGCCAGCGCCTTGATGTCGCCGTAGCTTTCCTGCTTGACCTGCGCCTTGTCGAAGTCGAACTTGACGTCCAGCTCGACGCGTACGGCTTCGGCCGGCTCAGGCGCCATCTCTTCGACGACGACTTCCTCGACGACTTCGACCTGCTGCGCCTCGGCACCGTGGACCCAGCAATAGGCCGCGCCCATGCCGGCGCCAACCAGCGCACCGCCACCCGCCCAGCTCGAGCTTTCGATTGCCCCTAACGCGGCACCACCCACACCACCGACGGCTGCGCAGGTGGGCCAGTCGGTTTTCTGCAGACCGGCACAACCGGTCAGCAGGGTACTAGCCAGAATCAGGGGTACAGCGTTCCTTGTGATACTCATACTTTAGGTCTCCAATGTTCATCGGCCCATAACCGACTCAATAGTAGTAAAGACACGAGTTGTACAATCCGCCAGCTATAGCGCATAGCACGGATAATTTTCTCTCACTCTAGGCCTGATATCGACACCACGTTAGTCTTTGCAGACTTTTCGAGGAAGTTCGATGACTGCCAGCCTTAGCTCCCGTACTCCACAGCAGGCGATTGCCGCACTGCTAGCCCGTTATACACCCGAGAAGCTGTTGCTGCTCGGTGCCAGCGAGCTACCCGCTGTCGATGCCTTCAAAGAGGCGCATCCGCAGTGTCAGGTCACCACCGCAGCGGCTGCGCCCCTGGCGCCGGAACTGGCCGCACAGCGTTTCGACCTGGCCCTGCTGGTCGACTGCCTGGAGCACTTGCCCAAGCGCGACGGACTGCAACTGCTCGGTGGCATCCGCAACCTGAACGCCAGCCGGGTCGCCGCGCTGGTCGATCTGCAGGCGGGCGACTGGCGGGAAACCGACTTCTTCGCCCTGGCCATGCAAGCCAGCGAACAGTTCCAGCGCGAGGGACAGACCCTGCATCTGTTCACCTATGATCTGCTCGATTACAAGCAAGTTCCCGACTGGTTGAACGCAAAGTTCTGGGCCAATCCACAAAATTTCGGCAAGTACTGGTGGTGACGATGGACCCACTCGATCCCAACTGCCCATGCGGCAGCGGCAACCCGCTGAGCCAGTGCTGTGGCCACTATCACGACGGCACCCCCGCGCCCTGCGCCGAGCTGCTGATGCGCTCGCGCTACAGCGCGTACGTCCTGGGCCTGGTGGACTACCTGGTGGCGACCACCCTGCCCGCCCAGCAACAGGCACTCGACCGCGACGCCATGGCAGCCTGGAGCGCACAGAGCACCTGGCTCGGCCTCGAGGTGGAGCAACGCGAAGTGTTCGGTGGCAAGCCCGAGCACGCCCAGGTGACCTTCGTCGCCCGCTGGCACGATGACAACGGCGAGCACAGTCATCGCGAATGCTCGGCCTTCGTCCAGGTCGACGGCCGCTGGTATTTCATCGACCCGACCGTGCCCCTGAAGGCCGGGCGCAATGACCCCTGCCCCTGCCAGGGCGGCCAGAAATTCAAGAAGTGCTGCGCCCCCTTCCTGAGCGCCTGACTGGCTTTCTTCGCGCTTTCTGCTTGAGTTGAAGCGTCCGCAAGGACACTCAACAAGGAGAGAGCCATGCACAAGAAAAGTGGTTTGACGGTCATTCTGGCGAGCCTGCTCATAGGTTGCGCCACTCAGCCCGGCGGGCTGCAGGGGGAACCCGTGGACCTGGGCGACAGCCAGCGCGTCAGCCGGCTGTTCGCCTACCCGAACAACTGCAACGTGATCTGCTATCGCGACTGGACGCTGGAGCAGACCGTCGAGCACTACCTGCGCCAGAGCCTCGATCGGGACGGTTATCCGCAGGCCAGCGTGAACGTGGTCCGCCACGGCGAGCGCATCCTGGCCGATTTCAAGGGTGCTCCCGACGGCTATGGCAAGCCGCTGCAGCAACTGCTCGATGCCGGGGACCTGGCCTACAAGGGCGCCAGCCAGCTGAACAGCGACGGCAAGTGGCAGTACAACTGGTACTTCTTCCTGCCCCTGGGCATGGCACTGGAGAACCGCAAGAGCGTCGAGCTGCTGCACTTCCCGCCAGACTATTCGCTGACCCAGGCGCAGGACTATCTGCGCTCCAACACCACCGATCGCTGGGCGTCGCTGCTCAGCTACAACGGCGTGCCGGTGCAGCAGACGCCGGCCTACCAGACCATCGTCGACATCGCGCCCATCGCGGCACCGGCCAGTGCGGGGAGCACGCTGGAAGGCGTGTACAACTACTTCAATACCTACCAGCAGCGCATGGTCGGCGAGCTCACCGCCGGCAAGGGTGACGGTACCCTCCCCATGGTTGCCTTCGGCAGCCCGGTGCGGAACTGGATCAAGCAGCAGTACGGCGTGACCCTGCCGGTGCTGGGGCTTGGCCAGATCACCTCGGCGCCCGGGCAGCAGACGTCGGTGCTCGGCGCCAACCACCCGAGCTACATCTGGTACGCGGCGGACCCGGACAACAACCAGGGCAGCGAAGCCAAGGCCAACGCCACCGGCATCAAGGTCATGGGGCAGGACCTCAGTGCCGCCTGCTGGCAGGCCGGCATGGGCCAGAACCCGGGCAATGACCCGCAGCAGACGCTGACCAGTTGCACCCAGAAATGGCAGGTGACGGACAAGCAGCAGACCTGCGAACTGTTCTTCATCACCGTGCGCAACCTCAAGCCCGAGGACGCCAAGGCCCAGTGCAAGACTGGCTGAAACGACAGGGCCCGCACATGCGGGCCCATTTCTTCATTCCTGCAGCTTGAGGTGTGACGTATCCGGCGGTGGCGCCGCCGCGTCGGCCTTGGCCTGCCCCATGTCACTGCCCACCGGCGCCAGGCTGAACTGCGACAGGTCCACGCGCGGCGCCTCGGCATCCGGCTTGGCGTCCTGCAGGTCCGCCCCGACCGGGGCGATACCGAAGTCCGGGGCATCCACTTCGCTGAACGCCGCCATGTATTCGTCACGCGGCGCCACCTGCAGCCGCCCCGCCGTGGCCCCGCCGGACGCCGCTGCCGCAGCAGGTGCCGCAGCAGGTGCCGCAGGTGCCGGTTCGGCGGGTGGTGGTGGAGCCAGTTCGACTTCCTCGATCGGCATATCCATGTCGATCACTTCGACACGGGCCCCCGCCCGCTCCAGGGTCGATCGGTACTTCTCCGCCGCCGCAGCGTCGAGGTTGTTCTTGATCACGATGCGACGCCCGGAAAACAGCTGGGCGATCCGCTGGGCATCGGCCTGGAACAACTTGGCCATGTTGGCCTTGACCAGCTCCAGCTGCGCCCCCGGCACCAACTGCCCGGAGAAGGCGATCTCGTAGCGACTCATGGTCACACTCCTGTCCTATTCACGACTCAGTATGGCGCAGGTTGTTTTGCGCTGACACTGCCGGCTTCTCATCCGTGCATCACGCTTTACAAATGTTCAACGGGCAACGGCGGTATCTCCTTGAAAATAATGACTCACCCCAGTTGCAGCCAAGCGCTTGCTTGTTACACTGAGCCGCAATGGGGGTATGAAATGTTTTCTCAGGCGCAAATGATAAGAATTATCAGCCTACTGATGTTTTTTGGCCTTGCTTCAGGCCTCGCAGGATGCTCCACCTGGATGACGGGTGGATTCAAGGACCCGGATGTCCGACTCATCAAGGTGGACGTAATCAAGGCCAGGCTACTCGAACAAGAGTTCCTCCTGCGCTTTCGCATCGACAATCCCAACAGCGTCAGCCTGCCGGTACGCGGTCTGGAATACGCGGTCACCCTCAACGACATTCCCCTGGCCGACGGTTCTGCCAGTGAGTGGTTCACCGTGCCCGCCAATGGTCATCACAGCTTCGACGTGCCGGTGCGCACCAACCTGTGGCGCCATGTCCGCCAGGTGGTGAAGATGCTGGAAAAACCCGACCAGCCGATCCGCTACAGCCTCAAGGGTGAAGTGAAGACCGGCATGCTCTTCAGCCGCAGCGTGCACATGTCGCGCAATGGCGAGATAATTCCCGGCGATTTCATCCCGGAGTAACCCTCATGAGCAACCAACCCCACGTCCACGGCCCTGACTGCAACCATGACCATGATCACCACGACCATGGCCATGTCCACGGCCCGCATTGCAACCACGGCCATCAGGAGCCGGTGCGCAACGCCCTGAAGGACGTCGGCCGCAACGATCCCTGCCCCTGCGGCAGTCAGAAGAAGTTCAAGAAGTGCCACGGCGCCTGAGCCGGGCATGCACGCCGTGACCCTGTCCCTGCTGCTCGCCGGCCTGCTGCTGATCGCCGCCCTGGCCGCCTATGCCTGGCACCTCTGGCGCCGCGTCTGGGCCCGGCAACAGGCCCAGGAGGAGGCTCGCCAGGAACGCCAGGAGCGCCTCGGTGGTGACCTGAACATCCTCGCCAGCAGCCTGCTCGACGAGCAGCTGCCGCTGATCGAGGGCGCCATCCGCATCAAGGTGCTGCTCGACAACTACGACAGCGACCTCAGCAACGACAGCCGCTGCCAGGTGTTCCACCTGCTCTTCGAGGCGACCACCGACGTACCGACCCATGCGGCCTGGAAGGCGCTGGACAAGGAGCAGCGGCGGCGCTTCGAGAAGCGTTTCAACGAGCTGGAACTGCAGCACAAGGCCGCCGCCCGCACGGCCGCACGCTGGCTGCTCGATGACGGGCTCAAGCGCACTCAGCCGAACGCCTGAGCCCTCTTGCCAGGTCGCAACGGCCTCTTTACCTTGGCGACTTCGTGGCCGGTCGACACCCGACCGGCCTCATCCCCTGTCCAAGGATATCCGCCATGCGCACGCTGGCCCGCCTGACCCTTGCCGCATCCCTGACCACGCTCGGTGGCTGCCAGTCACTGCTCAACAGCCGCTATGCCGACAGCGTGCCGCCGACCCGCGGCATCGAGCGCATCCAGGGCGTGGCGGAAAGCGCATCGGTACGGCGCAATGCCCTCGGCATGCCACTGATCGAATCGGGCACCTTTCACGACGCGCTGTTCACCCTGGGCTACGTGCACGCCGGCGACCGCCTCAGCCAGATGGTCGGCATGCGCCTGCTGGCCCAGGGTCGCCTGGCGGAAATGGCCGGCCCTGGCGTGCTGGAGATGGACCGCTTCATGCGCGCGGTCAACCTCAGGAAGAGTGCGGAGCTGCTCTATGCCGACGCCTCGCCGCGCCTGAAACGCTTCTTCGAGGTCTATGCACGCGGCGTCAATGCCTACCTGTTCCGCTACCGCGACCGCCTGCCGATGGACCTGGCGGAATCCGGCTATCGCCCCGAGTACTGGAAACCCGAGGACTCGGTGCTGCTGTTCTGCCTGCTGAACTTCGGCCTGTCGGTGAACCTGCAGGAGGAAATCGCCGCGCTGACGATGGCCCAGCAGGTCGGCGTCGACAAGCTGCCCTGGCTGCTGCCGATCTATCCGGATGAACCGCTGCCCTTCGCCGAGGCGGAGAAACTCGCCGGCCTCGATCTCAAGGGCCAGTTGCCCGGTCTGCAGGCGATCGCCCGCAGCGCGGCGCAGATCGCCGAGCAGCACATGCTGGGTGTCGCGGCCTCGAACAACTGGGCCATCGCCCCTGAACGCAGCCGTGGCGGCAAGAGCCTGCTGGCCAACGACACGCACCTGCCGCTGAGCATGCCGTCGCTGTGGAATTTCGTGCAGATCCGCTCGCCCAAGTACCAGGCCGCCGGTGTTTCGCTGGCCGGCGTGCCGGCCGTGGTGGCCGGGTACAACGGCAAGCTGGCCTGGGGCATGACCATGGTCATGGGCGACAACCAGGACATCTACCTCGAACGCATCAAGCGCGAGGGCAGTCGCCTGATGTACCAGGCCGACGGCCAGTGGCTGCCGGTGATGGAGCGCCAGGAGACCTTCTTCATCAAGGGCCAGCGCCCCATCCGCGAAACCCTGTACGAGACTCGCAACGGCCCGCTGCTCAACTCGGTACTGGGCGAGCGCAAGCACATGCTCCAGCCTCTGCCCTTGCAGACTGGCTACGGCCTGGCCCTGAAGACCACCCAGTTCGAGCGCGACAAGAGCCTCGACGCCTTCTTCGACCTGTCCCGTGCGCAGTCGGTGGATGCCGCCTTCGAAGCCACCCGGGAAATCCGCGCGATGCCGCTGAACATCGTCTTCGCCGATGCCCAGCACATCGGCTGGCAGGTCACCGGTCGCTACCCGAACCGGCGCGAAGGCCGGGGCCTGCTGCCCTCCCCCGGCTGGGACCAGCGTTACGCCTGGGACGGCTACGCCGATCCGATGCTGCATCCCTACGACCAGGACCCGCCGCAAGGCTGGCTGGGCACCGCCAACCAGCGCAGCGTCGAACCCGGCTATGGCATGCAGCTGTCCAGCTCCTGGTTCTACCCGGAACGCGCCGAGCGCATCGCCGAGCTGGCAGGCAACGGCCGTCACGATGGCCGCAGCATGATCGCCATGCAGTACGACCAGAGCTCCCCGTTCGTCGCCAAGCTGCAGGCGATGTTCAACGACCCGGCCATGCACGAGCCGCTGCGCCAGGCGATCGCCGCGCTGCCCAGCGGCCAGCGCGAGCGCGCCGATGAAGCGCTGCGGCGCCTGCTGGCCTTCGACGGCAAGCTCACCGCCAGCTCGGCTGATGCGGCCGTCTACGGTGCATTCATGCAGGAGAGCGCCCGGCAGACCTTCCTCGACGAGCTGGGCCCGGAAGACAATCCGGCCTGGCAGGCCCTGGTGGAAACCGCCAACCTGTCCTATTCGGCGCAGGCCGACCACCTGCTCGGCCGTCCTGACAGCCCGTTCTGGGATGACATCCGCACCCCGCAGAAGGAAGACAAGCCGGCCATCCTGGCGCGCAGCCTGGCCGCCAGCATCACGCTGCTGGAAAGCCGCCTGGGTAGCGAACGCCGCAACTGGCAGTGGGGCAAGCTGCACACCTACGAATGGGTCACCGACACCACACGCCTGGCGCCCTACATGAGCGCCAGCCAGCGCACCAGCATCAACGCCCTCAAAGGCTACCTGGATCGCGGCCCCTACCCGGCCGGTGGTGACCACGGCACCCTGAACGTCGCGGCCTACCCCTGGGGTCAGGACTTCACTACCTTCCTGATCCCGGCCATGCGCATCGTCGTCGACTTTTCCGCCGATGAGCCGCTGATCGGCGTCAACAGTTCGGGGCAGTCCGGCAACCCGGCCAGCCCGCACTACGCCGATGGCATCGAGGCCTGGCTCAAGGGCGGCTACATGAGCTTCCCGTTCAAGGCGCAGAACCTGGACAAGGTCTATGGCAGCCAGCGTCTGCTGCTGATGCCGGGCAAGTGATGACCGTTCGTCGGCTGGCGCTGAACCTTTTCCTCAGCGCCAGACTCTGAGTAATCGACTTACTCCATAGATCATCGATTTGAGGCGCCCCTGGCGCCTTTTCTTTTGCCTGCAGAAAAAAAGATGGCATTTCTGCATCAGTGGATTGAACTTCTCGCTCGAAGCAGGCTCTGAACCTGTGCATCGATTGAAATGCTCCCCTGGCGCCCATGGCGCCTATTTTTTTGCCCGCAATCAGGCAAACCCTCTACGCCAGCAGGCTGCGGTCGAAGATGAAGGCCTCTCCCGCCTGCGGACGATGCTCCAGCAGATGCTGTGGCCGCCCCATCTTCGGGTAGTTCTTCTCACCGGTATCGGCGATCCAGCCCTGCGCCTTCATCCTCTCCAGACGCCCACGCAGGGTGGTGTGCTGCACCGGCTCGCCCAGGCAGGCCTGAAACGCCGCCAGTGCCTCGGTCACGGTGAAGCGTGATACCAGCAGGTACAGCGGCAACGAGCTGTATACCGATTTGCCCTGCAGGCGTTCGGCGGCCAGGCGCACCAGCTGCGCATGATCGAAGGGCAACGCCTGCTGGCCGCTGAGTACCGCCTGCAGGTCGACGAAACGCAGGTCGTCGTCTTCCGGCTCGACGTCCGCCGCCAGCAGTGCCAGGTAGCAGGTGCTCAGCGACCAGCCGCGCGGGTCGCGCACGCCATTGCCCACCGTCGCCACCTGTTCCAGGTAGTGCGGCCGCAACCGCGCCTTGTCCGCCAGCGCCCGCTCGGCGGCGGCATCCAGGCTGGCGTCGACGCAGCGACCATTGACCAACACACCGGGCAATGCCCACTGCCCCGCATAAGGCTCACGCTGACGGCGAATCAACAACACCTGCAGCGTCCCCGCCTCACTCAGACGCAACGCCACGATATCGACCCCGGCAAGAACCTCCACTGCACTCATCCTGTCACCTGCTCCTCCGTGTACTTATTTCATCTTGACCAATAAGGCGGTTTTTTTCACGTGGAAAATCAGATAAACGCTTGACTACATATTTCATCAGATGGAATATGTAGTCACTCACACGCAGAAAGGAGGCACACCATGAAGATCGCCAGCTTCGACGTCGATGCCCAGAAAGGCTTCACCCCGCTGTGCCCCAACGAGCTGCCGGTGCCCGAGGGCGATGCCATCGTGCCGGCGCTCAATCAGCTGGCCGCGCGGGCGCAGCTGCGCATCGGCAGCAAGGACGCGCACAGCCCGCAGGCCGCCTGGGTCGTCGACAGCCACGCGGAGATGCTGCGCCCCCTGCCCCTGGCCAATGCCGACCTGACCTGGGTCAGCCACTGCGTACCCGGCACCCCTGGCTTCGAACTGCTCGACGGCCTGCCCGCGCCGCTGGACTATGACTACTTCGTGTGGAAAGGCGTGGAACCGGACCTGCACCCGTACGGCGCCTGTTACCACGACCTGGCCGAGAAGCGCAGCACGGGCGTGATCGAGTTTCTCCGGCACAATGACGTCGAGCGTGTACTGGTCGGCGGCCTGGCGCTGGACTACTGCGTCAAGACCACCGCTCTGCAACTGCGCCGTGCAGGCTTCGAGGTGATCGTCTACCTGCCCGCCTGCCGCGCTATCGCCGAAGAAACGGCCGTGCCGGCCTGCCGCGCGATGAACGACGCCGGCATTACCCTCGCCGCCAGCCAGGAAGAGCTGGATGCGATCCTGACTCTGGAGACCCAAGGATGAGCGACAGCATTTTCGCCGACCGTATCGTGCAGAACCTGCTCGACACCGACCTGTACAAGCTGACGATGATGCAGGCGGTGTTGCACAACTACCCCAATGCCGAGGTGGAATGGGAGTTCCGCTGCCGCAACAGTGAAGACCTGACGCCCTACCTGGCCGAGATTCGCTACCAGTTCGAGCGCCTCAGCGAGCTGAGCCTGACGGTCGACCAACTGGCCTTCCTCGAACGCATTCCGTTCATCAAGCCGGACTTCATCCGCTTCCTCAGCTTGTTCCGCTTCAACCTGCGCTACGTGCACACCAGCATCGAAGACGGCCAGTTGAGCATCCGCCTGCGCGGCCCCTGGCTGCACGTGATCCTCTTCGAAGTGCCGCTGCTGGCCATCATCAGCGAAGTGCGCAACCGCTATCGCTACCGCGAAGTGGTGCTGGAGCAGGCCGCCGAGCGCCTCTACGAGAAAATCGACTGGCTGCGCAGCGAGGCCAGTGACGACGAGCTGGCCGGCTTCCAGCTCGCCGACTTCGGCACCCGCCGGCGCTTCTCCTACCGTGCGCAGGAGCAGGCCGTGCGCATCCTCAAGCGCGACTTCCCCGGGCGCTTCGTCGGCACCAGCAACCTGCACCTGGCCCGCGAGTTCGAACTCAAGCCCATCGGCACCATGGCCCACGAATGGCTGATGGCCCACCAGCAGCTCGGCCCGCGCCTGATCGACAGCCAGAGCGCCGCACTGGACTGCTGGGTCCGCGAGTACCGGGGCCAGCTGGGCATCGCCCTGACCGACTGCATCACCATGGACGCCTTCCTGGCCGACTTCGATCTGTACTTCGCCAAGCTGTTCGACGGCCTGCGCCACGACTCGGGCGACCCGCTGGTCTGGGCGGAAAAGGCCATCGCCCACTACGAGAAGCTCGGCATCGATCCGCTGAGCAAGACCCTGGTGTTCTCCGACGGGCTCGACCTGGAGAAGTCGCTGCGCCTCTACCGTGCACTTTCCGGGCGAATCCACGTAAGCTTCGGGGTCGGCACCAACCTGACCTGCGACATCCCCGGCGTCGAGCCGATGAACATCGTGATCAAGATGATCGCCTGCAACGGCCAACCCGTGGCGAAGATTTCCGACACGCCCGGCAAGACCCAATGCCGCGACGAGAATTTCGTCAGCTACCTGAAACACGTCTTTCGCGTGACCCAGTGAGGACCCAGACATGAGCAACCGCCAAGCCGAAATCGCCGCCGCCCTCGACGTGGTGCCGCCGTTCGCCGACGACGCCGCGCTGAACGCGGAAATCGAGCGACGCAAGACCTTCATCAAGCACGTGCTCAAGCAATCCGGCCTCAAGGTGCTGGTGCTGGGCATCAGCGGTGGCGTCGACTCCCTCACCGCCGGGCGCCTGGCGCAGCTTGCGGTCGAGGAACTGCGCGCGGAAACCGGCGACAGCGCCTACCGCTTCATCGCCGTGCGCCTGCCGCACAACGCTCAGCACGATGAGCAGGATGCACAGGACTCGCTGAAATTCATCCGCGCCGACGAAGACGACACCGTGAACATCGCCGGGGCGGTCAACGGCCTCGGCGAGCAGGTCACCCACCTGCAGAAGCTGAGCGACGCCCGCCGCGACTTCGTCGTCGGCAACGTCAAGGCGCGCATCCGCATGGTCGCCCAGTTCGCCATCGCCAACGCCAACAACGGCCTGGTGATCGGCACTGACCACGCAGCCGAGGCGGTGATGGGCTTCTTCACCAAGTTCGGCGATGGCGCCTGCGACCTTGCCCCGCTGTCCGGCCTGGTGAAAAACCAGGTACGCGCCATCGCCAGGCACCTGGGAGCACCGCAGCACCTGGTGATGAAGACCCCGACCGCCGACCTGGAAGAACTGCGCCCGGGCAAGCCGGACGAGGAAGCGCATGGCGTGACCTATGCCGAGATCGACGCCTTCCTGCATGGCGAGGCCGTCAGTGACGAGGCCTATGCCACTATCGTGCGCACCTACGACAACACCCGCCACAAGCGTGAGCTGCCTCTGGTGCCCTGAGCAACGGGCAGAAAAAAGCCGGGCAAGCGCCCGGCTTTTTCATGCCTGCGAAAACATCAGGCCTTGGGCAGTGTCACCCCGGTCTGGCCCTGGTACTTGCCACCACGGTCACGGTAGGAGACCTCGCAGGCCTCATCGGACTGCAGGAAAAGCATCTGCGCCACGCCTTCGTTGGCGTAGATCTTGGCCGGCAGGTTGGTGGTGTTGGAGAACTCCAGGGTCACGTGGCCTTCCCATTCCGGCTCCAGCGGCGTGACGTTGACGATGATGCCGCAGCGCGCGTAGGTGCTCTTGCCCAGGCAGATGGTCAGCACGTCACGCGGAATGCGGAAGTACTCGACGGTGCGGGCCAGGGCGAAGGAGTTCGGCGGGATGATGCAGACGTCGCTCTTGATGTCGACGAAGCTCTTCTCGTCGAAGTTCTTCGGGTCTACCACGGCGGAGTGAATATTGGTGAACACCTTGAATTCATCTGCGCAGCGCACGTCGTAGCCGTAGCTGGAGACACCGTAGGAGATCACCCGGCTGGCGTCGGCGCCACGCACCTGGCGCTCGACGAAGGGCTCGATCATGCCGTGTTCCTGGGCCATGCGGCGAATCCACTTGTCCGATTTGATGCTCATGGCGAAGGGTCCTGAGTGGGCGATTACGAAAAAGTGAGCGCATCTTACCGATGCGCGCGCCACGCATCAAAGATTGCCCGCCGAGCGCTTGGTCATTATTTGCAAAAAAGCTGCATCGACCATTCGCACTTGGCGATAAAAACACGTATGGTGTGCCCACTGTGCTGCATGTGTCACCGCGAATCGCTACTAGATGCCCAGATTTCGATCCAAACATCGTCCGACTCCTAGTACTCGTTGCACTCAGTCCCGGCCTGGGCTTTTCCAGGGCTGCTATTACTTTTGTTAGGAGACATCAACATGTCCAATCGTCAGACTGGCACCGTCAAGTGGTTCAACGATGAGAAAGGCTACGGCTTCATCACTCCGCAATCCGGTGACGACCTGTTCGTTCACTTCAAAGCCATCCAGGCCGACGGATTCAAGACCCTGAAGGAAGGCCAGCAGGTTTCCTTCGTGGCTACCCGTGGCCAGAAAGGCATGCAAGCTGAAGAAGTTCAGATCGTTGGTTGATCTGCGCTTTTGAGCTGCTGAAAAAGCCCCGCCTAGTGCGGGGCTTTTTTGTGCCTGTTTGTACGCCCTGTGGGAGCGGATCGATGCGCGAGATTCGCGGCTGAAGCCGCTCCTACAAAAGCGGCAGCCCAGGGTGGCTGGGGCGAAGCCAATGGAGCGTCGGCGCTACCCGCTCCCGCTTGCGGGAGAGGGGCTGGGGAGAGGGTGATGCTGGCGGCGCCGTACTGCGGAAGTACCTACAGTGTTGCCCCCTGTGCACCTGAAGGGATGCGCCGACAAGCACGAGAGCCAAAACCGCTGCGCCGAGCGCCCTCTCCCGCCCTTCGGGCACCCTCCCCCACGAATGGGAGAGGGTCAGCAGATGGCTGCTGCGCAGCCGCTCTCAATCATCACTGATTTCGATGCTCGGCATGCTCGGCTTGCCGGCCTGGGCGATGCGCGCGCCCACCTTGCGTGCCAGCTCCTGATAGATCATGGCGATCTGGCTTTCCGGATCGGCCACCGTGGTCGGCTTGCCGTCGTCGGCCTGCATGCGGATGGCCATCGACAGCGGCAGGGATGCCAGCAGCTCGACGCCGTACTGCGCGGCCAGCTTCTCGCCACCGCCTTCGCCGAACAGATGCTCGGCATGGCCGCAGTTGGAGCAGATGTGCACGGCCATGTTCTCCACCACGCCGAGCACCGGGATGTGCACCTTGCGGAACATCTCCACGCCCTTGCGGGCATCCAGCAGGGCCAGGTCCTGCGGCGTGGTGACGATCACGCTGCCGGCCACCGGCACCTTCTGCGCCAGGGTCAGCTGGATGTCGCCGGTGCCCGGCGGCATGTCCACCACCAGGTAGTCGAGCTCGTTCCAGGCGGTCTGGGTGATCAGCTGCAGCAGCGCACCGCTGACCATCGGCCCGCGCCAGACCATCGGGGTGTTGTCGTCGGTGAGAAAGGCCATGGACATCACCTGCACGCCATGGGCTTCGAGCGGCACGAACCACTTCTGCTCCTTGACCAGCGGTCGGGTGCCTTCGGCGATGCCGAACATGATGCCCTGGCTCGGGCCATAGATGTCCGCATCGAGAATACCGACCCGCGCCCCTTCGCGGGCCAGCGCCAGCGCCAGGTTGGCAGCGGTGGTGGACTTGCCCACGCCACCCTTGCCCGAGGCCACCGCGATCACGTTCTTCACCCCTTGCAAGGCTGGCACCTGGGCCTGCCCCTGGTGCGAGTCGATCACGCAATCGACCTGCACGCGCGCACTGTCGACGGCGTCGAGGTTCTCCAGCGCCATCTGCAGCATCTGCGCCCAGCCGTTCTTGAACAGGCCGGCGGCGTAACCGAGTTCCAGGCGCACGGAGACCCGCCCGCCCTGGATGTCGACCTCACGCAGGCAGCCGGCGCTGACCGGGTCCTGATCGAGGTGGGGGTCGGTGAACTGACGCAGACAGGCTTCGACCGCTTCGCGGGTGACGGCACTCATGCAAGAACTCCAGAAGGCAGGCAGGAAATCAGAGCGTCATCTTAACAGCAGCCACGGGCCGCGAGCGTCACGCCGCGAGCAACAACGACGCTCGTTGTCGCTGGTGGCTTGCAGACTGTCGCTGCTTTATAGTTGCTGACTTCCCTCGTTTTACCAGTGCAGCCGATCACCATGACCGAAGCCCGCAAGATCCTCGTTACCAGCGCCCTCCCCTATGCCAACGGTTCGATCCACCTCGGCCACATGCTCGAGTACGTACAGACCGACATGTGGGTGCGCTACCAGAAACTGCGCGGCAACCAGGCCATCTACGTCTGTGCCGACGACGCCCACGGCTCGGCCATCATGCTGCGCGCCGAGAAGGAGGGCATCACGCCCGAGCAACTGATCGACGGTGTGCGCGCCGAGCACATGGCCGATTTCGCCGAGTTCAGCGTGGCCTTCGACAACTACCACTCGACCCACTCGGAAGAAAACCGCGAGCTGTCGTCCTCGATCTACCTGGCGCTGCGCGACAAGGGCCACATCGCCACGCGCGCGGTCACCCAGTACTTCGACCCCGAGAAGGGCATGTTCCTCGCCGACCGTTTCATCAAGGGCACCTGTCCGAAGTGCGGCACCGAGGACCAGTACGGCGACAACTGCGAGAAATGCGGCGCCACCTACTCGCCGACCGAGCTGAAGAACCCGAAGTCGGCCATCTCCGGCGCCACCCCGGTGCTCAAGGAGTCGCAGCACTTCTTCTTCAAGCTGCCGGACTTCGAAGCCATGCTCAAGCAGTGGACCCGCTCCGGCGCCCTGCAGGAGGCGGTCGCCAACAAGATCGCCGAATGGCTCGACGGCGGCCTGCAGGAGTGGGACATCAGCCGCGATGCGCCCTACTTCGGCTTCGAGATTCCCGATGAGCCGGGCAAGTACTTCTACGTCTGGCTGGATGCGCCGATCGGCTACATGGCCAGCTTCAAGAACCTCTGCTCGCGCCGCCCGGAACTGGACTTCGACGCCTTCTGGGGCAAGGATTCCAGCGCCGAGCTGTATCACTTCATCGGCAAGGACATCGTCAACTTCCACGCCCTGTTCTGGCCAGCCATGCTCGAAGGCGCCGGCTACCGCAAGCCGACCGCCGTCAACGTGCACGGCTACCTGACCGTCAACGGGCAGAAGATGTCCAAGTCGCGCGGCACCTTCATCAAGGCGCGCACCTACCTGGACCACCTGAACCCGGAATACCTGCGCTACTACTACGCCAGCAAGCTGGGCCGTGGCGTCGATGACCTCGACCTGAACCTCGAGGACTTCGTGCAGAAGGTCAACTCCGACCTGGTCGGCAAGGTGGTCAACATCGCCAGCCGCTGCGCCGGTTTCATCCACAAGGGCAACGGCGGCCTGCTGGTCGCCGCCGACCCCGAGCCGGAGCTGTGGAACGCCTTCCGCGCCGCCGCGCCGAGCATCGCCGAGGCCTACGAGGCACGCGACTTCTCCCGCGCCATGCGCGAGATCATGGCGCTGGCCGACCGCGCCAACGCCTGGATCGCCGACAAGGCCCCCTGGGCCCTGAACAAGGTGGAAGGCAAGCAGGCCGAGGTGCAGGAAATCTGCGCCCTGGGCATCAACCTGTTCCGCCAGCTGGTGATCATGCTCAAGCCGGTGCTGCCGCAACTGGCCGCCGACGCCGAGGCCTTCCTCAATGTCGCCCCGCAGACCTGGGCCGACCTGGCGCTGCCGCTGGCCAACCACCAATTGAACCCGTTCAGCCCGCTGCTGACCCGTATCGAACAAGCGAAGATCGACGCCATGACCGAAGCCTCCAAGGAAGACCTGGCCGCCGAAGCCGCCAAACCACAGGGCAACGGCGAGCTGGCCAAGGACCCGCTGGCGGCCGAGATCAACTTCGATGCCTTCGCCGCCGTCGACCTGCGCATCGCGCTGATCGAGAAGTGCGAATTCGTCGAGGGCGCCGACAAGCTGCTGCGCCTGTCGCTGGATATCGGTGACGAGAAGCGCAATGTGTTCTCCGGCATCAAGTCCGCCTACCCGGACCCGAGCAAGCTGGAAGGCCGCCTGACCCTGTACGTCGCCAACCTGGCGCCGCGCAAGATGAAGTTCGGCATCAGCGAGGGCATGGTCCTGGCGGCCGGCCCCGGCGGTGAAGACATCTACCTGCTCAGCCCGGACAGCGGCGCCAAGCCGGGCCAGCGCGTCAAGTAAACCACACGCCAGGAGGCCTCGATGAAACCATGGATGGTGGCAACGCTTGCGTTCGTCCTGGCGGGTTGCTCAGACCCGTCGGGCCTGCCGCAGGGCGGCGCCCTGCAGGGCGAACGCAACAAGGCCGACAGCTACCTGGCCTATGAACACCATGTGGCCATCGAACTGCCCGCCGAGCGTATCGGCGAGCGTATCGCGGCTACCCGCGAGGCGTGCCTGAGCGAGCGCTTCGGCGCCTGCAGCCTGATCACGGCGCAACAGAGCAGCGGCCAGGCGCCACGTGGCGAACTGACCCTGCGCATCGTCCCCGATGGCGTCGAGGCCATCACCCTGCTCGCCAGCGCAGACGGTGAACTGACCAGCCGCACCACCCATGCCGAGGACCTGGCCCAGGCGGTTGCCGACAACCGTCGCCAGCACGAGCAGCTGTTGCGCCAGCAGCGCACCCTGCAGCAATTCGAGAAACGCGACGACCTCGCCGTCGCCGACCTGCTTGCCCTGGCCCGTGAACAGGCCGCCCTGGACGTGCAGCTGCAGGCCATCGCCCAGGACGCCGCCCAGCAGCAACGGCGCCTGGACACCAACCTGCTGACCCTGCGCTTCAGCAGCCCCTACGAGCGTTCGCCCCTGGGGCGCATTGGCGAAGCGTTCTCGCGCCTGCAGGACAACCTTGCCGAAGGCACCGCCAACCTGATCGAGTTCATCGGCTATGGCCTGCCCTTCCTCATCGTGCTGTTCCCCCTGGCCCTCGGCCTGCGCAAACTGTGGCGACGCCTCACCCGTCACTGAGTCCAGCTGTGACGAATGGTCGCCAAGTGCAGGCGATTCGCCGCATGCGGCTTGTATGGCCAGGGCTGCTTCCCGATAATAGGCGCCCTTTTCCTAAGGCCTTTGCGCATTCGACGGCAACCCGATGACCGAACTCGTCCTGATCATGGTCAGCGCCATCCTGGTCAACAACTTCGTGCTGGTGCAGTTCCTCGGCCTGTGCCCGTTCATGGGCGTGTCGAAGAAGATCGAAACCGCCATCGGCCTGTCGCTGGCCACCACCTTCGTGCTGACCCTGGCGGCCATGTGCAGCTACCTGGTGCAGCAATACGTGCTGAAACCGCTGGATCTGGAGTTCCTGCGCACCATCAGCTTCATCCTGGTGATTGCCGTGACCGTGCAGTTCACCGAGATGGTGGTGAACAAGACCAGCCCCCTGCTGTACCGCGTGCTGGGCATCTTCCTGCCGCTGATCACCACCAACTGCATCGTGCTCGGCGTGGCCCTGCTCAACGCCAACAAGAGCGAGTTCACCTTCATCACCGCCACCGTCAACGGCTTCGCCGCCGGCCTGGGCTTCTCCCTGGTGCTGGTGCTGTTCGCCGCCATGCGTGAGCGCATCGCCATCGCCGACGTACCCAAGTCCTTCCAGGGCGCGGCCATCGGCATGATCACCGCTGGCCTGATGTCGCTGGCGTTCATGGGCTTCTCAGGGCTGATCAAGCTATGAGCCTGGTCCTGGTCGCGATCGCCGCGCTGCTCGCGCTGTGCCTGATCGCCGGCGCCATCCTCGGCTTCGCCGCCGTGCGCTTTCGCGTCGAGGGCGACCCCATCGCCGAGCAGATCAACGCCCTGCTGCCGCAGACCCAGTGCGGCCAGTGCGGCTACCCCGGCTGCAAGCCCTACGCCGAGGCCATCGCCGGCGGCGACAAGATCAACAAGTGCCCGCCCGGTGGCGAGGCGACCATCGCCGCCCTGGCCGACCTGCTCGACGTCGAGCCGGAGCCACTGGACGCGGTGGAAGGCGAGAAGCCGCAGATGGTCGCCTTCATCCGTGAGGCGGAGTGCATCGGCTGCACCAAGTGCATCCAGGCCTGCCCGGTGGACGCCATCGTCGGTGCGGCGCGGCAGATGCATACGGTGATCGTCAGCGAGTGCACCGGCTGCGACCTGTGCGTCGAGCCCTGCCCGGTGGACTGCATCGACATGCTCGAAGTCGGCAGCACGGTGCAGAGCTGGAAATGGGACAAGCCACTGGCGCCCGGCCAGCTGATTGCCAGTGACCGGGAGCAGGCCGCATGAGCGCCGTACTGAAAGACCCCATGAAGATCTGGGACATCCCCGGTGGCATCCATCCGGCCGAGCACAAGGACCTGTCCAACCGCACGCCGATCCAGGCGCTGCCCCTGCCCAAGCGCCTGGTGCTGCCGCTCGGCCAGCATATCGGCGCCGCCGCCGAGCCCTGCGTGATGGTCGGTCAGCGCGTGCGCAAGGGCGAGAAGATCGCCGAGGCCAACGGTTTCGTCAGCGTGCCGCTGCACGCACCGACCTCCGGCACCATCGCCTGCATCGGTGAGCAGCCCTACCCACATGCCTCCGGCATGCTGGCGCCGGCCATCGTCATCGACAGCGACGGCCTGGATGAGTGGCTGCCACTGACGCCCCCCGCCGACTACCGCAGCCTGGAGCCCGGCGAACTGCTGACGCTGATCCGCGAGGCCGGCATCAACGGCCTGGGCGGCGCCGGTTTCCCCACGGCGGTCAAGCTCACCGCGCGGCCGACGCAGAAGATCCACACGCTGATCATCAACGGCACCGAGTGCGAACCCTACATCACCGCCGATGACGTGCTGATGCGCGAGCGCGCCGCCGAACTGGTGGCCGGTATCGCCGTGCTGGCCCACCTGATCCAGCCGGAGCAGGTGCTGATCGGCATCGAGGACAACAAGCCCGAAGCCGCTGCCGCCGTGCAGGCCGCCTGCGCCGGGCACGACTTCCAGGTACGGGTGTTCCCCACCAAATACCCGTCCGGTGGCGAGAAGCAGCTGATCCAGATCCTCACCGGCGTCGAGGTGCCCAGCGGTGGGCTGCCGGCCGATATCGGCATCCTCTGCCAGAACGTCGGCACCTGCGTCGCCATCCATGACGCCGTACTGCTGGGCAAACCGCTGATCTCGCGCATCACCACGCTCACCGGTGCCGCGCTGGCGCGGCCCGGCAACGTCGAGGCGCTGATCGGCACGCCCGTCCGCGAGCTGCTGGCCTTCGCCGGGCTCGACCAGGGCAGGCTCAATCGCCTGATCATGGGCGGACCGATGATGGGCTTCACCCTGCCCAGCCTCGACGTGCCGCTGGTCAAGACCAGCAACTGCCTGCTCGCCAGCACCGCCGAGGAACTGCCGGCGCCACCACCCGCCATGCCCTGCATTCGCTGTGGCGAGTGTGCCGAGGCCTGTCCGGCCAGCCTGCTGCCGCAGCAGCTGCATTTCTTCGCCCTGGGCCAGGAACACGAGCAGCTCAAGGCGCACAACCTGTTCGACTGCATCGAATGCGGCGCCTGCGCCTACGTCTGCCCGTCGAGCATCCCGCTGGTGCAGTACTACCGCGTGGCCAAGGCGGAGATTCGCGAGCTGGAGCAGAAGCAGCTCAAGGCCGAACACTCCAAGCAGCGCTTCGAGCAACGCCAGGAACGCCTGCGCCGCGCCGAGGAGCAGAAGGAAGCCGAACGCAAAGCCCGCGCCGAGAAAGCTGCGCGCGCCAAGGCGGCGCAGGCCGAAGCGCCTCCGACAGCAGCGGCCTCGCCAGCGGATGAAGCGCTGAAGAAACTCAAGATCGAAGCCAGCATGGCCCAGGTCGCGCTGAAGAAGGCGGAGAAACAACTGGCCGCCCACGACACCGCCGAGCTGCAGGCGCAGGTCGCCGAGCTGCGCCGTGCCGCCGAGGCCGCGCAGCAAGCGCTGGCCGAGGCCCAGGCTGCCGCACCCGCACCCGCACCCGCACCGAAAGCCGCTGGCGACGAAGCGCTGAAGAAGGCCAAGATCGAAGCCGCCATGCTCAAGGCCCAGCTGCGCAAGCTGGAGAAGCTCGACAGCCCGGACGACGAACAGCAGGCCGAGATCGCCCGCGTGCGCCAGCAGCTGGAAGCCGCCGAGAAGGCCCTGGCCGAACTGGACAGAGAGAAGCCCGCTGCCGCTGCCAAACCCGCCGGCGACGACGCACTGAAGAAGGCCAAGATCGAAGCCGCCATGCTCAAGGCCCAGCTGCGCAAGCTGGAGAAGCACGACAGCCCGGACGATGAACAGCAGGCCGAGATCACCCGTGTGCGCCAGCAGCTGGAAGCCGCCGAAAAGGCCCTGGCCGAACTGGACAGCGAGAAACCCGCTGCCGCCGCCAAACCCGCCGGCGACGAGGCACTGAAGAAGGCCAAGATCGAAGCCGCCATGCTCAAGGCCCAGCTGCGCAAGCTGGAGAAGCTCGACAGCCCGGACGATGAACAGCAGGCCGAAATCGCCCGTGTACGCCAGCAGCTGGAAGCCGCCGAGAAGGCCCTGACCGAACTGGACAACCCAAAGCCTGCCGCAGCCGCCAAGCCCGCCGGCGACGAGGCGCTGAAAAAAGCCAAGATCGAGCTGGCGATGAAGCGCGCCGAACTGAAGAAAGCCGAGAAGGCCGGCAGCGACGAAAGCGCGCTGCAAACGCTGCGCGATGCCCTGGCCGCCGCCGAGCAGGCCCTGCATGCCGCCGAGGAGAACTCGGACAAACCGGCACCGCAGCTGGTGCGCACCGAGCGCCCCGGCGTGGATGCCGAGCAGAAGGCGCTGAAGACCGAAGTCGCCTTCGCCCGCGCCGACCTGCGCAAGCTCGAACGTGACGACAGCGCCGCAGCCGATGCACTGGAGCAGGCACGCAGCCGCCTGGCCGAGGCCGAACGCAAGCTGGCCGAATACCAGACGTAACGATCGCCCCCGGACTACCTCAGGGGCGGGCAGCACAACGATAAAGCCCCTCTCCCACTTGTGGGAGAGGGAAAACGACAACGCCGGCACTCCGGTACAGCGCCCCGGATGACATCCGGGCGACATGACGACAGCCCAGAGCATCCGGGCAACACAGACCACCGTAGCCCGGATGCAATCCGGGGAATGAATACCCACTGCGATCAACACGAACGCAGTAACAGGAGCGCCGATGGCCCTGCCCCGCATCACATCGCCCCATGCCACGGGCAGCAACCGCACCCAGCAGGTCATGCTGCAGGTGCTGCTGGCCACCGTGCCGGGCATCTTCGCCCTGACCTGGCTGTTCGGCATCGGCACCCTGTTCAACCTGGTCTGGGCCAGCCTCTGCGCACTGGGCTTCGAAGCCGCGCTGCTGGCCGCACGCAAGCGCCCGCTGGCGTTCTTCCTCAAGGACTACAGCGCCCTGGTCACCGCCGTGCTGCTGGCCGTGGCCCTGCCGCCCTACTCGCCCTGGTGGCTGACGCTGGTCGCCTGCGGCTTCGCCATCGGCTTCGGCAAGCAGCTCTATGGCGGCCTCGGGCAGAACCCGTTCAACCCGGCCATGGTCGGCTACGTGGTGGTGCTGATTTCCTTCCCCGTCGACATGACCAGCTGGCCCGCACCGCACGGCGTCGCCGCACTGGACGGGATCAAGCACATCCTCGGCCTGGCCAGCCTGCCCGACGGCTGGGCGCAGGCCACCGCACTCGACGCCCTGAAGGTCAACAAGAGCCTGACCATCGACGAACTGTACGCCGGCAACCTGGCCTTCGGTCGCTTCGGCGGTGCGGGCAGCGAGGCGGTCAACCTGGCCTTCCTCGCCGGCGGCCTGTACCTGCTGCACAAGCGCCTGTTCACCTGGCACGCACCGGTGGGCATGCTCGCCGCGCTGTTCGTCATGAGCCTGCTGTTCTGGAACGGCAGCGGCTCCGACTCCAATGGCTCGCCGCTGTTCCACCTGCTCACCGGCGCGACCATGCTCGGCGCCTTCTTCATCGTCACCGACCCGGTGTCCGGCGCCACCAGCAATCGTGGCCGGCTGGTGTTCGGCATCGGTGTCGGCGTGCTGGTCTACGTGATCCGCACCTGGGGCGGCTACCCGGATGCGGTGGCCTTCGCGGTACTGCTGATGAACCTCGCGGCACCGACCATCGACTACTACACGCGGCCACGCAGCTACGGCCATCGCAAGCCCAACAGCGGCTTCAAGCTGGGAGAATGAGCATGCTGCCGGAAATCAGCCGCTCGATGCTGAAGAACGCCCTGGTGCTTGGCCTGTTCGCCATTGCCACGGTGGGCAGCGTCGCCTTGCTGCAACAAGGCACCGCCGAGCGCATCGCCAACGCCGAGCGCGAGGCGCAAGTGCGCGCCCTCGCCGAAATCCTGCCGGCCGGCAGCTACGACAACCACCTGCTGGACAATCGCATCGAACTCGACGCGCCGGAACTGGGCCACCGCAGCCCGCAGTCGGCCTACCTGGCGTTCAAGGACGGCCAGCCCAGTGCGCTGATCCTGCCGGTCACCGCGCCGGACGGCTACAGTGGCGCCATCCACCTGCTGGTGGGCATCTACGCCGACGGTCGCCTGGCCGGCGTGCGCGTGCTCAGCCACAAGGAAACCCCCGGCCTGGGCGACCGCATCGAGCTGGCCAAGAGCGACTGGATACTCGGCTTCGCCGGCAAGTCCCTGAGCGATCCCGACGAGGAAGGCTGGGCGGTGAAGAAGGATCGCGGCGACTTCGACCAGTTCGCCGGTGCCACCATCACCCCGCGTGCGGTGGTCAAGGCCGTGCACGGCGCCCTGCGCTACTTCGCCAGCCATCGCGCCCAGCTGCTGGGCCTGACGGAGGATGAACGATGACCAGCTATCGCGACATCACCCTCAACGGCCTGTGGAAGAACAACCCGGCGCTGGTGCAGCTGCTCGGCCTCTGCCCGCTGCTCGGGGTGAGCAACTCCACGGTCAACGCCCTCGGCCTGGCACTGGCCAGCGCCGTGGTGCTTATCTGCTCCAACACCGCCGTGTCGCTGGTGCGTGGCGTGGTCAACACCGCCGTGCGCCTGCCGGCCTTCGTCATGATCATCGCCGCACTGACCACCTGCATCGAACTGCTGATGCAGGCCTACACCTACGAGCTGTACCAGATCCTCGGCATCTTCATCCCGCTGATCACCACCAACTGCGTGATCCTCGGCCGCGCCGACGGTTTCGCCGCCAAGCACGACCTGGCCCGCGCCGCCTATGACGGCCTGATGATGGGCCTCGGCTTCGGCGTGGTGCTGGTGCTGATTGGTTCGATACGCGAGCTGCTCGGCACCGGCGCCCTGTTCGCCAACATGCACCTGCTGTTCGGCCCGGTCGCCGCCGACTGGAAGCTCACCCTGGTGCAGGACTACCGCGGTTTCCTGCTGGCCATCCTGCCGCCGGGCGCCTTCATCGTCCTGGGCCTGCTGATCGCCGGCAAGAACCGCATCGACCAGATCGCCGCTGAACGGGCCAGGGCCGCTGCGCCCGAGGCGCCGGCACAGAGCCGCCGCGTGCGCGTCACCGGAGTCATCGAGTGATGGCGCCCAGGTGAGCGACAAACCCTAGCCCGGATGCAGCAATCCGGGAATGCCGAAACCACCCCGGATTGCATCCGGGCTACGCCAGAAGCCCTGAGCCATGAACGCAGCCAAACGCCTGGAAATCTTCCGTCGCCTGCACGAGGACAACCCCGAGCCGAAGACCGAGCTGGCCTACAGCAACCCCTTCGAGCTGCTGGTGGCCGTGACGCTCTCGGCCCAGGCCACCGACGTCAGCGTCAACAAGGCCACGGCCAAGCTGTTCCCGGTGGCCAACACGCCGGAGGCGATCTACGCCCTCGGCGTCGAGGGCCTGTCCGAGTACATCAAGACCATCGGCCTGTACAACAGCAAGGCAAAGAACGTCATCGAGGCCTGCCGCATCCTCATCGAGAAACACGGCAGCCAGGTACCGGACAACCGCGAGGACCTCGAAGCCCTGCCCGGCGTGGGCCGCAAGACCGCCAACGTGGTGCTCAACACCGCCTTTCGTCAGCTGGCCATGGCCGTGGACACGCACATCTTCCGCGTCAGCAACCGCACCGGCATCGCCCCGGGCAAGAACGTGCTGGAGGTGGAGAAGAAGCTGCTCAAGTTCGTGCCCAGGGATTATCTGCTCGACGCCCACCACTGGCTGATCCTGCATGGGCGCTACGTCTGCACCGCGCGCAAACCGCGCTGTGGCGCCTGCCGCATCGAAGACCTGTGCGAGTACAAGGCCAAGACCTCGGACGATTGATCGACCATAGAATCCGGCGATCTTCTGATTGAAAAAATCTTTTTTACCCGCTCAATTTTTGCCGCTATAAGGTGCGCAAATGGCCCCTGGTAATGGGCCTGGAGTGGAATAGATGAGCACAGACAAAGAAGACCTCGAACTGGACGAAGACTTTGTCGCGGACGATGCAGACGATGCCGAGCCTGCGGTGGAAGTTGCCAAGACCAACCTGACCAAACGCCGCATCATCGACAACTTCCTCGAAGAGCGCCGCCTGCACAAACAGCTGGCCGAATACGACTTCGATATCTGAAGCCGCACGAAAAAGCCCCGCAGACGCGGGGCTTTTTTCATCGACGCGGCAATCAGTCGCGACGCGAGGGCGAGAGCAGCTCGACCTTGTAGCCGTCCGGGTCCTCGACGAAGGCCAGGATGCTCGTCCCATGCTTCATCGGCCCCGGCTCACGGGTGATCTTGCCGCCGCGCGAGCGGATATCCTCACAGGCCTTGTAGACATCTTCCACTTCCAGGGCGATGTGGCCGTAGCCGCTGCCCAGCTCGTAGCTGTCGACGCCCCAGTTGTGGGTCAGTTCGATCACGCTGTTGTGCGCCTCGTCGCCATAGCCGACGAACGCCAGGGTGAACTGGCCGTCCGGATAGTCCTTGCGGCGCAGCAGGGTCATGCCCAGCACTTCGGTATAGAAGGCGATGGACTTGTCCAGGTCGCCGACACGCAGCATGGTGTGCAGCAGTCTCATGGCTGTTCTCCTCATCGGCCCACTGTTGCCGGGCCCAGAATGACGAACCCCGGCGCGTGGCCGGGGTCGTTTGACACGCTGCAAGCAGTCTATCAGAGCAGCTTGCGGCCCTTGCCTGCGGCGATGCGCATGCGCAGGGCGTTGAGCTTGATGAAGCCCGCCGCGTCCTGCTGGTTGTAGGCGCCGCCGTCTTCCTCGAAGGTCGCGATGTTGGCGTCGAACAGCGAGTCGTCGGACTTGCGGCCGGTGACGATGACGTTGCCCTTGTACAGTTTCAGGCGGACCACGCCGTTCACGTTGGCCTGCGAGGCGTCGATCATCTGCTGCAGCATGACGCGCTCCGGGCTCCACCAGAAACCGTTGTAGATCAGGCTGGCGTACTTCGGCATCAGCTCGTCTTTCAGGTGCGCCACTTCACGGTCGAGGGTGATCGACTCGATGGCGCGGTGCGCCTTGAGCATGATGGTACCGCCGGGGGTCTCGTAGCAGCCACGGGACTTCATGCCGACGAAACGGTTCTCGACGATGTCCAGACGGCCGATGCCGTTCTCGCCACCGATGCGGTTCAGCTCGGCCAGCACCTGCGCCGGGCTCATGTCCTTGCCGTCGATGGCAACGATGTCACCGCCGCGGTAGGTCAGCTCGATGTAGGTGGGGACGTCCGGCGCCGCTTCCGGCGACTTGGTCCAGCGCCACATGTCTTCTTCGTGCTCGGTCCAGGTGTCTTCCAGCACGCCGCCCTCGTAGGAGATGTGCAGCAGGTTGGCGTCCATGGAGTACGGCGACTTCTTCTTGCCGTGGCGCTCGATCGGGATGGCGTGCTTCTCGGCGTAGTCCATCAGCTTCTCGCGCGACAGCAGGTCCCACTCGCGCCACGGCGCGATGACCTTGACGCCCGGCTTCAGCGCGTAGGCGCCCAGCTCGAAACGCACCTGGTCGTTGCCCTTGCCGGTGGCGCCGTGGGAGATGGCGTCGGCGCCGGTCTCGTTGGCGATCTCGATCAGGCGCTTGGCGATCAGCGGACGGGCGATGGACGTACCCAGCAGGTACTCGCCTTCGTAGATGGTGTTGGCACGGAACATCGGGTAGACGAAGTCGCGGACGAATTCTTCGCGCAGGTCGTCGATGTAGATTTCCTTGACGCCCAGCGCCTGTGCCTTGGCACGGGCCGGCTCGACCTCTTCGCCCTGACCGAGGTCGGCGGTGAAGGTCACCACTTCACAGTTGTAGGTATCTTGCAGCCACTTGAGGATCACCGAGGTGTCCAGGCCACCGGAATAGGCCAGAACTACCTTTTTGACGTCCGCCATGCCATCACTCCACGGGTTGTACGGTAAAACCCGTGATTCTACTGACCCTGCCGGTCAATTTACAGAGGCGCGACAGCTTGTGATGACGAAGCGACGAGGATAAGCGCTCATTTTCCGGCCGTGGGCGCCGGCGGCCACCCTCGAGTGGACTCGCGGCCCCGCCGTGGTGCCGCACGTCTCAGGAGGGCGTGCTGCCCGCGGGGTCGGCAGCCGGACTCGCCGGCGTGGTCTGCGGCGCCGCTTCCGGCACGGGCACGCGGTCCAGGCGCAGGGTCGCCCGGCGATTCCTGGCACGGTTGGCCTCGCTGTTGTTCGGCACCAGCGGATAGCGCTCGCCATGAAAACGCACGGTAATCTGCTCAGCCGGGATGCCACCAGCCTTGAGATAGTCCTGCACGGCCAGCGCACGACGGCGCGAGAGATCGCGGTTGGTCAGACGATTGCCGGTGTTGTCGGCGTGGCCGTCGATCTGGAAGCTGTTGATGCTGGGGTCGGCCTTGACGAACTCGAGAACGATGTCGAGCTTGGCCCTGGCCATCGGATCCAGGTCGATGCCGCCGCCGGAGAAACCGATCTGCGCCTGGCGGATCTGGTCGAAGTTGACCGGCAGCAACTTGGCCGTACAGGCCTGGTAATCATCGTAGGCCTGGTGAAACTTCACCGGCAGCAGGCGCACCTCCAGGCGCTCCCCACCATTGAAGGTACGGTGGCGCACCACTGGGCTGCGCCCTTCCAGCAGGCCGCTGAGCAGGCGCGCGCCCTGCTCCTGCGAGGTGTTGAAAGGTACCTCGCCCTGGCCGACGCTGACCACGCCCAGGTTGATGTCCTCGCGTCCGGGCTGCCACGGCGCCGCAGCCGCCAGCAGGGTCGCCGAGCCGGCGCCCATCCAGTGTTCACGCGCCTTCAGGCGGAACGTCACCTGCTCACCGGCGCGGCGCACGAACTCGCCGCTGCCGAAGTTGCTGATCGGCTGGCTCAGGCGGCACTCGAACTGATCACCCTCGACCTTCCACTCCACCTTCTCCAGACGGGTCTGGAAGCTGATGGCATGCGCCGGCAGGCACAGAGGCATGCCAGCCAGCAGGCTGATCAGGATGAAATAGGGCGCACGCACGGCAGGCTCCAGGGCGGTTCACGGCATTCTCTGCTGATATCGGTCAGCCGCGCGAAAACTTGACCCCTGCGCGTGATTGTCGCGTCGGCGCGAGCGCGGACAGGTGCTTTTCAGGTACCATGCGGCCACGTTTTACCCGCCTGGAAGCCTCCATGTCCGACCGTCTGACTCTTCTGCGTCCCGATGACTGGCACATCCACCTGCGCGACGGCGCGGTGCTGCCACACACCGTCGGCGATGCCGCGCGCACTTTCGGCCGCGCCATCATCATGCCCAACCTGGTACCGCCGGTACGCAATACCGCCGAGGCCGACGCCTACCGCCAGCGCATTCTGGCCGCACGCCCGGCCGGCAGCCGTTTCGAGCCGTTGATGGTGCTCTACCTCACCGACAACACCAGCCCCGAAGACGTGCGCGCGGCCAAGGCCAGCGGGTTCGTGCATGCGGCCAAGCTCTACCCGGCCGGCGCCACCACCAACTCCGACTCGGGCGTGACCAGCATCGACAAGATCTTCCCGGCCCTGGAAGCCATGGCCGAAGTCGGCATGCTGCTGCTGGTGCACGGCGAAGTGACCCGCGCCGAGATCGACGTGTTCGACCGCGAGAAGATCTTCATCGACGAGCACCTGAGCCGCGTGGTCGAGCGCTTCCCGACGCTCAAGGTGGTGTTCGAGCACATCACCACCCGTGACGCCGTGCAGTTCGTCGAGGCCGCCTCGGCCAACGTCGGCGCCACCATCACCGCGCACCACCTGCTGTACAACCGCAACCACATGCTGGTCGGCGGCATCCGCCCGCACTTCTATTGCCTGCCGATCCTCAAGCGCAACGTGCACCAGGAAGCCCTGCTCGACGCCGCCACCGGCGGCAACGCCAAGTTCTTCCTCGGCACCGACTCGGCGCCGCACGCCAAGCATGCCAAGGAAGCCGCCTGCGGCTGTGCCGGCTGCTACACCGCCTACGCCGCCATCGAGCTGTATGCCGAGGCCTTCGAACAGCGTGGCGCGCTGGACAAGCTGGAGGCGTTCGCCAGCTTCCACGGCCCGGACTTCTACGGCATGCCGCGCAACAGCGACAGCATCACCCTGGTGCGCGAGGAATGGACCGTACCGGCCAGCCTGCCGCTCGGCGAGAACAGCGTAGTGCCCCTGCGCGCCGGCGAAACCCTGCGCTGGAAGCTGCTGGAGGCCCAGGCATGAGCGAAGACAACTACGACGACGAACTGGACCCGAGCCTGCCGGCCGGCCCACGCTCGCCGATGGCAGCGCGCTTTCGTGGCTACCTGCCGGTCGTGGTGGACGTGGAGACCGGTGGTTTCAACAGCGCCACCGACGCGCTGCTGGAAATCGCCGCCACCACCATCGCCATGGACGAGACGGGTTTCCTCTATCCGGATCACACCCACTTCTTCCGCATCGAGCCCTTCGAGGGCGCCAACATCGAACAGGCGGCCCTGGAGTTCACCGGCATCAAGCTCGATCACCCGCTGCGCATGGCGGTGAGCGAGGACCATGCCCTGGGGGAAATCTTCAAGGGCATTCGCAAGTCGATCAAATCGGCCGGCTGCAAGCGCGCGATCCTGGTCGGGCACAACAGCAGCTTCGACCTCGGCTTCCTCAATGCCGCCGTGACGCGCTGCGGCATCAAGCGCAACCCGTTCCACCCCTTCTCCAGTTTCGACACCGCCACGCTGGCTGGCCTCGCCTACGGCCAGACCGTACTGGCCAAGGCCTGCCAGGCTGCTGGTATCGAGTTCGACGGCAAGGAGGCGCACTCGGCGCGCTACGACACCGAGAAGACTGCCGAGCTGTTCTGCGGCATCGTCAACCGCTGGAAGGAAATGGGCGGCTGGGACGAGTTCGACCACTGATCCCCGCCTCCGTACGCGTATCAAAAAAACCGGCACCTGCCGGTTTTTTCATGCCTGGAGAATGCACGACCTGCGCCGTTCGTCAGGAGGTGCGAGCATTCGCAATCGATCTTTGACAAGCATTCTCATTAACATTAGTATCCGATTCATCGAACAGAACCACCAAGGCGAGCCTTGCCCCATGTACGTCTGCCTCTGTGAAGGTGTCACCGATACACAAATCCGCGATGCGGTTTACGAAGGCTGCTGCAGCTATCGTGAAGTCCGCGGCTCGCTCGGCATCGCCAGCCAGTGCGGCAAGTGCGCCTGCCTGGCCAAGCAGGTCGTTCGCGAGACCATCGCCGAAGTGCAAAGCAGCCAGGCCTCCCTCGCCTACCCTGCAGGCTTCGTCGCCGCCTGACACAGGCCCCGCACACAAAAAACCGGATCTCAGCATCCGGTTTTTTTATGGCCTGTGGTCAGCGAGCCGCCGCGTCGGTCGACGCAAATGCCCCCGCATCCGACGCGCTACAGACCATCACGCTCCAGGTGATCGAAGTTCACCGCATCTCCCGGCTTGGTGTGCAGCTTGGCGCGAATGTCCTCGAAGATCGCGTCGTACTCTTCGTGCTCGCGCATGATCGGGCTGTGGTTGGGGTGCAGGCCGTGCTTGGCCACCAGGCGAGAGATCACGCTGGCGAAATTGAAGGCCGTGTCGCGGTGCATTTCGAAGACTTCCTCGAAGGCCTTGCCGTCGATCTCGCCAGCCAGGCGTCCGTGCAGCATCGGGCCTTCCTGCGCGTCCTGACGCACCTCGTAGTGGAAGTCGATGCTGTAGCCGGGCTGACCATCCAGACCAGGCAGCCTGCTGCGATGCAGATGACCGGGTTCGAACATGCTTGCTCTCCTTATCGGTTGCGCTGGCACAGTACCGAGGAACGCGCCCGGACAGTCTAGACCGGGACCTGCAGCGCTGCCGCGCGACATTTCAGTGCAGCGTCGACTGCCCTGCCCTCTCCTGAACCAGCACCCAGGGCGCGACCACCACGGCCCAGAGCTGCGGATCACGCGTCAGCAGATCTTCGGCCTGTGCATCTTCGAGCTTGCTCAGCAGCCCCTGGTTCATCCACTCGGCAACCTTGGCCTGGTCGTTCTCCGCCACGGCCTGCGCGATCGCCACCAGATCCTGCGCCCCGTCGACCCAGAGCAGCGCCCCCCGAGCGAAGAATGGCTGCAGCTCCTGCCAGGTGATGGCCGCCGTCTCGCCGAGCAGCTTGGCATAGAGGGTGCTAGATTGTTCCGTCATGGTGTGCCCCGTGTCGATGGCGGTAAGTGCAGGCGCGCATGATAACGTCGAGCGTTGCCCTGGCAACTGCGCGACGCTCGCCAGCCGACCCAGGCCACGCCGTTTTTCTATACATTTCTTGCATTTAAGCGACAACCCCGTGTTTCGCCTCCCGCTGCCGGCTTTTCAAGGCGCAAATCCGCGCTCTACACTGTTCCGGTACAGTTGCCGGGGGCATTACCGGGATCAAGGACCCGGTTCTGCAGCTTCGGCCGCAAGAACTACAACAATGAAAAACACAAGACTGGAGCATTCATGAACAAGGCTACTAAGCAGATTTCCAAACTGTTCGCGGCAATGGCACTGGCGGGGGCGGCCAGCTACTCGATGGCAGCCGACACCATCAAGATCGGCCTGGCCGGTCCGGTGACCGGTGCCGTCGCACAGTACGGCGAGATGCAATTCATCGGTGCCAAGATGGCCATCGAGCAGATCAACAAGGCTGGCGGCGTGAACGGCGCCCAGCTCGAAGGCGTGGTCTACGACGACGCGTGCGATCCGAAGCAGGCCGTGGCCGTTGCCAACAAGATCGTCAACGACGAAGTCAAGTTCGTGGTTGGCCACCTGTGCTCCAGCTCCACCCAGCCGGCCTCCGACATCTACGAAGACGAAGGCATCCTGATGATCACCGCGGCTTCCACCAGCCCGGACATCACCGCTCGTGGCTACGAGCTGGTCTTCCGTACCATCGGTCTGGACAGCCTGCAGGGCCCGACCGCCGGTAACTTCATCGCCGACCACATCAAGCCGAAGAGCGTTGCCGTCATCCACGACAAGCAGCAGTACGGCGAAGGCATCGCCACCGCGGTCAAGCAGACCCTGGAGGGCAAAGGCGTGAAAGTCGCCATGTTCGAAGGCATCAACGCCGGCGACAAGGACTTCTCCGCGCTGATCGCCAAGCTCAACCAGGCGGGTGTCGACTTCGTCTACTACGGCGGCTACCACCCGGAACTGGGCCTGCTGCTGCGCCAGACCAAAGAACGTGGCCTGAACGTCAAGTTCATGGGTCCGGAAGGCGTGGGTAACAAGGAAATCTCGGCCATCGCCGGCCCGGCTTCCGAAGGCCTGCTGGTCACCCTGCCGAAGTCCTTCGACCAGGATCCGAAGAACCAGGCGCTGGTCGAGGCCTTCAAGGCCAAGAACGAAGACCCGAGCGGCCCGTTCGTGTTCCCGGCCTACGCTGCCGTTCAGGTCATCGCTGAAGGCATCGAGAAAGCCGGCGACACCGATACCGCCAAGGTAGCTGCCGCCCTGCGCTCCAACAGCTTCGACACCCCCACCGGCACCCTGGCCTTCGACGAGAAGGGCGATCTGAAGGACTTCAGCTTCGTGGTGTACGAATGGCACCAGGACGGTTCCAAGTCCGAAGCCAAGTAAGCTTCCCGCCTGAACCCAAAGCCCACTGCAGCCTGCAGTGGGCTTTGTTTATTAGAAGAATTCCGGCCTCGCGCTGCGCCACAAGCGCCGCTTTACGCGCTGCCCAGGAGTTAGGCTATGCCTGATCTTTATCACTACCTGCAACAGTTGCTCAATGGCCTGACCATTGGCAGCACCTATGCCCTGATCGCCATCGGCTACACCATGGTCTACGGCATCATCGGCATGATCAACTTCGCCCACGGCGAGGTTTACATGATTGGCGCGTACGTCGCCTTCATCGTGATTGCTGGTCTCTCCATGTTCGGTATCGAAGCCGTACCCGTGATCATGATCGGCGCGTTCGTCGTCACCATGATCGTTACCAGTGCCTACGGTTACAGCATCGAGCGGGTGGCGTACCGTCCCCTGCGCGGCGGCAACCGTCTGATTCCGCTGATCTCCGCGATCGGTATGTCGATCTTCCTGCAGAACGCCGTGCTGCTCTCGCAGGACTCCAAGGACAAGGCCATTCCCAGCCTGCTGCCCGGCAACTTCATCCTCGGTGAAAGCGCCACCAACGGCGTGGTCGTCTCCTACATGCAGGTGCTGATCTTCATCGTCACCTTCGTCGCCATGATCGGCCTGACCCTGTTCATCTCCCGCTCGCGCCTGGGCCGTGCCTGCCGCGCCTGCGCCGAAGACCTGAAGATGGCCAACCTGCTGGGTATCAACACCAACAACATCATCGCCCTGACCTTCGTCATCGGCGCCGCACTGGCGGCCATCGCCTCGGTGCTGCTGGGCATGCAGTACGGCGTGATCAACCCGCACCTGGGCTTCCTCGCCGGCATCAAGGCCTTCACCGCGGCGGTACTCGGCGGCATCGGCAGCATCCCCGGCGCGGTACTCGGCGGCCTCCTGCTCGGCGTGGCCGAAGCCTTCGGTGCCGATATCTTCGGTGATCAATACAAAGACGTGGTCGCATTCAGCCTGCTGGTCCTGGTGCTGCTGTTCCGTCCCACTGGCATCCTCGGCCGTCCGGAGGTGGAGAAGGTATGAGCACCTCCAGCGTGAAGAACCTCAAATCGGCGATTTTCAGCGCCCTGCTGGTGCTGATCATTGCCTACCCAGTCCTGGGTCTGAAACTCACCACCGTCGGCATCAGCCTGGAAGTGCACGGTGCCACCGCGTTCGAGCTCTGGTGTATCGGCGGCGCTGCGGCGCTGATCTTCGTGTGGCAACTGCTGCGTGATCGCATCACCCCGGCCTGGGCCAAACGACCGAGCTTGCCCAGCGGCGGCCAGGTCGGCAACTTCCTCACCCTGCCCTCCACCCAGCGCTGGATCATCCTGGCCATGCTGGTGGTCGCCCTGGTCTGGCCGTTCTTCGCCAGCCGTGGCGCCGTGGACATCGCCACGCTGATCCTGATCTACGTGATGCTCGGCCTCGGCCTGAACATCGTGGTCGGCCTGGCGGGTCTGCTCGACCTGGGCTACGTCGGCTTCTACGCGGTCGGCGCCTACAGCTACGCGATTCTCTCGCACTACTTCGGCCTGAGCTTCTGGATGTGCCTGCCGATCGCCGGGATGATGGCCGCCCTGTTCGGCTTCCTGCTCGGCTTCCCGGTGCTGCGTCTGCGCGGCGACTACCTGGCCATCGTGACCCTGGGCTTCGGCGAGATCATCCGCATCCTGCTGCGCAACCTCACCGACCTGACCGGCGGCCCGAACGGCCTGAGCATCGCCAACGAGAACAAGCCGACCCTGTTCGGTCTGTCCTTCGAGCGTCGTGTGCCGGCCGACATGCCCACCTTCCACGGCTACTTCGAGATCGCCTACAACTCGCAGTACAAGGTGATTTTCCTCTACCTGATCGCCCTGCTGCTGGTGTTGCTGACCCTGTTCCTGGTCAACCGCCTGCTGCGCATGCCGATCGGTCGCGCCTGGGAAGCCCTGCGCGAGGACGAGATCGCCTGCCGCGCGCTGGGCCTGAACCCCACCGTGATCAAGCTCTCGGCCTTCACCATCGGCGCCAGCCTGGCCGGTTTCGCCGGCAGCTTCTTCGCCGCCCGTCAGGGTCTGGTGACACCGGAGTCCTTCACCTTCATCGAGTCGGCGATGATCCTCGCCATCGTGGTGCTCGGCGGCATGGGCTCGCAGCTCGGCGTGATCCTCGCGGCCATCGTCATGGTGATGCTGCAGGAGATGCGTGAGCTGAGCGAGTACCGCATGCTGATCTTCGGCCTGGTCATGATCTTCATGATGATCTGGCGCCCGCAAGGTCTGCTGCCGATGCAACGTCCCCACCTGGAGCTGAAGCGATGAGCCGCACGATTCTCGAAGTAAGCGGCCTGACCATGCGTTTCGGCGGCCTCCTGGCCGTCAACGGGGTGGGCCTGAACGTCAAGGAAAAGCAGGTGGTCTCGATGATCGGCCCGAACGGCGCCGGCAAGACCACCGTGTTCAACTGCCTGACCGGTTTCTACCAGCCAAGCTCGGGCAGCATCCGTCTCGACGGCGAGGCCATCGAAGGCCTGCCGGGCCACAAGATCGCCCGCAAGGGCGTGGTGCGGACGTTCCAGAACGTACGTCTGTTCAAGGACATGACCGCGGTGGAAAACCTGCTGATCGCCCAGCACCGCCACCTCAACACCAGCTACCTGGCCGGCCTGTTCAAGACGCCCAGCTTCCGTCGCAGCGAGCGCGAGGCGATGGACTTCGCCGGCTACTGGCTGGAGAAGGTCAACCTGGTGGAGTTCGCCAACCGCGAGGCGGGCACCCTCGCCTACGGCCAGCAACGCCGCCTGGAGATCGCCCGCTGCATGATGACCCGTCCGAGCATCCTCATGCTCGACGAGCCGGCTGCCGGCCTCAACCCGCGCGAGACCGAAGACCTGAAGGAGCTGATCGGCATGCTGCGTGACGAGCACAATGTCACCGTGCTGCTGATCGAGCACGACATGAAGCTGGTGATGAGCATTTCCGACCACATCTACGTGATCAACCAGGGCACTCCCCTGGCCGACGGCACGCCGGAGCAGATCCGCAACAACCCGGACGTGATCAAAGCCTATCTGGGGGAGGCGTAATCCATGCTGAGCTTCAACAACGTCTCCACCTTCTACGGCAAGATCCAGGCGCTGCACGATGTCAGCATCGATGTGCAGGCCGGCGAGATCGTCACCCTGATCGGCGCCAACGGCGCCGGCAAGTCCACCCTGCTGATGACCCTGTGCGGCAACCCGCGCGCCACCAGCGGCAGCATCCGTTACCTGGGTGAAGAGCTGGTGGGCATGGACACCCCCGAGATCATGCGCAAGAGCATCGCCATCGTGCCGGAAGGCCGCCGCGTGTTCGCCCGCCTGACCGTCGAGGAGAACCTGGCCATGGGTGGCTTCTTCGGCAACAAGGCGGACAACCAGGAGCAGCTGGACAAGGTCCTGCACCTGTTCCCGCGCCTGAAGGAGCGCTTCGCCCAGCGCGCCGGCACCATGAGCGGCGGCGAACAGCAGATGCTCGCCATCGGTCGTGCACTGATGAGCAAGCCCAAGCTGCTGCTGCTCGACGAGCCGTCGCTGGGTCTGGCGCCGATCATCATCCAGCAGATCTTCGACATCATCGAGCAACTGCGCGAAGACGGCGTGACCGTGTTCCTGGTCGAGCAGAACGCCAACCAGGCGCTGAAGCTGGCTGACCGTGGCTACGTGCTGGAGAACGGCCATATCGTCATGCAAGGCAGCGGTGAGGATCTGCTCAACGACCCGAAGGTACGCGACGCCTACCTCGGCGGCTGAGCCGGACTGCCGTACCCGAAACCGCCCTCCGGGGCGGTTTTTTCACGCCTGGACGACAGGCCTGCAACGCGCGCACACCTGCCGGCCAGCGAACTGTTTAGCGGATATGTCCGCCCTCTTGCATCCGCTTCGCCGCGTATTAGTCTCAACGACTCTACCCAGGCGGACCCCGCTCATGCGCAAGTCCCTGCTGCTGTTGCTCGCCCTCACCGTTGCGCTCGGCGCCTGCAGCCGTGCCGGCCTGGCCTACCGCAACCTGGACTGGATCATCCCCTGGAAACTGGGCGACTACGTCGAGCTGAGCCGCGAGCAGAGCGCCTGGCTGGAACCCAGGCTGCAGCAGCACCTGACCTGGCATTGCAGCGTGGAGCTGCCGCACTACCTCGACTGGCTGCAACGCAGCCGCCAGGCGCTGGCCGAGCGCGACGCCGAACTGATGCTCAGCCAGCTGGACGGCTTCGAGCAGGCGATGCAGCGCATCGCCGTGGAAATCACCCCGAGCACCGTCGAACTGCTGCGCGGCCTCAACCCGCTGCAGGTCGAGCGCCTGTTCGCCGAGCTGGAGGAGCAGAACCGGAAGCTGCGCGTGACCTTCCTCGAGCCGCCACTGGACGAGCAGATCAGCCTGCGCGCCGAACGCATGAACGAGCGCCTGCAGCCCTGGTTCGGCGACCTCGAGCCGGCCCAGCGCGAACGGGTACTGGCCTGGGCCCGGAGCCTGGGCGCGCAGAATCAGGTCTGGCTGGACAACCGCCTGGCCTGGCAACAGGCACTGCGTGACGCCCTGGACGCACGACGTGGCGACGACTTCGCCGCGCGCATCAGCGCCTTGCTGCAGCAGCGCGAACGCTTCTACACCGAGGCCTATCGCGCCAGCTACCAGAGCAACCGCGAGGCCATGGCCGGCATGCTCGTGGATATCGTCGCCACGGCGGACGCGCGCCAGCTGCAACGCGCCGACGAACGCCTGGACGCGCTGCGTGCCGACCTGGCCGCCCAGCAGTGCCGCAGCGACGACACGCTGGCCAGGCGCTAGGCGCGCTGGCAGCGCTTCAGAGCGCGGGCAGGCGCCAGTCGATGGGGGTCATGCCGTTCTGGCTGAGGAACTGGTTGCAGCGACTGAAATGACCGTTGCCGATGAAGCCGCGATGCGCGGACAGCGGCGACGGGTGTGGCGAGCGCAGTACCAGGTGCTTGGTCGGGTCGATCAGGCGCTGCTTGCTCTGCGCATGGCTGCCCCAGAGCAGGAAGACCAGCTTGGGCTGCCGCTCGCTGACCAGCTCGATGACCCGGTCGGTGAAATGCTGCCAGCCCTTGCCCGCATGCGAACCGGCGTTGGCACGCTCCACGGTCAACGACGTGTTGAGCAGCAGCACGCCCTGATCGGCCCAGCTCTGCAGGTAGCCGTGCGCCGGGATGTCGATGTTCAGGTCGCGCTTGAGCTCCTTGTAGATGTTCACCAGCGACGGCGGCGTCTGCACCCCCGGCTGCACCGAGAAGCACAGGCCATGCGCCTGCCCCGGACCGTGGTAGGGGTCCTGGCCGATGATCACCACCTTGACCTGCTCCAGCGGCGTGGAGTTGAGCGCATTGAAGATCAGCGGGCCGGGTGGGTAGATCTCCTTGCCGGCCGCCTTCTCCGTTCGCAGGAACTCGCCCAGCTCCTTCATGTAGGGCTTGTCGAACTCGTCGCGCAGCGCCTCTTTCCAGCTGGCCTCGAGTTTGATGCGGTCATCGGTCATGCCTGTTTCCTGCCTGAATCCTTACAAGTGCAGGCACGCTAGAGAAGGGGCCAGGGCAAGTCAAGGAAGACGATTGCGGCAAGGCCGGGGATGCTTTGCTAGCCTTTCGAACACAGCCACTGACGAATGAATGGAACTCGATGCCGACCACCACCGATACCTTGCGCCTGGCACTCCTCAACCGTTTTCTCAAGGGCGAAGCCAAGATACCGCAGATGCCGGAGGCCGCCGTGCGTATCCGCAAGCTGCTGGACGACCCGCACACCTCGCAGGAACAACTGGCGCGGGTGATCAACGGCGACCCGCCACTGGCGGCCTACCTGATGCAGTTCTCCGCCGCGCCGCTGCTGCGCGGCAACCGCCCCTGCACCTCGCTGCGCGACCTGCTCGGCCGCCTCGGCACCCGCCAGCTGGCCGACCTGGTGCTGGGTTTCAGCCTGCAGCACCTGTTCACCAGCGACGACGCGGCGCTGCAGCAGGCGTTTCGCACGCGCTGGCGCAACGCCCGTGAACGCGCCGCCTACTGCGCCGTACTGGCACAGACCGTCGGCTTCTCCATGGATGACGCCATGCTCGGTGGGCTGCTGCAGGACATCGGCAGCCTGCCCCTGTTGTCGGAGCTGGAACACTGGCCGGAGCTGCCGCGTGACAGCGCCTCGCTGAATGCCCTGTGCGAGCAGCTCTCCGGCGACATCGGCGCGCTGATCCTGACCCGCTGGCAACTGCCGTCGGCGGTCATCGAATGCGCCCGCCTGCATGGCCAGTGGCAGCGCGAGCACGAACGCAGCGCCGACCTGGCCGACCTGGTGCTGCTGGCCAGCGCCCTGCAGTCGGGCAGTACGCCGGATGGCCTGTTGCCGGCCCAGGTCAAGCTCGGACTGGAGCGCCCATTGGACGAACTGCGTGCGGAACTGGCCGAAGGCCTGAAACTGTGGAAGCGCCTGCTCGCCTGACGCCCGGTCATGGCGCCTCATCAGGTCGGTGGATACAGCTTGCCCAAGCCCAGGGGCAGGTCGAGACTCTCCCGCACACCCCGTGCAGGAGGTCACATGAGCGACTCGAACGGCATCAGCCGCGTGCGTCTGGAACAGGCGCTCGCCCACTCCACCTTCGCCCAGTTGCTCGGCGCCGAACTGCTCGAGTTCGCGCCGGGCCGGGTCAGCCTGCAGGTACCCAGCCGTCCCGACCTGTGCCAGCACCACGGCTACATGCACGGTGCAGTGGTCGGTTTCATGGTCGACAGCGGCTGCGCCTGGGCCGCCGCCTCGATGGTCGGTGACGTGGTCACCAGCGAATACAAGCTCAACCTCCTCGCCCCAGCACTTGGCGAACGCCTGCTCTGCCGCGCGGAAGTACTCAAGGCCGGCCAGCGCCTGGCGGTCTGCCGAGCGGACGTGTTCGCCGTGAATAACGGCCAGGAAAAGCTGGTGGCTACCGGCCTGGCGACCATCGCACGGGTCTAGCAGGCCGCGACTACCCCAGGTGCAGCGCCCGGTAGTGACTGGGCGCCATGCCCACCACCTTGCGAAACAGACGCGAGAAGTAATAGGCATCCTCGTAACCCAGTTGCTCCGCGACCTGGCGCACCTCGACATCGCCACGGTCGAGCAGGCGGCAGGCCAGGGCCATCTTCAGCTGGATGAAGTCCTGGATCGGCGCATGCCCGGTCAGGGCCCGATAGGTCTTGGCGAAATGGAAGCGCGAGAGGTGGAAGTGCTCGGCCAGCTCATCGAGGTTGAGGCTGCCGTGCAGGTGCTCGCGCATCACCGCGTGCACCGCCTCGATATCCAGTACCCGCCCCGACTTGAGATTGACCCGCGCCGGCAGCACCGCCAGCGAACTGAGCATCGCCTGCAGCCGATGCGCTGCATGGATGAATGGCAGCGCATTCAACCCCTGCCGCTGCAGCCCCAGCAGCGCCTCGAAGTCCCCCAGCAGGCGTGGCTGGACGCCGATGCGGCGCAACGGCTGGCTACCCAGCAGGTCGAGGAAGTCCTGGCTGAGCGCCCCGTCGAAGTGCACCCAGTAGATGGTCCAGGGGGCATCGGCATCGGCGCCGTAGGCATGCGCGGTGTCCCTGGGCAGCAGCAGCAGATCGCCAGCACCGACCTCTAATCGTCCATCCTCGCCGTGCAGCCAGCCTTTGCCCGAGCGGCAGTAGATCAGCAGGTCATCCTCCGGCTGCGCCCGACTCATGCGGTGCCCGACCGCTTCGGGGTAGAAACCGATGGCCAGCGGGTAGCAGCCAGCACTCAGCGGATGGCGCGCCAGCAGGCGGCGCAGACGCGGCGGCGTGATGAAGCGTTGCCCACCCAGCGGCAACGGCCAGTTGGAGGTTTCCACGCGCAAGCCCATGCTGATCGCATCCCGAGGCAGTCGACGAATCCCAAGATCGTCCATCCTTCGACCAAGATCGTCAATCCACAAGGCCGTTCCCAGCCGCTATAAAAGACCCGGACAAGAACAACAGGAGGCGAACATGCCCCAGACCCTGCCGCAACTGATCGACGGCCAATGGCGCACCAGCCAGGCTCACGAACTGATCGAAGTCACCGACCCGACCACCCAGGAAGTGATCGCCCTGGCGCCCAAGGCCACGGCCGAGGAAATCGAGACTGCGGTAGCCGGCGCACAGCAGGCCTTCCTCGCCTGGCGTGAAGTCCCGGTCTCGGAGCGAGCCCGCCTGATGCTGCGCTATCAGCACCTGCTCAAGGAGCATCACGACGAACTGGCGGAAATCCTCGCGCAGGAAACCGGCAAGACCTTCGCCGATGCCAAGGGCGACGTATGGCGGGGCATCGAGGTGGCCGAGCATGCCGCCAATATCGCCAGCCTGATGATGGGCGAGACGGTGGAGAACGTCGCCCGCGAGATCGACACCGCCAGCTGGATCCAGCCGCTGGGGGTGTGCGTCGGCATCACCCCGTTCAACTTCCCGGCGATGATTCCCCTGTGGATGTTCCCGCTGGCCATCGCCTGCGGCAACGCATTCATTCTCAAGCCGTCCGAACAGGACCCGATGACGCCCAACCGCCTGGCCGAACTGTTCCTCGAAGCCGGCGCACCGGCCGGCCTGCTGCAGGTGCTGCATGGTGCACGCGAGCAGGTCGATGCCCTGCTGGTGCACCCGCTGGTGCGCGCGGTGTCCTTCGTCGGCTCGGTGACGGTGGGCCAGCATGTGTACCGCACCGGCACCCAGCACCTGAAGCGCGTGCAGGCCTTCGCCGGGGCGAAGAACCACATGGTGGTGATGCCCGATGCACCCAGGGACCAGGTCATCAGCAACCTGCTCGGCGCCAGTTGCGGGGCCGCCGGCCAGCGTTGCATGGCGATCAGCGTGGCGGTGTTCGTCGGCGAGGCGAAACACTGGATCGGCGACCTGGCCGAACAGATGGCCGCGCTGCGCCCCGGCCACTGGCAGGACAGTGGCGCCGCCTATGGTCCGCTGATCAGCCCGCAGGCCCGCCAGCGCGTGCTGCGTCTGATCGAGGAAGGCAAGGCCGAAGGCGCCGAGTGCCTGCTCGATGGTTCGCACTGCGTGGTCGACGGGTATCCGCATGGCAACTGGGTCGGCCCGACCCTGTTCCGCGGCGTGACCAGCAGAATGAGCCTGTACCGCGAGGAAATCTTCGGCCCGGTGCTGGTGTGCATGGAGGTGGACACTCTGGAAGAAGCCATCGCGCTGATCAACGCCAGCCCCTACGGCAACGGCACCAGCCTGTTCACCCGCTCCGGCGGCGCCGCCCGGCATTTCCAGCATGCAATCGAGGTCGGTCAGGTGGGCATCAACGTGCCGATCCCGGTGCCGCTGCCGTTCTTCTCCTTCACCGGCTGGAAGGGTTCGTTCTATGGCGACCTGCATGCCTATGGCAAACAGGCGGTGCGCTTCTATACGGAGACCAAGACGGTGACCAGCCGCTGGTTCGACGACACAGCGCTGGGCGACGGGCCGAACATGACCATTTCTCTGAAATGAGAACCGGGTAACGTGTCTTTAGACCAATAGACGATCACCCGAACTGGACAAGCGGCGTAAAAGGGTTCTCAGCAGAACAAGAACAAGGAGAACTGCAATGCGCCAACTGTCTGCCATTCTGGCCCTGTGGGCCGCTGTCACCGCCTGTGCGCAGGCTGCCGAGCCGATCACCCTGGGGCTCAACTACCCGCGCACGGGACCGTACAAGGAGGAGGGATTGGCGCAGATGCGTGGAGCCCTGCTGGCCATCGACGAGCTGAACGCCCAGGGCGGTGTGCTGGGCAGGCCCTTGCGCCTGTCCAGCAAGGACACCGCCTCGCGTCCGGCCAAGGCGGTGAAGAACGTCGACAAGCTGGCCGCCGAAGGCGCCGCGATGCTCTTCGGCGGCTCCTCCAGCGCGGTGGCCATAGCCGCCGGCAAGCGCGCCAAGGAGCACGGCCTGCTGTATTTCGGCACCCTCACCTACTCCAACGACACCACCGGCAAGGATGGCCAGCGCTACATGTTCCGCGAGTGCAACAACGCCTGGATGAGTGCCAAGGTGCTCGGCCAGTACCTGAGCAAGACCTTGCCCAACAAGCGCTATTTCTACGTGACCTCCGACTACACCTGGGGCCACACCACCGAGGCCTCGCTGCGGCAGGCCACGGGCACCGACAACGCCGGCCAGCATGCGGGGGTGCGCGTACCCTTCCCCGGCGCCCGCCTGGCCGACTACCAGGATGCCCTGACCCAGGCCGCCTCCAGCAATGCCGAGGTACTGGCGCTGGTGCTGTTCGGCGAAGACCTGGTGCGCGCCATGCGCATCGCCAAGGACCTGGGGCTGACCGAGCGCATGCAGATCATCGCGCCCAACCTGACCCAGAGCATGGTCGAGCAGGCCGGACCGGACCTGATGCAGGGCGTGATCGGCACCGAACCCTGGACCTGGCGCGTCCCGGCGCTGGAGAAGTCCACGCGCGGCGAAGCCTTCGTGCAGTCGTTCAAGACCCGCTACGAGATGTACCCGTCCAGCTCCGCCGCCTCGGCCTACAGCATCGTCCAGCAATGGGCCGATGCCGCCAAGCGCGCCAACAGCCTGGACAGCGAAGCGCTGATCAAGGCGCTCGAAGGCCACCGCTACAGCCTGCTGAAAGACGAGCAGCAATGGCGCGCCTTCGACCACCAGAACCTGCAGACCGTCTACGCGGTACGGGTCAAACCACGCGAGGACGTGCTCAAGGACCCGCTGAAACAGGACTACTTCGAAATCGTCGACCGCCTCGACGCCAGCACGGCGCTGCCCAGCCTCGCCGAGTGGCAGGCCGAGCGGCGCGCCGGCGGCCAACCCCTGACCTTGCAATGAGATGCCATGGACTTCGAACTCAGTGATGAACAACGCCTGCTGACCGACAGTGCCCGCGCCTTCGCCGCGCGGGAACTGGCGCCCTACGCCGCCGACTGGGATCGCGACCACCACTTCCCGGTCGAGGTGATCCGCCGCGCGGCCGAACAGGGCTACCTGGCCCTGTACATCACCGAGGAGGACGGCGGCCTGGGGCTGTCGCGCCTGTCCAGCGCACTGATCTTCGAACAACTGGCGGCCGGCTGCGTGGCCACCACCGCCTACCTGACCATCCACAACATGGCCACCTGGATGCTCGCCAGCTTCGCCGACCAGGCACTCAAGGACGCCTGGCTGCCCGGGCTGATCAGCGGCCGGTCGCTCGCCTCCTACTGCCTGACCGAGCCGGACGCCGGCTCCGACGCCGCCAACCTGCGCACACGGGCGCGGCGCGACGGCGACGACTACCTGCTCGACGGCAGCAAGTGCTTCATCTCCGGCGCGGGGGCCAGCGACGTGCTGATCGTCATGGCGCGCACCGGCGAGGAAGGCGCCCGGGGCATCTCCTGCTTCCTGGTGCCGGCCGACGCCCCCGGCGTGCGCTACGGTCGCAACGAGGACAAGATGGGCTGGAAGGCGCAGCCGACCCGCAGCATCACCTTCGACGGTGTACGCATCCCCGCCGGCAACCGCATCGGCCCGGAAGGCGAAGGCTTCGTCTACGCCATGAAAGGCCTCGACGGGGGCCGCCTGAACATCGCCAGCTGCTCGCTTGGCGCCGCCCAGGCCGCACTGGAGCAGAGCCTGCGCTACGTCGAGGAGCGCAAGCAGTTCGGCAAGGCGCTGAGCGAGTTCCAGGCGCTGCAGTTCAAGCTGGCCGACATGCTCACCGACCTGACCGCCAGCCGGCAGATGGTACGCCTGGCCGCGCACAAGCTCGATCATGGCCACGGTGAAGCCAGCCTGTACTGCGCCATGGCCAAACGCTTCGCCACCGACCACTGCTTCGGCGTGTGCAACGAAGCCCTGCAACTCCATGGTGGCTATGGCTATCTGAATGACTATCCACTGGAGCGCTGGGTGCGCGATGCACGCGTGCACCAGATTCTCGAAGGCACCAACGAAATCATGCGGGTGATCGTCGCCCGCCGCCTGCTGCAGCAGAGCGGCATGCTCGATCGCCTGCTCTGAAACCTGCAGGAGCCCCTCATGACGACCGCAATCGAAACCTACAAATCCGGCATCTTCGACCTGACCCACAAGCTCACCGTGGAGAAGCACGGGCACACCGCGCTGATCACCATCAACCACCCTCCGGCCAACACCTGGGACCGCGATTCGCTGATCGGCCTCAAGCAGGTGGTCGAACACCTCAACCGCGACGACGAGGTCTACGCCCTGGTGGTGACCGGACAGGGGCCGAAGTTCTTCTCCGCAGGCGCCGACCTGAACATGTTCGCCGACGGCGACAAGGCTCGCGCCCGCGAGATGGCCAGGCGCTTCGGCGAGGCCTTCGAGACCCTGCGCGACTTCCGTGGGGTATCCATCGCCGCAATCAACGGCTATGCCATGGGAGGCGGCCTGGAATGCGCCCTGGCCTGTGACATCCGCATCGCCGAGCGCCAGGCGCAGATGGCCCTGCCGGAAGCTGCCGTGGGCCTGCTGCCCTGCGCGGGCGGCACCCAGGCACTTCCCTGGCTGGTGGGCGAGGGCTGGGCCAAGCGCATGATCCTCTGCGGCGAACGCATCGACGCCGACACCGCCCTGCGCATCGGCCTGGTCGAGCAGGTGGTCGACAGCGGCGAAGCACGCGGCACGGCCCTGCTGCTGGCCGCCAAGGTGGCACGGCAAAGCCCGGTGGCGGTACGCACCATCAAGCCGCTGATCCAGGGGGCCCGCGAACGCGGCTCGAACACCTGGCTGCCCGAGGAGCGCGAGCGTTTCGTCGACCTGTTCGACGCCGACGACACCCGCGAAGGCGTCAACGCCTTTCTGGAAAAACGCGACCCGCAGTGGCGCAACAAATGACCGCACCAGTAGCTAGTCGGGTGGATGTCGCCTTTCACATCCACCATTACCCCATCCGGTGGATGGATAGAGCGCCATCCACCCTACGCGGGAAAACCTCATGAACCTGCAATTCGAAGAACGCCCCAGCCTGCACGGCTATCGCATCGGCATCGCCAGCCTGGACGCCGAGAAAAGCCTCAACGCGCTGTCGCTGCCGATGATCGAGGCACTCGACGAGCGCCTGAAAGCCTGGGCCGAAGATCCGACCATCGCCTGCGTGATGCTGCGCGGCAACGGCCCCAAGGCCTTCTGTGCCGGCGGCGACGTGGTCCAGCTGGTGCACCAGTGTCGCGAGCACCCCGGTGAAGTCCCGCCCCTGGCGCGCCGCTTCTTCGCCGACGAGTACCGCCTCGACTACCGCATCCACACCTTCCCCAAACCCTTCATCTGCTGGGCCCACGGCCATGTGCTGGGGGGCGGCATGGGCCTGATGCAGGGCGCCGGCATCCGCATCGTCACGCCGAGCAGTCGGCTCGGCATGCCGGAGATCAACATCGGCCTGTACCCGGACGTCGGCGGCAGCTGGTTCCTCGCCCGCCTGCCCGGCAGGCTCGGCCTGTTCCTTGGTCTCACCGCCGCCAGCATCAACGCCCGCGATGCGCTGGACCTGAACCTGGCCGACCGCTTCCTGCGCGATGACCAGCAGCAGGCGCTGCTCGAAGGGCTGGTGCAGCTGAACTGGCGCGAGCAGGCCCCGCTGCAGCTGCACAGCCTGCTGCAGGCCCTGGAGAACGAAGCCCGTGGCGACCTGCCGGCGGCGCAGTGGCTGCCTCGCCGTGAACGCCTCGACGCACTGCTCGATGTCGCCGAGCCAGCCGCTGCGGTCCAGGCCCTCAGCGCCCTGCTGGACGACGACGATGCCCTGCTGGCACGGGCGGCGAAAACCCTCGCCGGCGGCTGCCCGCTGACCGCGCACCTGGTCTGGGAACAGATCCGCCGTGCCCGTCACCAGTCACTGGCCGACGTGTTCCGCATCGAGTACGCCATGAGCCTCAACTGCTGCCGCCACCCGGAATTTCCGGAAGGCGTACGCGCGCGCCTGATCGACAAGGACCACAGCCCGAACTGGCACTGGCCGGATGTCGCCGCGATCCCCGCTGCCGTGATCGACGCGCACTTCGCTCCGGCCTGGGAGGGCGAGCACCCGCTGGCCGACCTGTAGCCAGAAGAAACACGTAGCCCGGATGAAATCCGGGGAGGCCGGACCGTCAGCCCCACCCGCACGCCTCGAACGCCGCACGGACAACAACAAGGAGATGCCAGAATGACCCAGATCGCCTTTATCGGCCTTGGCCATATGGGCCTGCCCATGGCTCGCAACCTGCTCAAGGCAGGCTACCCGCTGAAAGTCTTCGACCTGGTGCGCAGCGCCGTCGACACCCTTGCCGGCGAGGGGGCGATAGCCGCCGTCAGCGCCAGCGCCGCCGTCGATCAGGCCCAGGTGGTGATCAGCATGCTGCCAGCCAGCCGCCATGTGGAAAGCCTCTACCTGGGGCGCGACGGCCTGCTCGAGCAGCTGCCGGCCGGCAGCCTGGTGGTCGAGTGCTCCACCATCGCCCCGGAGTCCGCGCGCAAGGTGCATGCGGCGGCGCGCGAACGCGGTATCGAGCTGCTCGATGCGCCGGTGTCCGGCGGTACCGCAGGCGCCGCCGCTGGCACCCTGACGTTCATGGTCGGCGGTGCCGCCGAGGCTTTGGAAAAGGCCCGGCCGCTGCTCGCGGTCATGGGCCAGAACATCTTCCACGCGGGCCCGGAGGGTGCCGGCCAGGTCGCCAAGGTGTGCAACAACCAGGTGCTGGCGGTGCAGATGATCGCCACCGCCGAAGCCATGGCCATGGGCGTGGCCAACGGCCTGGACCCCGCCGTGCTGGCCGAGATCATGCGGCAGAGTTCGGGTGGCAACTGGACGCTGGAGAAGTACAACCCCTGGCCTGGGGTGATGGAAAACGCGCCGGCGTCGAAAGGCTACAGCGGCGGGTTCATGGCCGAGCTGATGGCCAAGGATCTCGGCCTGGCCCAGGAAACGGCCAGCCACCATGGCAACAGTGCGCCGATGGGTGCGCTGGCCCTGCAGCTCTACCGCCTGCTGCTCAAGCAGGGCAAGGGCAAGCAGGACTTCTCGGTGGTGCAGCAGCTGTTCGTGGAGTGATGCCCTGCGGGAGCCGGCGTGCGAGTGAGGTCGCTCACCGGCACGTCGCCTCCCGCACGCAGCGCGATCACCTCAGGCGCATCCTCGTCGCGATCGCGTTCAACGCAAGCGCTGCAGGTGCAACAGGCCGAACAGCAGTACCTGCAGGCGCTGCCACCAAGGCCCCGGCAGCCCGTGCAGGCGCGCGCGGAACAGCAGCATCTCGGCAACGTGCGCCAGCAGTACCGCCAGCGCCAGCCAGTTGACCCAGGCGCCCAGCGGCGCAGCGAAGGGATAGAGCAGGTTGAGCAACGCCACCAGCCAGAACATGGCCAGGACGCCCTTGGCGAAGGACAGCAGGTTCATCGTCAGTCTCCGAGTGGATGAACCCGGAGTGTGCCGGGCCTGACGCCGTCCGAACGCCTCTCTTTCGACTGGCGTGGCCCTGCCCCAGCGGCGATTCGCCGGGGCATGGCAGCAGCCAGATCGGCTAGCGCAGGGTCAGCCCGAAGGCTTCGTCGGTGAAGTCGAAGCAGCTGAGGAAGCGGCGGATGTCCAGCAGGTTGCCATCGACCTTCACATCCCCCAGCAGCGCGCCCTTGACCAGGCCCCCCTCGCCGGTCAGCAGGGTGTCCATGAAGCTCTTGTCCATCGACAGGCGCAGTTCGGTGCCCTCGGGAATGCCCTTGTGCAACTGCGCAACACCACGCCGTACTTCCAGCGCCCACTGCTCTCCGACATCGGGGAAGCTGAAGCCCAGGGTCATTTCCACGTCGCCGGCCTTCTCCGGGTCGATGCGGGTCACCCAGTTCTGCAGGAAGCTCTGCGGGGTGAAGCTGCGCACCATGTCCGGCGAGAGGAACACCTTGCGCATCTCGATCGAGCGCTGGCTGATCTCGTCACCGTCGAGCTTGCCCTCCAGCTCCATGGCGCTCATCAGGTACCAGTTGCGCCAGTTGATGTTCATGCTGGCGTAGCCCAGCTTGCGGAAGCTGCGCGCCTTGATGTCGCGCGCCAGCTGGTCGTCGTGATCGACACGGATGGCATAGCCGGCCAGCTCGGCGGCCCACTGGTAATCACCCTTGAGGTAGGCATTGCCGGCCTCCAGCAGCAGCTTCTCGCGCCCGCCCATCATGGCGATCAGGCGCTCGGCCTTCTGCCGTGGCGGCGTCGGGTCGAGGTCCACCGGGTCACCCTGGAACCAGCCCAGGTAGCCGTTGTAGATCTGTCGCACGCTGTGCTTCACCGTGCCGTAGTACTCACGCAGGTAGGGCGTGTAGCCCGCCAGGTGCGGCGGCAGCTTGACCTTCTCTACCAGTTCGTCCGGCGTCAGCCCCTTGTTCATCCAGCGCACGGTCTGGTCATGGATGTAGGCGATGCCGTCGCGGGTCATGCGCAACACTTCCTCCACCGCGTCCTGACCGCTGACCGGGCGACCGTGCAGCGGCACCATGTAGTCGGCCCGGTAGGCGCGCAGCTTGTCCAGGCTGTCGACCCATTGCACCGGGTCGCGGAACTTGGTGCCGCGCAAGGTGTGGATGTTCGGCAGCGTCGGCCCCTGGTCCACCTCGGCGCTGATCAGCACGCGATTGGCCGGCAGGTAGAGCACGATCTCGTCCGGCGCCTCGCTGGGGACATGCAGGAACTGCACGTCGAGCCCGGCGATGGTGGTGTCGAGCTTGTCCGCGAAGGTCACCGTCGGGGCGATGAAGGTGGAAGGCTCCGGAGTGACCAGCGGGCCGATGCCGCCGTTCATGTCCTGCTCGTCCTGCGCCTCGAGGAAGGAGCCGAAGCTGTAGGCCGAGCGCACACCGAGAATCGGCCCGACCAGTGCGCCCTGGGCCACGACATTGGCCAGCAGGGTGTCGTGGGCGTAGATCTGCACGTCACCGGACTCGACCTGCTCGCGCGTGACGAACGCCTGCACGCCGTTGATATGGTCCGGATGGAAGTGGGTGTAGACCACCGCCTTCACCGGCTTGTCGGTGATCTTGCGGAACTCGGCCATGATCTTGCGCGACTCGCTGACCGACTCGCCGGTGTCGACGATGATCAGCCCCTCCGGGGCCTCGATCATCACCACGTTGCCGAGCTGCCAGCCCACGGCGGAATAGACGTTGTCGGCGACGCGGTAGAGCTGCTGGGCAAAGACCTTGGTGTGGGCCGCCAGCTCGGCGTTGATGCTGGGCTCGATGCGCTCGGCCGGCAGCTCGGCATAGGCGCTCAGGGGCAGGGAGGCGGCCAGCAGCAGGCCGCTCAAGCGAAGGAATGTGCTCATGGCGATGGACGTCTTGTTGTTGGAGTGCTGGCAGGTTGGCAAAGCCTGTTCGATAATTCCAATGCATTCGAATAAGCAATTTGATGCACAACGCACATGAACGATCTACGCCAGCTTCGCCACTTCGTCGCGCTCGCCGAGCACCAGCACTTCGCCCGTGCCGCTGCCGCCGTGCACCTCAGCCAGCCTGCCCTGAGCCGCAGCATCCAGGCCCTGGAGAGCCAGCTCGGCTGTACCCTGGTGGATCGCCACAACCGTGGCGTCACCCTCACCGCCCATGGCCGGCTGGTGCTGGAGCATGCCCGGCGCCTGCTGGCCGGCAGCCTGGCGTTGAGCAACGCGGTCAACCAGCTGGGCAACCTGCAGGCCGGCGAGCTGCGCCTGGGCGCGGGCCCCTACCCCGCCGCCAGGCTGGTACCGCAGGCGCTCGGCCAGTTGCTGCAGCGCTATCCGCGCGTGCAGGTGAAACTGAACATCGCCAACTGGCTGGAGCTGCGCGACGCGCTGCTGGAGTCGACCATCGAGCTGTTCGTCGCCGACATCCGCGAACTGCAAGGCGATGCGCAACTGCACATCGAGCCGCTACGGGTGCACCATGGCGTACTGTTCTGCCGCCCGGCGCACCCCCTGCTGCAACGGCGCGAGCTGAGCCTCGGCGACCTGCTCGACTTCCCCCTCGCCGGCACGCAGTTGCCGCATGTGGTCGAGCGCAGCCTGAGCGCTGCCAGCGGCCGTCTGCAGCCGCTGAGCGTGGAGTGCGACAACTTTCTGGTGCTCAAGCGCCTGGTCGCGGGCAGCGACGTGCTGAGCATGGCGCCCTGGGACGTGATTGCCGAAGAAGTTCGCAGCGGCCAGCTCTGCCTGCTGCCCATGCAGGCGGAAGGGCTGCACCAGCACTCGGCCTATGGCCTGGTCAGCCGCGCCGGCCACAGCCTGTCGCCAGCGGCGCAGGCCATGGTCGAGGCGATTCGTCGGGTCGATGAGCAAACCCCGCACAGCGAAACCGTGCGGGGCTGAACGGGACTACCAGCGGCGCTCGTTGCTGCGCCGCTGCTCGCTGTAGCTGCGCCCATTGGAGTAGCGCTGCGGGGTGCTCCGTCCGGTGTCCCAGCCGCGCAGGACCTTGACGCCACGCTGTTCCTGGCGCCGCGCGTCACGCTGCCTGTCATGGCGTGGCTGCTCGTGACGCTTGTAGTCGTCGCGGTAGTGTGGCGCGTAGCCATAGCGTTGACGCGGTTGCGGCGCCGGCACATAGCGGGGTGGCGCCTGGTACTGGCGACGGCGGTCGTCGTAGTAATAGCGCGACGTCACGTACACCGGTGGCGAATAGTCGTGACGGTAGCCGTTGTAGTAGGCGTGATTGCGGTAGCCGCGATCGTGGTCGTAGCCATACACCGCACAACCGCCGAGCGGCAGGATCAGCAACGTGGCAAGCAGGATTCTGTAGAACATGGGAGCCTCCACAGGGGAAGCGGGCCAGTGGCCCGGAAGCGGATCAGCAACGACCCTTCTTGGCCTGCCCCGGAGGGCAGTGCGAAGGACCACCACCGTCACCGATATCGACGCCGATACCTGGCAACCGCAGGCTGCAGCCCGACAGACCGATGGCCAGGCTGGCGGCCAGCAACAAGGTGCAGAGGGTTTTCATCAGCAACTCCCCTTCATGCGATGCCCCGGCGGGCAGAAGTAGCCGCCGTTGGAGTGGCCACGGCCATCCAGATCGACACGAATCACGTCAGGGTCACCTACCCGCGCATGCACGCCCGGCGCGCTGAAGCTGCAGCCGCCCAGCAGCAACGCCAATGTCATCACAGTCAAACCACGCATATTGGAATACTCCTCGATTTCCAGAAGACTGCTGGACAGGCAGCGGCCCGGTGGTCACGGCACTATTCAGCATGACTGTTCGACAATATGGACTGAGTCACGTTCCGTGCAGCCGAGTGACCAGGATCACAGGCTCGTCACGTTCGCTGGCACACTCCTCGCTTAGCATGGCCCGCAGCGGGAAAGCGTGGCGCTGCCTCAACACAATGGCCGACTAGGGTTCCGGCTCGTCCGATGACGAGTGGCTGGTCCGAGAGTGGGCGACCTCATCAGCGGCGGGGAGCCGCGAGGTTACACGGCGGGACAAAAGCCCGGGAGAACGCGCAGCACGGCTGTCTGCTTTCCCGCGTCCGCCAACCAACCGAGGTCCCTATGCCCATTCGCCCGCTACTCACCGCCCTGCTCTGCGCCTGCCTGCTCAGCGCTCCGACAGCCCAGGCCGCGCCGAAAACCTTCAAGCTCTGCTGGTCGGTCTTCGCCGGCTGGATGCCGTGGGACTATGCCGCCAAGCAGGGCATCGTGAAAAAGTGGGCCGACAAGTACGGCATCGACATTCAGGTGCAGGAAGTGCCGGATTACGTCGCTTCCATCGAGCGCTACAGCGCCGGACAGTTCGATGCCTGCACCATGACCAACATGGATGCCCTGACCATCCCCGCCGCCGCCGGCACGGACAGCACCGCGCTGATCATCGGCGACTTCTCCAACGGTGCCGACGGCCTGCTGCTGCGCGGCAGCGGCAAGAGCATCCGCGACCTCAAGGGCAAGACCGTGCTGCTGGTGGAAAACTCGGTCTCCCACTACCTGCTCAGCCGGGCACTGGAATGGGGCCTGCTGGACGAGCAGGACGTGACCATCAAGCATGTCTCCGACAGCGAGATCGCCGACGCCTTTCTCTCTGGCCAGGGCGATGCGGTGATCACCTGGAACCCGATCCTCTCGGAAATCCAGCGCAAGGCGCAGGTCAGCATGGTGTTCACCTCCAACCGGATACCGGGCGAGATCCTCGATCTCACCGTGGTCAACAGCCAGACCCTGGCCCAGCATCCCGAGTTCGGCCGCGCGCTGACCGGCGCCTGGTTCGAGACCCAGCGCCTGCTCGGCCTGCCGACGGCTGCCGGACGCGCAGCCCGAGCGCAGATGGCCGCTGCAGCGGGTACCAGCGCCGAGGACTTCGAAGACCAACTGGGCACCCTGCGCTCGTTCTATTCGCCACGCAGCGCCCTCAACTTCGCCCGCACCGGCAAGATGCCGGACCTGATGCGACGCGTCGCCCACTTTGCCGATGCCCATGCCCTGCTGGGCAAGCGTGGCCAGGGCCTGACCAACCTGGGTATCGAGTTCAGCGGTGAAAAGACCATCGGCAACCCGCAGCGCGTCCTGCTGCGCTTCAACCACGCCTACATGCAGCTGGCCGCCGACGGCACCCTGTAGCGCCCCAGCAGGCGGCACGCCAGCCGCACCACGCACCAGCACGGCGCAGCCTGCCCTCGACGAGCCGCAGCGCAGCGCCAAGCGCCGCACCTTGCGGCGCATGGCACGATGTTCGCTAAGGACATCGGGTGCAGGAACACCCCCGGCCAGCCGGGACCGCGGCACCACAATTTGCAATAGCCGGCTAGGGTTCCGGCTCGCCACAGGCGAGTGACTGGTCCGAGAGCTGGCGACCTCCAGCGAGGTTACACGGCGGGACAAAAGCCCGGGAGAACGCGCCCCATCCGTGGGGAACCGCCGCGAACTCCTGTCCGCCACCGTCAAACTGGAGGTTCATCATGGCTACGCCCCACTCGCACCAGCGGCACCCTGCCGCCTACCGGACACCCGTCAGCGGCGTCGTCGCGCTCTAGCCGTGCCCGCCCTTCGCTACAGGCCCGACGAGGACTCTCCATGCGCCTGATCAACCGCCATCCGGACCGCAGCGGCCGCCTGCTGCTGATCCTGCTGCCCTTCGCCCTGCTGCTGTTCGTCTACTTCAGCACCTCGACCGCACGCCTGGCCGAGAACCCCAACGACAAGCTGCTGCCCAGCGCCAGTCAGATGATCGATGCCGTCGACCGCCTGGCCTTCAGCGAAGACAAGCGCACGGGCAACTACCTGTTCTGGCAGGACACCGCCTCCAGCCTCACCCGCCTCGCCATCGGCCTCGGCGTGGCGGCGCTGGCCGGACTGGTGCTGGGTATCGCAGCCGGCAGCGTGCCGCTGTTCGGCGCGCCGCTGTCGCCGATGCTCACGGTGCTGTCGATGATTCCCCCCCTGGCCATCCTGCCGATCCTGTTCATCGTCTTCGGCCTGGGCGAGCTGTCCAAGGTGATGCTGATCGCCATCGGCATCACCCCGTGCATCGCCCGCGACATCGAACAGCGCGCGCGGGAGATTCCAGCCGAACTGCTGATCAAGGCTCAGACCCTCGGCGCCAACTCCTGGACGCTGATCCTGCGCCTGGTGCTGCCGCAACTGATGCCGCGCCTGTTGATCTCGCTGCGCCTGATGCTCGGCTCGGCCTGGCTGTTCCTGATCGCCGCCGAGGCCATCGCCAGCACCGACGGCCTCGGCTACCGCATCTTTCTGGTCCGCCGCTACATGGCCATGGACGTGATCCTGCCGTACGTCGTCTGGATCACCCTGCTGGCCTGGCTGATGGACCTGGGCCTGCGCCAGGTGCTGCGTCTGTGCTTCCCCTGGCACGCAGGAGGCAAGGCATGACCCTGTTCAGCCAACACATCGTCCCGCTGAGTGAACCCGCCATGAGCGAACCCCGTACCGCCGCCAGCCCGTCGCCAGGCGCCTTCATCGAAACGCGCCACCTGTGGCAGGAGTACGCCGACCAGGTGGTACTGGAACGCCTCAACCTCAGGGTCGAGGAAGGTGAGTTCTGCACCCTGGTCGGCGCCTCCGGCTGCGGCAAATCCACCTTCCTGCGCCTGCTGCTCGGCCAGGAACGCCCCAGCCGCGGCGAGCTCCTGCTCGGCGGCGCCCCGCTCCCCAACGAGCCGGACCCGAGCCGTGGCGTGGTCTTTCAGCGCTATTCGGTGTTCCCCACCTGAGCGTGCTGGACAACGTCGCCCTGGGCCTGGAACTGCCGCGCGCCCCCGTGCTGGGGCGCCTGTTCGGCGCAGCCAAGCGCGAGGCCCGCGAGCGCGCCGCCAGCATCCTCGCCCGGGTCGGCCTCGGCCATGCCCTGGACAAATACCCCAGCGCGCTCTCGGGCGGCATGCAGCAGCGCCTGGCCATCGCCCAGGCGCTGGTGATGCAACCGCGCATGCTGCTGCTCGACGAACCGTTCGGTGCCCTCGACCCCGGTATTCGCAAGGACATGCACGCCCTGCTGCTGGAGCTGTGGCAGGAAACCCGCCTGACGGTGTTCATGGTCACCCATGACCTGTCGGAAGGCTTCAGCCTTGGCACCCGCCTGCTGGTGTTCGACAAGGTGCGCCACGACCCGCAGGCCCCCAACGCCTATGGCGCGCGCATCACCTACGACATTCCGCTGAACGCCGCACGCCGCGCGCAGGCGCAGCTGCCCAGCGAAGTGGCCGAACGTATTGCCGCACGTTGATAGTCCGCCCCGAAGACGTTGCCGATCAGCTCAACACCGTAGCCCGGATGAAATCCGGGGGATAACCGGCACATTGTCCCCGGATTGCATCCGGGCTACACAGCCGAACGCCATACGCTGATCGTCCGTAGGAACCCGCTTGCGGGCGATCCAGCGCGGCTAAAGCCCCTCCCACGAATCGTGGCGGCCCCCGCCCCGTGGGAGGCGCTTCAGCGGCGAGCTTTTCAGCGCTGCATCGCACAGGCACCGATGGCTAGCTCAACACCTCGAGATAACGCGCCAGCGTCTCCTGCTCCGTGGCGAACCACTGCTGCGCTTCGCTGCTGCTCGGCGTCGCGAGGTCGGCTCGCCAATCCGGCTCGAGGGTATCGACGATGAAGGTACGCACCCGTGCACGGCCATCCTGCGGATGGTGCAGGTACTGGCGGACGCGCCCCTGCACCGGAGGCTCGAAACCCTCCAGAGTCAGTACCTGGCCGACGCGCGCCGGCACGGTGGACAGTTGCACGCGGTAGTCGCCCTGCGCATCGATGCTGGCCAGCGAGGTTTCGCAGTCGAGCAGCGCCGCCAGAGTCGCAGCATCGCCACAGGCCTGCGCCACCCGCTCACGCAATGGCATGCTCGACGGCCGCGGCTCGAGCGCTCGCCCCTGCACCCAGCCAAGCTGCTCGCCGCAGACGATCAGGCCACCCCCACGGCGCAGCACCTGGCCGGTTTCACCGTCGCATTCTTCCAGCAGGCGCAGGCCGATCAACGGTCCCCTGCCGGCCTGCAGGCGCCAATCCTCGACATAGGCGCCCGTGGTGCCGAACTCGATCATGCAGTTGCCGATGCGCTGCAGCCGCGCCGGCTCCGGCCAGCGGTTGTGCAACTGCAGCGAGACCCCGCCGCGCCAGCTGAGCATGCCGCCCTCCCAGAAGCTGTCGGCCACCCAGCCTTCGTGATTGGCCAGCACGCGCAGCTCGGCGGCGTCATAGTCCTGCCAGGCGCGCCCCGGCAATGGCGGCCCCTCCGGCAGACGCAAGTCGATGGTGAAGGTGCGGCTCTGCAACCAGTGCACCTGAGTGCGTTCGTCGCTGCGGCCATCGGCGAAACTGATGGTGCGCCGGCGAAAGTGCCCGAGCATCCAGTCCGGCACGCCGCCCTCGACGCGCATCGGGTGGCGTGCCGCCAGTTCGAACAGGTTCATGCCGTCACCTCCCGGCGCCCCAGGCCGAAGCTGGACAGGCCCAGCGTGCCATCGGGGAGCTGCAGCGTGCCGTCCTCCAGACGCTCGCGAAGGTAACGAAAGGTCTGCGCGGTCTGTGCGAACAGGTGATCGCCGCAGCTCACCGGCTGGTACACCCGCTCACCGCGAGGCGCCAGGCCGGCAATCGGCGCGATGCGCGTCGGGTAGTCGCAGGCGCAGAACAGCGGGAAGGCGAAACGCTCCTCGCTGACCTTGCGCACGCGGTGCGAGGTGGCAACGAACTGGCCGTTGCTGAGTACCTCGAGCATGTCACCGATGTTGATCACGAAGGCGTCCTCGATCAGCGGCACGTCGATCCACTGCCCGTCGCCGTTGAGCACCTGCAGCCCCTCGGCAGTCGGCAGCAGAATGGTGAAGCACTCGTAGTCGGTGTGCGCGCCGATGCCAGGGCGATCCGCCACCGGGTCGGGGTCGAGCGGATAGTGGATCATGCGCAGCTGGCTGGTGGGGTGGCGGGTGATCCCGGCGAAGGTGTCCTCGGCCAGCCCCAACGCCAGGGCGAAACCGCGAAACAATGTGTCGCCCAGCGCCAGCGCGGCACGGTAGTAGGCGCTCACCTCGCGCTTGAAGTTGGCCGAGTCCGGCCACTGGGTCGGCCCCAGCAGCGGGTAGACCTGCGCCGCTTCGGTGTAGTCGTAGTTGACGTCGTAGGCTTCCTTGAGGTCCTGGCTGCCACCGGCGAACTGCTCCTCGCCTTCCGGCACGTAACCACTGTGGTTGCTCGACTGGCCGATGTAGAAGCGCATCTTTTCCGCCAGCGGCCGGGCGAAGAAGCTGCGCGCCTGGCGGATCAGCCCCTGGCGCAGCTCGCGGGCAATACCGTGCCCGCTGATCTGCAGAAAGCCGACGTCGCGCGCGGCGCGGCCGAGCTCGTCGGCCACGCGCTGGCGCGCGGCCAGGTCGGCACAATTGAGACCGGAGATATCGACAAGCGGAATGGACGTGAAATGGGTATGCGCCATGGCAAGCTCCCTTGAACAAGTGAGTTACCTGGTCGTCCAGACAAGCAGCGGAGTCGGGTCGTCCCGAAGGCGCCAGCGAGGCCGCCTCTGCAGCCAGGCTGGTAGCGATTTCCATGCCACCGCGCTGGGGCGCCGGGAAGCGCATTTCACGCGTCGCCCGCCCTCGAACGGTGCAGTGGACGCATCAACGGCCCCATCAGGCAGCACCGGTGCCGCCTTGCCCGGCCGCCAACCCGTGGTTCACCGCGTTTACCGACCTGGCACGCAATTCGCTACGACCTCAGCGTGCAGGTTCCAACCGGGATTTCCCGGAATCGCGGCACCACAATTTGCGAAATGGATGACTAGGGTTCCGATCCGCCCAGGCGGGTGACTGGTCCGAGAGTCATCGACCTCCGATGAGGTTACACGGCGGGATAAAAGCCCGGGAGAACGCGCCTTTCGAACGCTTCGAAACGTGCCGCGACTCCTGCCCGTACTCATCAAGACTGGAGGTTCCAATGCGCAAGTACCGTCTGCTCTCCTTCGCTGCCGCCGGCCTGGCCGCAGTACTCAGCTTCAGCGCCCACGCCGAGAAGAAAGACAGTTTCAGCGTCTGCTGGACGCTCTACGCCGGCTGGATGCCCTGGGGCTATTCCAGCACCTCCGGCATCATCGACAAATGGGCGAAGAAATACGGCATCGACATCGACGTCGTGCAGCTCAACGACTACGTCGAGTCCATCAACCAGTACAGCGTCGGCCAGTTCGACGGCTGCACCATGACCAACATGGACGCCCTGACCATTCCGGCTGCCGGCGGCGTCGACTCCACCGCACTGCTGGTCGGCGACTACTCCAACGGCAACGACGGCCTGCTGATCAAGGGCGAAGGCAAGACCCTGGCCGACCTCAAGGGCATGCCGGTGAACCTGGTCGAGCTGTCGGTCTCCCACTACTTCCTCGCTCGCGCCCTGGAAAGCGCCGGCATGAGCGAGCGCGACGTGACGGTGGTGAACACCTCCGATGCCGACATCATCGCCGCCTACACCACGCCCGGCGTGGAGGCCGCCGCCACCTGGAACCCGATGCTGGCGGAAATTCTCGCCCAACCGGGCAGCACCCAGGTCTTCGATTCGTCGAAGATTCCCGGCGAAATCCTCGACATGATGGTGGTCAACACCCAGACCCTGAAAGACAACCCGGACTTCGGCAAGGCCCTGACCGGCGCCTGGTTCGAGATTCTCGAACTGATGCAGGCCGGCACCGCCGAGAGCAGCGAAGCGCTGAGCGAAATGGCCAAGGCCTCCGGGACCGACCTCGCCGGCTACCAGTCGCAGCTGGCCACCACCAAGCTGTTCTACACGCCGCAGGACACCCTGGACTTCATCACCAGCCCGGCGCTGCCGGAGACCATGACCAAGGTCGCCAGCTTCAGCTTCGACCACGGCATCCTCGGTGAGGGTGCACGCAGCGCAGATGCCATCGGCATGACCTTCGCCGGCGGCGTCAGCACGGGCGACAGCGCCAACATCAAGCTTCGCTTCGACCCCAGCTACGTGCAGATGGCCGTCGACGGCAAGCTCTGACGCCATCCCATCGCAACGATGATCAGGCGCCCTCTGGCGCCTGACGCTCCGGCTTTGATCCCGAGGTTCCCATGCACACTGCCCTTACCCTGCGCCCGAGCCTGTACGAAGAGACCGTACCCGGCGGCGGGCATACCTCCTTCATCCTCAAGCGCGGACAACTGCTGCGCATCACCGACATCGAGGGCGGCGCCAACGTCAGCCTGCTGCTGTTCAACGCCGGCGAAAAGAGCGAGCGCCTGAACCTGCCGGACACCCTCAAAGGCCAGCACACCGCCAAGCTCACCGCCGGCCATTGCCTGTACTCGGACATGGGCAGGGTGCTGGCCGCGATCACGGCCGATACCTGCGGCTGGCACGACAGTTTCGGCGGCGTGCTCAACGCCGCCGAGACGCTGGAGAAGTACGGCCAGGGCCGCTACCAGGAACTGCGCAACGGTTTCTTCCGCAACGGCATGGACAACCTGCTGGTGGAGATGGGCAAGTGGGACCTGAACCTGCAGGACCTGCTGATGAACCTCAACCTCTTCAGCCGCGTGGATGTCGACGCCGCCGGGGCCTTCCACTTCCAGCCCGGCAACAGCCAGGCTGGCGACTACATCGAACTGTACGCGCCGATGGACACCCTGGTGGTGCTCACCGCCCTGCAACACCCGATGGACCCGAACCCGCAGTACGCGCCCAAGCCCGTGCAGCTGAGCTGGAGCAAGGTCGCCAGCGACGGCATCAGCGTACTCTGCCGCACCTCGCGCCCGGAGAACGGTCGTGCCTTCCACAACACCGAACGCCAGTACATCTGAGGGTGCCGACATGAGCCTGACCGCAAGCAATATGCATCCCGAAACCGCCGTCTACCGCCACACCATCCCGGCGGGCGAGCCCTACCTGTTCGAGGTCAGGGCCGGACAGACCCTGCGCCTGCACGACCTGGAAGGCAACCAGGCAATCGACACCCTGTTCTTCGCCGCTGCCAACCCGCGCGAGCGCTTCGACCCGCAGCGCACCCTGCGCAAGCAGAACCGCGTCTACCTGAGCACCGGCACCGTGCTCCACTCCAACCTCGGCAACCCGCTGCTGACCATCACCGCCGATACCTGTGGGCGCCACGACACCCTCGGCGGAGCCTGCGCGCAGGAGAGCAACACCGTGCGCTATGCCCTGGACAAGCGCTACATGCACAGCTGCCGCGACAACTTCCTGCGCGCCAGCCTGCACGACGGCCGCCTGAGCAAACGCGACATCGGCGCCAACATCAACTTCTTCATGAACGTGCCGGTCACGCCCGAAGGCGGCCTGACCTTCGAGGACGGCATCTCCGCGCCCGGCAAGTACGTCGAGATGAAGGCCGAGACCGATGTCATCGTGCTGATCTCCAACTGCCCGCAGCTGAACAACCCCTGCAACGGCTGGAACCCGACGCCCGCCGAAGTGCTGGTGTGGGATTGATTGATGCACTCCCCTCTCCCGCTTGCAGGAGAGGGGCCGGGGGAGAGGGTCATGTCATCAACCGCCCCTCTCCCCAGCCCTCTCCCATGAACGGGAGAGGGAGACAAGCCAGCCGGATTTTCCGCCACGGACGACCGTGGCGCATGACCAATGACGGCGGGACGGCCCGCCATGACCTTCGAGGGTCACCCCATGTTCGAAAAACTGCTGATCGCCAACCGTGGCGCCATCGCCTGCCGCATCCTGCGCACCCTGCGTGAATTGCAGGTCGGCGGCGTGGCCGTGTACTCCGAAGCCGACGCGGCCAGCCTGCATATCCAGCAGGCCGACGAGGCCTTCTCCCTGGGTGAGGGGCCGGCGACGCAGACCTACCTGGTGGTCGACAGGATTCTCACCATCGCCAGGGCCAGTGGCGCCACGGCGATACACCCCGGCTATGGCTTTCTCTCCGAGAACGCCGCCTTTGCCGAAGCCTGCGAAGCGGCGGGCATCGCCTTCGTCGGCCCGACGCCCGAGCAACTGCGCGTGTTCGGCCTCAAGCACACCGCCCGCGCGCTGGCCAGGCAACACGGCGTACCGATGCTCGAAGGCACCGAGCTGCTGGAGAACGTGGCGGCGGCGCTGGCCGCTGGCGAGCAGGTCGGCTACCCGGTGATGCTGAAAAGCACCGCCGGTGGAGGCGGCATCGGCATGCGCGTCTGCCGTTCGGCCGAGGAGCTGAGCGACGCCTTCGACGCCGTCAAACGCCTGGGACAGAACAACTTCAGCGACAGCGGCGTGTTCATCGAAAAATACATCCAGCGTGCCCGTCACCTGGAGGTGCAGGTGTTCGGCGATGGCCAGGGCGAGGTGATCGCCCTCGGCGTGCGCGACTGCTCGGTGCAGCGCCGCAATCAGAAGGTGCTGGAAGAGACTCCGGCGCCGAACCTGCCCGCCGGCATGGCCGATGCACTCTGCGCGGCAGCGATCAAGCTGGCCAAGGCGGTCGACTACCGCAGCGCCGGCACCGTGGAGTTCGTCTATGACAGCGAGGCGCAGCGCTTCTACTTCCTCGAAGTGAACACTCGCCTGCAGGTCGAGCACGGCGTCACCGAACAGGTCTGGGGCGTCGACCTGGTGCGCTGGATGATCGAACTGGCGGCCGGTGACCTGCCGCCGCTGAGCGAGCTGGCCGCCGGGCTGCGCCCCAGTGGACATGCCATCCAGGCACGCCTGTATGCCGAGGATCCGGGCCGGGACTTCCAGCCCAGCCCCGGTCTGCTCACCGCCGTGGCCTTCCCGCCCGCCGATGGCAAGGCGCTGCGCATCGACACCTGGGTCGAGGCCGGCTGCGAGATTCCACCCTATTTCGACCCGATGATCGCCAAGCTGATCGCCTGGGCCCCGACCCGCGCACAGGCCAGTGCCGCGCTGGACCAGGCCCTGGCGGATTCCGTGCTCTACGGCGTGGAATGCAACCGCGACTACCTGCGCCAGATCCTGGCCGATACTCCCTTCGCCAACGGCTCACCCTGGACACGCTGCCTGGAAGGCCTGGTCTACCAGGCCAGCACCTTCGACGTGCTCAGTGCCGGCACCCAGACCAGCGTGCAGGACTACCCCGGCCGCCTCGGCTACTGGGCCGTCGGGGTGCCACCCTCCGGGCCGATGGACGACCGCGCCCTGCGCCTGGGCAACCGCCTGCTCGGCAACGACACCGCAGCAGCCGGCCTGGAAATCACCATGAGCGGCCCAACCCTGCGCTTCAATTGCGATGCCGTGGTGGCCGTCACCGGCGCCGATATCCCGCTGAGCGTCGACGGCGCCGCGCAACCGATGAACACGGCCCTGCTGATCCACGCCGGCAGCACCCTGGCCCTCGGCACCATCGCAGGCAGTGGCGCGCGCAGCTACGTGAGCGTTCGCGGCGGCATCCAGGTGCCGGACTACCTGGGCAGCAAGAGCACCTTCACCCTCGGCCAGTTCGGCGGCCACGGCGGTCGTGCCCTGCGCGCCGGCGACGTCCTGCACATCCCGACGCTGAACGAACGCAGCGCAGGCGCACGACTGCCTGCCGAGCTCTGCCCGGCCCTACCAGCGCTGCGCGAACTGCGGGTGATCTACGGCCCCCACGGCGCGCCGGAATACTTCACGCCAGCCTATGTCGACAGCTTCCTCGCCACCGACTGGGAAGTGCACTTCAACTCCAGCCGCACCGGCGTGCGCCTGATCGGGCCGAAGCCCGAATGGGTGCGCGACAGCGGCGGCGAGGCCGGCCTGCACCCGTCGAACATCCACGACAACCCCTACGCCATCGGTGCGGTGGACTTCACCGGCGACATGCCGGTGATCCTCGGCCCGGACGGCCCCAGCCTGGGCGGTTTCGTCTGCCTGGTGACCATCATCGAGGCCGACCTCTGGCAGCTCGGCCAGCTCAAGGCCGGCGACAAGGTGCGCTTCGTGCCGGTGGATATCGCCACGGCGCGGGAGCTTGCCAAAGCCAGTGCAATCGAGTGCACCACACTCCGTGGGAGCGGCTTCAGCCGCGATATAGCTGGCACACCAATCGCGGATAAATCCGCTCCTACAGGCTCCCCCATCGTGCTCGACCTAGGCGAAGCCGACACCCGCCTGGTCGCGCGCCTGTCCGGCGACACCCACCTGCTGCTGGAGATCGGCCAGCCGGAGCTCGACCTGGTCCTGCGTTTCCGTGGCCACGCGCTGATGCAGGCACTGGAGGCCAAGCGCCTCGACGGTGTGATCGACCTCACCCCGGGCATCCGCTCGCTGCAGCTGCACTACCAGCCGGAAACCCTGCCCCTGCAGACGTTGCTCGACATCGTCGCCGGCGAATGGGACGCGGTCTGCGCCGCGCGCGATCTGCAGGTGCCGTCGCGCATCGTCCACCTGCCGCTGTCCTGGGACGACCCGGCCTGCCAGTTGGCCATCGAGAAATACATGACCACCGTGCGCAAGGACGCCCCCTGGTGCCCGAGCAACCTGGAGTTCATCCGCCGCATAAACGACCTGCCGAACCTCGACGAGGTGTATCGCACCGTATTCGACGCCAGCTACCTGGTCATGGGCCTGGGCGACGTCTACCTGGGGGCACCGGTGGCCACGCCGCTCGATCCACGTCATCGCCTGGTCACCACCAAGTACAACCCGGCACGCACCTGGACGGCGGAGAATTCGGTGGGCATCGGCGGCGCCTACATGTGCGTGTACGGCATGGAAGGCCCCGGCGGCTACCAGTTCGTCGGCCGTACCCTGCAGATGTGGAATCGCTACCGCGAGGTCGCGGCCTTCGACGGCAAGCCCTGGCTGCTGCGCTTCTTCGACCAGATCCGCTTCTACCCGGTATCGGCCTCCGAGCTGCTGCGCATCCGCCGCGATTTTCCGCTCGGCCGCTTCGACCTGCGCATCGAGCACAGCGAACTGGCGCTGGCCGACTACCAGCAGTTCCTCGCGGATGAGGCCGATGGCATCGCCGCCTTCCGCCACCAGCAGCGTGCAGCCTTCGACGCCGAGCGGCAGCGCTGGATCGACAGCGGCCAGGCGCATTTCGAGGTCGAGGATGCCGCACCGGAGCAGGCGGAAGACGCTCCGCTCGGCGTCGGCCAGCACGCCATCGAAAGCCACGTGGCCGGCAACCTCTGGCAGGTGCAGGTCAGCGAAGGCGCGCTGGTTCAGGCAGGTGACGTACTGGTGATTCTCGAATCGATGAAGATGGAGATCCCGCTGACCGCCCCCATGGCCGGCACCGTGCGCGAAGTGCGCGTGCAACCGGGCTCGCCGGTGCGCGCCGGGCAACGCGTGGTGGTCCTGGACGAAGCCTGAGATTCGCAGCTGAAGCACCTCCCACAGCCCCCTGTGGGAGGACTTCCACCACAACCGCCGACCCCGTCCACCCCGCCCCGTGGGAGCGGCTTCAGC
>NZ_SBHZ01000058.1 GCF_004521985.1 Ectopseudomonas khazarica
CGTTGGACCAGATGCTGGCGTCCTTCGATCCGAAGAAGCATGGTGGCGAAGTGATGGCCGGTCGTGCGACGGGTGTGGAGGCGTTCGCCGATAGCGTCGCCTAAGTCGGCGCTGCAGGTGCCCGAGCGGGCAGAGATCATCTTCAGGCTGGATTTTATATACTGTATGAATGAACAGCATTTTGCAAGCTCTGGCACCAATCCAGATCCAGCCATGGGGTCTGGTCTTGCCGCTTGCGAATGCCACGGTCCGCGCAGGATTTCCTTCCCCCGCGGCCGACTTCGGCGAGACGCGAATCGACCTCATGGCCGAGCTGATTACCCACCCGCAAGCAACATTTCTCCTGCGAGTACGAGGCCTCTCGATGAGCGAGGATGGTCTGGGGGATGGAGACACGA
>NZ_SBHZ01000059.1 GCF_004521985.1 Ectopseudomonas khazarica
CACACGGGCCGGGCCGACCACATTAGCCCCCTCGCACCCCGGCGGTACTCGGATCGGCCGCCTCCGGCCGTGGTCCGCTGTGCACCTTGTCTGACACGACCATGCCGGACCGCCGGGTAGATTGGCGGCGTCCGAGGGGCACCGGGCACGGAGCCCGGCCCCGTTGGGATCACCCACATCCTTCCTTCATACCGGAAAGCGAAAAAACCATGTTCTCCCTCATCGGAACCCTGCTGGTCGGCCTCGTCGTCGGCCTTCTCGCCCGCGCGCTCAAGCCCGGTGACGACAAGCTCGGCTGGATCATGACCGCGTTGCTCGGTATCGCCGGCTCCTTCCTGGCCACCTACGTGGGCGTGGCGATGGGCTGGTACGAGCAAGGGGAAGCGGCAGGCTGGATC
>NZ_SBHZ01000060.1 GCF_004521985.1 Ectopseudomonas khazarica
CTGCCGACAGTGTCTATCCCACCTGTTGCGGCTCTGCCACGGAGGGCGCGGCACTGCTTGTCGAAGGCGTCCGCTTCATCCCGTACCCGGCGCTTCGCCTCCGATAGATCGGCTGTCCCAAGGCTCCTGGTAACCTCCCGCCGCCCGAAGTCCGCTACCAGATCGAGCGGCACCCTTGCCCGAAACTGCCAGTTCGCCGATCCCCTGCGACGCGCGAGGTATGTGTGCCGACCCACGTCCTTCATGCTCCCTGCGTACACTCGTGTGTAGCAGTCGCCTAGGCGTAAGCCGTTGGTTTCTGTAAGCTTCGTGGTATATCAACCACTTAGCGTGGCGCTGGCGGAAGGGGTGGGATTCGAACCCACGGTAGAGTTGCCCCCACGGCGGTTTTCAAGAC
>NZ_SBHZ01000061.1 GCF_004521985.1 Ectopseudomonas khazarica
CCCCCAAAGGGCGTTGCGTTGCACGCAACACCCTTGCCTAGAATAGATCTTTTACGCCGATTTGTAAGTGGTTGTTTTTTTAGTGTGTTTTTTATTTACCTGTCGCATCCAGGATGACACAACGTTGTCGCATCCAGGATGCGACAACGCGCAACAAGGTGTTGCACAGATGTGTCATGATGGCTTAGATTTAAACCAACGTTAGTGCATGGGATTTTCAGAGGGAAAAAATCATGTTTATTGATTCAGAAAAACGACTGAAACAACTTTCAGATGAGGCAAAGAAAAACACCGAGGATCTCGAAGAAGCAAAGAAAAATTCAAGGTTTACACAGGTATCCCCAAAAGGTTGGGAACGTGTTCGAGAGCTGCTGAAGGATAGCCAAGGCA
>NZ_SBHZ01000062.1 GCF_004521985.1 Ectopseudomonas khazarica
TCGTCGATCTTGGTGTTGTAGCCCGCGAGGTTGCGCACGCCCAGCTTCGACATGAGCTTGTAGCGGCGCTCCATCTCGGCCACGCACCAGTTCAGGCCGTGGGCGGCCTGCTTCATGTCGGTGACCACGGGCGCCAGCAGGTGCGGAATGCCTTCGTAGACCGACATTTCCAGCATCTTGGGGTCGATCATCAAGAGGCGCACGTCGCGCGCCTCGGCCTTGTAGAGCAGCGAGAGGATCATGGCGTTGATCCCCACCGACTTGCCGGAGCCCGTGGTACCGGCCACCAGCACGTGCGGCATCTTGCCGAGGTCGGCCACCACCGGGTTGCCCACGATGTCCTTGCCCAGGCCCATGGTGAGCAGGCTCTTGGCCTCGTGGTAGACC
>NZ_SBHZ01000063.1 GCF_004521985.1 Ectopseudomonas khazarica
GTTCTATTTCGGTGGCACGTCCCTGCTGATCATCGTGGTCGTCACCATGGACTTCATGGCCCAGGTGCAGAACTACATGATGTCCCAGCAGTACGAGTCGCTGCTCAAGAAGGCGAACTTCAAAGCAACACCAGGCTCCTGAGGTCTGGCGAGCCGGAAGCGGATCCGCTACAATCGCGGGTTCGCCTCCAGCATGTACGGTTAATGATGCCCATCGATCCATCGCGGGCACGCAAAGTGTGTTCCGCGCGTGGCCGGAACGAATGGACTAGTTTTAGGAGAGTGAAATGAGAGTTTCGGCTTCGGTCAAGAAAATCTGCCGCAACTGCAAGATCATCCGCCGCAAGGGTGTCGTGCGGGTCATCTGCACCGACATGCGCCATAAGC
>NZ_SBHZ01000064.1 GCF_004521985.1 Ectopseudomonas khazarica
CTCCTACGACGCCGTGATCGCGTCGGACGACGGCCAGGTGCTGGCGTCCTCGATCTTCGTGCGCGACCTGCCGCTGCACGACGTGTCGTCGCTGCCGGTGTTCAACAGCCTGCTGCCCCACCACGAGCGCGGCAGCTACACCGGCCCGGGCGTGCTCGGCCCCGACCGCATCGTCGCCTACCGCGCCTCCCGCAGCCGTCCGCTGGTGGTGATCGTGGAAGAGCCGAAGAGCGCCGCCTTCGCGCGCTGGTTCGCGGGCTACTACCCATTCCTGGCGGTGGAGGCGACCATGGTCCTGCTCGCGCTGTCGCTCACCTGGGTCGCCTGGCGCAGCCTGCGCTCCCGGGAGGCCGCCCGCCGGGCCGTCGATGTCGCGCAGGAG
>NZ_SBHZ01000065.1 GCF_004521985.1 Ectopseudomonas khazarica
AGGCCCCTTGGGCCAGGCCAACGTTCTGGGTCGGGCCGTCGTCGTCGAAGGTCAGGATCGAGCCTTGTTCGTCAGCCAGTACCAGGGTTTCCGAGGCGGTGACCTGGTCGCCATCGCCATCGGTGCGCACCACTTCGTAGGTCAGGCCCAGGCTGGCACCGTCGTCGCCGAGCAGCAGGTTCAGTGCTTCGTCGAACGTGGTGGTGGTGCCGTCATGGCGGATCGCTTCGTACAGGGTGGTCTGCAGTTGCGGACCATCGAGCGTGTCGATGATTTCCAGGCGGAAGACCACGT
>NZ_SBHZ01000066.1 GCF_004521985.1 Ectopseudomonas khazarica
GTCCGCAACTGCAGACCACCCTGTACGAAGCGATCCGCCATGACGGCACCACCACCACGTTCGACGAAGCACTGAACCTGCTGCTCGGCGACGACGGTGCCAGCCTGGGCCTGACCTACGAAGTGGTACGCACCGATGGCGATGGCGACCAGGTCACCGCCTCGGAAACCCTGGTACTGGCTGACGAACAAGGCTCGATCCTGACCTTCGACGACG
>NZ_SBHZ01000067.1 GCF_004521985.1 Ectopseudomonas khazarica
CCACCCTGTACGAAGCGATCCGCCATGACGGCACCACCACCACGTTCGACGAAGCACTGAACCTGCTGCTCGGTGACGACGGTGCCAGCCTGGGCCTGACCTACGAAGTGGTACGCACCGATGGCGATGGCGACCAGGTCACCGCCTCGGAAACCCTGGTACTGGCTGACGAACAAGGCTCGATCCTGACCTTCGACGACG
>NZ_SBHZ01000006.1 GCF_004521985.1 Ectopseudomonas khazarica
CAGTAGAACAGGGTGTAGAAGTTGTTGAGGATCACGTAGACGAAGGTGATCAGGGTCATGGCAGCGAGAAGAAAGGCGATGAAGCCTTCCTCGAAGTGCTCCCAGGCGCGCCGCAAGGCGTTCATGGTCGGGTCTCCCGAATGGAAAGGGCGTAGGGTGGGGCGGTCGTGGCCGACCCACCATGTGCAGCATGTCGGCGTACAGGACGCCGAGGTGGGTCAGTATCTGGCGATACTGCCCACCCTACGGCTCTCCGGCCTTACTGCTGGTTGGCGGCTTGGGCGGCCTTGATCAGGTCGGCACCGATTTCGCCTTCGAACTTCTTCCACACCGGCTGCATGGCGTCGCGCCATTGGCCACGTTGCTCGGGCGTCAGGGTCAGGATCTCGGTGGTGCCGGCGTCCAGGATGCGCTGCTTGTCACCCTGGTTGAGGGCGTCAGCCTGCTTGTTCACCTCGACGGTGACCTCGGCGATGATCTTGTCCAGCTCTTCGCGTACGTCAGCCGGCAGACCGTCCCAGAACTTGGTGTTGGTGATCAGCATGTAGTCCAGCAGGCCATGGTTGGACTCGGTGATGTACTTCTGTACTTCGTGCATCTTCTGGCTGTAGATGTTCGAGTAGGGGTTCTCGGCACCGTTGACCACGCCAGTCTGCAGGCCCTGGTAGACCTCGGCGAAGCTCATCTTGCGCGGGTTGGCGCGCACGGCCTTGAACTGCTCTTCCAGTACGGCGGAAGCCTGTACGCGGAACTTCAGACCACGGGCGTCCTTCGGCTCGCGCAGCGGCTTGTTGGCCGACAGCTGCTTGAGACCGTTGTGCCAGTAGGCCAGGCCGGTGATGCCCTTGTCGGTCATGGAGGTCAGCAGCTTCTGGCCTTCCGGACCTTTCTGGAAGCGATCGACCGCAGCCATGTCGTCGAACAGGAACGGCAGGTCGAATACCTGCAGTTGCTTGGTGTAATGCTCGAACTTGGCCAGGGACGGGGCAATGATCTGCACGTCACCGAGCAGCAGCGCTTCCATTTCCTTGCCGTCGCCGAACAGCGAGGAGTTCGGGTAGACCTCGACCTTGACCTTGTCGCCCAGGCGCTCTTCAGCCAGTTGCTTGAACAGCATGGCACCCTGGCCCTTCGGGGTGTGCTCGGCAACGACGTGGGAGAACTTGATGACGATCGGGTCGGCGGCGTGAACGACGCCAGCGATGGACAGGGACAGGGCGCAAGCCAGCGCCTTGGCAGTCAGTTTGAACATGCGGATGCTTCCTCTTGTTGTGTTTATCGCATTGGCGCCGGGGCGCTGCTGACGAACGGACAAGAGCAAGTCTAGGCGGCTTGGAGAAAAACGCCGGTGGCGTCAGCGAGGCCTGGACTTGTACTTGTGGGTTCGCTTGGGGCAAGTCTAGAGCAACCCTTGTGCCAGGCCTCTGTGGCAGGCGCATGACAAGCGCGCAGAAGCCCATCGCTAGCGGCCTCGATGGCCTCTGGCCAAGCGTGGTCGGGGGCTTTCGAGGCGCTTGCGGCGCTGTCGGGACGGACGAATCTGGCGGTTTGCCGCCAGTCAGTCGAAATCCTCTGGCGAGCTTCCGCCAGCGCCGGAGAAATTCAGGCCGTGCTTGCGCAGTTTGTCGTGCAGGGTCTTGCGCGGCACGCCCAGGGCTTCGGCCAGGCTGCGCAGCGAACCGTGCGGGCGGCTCAGCTCGGCGGCGATCAAGGCACGCTCGAAGGCTTCCACCTGTTCGCTGAGGCCGCCGTTGACCGGTGGCAGGTTCGGCGCGTTGCTGTCCAGCGCCAGCTCCAGGCCGAGGGCGAAGCGTTCGGCGGCATTCTGCAGTTCGCGCACGTTGCCCGGCCATGGATGCCTCAGCAGCAGCGCGCGCTGCCCGGGCTGCAGCTCGCGCGAGGCCAGGGCGTGGCGTGCGGCGGCGCCATCGGCGAAGTGCTGGAACAGCAGCAGGGCATCTTCGCCGCGCTCGCGCAGTGGCGGAATGGACAGCGGTGCGACATTCAGGCGGTAGTAGAGGTCGGCCCGGAAACGCCCGGCATCGGCGGCCTGGCGCAGGTCTTCCTTGGTCGCGGCGATGACGCGGATATCCAGCGGGATCAGCTGGTTGCCGCCGAGGCGTTCGACCACGCGTTCCTGCAGCAGGCGCAGCAACTTGACCTGCACGTCCAGGCTCATGCTCTCGATCTCGTCGAGGAACAGGGTGCCGCCGTTGGCGAACTCGAACTTGCCGATACGGCGTTTCTGCGCCCCGGTGAAGGCCCCGGCCTCATGGCCGAACAGCTCGCTTTCGACCACCGATTCGGCCAGCGCCCCCGCGTTGATGGCGACGAAGGGGCCGTTGCGGCGGTTGGACAGGTCGTGCAGGGCGCGCGCCACCACCTCCTTGCCGGCACCCGTCTCGCCGAGGATCAGCACATCGGTGGCGATGCCGGCGAGGGCGCCGATCTGTTCACGCAGGCGGTGCATGGCCGCCGACTGGCCAACCAGGCGGCTGGCCAGCTGCTGGCGGTCGGTTAGCGCCATGCGCAGGCTGCGGTTGTCCAGGACCAGGCGGCGCAGCTCGAGTGCCCGGCGCACGCTGTCGAGCAGGTCATCGTTGGCGAATGGCTTCTCCAGGAAGTCATAGGCGCCCGCGCGCATCGCCTGCACGGCCAGCGGCACGTCGCCGTGGCCTGTAATCAGCAGCACCGGCAGTTCGGCATCGCGTTCACGCAGTTGCTGCAGCAGCTCCAGGCCATCGATGCCGGGCATGCGGATGTCGCTGACCACCACGCCTGGCCAGCCGGCCGGAATGCGCGCGGCCAGGCCCTGGGCATGGCCCAGGCTGAGGACCTTGAACCCGGCCAGATCCAGCGTCTGGCTGAGTGCCTGGCGCAGATGGGCGTCGTCGTCGATCAGCAATACCTGGATGCGGCTGTCGATGGCGCTGTCGCTGGTCATGGCGAGGGGTCCTCTGAAGGTTGCAGGTTGACGCCTGGGCTGGCCAGGCGCAGGCGCAGGGTGATCAGCGCGCCGCCAGCCGGATGATTGGCCAGCAGCAGCTCGCCGTCCAGGGCGCGTACCAGGCTTTCGCAGATCGCCAGGCCGAGGCCCAGGCCCTGGGCGCTGGTCTTGGTGGTGAAGAAGGGTTCGCGGGCACGCGCCAGGGATTCGGCGGAGAACCCCGGGCCGTTGTCGCGCAGCAGCAGGTCGAGATGATCGGCCTGCTGCTCGACGCTGATCCAGATCCGCCGTGGCGGCGCCTTGTCGACCAGGGCATCGAGGGCATTGCCCAGCAGGTTGCCGAGCACCTGGCGCAGCCGGGTCTCGCCGGCCTGGACCCACAGCGTGGCGTCCGGCAGGTCGCGTATCAGCTCGACATCCATGCTTCTGCGCCGCTTGGCCAGCAGCGATAAGGCATCGTCCAGCGCGGGCTGCAGGGCGACGCGCTCGGGCGCATGACGGTCGCGCCGGGCGAAGGCGCGCAGGTGGGCGATGATCGACGCCATGCGCTCGGTCAGTTCGCTGATCAGCCTGAGGTTGGCGCGGGCGTCGTCACTGCGCTGGTGGTCGAGCAGGGTGCTGGCGTTCTCGGCATAGCTGCGGATGGCGCCCAGCGGCTGATTGAGTTCGTGGCTGATGCTGGCGCTCATGGTGCCGAGCGCGGACAGCTTGCCGGCCTGCACCAGTTCGTCCTGGGCGCGTACCAGCTCCTGCTGGGCGTGCTCGCGCTCCAGCACTTCCTGCTTGAGGCGGCTGTTGAGCAGTTCCAGGTCCTGGGTGCGTTCGGTCACCCGTTGCTCCAGGTCCGCCTTGGTCTGGGTGTCGAAGGCGATGCGTTCGAGGTAGTGGCGACGGCGCTGCATCATCAGGCCGAGCAGCAGCAACAGGGCCAGCAGGGCGGCGGCGCCGACGGCCACGGCAGTACGCACCGGGCGGTCGAGCAGGATGTGCGGGGCGAGGATGCTCACTGTCCAGCCGGTCTCCTCGAGGGCACGGCTCTGCGTCAGCCAGGCGCCCGGGTCGAGGTCCAGCACCGGCGGCGCCTGCGTGGGGTAGGGCTGGTTGGCGGCGATCGCCAGTTGCTCGGCGCGGTCCAGCGGGCGGCTGGCGTGAAAGCGCCAGTCCGGGCGCGAGGTGAGGATCACCACGCCATTGATGTCGGTCACCATCAGCTGCTCCGGGGTGTTGCCCCACAGCGTTTCGGTGTGGTCCAGGTCGACCTTGACCACCAGTGCGCCGATGTTGCGCTCGCCATCGCGTACCGGGTAGGCGAAGTAGTAGCCGCGCTTGCCGGAGGTGGTGCCCAGGCCGAAGAAACGCCCCAGGCGCCCGGCCAGTGCCTCGCGAAAATAGGGGCGGAAGGCGAAGTTGCCCGCGACGAAGCTGTCGGACTGGTCCCAGTTGGAGGCTGCCAGGGTGATGCCGCGCGGATTCATCAGGTAGATCACGTCGGCCCCGGTCTGCTTGCGGATGCGCGCCAGCAGGCGGTTGGCGTCGTCCAGCGCGGCCGGGTCCTGCGGTGCATAGAGGGCGGCGCGCAGCCCCGGCAGGTCACCGAGGATCTGCGGCAGCACCTCGTAGCGGCGCAGGGTGCCGAGCAGGTTGGCCACGTACAGGTCCAGCGTCTGGCGGTTCTGCTCGGTGAGCACGCCGCGGTAGTAGCGTTCGGCGAGAAAGTGCACCGGCCACAGCAGGGGCGCCAGCAGCAGGGCCAGCAGCAACAGGCTGCGCCAGCGGAGACGACGGGGATGGGGAGGCCTGGGCATGGAAGATGACTGTTGAAGGTGGGCGGGCGATGGTCGGTGCAGAATTCAGGATATGGTCGATACTGTAACGTAGCGCCATCGGTAAGTGCGCGTGTTCGTGGCCCGGCGAGGTCGGGTCGCGTGCATCTGCTGCCGAGAGGATGCCTGTTGTCTGGTGGTGCCAGGGATCCATGGGCCACCCGTTGCGCTCCGCAGGGACGATACATGCGCGTTGTCCTGCAGGAGAACAGCCATGCTGTCACGACTCACCGTTCGTATGCGTTTGTTGTTCCTCGCGCTGCTGCCATTGGTGGTGCTGGTGTTGGTGATCGGCATGGCGGTGAACAACGCCAGCCGGCTGAACCAGAGCTTCGAGGAACTGTTCAAGGACCGGATGCAACCGGTCAGCCAGCTCAAGGTCTTCGCCGACGCCTACGCGGTGACCATCGTCGACTCCCTGCACAAATACCGCGCCGAACTCTTCGACGAGGCCAAGCTGCGCGAGGCCCTGGCCTCGGCCCGCCAACGCGGCGACCAGGCCTGGAAGGCCTACCTGGCGACCAACATGACCGCGGACGAAAAGGCCAGGGTCGAACGGGTGCGCGTCGACCTGCAGCAGGTGCAGCAACTGGTGGACCAGTACATGGGCAAACTTGATGGCGGCCAGCTGCGGGCGATCGAGCCGCGCAGCTTCAACCGCGAGCTGTACGGCACCTTCGATCCGCTCGGCAGCGAGCTGGAGCAACTGATCGCCCTGCAGCTCAGCGAGGGGGAAAAGCTCGGGATTCGTACCGGTGAGCTGTACCAGTCGATGCGCAATACCTTCATCGGCATCGGTGTGGTCGCGCTGCTGCTGGTGCTGCTGGTGGCCCTGGTGATCGGCCTGTCGATCATCCGTCCACTGTCGGCCCTGCGCGGTGTGATCAGCGAGGTGCAGGAGAACGCCAACCTGACCCTGCGGGCCAACGCCGATGGTCGCGACGAGGTCGCCGACACGGCGCGGGCCTTCAATACCCTGCTCGAACATCAGCAGGCGTTGATCCGCCACCTGACCGAGACCGCCACCCAGCTGGCTGCGGCTGCCGAGGAAATGAGCGCGATCAGTGCCCAGGCCAGCCAGGCCGCGACCAGCCAGGGCGACCAGACCAACATGGTGGCCACGGCGGTGCACGAGATGAGCGTGGCGGTGCAGGAGGTGGCGCAGAATGCCCAGAGCATGGCTGGCGCAGCGGCGGGTGCCAACCGCGAGGCGCGCCAGGGGCGCGATCTGGTACAGGCCAACCTGAACGCCATTCGCGGCCTGTCCTCGTCGGTGGACGAGGCCGGCAAGGTGATCGACAGCCTGCACAGCCAGAGTGACGAGATCAGCAAGGTGCTGGGCGTGATCCAGAGCATTGCCGAGCAGACCAACCTGTTGGCGCTCAACGCCGCCATCGAAGCGGCGCGTGCGGGCGAGGCCGGGCGTGGCTTCGCCGTGGTGGCCGACGAGGTGCGGGCACTGGCCAGCAATACCCAGAAGGCCACCGAGTCGATCCGCAGCATGATCGAGGGCTTGCAGAGCGGCGCACGCAGTGCGGTCAGCGCCATGCAGCAGTCGCGCGAGCAGGCGCAGAACAGCGTCAGCCACGCCAAGGAGGCCGACGAGGTGCTCAATCACATCGCGCTCGCCATCGAGGGCATTGCCGACGGCAACGTGCAGATATCGGCCGCCACCGAGGAGCAGACGGCGGTGGCCAGCGAGATCAGCCAGAACATCAACGGGCTCAACGACAGCATCGGCGAGGTGGTCAACGGTGCCGAGCAGAGCTCACTGGCCAGCCGCGATCTCGCGCAACTGGCCAGTGGTCTGCAGCAGCAGATTCAGCGCTTCACCGCCTAGGGCAGGGGTGACTGGGCCTGTGCTGGGTGGCCTTGCGCAGAAGGTCTAGGGCGTTTCACCCAGGCACTGTTGCAGTGCCTGGCGCCAGTCGGCCAGGCGCAGGTTCCAGTCGCGCGCCAGGCGCGTGCCGTCCAGGCACGAGTTGAGCGGGCGGCGGGCCGGGGTCGGGTAGTCGCTGCTGGGGATCGGCAGCAGCCTGGCGCAGGGCTTGCCGGCGGCGCGCAGGTGCTCGGCGATGGCCTGAGCGAAGCCGAACCAGCTGGTCTGGCCCTGGTTGGTCAGGTGATAGGTGCCCCAGTGGCGATTGCCCTGCTGCCAGGCCTGGATCAGCTCGGCGCTGGCTGCCGCGATGCTGCCGGCCCAGGTCGGGGCGCCGATCTGATCGTCGACCACCTTCAACTCCTCGCGCTCCTGCAGCAGGCGCTGCATGGTCAGCAGGAAGTTGCGCCCGTGGCGCGAGTAGACCCAGCTGGTGCGCAGGATCAGGTGCTCGCAGCCGCTGGCGGCCACGGCCTGCTCGCCGGCCAGCTTGCTTGCGCCGTATACGCCGAGCGGATTGCTGGCATCGTCTTCCTGGTACGCGCCGTTCTTGCTGCCATCGAAGACGTAATCGGTAGAGTAGTGGATCAGCGGGATACCCAGCTCTGCGCAGGCCTTGGCCATGGCGCCGGGGGCTTCGGCGTTGACGGCGAAGGCGCGTTCGGGCTCCTGCTCGGCCAGATCCACGGCCGTGTAGGCGGCGGCATTGATCAGCAGTTGCGGGCGTTCACGCAGGATCGTCTCGCGCAGGCTGGCGGGTTGTTCCAGGTCGAATGCCTGGCGTCCCAGACTCAGCAGCTGGTGATCGGCGAGTGCGTGCTGCAGGGCTTGGGCAACCTGGCCGGTGTGGCCGCTGAGCAGAATCTTCATGCGAAGGTCTCGGCCTCGCTCAGGCTCACGCCCTGCTGGTCCTTGAGCGACAGCTGTGGCGTCAGGCCGTCGAGCGGCCAGTCGATGGCCAGTTGCGCGTCATCCCAGTAGATGCAGCGTTCGTGGGCCGGTGCGTAGTAGTCAGTGGTCTTGTAGAGGAACTCGGCGTAGTCGCTCAGCACCAGGAAACCGTGGGCGAAACCCTCGGGTACCCAGAGCTGGCGCTTGTTCTCGGCCGACAGGTGTACGCCGACCCATTTGCCGAAGTTCGCCGAGCTGCGGCGCACGTCCACGGCCACGTCGTAGACCTCGCCGGCGCTGACCCGCACCAGCTTGCCCTGGGCCTGCTGCAGTTGATAGTGCAGGCCGCGCAGCACACCGCGCGCCGAGCGCGAGTGATTGTCCTGCACGAAGTCGCGCTGCAGGCCGGTGGCCTCGGCGAAGCGCCTGGCATTGAAACTCTCGAAGAAGAAGCCGCGTTCGTCACCGAACACCTGGGGCTCCAGGATCAGCACTTCCGGCAGTGCGGTCTCGATCACCTTCACTGCGATTCCTCCGCCAGTTTGTACAGGTATTGGCCGTAGCCGGTCTTGCCCAGCGCCTTGGCGCACCTCAGCAGCTGGTCCCGGTCGATCCAGCCCTGCTGGTAGGCGATCTCCTCGAGGCAGGCGACTTTCAGACCCTGGCGCTTTTCCACCGTCTGCACGTACTGCGAGGCGTCGATCAGGCTGTCGTGGGTGCCGGTGTCGAGCCAGGCGAAGCCACGGCCGAAACGCTCCACGCGCAGATCGCCACGGGCCAGGTAGGCGTTGTTGACGTCGGTGATCTCCAGTTCGCCACGTGCCGAGGGTTTGACGGCCTTGGCGATGCGCACCACGTCGTTGTCATAGAAGTACAGGCCGGTCACGGCGAAGCTCGACTTCGGCTTGGCCGGTTTCTCCTCGATCGACAGGGCGTTGCCAGCGGCATCGAACTCCACCACGCCGAAGCGCTCGGGGTCGCTGACCCAGTAGCCGAACACGGTGGCGCCGCTGTCGTGGCTGGCGGCACGCAGCAGCATCTCGGTGAAGTGCTGGCCGTGGAAGATGTTGTCGCCGAGGATCAGGCACACCGAGTCACTGCCGATGAACGACTCGCCGATCAGGAAGGCCTGAGCCAGGCCATCGGGCGAGGGTTGTTCGGCGTACTGCAAGGTGATGCCGAACTGGCTGCCGTCGCCGAGCATCTTGCTGAAGTTCGGCAGGTCCTCGGGGGTGGAGATGATCAGGATCTCGCGAATGCCGGCGAGCATCAGCACCGACAGCGGGTAGTAGATCATCGGCTTGTCGTAGATCGGCAGCAGCTGCTTGGACACGCCGAGGGTAATGGGGTGCAGACGCGTGCCGGAGCCGCCGGCGAGGATGATGCCTTTCATTGAGACTCCTTAAAGTGCGCCGAGCCGCTGGCCCTGATAGCTACCATCCTGCACGCGGCGGCACCAGTCGAGGTTGTCCAGGTACCACTGCACCGTCTTGCGCAGGCCGCTGGCGAAGGTTTCCTCTGGTACCCAACCCAGCTCGCGCTCGATCTTGCTGGCGTCGATGGCGTAGCGCAGGTCATGACCGGGGCGATCTTGCACGTAGGTGATCAGCTCCTCGTAGCGGGCAATGCCGGCCGGTTTCTGCGGCGTCAGTTCTTCCAGCAGCGCGCAGATGGCATGCACCACGTCGAGATTCTTCTGCTCGTTGTGCCCGCCAATGTTGTAGGTCTCGCCCACCTGGCCCTCGCTGACCACCTTGAGCAGCGCGCGGGCGTGGTCTTCGACATAGAGCCAGTCGCGCACCTGCTGGCCATTCCCGTAGACCGGCAGTGGCTTGCCGGCCAGGGCGTTGAGGATCATCAGCGGGATGAGCTTCTCGGGGAAGTGGTACGGGCCGTAGTTGTTCGAGCAGTTGGTGATCAGCACCGGCAGGCCATAGGTGCGCAGCCAGGCGCGCACCAGGTGGTCGGACGCCGCCTTGCTGGCCGAGTACGGGGAGCTGGGTGCGTAGGGCGTGGTCTCGCTGAACAGGTCGTCGACGCCGTGCAGGTCGCCGTACACCTCGTCGGTGGAGATGTGGTGGAAGCGGAAGGCGGCCTGGCGTTCGGCATCGAGCCCGAGCCAGTAGCTGCGGACACTTTCCAGCAGGCTGTAGGTGCCGACGATGTTGGTCTGGATGAATGCGGCCGGGCCGTCGATGGAGCGGTCGACATGCGATTCCGCGGCCAGGTGCATCACGGCATCCGGCTGGAACTCGGCCAGCGTCGCGGCGACCTGCTCACTATCGGCGATGTCCGCCTGCACGAAACGGTAGCGCGGGCTGTCGGCGACTGTCTCCAGCGACTCCAGGTTACCGGCATAGGTCAGCTTGTCGAGGTTGAGCACCTCGTGATCAGTCTGCCGGATCAGGTGGCGAATCAGGGCCGAACCGATGAAGCCGGCACCGCCGGTGATCAGGATGCGCATACATCTACCTCGTGCTCTTGCGGCCGCTCCCGCCAGCTGCATGTGGAGCCGAAGCCGTTCTAGAAGACTGGTCGCTGTAAAAACAAAAAAGGCCTGCATGAGAGCAGGCCTTTGATACTAAATGGTGCCGGCACCAGGAGTCGAACCCGGGACCTACTGATTACAAGTCAGTTGCTCTACCAGCTGAGCTATACCGGCTTAGTGGGGGCGCCATTATATCCATTCATCGGCACGAGTAAAGCCACCTTCAAGCCGCATGTTTACGGGCCTGGCTATCAGCAGCGGTTCTTTTATGCACAAAGAGAAGGCATCGCCGAGCAGTACGCACCGCTGCTGTGCGCTTCGTCACGGTTTTTCGCAAGTCTTTGTTTTTCTGCAACTTATTTTTGTGGTCGAAAAATAGCCAGATGTCCGCAGGGCAATTCCCTCGGGTGCTGGGTGCTTTTGCCCAGAAAGCATCAACAGAGTTATCCACAGCTTCTGTGTGCAACTCAGGCGTGCTCGGCGACCAGCAGCAGGTTGCGTGGAGTCAGCTGGTAGTCGCAGAAGCTGCCCAGCTTCACGTCATAGCCCTGCTCCTGCAGGTACAGGGCGCGATCGAGCAGCAGCCAGAGCTCCAGCGGGCGACGGAACAGGTTGCGCAGCAGTTCGAGGTTGCGCACCTCGGCCAGGCGTTGCCAGCCGCGGGCCTCCAGCGCCTGCCAGTCCTGCTCGCCGGGAGCGGGCACCTCACGCAGTGCGGCCAGGTCCTGGCAGAAGCTGGCGAACGGCTTGCTGAACCACTCACTGGGCAGCGAGGGGGTCGGCAGGTACTCGTCGACGTCCCTGAGCTGGCGTTGCAGTAGGTCGAAGGCCAGGCGCCAGGCCATCGACTGATTGCGCTGGCGACGTACGCGGGCGCCCGCCGTTACGGTTTCGCTGAGCGGCAGGCCGAGGTCGTCACGTGACAGGCGCAGCGCCGATGCCTGCGCCAGCTGCGACAGGGCCTGGTAGTGCGAGGCGGCAATGCGGTTGTAGCAGCAGGGCGCGACCGCCAGCTGTGTACAGCCTTTCTGCCTGGCCAGTTGCAGCAGGCGTACGTGGAGGTCGCCGCAGGCATGCAGGGCGACGGGCGTCTGTCCGGCATCGAGTCGCTCGGCGACGTCGTCGCGGAGCACATCCTGATGCAGATGCGCCGCCTGCACGCCCAGGCGGCGGCTGAGCAGGTCACCGGCCTGCACCAGCGCCGGGTCGTACTCCAGGCACGTCAGTCGTTGCTCGTCCTGGGTCAGCCAGCGACCGAGATGGCCCTTGCCCGAGCACCAGTCGAGCCAGTGGCGCGGGCGCTGGTCGAACGACAGGTGGCTGGCGAAGGCCTGGATCTGCGCCATCTTGCGCCCGGGGACATCGACGCCGAACGCGTGCGAGCGCTGTGTGCCGGCTGCGTTCGGCAGTTCGCCCAGGGCGCTCAGCTCGCGCGCCTGGCGCGCCAGCTCGGCGAAAGGCGCGGGTGCTGCGAGCTGATAGGGGGCATTGTCGGCGGCCTCTGCCTGCTCCAGCGAGCGGCCGCGCAACCAGTTGGCGAGCTCGGGGAGCTGGCTCTCCCAGGGCAGTTGCAGGTGATGAAACGGCCTGGGGCGCCACAGGTCCTGGTGCTGCAGGAGGAAGCCGTCCAGCGCCTGGAAGCGGATGAGCAGATCGCCGGAGGTGAGGAAGGGCTCTGACATGATGCTCGTGACGGGCGAGGGGCCGTCCGCAAAGGACGGCCCGAACGGCTCAGCGACCCTGGCAGGCGTCGACGCGCAGCCAGCGTTCCAGCAGGCGGAAGGCCCTTACCAGAACAAAGGCGATGGCCAGGTAGAACAGGCCGGCCGCGAAGAAGATCTCGACCGGCAGGTAGGTGCGGGCAATGATGGTGCGCGCCATGCCGGTCAGTTCCAGCAGGGTGACGGTGCTGGCCAGGGCGCTGGCCTTGAGCATCAGGATCACTTCGTTGCTGTAGGCCGGCAAGCCGATGCGCGCGGCGCGCGGCAGGATGATGTAGAACATCGCCTGCGTCCGTGACATGCCCAGTGCACGGGCGGCCTCGACCTCGCCCTGCGGCACGGCCTGGATGGCGCCGCGCAGGATCTCGGCAATGTAGGCTGCGGTATGCAGGGTCATGGTGATGATTGCGCACCAGTAGGGGTCACGCAGGTAGGGCCACAGCGGGCCATGGCGCACGGCATCGAACTGCGCCAGGCCGTAGTAGACCAGAAACAGCTGCACCAGCAGCGGCGTGCCACGGAAGAAGAAGATGTAGCCGTAGGGTAGGGCGCGTACATACCAGTGCTTGGACGCGCGGGCGATGCCCATGGGCAATGCGACGATCAGGCCGGCCACGACGGCAATGGCCACCAGTTCGAGTGTCAGCAGCGCGCCTTCGGACAGGCGCGGCAGCCATTTGATGATGACTTCCCAGTTCATGAGGCGCTCCGGACGAAGCCACGGCTAGCGCGCTTCTCGAGGAAATGCAGGCCGATCATGGCGAGAACGGTCAGGCCCAGGTAGATGAAGGCGGCGACCATATAGAAGGTGAAGGGCTCCTTGCTCGCGGTCACGGCGATCTGCGAGCGGCGCATGATCTCTTCCAGGCCGATCACCGAGACCAGCGCGGTGTCCTTCATCAGGATCATGAACAGGTTGCCCAGGCCGGGCAGGGCGATGCGCCACATCTGCGGCAGGACCAGCTTCCAGAGAATCCGCCCGCTGGACATGCCCAGTGCCTGGCCCGCTTCGCGGTGGCCTTTGGGGATGGCGAGGATGGCGCCGCGGAACACTTCGGTGGCATAGGCACCAAAACACAGGCCGAGGGCGATGGTGCCCGCAGCGAAGGCGGAAAGCTCGAGGCTCTCGACGCCAAGCAGGTCGGCCAGGCTGCGCATCAGGCCGACGGTGCCGAAATAGATCAGCAGCACCCAGAGCAGCTCGGGCACGCCGCGCACGATGGTGGAATAGCTGCCGCCGAGCCACTGCAGTGGCTTGTACGGCGAAGTCTTGGCCAGCGCACCCAGCAGGCCCAGCACCAGACCGACCGACAGCGCGGACAGCGCCAGTTTGACGGTCATCAGGGTGCCGGCGGCCAGGGCGGGGCCGAATCCGTGGAGTTCGAAAATCATCGGAGGGCTCGGGCAGTTGCGCCGCCGCGTGGGCGGCGCAATGCCTTCAGGTCATCAATAGATGCTGAATGGGAAGTACTTGTCGTTGATCTGCTTGTAGGTGCCGTCTTCGATGATGGCTTGCAGAGCGGTGTTCAGCTTCTCGCGCAGCGGGTCGCCCTTGCGCACGGCGATGCCGATCTTGTCGTTGTCGAATACCGGGTCGCCCTTGAACTCGAAGTCCTTGCCGGCATCGCTCTTGAGCCATTCCCAGTTGACGAAGGTGTCGGCCAGCACGCCATCGAGACGGCCGGAGGCCAGGTCGAGGTAGGCGTTTTCCTGGGTGTCATACAGCTTGATGTCGACGACCTTGCCGAGGTTGTCTTCCAGCCAGGTGCCGGCGATGGTGGCGCGCTGGGCACCAATCACCTTGCCCTTGAGGCTGGCTTCGTCGGTCTTGAAGTCGGCGGACTTGGGCGCGATGAACTGCAGCTTGTTGGTGTAGTACGCATCGGTGAAGTCGACGGCCTGCTTGCGTTCGTCGGTGATCGACATGGAGGCGATCAGGAAGTCGAACTTCTTGGCGTTCAGGGCCGGGATGATGCCGTCCCAGTCGGAGGTAACCACTTCGCACTCGGCTTTCATCTTGGCGCACAGTGCCTGGCCGATTTCCACGTCGAAGCCGGTGACCTTGCCGCTGGCGTCGATCAGGTTGAAGGGCGGGTAGGCGCCTTCGGTGCCGAGTTTCAGTTTGTCAGCGGCGACAGCGCTGGTGCCGAAGGCCAGAGTGGCGGCCGCGGCCAGCAGGATCTTCTTATAGTTCTGCATGCATGTTGCTCCGTGTTAGCGATTGCTGGACATGAATTGTTTACAGCGTGCCGATTGCGGGTTTTCGAACACCTGGGCGGGTGGCCCCTGCTCCTCGACCAGGCCCTGGTGGAGGAACACCACCTCGCTGGACACCTGGCGAGCGAAACTCATTTCGTGGGTAACCAGCAGCATGGTGCGACCCTCGTCGGCAAGCGCGCGAATCACATTAAGCACTTCTTGTACCATCTCCGGGTCGAGGGCCGAAGTCGGTTCATCGAAGAGGATCACCTTCGGTTGCATGGCCAGGGTGCGGGCGATGGCTGCACGCTGCTGCTGGCCGCCGGAAAGCTGGTTGGGATAGACATGACGCTTGTCGGCGATGCCGACCTTGGCCAGCAGCGCCTCGGCCACCTCGGTGGCTTCGGCCTTGCTCTGGCCCAGTACGCGGCGCGGCGCCTCGATGATGTTGTCGAGCACGCTCATGTGCGGCCACAGATTGAAATTCTGGAAGACGAAGCCGATCTCGCTGCGCAGGCGGTTGATCTGCTTGTTGTCGGCGGCGATCAGGTCGCCGTTCTTCGCGGCCTTGAGCTTGAGCTCCTCGCCAGCGACGAAGATCTGACCCTCGTGCGGGTTTTCCAGCAGGTTGATGCAGCGCAGGAAGGTGGACTTGCCGGAGCCGGAAGAACCGAGGATGGAGATGACGTCACCGTCCCTGGCCGTCAGGGAAATGCCCTTGAGCACTTCGAGATCGCCGTAGCGTTTGTGCAGGTTGCGGATTTCCAGCGCGGGCGTCGCCTCGGCCATGGGGTGTGATCCTCTTCTTCTTCGAATGCGCTCCGGCGTACGGCGGGCCATCCTGGCTGGCGGCCAAGCTAGCATAGCGTTTCCGTGACCGCCAAGCCGTTTGCCGGGCGATAGCAGGTCGCCGGGTCGCAGGTGTCGCCTGGTTACAGTTGCTTGTCGCGCAGGCGAAACAATGGCACGAGAAATTTGCGGGAGGCAGAAAGCAAAAAGCCCCAGCACGTGGCTGAGGCTCTTTGTCATGTATCAGTGGTGCCCAGGGACGGAATCGAACCGCCGACACGGGGATTTTCAATCCCCTGCTCTACCAACTGAGCTACCTGGGCCAACGGGGCGCTATTAGACGGATTTGCAGGATCAGTGTCAAGCGCGAGTTGGAAAAATATTTAAATATTTCGGGCGCTTAGGTTCGTGAGCGAGAAAAGCGGGGAGGGCCGGCCGGGTCGCGCGTGGGCAACGTGCGAAGGTTGCCGTGGCCAAGGCCCCTCCCTCCAGCATGCTTATTCGCTGGGCGGCACGTAGCCTTCGGCTTGGGCGTATTCCTCGCCGGAGAGGAACTTGTCCATCTCGGCCTGGAGGAACTTGCGATCCTCGGCGTTCATCATGTTCAGGCGACGCTCGTTGATCAGCATGGTCTGGTGCTTCTGCCACTCGTCCCAGGCCTGCCTGGAGACGTTGTTGAAGATGTCTTCGCCTTTGGCGCCGGGGTAGGGCGCGCGATCCAGGCCGGGCAGTTCCTGTTTGTATTTGCGGCACAGCACGGTGCGGGTCATGTCGGTTCTCCAGCGGTAATGGCTTGCGCCGCGCGTTTCAGCAGCTTCTTCACCGGGGCAGCAAGGCCCAGGCGCGGCGGGGTGGCGAGGTTATACCAGAGCCAGTCGTCCTCGGCCACGCGGCTCGGCTGCTCGGTCACCCGCACCAGCCAGGGTTCGATCGCCAGCTGGAAGTGGCTGAAGGTGTGGGTCAGGCCTTCCAGTTCACGGCGTGTGCCGAGGTCGAGCTGGCGCTGCTGGCCGAGCGCGCCGAGCTGCTCGAGGTCGTCCAGTTCCGGCAGGCTCCACAGCCCGCCCCACAGTCCCGTCGACGGCCGGCGATAGAGCAGGATGTCGCCGTCAGCGTTGACCAGCAGTGGCATCAGGGTGCGTTTCTGCGGCAGGGCCTTGCGCGGCTTGGCCACCGGGTAGCGGATTTCCAGGCCGAGCAGGTGCGCCTGGCAGCCGCTGCGCACCGGGCACAGCAGGCAGGTCGGCTTGCTGCGGGTGCACAGGGTGGCGCCGAGGTCCATCATCGCCTGGGTGTAATGGTTGACGCGCTCGTGCGGGGTCAGGCGCTCGGCCACGTCCCACAGCTGCCTGGCCACCTTCGGCTCACCGGGGTAGCCCTCCTGCGCCACGTAGCGTGCCAGTACCCGCTTGACGTTGCCGTCGAGGATCGGCGCGCGCAGGCCCATGCTCAGGCTGGCGATGGCACCGGCGGTGGAGCGGCCGATGCCGGGCAGTTCGCTGAGGGCGTCGACACTGCGCGGAAACTCGCCGCCGTGCTCGCGCATGATGATCTGCGCGGTCTTCTGCAGGTTGCGTGCGCGGGTGTAGTAGCCCAGGCCGGTCCACAGGTGCAGCACTTCGTCTTCCGCCGCCTCGGCCAGGTCCTTCACGGTCGGCAGGGCGGCCATGAAGCGGTCGAAGTAGCCGAGCACGGTGCTGACCTGGGTCTGCTGCAGCATGATTTCCGACACCCAGACACGGTAGGGCGTGATGCCCTGCTGCCAGGGCAGGTCCTTGCGTCCGTGCTGGTCGTACCAGGCCAGCACGGCGCCGTTGAACTGCTCGGGGCTCATCGGTTGAACAGGCCCTTGAGTGCGTCTTTCAGCTCCGGGCTGACCTTGTCGCCGAGTTTCTCTTCGAGTTTCTCGGTCAGCTTGTTGCCGGCCAGGCGCGCAGCGATCTTGCCGAGGCCGTCCTGGTCAAGGCGACAGGCCTTGGCGCCAAGCTCCAGCGGGCCACGGCAGCGCAGCGGCCATTCGATGCCGACATAGCGCTCGTTGACCTGGCAGGCCGGGTCGGGCATCTCGCGTTGGTCGCCTTCGATGGTGATGCCGACCTGGTAGTCGATGCCGAGCACGCGCAGGTCGAGGTCGCCCTTGCCGCTTACCGCCAGGCCCGGGATCTGCGCCTTCATGTCCGGGTTGTGCGCTACGCCGTTGCGCACGCTCAGGCTGCCCTTGAGCTCGCGGAAGGGGGTGTCCTTGCCGGTCGGCGGGTTGCTCATGGCCTTGCGGTTGAGGGTGGCGATGCCACGGCAGAGCTGCTGCTCGAGGTTGGCATCGACCAGCACGCCATCGTTGAGCACGAAGCTGGCGGTGCCGTTGAGCGCTTCGACCCAGGCCTTCTGGCTGTTGCCACGGGTGTTGAACTTGGCGTCGAGGTCGAGCAGGCCACGGATCGGCGCGGGCTGGCCGTCCTTCTTCAGGAAGGGTTCGACGGGCATGCGGCTGAGGCGTTTCTCCACGCTGAGCATGGGCTCGGCCTGGCGCACGTCGATGCGGCCATTGCCGCTGAAGCTGCCGCCCTGCAGCTTGCCGCGAACCTCCTGCAGGGTGATCAGGCCGCCGCGACCGTTGGCTTTCAGGGTCACGTCGGTGAAGGGCTGCTGGTCGAAGGTCAGTTGCCCCAGGCTCAGGGCCAGCTGCAGGTCGAGCTTGCGCAGTTGATCGACCGGCAGGACCTTGTCGTCGCTCCAGGCCTGCTGGGTCGGCGCATTGGGCAGTGGTGTGCTGCCGTCCTTGCCGGCGCTGGAGATGCTGTCCTTGACCTCGGCCTGGCGCGCGGCTGCGGCCTTGTCCTTGGTCTCCGGCGGCAGGTAACCGTCCAGGTTGAGCGTGTCGCCCTTGAGGTCGGCGCGCAGCGCCTGACGGGCGAAGTCGGCCACGCCCAGGCTGCCGGTGAAGGTGCTGCCGTCGAGCTTGAGGGTGAGGTCTTCGAGCATCATGCCGTTGCTCGATCCATTCAGGCGGCTGACCAGTTCGAACTGGTTGAGGCTGTTGGCGTCACGGGTCTTCGGCAGCTCCACGCCGATGCCATCGAGGAACTCGCGCAGGTTGAGCGGCGCGATGGACAGGCCGCCGGACAGCTTGGCGTCCTTGTCCAGCTCGCGGGCCTTGAGTTCGCCCAGGGCGCGCAGCTGGTTGGCGGAGAGCTTCAGGCTGTTCCATTCGGCGATGTTGGCCGCCAGATCGACCAGCAGCTGGCCTTGTGCGGAGAAGTTCAGGGTCTTGCCCTTGAGCGGTTCGCCCGAGACTTCGCCGGCCAGCTTCAGGTCTTCGAACTGGTAGCGCTTGAGGGCCCGGTCGAAGCGCAGTTGGCCTTCCACTTCGCTGCGCGCACGCAGCACCGGTTGGTTGGTGCCGAAGAAGGCGCTGAGCGTGAGCGGAATGCTCGCGCCTTCGCGGATGGCGCCGGTCTTCAGTTCGATGTTCTCCAGGGTGAACTGCTGGCCTTTCTGTGCATCGCTGTAGTCGATGCGCGAATTGCTCAGGCTCAGGCTGTCGATGTCCAGCTTCAGCGGTTGGCCGGCGGGTTTTTCCCCCGGCTGCTCGGCGGGGGTGTCTTCGCTCGGGGCGGGTTCGCCAGGCGCTTGCTGCGCCACGGTGGTCTCGGCGGGGCGGCCAACGCCTTCCCAGTTGCCGTGGCCCTTGTCGTCACGCTGCAGGTTGAGGTTGAGGCCGTCGATGCGGATATCGCTCATCTGCACTTCCTTGCGCAGCAACGGCATCACGCGCACGGAGAGCCCGATCAGGCGCAGGTCGGCGAAGGGTTTGTCCGGCGTATCGGCGCTGGCCAGGGTGGCGTCGGTCAGCTCCAGGCCCAGCCAGGGGAACAGGCTCCAGCCGATGTCACCCTTGAGTTGCAGGTCGAGGTTGGCCTTGTCGTGGGCGATCTGGCGAATCTCGTCCTTGTAGTCGTTGGGGTCGAACAGGTGGGTCAGGGCAAACAGCAGCGCCACTATGATCAGTAGCAAGCCGAGAAAGAAAAGGCCCAGGATCTTGCCTAGCGCTTTCATGAGCGGGGTCCTTGGTTTCGATGGCTGGAATGGCGGGAAACAGACGGTCGCCGATTATAGCCTCATGTGCAGTCGCGAGGCGTTCGCAGTGGGCGGGTCGCGGTGCTCGGCTGGGTGTTGGATAGAAAACCCGGCAAGCGGTTCCCGCTGATCATGCGGGCCTGGTCGTCGTCGAGTGATCGGCCTGGCGTTCGTGGCGGAAACGGCAGGGGCATCGACGCCATCTATCGGTCGATAGATGCGGCCTTTTGCTTTTTTGCTGAAATCACATGAAAAGTGCGTGAAACGCTAAAAAAACTTCAGCTGCGCGGCGATTTGTCGCGCCTGGGTGCTACTCTCTGCAAACTTTGGCTGCGGTGCATTGTCGCGCCTGCCTTGGTTCGCTTGCCAACATAAAAAGAGAAACTCCCTATGACTGACGCCTTTGCATTGGACGGTGTTGCGGCAAAGCCTGCATTTCTGTCCAAGGAACGCATCATCGCGAAAACCGGTTTCAACCGCTGGCTGGTTCCGCCTGCTGCCCTCGCCATCCACCTCTGCATCGGGATGGCCTACGGCTTCTCCGTCTTCTGGCTGCCGCTGTCCAAGGCCGTGGGCATCACCGCTGCCACGGCCTGTGCGCCCGACATGGGCTTCTTCGAGCAGGTGTTCGCCAGCAACTGCGACTGGCAGATCTCCATGCTCGGCTGGGTCTACACCCTGTTCTTCGTCTTTCTCGGTTGCTCGGCTGCCATCTGGGGTGGCTGGCTGGAGCATGCCGGCCCGCGCAAGGCTGGCATCGTGTCCGCGCTGTGCTGGTGCGGTGGTCTGCTGATTTCCGCGCTGGGCATCTATACCCACCAGATCTGGCTGTTGTGGCTGGGCTCCGGGGTCATCGGCGGTATCGGCCTGGGACTGGGCTACATCTCTCCGGTGTCGACCCTGATCAAGTGGTTCCCGGACAAGCGCGGCATGGCCACCGGCATGGCGATCATGGGCTTCGGCGGTGGTGCGATGGTCGGTGCGCCGCTGGCGGCGATGCTGATGAACCACTTCGCCACGCCGGACAGCGTCGGTGTCTGGCAGAGCTTCGTGGTGATGGCGGCGATCTACTTCGTCTTCATGATGGGCGGCGCCCTGGCGTACCGCGTACCGCCGACCGGCTGGAAACCGGCTGGCTGGACCGCCCCGGCGGCCAAGGCCAACAACGCCATGATCACCAAGGGTCACGTGCACGTTAATACCGCCTGGAAGACGCCGCAGTTCTGGCTGGTCTGGGCCGTTCTGTGCCTGAACGTTTCGGCGGGCATCGGCATCATCGGCATGGCTTCGCCGCTGCTGCAGGAAGTCTTCGCCGGCAGGCTGATCGGTGTCGACCTGGCCTTCAACGAACTCAGCGCTGCGCAACTGGCGGAGATCGCCGCCATCGCCGCCGGTTTCACCGGCCTGCTCAGCCTGTTCAACATCGGTGGGCGCTTCTTCTGGGCGTCCTGCTCGGACTTCATCGGGCGCAAGGGCACCTATTTCGTGTTCTTCGGCCTGGGGCTGGCGCTCTACGCCTCGGTGCCGATGCTCGGCCACCTGGGCAGCCTGGCGCTGTTCGTCCTGGCATTCTGCGTGATCCTGTCGATGTATGGCGGCGGCTTCGCCACCGTGCCGGCCTACCTGGCCGACCTGTTCGGCACGCAGAACGTCGGCGCCATCCATGGCCGCCTGCTGACCGCCTGGGCCGTGGCCGGCGTGCTGGGTCCGGTGCTGGTCAACTACCTGCGCGAGTACCAGCTGAGCATCGGTGTGGAGAAGGCCGCGGCCTACGACATCACCCTGTACATCCTCTCCGGCCTGCTGGTGCTGGGCTTCATCTGCAACGCCCTGGTGCGTCCGGTGGCGCCGAAGTACTTCATGAACGAAGCCGAGCTGGCTGCCGAGCGCGCCCATGGCGAGAAGTCGGCGCCGGCGGCGAGCGAGCTGGAGTGGGCGGCTGATCCGTCGAGCAAGCCGGTGGCGGTGTTCGCCTGGCTGGTGGTCGGCGTGCCGCTGGCCTGGGGTGTATGGATCACCCTGCAGAAGACGGTCGTGCTGTTCCAGTAACCCGTCCTGGTAACGAAAAGCCCGCGCCGGTCTGCGACCTGCGCGGGCTTTTTCGTTTGCCGGTTGTACCCGCCCGACCATCGCCGGTAGCCGTTGCGCCCCCGGCACGCCTATAATATCGGCCTTTTTCCGTTGGTAATTCGTGGAGCTGGTGATGGCCGAACGTACGGCATTCGTCGAGCGCAACACCCTCGAGACCCAGGTCAAGGTCTCGATCAACCTGGATGGCACCGGCAAGGCGCGCTTCGACATCGGTGTGCCCTTTCTCGAGCACATGCTCGACCAGATCGCCCGTCATGGTCTGATCGACCTCGATATCGAGTGCAAGGGCGATCTGCACATCGACGATCACCACACCGTCGAGGACGTCGGCATCACCCTGGGCCAGGCCTTCACCAAGGCCATCGGCGACAAGAAGGGCATGACCCGCTATGGCCATTCCTATGTGCCGCTGGACGAGGCGCTGTCGCGCGTGGTGATCGACTTCTCCGGTCGTCCCGGCCTGCAGATGCACGTGCCGTTCACCCGCGCGGTGGTCGGCAACTTCGATGTCGACCTGTTCCAGGAGTTCTTCCAGGGCTTCGTCAACCACGCGCTGGTGTCGCTGCACATCGACAACCTGCGTGGGCACAACACCCACCACCAGATCGAGACCGTATTCAAGGCCTTCGGCCGCGCGCTGCGCATGGCCGTCGAGCTGGACCCGCGCATGGCCGGGCAGATGCCGTCGACCAAGGGTTGCCTGTAAATGCAGACGGTAGCCGTAATCGACTATGGCATGGGCAACCTGCACTCGGTGGCCAAGGCGCTCGAACACGTCGGCGCTGGCCGCGTACTGGTGACCAGCGATGCCAAGGTGATCCGCGAGGCGGATCGCGTGGTATTCCCCGGTGTGGGGGCGATCCGCGATTGCATGGGCGAGATCAGACGCCTGGGCTTCGATGCGCTGGTGCGTGAGGTCAGCGCCGACCGGCCGTTCCTGGGTATCTGCGTCGGCATGCAGGCGCTGCTCGAACGCAGCGAAGAGAACGACGGTGTGGATTGCATCGGCCTGTTCCCCGGTCAGGTGCGTTTCTTCGGCAAGGACCTGGCCGAGGACGGCGAGCGCCTGAAGGTGCCGCACATGGGCTGGAACGAAGTCAGCCAGGCGGTCAAGCACCCGCTGTGGCACGACATTCCCGACCAGGCGCGCTTCTACTTCGTGCACAGCTACTACATCGAGGCCGGTAAGCCACAGCAGGTGGTCGGCCGTGGCCACTATGGCAAGGACTTCGCCGCCGCGCTGGCCGAGGGTTCGCGCTTCGCCGTGCAGTTCCACCCGGAGAAGAGCCACACTCATGGCCTGCAGTTGCTGCAGAACTTCATCGCCTGGGACGGTCGCTGGTAATGGCGCGGGCCAAGGTCCCCAGTCTGGCGCTCGAACCAGCCCAGGAGCAGGCGGCGCTGTTGCTGTTGCAGCGTTTTCTCGATGAACGTTTCGAGCTGCAGTTGGGCACCTTCGAGGTTCAGGAAGTGCTGGACCTGATCACCCGCGAGCTGGCACCGCACTACTACAACAAGGCCATTCTCGATGTGCAGGCGCACCTGAAAGACAGGTTCGAGAGCATCGAGAGCGACCTCTGGGCGCTCGAGAAGAACTGAGCGCCTTATCGAATTCAAACTTGAGCAGGTTCAACCGATGCTGATTATCCCCGCTATCGATCTGAAGGACGGCGCCTGCGTGCGCCTGCGCCAGGGCCGCATGGAAGATTCCACGGTGTTCTCCGATGACCCGGTGAGCATGGCGGCCAAGTGGGTCGAGGGCGGCTGCCGCCGTCTGCACCTGGTCGACCTGAACGGCGCCTTCGAAGGTCAGCCGGTCAATGGCGAAGTGGTCACCGCCATCGCCAAGCGCTACCCCAACCTGCCGATCCAGATCGGCGGCGGCATCCGTACCCTGGAAACCATCGAGCACTACGTGCGCGCCGGCGTCAGCTACGTGATCATCGGCACCAAGGCAGTCAAAGAGCCCGAGTTCGTCAGCGAAGCGTGCAAGGCCTTCCCGGGCAAGGTCATCGTCGGCCTGGATGCCAAGGACGGCTTCGTCGCCACCGACGGCTGGGCCGAGGTCTCCAGCGTGCAGGCCACCGACCTGGCCAGGCGTTTCGAGGCAGACGGCGTGTCCGCCATCGTTTATACCGACATCGCCAAAGACGGCATGATGCAGGGCTGCAACGTCGAAGCCACTGCCGCACTGGCTGCCGCCAGCAAGATCCCGGTGATCGCCTCCGGCGGCATCCACAACCTCGGCGATATCGAGAAACTGCTGCTGGCGCGTTCGCCAGGCATCATCGGCGCCATCACCGGGCGTGCCATCTATGAAGGCACCCTGGACGTGGCCGAGGCGCAGCGCTTCTGCGACGGCTTCAAGGGCTGAACCGTAGGGCGGGGTGAAACCCGCCGCAACTGACGCAATCTTTATCGGTGGGTTGCACCCACCCTACGGGAGCACCGTATGGCACTGGCTAAACGCATCATCCCCTGCCTCGACGTCGACAACGGCCGCGTGGTCAAGGGCGTCAAGTTCGAGAACATCCGCGATGCCGGCGATCCGGTGGAGATCGCTCGCCGCTACGACGAGCAGGGCGCCGACGAGATCACCTTTCTCGACATCACCGCCAGCGTCGACAACCGCGATACCACGCTGCATACCGTCGAGCGCATGGCCAGCCAGGTCTTCATTCCGCTGACCGTCGGCGGTGGCGTGCGTACCGTGCAGGACATCCGCAACCTGCTCAATGCCGGTGCCGACAAGGTCTCGATCAACACCGCCGCGGTGTTCAACCCCGAGTTCGTCGGTGAGGCAGCCGCGCGCTTCGGCTCGCAGTGCATCGTCGTCGCCATCGACGCCAAGCGCGTATCGGCGCCGGGCGAGCCGGGACGCTGGGAGATCTTCACGCATGGCGGGCGCAAACCGACCGGCCTCGATGCCGTGGAGTGGGCGCGCAAGATGGAAGGGCTGGGCGCCGGGGAAATCCTCCTCACCAGCATGGACCAGGATGGCGTGAAGAGCGGCTACGACCTGGGCGTGACCCGTGCCATCAGCGAAGCGGTACGCGTGCCGGTGATCGCCTCCGGTGGTGTCGGCAACCTGCAGCACCTGGCCGATGGCATCCTCGAAGGCAAGGCCGATGCCGTGCTCGCCGCGAGCATCTTCCATTTCGGCGAGTACACCGTGCCGGAAGCCAAGGCCTACCTGGCCAGCCGCGGTATCGTCGTACGCTGATTGCCGTCACTTCGACCTGCCCGCTGCGCAAAGCTGCGGGCGAGTCGACGGCAAAGTGCCAGCGATCCAGCTAGCATTAATCATCATCTCTAAAACCCTGACTCTCTGCCCTTGGTGGAGGGTTGCCCTTTGTCGAACATCTTCGACATGGAGTCTTCATGTTCCTTCTTCGATTCGTGACTATTTTCGTCCTGTCGTGTGGTCTCAGCATTGCGCGTGCCGAGCCGCTGGTGCTGCTCACGGAAAACATGCCGCCCTTCAACATGTCGGTCTCCGGCACCAACTACGCCCGTGACGACGGGATCACGGGTATCAGCTCCGACATCCTGCGCGCGGTATGCGAGCGTGCCGAGGTCGAGTGCCAGCAGATCCTGCGCTTCCCTTGGCAGCGCGTGTACCAGCAGACACTGGACGATGCGGGTTATGGAGTGTTTTCCACCGCGCGTACCGCCGAGCGTGAGGGGCTGTTCAAATGGGTTGGGCCCATCGCCAGGTACGACTGGGTGCTGTTCGCCAAGGGCGATAGCCCGATCCAGCTGGCCAGCATCGAAGACGCGCGGCGTTATCGGATCGGGGGCTACAAGGGCGATGCCAAGACCCAGTTCCTGCTGGACAGGGGCCTGGAGGTAACGACCGCGCTGCGTGATGCGGAAAACGTCAGGAAGCTCGACAAAGGTCAGATCGATCTGTGGATTGCTTCCAGCCAGGCCGGGCCGCTTACCGCCCGTCAGGAAGGCGTCGAGAACCTCAAGGTGGTTCAGCACCTGAACTCGGTCGACCTCTACCTTGCGCTGAATCTGCAGACGTCGGACGAGCTGGTGCAGAAGTTGCAGAAGGCATTGGAGTCGCTGCGTGCGGAAGGTGCACTGAAGAGCATCGAAGCGCGCTATTGAGGCAATCGGCCAGTAATCGCTGGGCCGGGGAGGGCATGGCGGTTATCCTGATGCAGTCTGCCTTATTCACAGAAAGAGAAACGCCATGCTCAAACGCCTGCTGATCGCAATGGCCGGCACCCTTGTGGTGCTGTCTGGCGCTGCGCGCGCCGAAGTGGACCCCGACTACAGCGTGGTTCTGCTGACCGAGAACTTCCCGCCCTACAACATGGCCATCAATGGCAAGAACTTCGCCCAGGAAGACAATATCGACGGTATCGCCGTGGATATCATCAAGGAGATGTTCAAGCGTGCGGGCGTCAAGTACAGCCTGACGCTGCGCTTCCCCTGGGATCGGATCTACAACCTGGCGCTGGAAAAACCGGGCTACGGTGTGTTCGTCGCCGCCCGCCTGCCCGAGCGCGAGGAGCTGTTCAAGTGGGTGGGGCCGATCGGCCCGGACGATTGGGTCCTGCTGGCCAAGGGCGACAACCCGATCAGCCTGACCAGCCTGGACCAGGCCAAGAAGTACCGCATCGGCGCGTACAAGGGCGATGCCATCTCCGAGTACCTGACCGAGAAGGGCGTCGAGCACAGCACCTCGTTGCGTGACCAGGAAAATGCTCGCAAGCTGATGGCCGGGCAGATCGACCTCTGGGCCACGGGTGATCCCGCCGGGCGCTACCTGGCCAAGCAGGAAGGTATCTCCGGCCTGAGGACTGTCCTGCGTTTCGACAGTGCCGAGCTGTATCTGGCGCTGAACAAGGATATCCCCGACGAGATCGTCAGCAAGCTGCAGGCTGCGCTGGATCAGATGCGCGCCGAAGGCTTCGTCGACGACATTCTCAACAGTTACCTGTAAGTACCGAACATGCGTCCGGCCATGAGCCGGGCGCTCGCCATGGATGGCAGAGCCACTGAGTGCCAATGACCGGGCTCGGTCCCATGCAAGGATGCCGCTAGCCATAACCAAAAATCATGCGAGCGGTACGTCTTATGCTGAAAACTCTGAAGAAAAGCCTGTTTGTCGCCCTGTTTCTCGCTTGCGGTTCCGTGCACGCGGAACTCCCGCAGGATTACAAGGTGGTGCTGCTGACCGAGAATTTCCCGCCCTTCAACATGGCGGTGGACGACAAGAACTTCGCCCGTGACGACGGCATCGACGGCATCAGCGCCGACATCGTGCGTGAGATGTTCAAGCGCGCCGGCATCGAGTACACCCTGACCCTGCGCTTCCCCTGGGACCGCCTCTACCGCCTGACCCTGGACAAGCCCAACTACGGCCTGTTCTCCACCACCTACACGGCCGAGCGTCAGCCGCTGTTCAAGTGGGTCGGCCCGATCGCCAAGACCGGCTGGGTACTGCTCGCCGCGCCGGGTAACGACATCAAGGTGTCGAGCCTCAAGGATGCCGCCAAGTACCGCGTCGGCGCGTACAAGAACGATGCGGTCAGCCAGCACCTGGAGAGCCAGGGCCTGCAGCCGATCAACGCCCTGCGTGATCAGGAGAACGTGAAGAAGCTGGTGCGCGGGCAGATCGACCTGTGGGCCACCACCGATCCGGTGGGCCGCTACCTGGCCAAGCAGGAAGATGTCAGCGGCCTCAACACCGTGCTGCGCTTCAACGATGCCGAGCTGTACCTGGCGCTGAACAAGGACACGCCCGACGAGGTCATCGAACGCTTGCAGAAGGCGCTCGACGAACTGCGCAACGAAGGCTTCATCGACGATATCACCAACAGCTATCTGTAAGCCGGCCGGTTCGGGCGGTCGTTCGCACCGCCCGCCAGCTGCGCCTGGCGGCCGCTGTTTCTGGCAGCAATGAAAACGCCGCAGTTTCGCGAGAAGCTGCGGCGTTCTTGCATCACGACCCGCTTCAGTCGCCGCGGGTGACGCTCAGCCCCTTGAGCAGGTTGAGTGCCTGGCTCAGCTGGTAGTCCTGATCCTGCGGGCGGTCCGTGCGTGCGGCCTGTGCGCCCCGGCTCGGGCGGTCCGCGCCGCCATTGCCGTTGCCCAGGTGGCCTTGCAGGTCGGCTTCCTTGACGCCTTCGTTGTCCTGCTCGCGGGTGAGCTTGGCGCGTGCCACCTCGATGTCCGGGATGATGCCCTGAGCCTGGATCGAGCGGCCGTTCGGGGTGAAGTACAACGCGGTGGTGAGCTTCAGCGCGCGATCGTTGTTCAGCGGCAGCACCGTCTGTACCGAGCCCTTGCCGAAGCTGTCGGTGCCCATCAGCACGGCGCGCTTGTGGTCCTGCAGGGCGCCGGCGACGATTTCCGATGCCGAGGCGCTGCCGCCGTTGATCAGCACCACCAGCGGCACGCCCTCGCTGGCATCGGCCGGGTCGGCATTGAAGCGCAGTTCGGAGTTGGCCAGGCGGCCCTCGGTGTAGACGATCAGCCCGCTCTTGAGGAAGTGGTCGGCCACTTCCACGGCCGCCTGCAGCACGCCGCCGGGGTTGTTGCGCAGGTCCATGACCAGGCCGCGCAGCTTCTTGTTGCCGTTTTCCTTGCGCAGCTTGTTCAGGGCCTTGCCGACTTCCTCGCCGGTGTTGACCTGGAACTGCGAGATGCGCAGGTAGCCGTAGCCGTCCTCGAGCATCTGGCTCTTCACGCTGCGTACCTTGATCACGGCGCGGGTCAGGGTCAGCTCGAACGGCCGGCCGCCGTCGCGTACCAGGGTCAGCTCGATCTTGCTGCCGGCCTTGCCGCGCATCTTCTCTACCGCTTCCATCATCGACAGGCCCTTGGTCGGCTGGCCGTCGATCTTGACGATCAGGTCGCCGGCCTCGATGCCGGCCTTGGACGCCGGGGTGTCGTCGATGGGCGAGACCACCTTGACGAAGCCGTCCTCCATGCCGACCTCGATGCCCAGGCCGCCGAATTCGCCGCTGGTGCTTTCCTGCAGCTCGGCGAATGCCTCGGGCTCGAGGTAGGCCGAGTGCGGGTCGAGGTTGCTGAGCATGCCCTTGATGGCGTTCTCCAGCAGCGTCTTGTCGCTGACCGGCTCGACGTAGGCGGCCTTGATGCGGTCCATCACCTCGGCGAAGGTGCGTAGCTCATCCAGGGGCAGGGGCGCCTTGCTGCTCGCCGCCGCTGCCGGCGCGGGGGCAGGCTCGGCAGCCTGCAGGGCTGGAGCGCCGAGCAGCAGCCCAAGGGCCAGGGCCAGGCAGGTGGGGCGAAAGCGATGAGACATTAAGACAACTCCTAAATGGATGAAGCGCTTATCCCTGCGCGCGGCACCACTGTGCCGGATCACTCGGGCGACCGTTCTGGCGAATGGCGAAGTACAGCGCCGATGTTTCCTGGCCACCGCTCTTGCCAACGGTGGCGATGGGGTCGCCGGCCTTGACCACGTCACCTGCATTCCTGAGCAGGCTCTGATTATGGCCGTACAGGCTCAGATAACCATTGCCGTGATCGAGAATGACCAACAGGCCGGCGCCACGCAACCAGTCGGCGAACACCACGCGGCCACCATGCACGGCACGCACCTGGCTGCCGGCGGGTGCACCGATCAGCACGCCGTCCCACTTAGTACGAGCGTCGCCGCCGCGTGGGGTTCCGTAGCGTGCTACCAAACGGCCATCGACGGGCCATGGCAGTTTGCCGCGAGCGCTGGAAAAGGGGCCGCCGTAGGTGGCGCCGGACGTGACCACGGGGCCGCTGGCGGAGCTGTTCGGCCGGGTCTGCTGAGCGACCAGGGCGCGCTTGCGTGCCTCTTCCGCTTCGCGGGCCTGGCGCGCCAGAGTTTCCTCGATGGTCTTGAGCACGCGGCCAAGCTCCGCCTGCTCCTGCTGGCGGGCCTTGAGCCGCTGGTCGCGGTTGGCGAACTCGCTGTTGAGCTTGGCCAGCGCCTGCTGGCGCTGCTTGCGCACGTCGGCGAGCTTGGCGTGGCGCTCATCCAGGCCGGCTTTCTGCGTCTGCAGCTGAGCCTGGTGGCTGGCGATTTCCTGTTCGACGTTGGCCAGCTGGCGCAGGGTTTCGTTGAATGCCGAGAGCTGTTCGAGGCGGGCGTGGCTGAGGTAGTCGTAATAGGTCAGGGTGCGCGAGAACTTTTCCGGGTTCTGCTGGTTGAGCAGCAGCTTGACGTACTCCTGGCGCCCGCTCTGGTAGGCGGCCCGCGCCTGGATGGCGATCAGTCGCTGCTGTTCAGTGCGCGCGCTCTGGAGTTTTTTTTTCTCCTGATCCAGACGCTGGATTTCCTGCTCGCTGTCCTTGAGCTCGTGCTGCAGGTCCTTGACCTGGCTTTCCAGATCGCCCATCTCGGTCTCGGTCTTCTTCAGCTGCTGCTGGACGCCGGATTTCTCCTGCTGCAGTTTTTCCAGCATCTTCTTCAGTTCGGCGACATCCTGGCGCGCGGCTTCCAGCTGGCGCTGGGTATCGGCGCGCTGATCGGCGAAGGCGGGTGCGATCAGGCTGCTGAGCAGGATCAGGGCGAGAATGCGAAGCATGGGCGGGGCGGCACCGGAAGGTGGATTGAGGCTGAGGCCTAGTATGCCCGCGCCGCCGGGCAAAAAAAACGCCCCAGGCCTCATGGCGCGGGGCGTTTCTTGTTTTCTGTCGATCAGCGCTGCTTCACGCCGTCTGCGCCTGGCCGACGAGCGTGACGTGCAGCGGCCCGCGACCTGCGTGCTAGTCGAGTTCGACGATGCTCTTGCCGGTCATCTCCGCCGGCTGCTCGAGGCCCATCAGCTTCAGCAGGGTGGGCGCCACGTCAGCCAGCACGCCGCCTTCGCGGATACGCGCCGGGCGCTTGCCGACGTAGATGAACGGCACGGGCTCGCAGGTGTGGGCCGTGTGCGCCTGGCCGGTGCACTCGTCTTCCATCTGCTCGACGTTGCCATGGTCGGCGGTGATCAGCGCTTCGCCGCCGACCTTCTCCAACGCCTCGGCAATGCGGCCGACGCAGCTGTCCAGGGTCTCCACGGCCTTGACCGCAGCCTCGAACACGCCGGTATGGCCGACCATGTCGCCGTTGGCGTAGTTGACGATGATCACGTCGAAGCGCTGGTTCTCGATGGCGTCGACGATCCTGTCGGTCACTTCCGGCGCGCTCATTTCCGGCTTGAGGTCGTAGGTGGCGACGTCCGGAGAGGGAATGAGGATGCGCTCTTCGCCCTCGAACGGCTCTTCACGGCCGCCGGAGAAGAAGAAGGTGACGTGGGCGTATTTCTCGGTTTCGGCGATGCGCAGCTGGGTCTTGCCGTTCTTCGCCAGGTACTCGCCGAGCACGTTGGTCAATGCTTCCGGCGCGAATGCCGCAGGCGCCGGGATGCTCGCCGCGTACTGGGTGAGCATGACGAAGCCGACCTGTGGCGCGCGCTTGCGCTCGAATTCCTTGAAGCCGGGCTCGACGAAGGCGCGGGTCAGCTCGCGTGCACGGTCGGCGCGGAAGTTCATGAACACCACGGCGTCGCCGTCTTCGACCTGTATCGCGTCGCCGATGGTGGTGGCCTTGACGAATTCGTCGCTCTCGCCACGTGCGTAGGCGGCCTGCAGGCCTGCCACGGCATCGACGGCGTTGAACTGGCCGGCACCGTCGACGATCAGGTTGTAGGCCTGCTCCACGCGGTCCCAGCGGTTGTCGCGGTCCATGGCGAAGTAGCGGCCCGTGAGGCTGGCGATGCGGCCCTTGCCGAGGCGGGCGAAGGCGGCGTCGAGCAGCTCGATGGACGGCTGCGCGCTCTTCGGCGGGGTGTCGCGACCGTCGAGGAACGCGTGCAGGTAGATCTTCTCGGCGCCACGCTTGGCGGCCAGTTCGGCCATGGCGACGATGTGATCCTGATGGCTGTGCACGCCACCATCGGAGAGCAGGCCGAGGATGTGCACGGCCTTGCCGGCGGCCACGGCCTTGTCCACGGCCTGGTTGATCGTGGCGTTGTCGAAGAACTCGCCGTCACGGATGGCCTTGGTCACGCGGGTGAAGTCCTGATACACCACGCGCCCGGCGCCGAGGTTCATGTGGCCGACCTCGGAGTTGCCCATCTGCCCATCCGGCAGACCGACGTCCATGCCGCTGCCCGAGATCAGGCCGTGCGGGAAGGTGGCGCGCAGGCGATCGTAGACCGGCGTGTTGGCGGCGTGGATGGCGTTGTACTCGGGGTTGTCGCTGTGACCGAAGCCGTCGAGGATGATCAGAACCAAGGGTTTGGGCGTGGCGCTCATTAAGCTGGCTCGCTCTGGGTCGATGGACGGGAAACAAAGCCGGGCATTCTACGGCCAAGCGCCTGGCGCGTCACTGCCGGACGGGGTTTGGCCGACCTGTGGGGCTGTGTATACTGGCCGGCATTTTACCGTCCTGGGCCCTACAGATGTTCGCCAACCTGATTGAATTCATCATTAACCACTATGTACTGAGTGGATTGTTCGCCGTTCTGCTGGTGCTGCTGATCGTCACCGAGATGCGCAAGGGCGGCCAGAGCCTGTCGAGCCGCGAGCTGACCGCGCTGGTCAACTCCGACAAGGGCGTGGTGCTCGATGTGCGGGGCCAGAAGGAATTCTCCGCCGGGCATATCGTCGACGCGCTGCACATCCCCTACGACAAGGTGACTGCACGCATCGCCGAGCTGGAAAAACACAAGGCCAGGACCATCGTCGTCGTCGACGCCGCTGGCCAGCACGCCGGCACCATCGCCCGCGAGCTGCAGAAGGCCGGCTACACCGCTGCCAAGCTGTCCGGCGGCATCGCGACCTGGCGCGCCGACAACCTGCCGCTGGTGAAGTGACATGAGCACGGTGGTCATCTACTCCAGCGACTGGTGCCCCTACTGCATGCGGGCCAAGCAACTGCTGGCCAGCAAAGGGGTGGATTTCGACGAGATTCGTGTCGACGGCCAGCCGGCCGTGCGCGCGGAGATGACCCGCAAGGCCGGACGCACCTCGGTGCCGCAAATCTGGATCGGCAGCACCCATGTCGGTGGCTGTGACGATCTCTATGCCCTGGAGCGCGCCGGCAAGCTCGACGCCCTGCTGCAGAGCCCCGCTTGAAACCGCAACGTTAAGGAAGGCAAACGCCATGACCGAGCAAGCCAACAGCGGCGCCGCCGCTGCCGAGTCGCAAAACCCGCAATTCTCTCTGCAGCGTATCTACGTCAAGGATCTGTCCTTCGAAGCGCCGAAGAGCCCGGAAATCTTCCGCCAGGAGTGGACGCCGAGCGTCGGTCTGGACCTGAACACGCGCCAGAAGGCCCTGGAAGGTGACTTCCACGAAGTGGTGCTGACCCTGTCGGTGACCGTCAAGAACGGTGAAGAAGTGGCCTTCATCGCCGAAGTGCAGCAGGCCGGCATCTTCCTGATCAAGGGCCTGGACGCCGCGTCCATGAGCCACACCCTCGGCGCCTTCTGCCCGAACATCCTGTTCCCTTACGCTCGTGAAGCGCTGGACAGCCTGGTGACCCGTGGTTCGTTCCCGGCACTGATGCTCTCTCCGGTCAACTTCGATGCCCTGTACGCCCAGGAACTGCAGCGCATGCAGCAGGAAGGCCAGGCCGAGACCACTGCCCACTGAGGCGAGCGGCTCGGATGAAAAAAAGCGCCCTCAGGGGCGCTTTTTCTTTATCGGCTTCATTCGCTGTCGGCGAAGCCGTTCTGGCGCCAGGCCTCGTAGACGGTCACCGCCACGGTGTTGGACAGGTTCAGGCTGCGGCAGCCGGCGCGCATCGGCAGGCGCACGCGTCGCTCCACCGGCAGAGCGTTACGCACCTCTTCCGGCAGGCCCCGGCTTTCCGGGCCGAACAGGAAGGCGTCGCCGGGCTGGTAGGCGACCTCGTGGAACGGCTGCGAGCCCTTGGTGGTGAAGGCGAACACGCGCGGCTGGCCGATGCTGTCCAGGCAGCTCTGCAGATCGGCGTGGCGTTCGAGCGTGGCATATTCGTGGTAATCCAGCCCGGCGCGACGCAGGCGCTTGTCGTCCAGCTCGAAACCCAGTGGTTCGATCAGGTGCAACCGACAGCCGCTGTTGGCGCACAGCCTGATAATGTTGCCGGTATTGGGCGGGATTTCCGGTTGAAAGAGGATGACGTGGAACATGCAGCACTCCGAGCACTGGGATGAGCGCCATTCTACGCCGCCTGAGGATCCACGGCCGCGTTTGCGCTGGCGTTTCATGGCCTCGGTGATGCTCATCGCCTTTCTCGTCGGCAGCATGATCGGCCGCGCGTTCGACCCGCCCCGCTTGCGTATCGAGCAGGTCGAGCCCTGGGAGCAGGGGGTACAGCTCTGGTTCAACCGCGAGCCGCAGGCGCTGGCCGAGCACGCCGACGGCGCGCTGAGGTATCGCTTCGAGGATGCCTATGGACGTGTCCGCGAGGGGCGCCTGAGCTTGCCGCTGGGCTTGGTGAACTGGCGGGTGGAGCGCGACGGGCGGGACCTGCTGCTGGTACTGGTGTCGCCCCGTCCGCTGGACGGGGAGTGGCGCGGTGCGCAGGAGGATGGACGCTGGCGCGTGCAGCTGGCGCTGCGTCCCAGATAAAGAAGGGGATTCCCCGGCCTGCCTGTACCAAGGTCCCCGAAACGGGTAACGCCGTGCCCATGGATGAGCGGCGGCGGACTGCCATGACGCGGCGTTCGCGTCGAATAAAGAGGGGATTCCCCGGCCTGCCTGTACCAAGGTCCCCGAAACGGGTGACGCCGTGCCCGTGGATCAGCGGCGGCGTACTGCGGTGACGCGGCGTCCGCGTCGAATAAAGAAGGGGATTCCCCGGCCTGCCTGTACCAAGGCCCCCAAAACCTGGATTGCCTTAGCCTATGCAGGGCGTGTGCCAGTTTTCTTACATGGGCGTGAAGCCCTTGTTTCCTGGGGTTTGCGGCGCACTGGGGAGCGCAGAAGGGCGGTCTTTGCGGGTGCTGTGCACCAGCGTGCAGCGTGATGCACCGGTGGCGCACCACGCTGTGAGTGGGGCAGGCAGGCCCGGCTGCGCGGGGGAGGCTGGTCGTTGCGACGCAGCAGGCGCAGGCCGGGCGGTGCTCAGCGGGGCAGCAGCCTGAGCGTGCCCTGGCTGTTGGCCGTCACGTCCGCTTCGCTCAGGTGCTGCGGCCGGTAGACGCCCAGTACATGGCCGGCGGCCTGGTCGGCGTAATGCGGGTCGAACGGCACGCCGCTCTGGCCCACGGGGTTGCTGCCGAGTGCCGTGCTGGCATCGGCCAGGTCGACCAGACGGCGGGTCGAGGGGCCGTAGACCACTTGCCAGGGGGCCGGACCGATCTTGTGCGAGAGGTTGTTCGGCACCTCGTGGCTGCCCGGGGCGGCATACGGGCCGGCATTCAGCAGCCAGGCCAGCGGCTGCTGCTGGCCCAGCGGGTGCGTGTGGGTCAGGGTATGGGCGCGTCCCCATTGCCAGGCGGCAGGATCATCACCGAACTGCTCGCGCAGATGTGCCAGGCTGGCGCGCCAGGCGTCGGCGACGATCTGCGCACGGGTTTCCTCGCCGCTGCCACCCTGGCGATGCCACCAGGGCGACGTCGCATCGGCGGTCAGGCGCGGCAGGGCGACGTCGAGCACGCGGCTTTGCAGCAGGCTGTCGAAGAAGGCGTCGCCCAGCTCATCGGCCATGGCCTCGTGAGCCAGCTGATAGAGCAGCTGGTTGAACAGGGTGGCGCTCACCGAGTCCAGCGGATGTTCACCGTTCCAGTCGGCGAGGGCCTGCACCATGGCCTGCTCCTGCTCGCCCTGGGTGGCGGCGCGCAGCTCGTCGAGGATCGGCGTGAGCACGCGCATGGGGTAATCGGTGCCGGTATCGAGCTGCAGGGCCTGGCTGTTGTGCAGGTCCCACTTCACCGAGGCGTCGCTCAGGCGCTGATTGAGGCGCTGGCCACGGTCGGGCAGGTTGTAGTAACCGGGAATCTCGATGCCGCTGGCCGGCACCGGCTGGTAGTTGGCCGAGACGATATAGCCGCGTGCCGGGTTCTCTTCCTGCGGGTTGGCGCTGAAGGGGTGGTAGCCGAGCTTGTCCGCCTCGGCGCTGGCACCGTCGAGAATGAAGGTCGGGTTGACCCCGGCCGGGCGCAGCGGCAGCTTGGCGGCCGCCCACCAGCCGATGTCACCGGCGGCATTGGCCCAGACCACGTTGAGGCCGGGCGCTTCGATCTTCTCGGCGGCGGCGCGGGCCTTGTCCAGGGTATTGGCACGGTTCAACTGGTAGAAGGCGTCGAGGATCGGGTTGTCGGTCTCCAGGAAGGCCCACCACATGGCGATTGGCGTACTGCCGCTGGTCTGGCCCAGGGCGTCGTTGATGATCGGTCCGTGCGGCGAGCGGCGCAGGGTGAGCTGCACGGGCGCAGCATTCTTGACCTGAATGGTCTCCGTGCGCTGCTCCAGGTCGACCCAGCGGCCCTGGTACCAGACCTGGTTGGGGTTGTCCGGGTTGACGCGCTCGGCGATCAGGTCGAGGTCGTCGTTCTGGAACATGGTCAGGCTCCAGGCGAAGTCCCGGTTGTGACCGAGCATGGCACTGGGGATCAGTGCGTGGTGGTAACCGTAGAGTTCGTAGCCGGGCGCCTGCAGATGCGCCTCGTACCACACCGCCGGCAGCGAGAAGCGAATGTGCGGATCGCCGGCCAGCAGGGGTTTGCCGCTGGCGGTGCGGCTGCCGGACACGGCCCAGGCGTTGCTGCCTTCGAACTGCGGCAGGCCGCTGTCGGCCAGGGCCGTGTCGCTGAGCTGGGCGAGGGCGGAGAGGTCCTTCCAGTCGCCGGCGCTCAGGGCACTGCCGACTACACCGTCCGGGTGCCAGTCGAGATCGAAGACCTTGAGGTAATCCGCGCCCAGGCTGTCGCGCACGTGGCTCATCAACGGCTCGGTGCGCAGCGCAGCGGCGAAGCTGTAGGCCATGTAGCCAGCGACACTCAGGGTGTCGGCGACGGTGAAGGGGCGCGGCTCGATGCCCAGCAGGTCGAATTCGACCGGTAGTGGGCGGCTGGCCTGGTACTGGTTGATGCCATTGAGGTAGTTCTGCAGGGCCTGCACGGACGGGCTGTCGGCATCCAGGCGGGTGGCATAGGTATCGGCGTGGCGACCCAGCTCCAGGGTGCGGAACAGGCGGTCGGTAGGCACAAGCTTCTCGCCCAGCACTTCGGCCAGTTCGCCACGGGCCAGACGCCGCAGCAGCTCCATCTGGAACAGGCGGTCCTGGGCGTGCACGTAGCCCAGGGCGCGATACAGGTCGGCCTCGTTCTCGGCACGGATGTGCGGGACGCCCAGTTCGTCGTAGTTGACCGTGACCGGGGCGTGCAGCTCGCTGAGCACCAACTCGCCATCGCGCTGCGGTTGCTTGTCGTGCAGATACCAGGTCAGGCCGCCCGCTGCGGCGGCAACGAGCAGGGCAAGGGCGGTCAGGGAGCGTTTCATCGAGCGGTCCTTGTTGTTATGGGAGATGCGTCGGGCTGCATTCTGCGCAGAAGCCGTGGCGACAACATTGACCAGATGCTGCAGTGGTGAAAGTCTATGGTCAATTCATGCCGAGGAGCCAGCATGGCCACCCACGAGTTCGTCGCCCTGACCCATTCGTCGACGTTGCGCCGCCTGCTCTACGAGACCCTGACGGCACTCGGGCTCGACCCGACCCACACCTATCGGCAGGCATATGCCGGTGTGGCCCTGGCCGCGCCGCTGCTGGAAGCGCGTGAGGACCACGACAACGCGCCGCGCTTCTGGCAGGCGCTGGAGGGTATCACCGGCGATGCCGACATCGGCCTGCACCTGGGGGAAATGATGCAGCCACGGCCGATGGACGTGGTCGGCTACCTGCTCCTGGCCGCCCGTGATCTGCGCCAGGGGCTGCAGGCCTTCGTGCGCTTCCAGCACATCCTCTCCGGTGGTTTCGCCGCGCGGCTGGAGGAGGAGGGCGAGCAGGTGCGCCTGGTGATCGACCTCAACTACCGCGAGGTCGGCTCGTTGCGTCAGCAGATGGAATGCCTGGCGGTGCTGCTGATGAAGATGCTCGCCGCTGCCAGCGGTGAACTGCCGCTGCTCGGCGTCGACTTTCGTCACCGCGCGCCACGCAGGCTGGGCGAGCATCGGCGCCTGCTCGGCGTCGAACCGCGCTTCGCGCAGGTGCACGATGCGCTGATTTTGCCCCGTGCGCTGCTGGCGCGACCGTCGCGCAGCGCCAGCCCACGCTTGTTCGAGGTGCTCAGCGAGGAAGCCGAGAAGCAGCTGGCCGGGTTGGTGGAGAACCAGCTGCTGGCACGGGTGCGCTACTGGCTGGAGCTCAATATCGGCGCCACGACCTGCACGCTGCAGGCGTGCGCGCAGGCCCTGGGCAGCAACCGCAGTGCCTTGCAGCGAGCGCTGAGCGAGCAGGGCAGCAGCTTTCGGCTGCTGCACGATGAAGTGCGGCGGTTGTGTGCGTTGCGCCTGCTGGATCAGGGCCTGAGCGTGCGAGAGGTCGCACGGGCCTGCGGCTTCGCCGAACTGTCACCGTTCTACCGGGCCTTCCGCCGCTGGCAGGGCGGCACGCCACGTGGTCGAGGCTGATGACGGGCAGTCGAGGCGCTGATGCAAGGTGGCTTGGCGGTCGACGTTCTGGTGGTGGCGTAACCCAGCCTGCGGGTCAGTCGTTGCTTGCTTCGGCCCATTCGCAGAAGCACCCGACCGCCAGTGTGTTGCTGGCGTCGACCTTGCGCCCGGCCTCCAGGGCTTCGAGTATGGGCTCGATGAAGCTGTTGCTGGAGTTGCACACCAGCCCTTCGCTGTAGGGGCCGAAGTAGGCCAGCTGGCCCTCGCGGTCCCAGATCGCCACCGCCGGGCTGGCGGGCAGCTCGGCGCTGCCAGGCATCTCGTCGATCGGTTGCAGCGCCGCCAGTTCGGCGGGCAGGCGACCCCGGCTGCCGGGCTTCTGTACCACGTGGAACTGTACGCCTCTGGGGGCGTAGTGCTCGATCAGCTCGGCCAGGTGCTGCTGGTTGCCGACGTTGCAGGGGCAGGCCGGGTCCCAGAAGTGCACCAGGCGAATCTCGCCAGGGCCGGACAGCGCTGCGGGCAGTTGCAGTGCGGCGCCGGAGAACACCGCCGCGCGCTCGTCGAAGGTGCGCAGGTAGCGGGTCTCGAACCAGCGATAGGCCAGCAGCAGGCCGACCAGGCAGGCCAGGACGAACAGGGCGACGAGCAGGTTCTTGCGTGACAGGCGAGGCATGGTGCGGATCGCGACGAAAAAAGGGCGTGTAGCTTGCCACGATGCGCCGGGCAGCTGAATATCGCAGCATTCGAGGAGATGTCGACGGGATCGCCCCTGGCAACCTGCAACTTACGGAAAGCCTCATGTCTGAGCCGTTTCAACCCGAACAACTGCGCCCCCTGCTGCGACCCTTGGCCGCAGCGCGCCTGGACCTGCCGGCGCTGCAGGCCTACCGCAGCTTCTATGGCCTGGATCTGGGCGGTCGCTACGCCGGGCTGGACAGCCGACTCGGCAGCTTCAATGCCGCCGGCTATCAGATTGCCGTGCAACTCTGGGCACCGGCCGAGCCCCGCGCGACCGTACTGCTGTTGCATGGCTACTACGACCACATGGGGCTCTATCGCCATGTGATCGATTGGGCGCTGGCCATGAATTTCGCCGTGCTGGCCTGTGACCTGCCCGGTCATGGCCTGTCCAGCGGGGCGCGGGCCAGCATCGGTGACTTCGCCGAGTACCAGCAGGTGCTCGCCGGTCTGTTCGAGCAGGCCGCCGAACTGGACCTGCCGCAGCCCTGGCACCTGTGTGGGCAGAGCACGGGTGGGGCGATTGCGCTGGATTACCTGTTGGCCGACGGCAAGCGGCCGGAACTGGGCCAGAGCATTCTGCTCGCGCCGCTGGTGCGGCCGCGTGCCTGGGGCTGGTCGAAGCTCAGCTACCGTCTGCTCAGCCCGTTCGTACGCGAGATTCCGCGGCGCTTCAGCGACAACTCCAGCGACGCGACCTTCATCGACTTCGTGCACAACCTCGACCCCTTGCAGCCGCGCAGCCTGCCGACCTCCTGGGTCGGCGCGCTCACCCAGTGGGTGCCGCGCATCGAGGCTGCCGGGCGCAGCCAGCACAGCCCGCTGATCGTGCAGGGCGAGCAGGACATGACGGTGGACTGGCACTACAACCTCGGGATTCTGCAGGACAAGTTCCAGCAGCCGAGCATCCTGCGCCTGCCCGAAGCGCGTCATCACCTGGCCAACGAGAGCGAGGCGTTGCGGAAACGCTACTTCGACTTTCTCCGTGAGCGCCTGGCCTAGATGCCCTGTGGCGCCGGCTCCAGGTCGGCGCTGCTCATGCCCACGGCAAGGCCGGCGCGCAGGGCCTTGAGGGCGGCCTGGTAGTAGGCCTTGCCCGCTGCCGACTGGGCGAACTCGACGAACTGCTCCAGTTCGGGATCGCTCAGGTCGCGATAGACGTGCAGCAGGGTGTTGTCCAGGTCCTGCTCGATCTGCCCCATCAGCCGTTCCCGCTGGCCGTTGAGCAGGCCTTGCGCCTGAGCGCCGCCGAGCAGGCCGGGGATCATCTGGCTGAGACTGTCGGCCGCCACGCCGGCGAGCGCCAGGCTGACCTCGGCTCCGGCTTCCTTGGCCGGCAGTGCCTGGGCCAGGTGGCGGATCAGCAGGCGGCGGGTGGCGTCGGCCTCGGTGCGCGGCAGGCCGTTGGCGTACTTGGCCAGCTGATCGCTGCGCGTGGCCAGTTGTTCGGCGGCGACGATCTTGCGCCCCAGTTCGCCCTGGAAGAAGGTCAGCGCCGGTTGCGGGTCGGCCAGCTCCATGCGCAGGGCATGCTGGGCGCGCTGATCGATGGCGGTGGCGGCGAAGCGGCGGTTGCTGTTGTCCACCAGCGCCTGATAGACCGCTGGCGGCAGGGTGCTGCGGTAGCGTTGCTGGGCGGCATCGAGGGCCTGGTTGAAGTGCTCACGCTGTTGCGGCCAGCCGGCGGCCTGGTACAGGCGCAGATGTTCATCGGCCAGGGCCGGCAGAGCCAGGCCGATCAGCAACAGGGCAAACAAAACGCGCATCGAGAAACTCCTTGGCAAACTATCCTGGCCGGCTGCATGGCCCTGCGGCCGGCTATTTTCGGTGGCTGGCGGAGGCTTGTCGAGCTATGTCTGGCGGGCTATCCGGCGCTGTACAATCGCCGCCATGAACGACATCGACCTGCAACACCGCTTTGCCAACCTCATCGACGACCTCGCCAGCCAGGGCTGGTCGTTGCGGGAGCTTTTCGCCCCTGAGGTTCTGACCCGCGAACTGGCCGCAGAGTGCCGTAAGCGTGAGCGCCGTGGTGAGCTGAGTGCTGCCAGCGTCGGTCGTGGTGACGCCCAGCAGGTGCAGGAAGGCATCCGCGGGGATCGCATCCAGTGGCTGGAGCCGGGGCAGAGCGCCGCGTGCGACCAGTATCTGCAACTGATGGACGAGCTGCGCCTGACCCTCAACCGGGAGTTGTTCCTCGGGCTCGAGGACTTCGAGTGCCACTTCGCCTGTTATGAACCGGGGGCTTTCTACCTGCGCCATCTCGACCGCTTCCGTGACGACGATCGGCGCACGGTGTCGGCGGCGTTCTACCTCAATGACGACTGGCAGGTCGAGCAGGGTGGCGCGCTGCGCCTGTACCTGCATGACGGCCGTGAGCATGACGTCATGCCGCAGGCTGGCACCCTGGCGCTGTTCCTGTCCGGTGACATGCCCCATGAGGTGCTGCCGGCCAGCCGTGAACGCCTGTCGCTGACCGGCTGGTTCAGGCGCCGCAGCACCGACGTGCTCTGAGTCGACGGGCCGCCTGGCGAGTCCCCTGGCGGGGTGCAGCGGCTTGCCGGGACGTTCAAATGCCTATCTCTCTATACTGAGATGCTATGACTTTGGATGTTTGTGCGCGATCTCATTGGTTGAGTTCCTGCGGGAGTGTTTCTTGTGGTATTTGCCATTGTGTGTCTATCTGTTCTTGGAGCTCGCCTCTGCTTCGCTGGTCTAAATTGTTTTTGTTTAACTCGCCTTGAATCGGTTCTGTTGTCTGACTACTGCTTCCACAATCTGAGTTTGTGCCACATAGTATCTCGTGGCATGTTACCTCTCCGTTCTCATAGTCGCATTTGAGTGCCGCATTGGTGGCGATCGGGAGGGCTGTGGATAATGCAATTAATGTTCTTGCTATTGTTTTCATTTATATATCCGTATGGATTTGTTTAAACATGGCAAGAAAGCACTCTTCTGTTTTTACGTCTTTTTGTAGTCTGCAATCTTCAAGGTAGCCTTTTAGCCTTTCTAAGGCTGCAGTGTCGTTGGGGAAGTGGTATTTCGGGATGGGGACTGTTCCATAGTCGTTCTTTAAAACTCCTCCTAAAGTAGCCATGGTTGTGCCTGCAACGAAGACAACCACTCCTGTGGAGGCGGTTTTGAAGTTAATTTTTACCCCAGCTATGTCGGAGGTGCCTTCCGCGCCGCCAGCATCTATCCCAAGAACGATAAACATCATGCCTATGCTGATAACGGCGAAACCAATCTGCATTATGGAAACCTTCATGGTTTGCTTATTTACCATTGTATTCTGATTGGCGTGCTCGGTGTAGATCAAGGAAAACAGGTAGTAATCATTGCCTTCTTTAATTATTTCTTTTGCCTCTTTGAGTAACTCTACCGTGCTTTTGGGGTCGGAAGTGAAGGAGATGCTGGTAGATAGAGTTGAAATATTCTGAAAGGCTAAGCTCAGTGCGATAAGCGGCACTATGATCCCTAGTAATAATATTGAGAGCTGTCTTGCGTAGAGTTTGATTGACATTCAAACCTCCCTGTTGGCAAATCCAATTTTCGCGATCCTGCAGCAGTGGCTGGCACACTGCCATCCTGTGATAGTAGCCTTGCTGTAGAATCTGTCGAGCTAGAGAGGTGTTCAGAAAGTGTCGAAAGCACTGATCCGGATAGCTACGAAATGGGCGGGTGAGTCGGCGGGAAACCTTGTCTTGAGAGTATTTGCGACGTATTGGAACGACAAAATAGGGTTCAGTGCCCCCAGACCTTGATGGTGCCGTTGATGTCGCGCAGGTCGCGCACGGCGACGTTGCCGATGCTGTTGTCGCCGATGTACAGGTCGCTGGCCACGCGGGCGCGGATCACCAGTTTGCCCAGCGGGCCGAGTTGCTGGTTGATCGCGGTCAGGTTGGGCAGCTTCAGCTGTAGCTGGCTCTGGCCGCCGCTGCCCTTGACCACATCCACTTCCAGGGTCGGCACCTCGATGCCCAGGGCCGGAATGCTGGCGCCAAGCTGGGCCGGGCCGAGGATGTAGCCGTCGCAATCGACAGGGGTGAGGCAGCCGTTGTCGATCTTCACGTTGCGCAGCGACAGGCTGCCGCCGTCGTCCTGCCAGCGTACTTCGTCGATGCGCGCCATCAGGTCGAGGCGAATGGTGATGCCGGCCTGGCCGCTGATCTGGCTCAGGCTCTCGTCCTCCAGTGCGCGCAGGTCGGCCTGGGCGAAAGGGGCAAACAATGCCGCGTGACACAGCAGCGGCAGGACAAGCGTACGAAGTGCGATGGACATGAACGGGAACCTCCCTGGTTGGCCGCGCAAGTCTGGTGTGGCGCCGCCTGCCGCGCCATGGGCGAACGCCGTTTCCCGCCGAAGGATAGGTCCGTGCGTCGCGTGAACAGCGGCCAGCAGGCCCTTTGCCGAACCCCTCGGCCTGGGCTGACAAGGGTGTTACCGCTGGTTACTCTGGTGGCAGCAAAGGAGAGAGTCGATGCAGAAGATCCTGGTCAGTCGCTGCCTGCTCGGGCATCGCGTGCGCTATGACGGAGGTGCCCATGGCCCCTTCGATCAGTTGCAGCGATGGCTGGACGAGGGGCGGGTCGTGGCATTGTGTCCGGAGGTGGCGGGTGGTCTGCCGACCCCGCGCGCACCGGCGGAAATCCGTGGCGGTCGTGGCGGTGCGGTGCTGGACGGTGAGCTGGCGGTGCTGACCGTCGAGGGCGAGGATGTCACCGCCGCGTTCGTCGACGGGGCCGAGCAGGCGCTGGCGCTGGTGCGTGAGCATGGCATCCGCCTGGCCCTGCTCAAGGCGCGGAGCCCGTCGTGCGGCAACCTGGAGAACTATGACGGCAGCTTCAGCGGCGTGCGGGTGGCGGGGGAAGGCGTCACGGCGGCCTTGCTGAAACGCGCCGGGGTGAAGGTATTCAATGAAACGCAGCTGGACGAGGCGAGGGCCGAGCTGGTGCGGCTGGAGGCGTCCCGCTAGCCCGGGCCGGCGTGGCGTGCGCGCAATGAAAAAGGGAGGCCGAGGCCTCCCTTCTTGCTGGCTGCGGCGTGCTTAGAACAGTACGCGGCTGCGGATGGTGCCGTTGACGTGCTGCAGTTTTTCCAGCGCCAGGTCGGAGTACTCGGCGTCGACGTCGATCACCACGTAGCCGACCTTCTCGTTGGTCTGCAGGAACTGGCCGGAGATGTTGATACCGTTGTCGGCGAACACCTTGTTGATTTCGCTCATAACGCCCGGAACGTTCTCGTGGATGTGCAGCAGACGGTGCTTGCCCGGGTGTGCCGGCAGGGCCACCTCAGGGAAGTTGACCGAGGACACCGAGGTGCCGTTGTCGCTGTACTTGACCAGCTTCTCGGCGACTTCCAGGCCGATGTTGGCCTGCGCCTCGGCGGTGGAACCACCGATGTGCGGGGTCAGGATCACGCGGTCCAGGCCACGCAGCGGGCTGGCGAACTCCTCGTCGTTGGACTTGGGCTCGACCGGGAACACGTCGATGGCGGCGCCGATCAGGTGCTCGTCCTTGATGGCATTGGCCAGATGGTCCAGCTCGACCACGGTGCCGCGTGCCGCGTTGATCAGGATGCCGCCCTTCTTCATGGCGCGGATTTCCTTCTCGCCGATCATCCACTGGGTGGAGGGCAGTTCCGGCACGTGCAGCGAGACGATGTCGCACAGGCCCAGCAGCTCGTACAGATCGCCGATCTGCGTGGCGTTGCCCAGCGGCAGCTTGGTCACGGTGTCGTAGAAGAACACCTGCATGCCCAGTGCCTCGGCGAGGACCGAGAGCTGGGTGCCGATGGAGCCGTAGCCGACGATCCCCAGCTTCTTGCCACGGATTTCGAAGGAGTTGGCCGCCGACTTGATCCAGCCACCGCGATGGCAGGAGGCATTCTTCTCGGGGATGCCGCGCAGCAGCAGGATGGCCTCGGCCAGCACCAGTTCGGCGACCGAGCGGGTGTTGGAATAGGGGGCGTTGAACACGGCGATACCGCGCTCGCGGGCCGCGTCCAGGTCGACCTGGTTGGTGCCGATGCAGAAGCAGCCGACGGCGACCAGTTTCTTCGCACAGTCGAAGACCTCGGCGGTCAGCTGGGTGCGTGAACGGATCCCGATGAAGTGGGCGTCGGCGATCTTCTCTTTCAGCTCCTCACCCGACAGGGCCGTCTTGAGGTACTCGATGTTGGTGTAGCCGGCGGCCTTCAACGTGTCCACGGCGTTCTGGTGAACGCCTTCGAGAAGAAGGAACTTGATCTTGCTCTTGTCGAGAGAGGTCTTGCTCATCGGAGTACCTGTTGTCCCACGGGATGTTTTCAGGGAAGGGCTGAGAGGCTCAGCCAACGCCCGCGGATCGCTGCGTCGCTCGATTCACGGGGGGCGTATGCTAGCATGTTCGCCATTTTCAATGCTCGGTTGCGACCTGAATGGTTCTCAGGGCGACCATGAATCCTTTGCGAGTTCACGTGATGACTACCGCGGCCCAGATCGAAGAACTGAAGACGCTGGTCGAGTCCGGCAAGGTGCTGACCGATGCCGACGCGCTGCAGACCTACGGCAAGGACTGGACCAAGCAGTACACTCCAGCCCCTTCGGCCATCGTGTTTCCCAAGACCACTGAGCAGGTCCAGGCCATCGTGCGCTGGGCCAATCAGCACAGGATTGCCCTGGTCCCGTCCGGTGGCCGTACCGGCCTGTCCGCCGCTGCCGTGGCCGCCCATGGCGAAGTGGTGGTGTCCTTCGACTACATGAACCGCATCGTCGAATTCAACGAGTACGATCGCACCGTGGTCTGCCAGCCGGGCGTGGTGACCAAGCAACTGCAGCTGTTCGCCGAGGAACAGGGCCTGTACTACCCGGTGGACTTCGCCTCCTCGGGTTCCAGCCAGATTGGCGGCAACATCGGCACCAATGCCGGCGGTATCAAGGTGATTCGCTACGGCATGACGCGCAACTGGGTCGCCGGCCTGAAGGTCGTCACCGGCAGCGGCGAGCTGCTCGAACTCAACCGTGACCTGATCAAGAACGCCACCGGTTACGACCTGCGCCAGCTGTTCATCGGTGCCGAGGGCACCCTGGGCTTCGTCGTCGAAGCCACCATGCGCCTGGAGCGCGCGCCGAAGAACCTCACCGCGATGGTCCTCGGCACACCCGACTTCGACTCGATCATGCCGGTGCTGCATGCCTTCCAGGGCAAGCTCGACCTGACCGCGTTCGAGTTCTTCTCCGACAAGTGTCTGGACAAGATTCTCGCCCGTGGCGACGTGCCGGCGCCGTTCGAGAGCCGCACGCCGTTCTATGCCCTGCTGGAGTTCGAGGCGCTCAACGAGGACGTGGCCAACGGGGCCCTGGCCACCTTCGAGCATTGCGTCGAGCAGGGCTGGGTCCTCGACGGCGTGATGAGCCAGAGCCAGCAGCAGCTGGAAAACCTGTGGAAGCTGCGCGAGTACATCTCCGAGACCATCAGCCACTTCACGCCGTACAAGAACGACATTTCCGTCACGGTCGGCCAGGTGCCGTCGTTCCTCAGGGACATCGACGACATCGTCTCGGCCAACTACCCGGACTTCGACGTGCTCTGGTACGGCCATATCGGCGACGGCAACCTGCACCTGAACATCCTCAAGCCCGAGGCGCTGGGCAAGGAAGACTTCTTCGCCAGGTGCGCGGTGGTCAACAAGTGGGTGTTCGAGATCGTCGAGAAGTACAACGGCTCGATCAGCGCCGAGCACGGCGTCGGCATGACCAAGCGCGATTACCTGCAGTACAGCCGTTCCGAGGCGGAAATCGCCTGCATGAAGGCGATCAAGGCGGTGTTCGATCCCAACGGGATCATGAACCCCGGCAAGATCTTCGCCTGACCCGAACGCCCATCCACACGATGGGCGTTTTCGTATGCCGTGCAGGCCGCCCCGAGCTTGGTTAATGTACGACCTCTGGCCACAAGCCAGGCATCCACGAACAACAACACACAGGAGTCGGTGATGAGCTATCAGCACCAGTACGTCGACGGAACCACCGTCCACTTTCCCCTTGGCAAGGTCGTCTGCATCGGCCGCAACTACGCGGAGCACGCCAGGGAGCTGAACAACCCGGTACCCAGCGAACCGCTGCTGTTCATCAAGCCGGGCTCCTGCGTGGTTCCTCTCGACGATGGCTTCAGCATCCCCGAGGAACGTGGTTCGGTGCACTATGAGGCGGAGATCGCCGTGCTGATCGGCAAGCCTCTGTCGAAGAAGCCGGATGCCGAGGAAGTGCGCGATGCGATCAGCGGTTTCGCCCCGGCATTGGACCTGACCCTGCGTGACGTCCAGGCCAAGCTCAAGGAGAAAGGCTACCCCTGGGAAATCGCCAAGAGCTTCGACGGTGCCTGCGTGCTGGCGCCGTTCGTGCCGGGCGACGCCATCGAGGACCTGGCCGACATCGGCATTCGCCTGGAGATCAACGGCGAGACCCGTCAGGACGGCAACAGCCGTGACATGCTCAACCCCATCCTGTCGATGATCCAGCACATGGCCGGGCACTTCTCCCTGCAGCCGGGCGATGTGATCCTGACCGGTACGCCGGTTGGCGTCGGCGCGCTGAACAAGGGTGACGAGCTGGTGCTGGAGCTGGTCGGTCACAGTCGTTTCACCAGCCGCGTGCTATAAGGCTTCGGCACGCACTGTCGCGCCGGGTCCCGCTGCGGCCCGCTCGCCAGTGCGTGAGCAGGTTGCGCCCTGGCCGGTGCAACTTCTGGCGACAGTGGACGTCGTATCGTTCCCATGCAGTCGAGTAGTCGCCGATGTCCTCATCCTTCCCGCGTATTCGCCGCCAGGGCCTTTGCCTGGCGGCCCTGGCGTTCGTGGCGCTAGGCGCTCTGGTACTCACCCAGCATTGGGATGATCGTGCCCGGCTCTGGCTGCAGGAGCGCTCCACGCCCCTGGTCGATCGCCTGGCCAGCGTGTGGCTGCCGGGCTACCGCGCGGTGATCCAGGCCAAGGCCCTGAGCGGCCTGGACAAGGATGAGACCTCCGGGCTGACCTACAACCCGGTGACCAGGACCCTGTTCACCGTCACGGGCAAGCATCCCCTGCTGGTGGAGCTGTCGCTCCAGGGCGAGATTCTGCGGCGCATCGAGCTGAAAGGCTTCGCCAACCCGGAAGGCGTCGAGGTGATGGACAACGGCCTGATGGGCATCGTCGACGAACGTCGCCGCCAGCTCACCACCTTCACCCTGAAGGACGATGATCTGGCGCTCGATGCCGCCGGTCTTGCCGGCTTCGACCTGGGCTTCGCCGATGCCGGCAACAAGGGCTTCGAAGGGCTGGGCTGGGATTCGCGCAGCCACAGCGTGATCCTGGGCAAGGAGCGTGGGCCGCTGGGCCTGTTCAGCCTGCCGTTCCCGGGCGAGGACGGCAGCGTCGGGGCGCTGCAGCCCCTGGCGGCGCAACATCTCGGGTTGCGCGACATCTCCTCGCTGAGCGTCGACGGGCGTACCGGCCACCTGCTGGTGCTGTCCGACGAGTCGCGCATGCTGCTGGAAGTGGATCGTGCCGGCAGGCCGGTCAGCTTTCTCAGCCTCAATGGCGGTCTCAACGGGCTGGAGGACGGGATCGAGCAGGCCGAGGGCGTGGCCATGGACGAGGACGGCAACATCTATATCGTCGCCGAACCCAACCTGTTCTACGTGTTCAGCAAGCCCGTCGCGAAGGTTGGCCGAGCGGGGTGACGGATTAAGCTTGGCTTAAGCGCCGATTCAGTCTGGCTTCAGCTAGCGGCACTAATCTGACCCCGTCACTTACGAACAACGAGGTTCACGCCATGAAACGTACCGCTCTCGCCCTGCTGGTCCTGCCGCTGCTCAGCACTGCCGCTTTCGCCACCGGCTACACCGGCCCCGGCGCCACGCCGCAGGTCACCACCGTATCCGCCGCGCTGCAGGCTGCCGACGATACCCAGGTGGTGCTGGAAGGGCAGATCGTCAAGCGCCTGCAGGACGAACTCTATGAATTCAAGGACGCCACCGGCACCATTCAGGTCGAGATCGACGACGAAGACTGGCCGGCCCAGAAGGTCTCGGAAACCGCCAAGGTGCGCCTGACCGGTGAAGTCGACAAGGACTTCAACAGCCGTGAGATCGACGTCGACCGGGTCGAGCTGATCAACTGATCGTGATGTTATGCATGCCCGCCGCAGCAACGCTGTGGCGGGCTTTTCCGTGGTCGTAAGAGAAACCGCCATGCGCCGTCTGCTTTCCATCAACCCCTGGCTCTACCTGCTGCTGTTCGTCCTGCTGGGCGGTGCCGTGCTGGCCCAGCAGTACCGGCTGTTCGAGCGCGCCTGGTTCTCGGTGCAGGAATGGCAGCATGGCGCGCAGTGGCGCGAGCAGTCGTTGTGGCTCGGCGACTACCGGGTGGTGATCGAGGCCAGGCCCATCGCCGATATCCGCGACGTTTCGGCACTGACCTACGATCCGGACCGGCGCAGTCTGTTCAGCGTCACCAACAAGCCGGCCAGGGTGATCGAGCTGAACCTGCAGGGCGAGCTCCTGCGCACGATCGATCTGCAGGGGTTCGGCGATCCCGAGGCCATCGAGTACGTGGGACCTGGCACCTACGTGATCGCCGACGAGCGCGAGCAGCGTCTGGTCAAGGTGCGGATCGACGATGACACCGCGGTGCTCGACGCCGCCGACTTCCAGCAGCTGTCACTGGGCATCGGGCGCAACGGCAACAAGGGCTTCGAGGGACTGGCCTACGACGCGCAGGGCCAGCGTTTGCTGGTGGCCAAGGAGCGTGACCCGGTGCGGATCTTCGAAGTGCTGGGTTTCCCGCACATCGACGAGAGCAAGCCGCTGGCGTTGCAGGTCAACACCGACCCGAAACGCGACGCGCGCCTGTTCGTCCGTGACCTGTCGAGCCTGGATTTCGATTCGGCCACCGGCCACCTGCTGGCCTTGTCCGACGAATCGCGGCTGGTGATCGAACTGAATGCGGCAGGTGAGCCGGTCAGCACCCTGTCGCTGCTGCGCGGCCAGCATGGCCTGCAGCACGGCGTACCGCAGGCCGAGGGCATCGCTTCGGACCAGGCGGGCAATCTCTACCTGATCAGCGAGCCCAATCTCTTCTACCTGTTCAGGAAACCGGCAGACTAGGCGCTCTGGTCGTCCGTCTCGGCGCCGGGTGCGTTGTTCTGCACGGACTCGATGCCGCCTTTGCAGGCCGAGGCGCTGCTGTACATCTGGCTTTGCCCGACGACCTGGCCGTTGGTGGCCTTGAGCACGAAATAGTGTTTGTCGTTACTCGAGATCTTGGTCTCGAACGCCCCTTCGCGCTGGGCATTCTTCTTGACCGAGTCGATGCCGTTGAGTGCCGAGTCCTTGGCCTTGTACATCTCGCTGCTGAGAATGACCTGGCCATTGCCGGCCAGCAGATTGAAATAGAACTGGCCGTCTTTGGCCTTCTTCAGTTCGAACTTTCCAGACATGCGTATCTTCCTCTGGGAACCGGTGACATACCGTGGGTGTTGCGCTGTGCAGAGCAAGCCTAGCCCAGTTCCCGCGATATGCGCGGATCGCTCGTGGTCGACAGGCTCAGTGCGAGTGGCTCTTGCCTACGTGGGTGTGGCCGTCATCCGGCAGCGGCTGCACGCCGCCGCTGGCGTTGAGCTGGCGCAGGATGCCGCAGTCCTCGGCCTCCTGCGGGCCGTTGCAGCGGTCACGCAGCTCGCTCAACTGGTCGCGCAACGCGAGCAGGCTGTTGATGCGCGCTTCCACGTGCTCGATGTGTTCGTCCACCAGGCTGTTGATGCCGGCGCAGCTCTCGTGGGGCAGGTCGCGCAGGGACAGCAGGCGCTGGATCTCGTCCAGCGTCATGTCCAGCGTACGGCAGTTGCGGATGAACACCAGGCGCTCGAGGTGCTCGCTGCCGTACAGGCGATAGTTGCCTTCGCTCCGCGCGGGTGCCGGCAACAGGCCCTCGCGCTCGTAGTAGCGGACCGTCTCGACCTGGCAGCCAGCCTTCTTCGCCAATTCGCCAATCTTCATGCGCAAGCCTCCTTTGGGGGTTGACCCTATAGTGACTACAGGGTGTGTACTCGGCAACACTCACTTGAAGGAGAGTTGCCATGAGTCGTTGTTGCGACCATTCGCCCGAACCGTCACCCGTTCGTCATGAGCACGGCCACGATCACGATCATGCCGGGCATGAGCACGGCGCCGCGCAGTCGTCGTTCGCCGACGAGCCGCTGACCGGGGCGGTCAATACGCGTATCCGCATCGAGCAGATGGATTGCCCCACGGAAGAACGCCTGATCCGCGATGCGCTGGGGCGTCTGCCCGGTGTGGCGGGGCTGCAGTTCAACCTGCTGCAGCGGGTGCTGACCGTCAGCCATGACGACGGTGCGCTGGCCCAGGTGTTGCCGGCCATTCGCGGCCTGGGCTTCACCCCGCAGCTGGAACAGGACGATGCCGCGCAGGCAGCGGCCGCCGAGCCCGTGAAGAAGTCCGCCTGGCCGCTGCTGCTGGCTGCTGTCGCGGCGACCGCCTCGGAGGGGGTGCACTTCGCGACGCTGGGGCCTGACTGGCTGGTGGCGCTGCTGGCCATCACCGCCATCGGCCTGTGTGGCCTGACCACCTACAAGAAGGGCTGGATCGCCCTGAAGAACCGCAACCTCAACATCAATGCGCTGATGAGCATCGCCGTGACCGGTGCGGTGCTCATCGGTCAGTGGCCCGAGGCGGCGATGGTGATGGTGCTGTTCACCCTGGCCGAGCTGATCGAGGCGCGCTCGCTGGACCGGGCGCGCAATGCCATTCGCGGGCTGATGGACCTGGCCCCGCCGCGCGCCACGGTCAGGCAGGCCGACGGCAGCTGGCAGGAGGTGGACGTGCAGGGCATCACCGTGGATGCGCTGGTGCGCGTGCGCCCCGGCGAGCGCATCAGCCTCGACGGCGAGGTCGTTGGCGGCAGCTCGACGGTCAACCAGGCGCCGATCACCGGAGAAAGCCTGCCGGTTGAGAAGCGCGTGGGCGATCCGCTGTTCGCTGGCACCATCAACGAAGCCGGTTCGCTGGAGTTCCGCGTAACGGCGGCGGCGCGCGATACCACGCTGGCGCGCATCATCCATGCGGTGGAGGAGGCACAAGGCTCGCGTGCACCGACCCAGCGCTTCGTCGACCAGTTCTCGCGCATCTACACCCCGGCGGTCTTCGCCTTCGCCCTGGCGGTCGCGGTGCTGCCGCCGCTGGTCATCGGCGGCGCCTGGCTCGACTGGATCTACCGCGCCCTGGTGTTGCTGGTGGTGGCTTGCCCCTGTGCACTGGTGATCTCCACTCCGGTGACCATCGTCAGTGGCCTGGCCGCCGCCGCGCGCAAGGGCATCCTGGTCAAGGGTGGCGTGTACCTGGAGAACGGCCGTCATCTGGCCATGCTGGCGCTGGACAAGACCGGCACCCTGACCCACGGCAAGCCGGTGCAGACCGACAGCCTCCACTTGCTGGAGGCGGAGCAGCCGCTGCACGCCGTGTGGGCGGCGAGCCTGGCCGCACGTTCCGATCACCCGGTGTCACGGGCGCTGGCCCTGCATGCCGAGGAGCAGGGGCGGGTGCTGCGCGAGGTCGAGGCGTTCGCGGCACTGCCGGGGCGGGGCACCCAGGGGGTGGTCGACGGTACCCTGCTGTACCTGGGCAATCACCGTCTGGTCGAAGACCTCGGGCTCTGCTCGGCGCAGCTGGAAGAGCGCCTGGAAACCCTGGAACGGCAGGGCAAGAGCGTGGTGGTGCTGTGCGACGAGCAGCGCGCGCTGATGCTCTTCGCCGTGGCCGATACGGTGCGCCAGAGCAGCCGCGAGGCGGTCGGTGAATTGCACGAACTGGGCGTGCGTACCTGCATGCTCACCGGCGACAACGCCCACACGGCCGCCGCCATCGCCGAGCAGGTCGGTGTCGATGAGGCGCGTGGCGACCTGCTGCCGGCGGACAAGCTGGCCTGGGTCGAGGCGCGGCAGGCGCAGGGCAAGGTGGTCGGCATGGTCGGCGACGGCATCAACGACGCACCGGCGCTGGCCAGGGCGGAGATTGGCTTCGCCATGGGCGCCGCCGGAACCGATACCGCCATCGAGACGGCGGATGTCGCCCTGATGGACGACGATCTGCGCAAGATTCCCGCATTCGTCCGCCTGTCGCGGCAGACTCACGCGATCCTGCTGCAGAACATCGTGCTGGCGCTGGGGATCAAGGCGGTCTTCCTGGGCATGACCTTGGCGGGCGAGGCGACCATGTGGATGGCGGTGTTCGCCGACATGGGGGTGAGCCTGATGGTGGTGTTCAACGGCCTGCGCCTGCTGCGCAAATGAGGGCATCGAGGATGAACGAGAACTGGCAACTGGCCGTCGACGAGGCCTTCGCCCAGGCCCTGGCCGCCCTGGCCGGCGCGCGGGCTGCCGAGGCACTGCCCTGGCTGGAGCGTGCGCATGTCCTGACCCAGCGTTGTCCCTGGCTGCATGCCCGTGCGCACTGGCTGATGCTGCGCGCCGGTTGGCAGCTGGGTGATGTGCGCGAGGTGCTGGGGCAGCTGCCGCGTATCCTGGCGGCGTTGCTGTTCTCGCGCCTCTGGGTGCCGCTGGGCAACAGCGGGCGGGCGCGGGTCAGTGCCTTCAAGCCGATGCCTCTCAGCGAAGAGCTGCGCCGCCTGCTCGATCAGGCGACGCCGTAGCCCGGATGCAATCCGGGGGTGTCCGATGCGCTTGCCCCGGATGTCATCCGGAGCACGATCGAAGCACCTGCTGGCGCCTCAGGGCTTGAGCGTCTTCACGCCTTCGGCGGTGCCGAGCAGCAGCAGGTCGGCCGGGCGGGCGGCGAACAGGCCATTGGTGACCACGCCGACGATGGCGTTGATATCGGCTTCCAGCTTCACCGGATCGGTGATCGACATGTTGTGCACGTCGAGGATGATGTTGCCGTTGTCGGTCAGCACGCCCTCGCGGTACACCGGGTCGCCGCCCAGCTTGACCAGCTCGCGGGCCACGTGGCTGCGCGCCATGGGGATGACTTCCACCGGCAGCGGGAAGGCGCCCAGCACCGGCACCAGCTTGCTGGCGTCGGCGATGCAGATGAAGGTCTTGGCCACGGCAGCGACGATCTTCTCGCGGGTCAGGGCGGCGCCACCGCCCTTGATCAGATTGAGGTGCTCGTCGCTCTCGTCGGCGCCGTCGACGTAGAACTCCAGGTCACTGACGGCGTTGAGGTCGTAGACCGGGATGCCGTGACCCTTCAGGCGGGCAGCGGTGGCCTCCGAGCTGGCCACTGCGCCGTCGAAGTCCATCTTGTGCTTGGCCAGGGCGTCGATGAAGAAGTTGGCGGTGGAGCCGGTGCCGACGCCGACGATGCTCTTGCTGTCGAGGCGGGGAAGAATGTGGTCGACGGCGGCCTGGGCCACGGCCTGTTTCAGCTGATCCTGGTTCATCGCGGGTCTGTGCCTGGGAGTGAGGGAGACTTGAGGCGCGAATTATAGCCGCAAGTGCTGCGCCGACGGGGGCAAAACCCGCGTGTTTCGTATGGTCGCCCGGCGCGGCGCTGGGGTAGACTCGGCAGTCCCTTCCCAAGCCCGAACGCCTGCGAAATCGCCATGCTCGAACAGTACGTGAAGAAGACCCTCACCTCGCGCGTCTATGACGTCGCGGTGGAAACCCCGCTGCAACCCGCCCGTCAGCTCAGCGAGCGACTGGGCAGCCAGATTCTGCTCAAGCGCGAGGATCTGCAGCCGGTGTACTCGTTCAAGATTCGTGGCGCCTACAACAAGCTGGCGCAGCTGTCGCCGGAGGAGCTGGCACGCGGCGTGGTCACCGCCTCGGCAGGCAACCACGCGCAGGGCCTGGCCCTGGCCGCCAAGCACCTGGGCGTCAAGGCCACCATCGTCATGCCGCGCACCACGCCGGAGCTGAAGGTGCAGGGCGTGCGCTCGCGGGGCGGCAAGGTGGTGCTGCACGGCGACGCCTTCCCCGAGGCGCTGGCCCATTCGCTGAAGCTGGTGGAGGAGAAGGGCTACACCTACATCCATCCCTACGACGACCCGCTGGTGATCGCCGGGCAGGGCACCGTGGCCATGGAGGTGCTGCGTCAGCACCAGGGGCATATCGATGCCATCTTCGTGCCGGTCGGCGGCGGCGGCCTGATCGCCGGTATCGCGGCCTACGTGAAGTACCTGCGCCCGGAGATCAAGGTGATCGGCGTCGAGCCGGACGACTCCAACTGCCTGCAGGCGGCTCTGGCCGCCGGCGAGCGCGTGGTGCTGCCGACGGTCGGGCTGTTCGCCGATGGTGTGGCGGTGGCGCAGATCGGCCAGCACACCTTCGACATCTGCAAGGATCACGTCGACGAGGTGATCACCGTCAGCACCGACGAGATCTGTGCGGCGATCAAGGACATCTACGACGATACTCGCTCGATCACCGAACCTGCCGGTGCGCTGGCCGTGGCCGGGATCAAGAAGTACGTCGAGCGCGAGGGCGCCAAGGGGGCGGTGCTGGTGGGCATCGACTCCGGCGCCAACGTCAACTTCGACCGCCTGCGCCACGTCGCCGAGCGCGCCGAGCTGGGCGAGAAGCGCGAGGCGATCATCGCCGTGACCATTCCCGAGCAGCCGGGCAGCTTCAAGGCCTTCTGCGAGGCGGTGGGCAAGCGCCAGATCACCGAGTTCAACTACCGCTATCACACCGACCGCGAGGCGCACATCTTCGTCGGCGTGCAGACCCATCCGGAGAACGATCCGCGCCAGGCGCTGGTCGAGGGCCTGCGTGCGCAGGGCTTCCCGGTGCTGGACCTGACCGACAACGAACTGGCCAAGCTGCACATCCGCCACATGGTCGGCGGTCATTCGGCCGGGGTGAGCAACGAGATGGTGCTGCGCTTCGAGTTCCCCGAGCGGCCGGGCGCGCTGTTCAACTTCCTGCAGAAGCTGGGTGGGCGCTGGAACATCTCGATGTTCCACTATCGCAACCATGGCGCCGCCGACGGTCGCGTGGTGGCTGGCCTGCAGGTGCCTGACGATGAGCGGCACCTGGTTCCGGCAGCCCTGGACGCCATCGGCTATCCCTACTGGGACGAGAGCGAAAACCCCGCTTATCGCCTGTTTCTCGGCTGATACTTTCGAACCCGTAGGGCGGGGGTAACCCGCCGGAGCGCGTTGGTGGGTTGCACCCGCCCTACCTAAAAAGGAAGCCTCGATGGAGCACTATCTGCTGGTTCGTATTCTTCACAGCGCCCCTGGCGTGTTGCTGCTGCTCGGCCTGATCGCGCACGCGTTCATGCTGTTCAAGGCGCAGCGCGGCGCTGATGCCGCCGTGCTGGCACGCAAGCTGCGCGTGACCCTGCTGTTCAGCCTGCCTGCCTTTGCCGTGCTGGCGCTGAGCCTGCCGCTCAGTGGCTACTGGCTGGTGGACACCGCCGGCTGGCCGCTGGGGCAGACCTGGCTGCTGCTGGGCAGCATCCTCTATGGCGTGATGATGCTGCTCGGCTTGCTGCTGGCCGGGCGCCTGGCCGCCTGGCGCGCGCTGGGCGATGCGCCGGCGCCCACTTCGCTGAAGCGCCTGTGCCTGATCTATGCCGGGCTGATTCTCGTGCTGCTGATCGCCATCATGGCGCTGATGGGCGCCAAGCCCGTCTGAGCAGAGTGGCCCGGATTGCATCCGGGCTACACGACAGCGGCTGGCGATGGCCTGCGTAGGAGCGGCTGCAGCCGCGAAGCCAGCTTCAGCCCGTACTCAGCGCAGCGAGATCACCGGCCAGCCACGCTCGCTGGCGGTGGCGCGCAGCACGTCGTCCGGGTCCACGGCTACCGGGTTGGCCACGGCCTCCAGCAGCGGCAGGTCGTTGCGCGAGTCACTGTAGAAATAGGCGCCGTCCAGGTTGTGGCCCGTCTCGCTCAGCCAGGCGTTCAAGCGGGTCACCTTGCCGCCCTGGTAGCAGGGAATGCCGGTGATCTGGCCGGTGTAGCGACCGTCCTGCATGCCGCACTCGGTGGCGATCAGGGTGTCCACGCCCAGGCGCTCGGCGATGGGCGCGGTAACGAAGCGGTTGGTGGCGGTGATGATCACCAGCTTGTCACCGGCGGCGCGGTGTTCGGCCAGCAATGCCTCGCCCTTGGCCAGGATGATCGGTTCGATCACTTCGGCCATGAACTCGCGGTGCCACTGCGCCAGTTGTGCCATGTCGCTGCGCCCGAGAATCGCCTGGCTGAAGTTCTGGTAGGCCACCACGTCCAGCTTGCCGGCACAGTAGTCGGCATAGAACGCGTCGTTGCGTGCCAGGTACTCGGCTGCATCGACCAGGCCGCGCTGGCAGACGAATTCGCCCCAGCTATGGTCGCTGTCACCGGCCAGCAGGGTGTTGTCGAGATCGAAAAGGGCCAAACGCACGATTCTGTACCTGTTCTGCAAAGGGATTGGGGAGTATCTGCAGCCTGCTGCGCTCGTCCCGGTCGGCTCGGAACCTGGCGAAAAATGTGCATGTACCGCTGGTACACAGCCTCTTTTCGACGGGTTTCGCCATGCCTGACGGCGCTCGCGGCCTCGTGAACACCCGCGTGGGGCGCGCCAGAATAGCCGCTTTGGCCGGGCTTTCCCACTGCCGCCAAACCCGCGTTGCTGCTGGACTCGGCTTTGTGGAACAATGCCGGAACTTGCGTGTACGAGGTTGCTTGCCGTGATCGACTCTGATGGTTTTCGCCCGAATGTCGGCATCATCCTGACCAATGATGTCGGCCAGGTGCTCTGGGCCAGGCGCATCAATCAGGATGCCTGGCAGTTTCCGCAAGGCGGCATCAATGATCGCGAATCGCCCGAAGAGGCGTTGTACCGCGAACTCAATGAAGAAGTCGGGCTCGAAGAGCAGGATGTGAAGATCCTCGCCTGCACCCGAGGCTGGTTGCGTTATCGTCTACCGCAGCGCCTGGTGCGCACGCACAGCCAGCCTCTGTGCATCGGGCAGAAGCAGAAGTGGTTCCTGCTGCGCCTGACCGGTGCCGAGGAGCGCGTACGCATGGACCTGACCGGCAAGCCCGAATTCGATGGCTGGCGCTGGGTCAGCTACTGGTACCCGCTGGGCCAGGTGGTCACATTCAAGCGCGAGGTCTATCGCCGCGCGCTCAAGGAACTCGCCCCGCGCCTGATCGTGCGCGACTGATACGGACCCCAATCGAGCATGCTCAATACGCTGCGCAAGATCGTCCAGGAAGTGAACGCCGCCAAGGATCTCAAGGCGGCGTTGTCGATCATCGTGCAGCGGGTCAAGGAAGCGATGGGCAGCCAGGTCTGCTCGGTCTATCTGCTCGACCCGGAAAGCAATCGCTTCGTCCTGATGTCCACCGAGGGCCTCAACAAGCGCTCCATCGGCAAGGTCAGCATGGCGCCCAACGAAGGCCTGGTCGGCCTCGTCGGGACCCGTGAGGAGCCGCTGAACCTCGAAGACGCCGCCAGCCACCCGCGTTATCGCTACTTCGCCGAAACCGGCGAGGAACGCTTCGCCTCCTTCCTCGGTGCGCCGATCATCCACCATCGCCGGGTCATGGGCGTACTGGTGGTGCAGCAGAAGGAGCGTCGCCAGTTCGACGAAGGCGAGGAAGCCTTCCTGGTGACCATGAGCGCCCAGCTCGCCGGCGTGATCGCCCACGCCGAGGCCACCGGTTCGATTCGCGGCCTGGGGCGCCAGGGCAAGGGCGTGCAGGAGGCCAAGTTCGTCGGCGTGCCGGGTGCGCCGGGGGCAGCGGTGGGGACCGCTGTCGTGGTGCTGCCCCCGGCCGATCTGAATGTGGTACCGGACCGCAACGTCGATGACATCGACGCCGAGCTGGCCTTGTTCGACAAGGCGCTGGGCTGGGTGCGCGAGGACATGCAGGAGCTGTCCGAGAAGCTCGCGACCCAGTTGCGCAAGGAAGAACGCGCGCTGTTCGATGTCTACCTGATGATGCTCGATGACGCCGCCCTGGGTAACGAGGTGCGCAAGGTCATCAAGAGTGGCCAGTGGGCGCAGGGCGCCCTGCGCCAGGTGGTGCTCGACCACGTCAAGCGCTTCGAGCTGATGGACGACGCCTACCTGCGTGAGCGCGCCTCCGACGTGCGCGACCTGGGCCGGCGTCTGCTCGCCTACCTGCAGGAAGAGCGCAAGACCTCGCTGGTCTACCCCGACAACACCATTCTGGTCAGCGAGGAGTTGTCGCCGGCGATGCTCGGCGAAGTGCCGGAAGGCAAGCTGGCCGGCCTGATCTCGGTGACCGGCTCGGGCAACTCCCATGTCGCCATCTTCGCTCGCGCCATGGGCATTCCCACGGTCATGGGCGTGGTCGACCTGCCGTATTCGAAGATCGACGGCATCAAGCTGATCGTCGATGGCTACCACGGTGAAGTCTTCACCAACCCCAGCGAGCTGCTGAGCAAGCAGTACGCCGATGTGGTCGAGGAGGAGCGTCAGCTCACCGAAGGGCTCGATGCCCTGCGCGCGCTGCCCTGCGAAACCCTCGACGGCCAGCGCATGCCGCTGTGGGTCAACACCGGCCTGCTCGCCGACGTCGCCCGCGCCCAGCAGCGCGGGGCCGAGGGTGTGGGCCTGTATCGCACCGAAGTGCCGTTCATGATCAACGAGCGCTTCCCTAGCGAGAAGGAGCAGCTGGCCACTTACCGTGAGCAGCTGCAGGCCTTCCACCCGCTGCCGGTGACCATGCGCACCCTGGATATCGGCGGGGACAAGGCGCTTTCCTATTTCCCGATCAAGGAAGAGAACCCCTTCCTTGGCTGGCGTGGCATCCGCGTGACCCTCGATCACCCGGAAATCTTCCTGGTGCAGACGCGTGCCATGCTCAAGGCCAGCGAGGGCCTGAACAACCTGCGCATCCTGCTGCCGATGATCTCCGGCACGCAGGAGCTGGAAGAGGCCCTGCACCTGATCCACCGTGCCTGGGGCGAGGTCCGTGACGAGGGCACCGACGTGCCGTTGCCGCCCATCGGCCTGATGATCGAGATTCCCGCCGCCGTCTACCAGACGCGCGAGCTGGCGCGCCAGGTGGACTTCCTCTCGGTCGGCTCCAACGACCTGACCCAGTACCTGCTGGCGGTCGACCGCAACAACCCGCGGGTGGCCGATCTCTACGACTTCCTCCACCCGGCGGTGCTGCAGGCCCTGCAGAAGGTGGTCAACGATGCGCATACCGAGGGCAAGCCGGTGAGCATCTGCGGCGAGATGGCCGGTGACCCGGCGGCGGCGGTGCTACTGCTGGCCATGGGCTTCGACTCGCTGTCGATGAACGCCACCAACCTGCCCAAGGTGAAATGGCTGCTGCGCCAGATCACCCAGAGCAAGGCCAGGGAACTGCTGGGCCAGGTGATGAGCATGGACAACCCGCACCTGATCTACAGCACCCTGCATCTGGCGCTGCGCAACCTCGGTCTGGGTCGGGTGATCAACCCGGCGTCCAACATCCAGGCGTGAACGGCGCGCCTGCGGGCGCGTCATCCCTGGGCCTGATGCAACCTGGGGCCACTGCGCACGGAAGCTCCCCGGATTGCATCCGGGCTACCTGCTTACCCTGACTTCGCCCAACACGGCGCCGTGCGGCCCGAAACTGCGTTCGACGATGTTCCAGTGCCCATCCTGACCAAGGTTCAGCACGGTGCTGGCGCGCGTGCCGTAGGCGGCGCTGGCGATGAACACGCTCGACAGCAGGCGCTCCGTGGCCAGGCCGATGCCGGTGTCCGGTAGCAGGTGCTCCGCTGGCTGGCTGTGGTCGGCCAGCAGTGCCAGCAGCTCCTCGTCAGCGCCATCGAGGCGCTCCTGCAGGGTGCTTCTGGCCAGCAGCAGTTTGGGCCAGGGGGTGTCCAGCCCGGCGTTGGACAGGCCGTAGACGCCGGCTTGCAGGCGATGCGCCTGCCTTTCCTGGGAGTTGAAGTACCAGAGCTGAGTCGCATCCCCGAGCAGCAGGTTGAAGCCGGCATAGTCGGCTGCCCGCGCCATCAGGGTTTCCAGGTAGGCCTGCGGTGCAGCCTGGCCGCGCAGGTAGTCGGCGGTCAGTTCGCCGCGCGAGCGCGGGCCGATCTTCTGGCCCGGGTCGCGGATATTGGTCAGGGCGGCGAAGCGGCCCTCGGCGGTGACGCCCAGCCAGGTTCCACCGGCCTGCAGATCGCGCCCGGCGAATACGCCCGGGGCCTCCTGCCATTCACTCAGCGCGGCGCTGGGGCGCGCGTAGAATTCGTCGCGATTGGCTGCCAGGCGCAAGGGCATGGCGCCCTGCGGCTGCCAGGCGAAGACGATCAGGCACATGAGAGTTCCTCTGATGGCAGAGCCTGGCAGGCTAGCGAGCCGTGGGGAAAGCGGCAACCGTTCCGTCGATCCGTATGCCGCTGAGTGGGCATTTCCGCTACCATGCCGCTTTGTTTTCGGGGGTGTCGATGGAACTGCTGCTCTACCTGGTGCTCGGTGCGGCCGCCGGTGTGCTGGCCGGCCTGTTCGGCGTGGGCGGCGGCCTGATCATCGTGCCGGTACTGGTGTTCAGCTTCAGTTCGCAGGGCATGGCGCCGGAGATCCTCACCCACCTGGCGGTCGGCACGTCCCTGGCGACCATCGTCTTCACCTCGATCAACTCGCTGCTGGCGCATCACCGCATGGGGGCCGTGCGCTGGCCGCTGTTTCGCTGGCTGACCGGCGGCATTCTGCTGGGGGCGGCGCTGGGGGCCATGACCGCCGCGCTGATCCAGGGGCCGCTGCTGCAGAAGATCATCGGAACCTTCGCCATCGTCATCGCCGTGCAGATGGTGCTGGACCTGAAACCCAAGGCCAGCGGCGGTGTCCCAGGCAAGCCCACGTTGACGCTGGCGGGCGGGGTGATCGGCTGGGCTTCGGCGATCTTCGGTATCGGCGGTGGTTCGCTGACCGTGCCGTTCCTGGTCTGGCGCAGCGTGCCGATGCAGCAGGCCGTGGCGACTTCGGCGGCCTGTGGCCTGCCGATCGCCATCGCCGGGGCGCTGAGCTTCGTCTACACCGGCTGGAACGAAGCGGATCTGCCGCAGTGGAGCCTGGGCTTCGTCTATCTCCCGGCCTTGCTGGGGATCGCCGTGACCAGCATGTTCTTTGCCCGTATCGGCGCGCGCCTGGCTCATCGCCTGTCGCCGCGTCTGCTCAAGCGACTGTTTGCCCTGCTGCTGTTCAGCGTGGGCCTGAGTTTTCTCATCTAAGGAGTCCTGGATGCTGCCTTATCCGCAGATCGACCCGGTGGCCATCGCCCTCGGTCCCCTGAAAATCCACTGGTACGGCCTGATGTACCTGATCGGCATCGGTGGCGCCTGGTGGCTGGCCTCGCGTCGTCTGGCACGCTTCGACGCGAGCTGGAACAAGGACAAGCTGTCCGACCTGGTGTTCTGGGTGGCCATGGGGGTGATCCTCGGCGGACGCCTCGGCTACGTGCTGTTCTACGACCTGTCGGCCTACCTCGCCGAGCCGGCGAAGATCCTGCGGGTCTGGGAGGGTGGCATGTCCTTCCATGGCGGCCTGATCGGGGTGATGCTGGCGACCTGGTGGTTCGGCAAGCGCAACGGCAAGAGTTTCTTCGAGCTGATGGACTTCATCGCACCGCTGGTGCCGATCGGCCTCGGTGCCGGGCGTATCGGCAACTTCATCAACGCCGAGCTGTGGGGCAAGGCCAGTGACGTGCCCTGGGCGATGATCTTCCCCACCGATCCGCAACAGTTGGCGCGCCACCCGTCGCAGCTGTACCAGTTCGCCCTGGAAGGCGTGGCGCTGTTCGTCATCCTCTGGTTCTACTCGCGCAAACCGCGTCCTACCATGGCCGTATCCGGGATGTTCGCCGCCTGCTACGGGGTGTTCCGCTTCATCGTCGAGTTCGTCCGCGTGCCGGATGCCCAGCTCGGCTACCTGGCCTGGGGCTGGCTGACCATGGGTCAGATCCTCTGCCTGCCGATGATCCTCGGTGGCATCGGCCTGATCGCCTACGCCTACAAGCGCCAGCCCGTACAAGGAGCCGCCTGATGAAACAGTACCTCGACCTGATGCGCCACGTGCGTGAGCACGGCACCTTCAAGGAAGACCGTACCGGCACGGGCACCTACAGCGTGTTCGGCTACCAGATGCGTTTCGACCTGGCCGACGGCTTTCCCATCGTCACCACCAAGAAGTGTCACCTGCGCTCGATCATCCACGAGCTGCTGTGGTTCCTCCAGGGCGACACCAACATCAAGTACCTCAAGGACAACGGCGTCAGCATCTGGGACGAGTGGGCCGACGAGAACGGCAACCTCGGCCCGGTCTACGGCTACCAGTGGCGCAGCTGGCCGGCGCCCAATGGCGAGTCCATCGACCAGATCAGCAAGCTGGTCGAGATGATCCGCAGCAACCCGGACTCGCGCCGCCTGATCGTCTCGGCCTGGAACCCGGCGCTGGTCGAGCAGATGGCGCTGCCGCCCTGCCACGCGCTGTTCCAGTTCTACGTCGCCGACGGCAAGCTGTCCTGCCAGCTCTACCAGCGCTCGGCGGACATCTTCCTCGGCGTGCCCTTCAACATCGCCAGCTACGCCCTGCTGACGCTGATGGTGGCGCAGGTCTGCGGCCTGCAGCCGGGCGAGTTCATCTGGACCGGCGGTGACTGCCACCTGTACGCCAACCACATCGAGCAGACCGACCTGCAGCTGACCCGTCAGCCGCTGCCGCTGCCGAGCATGAAGCTGAACCCCGAGGTCAGGGACCTGCTGGCGTTCAGGTTCGAGGACTTCGAACTGGTCGGTTATGAGGCCCATCCGCACATCAAGGCGCCGGTCGCGGTCTGAGGCAGGCCCGCAGGCGGGGGCAATTTGCTACCCTTTTCCCTCAACGAGTGAAAAGGGAGTCCTCCGTGAGCCGCATCGCACTGGCCCTGCTGCTGATCTGCAGTTGTTTGACGAGTCACGCCGAGACCACGCCGCTGCGGGTCGGCATCACCGAAGTGCCACCGTTCGTGATCAAGCACGAAGACGGCAGCTGGAGCGGCATCAGCATCGACCTGTGGAATGCCATCGCCGAAAAGAACGGCTATGCCTTCCAGTACGAGGCGATGCCCTTCGATCGCCTGCTCGACAGCCTGGAGCAGAGCAAGGTCGATGTCGTGGTCGGGGCGATGACCATGACCCCCGAGCGCGAGGCGCGCTTCGACTTCACCCATCCGTTCTACTTCACCGGCCTCGCCATCGCGGTGCCGGCCACCGCCTCGGCGGGCTGGTGGACGACCTTCAAGCGCCTGTTCTCCTGGCGGTTCATCAGCGTGGTGCTGGGCCTGGCTGCCGTGCTGATGCTGGTGGGGGCGTTGATCTGGTTCTTCGAGCGCCGGCGCAACCGCGAGCAGTTCCCCGAGGAGCCGGTGCGCGGCCTGGGCGATGGCTTCTGGTGGGCTGCCGTGACCATGACCACCGTCGGCTATGGCGACAAGTCGCCAGTGACGCTAGGCGGCCGGCTGGTCGCGGTGGTGTGGATGTTCGCCGCATTGATCATGGTCTCGACCTTCACCGCGGCGATGACCACGGCCCTGACCGTGAGCAATCTGCAGGGCGCCATCCAGGGCCCCGGCGACCTGCAAGGCGCGCATGTCGCCAGCGTGCAGCGCACGGCCAGCTCGCACTGGCTGCAGGAGCAGCGTATCCGCCAGAGCGACTACCCGAGCCTGGGCAAGGCGCTGCTGGCTGTGCAGCAGGGCGAGGCCGACGCCATCGTCTACGACAAACCCATCCTGCAATACCGCAACCGCGAGCTGGTCGGTGCGCGCCTGCAAGTGCTGCCCGGCACCTTCGAGAACCAGAGCTACGGCTTCCTAGTGCGCAGCGGCAGCCCGCTGCGGGAGCCGATCAGCCGCGCGGTGCTGGGCATCATGGATGATCCGCAATGGCCGCGAACGGTGAGCGACTACCTGGGCGAGGAACTCTGAGGCGGCACCTCAGGCGTTGCCTGGGGTTCGGTCTGCAGCGGGAAGCGTCGCGCGATCTCGTCGATGATTTCGCGCGGCCCGCTGATCCTCCATTCCAGCCAGTTGTCCCACTCCAGCCTCAGCTCATCCAGGCCCCGGCGCAGGCGGTAGCTGTCGTAGTCGATGCCCTTGTCGAAGGCCAGCGGGCTGTATTGCGCGACCTGCCGCCAGCCCTCTGCCTTCAGGCTGTCGAGAATGCGGTCGCCGAGTTCGCTGTCGATCATCTCCACCGAGACGTGATCGGTCGTGTCCACCGGCGTGCGCTCGAGCCGTCTGCGCTGCAGCCAGCGACGCAGCGTGGTGAGGACGTTCAGGCTCTTCATGCCTCGGCCAGTTGCGCGGCCAGTCGCTGCACCTGCTCCTGGCGCTCGGCGTCCTCCAGGCGTGCGCCAGGGTTGAGCGACGACCATTGCGGGTGGGCGCGTGCGACGTTGAGCGGGGCGGGCAGCTTGCCCTGGCGCCAGAGGTTTTCCTGCGGGGCGCCGAGGGTGATGGCGTCCATGGCGGCGTGGCCGCGCCGGTCCAGCGCGGCCAGCAGCTGTTGCTGGCGCAGGGCGAGCAGGCGCAGCACGGCGTCGTCGACGGTCAGTTCGCGCTGGCCCTGCAACTTGCCTTTCAGGCGTTGCCCGTAGTTGCGCAGGGTCTGCGCACTGCCGCCGATCAGCGCGCCCAGTGCCGCCGCTGCGCCGAGGGTCAGGCCGCCGACCAGCAGGTCGACCCCGACCCCGGTCGCGGCGCCTGCGGCCATGCCGCCGCCGACCTTGATGCCGAGCTGCCTGAGGGTTTCCGGGTTGAACAGGTCGTCACCCCAGCGGCCGTCGAGCAGGGGCAGCTCCGCGGCCTTGGCATCGTCGCGACGGAAGGCGTACAGGCGCAGCAGCGCCTCGACGCAGCGCTGCTCACGCTGGCGGATGGCGTCACGCAGTTCGGCGATGGCACCTTGCTCCAGCAGCGGCTGGGTGGCGACGCTGCGCCGGCAGGCGGCGCAGTCGATCAGCAACTCGGCGACCACGCGCTTGCCGGCCTGGCGGCGGGCCTGGCGCTGTGCCTGGTGATCCTCGATCAGGCGCTGCAGTTGCGCCCGCGAACGCTCCAGCAGCAGGGCCAGGCTTTCGTACAGGCGGCGCTCGCCGTCTTCGGGGGGCGCCACGCTGTCGAAGGCCACCAGCGCATGCAGGCCGAGACGCGCCAGGGCCTCGCGCCACTCGCCTTCGCGGTGCTGGCTGCTGGCGACGAAATTGAGCACGGGCAGCAGCGGGCGCCCGCACATGGTCAGCACGGCCAGTTCGTCGCGGTACTTGGCCAGCACCGGCTCGCGCACATCGATCACGTACAGCCCGGCATCGCAGGCCATGAGCTGGCGCAGCACCTTGGCTTCCTGCTCGTAGCGCTGGCGCGCCTCGCTGCCCTCCAGGAAGCGGCTCAGGCGCGCCGGGCCGTCGAGGCGTTCGCCAGGGCGATCGAGACGTTCCAGGTAGTCGAGCAGGGCGATGGCATCTTCCAGGCCTGGGGTGTCGTACAGCTCCAGCAGGGCCTGGCCGTCCACCGACAGGCGCGCGCCTTCGACGTGGCGCGTGGTGCTGGCGCGTGGCGAGACCTCGCCGAAGTCGACGTCACGGGTCAGGGTGCGCAGCAGCGAAGTCTTGCCGACGTTGGTGTGGCCGACCAGGGCGAGTTTCAGCGGTGGGCTCATGGCGCGGCCTCGGTCGGGGATGCGGACTGTAGGGTGGATGACGCTTCACCCATCCACCGTGGCGACTGGTGGATGAAAAGGGCGTCATCCACCCTGCGTCGAGCTTGTTCAATCATGCCCGCTCTCCAGCCAGTTCAGTCGGGTAGCGCGGATGCAATCCGGGAAGCGGCTGTGGTTCATTCCCGGATACGGACTGTAGGGTGGATGACGCTTCACCCATCCACCGCGGCGACTGGTGGATGAAAAAGGCGTGCGTCGAGCCTGTTCAGTCATGTCCGCTCTCCAGCCAGTTCAGTGGCGCGCTGTCGCCATGCTGCAGGCCCAGTCTGTCGAGGGCCTGGTGCCAGTCGGCCAGGCGCGCGCTGTCCAGGCTCGCGCCGGGCGCTGGCGAGAGCAGCCAGATGCGCGTGGCGGCCGCGCAGCGCGCCAGTTCGCCGAGCAGCGCCAGGCTGCCGCGATCCGGTGAGCGCTGCGGGTCGCAGGCGATGACCAGGCGCTCGGGCGGGAAGCGGGTCAGCTGTTCGAGCAACTGGCGGCGCTGCTCGCGGCTGTCGATCACCCCGGCATCGGCCACGCCACTGGGCAGTTGCAGGGGCGGCCAGCTGCGCCGTTCATCCAGTTCCAGGCCCAGCAGCAACGCGCCACTGCCGGCTTGCGGGTTGGCGCCGGCTTGCGGCTGGTGCAGGGTGGCCGGCGCCAGGTCGCAGACGCCGAGGCGCTCGCTGTCCGGCTGCAGGCGTTGGCGCAGCAGGTCGTAGCCGGGCAGGTCGAGTGCCAGGCGCAGCGCTGCCTTGCCGCTGAGCCAGCGCCACAGGCACAGCAACGTCAGCAGCAGGCGTGGCAACAGGCCGTAAACCAGCAGCACGCCGATCAGCCAGCCGGCCCAGCTCTGTCGGGCGACCTCGCTGGCGATGGCGGCGTCGCCGCTGGCGCGAATCAGTGCGACGTCGGGCTGGCTGAAGCCGAGCAGGGCCGGCAGCGCACCGATGGCCTGGGTCATGGCGATGAAGCTGTCGCCGCCGAGGATGGTGGTTTCCCAGACGAAGCCGTAGCGCCGTGTGGCGAGCAGCAGCAGTGCGGTGCCCAGGGCGGCGAGCATGGCCAGCGTCCACAGGCCGTTGCTCAGCAGGCCCAGGCCCCAGCGGGTCAGGCGCTGGCGCTGCAGCATCAGCAACAGGGCAGGCGCCAGGTGGGCGGCACTGGCATCGCGGGCCAGCTTGTCGCTGAGCCAGAGCCACAGGCGGCCGAGGGCGCCGGGGTGGTCGCGGGTCAGCAGCAGGCCGATCAGCCAGCCGAGCAGCATCAGCAGGTCGAGGCCGAGCAGGCTGCCCAGGGCCCAGAACACGTTGACCGGCTGGCGTCCGTCGCCCAGCGCCGCGAAGGCCAGGCCGGCTCCGCTGAACAGGGCCAGCACGGCCAGCAGCAGGCCCGACAGGCGTGCGCCCTGCAGCCAATGTTGCAGGGCTTGCCACTGACCGTCGCGACGGGCCAGGAGCAGGGCCCGCTGCTGGATACGCGTGGCCAGATCGCCGTGCTCGGCGCGGGCCAGGCGATTGGCCTCGGCATCTTCGAGCGGGCCGGCGTGTTCCTCGCGCAGGCGGATCGTCTCGCTGAGCCAGAGGCGTTGAAAGGCGGTGGGGGAGGAGGCGTCAGTCACGCGGCGTCTCGTCGTGCGGATCAGGGCTTGAGGATAACCCCTGATCCGCCCCCGTGCGAATCAGCGCTGTTCGCGCAGGCGTACGGCGATATCCGGTTGGTCGATGAACAGGCCATCGATGCCGGTGGCGAGGAAGGTGCGCAGTTCGGCGTCGATGTCGCCGCGTGCGGTCGGATCGCTGCCGTTGCGCAGGTCCGCAGGCAGGAAGGCGTTCTCGGCGCGGAAGGTATAGGGGTGTACCTTGAGCCTGGCGGCATGGGCGTCGCTCACCAGGCTGGTCGGCGTGGTCAGGTTGCCGGCTGCATCACGCGGGATGATCATGCCTTTCTCCGGACCGATGCCGCTGGCGTAGCGGGCGATGGCTTTCAGGCCCTTGGGCGTGATCATCTGCGCATAGCTGAGGTCGGTGCCGAGTGCCTGCTGGTCGTAGGGCTGGCCGTCCGTCCACAGCAGCTGGATCAGGCGGATCGAGGTCATGCGGCTGAGGGTCTTGAGGTTCTCCACCTCGAAGGACTGGATGTACACCGGCGCCTTGGCGCTGGCGTAGCCGTTGCGCTTGAGCACGGCCAGCAGCGGTTTCTCCATGGCCAGGCCGAGTTGCTGGAAGTGGGTGGGGTGCTTGGTTTCCGGGTACAGGCCGATCACCCGTTGCTGGCTGAGCTGCAGGCTCTTCACCAGGTCGATGATTTCCTGCAGGGTCGGGATTTCGAACTGGCCGTCGAAGCGCGTATTGCCCGGACGGACCTGCGGGATGCGCTCGATGGCGCGCAGCGTCTTCAGCTCGGCCAGGGTGAAGTCCTCGCTGAACCAGCCTTCCAGGCTGACGCCGTCGACCGTCTGGGTGCGCTTGCGTGCCGCGAATTCGGGGCGCTGGGCGACATCGGTGGTCAGGCCCAGCTCATTGTCATGGCGCGCCACCAGTTGCCCGTCGCGGGTCATCACCAGGTCCGGCTCGACATAATCGGCACCTTGCAGCACGGCCAGGGCGTAGGCGGCCAGGGTGTGTTCGGGCACGTAACCGCTGGCGCCACGGTGCGCGATCACCAGCGGCTTGCGCGCAGCATGCGCGTGCTGTGGTTGTGTGCCGGGTTGGCGCTGGGCCCAGTCGATGGCGTTCTGCACGGTGTCGGCCTGCACCGGCAGCGCAGCGCTCAGCAATCCTGCGCACAGCAGTCCTGTGCGCAACAGGTTCGATATCATCGCGGCATCTCCTTGCTCGGGTGGGAGCGCAAAGCCTGGCGCATGGACGATGACGATTCGGCGACAAACCGATGGCCGGTTGCTCGGGCTGTGAGCTGCTCGTCACTTGGTCGCTCTGCTATGCTCGCCGTCATGAACAAGACACTCCCCCTTTCGCTGATCGCCGCCCTCGCGCACAACCGCGTCATCGGCCGCGACAACCAACTGCCCTGGCACCTGCCGGCGGACCTCAAGCACTTCAAGGCACTGACCCTGGGCAAGCCGATCATCATGGGTCGCAAGACCTGGGACTCGCTTGGCCGGCCCTTGCCGGGGCGCCTCAACATCGTCGTCAGTCGCCAGCCGGGCCTGAGCCTGGAGGGTGCCGAGGTGTTCGCCTCCCTGGAAGAGGCAATCGCCCGTGCCGACGCCTGGGCCTGTGAAGAGGATGCCGAAGAGCTGATGCTGATCGGCGGCGCGCAGCTCTACGAGCTGGGCCTGGCGCAGGCCGATCGCCTGTACCTGACGCGGGTCGGCCTCGATCCCGAGGGCGATGCCTTCTTCCCCGAGGTTGACCAGGCGCACTGGCACATGAGCTCCAGCGTCGAGCACCCGGCCAGCGCCGAGACACCCTTCTACGCCTTCGAGGTGTGGGAACGTCGCGACACACAATAACGACACTGCCGGCCGTCCCTGCCACCCGCTTCCCGCGTGCGGCGCGACGGCCACCGCCTTGCCTCTGCCATCACCTCTTTCGTGCACCCTGATGCAGGTTTTTCGATGACTGAGCAATCGCCCGTCGACGAGCGCCCGAGCGCCGTCGCCGCACTCTTCGTTCGCCACCCGCTGTGGGAGGATGCCTTGGCGCTGCTGTTCGGCACCGCCCTGGTGGCCCTGGGGATCACCTTCTACGCTCACGCCGGTTTGCTGACCGGCGGGACGGTGGGCATCGCCTTCCTGGCCAACTATCAGGCCGGCTGGCCCTTCGGCCTGGTGTTCTGTCTGGTGAACCTGCCGTTCTACCTGCTGGGCATCTGGCGCATGGGCTGGGGCTTCACCCTGCGTACCGGCTGTGCGGTGCTGCTGGTTTCGCTGCTGGCGGAGCTGACCCCGCACTGGGTCGCCTTCGCCGCGCTCGATGCCGTCTACGCCGCCCTGTTCGGTGGCGCCGCCATGGGCCTGGGCCTGCTCATGCTGTTCCGCCACCGCGCCAGCCTGGGCGGGGTGAACATCCTCGCGCTGTACCTGCAGGAGCGTTTCGGCCTGCGGGCAGGGGCGGTGCAGATGGGCATCGACGCCAGCATCGTGCTGGCGTCTATCTTCGTGGTCTCGCCGGACAAGGTGCTGCTGTCGGTGCTGGGCGCGGTGATGCTCAACCTGGTGCTGGCGATCAATCACCGTGCCGACCGCTACGTTGGCGTGAGCTGAGTGGCTCGACGAACGAGGGGCTGCCTCGCAGGAGGCAGCCCCTCGTCGGATGTCGCGGGCGCGACGATCACTGCACGTCGGTGAACTGGATGATTTCCACCCAGTAGCCGTCCGGGTCCTTGATGAAGGCGATGTCGCGCATGCGGCCGTCGGTCAGGCGTTTCTGGAAGTCCACGCCGAGCTCTTCGAAGCGCTGGCAGGCAGCCTTGATGTCCGGTACCGACACGCACAGGTGGCCGAAACCGCGCGGGTCGCTGTTGCCGCTGTGGTAGGCGAACTCCGGGTCCTGCTCGGTGCCGTGGTTGTAGGTCAGCTCCAGCACGCCGGGGATGGACTTGCGCCATTGGTGGCGCGCGGCCGGGTCGGCCGGGATCTGCGACTTGTCGGCAATCAGCGCGAGGAAGTACAGGCTGAATTCGGCTTCGGGGAAGTCCTTCTTCTCCAGCAGGGTGAAGCCCAGCACACGGGTGTAGAAGTCCAGCGATTTCTGCAGGTCCTTCACGCGGATCATGGTGTGGTTGTAGACGAAGTCGGCGGTGGCGACGTCGGGCTTGGCGGTCACGCCGGCAATGGCGTTGAGCTCGTCGAGGGTCATGCAAATCTCCATCGAGACATTGAAAAAGCGCTACCTGCCTAGATGGTCTCGGCGGCGGCGTTTTTCAAGGGGCCTTTGGGTGGTGGTGGTCGCTGGGACGGTGGACGGGTGAAGCGTCGTCCACCCTACGCCGGCATGCGGGGGGATCAGACCTGCAGGGTGATCAGCTCGGCCCTTGCCTGGCCGCCTTCGATATGCAGGATGCCCACGCCAATGGGCAGCTTGAAACGCCGTGGTCCGGCGCTGCCCGGGTTGAGGTAGAGCACGCCGTCGCGCGTCTCCTGCAGGGGCTTGTGCGAGTGGCCGGCGATGACCACGTCGATGCCCTGCTCAGCCGGGTCGACATCCAGCTGCTTGAGGTCGTGCAGCATGTGCAGCCGGACACCACCGAAGTCCAGCGTCAGCTGATCGGCGATGGTGTCGGCCCAGGCGTCCTGGTCGTTGTTGCCACGCACCACCGACAGCGGCGCGATGCGCTCCAGCTCGGCCAGGATGTGCGGCCCGCCGATATCGCCGGCGTGCAGCAGATGGTCGACACCCTGCAGCGCGGCCAGCGCCTCGGGGCGCAGCAGGTTGTGGGTGTCGGCGATCAGGCCGATGCGCATGGCGGGCTCCTGAGCAGGGTGCAGGCACCAGCTTGCTGGCGAACGAGCGCAGATGCAAAACCTTGGGCAAGAAAAAGCCCGGCAGCAAGGTCGTAGTGCTGTTCCTTTAAGCGTTGGTCGGACGCGATAGTCCCCTCGCCCCTTTGGGGAGAGGGTTAGGGAGAGGGGGAAACTGGCAGTTTTGCTGCATTTCAGCCCTCTCCCCCAGCCCCTCTCCCATAAATGGGAGAGGGGAGCCAAACCTGTGCAACCTCAAATGAACAACGCTGCGCCAGCAAGGCCGGGCTTTTCATGTCGCAACGCGGGGTCAGCCGTCGAGCATCGCCTTGTTGCGCACGGCGCCCTTGTCGGCGCTGGTGGCGAGCAGGGCGTAGGCCTTGAGGGCGGTGGTCACCTTGCGCGCACGGGGTGCGGCCGGCTTCCAGCCTTTCTGGTCCTGTTCGCTGCGGCGCGATGCCAGCTCTTCATCGGATACCAGCAGGTTGATGCTGCGGTTGGGGATGTCGATGAGGATCTTGTCGCCGTCCTGCACCAGGCCGATGGCGCCGCCCGAAGCCGCTTCCGGCGAGGCGTGGCCGATGGACAGGCCGCTGGTGCCGCCGGAGAAACGGCCGTCGGTGAGCAGGGCACAGGCCTTGCCCAGTCCCTTGGACTTCAGGTAGCTGGTCGGGTACAGCATTTCCTGCATGCCCGGGCCGCCTTTCGGGCCTTCGTAGCGGATGATGACGATGTCGCCGGCCTTCACCTCGTCGGCGAGGATGCCTTTCACCGCGCTGTCCTGGCTCTCGAACACCTTGGCGGTGCCCTCGAAGACATGGATCGACTCATCGACGCCGGCGGTCTTCACCACGCAGCCGTCGAGGGCGATGTTGCCGTACAGCACGGCCAGGCCGCCCTCCTGCGAGTAGGCGTGCTCGACACTGCGAATGCAGCCTTCGGCGCGGTCGTCGTCGAGGCTGTCCCAGCGGGTCGACTGGCTGAACGCAGTCTGGGTGGGGATGCCTGCCGGGCCCGCCTTGAAGAAGTGGTGCACCGCCTCGTCCTGGGTCTGGGTGATGTCCCACTGGGCGATGGCCTCGGCCATGTTCGGGCTGTGCACGGTGTGCACGTCGGTGTGCAGCAGGCCGCCACGGGCCAGCTCACCGAGGATGGAGAAGATGCCACCGGCACGGTGCACGTCTTCCATGTGGTACTTCTGGATGTTCGGCGCCACCTTGCACAGCTGCGGGACCTTGCGCGACAGACGGTCGATGTCGCGCAGGTCGAAGGCCACTTCGCCTTCCTGGGCGGCGGCCAGCAGGTGCAGGATGGTGTTGGTCGAACCGCCCATGGCGATGTCGAGCATCATGGCGTTCTCGAACGCCTTGAAGTTGGCGATGTTGCGCGGCAGCACCGACTCGTCGCCTTCACCGTAGTAACGCTGGCACAGCTCGACGGCCAGGCGCCCGGCGCGCAGGAACAGCTGCTCGCGGTCGCTGTGGGTGGCCAGGGTGGAGCCGTTGCCCGGCAGGGACAGGCCCAGGGCTTCGGTCAGGCAGTTCATCGAGTTGGCGGTGAACATGCCGGAGCAGCTGCCGCAGGTCGGGCAGGCGCTGCGCTCGTACTCGGCGACCTTCTCGTCGGATGCGCTGGAGTCGGCGGCGATGACCATGGCGTCGACCAGGTCCAGGCCGTGGCTGGCCAGCTTGGTCTTGCCGGCTTCCATCGGGCCGCCGGAGACGAACACCACCGGGATGTTCAGGCGCAGGGCGGCCATCAGCATGCCGGGGGTGATCTTGTCGCAGTTGCTGATGCAGACGATGGCGTCGGCGCAGTGGGCGTTGACCATGTACTCCACGGAGTCGGCGATGATCTCGCGGCTCGGCAGCGAATAGAGCATGCCGTCGTGGCCCATGGCGATGCCGTCGTCCACGGCGATGGTGTTGAATTCCTTGGCCACGCCGCCGGCTTTCTCGATCTCGCGGGCGACCAGCTGGCCGAGGTCCTTCAGGTGCACGTGGCCGGGCACGAACTGGGTGAAGGAGTTGGCGATGGCGATGATCGGTTTCTTGAAGTCTTCGTCCTTCATCCCGGTGGCGCGCCACAGGGCGCGGGCGCCGGCCATGTTGCGGCCGTGGGTGGAGGTCTTCGAGCGGTAATCAGGCATGGTCGGGTCCTGCGGCTAATTCGGAGGTGTGTGCGGTGAGCGTCGTCGGGCAGCTGATCGCCGCATGTAGGGGGGCTGCATGACGAGACGGGATCACCTCTCGCGCGGCCGGGGCTCACGGGCCCGCCGGTGATGCCGGCGAGCAATCGCTCGATTCTACGCCCGCCGAGGCAGACGGGCAAAGGCCGCTCAGCCGCGTTCGTTGCGCAGGATGCAGGCGGGAATCTGCTCCAGGGCCACTTCGCGGTCGACCGCCCCCAGTTTCCTGGCTTCCTTGGGCATGCCGTAGACCACGCAAGTGGCTTCGTCCTGGCCGTAGGTGATGGCGCCGGCCTCGTGCATCTCGCGCAGGCCACGGGCGCCGTCGTCGCCCATGCCGGTCATGATGATGCCGGTGGCGTTGGCGCCGGCGGCGCGGGCGGTGGAGCGGAACAGCACATCCACCGAGGGCTTGTGGCGGCTGACGGGCGGGCCGTCGACCACTTCGACCACGTACTGGGCGCCGCTGCGCTTGAGCAGCATGTGGCGCCCGCCGGGGGCGATCAGGGCGCGACCGGGCATGACCCGGTCGCCGTTGCGGGCTTCGCGGACCTCGATCTGGCACAGGCCGTTGAGGCGCTCGGCGAAGGCGGCGGTGAAGCGCTCGGGCATGTGCTGGACGATGACGATGCCGGGGCAGACCCGTGGCAGTGCCGTGAGCACGTGTTCCAGTGCCTGGGTGCCGCCGGTCGAGGTGCCGATGGCGATGATGCGCTCGGTGGTGCGGGTCATGGCGCCGCTGCTGGCGGCAGGCAGGATGGCATCGGCGTTGAGCTTGGGCTGCACCGCCGGCGCTGCCGGGCCGAGGCGCTTGAGACGGGCCTGGGCCGCCGCACGGATGGCGCCGACCAGCTCTTCGGTGGCTTCGATGAGGAACTGGCGCAGCCCGGCCTGCGGCTTGGTGACGATGGCCACCGCGCCGGCGGCCAGGGCCTCCATGGTGGTGGCGGCACCCTTCTCCGTCAGGGTGGAGCAGATCACCACCGGGGTCGGGCGCTCGGCCATCAGTTTCTTCAGGAAGGAGATGCCGTCCATGCGAGGCATCTCCACGTCCAGCACGATCACGTCGGGCCAGTTGCGCTGCATCTTGTCCATGGCGAACAGCGGGTCGGCGGCGGCACCGATGACTTCGATGCCCGTGTGTTCGGCAAGGCCGGCGCTCAGTACCTGGCGGACGACTGCGGAGTCGTCGACGATCAACACCTTGGTGTTCTTCATGGCGTGGGGGCCTCGTAGCGCCGGGTGGCGATCTGTTGGGACGTGGGGCAACGCAGTGCGATGTGCCCGCTGCAGACATCGAAAATCAGGTTGCGGTAGCCATCGCCACCAGCATGTCGTTCATGGCATTTCAGGCCGTGGGCGGCGAGCAGCTCCAGGCCGGCGCGCACGTTGCTCTGGCCGATGTTGCGCTGGCACAGCTCGCCGAACATGTTGCCGCCACCGAACAGGCTGATGCGGTAGTCCTGCGGCTGGCTGCCGCTGGCGCGGATCTTCTCCAGCAGCAGGTGCAGGGCCTCGTCGGCGTAGCGCCCATCGAGCCGGCTGCCGGGGTGGCGGCGGCTGGGCAGCATGTAGTGGCACATGCCGCCGATGCGTTCGCCGCGGTGCCACAGCACCAGCGACACACAGGAACCGAGCAGCGTGCGGATGCGCGTGCGACGGTCGCCGAAGTACAGGTCACCTGGCTGCAGGAGCACTTCGATGACGCCGTCCGAGTTATGCATGGGGCTTGCGATAGATCGAGGGGCGCAGCGACTGCAACTCGTCGCTGATGCCGTGCAGGCTTTCGGAGTGGCTGACGAAGAAGTAGCCACCGGGACGCAGCCGTGCGCAGAGACGTTGCACCACCTGGCGCTTGGTCGGCGGGTCGAAGTAGATCATCACGTTGCGCAGGAAGATCACATCGAACACACCGACATCCGGCAGGGCGTTGTTGAGGTTGATCTGGCGGAAGCCGATGCGCCGCTTCAATGCCGGCTCCAGGGTGAACATGCCGCTGTGGCTGCCGGTGCCGCGCAGGCAGTGGCGATGCAGCAGCTCGCGGGGGATGCCGCTGGCGTCCTCTTCCGGATAGATGCCGGTGCGTGCCTTGTCGAGGATGCGCGTGCTGATGTCCGACGCGAGGATCTCCCAGGGCCGCGACGGCAGGCAGTCGGCCAGCAGCAGGGCCAGGGTGTAGGGCTCCTCGCCGCTGGAGCAGGCGGCGCTCCAGACGCGCAGCGGCTGGCTGCTGCGCAGGTCGTCCTGCAGGCGCTCGCGGAGGAACTCGAAGTGCTTCGGCTCGCGGAAGAAGTAGGTTTCGTTGGTGGTCAGCAGGTCGACTGCGGTTTGCAGCTCGGCCTTGTCCTTCATCAGCAGCTGGAAGTAGTCACCATAGCTGCTCAGTTCGAAATGGCGCAGGCGCTTGCTCAGGCGTCCGGCCACCAGCTGGCGCTTGGCGTCGCTCATGGCGATGCCGGCGATCTCGTGGATCATGTCGCGGAACTGCTGGAATTCGCGGTTGTTCAGGCTCAGGGCTGTCATGGCGCCGCTCCAGGGTCAGGCCGGTTCGGGTTGTGCGGCGGCAGTGGCGAGCTGGCGCAGGTCGGCGAGCGAGAGAATCCGGCCGATGTCCAGCAGCACCACCAGGCGCTCGTCGAGCTTGCCCATGCCGAGCAGGAAGTCGGTGGGGATATGGCTACCGAAGCTGGGTGCGGGCTCGATGTCCTGCTCGGGAATCTCCAGCACCGCGTTGACCGCCTCGACGACGATGCCGATGACCTGCTGCATCTGCTCGCGCACCACTTCGAGGATGACAATGCAGCTGCGTCGTCCGATCTGGGTCTGCTGCTGACCGAAGCGCTGGCGCAGGTCCATGATCGGCACCACGCCGCCACGCAGGTTGATCACGCCGAGGATGCTCGCCGGCATTAGCGGCACCGGGGTCAGGCGGCCGTACTCGATGATCTCGCGGACGTTGCGCGTGCCGACGGCGAAGAGTTCCTCGCCGAGGCTGAAGGTCAGGTATTGCTGGGTGGTGTCTGGCGCCGTGGCCGGGTTGAAACTGGGCATGGGTCGCTCCTCGGGCACCCGCAGGTGCCCGGCTGGGGGCTAGGACTGGAAGCGAATGAAGCCGCTGGGGATCATCTGCTCGAGCAGCTCGCTACTGGCTTCGCTGGCGCTGCGGCTGCGCGCCGGCTGGCGAGGGGCGAGGAGCGGGGCGCGGGCGGCCGAGACCTTGAAGAAGTCCATCAGTTGCTGCAGCTGTTCGGCCTGGCCACTCATTTCCTCGGCGGTGGCGGCCAGTTCCTCGGCGGCGGAGGCGGACTGCTGGGTGATGTCGCTGAGCTGGGTCATCGCGCAGTTGATCTGGCCGACGCCGGCGCTTTGTTCCTCGGAGGCAGCGGCGATTTCCTGAACCAGGTCGGAGGTCTTGCCGATCGACGGCAGCATCTGGTCGAGCAGGCTACCGGCGCGTTCGGCCAGTGACACGCTGCTCTTGGCCACTTCGCTGATCTCCTGCGCGGCCACCTGGCTGCGCTCGGCCAGCTTGCGCACCTCGGCGGCGACCACCGCGAAGCCCTTGCCGTGCTCGCCGGCGCGGGCGGCCTCGATGGCGGCGTTGAGGGCCAGCAGGTTGGTCTGGTAGGCGATGTCGTCGACGATGCCGATCTTCTCGGCGATGGTCTTCATCGCCGCCACGGTGTCACGTACCGCCTGGCCACCTTCGTCGGCCTCGCGCGCGGCCTTGCCGGCCATGCCATCGGTGACCCTGGCGTTCTCGGTGTTCTGCGCGATGGAGGCAGACATCTGCTCCATCGAGGCGCTGGTTTCCTCCACCGATGCGGCCTGTTCGGAAGCGCCCTGGCTCATGCTCTGGGCCGTGGCGGAAATCTGTTCGGAGGCACTGGTGAGGGCGTCGGCATTGCTGCGCACTTCGCCGATGATCTGCGCCAGTTTCTCGCTCATGCCCTTGATCGCGGCCAGCATGCTGCTGGTGTCGCCGTCCCGGGTGCTGACCTCGGTGTTGAGGTCGCCGGCGGCGATGCGGCTGACCACTTCCACCGCGTAGGCCGGTTCACCGCCGAGCTGACGCAGCAGGTTGCGGGTGATGAAACCACCGAACAGGCCGATGACCAGCAGGGTGGCCAGCGAGACGACGATGGCGATCCAGGTGGCGTGCTGCAGGCTGGCCTGGGCCTGTTGGCTGCCGTCGTTGGCCATGGCGATGTTGTAGTCGCGGTGCTTGTCGATGGCGCTGCGCAGCGGGTCGATGACCGCGTGCTGCAATTCGAGCATGGATTCGCGCGCGGCCTCGTCCTTGTGCTGACGCGACAGGGCCAGCGCCTTGTCGATGCCCTGGAGGAGGTTGTCGATGCCCTGATGCTCGGTGTCGAAGAGCTGCTGGTCCTGCTCATCGCTGATGGTAGCGGCGTAGTCGTCGAGGGCGGCCTGGATGTCGCCACGGTTGCCGGCGATGAGCTTGTCCACGGCATCCATGGCCTGGTCGTCGGCGCTCAGTACATGTTCGTAGACCAGCTGCACCTGCATGTTCACCGCCGTGCCGAGCTTGGCCAGGGCGGTAATGGCGGGCACCGAGTTGACGTTGCCGAAGTTGGCGGCGTTGAACACCTGGTTCATCTGCTGGCAGGACACACCCGACAGCAGCAGGATGCCGAGCAGGGCCGAGAGAACCAGGAGGGTCATTTTCTTGCTGATGGTCATGGCAGGGCTCCTGCGCGTCAGCGCACGTCTGCAGCGGGGGAAAGGGGTTCGTTGCGCAGGCCGGCCATGGCCGCGATCTGCTCGACCGAGAGCACCTGTTCCATGCGCAGCAGGGTGATGAAACGTTCGTCCAGGCGCGCCATGTCCTCGATGAACTCGCTGCGCACGCGGCTGCCGAAGGCCGGGGCCTGACGCAGGGCGTCGGCCTCGATCTCGACCACGGCGCTGACGGCATCGACCAGCGCGCCCATCAGGTGGGTCTCGTCCTCGTCGAGGATCTCCACGATGACGATGCAGGTGCGTGCGCCGAGCGGGCTCAGGCCATGGCCGAAGCGATCGGCGAGGTCGATGATCGGCACGATGGCGCCGCGCAGGTTGATCACGCCGCGCACCAGGCTGGGCATCATCGGCACCTGGGTGACCTGGTCGTACTCGAGAATCTCGCGCACGTAGCGGCTGGCCACCGCGTACATGTCCTGCTGTACGCGGAAGGTCAGGTACTGGCGCTGCTGTTGTGCGCAGCCGTCAGGCGTGTCCAGAGGCAGATCGACGAGGGCACCCATGGCTCAGCTCCCGTAGCGGACGAAGCCGCTCTCTTCATCGTCCGCCACCACCGCTGCGCGCGCCGGCGCGGCACTCAGCGGGCGACCGAGAGTGGTCACCCCGGCGCTGGCGCGGCTGGCCAGGTGGAAGAACTGCATCAGTTGCTGCAGCTGGACGGACTGGCCGTTCATCTCCTCCGCCGTGGCGGCCAGCTCTTCCGAGGCGGCGGCGTTCTGCTGGGTGATGTCGCTGAGCTGGGTCATCGCCGAGGTGATCTGGTTGACCCCGGTGCTCTGCTCCTCGGAGGCGGCGGTGATTTCCTGGACCAGGTCGGAGGTCTTGGCGATCGATGGCAGCATCTGGTCGAGCAGGTTGCCGGCCTGTTCGGCCAGCGACACGCTGCTCTTGGCCACTTCGCTGATTTCCTGCGCGGCCACCTGGCTGCGCTCGGCCAGCTTGCGCACCTCGGCGGCGACCACCGCGAAGCCCTTGCCGTGTTCGCCGGCGCGGGCGGCCTCGATGGCGGCGTTGAGGGCCAGCAGATTGGTCTGGTAGGCGATGTCATCGACGATGCCGATCTTCTCGGCGATGGTCTTCATCGCCGCCACGGTGTCACGTACCGCCTGGCCACCCTCGCTGGCTTCACAGGAGGCCTTGCCGGCCATGCCATCGGTGACCTTGGCGTTCTCGGTGTTCTGCGCGATGGAGGCGGACATCTGCTCCATCGCCGCGCTGGTTTCCTCGACCGAGGCGGCCTGGCTGGAGGCGGCGTGGCTGAGGGTCTGGGCGGTGGCGGAGATTTCCTCGGCGGCGCCGCTGAGGGTCGCGGTGGACAGGTGCACCTGGCCGATGATGTCGCTGAGTTTCTCCACGGTGCTGTTGAGCGAATGCTGCAGGTCGTGCAGATGGCCCTGGAACTGGCCGTGCATGGTGCGGGTCAGGTCGCCTTCGGCGAGGCCGGCGATGACCTGCATGGCTTCGTTCAGCGGCACGATGATCGCTTCCAGCGTGCTGTTGATGCCGTCGACGATGCGGCGGAAGTCGCCCTGATGACGGCTGGCGTCGGCGCGGGTGTCGAGCTGGCCGTGCTGAGCCGCCTGGCTGAGCATCTGGGTGTCTTCGATCAGCGCCTGGACATTGGCGCGCAGGGTCTCGATGGTGTCGTTGATGAAGGCCTTCTTGCCGGGGAACTGCTCCAGCGGCGCGCTCAGGTCGCCTTCGCCGAAGGCCTTGATGCAGGCCATGGCCTTCTTCTTCACGCTGATGTGGCCGGCGACCATGGCGTTGATGCCCTGGGCGATCTCGGCGTAGCTGCCGGTGAAGCGCGCGGCGTCGATGACCACGTCGATGTCGCCCTTGTCGTGCTCGTCGGACATGTGCCGCATCTCGCTCATCAGGCCGGTGAGGTTGCCGCGCAGGGTCTCGATGGTGTCGTTGATGAAGGCCTTCTTGCCGGGGAACTGCTCCAGCGATGCGCTCAGATCGCCCTCGGCGAAGGCCTGGACGCAGGCCATGGCCTTCTTCTTCACGCTGATGTGGCCGGCGACCATGGCGTTGATGCCCTGGGCGATCTCGGCGTAGCTGCCGGCGAAGCGCGACACATCGATGACCACGTCGATGTCGCCCTTGTCGTGCTCGTCGGACATGTGCCGCATTTCGCTCATCAGGCCGGTGAGGTTGCGCCGCAGGGTCTCGATGGTGTCGTTGATGAAGGCTTTCTTGCCGGGGAACTGCTCCAGCGGTGCGCGCAGGTCGCCCTCGGCGATGGCACGGACGCAGGTCATGGCCTTCTTCTTCACGTCGATATGGCTGGCTACCAGCGCGTTGATCGCCACGGCGATCTCGCGGTACACCCCCGGTTGCTGGCTGTCGAGGACGGCGTCGATGTCGCCGCGGGCATGCTCGTCGGTCACACGGTTCAGCTCCGCGAGCAGCGCGGCGAGCTGTTCGCCAGTCTGCTGCTGGCTGTGCAGGAGCGAGCCACGCGCTGCCTGGGGCTGGTTCGTGCGGGGCAGTTCCCCCTGCGCCAGCTGTTCGGCGAGGTCATGCAGTGCACGCGGTTCGCCGCCGAGCTGCAGCTGCAGCGCACGGTTGAGCTGCCAGCCCTGGAACGCCAGGGCGGCGCCTGCGAGCAGGGCAATGCCCAGGGCCAGGTAGGTGTTCAGCGCTGGCAGGGCCAGCAGGGTCAGTGCGATCAGCGCTGTTGCGACCAGCGCCGCGATACGGGTTGCCAGGTTCATAGCACAGTACTCCTGAGGTTGCCGGAGGGGGAAAGGGTGCGGCTGCTGCCGCCTTGGCTGACTTGCGAGAGCAGGCCGGGGATATCGAGGATCAGCGCCACGGCGCCGCTGCCGAGGATGGTGAAACCGCTCAGCGCCGGGACCTGGCAGAACACCTTGCCCAGTGGCTTGATCACGGTCTGGAACTCGCCCAGCAACTGGTCCACCACCAGGCCGGCGCGAATCCCGGCGTAGCTGATCACCACCACGTTCTCGCGCCGGGGCGGCTGGCTCTGGTCCTCGAACAGCTGGCGCAGGCGGATGAAGGGCAGGACGTCGCCACGCAGGTCGAGGTGCTCCTGGCCGGCGAGCTGTTCGCTGGGCAGTTCGATGCATTCTTCGACCATGTCCAGCGGGATGACGTAGCTGGCCTGGCCGACACCGATGAGGAAACCGTCGATGATCGCCAGGGTCAGCGGCAGGCGGATGCGCACGCAGGTGCCCTGGCCCAGGGCGCTGTCGAGCTCGACGCTGCCACGCAGGGCGGTGATGTTGCGCTTGACCACGTCCATGCCGACGCCGCGCCCGGAGAGGTTGCTGATCTGCTCGGCGGTGGAGAAGCCCGGCTCGAAGATCAGGTTGAAGATCTCCTTGTCGCTGAGCTGCTGGCCTTCGCCGATCAGGCCGCGTTGGCTGGCCTTGGCGAGAATCTTCTGCGGGTCGAGACCGCCGCCGTCGTCGGACACCTCGATGACGATGCCGCCAGCCTCGTGGTAGGCATTCAGGCGCACCACGCCTTGCAGCGGCTTGCCGGCGGCCTGGCGCACTTCGGCCGGTTCGATACCGTGGTCCATGGCGTTGCGCACCAGGTGGGTGAGCGGGTCGCCGATCTTCTCGACCACGGTCTTGTCCAGCTCGGTGTCGCCGCCGCTGACCTGCAGGACGATGTCCTTGCCCAGTTCCCTGGAAACGTCGCGGACCACGCGCTGGAAGCGATTGAAGGTGGCGCCGATCTGCACCATGCGCAGGGTCAGCGCGCTGTCGCGCACTTCCTCGACCAGCCGCGATAGCGTTTCGGCGGATTCGCACATGCCGGCCAGGCCACTGCGCTGGGCCAGCATGCGGGTGTTGGCGCCGGCGATGATCAGCTCGCCGACCAGGTTGATCAGTTGGTCCAGCTTGGCAGCGTCGACCCGGATCAGGTTGGTGTCACCGTTTGCGCGTGGGGCTTCCTTGCTGGCCACGGCGCGGCTTTCGCCGGCGCCGGACGCGGGAATGGCCGCTTGGTGCGTTGCCGGCGCCACGGCGCTGGAGCCATTGGCCTGCTCCAGCAGTGCAGCGTCAAAGCTTGTGCAACGCACCAGGCGTTCAACTTGCAGGGCGCCTTCGGCGGCGCGTAGTTCCAGCAACTCTTGCAGCGCCGTCAGCGGCGCGCCGGGCGGCAGGATACGGATGCTGCCGTCTTCGCGGACGAAGTCGAAGGCACCCTCGATGGCTTGCGCCTCGGCGGCGCTGGAGAAGGCCAGTTCCAGGCCCAGGTAGCAGCTTTCCGGGTCCATCTCGTCCAGCACCGGCAGATGCTCGAGCACCGGCTCGACATGCACGATGCTGCCCAGGGTCTCCAGGTAGCGAACGAAGGCCAGCGGATCCATGCCGTTGCGCAGGGTGTCCTGGCCGAAGCGCAGCGACAGGTGCCAGTGGCCGTTGCCGCTGGCCTCCACGGTGTCCTGGGACTGCGCGGCGGCGGCGGGGGTCGTCTCGGCCTGGTTGTCGAGGTAGCGGCGCAGGGCCTGGACCAGTTCGGCCTCGCGGGCGTGGTGTGCGGCCGGCAGCTCGGCCAGGTCGCGGCCCTCGGCGAGGTGACCGATCAGCCCGGCCAGGTGGTCGCCGACCTGCAGCATGAGGGCGATGAGTTCGCCGTCGAAGCGCACCTCGCCGGCGCGGACGCGGTCGAGGACGCTCTCGGCGACGTGGGTGAAGGCGACGATGGAGTCGAAGCCGAACAGCCCCGAGGACCCCTTGATGGTATGCGCGGCGCGGAAGATGGCATTGATCAGTTCGGCGTCGTCCGGCGTCTGCTCGATCTGCAGCAGGGCATCTTCCATCTGCTGCAGCAGCTCCTGGCTCTCGGCGATGAAGGTGCCGATCACGCTGTCGAGGTTCATCAGTGGTTCTCCTCTGCGAGCAGCGTCGTGCCCAGGCCGCTGAGCCGGAGCAGTTCCGAGATGGCCGGGCTGACGCCACGGAAGTGCAGGTCGATGTCCATGCGCCGTGCCTGCTCGCGGGTGGCCAGCAGCAGCTGCAGGCCGGCGCAGTCGAATTCCTCGACGCCGCTGAGGTCGATCTCCAGGGCGATGGCGCCCTGCAGGGCCGAGCTGAGACGGGGCTTGGTGTCGGCGGCGGTGTAGATGCTCAGGGCGCCGTCGAGTACCAGTTGGCGGGTGTCAGTGGCTGGGGACGTGGTGTGCATGGCGCACCTCCTGACTCAGGGCAGGATCAGTTTGGAAACGGCGGTCAGCATCTGCGCCGGCTGGAAGGGCTTGACCACCCAGGCCTTGGCGCCGGCCGCCTGGCCTTCGCTCTTCTTGGCGTCGCCGGCTTCGGTGGTGAGCATGATCACCGGGGTGAACTTGTAGCTGGCCAGCGTCTTGACGTTCTTCAGGAAGGTGATGCCGTCCATGTTCGGCATGTTCACGTCGCTGATGATCAGGTGCACCTTGCGCCCGTCGAGCTTGGTCAGCGCATCCTTGCCGTCGACCCCTTCGATGATGTCGTAGCCGGCGTTCTTCAGGGTCATGCCGACCACCTGGCGGATCGAGGCGGAGTCGTCGACGATGAGAATGGTCTTGGCCATGGGGAAGTCCTCAGAAGAAGGTGATGTCGGAAGCGCTGGCGGCGGACGTGCCGTGACGGCCGCTGTGGATGGCGTGCTGTTCGGGCGTGGTGTAGGTGTGCGAGAGGTCGTCCAGCCAGCCGCTGGCGTCGACCTGGCCGCTTGCATCGACCAGGCGCAGGCCGAGCTTCTCGATGTCGTCGCGCATGTGGCCGAGCATCTGGCTGACGCGGTCCTGGAACTGCAGCGCGACCAGCACCTCGGAGATTTCCTCGCCGACCGCCTGGTTCTGGCTGTGCAGGGTGTTGCCGTGCTCGACCAGGCGCGTGGCGCCGTGGCGGAAATCCTCGATGACCTGGCGGATCAGCTGGCTGGCGCTTTCCAGGGTGCTGGCGTCGCGGCTGGCGTGTTCGTTGGAGACGTGCAGGGTGTGTTCGATGGCGGTGCTGACGTTCTCGATGGTCTCGCCGATGCGCTTGCCGGTTTCCTCCGAGAGGGTCGAGAGTTTGCGCACCTCGTCGGCGACCACGGCGAAGCCACGTCCGGCCTCGCCGGCGCGGGCGGCCTCGATGGCGGCGTTGAGGGCCAGCAGGTTGGTCTGCTTGGCGACGTCGCCGACTTCCTGGGCCATGGTGCGCAGCTGGGTGGTGTAGCCGCTGAGGCGGACCACTTCGGCGAGCAGGGTTTCCTTGCTGTCCAGGGCCTGGCGCAACTGGCTGACGATGTCTTCCAGTTCGTGTTCGCTGCCGGCCAGCAGCTTCAGCAGCGCTTCGTCGTCGCTCGGCGCATCTACGCCGACCACGGCGCTGATGCGCTGCGCCAGGTGGGTGAAGCGTTCGCTCAGGGCTTCGATGGCGGTCTGGGTGTGGAGGCGGGCGGCTTCGATCTGCTGCGACCAGATGGGCGCGATGTTGCGGCACAGCTCCGCCAGGCCATGCACGTGGCGTTCGGCTTCCTGGGCCTGGCCGACGGCGATGGCGCTCTCCTGGACCTCAGAGAGGGTCCGCGCCTGCGCGCTGGCCTGGCGGCGCAGGCTGACATGCACCACGACACCCGGTAGCAGGGCGGCGACCAGCCAGTAGTGGCTGGGTACTTGCGTCGCCAGCCAGACCAGCGACAGGCTGCAAAGGCTGACGAGGACGGTGGTAATCCAGCTGGCTTGGGTGGTGGTCTGAGCGTTCACGTTCACACTCCATCGAGCAACGGGAGCGGGTATTGGCTACCCGTTCATGGCTGTCAGGATGGTCTGTGAAGGGCTATCCGGGCATCGTCTGATTCCGGTGATGGCATAAGGCTATTCCGGTTTCTTGTAGGAATTTTCCTACCTCGACAGCTGCTCCGTCAGGGCGAAGCGGATGATGTCGGCATTGCAGCTGAAGCCCATCTTCTCCATCAGGCGGGTCTTGTGGGTGCTGACGGTCTTGTTGCTGATCGACAGGTGTTCGGCGATCTGGTTGACGCCCAGGCCATCGGCGAGCAGGCGCAGGATCTGGAATTCCCGGTCCGACAGGCTGTGCAGGCCACTGTTGCGCTCCTCGGCGTTGGCGAAGGCCAGCTGTTCGGCGATGCGCGGGTCGAGATAGCGCCCGCCGTTGGCCACCTTGTTGATGGCCGCGAGCAGGGTTTCGGCATCGTGGTCCTTGGTCAGGTAGCCGCTGGCGCCGGCACGCAGGGCGCGCTGGGCGATCTGCGCTTCGTTGTGCATGCTCAGCACCAGGATCGGCAGCCTGGTGTAGTGCCCGTGGATTCGCGCGATGAGGTCTTCGCCGCTGATGCCGGGCATGCTCATGTCCAGCAGGACCAGGTCGACCTCGGTGCTGCGCAGGCGCTCGAGCACCTGGCCGCCGTTCTCCGCTTCCGCGACCACCTGCAGGCGGCTGTCGAACTCGATCAGCTGCTTGAGCCCGTTGCGCATGATGGTGTGGTCGTCCGCGATCATGATGCGGGTCATGAGTCCTCCTTGGCCGGCGTGATGGGCAGGCTGGCCTGTACCGTGGTGCCTTGTCCGGGATGGCTGAAGATCACCACTTCGCCGCCGAGGCTGGTGCCGCGTTCGCGCATGCCGGCGAGGCCCAGTGAGCGGGTGTTGACGGCCGACGGGTCGAAGCCGCGCCCGTTGTCGGTGATATCCAGCTGGTAGACGTCGTCGAGCCGTTCCAGGCTCACCACCGCCCGGCTCGCGCCGGAATGGCGGGCGACGTTGTTCAGCGCTTCCTGCACGATGCGGAAGGCGGTGGTCGCCTGGTCATCGCTGAGGGCCGGTTCGTCGCTGTGCGTGGTCAGCTCGCACTCGATCCGGGTGTGCTGGCGGAATTCGCTGGTCAACCACTCCAGGGCCGGGTACAGGCCCATGTTGAGCACCGCCGGGCGCAGGCTGGTGGCGATGGAGCGCACCACCTGAATGGTTCGGTCACAGAGTTGCATCAGCCCGTCGACGGCATTGTCGAGACCGGGCGCCTTGGCGCCGAACTGCAGGTGCAGCATGGAAATGCCCATGCGCAAGGCCGTCAGGTGCTGGCCGAGTTCGTCATGGATTTCCTGGGCGATCAGCTTGCGTTCTTCCTCCCGGGCCGACTCCCGGCGGGTGGTCAGGTCGCGCAGCTGCTGGTTGCTCTGCGCCAGGCGCCGTTCGGCCTTGCGGATGTTGGTGATGTCCCTGGCCAGCGAGAGCACGCTGGTGATGGCGCCTGAGGCGTTGCGCTCGGGCACCAGTTGCACCAGATAGTGGTGTTGCAGGTCGGCGGGGCCGTCGATGCCGTGAATCAGCTCCTCCTCGAGCGAGTCGCCGCTGAGGGCGACCTCGCGCACCAGGTCGGCCATGATGTCGACCTGGGAATTGTCACCGAAGGCATCGCGCGCGGGACGCCCGCGCGCCTCCACCAGCGGCAGCCGGCACAGGGCTTCGAGGGCCGGGTTGGCGTAGATCAGGCGGAAGTCCGGGGTCAGGCGGCCGACGGCGTCGTGGGTGTTCTCGATCAGCGCGCGGAACTGGCGTTCGTTGTGCAGCAGGCTGTCCGCCAGGCGCTGCTGTTCGGTGAGGTCATGCAGGAGTGCCAGGCAGTAGCCCCGGCGATCGTAGTAGAAACGGTTGAACCTCACCGAGACGTGGTAGCGCGTGCCATCCACGGGGTGGCTCAGCTCCAGCTGCACCGGGCCCTGGCCCTGCATCAGCTCGCGCAGCTCGTCATCCGAGTGCAGGGCCAGGGGCACCAGCGCCTGGCCGATGCTCTGTCCCATCAGGTACTCGCGGCGTTGGCCGAGCAGGCGAGTGGCGGCGTCGTTGAGGTAGCAGATGTTCAGGCCGTCATCGAGCAGCAGCGCACCGTCGGTGGTGTAGTCGAGGGCGAAGCTGAGCAGGTAGGCCTGCTCGGCGCGCTCCTGCGTGGAGCGCGTCGGGGTAAAGCGGACCAGGAAGTGATCGATGCCGCTGTCCGCCTGCGACACCCAGCAGACGCTGGTGTGCAGCCACTTGTAGGCGCCCTCCTGGCTGTGCAGGCGCAGCTCGCCGCAGGGGATGTCGAGCTGCTGGCGACGGGCACGCTCCAGTGCGTAGTCGAAGGTGTCGCGGTCCTGTGGATGCAGCCACTGCGTCAGCGGCTTGTTGCCGTGCTCGCCGATCAGTGCCTGCAACGCCGGGTTGCTGTACTGCAGGCAGCCACGGACATCGAGCAGACCCAGGCCGAGAGGGGCGGACTGCCAGGCCGCGCTGAGCAGGGACTCTTCCGAGTGCTTGTCCTTCAAGGCGTTCCTCCAATGAGCGACCTGTCCAGTATGGGTCAGTTTCTCGATGAAGGTGTGCCAGGCAGGGCCAGGCTGCGCGGCCGGGGCATTCAGCCCGGGATGTGCGCAGCCTGGCGTGGCTCGCCGGGGCTCAATGCGGTATCTCGATGCCGCGCATGCGCTCCGCACGCCGGCGCAGTAGTTCGATGGTGACCAGCAGAGCGATGGAGACCAGGATCAGCAGGGTGGCGATGGCCAGGATGCTCGGATTGATCTGCTCGCGCAGGCCGGAGAACATCTGCCGGGGGATGGTGCGCTGCTGCGGGCCGGCCATGAACAGGATCACCACCACTTCGTCGAAGGAGGTGATGAAGGCGAACAGCGCGCCACTGATCACGCCGGGGCGGATCAGCGGCATGATCACGTCGAAGAACACGCGCACGGGCCGGGCGCCCAGGTTCAGCGCCGCCCGCGCCAGGCTGTAGTCGAAGCCGGTGAGCGTGGCCGTCACGGTGATGATGACGAAGGGCGTGCCCAGCGCCGCGTGCGCCAGGATCACGCCCAGGTAGCCGCCTGCCAGCCCCAGGTCGGAATAGAAGAAGAACATGCCGGCCGCGGTGATGATCAGCGGCACGATCATCGGCGACAGCAGCAGGGCAGTGACGAAGCGCCTGAAGGGCATCTCGTCACGCGCCAGGCCCACCGCCGCACAGGTGCCCAGCACCGTGGCGAGGAGGGTCGAGAAGATGCCGATGATGAAGCTGTTCTTGATCGCCAGCAGCCATTTCGGGTCGCTGAATATCTCCCTGTACCAGCGCAGCGAATAGGCCTCCGGGTCGAGGGTGAGCATGCCTTCGGTGAAGCTGAAGAACGGCTCGGCGTTGAACGACAGCGGCACGATCACCAGGATCGGCAGGATCAGGAACAGCAGCACCAGCCAGGAGCCGGCCTTGAGCAGCCAGGTGCCGAGGTGGTGCCAGAAGCCGTAGTAGGCGGGGGTCTTCATCGCGTCCTCATCCCAACTTGATATTGCTGGCGCCGACGAAACGGTCGTACACCCAGTACAGCAGCAGGATCAGCCCGAGCAGCAGCGAGCCGAGCGCGGCCGCCAGCTCCCAGTTGTTCGAGCGCTGCATGTGGAAGGCGATGATGTTGCTGATCATCTGCCCGTCGGTGCCGCCGACCAGGGCCGGGGTGATGTAGTAGCCCACCGAGATGATGAACACCAGCAACGCGCCCGCGCTGAGGCCAGGCAGGGTCATCGGGAAGTAGATGCGCAGGAACGCGGGGATCGGCTTGTCGCCGAGGCTCAGGGCCGCGCGCAGGTAGCTGGGGTCGATGCCGCGCATGACGCTGTACAGCGGCAGGATCATGAACGGCAGCAGGATATGGGTCATCGCCACCACCGTGGCGAATGAGGTGTAGAGCATCTCGATGGGCTGGTCGACCAGACCGAGCCCCACGAGGAAGGAGTTGATCACGCCGTTGGTCTGCAGCAGGGCTATCCACGAGGTGGTGCGTACCAGCAGCGAGGTCCAGAACGGCAGCAGCACCAGCACCAGCAGCAGGTTGGCGCGGTTCGACGGCAGCCCCGCCAGGTAGTAGGCCAGCGGGTAGCCGAGCAGGGCGCAGAGCAGGGTGATCACCAGCGCCATGTTCAGGGTCTTGGAGTACAGCTGCAGGTAGATCTGCGTGTCCTGGCGCACCTGGATGCCCGTCTCCGGGTCCAGCTCCAGGTCGAGGGCCGTCAGGTAGTAGTCGTAGGTGTAGACCTTGCCGGCGCGCGCGATGGCGTACCACAGCTCGGGTTTGGCCCAGTTGCGATGGGCCTGCATCAGGGTCTTCACGCCCTGGCTCGGCAGCGCGTCGGCGTCGAGGCGCCCGACCCGGCGGGCACTGGATTTGACCACGCTGGACATGCCGGCGTAGGCGCGGTTGAACTCTTCGGCGAGCTTGCCCGACAGGCGCTGCTGGTTGAGCGCATGCAGTTCGCCGACGAAGACCTGCAGGGTCTGCTCGTCCGGCAACTGCTGGTGATCGTCCCAGCGCTGCAGTTCGGTCAGGGTCTGCGGAATCAGTTCGGCCACGGTCGGGTGGTACACGCTGCGCCACAGCATGGTGCCGATCGGGGCGACGAAGGTGACGATGATGAACAGCAGCAGCGGCGCCACGAAGAGGAACGCGGTGAGGCGTTTCCGGCGACGGGCGCTGGCGGCTTGGCCGGCTTCGCTGGTGGTCAGGGATGACAAGGCATTACTCCGATTTCAGCATCTCTCCCGTTGCGGCGAGGCGCCGTGGCGAGGGCCCCGGCCGCGAGCGACGCGGCTGGAACCCTCCCACGGCAGGCCCGGGGAGAGCAGGGTCTGGCGCTTACTTCAGCAGCCACTCGTTGAACTTCTCGCCCAGCGACTCGCCGTAGTCGGCCCAGAACTCGGAGCCGGCCTGGATGCCCTGATCCAGGTGCGCGGTCGGCAGGTGCGGCGCGGCGCTCTGGTCAGCCAGCGGCATGGACGACTTGCGGGTCGGGCCATAGGCCACGTCCGGCATGCCGGCCAGCGGCTTGGAACCGGTGGCGAACTTGATGAACTCCATGGCCAGGTCCTTCTTCTTCGAACCCTTGACGATGGCCCAGGCGTCGAGGTCGTAGACGTGGCCGTCCCAGACGATCTCGAAGGGTTTCTTCTCCTGCACGATGGCGTCGTAGAAGCGGCCGTTGGCCGACTGCACCAGCACTGCGCCGCCGTCGTTGAGCAGTTGCGGCGCCTGCGACCAGGAGTCGAACCAGACGATGTCCTTCTTGATGCTGTCGAGCTTGGCGAAGGCGCGTTGCTGGCCTTCCGGCGTCGCCAGCACTTCGTAGACGTCCTTCGGTGCCACGCCATCCGCCATCAGCGCCCACTCCATGTTCACCTGCGGGCGTTTGCGCATGGCGCGCTTGCCGGGAATCTTGCCGGTGTCGAAGAAGTCGCCGATGCTCGCGGCCTTGGTGCCACCGATGGTGTTGTCGTTGTAGGCGAACACCACCGACCAGACGATGTTGCCCACCGCGCACTCGCTGGCGAGGGCTTCCGGGATGAAGTCCTGGTCGGCCGGGGTGCCGTCGATGCCGGCCGGCAGCACGCTGTGGTCGACGGTCTCCAGCAGGCCTTCGGAGCAGGCGCGCTCGAGGTCGATCACCTCGAAGTCGACCACATCCCACTGGATGTTGCCGGACTCGACCTGAGCCTTGATCTCGGCGACACCGCCGGAGTAGTCCTCGAACAGTACCTTGACCCCGGACTCGGCCTGGTAGGGATCGATGACGTGCTTCTTCTGCGCCGCCCCGTAGGCACCGCCCCAGGACACCACGGTGAGGCTGTCCTGGGCGGTGGCCTTGCCGGCGGTGAGCCCCAGTGCCGCCACCAGGGCGAAGGCGGAAACGCTGGTAGTCAGTGATCTAGCCATTGCTGTGCTCCATTTGCTTCTACTAGTTGTGGGTGGGGACTGCAGATCGATCCAGCGCCTGGCTGTCTTCCGGCAGCCAGGTCAGGGCGACCTCTTCCTGAGTGCTCAGTTGCGGGGCTGAACTGTCGTTCAGGTTCTTCACCACCAGCTCGCTGCCGCTGGCGGTCTCGAAGTGATAGCGAATGTATTCGCCGACGTAGTGGCGGGTGATGAAGCGCGCCTTGACCTGGTTGCCCCCGCCGCCGAGGCGGTCGATGAAGCTGAGCTTCTCCGGGCGCACGGACACCGTGGTGGCCTGGCCGACCTCGCTGCAGTTGGCCTTGAGCGTGCTGACCAGGCCGCCGTCGTCGAGGCGCACCTGCACGCGATCGTCAGCGACCGCCTCGATCACCCCGGACAGTTTGTTGCTCTCGCCGATGAAGTCGGCGACGAACAGGTTGGCCGGGCGCTCGTACAGCACGTGGGGGGCTGCGCACTGCTGCACCACGCCGTTGTTGAACACGGCGATGCGGTCGCTCATGGTCAGTGCTTCGGTCTGGTCGTGGGTCACGTAGATCACGGTGAAACCGAGCTGCTCATGCAGGCGCTTGATCTCGTACTGCATCTGCTCGCGCAGCTTCTTGTCCAGCGCGCCGAGCGGCTCGTCCATCAGCACGATGTCCGGCGCGAAGATCAGCGCGCGGGCCAGTGCCACGCGCTGGCGCTGGCCGCCGGAGAGCTGGCCGGGATAGCGGCCGCCGAAGGCCTGCAGCTCGACCAGGGCCAGGTACTGCTCGACCTTGGCGCGAATCTCGTCCTTGGGCAGCTTGCGGATCTTCAGCGGGTAGGCGAGGTTCTCGCGGATGGTCATGTGCGGGAACAGCGCGTACTGCTGGAAGACCATGCCGATGTTGCGGTCGTAGGGCGCGATGCTGGTGACGTTGCGGCCGTTGATCAGGATCTCGCCGCTGGTCACGTCTTCGAAACCGGCGAGCATCATCAGGCAGGTGGTCTTGCCCGATCCGGAAGGGCCGAGCAGGGTGATGAACTCGCCCTTGGCCACGTTGAGGTTGAAGTCCTTGACCACCAGGGTCTTGTGATCGTAGGTCTTCTTGACGTTGGTGAATCGCAGGAACGCTTCGTTCCCAGCTTGCGCAGTCATAGTCCTCCCCATTGCCCGCAATATGGAGCCAGCTCGTGACCGAGGCTCCAACACCTGAGTCGATTCGTCCCTGTCGTGTGGGGCGATCGTTATGTCGATAACCAAAAGCAATAAGCAAGCCAGCCGATGAACGGTCATCTGCTAGCGCTCTGCCATGCAGGTTGAAGACTAGCTCAGGCAGCGCAACACGCGAGGAAGGTGTGGGGAGAGGTAACAGCGTGGCGAGGAGGGGGCACCTGCCGAAACGCACTCGGCAGGTGCAGGTTGCTCAACTGTTGGGCAGCAGGCGAACGGTCAGGCTCTTGATGTAGCGGGTCTCGGCGATGGCCAGGTGCACCGGGTGGTCGGGCCCCTGGGCGCCGCGCTCGAGCAGCTGGATATTGCGATCCAGGTGGCGTGCGCTGGTCAGCAGGATGTTCTGCAGGTGGTCTTCGTCGAGGTGCATCGAGCAACTGGCGCTGACCAGGATGCCGTCCTTGTTGAGCATGCGCATGGCCGTTTCGTTGAGGCGGCGATAGGCGGCCTCGCCGTTCTTGATGTCCTTCTTGCGCTTGATGAAGGCGGGCGGGTCGGCGATCACCACGTCGAAGCGTTCTTCGGCGGCCTTCAGTTCACGCAGGGCGGCGAAGGCATCGCCCTCGACGCAGGTGACGTTCTCGCCCACGCCGTTGAGTGCGGCGTTGCGCTCGACACCGTCGAGGGCGAACCCCGAGGCGTCGACGCAGAACACTTCGCTGGCGCCGAAGGCGGCGGCCTGCACGCCCCAGCCGCCGATGTAGCTGAACAGGTCGAGCACGCGCTTGCCCTTCACGTAGGGCGCCAGGCGCGCGCGGTTCATGCGGTGGTCGTAGAACCAGCCGGTTTTCTGCCCGTCGATCACCGGGGCTTCGAACTTCACCCCGTTCTCTTCCAGCGCGACCCACTCCGGCACCTCGCCGTAGACGGTCTCGACGTAGCGCTGCAGGCCTTCGGCGTCACGCGCGCTGGAGTCGTTCTTGAACAGGATGCCGCTGGGCTTGAGCACCTGGATCAGCGCGGCGACGACGTCGTCCTTGTGCGCTTCCATGGTCGCCGAGGCCAGTTGCACCACGAGGATGTCGAAGAAACGGTCGACCACCAGGCCCGGCAGCAGGTCGGAGTCGCCGTAGACCAGGCGGTAGCAGGGTTTGTCGAACAGGCGCTCGCGCAGGCTCAGGGCGACGTTGAGGCGATGCACCAGCAGCGACTTGTCCAGCACGTGCTTGACGTCGCGCGACAGCAGGCGGGCGCAGATCAGGTTGTTCGGGCTCATCGCGACGATGCCCAGCGGCTTGCCGCCGGCCGCTTCGAGGATGGCCTGGTCGCCGGCGGCGAACCCGTGCAGCGGGGTGGCGGCGACGTCGATCTCGTTGCTGTAGACCCACAGGTGGCCGGCGCGCAGGCGTCGGTCGGCGTTGGCTTTCAGGCGCAGGCTGGGCAGGGAGGGCATGAGTTCGGGCTCCGCAGATAAAAGAGCGGAATTATAGCGGGTTGCGCCTGCGCCCGCTGTTTACAAAAGTCTGCTGCTGGCCGGGTCGGGCTTTGGTTAAACTGTGGCGTACTTCTCACTTCGTACGTGCGTGCCATGGCCTTCGAACTCTCCGCCGAACAGATCCAGCAAGCCCTGCAGGGCATCAGTGTGCCGCCGCAGCCGCAGATCATGGTGGATCTGCAGATGGAGCAGATCATGCCCAACCCCGATCTGCGCACCATCGCCAAGCTGATCAGCCAGGACCCGGGGCTGTCCGGTGCGCTGCTGAAGATCGTCAACTCGGCGCATTTCGGCCTGTCCAACCGCATCGCCTCGATCCAGCAGGCGGTCAACCTGCTCGGTTGCAACACGGTGATCAATCTGATCAACGCGCAATCGATCAAGGGCGAGCTGACCGATGAGGCGATTCTGGTGCTCAACCGCTTCTGGGACAGTGCCCAGGACGTGGCCATGACCTGCCTGACGCTGGCCAAGCGCCTCGGCTACCAGTCGCCCGACGAGGCCTACAGCCTGGGTCTGTTCCACGATTGCGGCATCCCGTTGATGCTCAAGCGCTTCCCCAACTACATGGAAGTGCTGGAGGAAGCCTACGCCAGTGCCAGCGACGAACGCCGGGTGGTGGATACCGAGAACCGCATGCTCACCACCAACCATGCCGTGGTGGGTTACTTCACCGCACGCTCCTGGCGCTTGCCGGAGCACCTCTGCGAAGTCATCGCCAACCACCACAACGCGCTGTCGATCTTCAGCGACGAATCCTCGCGCGATGCGCAGCTCAAGACGCTGCTGGGCATCCTCAAGATGGCCGAGCACATCTGCGAGTCGCACCGTGTGCTTGGCGGGCAGGCCGTCGATCTGGAGTGGCAGTACATCTCGCAGCCAATCCTGGAATACGTGGGCCTGTCCGAGTACGACTTCGAGAACCTGCGCGAGAGCATTCGCGACCTGGCGGTGATGTAGCCAGGCGCGCCATGGCGGGCGGGCAGCGCCGCTCGCCGTGGCGCGCTACCGTTCTGCCTGTCGCTCCTGCTAAGGTGGCGCACCGCCGTTGTCCTGTCCTGCTGCCATGCCTGAACTGCCAGAAGTCGAAACCACCCGTCGCGGCATTGCGCCGTACCTCGAAGGCCAGCGCGTCACGCGCGTCATCGTGCGCGAGCGCCGTCTGCGCTGGCCCATCCCCGAAGACCTGGACGTGCGCCTGTCCGGCCAGCGCATCGAGTGCGTCGAGCGGCGCGCCAAGTACCTGCTGATCAAGGCCGAAGTCGGCAGCCTGATCAGCCACCTGGGCATGTCCGGCAGCTTGCGCCTGGTCGAGTGCGGCCTGGCCGCGGCCAAGCACGAGCATGTGGATATCGAGCTGGAGTCGGGCCTGGCCCTGCGTTACACCGACCCGCGTCGTTTCGGCGCGCTGCTGTGGAGCGACGACCCGTTGCGCCACGAGCTGCTCAGCAAGCTCGGCCCCGAACCGCTGGGCGGTCTGTTCGACGGTGAGCGCCTGTTCCAGCTTTCACGCGGGCGCAGCATGGCGGTCAAGCCCTTCATCATGGACAACGCCGTGGTGGTCGGGGTGGGCAACATCTACGCCACCGAGGCCCTGTTCGCCGCCGGTATCGATCCACGGCGCGAGGCCGGGGCGATCTCGCGGGCGCGCTACCTGCGTCTGGCCGAGGAGATCAAGCGCATTCTCGCCCACGCCATCGAGCGTGGCGGCACCACCCTGCGTGACTTCGTCGGCGGCGACGGCCAGCCTGGCTACTTCCAGCAGGAACTGTTCGCCTACGGGCGCGCTGGCGAGTTCTGCAAGGTCTGTGGCAGCACCCTGCGCGAGGTGAAACTGGGCCAGCGCGCCAGCGTGTACTGCCCCAAGTGTCAGCGCTGAGGCGCTGACGGCGGCCCGCCGGATAGCCTGCGGCGGGTAGCCTGATACCCAGAATAAGAACAAGAGGTCGATCGATGTCCGCTAACTACCTGCCGCCCAATCCGGCTGCCGAATGGCTGGGACGCAGCGTGCTGAAACTCCTGGGCTGGCGTATCGAGGGGGCGCTGCCGGAACTCGACAAGTTCGTCGCCATCGGTGCCCACCACACGTCCAACTGGGACTTCGTGATCTTCATCGCACTGAAATTCGTGCTGCGCCTCAACGCCCGCTGGTTCGGCAAGCACAGCATCTTTCGCTGGCCGTTCGGTGGCCTGATGCGCGCCTGGGGCGGTATCGCCATCCGCCGCGAGCGTCAGCTGAACACCGTCGAGCAGGCCGTACAGGCCTTTCGCGAGCATGACGAGTTCATCCTGGTGCTCTCGCCCGAGGGCACGCGCAAGAAGGTCGAGCGCTGGAAGATGGGCTTCTACCACATCGCCCAGGGGGCTGGCGTACCCATCGTCCTGGCGGCGCTGGATTACCAGCATCGCCGCGTGGTGATCGGCCCGACCTTTCAGCCCAGCGGCGACGAAAAGGCCGATCTGGCAGCCATGCTGGCGTTCTTCCGGCCTTATGTACCGAAAAAGCCGGAGTACGCGTTTCATGGCGATTGACGTCCGTCACGCTGACAATTGCCAATGCGCTGTTATAGTTACTGGCACTTTCCCGAAAAACCTGAAGGATCGATCCATGAAAGCGTTCCGCACAACCGCTGCTGTCCTGGCGCTGACCTCTGGCCTGCTGGCGCTGCCGGCACAGGCGGAAGTGGTTCAGCAGAACGCCAGCGGCGACCCGATCTACTCCGTCGAAGCCCCGAAGGGCTACGCCATGGTCGGTGACCTGGTCATCGCCCGCCCGCTGCTGATCGGTGCCACCGCCATCGGCGCCGCGGCCTTCATCGTCAGCCTGCCGTTCACCGCACTGGGCGGCAACGTCGGTGAAGCCGCACAATCCCTGGTGGTCGAGCCGGGCAAAGAGGCGTTCGTACGCTGCCTCGGCTGCACCAGCAGTGGCTACAAGCAGGACTGATCCGCTGTAGGCTCCTGTATACGGCCCCTCGCCTCGGTTTCGAGGCGAGGGGCCGTTTGCGTTTGTACACCGCTAAAAGGATGGAACGGTGCCGATGAAGTACCTGCGCTGGGTGATGCTGTGTCTGCTGGTCGTGGGGTTGATCGCCTCGTTCTGGTTCAGCCAGGGTTGGTTGCAGTTGTGCGCCGGCCTGGCGGTGTTCCTGTTCGGCATGCAGTGCCTGGAGGAGGGCCTGCGCCAGTTGGCCGGCAGCAAGCTGGAGCAGATCCTCGCGCGCAGTACCTCGACGTCCTTCAAGAGCCTGCTGTTCGGCATCGGTGGCACGCTGCTGCTGCAGTCCAGCACCCTGGTGTCGCTGCTCACCATCGCCTTCATCAGCACCGGGCTGATCCAGCTGGCCGGCGGCATCGCCATCCTGTTCGGCGCCAACCTGGGCGCCACCAGCGGCATCTGGCTGCTGGCGCTGGCCGGGCAGAACCTCAGCCTCAGTCCCCTGGCGCTGCCGCTGCTGGTCTTCGGCGTGCTGGCCGGTTTCTTCGGCACCCGGAGCAAGGCGGCTGGGCGCATCGTGCTGGGCATTGCCTTCATCTTCCTCGGTATCGACCAGATCAAGGACGGCTTCGCCAGTTTCGGTGACCTGGACATGACCGGCATGCAGGCGGGCGGGCTGGCAGGCGCACTGCTGTTCACGGCCATCGGCATGGCCATCACCGTGGTACTGCAGTCCAGCCATGCGACCCTGATGCTGACGCTGGCGGCCCTGGCCAGTGGTCAGCTGGAGCTGGGGCAGAGCCTGGCCATCGCCATCGGCTCGAACGTCGGCAGCAGCGTGACCACGGCGTTCGTCGGCTCCCTGGGCGGCAACCGCAGCGGCCAGCGCCTGGCCCTGGCACATGTGCTGTTCAACATCACCACCGGGACACTGGCGTTCTGCCTGCTCGGGCCGTTGACCTGGCTGGTGCACGCCCTGGCCGAACCGCTGGGGCTGGGCGACAACAGCCTGATCCAGCTGGCGATGTTCCACACCCTCTTCAACGCCATGGGCGTCGCCCTGTTCTGGCCATTGCAGGAGCGCCTGGCGCGCGTCCTGATTCGCTGGTTGCCGGAGTGCGCCGAGCCTCAGGTACTGATCACCGAGCTGCTGCCCGAGCAGGTCGTCGAGCCCCAGCGCACCCAGGCCCGCTACCTCAGCGAGCGCGCACTGGACTCGGTCGAGGCCGCTTCCGGGGCCGTGGTGCAGGAGCTGGGGCACCTCGGGCGCCTGAGCCTGGAGGTGATCTGCCACGCCCTCTACCTGCCCGTGGACCAGCTGGCGCGCTCGCGGGCCGACGAGCAACTGCTGCAGGCCAAGCCCTCGCACGCCGGCTTCGATGCCGAGCACCTCTACCAGTTTCATATCAAGGGCGTTTACGGCGACCTGCTGAGCTTCATGGGGCGCATGGAACTGCCGATGGACGAGGCGCACCAGCAGTTCTGGGTGAGCTGTCAGCTGGCCGCGTTGCAACTGGTGGATGCGGTCAAGGATGCCAAGCACCTGCAGAAGAACCTGGGGCACTACCTCGATGCGCCGCCATCGGCGGTGCGCGATGCCTACGTGGAACTGCGGCGCCACCTGCTGACGACCCTGCATGAGGTGCGCGAACTGGCGCGCAGCGATCTGCCCGAGGATGTCTGGCAGTCACGCCTGCGCTGGCTCGACGAGCAGGCGGCGGGTTTCGATGCGGGCTTCCGCCAGCGGCTGTTCGCCGATGTGCGCAGCGGACGCCTGGATGGCCTGCAGACCAGCTCGCTGATGAATGACCTGGGCTATGCCAGCCGCATCTTCCAGAGCCTGCGCAACGTGCTCATGCTTGGCAGCGAGCAGGCACTGTTCCGCGAGCTGCGCCAGTTCGGCGACGAGCAGGAAAGCCTGATCAAGCTCTCGTAGCGGCCCGCCCCTCGCACAGCGCACAGGCTCCGTGCGAGGGGCTTCAGTCGCGCTGGCGCCTGTGCTTACTCGCCCGCCGGCACCAGCGCCTCACCGATCCCGCGCGGGTCGCTGGCCGCCTGGACGGCGCCACTCACCTTGTTCCAGAACAGCACCTGCTGGTTGCCGTACTGCCGGTCCAGGCGCTTGAGCTGGTAGCCGCGCTTCTGCAGCTCGGCGATCTGCTCGGCGCTGAAGGTGTCCGGCTCGTGCTCGATCACATCGGGCAGGAACTGATGGTGGTAGCGGGCCACGGCCGGCCAGCGCTCGATGGGCTGATCGTCCAGGTACTCCAGCATCGACAGCAGCACCATGCTGGGGATGCGGCTGCCGCCGGGGGTGCCGAAGGCGGTGAATTCGTCGTTGCTTTCGAGGAAGCTCGGGCTCATCGAGGACAGTGGGCGCTTGCCGCCAGCGATCGCGTTGACCTCGCTGCCGGCCAGGCCATAGGCATTCGAGCCCTGCACGTCGGCGGCGAAATCGTCCATTTCATCGTTGAGCAACACGCCCGTGCCGGGCACGGTGAAGGCGGCGCCGAACGGCAGGTTGACCGACAGGGTGGCGGCAACCGAGTTGCCCTGTGCGTCGAGTACGGCGAAGTGCGTGGTGTGGTCGCCTTCATGCCAGGTGCCGGCCGGTGGCAGGGCGGAGCTCGGTGTGGCCTGCTCAGGGTCGATGCTGCCGGCCAGCACGGCGAGGTGGCCGGGCGAGAGCATCTCCTGCAGCGGGTTCTTGACGAAATCCGGGTCGCCCAGCAGGGCGCGATCACGGTAAGCGCGGCGCAGGGCCTCGACCACGTAGTGCACGCGCTGCACCGGTTCGGCCTCCTGCCAGGGCAGTTGCTGGAGTATCGCCAGGCTCTGGGCCAGCGCCACGCCGCCTGCCGAGGGGGGCGGCGCGCTGATCAGCTCGTGGCCGTCCTCGAGGCGAAAGCGCAGCGGCTCGCGGCGCGCCACGCGGTACTCGCGCAGGTCGTCGAGCGTCCAGATACCGCCGGCCTGGCGTACGCCCGCGGCGAGGCGCTCGGCAATCGGGCCCTGGTAGAAACCGGCGCGGCCGTGATCGGCCAGGGCCTGCAGGGTGACGGCCAGGTCCGCCTGGCGCAGCAGCTGGCCTTCGGCGGGCACTTCGCCCTGGTCGAGGAACAGCTTCGCGCTTTCCGCATCGTCACGCAGCGCGGCCAGGCGCCAGGTGGCCCGTTCGCGGTAGACGCGGTCCACGGCAAAGCCTTCCCTGGCCAGGCGAATGGCCGGTGCCAGGCTGGTTTTCAGCGGCAGGCGCCCGTGATGCTCGGCCAGCTCCACCAGGGCGGCCGGCAAGCCGGGAATGGCGGCGGCCAGTGCGCCATTGAGCGACAGCTCGCGCTGTACCTTGCCGTCACGCACGTAGAGGTCCGCCTTGGACTCCAGCGGCGCCCGTTCGCGTGCATCGATGAAGTCGTAGCGGGGCGTGTCGCCTGCTGTGCGCAGGAGGAAGAAACCACCGCCGCCCAGGCCGGAGCCGTAGGGCTCGACCACGGCCAGCGCAGCGCTGGCGGCGACGGCGGCATCGAAGGCGTTGCCGCCGGCGTCGAGTATCTGCTTGGCGGCCGCGGTGGCGGCCGGGTGAGCGGTGGCAATGGCGGGCTGGTGCGGTGCTGCCTGGGCCAGCAGGCTGGCGCCGAGCAGCAGGGTCGATAGCAGGAGGTTGCGCAACATGCGATCTACCGGGGCGGCTGAAGGAGGCTGCAAGCTTAGCAGCCCTGGCCTGGCGATGGGCGATGCGCAGCCGCCACGGACGGCCTGTCGCCTCCCGGGCGGGGAGGAGGGATCAGGCCTTGCCGGTGATGATGCGGTACTTCTGCATCAGCTCATCCTTGCTCTCGACGTTGTTCTCGTCGAGCGGGATGCAGTCGACCGGGCACACCTGCTGGCACTGGGGCTCGTCGTAGTGACCGACGCACTCGGTGCACAGGTTGGGATCGATCACGTAGATCTCCTCACCCTGGGAAATGGCGCCGTTGGGGCACTCGGGTTCGCAGACGTCGCAGTTGATGCAGTCGTCGGTGATGATCAGGGACATGAAAACAACTCCTGTCGAGGCGACGCCGCGACACTGGCAGACAACGATGAGGCGAATTGTGCCGGATCGCTGCGTCTTGTGCCATTGGCCCGGCCGGTTGGGCGCTCTGCGTCCCTCTCCCGTTTACAGGAGAGAGGCGGGGGAGAGGGTAGGGAACGTGGCGCCGCTTTGCCCCTCTCTCATGAATGGGAGAGGGGCATCCGACAGGCGTGAACGGCCGGTGCTTATTGCTTGCGGAAGCGCTCGTTCAGGGCGTCGGCGACGGCCGGATGGACGAACTTGCTGATGTCGCCACCGAGCGCGGCGATCTCGCGGACCAGGGTCGAGGAGATGAAGGAGTACTTTTCCGACGGGGTCAGGAACAGGCTCTCGACATCCGGCGCCAGTTGCCGGTTCATGTTGGCCAGCTGGAACTCATACTCGAAGTCCGACACGGCGCGCAGGCCGCGCAGGAACACGTTGGCGCCCTGTTCCTTGACGAAGTGCGCAAGCAGGCTGGAGAAGCCCACGACTTCCACGTTGGGCAGGTGGCTGGTGACCTCGCGGGCCAGCTCCACGCGTTGTTCCAGCGGGAACAGCGGGTTCTTCTTGGGGCTGGCGGCGACGGCGATGATGACGTGATCGAACAGGCGCGCAGCGCGTTCGACCAGATCACCGTGGCCCTTGGTGATGGGGTCGAAGGTGCCGGGGTATAACACTCGATTCATCGGGACGTCCTGGCGGGTCGAAAAGGAGTCGGATGGTAGCGCAGCGCATCCCGGCGGCCAAGCCGCAGGGATGCGCCGTCTATTCCTGACTCAGGGGCGGTGCGTCTAGCTCGGGCTTTTCAGGCGCTCGGCCAGGAGCGTCGCCAGTTTCGCCGTGAGCCCGTAGATCGACAGCTGCGGGTTGGCACCGATGCTGGTGGGGAACAGCGAGCCGTCATGGACCGACAGGTTGGCCAGCTGGTGGTGCCGGCCGAGGCTGTCCACCACCGCCGTCTGCGGGTCTTCACCCATGGCGCAGCCGCCCATCACGTGGGCGCTGCCCAGGCGCGTGCGGTACAGCGCCAGGTCGAGGTTGTCGATCATCTCCCGGGCCTCGCGCCAGGTGCTGACGAAGCGCGCATCGGCATGGGTCGGCATCACCGCCTTGGCGCCGGCGGCGAACTGGATCTCGGCCATGGTCAGGAAGGCCCGGCGCACACCGTCCCAGGTGTAGTCGGTCATCTGGTAGTCGAGCACCGGGCTGCCGTCGCCGCGCAGTTCCACGCGCCCTTCGGCGCTGTCCGGGTGGAAGCCGTCACGCAGCAGGGCGAGCATCACGTTGGTGTAGGGCAACTGCTCCATGCGCAGGGCATTCTCGCGGCCGAATTCGCCGAGCAGGGTGCTGGTCAGCGCCGGTTGCAGCGGCGGCACTTCCAGTTTGTAGGACAGGCGCCCGGTGGTGCCGTCGTCCCACTGGAAATGATCGGAATAGAGCGACTGGGGCGCGCCGTAGAAGGGGTTGATCACCTGCTCGAACTGCGCGGCGGAGAAGTTCACCAGGTGCAGGTAGGTCCGGCGGCCGATGCGCTGGTGCGGGTCCGGCGCTGCGGAACGCAGCAGGATGCCGGGGGTGTTGATGCCGCCGCCGGCCAGCACGTAGTGCCGCGCCTTGACGCGGATGCGCTTGCCGTTAGGCGCCACGCAGCGCGCATCCATGCCCAGGCAGTCGAGGCCAACTACCTGATCGCCTTCGATCACCAGCTTGTCGGCGCGGGCCAGGTAGAGCAGCTCGCCGCCTGCCTCGAGGGTAGCGGGGATGGTGGTGACCAGCATCGACTGCTTGGCGTTGGTCGGGCAGCCCATGCCGCAGTAGCCGAGGTTCCAGCAGCCGCGCACGTTGCGCGGGATCACCGCCCAGTGATAGCCGAGCTTGTCGCAACCGGTGCGGATCACCTCGTTGTTGGCATTCGGCGGTACCACCCAGGGCGCGACCCCCAGGCGCTGCTCCATCTTCTCGAACCAGGGCGCCATCGACTCGACGTCATGGCCTTGCACGCCATGGGCTTCGGCCCAGTGCGCCAGGGTCTGCGCGGGCGTGCGGAAACTGCTGGTCCAGTTGATCAGCGTGGTGCCCCCGACGGCGCGGCCTTGCAGGATGGTGATGGCGCCATCCTTGCTCATGCGACCGATGCCTTCCTGATAGAGCGTCGGATAGGCCTCGGCTTCCTGCATCTTGAAGTCATCGCTGGTCTTCAGCGGGCCTTCTTCGATCAGCAGCACCTTGTAGCCGGCGGCGCTGAGGATCTCCGCCGTGGTCCCGCCGCCGGCACCGCTGCCGACGATGGCGACATCCGCCTCCAGCGTCAGGTCGTTTTCCAGACGCGAACCGTCATGGGTTTTCCAGCCTTTGGCCAGGCCTTGCTTGAACAAATCGGGTACGGGCATCGTTTTTCCTCGGGTCACCGAAACCTGCTGTGCGATCCGCGTGCGGCGTCAGCTCCTCGCCCGTGATTCGGCGTACTTCAGTACGGCCTCGCCACGTGCTGCGAGCCTTCCTTGCACTCGAATCGCTCGCTGCGGTTTCAGAGGCATCATTCTGATAATGGCGGTTGGCTGAATTCAGACGGTGGGCGGGCCGGGATAGCCGCAGTGTGCCCAGGACTCCGGCCGGCCATACCAGGCCATCATCACCAGTTGCAGCAGCGAGGCATGGCCCATGCGCAACAGGCTCAGGCTGCTGTTCTGCCAGCGTTCGAGGAAGTGCCGCACATCGTCGGCACTGGCGTTCTCCCAGCTGCCCCAGATCCCGGTCAGCGGGCCGCGGGTGATGGTCAGTGCCAGCACGTCGAACAGCTGCACGGTGAGCTTCTGCATCTCTGGGGAGAAGTGCGCCAGGCCGTTGTCGATGCTGCGCAAGGTGCCCTCGACGGCCTGCGGCATGCGTTCGCTGGCGACGGCGCCGTCGAGCATGACCGGGATCAGTGCCTTGAGAAACGGCAGGTCGCTGCTGCGCAGGATCAGGTAGCCGCTGGCCGGCGTGCCGGCCGAGCAACCGCTGAGCGTGGCGGTGAGTCCGGCCGTGCCGAGCAGCGCCGTGCCCATCAGGCCGACCTTGAGCAGGCTGCGCCGCGACAGCTGCGGCGCATCTGGAGTGGTGTCGTTCATTGTTGTTATCACCAGGCGTAGAGCGGGCCGGGCCCGCGTTGATCAGCGCACGAACAGTTTGTAGACCAGCTTCTGGATCGACTTGCCATAGGGCGGGTAGATCAGGCGCGCCGCGTTGAAGCGTTGCTTGATGAACACCCCCTTGGCCTTGCTGAACGTCAGGAACCCTTCGTGGCCGTGGTAGTGGCCCATGCCCGACGGGCCGATGCCGCCGAACGGCATGTCGTCCTGGGCCACGTGCAGCAGGGTGTCGTTCAGGCACACGCCACCGGAATGGGTTTCGTGCAGCACGCGCTGCTGCTCGTGCTTGTCGTAGCCGAAGTAGTACAGCGCCAGCGGACGGGGCCGCGCGTTGACGTAGGCGAAGGCATCTTCCAGGCGGTCGTATGGCACCACCGGCAGCAGCGGGCCGAAGATCTCGTCCTGCATCAGCTTCATCTCGTCGTTGACGTCCAGTACCAGGCTCTGCGGCAGGCGCCGGCCCTGGGCTTCGGGGTAGAGCGGGACGATGCGTGCGCCCTTGGCCTCGGCGTCCAGCAGGTAGCCGTTGAGGCGTGCCAGCTGGCGCTCGTTGATGATCGCCGTGTAGTCCGGGTTGTCCTGCAGTTGCGGGTAGAAGCGCTGCACCACCTCGCGGTAGGCGCTGACGAAGCCTTCGATGCGGTCACGCGGTACCAGCACATAGTCCGGGGCCACGCAGGTCTGTCCGGCGTTGAGGGTCTTGCCGAAGGCAATGCGCTCGGCGGCGTCTGCCAGCGGCACCTCGGCCGATACGATGGCCGGCGACTTGCCGCCCAGCTCCAGGGTCACCGGGGTGAGGTTTTCCGCGGCAGCACGCATCACGTGCTTGCCGATGCTGGTGGCGCCGGTGAACAGCAGGTGGTCGAACGGCAACCTGGAGAAGGCCACGCCCACCTCGGCCTCGCCCAGGGCGACGCTGACCAGGTCCTCGGGGAAGATGCGCGCCAGCAGGTCCTTGATCAGTTGCGAGGTGGCCGGGGTGGACTCGCTCATCTTGATCATCACCCGGTTGCCGGCGGCCAGGGCGGCGGTCAACGGGCCGATGGCCAGGAACAGCGGGTAGTTCCACGGCACGATGATGCCGGCCACGCCCAGTGGCTGGTAGATGACCTTGGCCGAGGCCGGCAAGAACTGCATGCCGACGCTGCGGCGCGACGGCTTCATCCACTTGCGGATGCGCCGGGTCGCGTAGTCGATGCCATGCAGGCTCGGCATCAGCTCGGCGAGCAAGGTCTCGTCAGCGGAGCGGTTGCTGAAGTCTTCGGAGATCGCCGCGACCAGGGCGTCCTGCTGCTGGACCAGCAGCTCGCGCAGGGTCTTGAGCCACTGGATGCGCTGCTCGGCTGACGGCATGGGGTTGGCGCCGAAGGCAGAGCGTTGCAGGGCAAAGGTGTTTTCCAGCTGGTTGATCTGCTGTTGGCTGTGCTGCAGGTAGGCGATGTCGGCGACCATGGGGATTCTCCTCGACGTTCCAGCTGGGCGTGGTTGCACGCTCCGATTCGACTGAACTGGATTTTTAGAGCAATTACTCTAATGTGTCAAATAGGATGCCGCGTGACGCTGTCCGCTGCACCCTAACCAAAGGTCAGCGAAAGCCTGCCGGTTGCACCGGGGGTAACACTTCGCCGGTTTCTGCCTGTACCTTTGCCTCTTTTCGACGTCGAGACCGAGCTGCGAGATGGCGCCACCCAAGACCCGCGATCGCATCGTTGCCGAGAGCCTGGCCCTGTTCAACAGCCAGGGCGAGCGCAATGTCACCACCAACCACATCGCCGCGCACCTGGGGATTTCGCCGGGCAATCTGTATTACCACTTCCGCAACAAGCAGGTGATCATCGCCGAGCTGTTCGCCCAGTACGAAGCCCAGGTCGACAGCTTTCTGCGCCTGCCCGAGCAGCGCGCGCTGACGGTGGACGACAAGACCTTCTATCTGGAGGCGCTGCTGGCGGCGATGTGGCACTACCGCTTCCTGCATCGCGACCTGGAGCACCTGCTGGAGTCCGACGCCGAGCTGGCCGAGCGTTACCGCGCCTTCGCCCGGCGTTGCCTGGTTGGCGCGCAGTCCATCTACCAGGGGTTCGTCGACGCCGGCATCCTGCTGATGACCCCGGCGCAGATCGAGGCGCTGACGCTCAACAGCTGGATCATCATGACCTCCTGGGTACGCTTTCTCTGCACCGCCGGCGCCAACCCGGACAACCTCAGTCAGGACATGCTGCGCCGTGGCATCTATCAGGTGCTGGCGCTGGAAGGCGGCTACATAGCGCCCTCGGCACGCGAGGCGGTCGAGGCGCTGTACGGTCGTCTGCATGTGCCGCTGGAGCAGGTGCTGGGCTGATTGCCTCTCGTCTCCGGAGGGGCTACGTCAGCGCATGCCGCGCAGGAACGGCATCGGTCGCGATTATTCGAGGCTCGTCAGCCACTGCGGGATACGCCGCTCCAGGTAATACACCGGCTTGCGCGGGCTGCCTTCGACGAAGCCGACATGGCCGCCCCTGGCGTGCAGTTCGAACTCGGTGCCGGGCGCCAGCTCGCTGGCTTCGGGCAGGCTGTGGCGGAAGATGAAGGGGTCGTCCGCGGCCTGGATCAGCAGGGCAGGGGTGCGGATCGCGCCGAGGTAGAAACGGCTCGACGCGCGGCGGTAGTAGTCGTGGGCGTCGGCGAAGCCATGCAGCGGCGCGGTGATGCGGCCGTCGAAGTCCCAGAAGGTGCGCATGCCGTCCAGCGGTCCCAGCCGTTCCAGTACCGACAGGCGCTCGCCCTGGCCCTGCTCGGCGAACAGGCGCTGCTTGTTGTTCACGTAGGCGACCATCTCGCGCATGAAGTGCGCCTGGTATACCCGCGAGAAGCCCAGGCCGATGCGGTCCGCGCACTGGTCCAGGCGAAACGGCACGGACACCGCCACGGCGCCGCGCAACAGGCTCTGCGCGCCGCTTTCCCCCAGGTACTTGAGCAGCACGTTGCCACCCAGCGAGTAGCCGACCGCATACAGCGCTGCCATCGGCCGTTGCGCACGCAGATGGGCCACTGTCGCGGCCAGGTCCTCGCTGGCCCCGGAGTGGTAGCCGCGTGGCAGCAGGTTGGGTTCGCCTGAGCAGCCGCGCCAGTTCAGCGCCACGCTGGCCCAGCCGCGTGCAGCCAGGGTCTGCTGCAGGCCCAGCACGTACAGCGAGTCGGAGCTGCCGGTCAGGCCGTGCAGCACCAGTACCAGCGGCGCGTGGGCGTCGTGCGGGCCATGCCAGTCGAGGTCGAGGAAGTCGCCGTCGTCCAGCCACAGACGCTCACGCCGGCGCTGCAATTGCGGCGGCTTGCGGCAGAAGGGGTTCCACAGCGTCTGCAGGTGCGGGCCGGGGAGCCACCAGGCGGGCTGGAAGGGCGTCATGGAACTGTCCTGTCGGGGGATGGTGTTTTTACCCATATACCGCCGTGTTGGTGGATGTAAAAGGCAACATCCACCCTGCATGGCGTTCAGCGTGGCCTGGTCGGGTGGATGGCGCTTGCCTCGCCAGCACTCACACCAGGCAGGTCACTGTGCGCTGCGTTGCCACAGCGCATAGTGCACCTGGCCGGTGTGTTTCTCGCGGTGCAGGCGCCAATTGCCGGGCAGGCCCAGGGTCGAGGGCGCCGTCTCGCTTTCGGTATAGATCCAGGCGTCAGCGGCCAGCCAGCCCTGCGTTTCCAGCAGCGTGCAGGCAGCCTGCAGCAGGTCCTTGTGGAACGGCGGGTCGAGCAGGACGATGTCGAAGCATCGCGGGGCCGGGCGCGCCAGCAGCTGCAGGGCATCGCCCAGCTGGATCTCGCCGGCGCTGCACTGCAGGGTCGCCAGGTGTCCGCGCAGGGCGTTCACCGACGCCGGGTTGAGATCGCAGGCCAGGCCGCTGGCGGCGCCACGCGACAGCGCTTCGAGCAGCAGGGCGCCGCTGCCGGCGAAGGGGTCGAGCACGTGGGCGCCCTCGACATGGGGTGCCAGCCAGTTGAACAGGGTCTCGCGCACCCGGTCCGGGGTCGGGCGCAGGCCCGGCCCGTCGGGAAAGGCGAAGCGCCGCGAGCGCCACTCGCCGCCGATGATGCGCAACTGGCCCTGGCCGCCATGGGCCTTGCCGGGCGCCTTCTGCGGGGTACGGCCGCGCATCAGTGCGGCACCGTGCTGGGCAGCTCGCTGGGGCGCTCGGTGGGCGGCGGCAGTTCCTTCTGCGCTACGGTCGGGCCGGCAGTGACCACCACCAGCGCGGCGGGGTCGAGGTGCCTGGCCATCGCGGCCTTCACCTGCTCGGTGGTCAGGCCCTGCACGTCACGCATGAAGTCGTCCAGGTAGCTCAGCGGCAGGTCATAGAAGCCCATCGAGGCCAGTTGCCCGACGATATCGGCGTTGCTCGCGGTGGACAGCGGGAAGCTGCCGGCCAGCTCGCGCTTGGCGTTGTCCAGTTCCTGCTGGGTCGGGCCCTCGCGCAGGTAGTCGGTGAGCAGCTGTTTGACCAGCGCCAGGGTGCCCTCGCTGAGTTCGGCGCGGGTCTGCAGGTTGATCATGAACGGCCCGCGCGCCTGCATGGCGCTGAAGCCGGAATAGACGCCGTAGGTCAGGCCGCGTTTTTCGCGCACTTCGCTCATCAGGCGGGTGCCGAAGCCACCGCCGCCGAAGATCTGGTTGCCCAGGTACAGGGCGGCGTAGTCCGGATCGCGGCGGTCGATGCCGAGCTGGGCCAGCATCAGGTGCGTCTGGTTGGACGGGTACTCGATGTGGCTGCTGCCGGGCTTGGGCGTTTGCGGCTGGGCGATCGCGGCCAGCGCCGGACCCTGCGGCAGGGCGGCGGAGACCTGGCTGGCGATGGCTTCGGCCTCGCTGCGCGACAGGTCGCCGACCAGGGCGATCACCGCGTTGCCAGGGGTGTATGCGCGGGCGTGGAAGGCCTGCAGCTGCTGGCGGGTGATCGCCGGGACCGACTGCGGCGTGCCATCGCTCGGGTGTGCATAGGGATGCTTGCCGTACAGGTGCTCGAACAGTTCCAGGCTGGCCAGTTTGCCGGGGTTCTGCTTCTGGTACTCGAAGCCGGCGAGCAGCTGGTTCTTGATGCGCGCCAGCGAGTCGGCCGGGAAGGTCGGCTTGCCCAGCACCTGGCTGAACAGCGCCAGGGCCGGCTCGCGCTGCTCGCGGGCGCTGAGGCTGCGCAGGCTGGCCACGGCCATGTCGCGGTAGGAGCCGTTGCCGAAGTCGGCACCGAGGCCCTCGAAGCCGGCGGCGATGGCGCCGACATCCTTGCCTGGCACGCCCTCGTTGAGCATGGCATTGGTCAGGGCCGCCAGGCCCGGCACGTCGCCATCCTGGCTGCTGCCAGCGGCGAAGGTCAGGCGCAGGTCGAACATCGGTAGCTCATGGGCTTCGACGAACAGCACCTTGGCGCCTTGCGCGGTGTTCCAGGTCTGGATGTCCAGCGTGCGCCGGGTCGGTGCCTGGTTGTCGAGGGCCGCCAGTGATCGCAGCTTGGCGCCTTCGCCAGTGGCCGCCGGCTTGCCGATGACGCTGCAGGCACCCAGTGCCAGGGCGGTGGACAGGGCCAGGCCGAGCAGGCCCAGACGGCGGTGCTCAGTCTTCATGACGGGACTCCTGGTTACGGGACGCTTCGGGCAGGACGTGGGCGACGCTCAGGCGGTCGCGGACGAAGAAGGTGCGGGCAGCCTGCTGGATGTCGGCCGGGGTCACGGCTTCCAGCTCGGCCAGTTCCTGGTCGATCAGCTTCCAGGACAGGCCGACGGTCTCCAGCTGGCCGATGCTGGTGGCCTGGCTGGTGATCGAATCGCGCTCATAGACCAGGCCGGCTATGACCTGGGCGCGCACCCGGGCCAGCTCGGCGGCGGATGGCGGCGTCTTCTTCAGGGCTTCCAGCTCGCGCCACAGGCCCGCTTCGGCCTGCTCCAGGGTCTTGCCTTTCTGCACGTTGGGCGTGGCCGTGAGGACGAACAGGCTGTCGCCACGGGTGAAGGCGTTGTACCAGGCGCTGGCGCCGGAGACGAGTTCCTCGCCACGTTCCAGGCGTGTGGACAGGCGTGCGCTGTAGCCGCCGTCGAGCAGGGCCGCCGCCAGGCGCAGGGCGTAGACCTGGCGCGGCGTCGCGGTGGTGGCCAGGCTGGGCACGTTGAAGCCCATTATCAGGTTCGGCAGCTGGGTCTTGAGGTAGAGCGTGGTGCGTCGTTCGCCGGCGGCCTGCAGCTCCAGCGGCAGCTTGGCCTTGGGCACCTCGCGGCGCGGGATGGCGGCGAAGTAGCGCTGGGCCAGGCTCTTCACCTGATCGACGCTGACGTCGCCGACTACCACCAGGGTGGCGTTGTTCGGCGCGTACCACTGGCGGTACCAGGCGCGCAGTTCGTCGATGTGCATGCGCTCCAGGTCGGCCATCCAGCCGATGGTGGGGATGCTGTAGCCGCTGGCCGGGTAGGCCATGGCCTTGAACAGCTCGAAGGCCTTGGACGAGGGACGGTCGTCGGTGCGCAGACGACGTTCCTCCTTGATCACCTCGATTTCCTTGTCGAACTCGTTGGCCGGCAGTTGCAGGCTGGCCAGACGGTCGGCCTCCAGCTCCAGTGCCACGCCCAGGCGGTCGCTGGCCAGGACCTGGTAGTAGGCGGTGTAGTCGTCGCTGGTGAAGGCGTTCTCTTCCGCCCCCAGGTCGCGCAGCACCTGTGAGGCCTCGCCCGGGCCGAGCTTGGCGCTGCCCTTGAACATCATGTGCTCCAGGGCATGGGAGAGGCCGGTGGAGCCAGGTGTCTCGTAGCTGGAGCCGACCTTGTACCAGAGCTGGGAGACCACCACGGGGGCGCGGTGGTCTTCGCGCACGATGACCTTGAGGCCATTGTCGAGACTGAATTCGTGAGTGGGTTGAGCGGGTGAGGCGAAGGCCACCATTGGCGCGCAAAGGGCGCCGAACAGCAGGCCGAGGGAACGGCGGGCAATGGCATTCATCGAGAGTCTGACCTGTCGGATAGCCTGGGCGGTCGTACCGCCAGCGGGCGAAGAGGTGCTAGGATACCCCATCCTTTTCCGGGGCGGCGCAGCAAGGCTTTGCAGCCTGTGAGCGAACGCTCCCTTGAGATGCAAGCGACCCATGTTTGGTTCCAATGACGACAAGAAGTCGCCGGCCGATGCCGGCGCGCAGAACCCGCCTGTGACCGAAGAAAAGAAATCCCTGTTCAGCTGGTGGCGCAAGAAACCCGCCACGTCGACGCCTGAGTCGGCGCCCGAGCCTGTGCCGGGCGTGGCTGACGAGGCCGCGAATGTGCCTGCCGCCGAGGTGCAGGAGACGCCTGCGCCGCGCCTCGACACACTCCCCGAGCCGCAGCCGCAGCCGCAGCCGCAGCCGCAGCCGCAGCCGCAGCCGCAGCCGCAGCCGCAGCCGCAGCCGCAGCCGCAGCCGCAGCCCGAGGCCCCGGCGCCTGTCGTCGAAGCCACGCCGGTGGTGCCGAGCCCTGCTCCGGCACCTGCCCCGGTTGTCGAAGCGGCGCCGAGCCCGGCTGCTGTCCCGGTCGCCGAGCCCGCGCCGAACCCGGCCATCGCGGCAGTGCCCGAGCCGGTCGCAGTCGCCGAACCGGCTGCAGCGGAAGTGCAGGCGCCCGCCGCGCCGGTTGCTGCCACCCAGGACAAGCCGGGTTTCTTCGCCCGCCTCAAACAGGGCCTGTCCAAGACCAGCGCCAGCCTGGGCGAGGGCATGGCCAGCCTGTTCCTTGGCAAGAAGGCCATCGACGACGACCTGCTCGACGACCTGGAAACCCGCCTGCTCACCGCCGATGTCGGTGTCGAGGCGACCACCGCGATCATCGGCAACCTGACCAAGCGCGTGGCGCGCAAGGAGCTGGCCGACAGCGGCGCGCTGTACAAGGCGCTGCAGGAAGAGCTGGTGACCCTGCTCAAGCCGGTCGAACAGCCGCTGCAGATCGACAGTGCCAAGCAGCCCTACGTGATCCTCGTGGTCGGCGTGAACGGCGTCGGCAAGACCACCACCATCGGCAAGCTGGCCAAGAAGCTGCAGCTCGACGGCAAGAAGGTCATGCTCGCCGCTGGCGATACTTTCCGCGCCGCTGCCGTGGAGCAGCTGCAGGTCTGGGGTGAGCGCAACAACATCGCGGTGATCGCCCAGCACACCGGTGCCGACTCGGCTTCGGTGATCTTCGACGCGGTCCAGGCGGCCAAGTCGCGTGGCGTCGACGTGCTGATCGCCGACACCGCCGGGCGCCTGCACACCAAGGACAACCTGATGGAAGAGCTGAAGAAGGTCCGTCGGGTGATCGGTAAGCTGGACGACACGGCGCCGCACGAAGTGCTGCTGGTGCTCGACGCCGGCACCGGACAGAACGCCATCAGCCAGGCCAAGCAGTTCAATCAGACTGTGAACCTCACCGGTCTGGCGTTGACCAAGCTCGACGGCACTGCCAAGGGCGGGGTCATCTTCGCCCTGGCCAAGCAGTTCGGCCTGCCGATCCGCTACATCGGCGTGGGTGAAGGCATCGACGACCTGCGCCCGTTCCAGGCCCAGGACTTCGTCCAGGCACTCTTCGAGGAGCGTGAACGCGGATGATCCGATTCGAGCAGGTCGCCAAGCGTTATCCCAATGGCCATGTCGGGCTGCACGAACTGACCTTCCGCGTTCGCCCCGGCGAGTTTCTCTTCGTCACCGGCCACTCCGGCGCCGGCAAGAGCACGCTGCTGCGCCTGCTGCTGGCGATGGAACGGCCCACCAGCGGCAAGCTGCTGCTGGCCGGGCAGGACCTGTCGACCATCACCAACGCGCAGATTCCCTTCCTGCGCCGACAGATCGGTGTGGTGTTCCAGAACCACCAGCTGCTGTTCGACCGCACGGTGTACGACAACGTCGCCCTGCCGCTGCAGATTCTCGGCCTGTCCAAGCCCGACATCGCCAGGCGCGTCGGCTCGGCGCTGGAGCGGGTCAGCCTCAGCGACAAGGCCGCCCAGGCGCCGGGGGACCTGTCCACCGGTCAGCAGCAGCGCGTCGGCATTGCCCGCGCCATCGTCCATCGCCCGGCACTGCTGCTGGCGGACGAACCCACCGGCAACCTCGACCCGCGCCTGGCCGCCGAGATCATGGGCGTGTTCGAAGACATCAATCAGCTGGGCACCACGGTGCTGATCGCCAGCCACGACCTGGCGCTGATCGCGCGCATGCGCCAGCGCATGCTCACCCTGCAACGTGGCCGCCTGATCGGCGATGGGGAGGCAGCCTGATGAGCGCGTCGAAGATGCCCACGCCGCAACCGGCCGAACGCGTCGGCGCGGCGCCGCGCAACAAGGTGGCGGCCCGTCCGGCGGACGAGCCGGATTTCCGTACCCTGTTCCACGCCTGGCTGGAAAGCCACCGCGCCAGCATCGTCGACAGCCTGCGCCGCCTGGCGCGCCAGCCCATCGGCAGTTTCTTCACCTGCCTGGTGATGGCCGTGGCGCTGAGCATGCCCATGGGCCTGTCGCTGCTGCTGGACAACGTCGAGAAACTCGGCGGCTCCTGGCAGCGTGCGGCGCAGATTTCCCTGTTCCTCGAGCTGTCCGCCAGTGAGCGTGAAGGCGAGGCGCTGCGCGAGCAGATCAAGGCGATGGACGATGTCGCCGACGTCGAGTGGATCAGTCGTGAGCAGGCGCTGGAAGAGTTCCAGCAGCTTTCCGGTCTCGGTCAGGCGCTCAAGGAGCTGCCGGAGAATCCGTTGCCGGGTGTGGTGCTGGTCACGCCGAAGGAGGTCGACAAGGCCAAGCTGGAAGCCCTGCGCCAGCGCCTGGCCGAACTGCCCAAGGTGGAACAGGCGCAGCTGGACCTGGTCTGGGTCGAACGCCTGACCGCGATTCTCAAGCTGGGCGACCGCTTCGTCTTCGGCCTCAGCGTGCTGCTGATCCTGGCGCTGCTGCTGGTGATCGGCAACACCATCCGCCTGCACATCGAGAACCGCCGCGCCGAGATCGAAGTGATCAAGCTGGTCGGCGGCACCGACGGTTACGTGCGTCGCCCCTTCCTCTACATGGGCGCGCTGTACGGTTTCGGTGCCGGTGTCTTCGCCTGGCTGCTGCTGGCCTTCGGGCTGGATTGGCTGAACGATGCTGTAGTACGTTTGGCCGGCCTTTACGGTAGCGATTTCGCGCTGGGTGGCGTACCTTCGGGCGACGGCTTTTCGCTGCTGCTGGGCGCCGTGCTGTTGGGCTATATTGGCGCCTGGCTGGCGGTAGCGCGGCATCTGAACGAGCTGGCACCGCGTTGATGGGCTTGCCCGGCAAGCTGAACGCCAGCTGACAAGTCATTGTTTTGGTTGATATTGACTATCTGTCAGGGAACTTATCCACAGGCCCTGCATCAGATAGCGCAGTGCTACACTGCACGAGTTTCGTGAATCGGAGGATTCGAATGTCCACTTCCTTGCAACCTGTTCATGCTCTGGTTCCAGGCGCCAACCTGGAAGCATACGTGCATGCGGTCAACAGCATTCCGCTGCTGACGCCCGAGCAGGAGCGTGAACTGGCCGAAAATCTCTACTACCAGCAGGATCTCGAGGCCGCCCGCCAGATGGTGCTGGCCCACCTGCGTTTCGTGGTGCATATCGCGCGCAGCTACTCCGGCTACGGTCTGGCCCAGGCCGACCTGATCCAGGAGGGCAACGTCGGCCTGATGAAGGCGGTCAAGCGCTTCAACCCGGAAATGGGCGTGCGCCTGGTGTCCTTCGCCGTGCACTGGATCCGTGCGGAAATCCACGAGTTCATCCTGAAGAACTGGCGCATCGTCAAAGTGGCCACCACCAAGGCCCAACGCAAGCTGTTCTTCAACCTGCGCAGCCAGAAGAAGCGTCTGGCCTGGCTGAACAACGATGAAGTGACCGCCGTGGCCGAGAGCCTGGGCGTCGAGCCGCACGAAGTGCGCGAGATGGAAAGCCGCCTGACCGGTCAGGACATGGCCTTCGATCCGGCCGCCGATGCCGACGACGACAGCGCCTACCAGTCGCCCGCGCACTATCTGGAAGACCATCGCTACGACCCGGCCCGCCAGCTCGAGGACGCCGACTGGAGCGACAGCTCCAGCAGCAACCTGCACGAAGCGCTGGAAAGCCTGGACGAGCGCAGCCGCGACATTCTCTACCAGCGCTGGCTGGCCGAGGAGAAGGCGACGCTGCATGACCTGGCCGCCAAGTACAATGTGTCGGCCGAGCGTATTCGCCAGCTGGAGAAGAACGCCATGAACAAGCTCAAGGGCTGTATCGCCGCCTGAGCCTGTCGAGCCAACGAGAAGCCGCACCTGGGTGCGGCTTTTTTCTGCCTGGAGCCATCGTGTGAACAAGCCACCCCTGAGAGCACAACACGGGCTCCTGTTCATCGTCGTGGCCGTGCTGTTCTTCGCCTGGGGCGCCTGGCTGATGCGCAACACCGAGGTCCAGCCGGTTGCCAACCTGCAGACCTGGCGCGACGCGCTCCTGCAGCCTCTGGCGGACGATCATCTGCAACTGGCGGATCTCCAGCGTCTGGCCCCCGGTGAGCTGTGGCTGGAACCGCGCCTGGATGGGGCGCGTCTGAGCTACCGTGCCAGGCTTCAGGGAGAGGAGGGTGAATGGTCGCTGCAGGCCGTGCTGGCGTTGAGCGACAGCCAGCGTGACAGCCTGATGGCGGCGCAAGGGTTGCGCCCGGGCGACGCCGAGCAGGTATTGCCCGCTGTACTCGTCGAGCAGATGGCGCGTTTCTCCATCGCCAGTCTGAACCTTGGCGCCCCGGCGTCACTGGCCAGCGAACGTCTGGCTGCCAGCCTGGGGCAGCCGCGTCTCAGCCTGGAGCTGGCAGAGGGACAAGCCTGGGTCTACCCGCAGTGGGGGCTGACGGTGCACCTGCGTGGTGACGACATCGCGCTGCTGCATGCGCTCCCGCGCAAGGCCTTTCGCAGTCGCTAGGGCGCCTTACAGCCAGCCTGGCCACCAGTGCGGATACCTGGGCTTGAGCTGGTTGAGGTAGTGGCCGCCCCCCAGCTGGTTCATCTGCTGGCGGATCCAGGCGGAGCGACGCAGGATGTAGCCATCCGGGCGGCCCGCGCTCCAGCGCAACGGGTTGGGCAGCACGGCGGCCAGCTGGCTGGCCTGCTGGCGATTCAGGTAGGGCGCGCCGACGCCGAAGTGATGCTGTGCGGCGGCCTCGGCGCCGAAGACGCCGTCACCCCATTCCACGCTGTTGAGGTACACCTCGAGAATGCGCTCTTTCGACCAGAGCAGCTCGATCAGCGCGGTGAACCAGGCTTCCAGGCCCTTGCGCAGCCAGCTGCGGCCGGACCAGAGGAACAGATTCTTCGCCACTTGCTGACTCAGCGTGCTGGCGCCGCGCAACGAGCCGCCATTCTGGTTGTGCTGCAGCGCGGCCTGGATGGCGCCGAGATCGAAGCCCCAGTGGTTGGCGAACTTCTGGTCTTCCGCGGCGATCACCGCCATCTTCAGGCTGTCCGGCAGCTCGTTCCATGGCCGCCACCGGCGCTTGAGTTCGAGGGGCTGCTCGCTGCCCCAGGACTCGATCTTGCGTTCGATCATCAGGGCCGTGCCGGGTGGCGGCACCCAGCGCAGGGCGAGCACCAGCAGCACGCTGGCCAGGATCAGCCAGAGCAGGAGTTTCAGCAGGCGGTGGGTCAGTGCTCGGAGCATGAGGCTTCGCAGTTATGAAATCAGCCGCTATTAAAACAAAAAATCGCCTGGAGCGATTTTTGACGTCGCTCCGCGACGGCCCGAAGGGTTGCCGCCAGGGATGGCAGACAACAAAAAGCGCTGGATCAGCCGCGGGTGTGACAATAACAGCCACTGCGCCCGCCGGCGCAGTGGTTAAACTGCGTCCACGTCGACCTCATCAGGAGTTTCCATGGCCCGCCTCTGGTTGCTGTTATCCGCTTTCGCCGGCTTTACCGGTGTCGCCCTGGGCGCCTTCGCGGCTCATGGCCTGAAACACAAGCTGACGCCCGACTACCTGGCGGTGTTCCAGACGGGGACGCATTACCAGCTGGTGCATGCGCTGGCGCTGTTCGGTGTCGGCCTGCTGGCCCTGCATGTGCCGGGACGCCTGGTCAATCTGGCCGGCACGGCGTTCGCCGTGGGCATCGTGCTGTTCTCGGGCAGCCTCTACGGGCTCACCCTCAGTGGCATCGGCAAGCTGGGCATGATCACCCCGTTCGGTGGTGTGGCCTTCCTCGTCGGCTGGCTGTGTCTGGGGCTGAGCGCCTGGAAAATGACCTGACCCTGGCGTCAGATACGAGGACGAATGGCGCCTTTTAGCCTTGGTAGCGGCTGGCTATCGGGCTAGAATGCCGGCCCTCTTTCTAGTTATGACCGAGCCGTCATGCGCATTCAATTGAATGGTGAACCCTTCGAACTGCCGGAAAATCAGAGCGTCGCCGACCTGTTGGTTCGCCTCGATCTGACCGGCCGTCGCGTGGCGGTCGAGCTCAACCTGGACATCGTTCCACGCAGCCAGCACGACAGCACGCCGCTCGCCGAAGGCGACCAGGTGGAAGTGGTGCACGCCATCGGCGGCGGTTGATCCCTCTGAGGAGTTTCCCATGAGCCAAGTTCGCAGCGACAAGCCCTTCGTACTGGCCGGTCGTACCTTCCAGTCGCGTCTGCTGGTCGGCACCGGCAAGTACAAGGATATGGACGAAACCCGTGATGCCATCGCCGCTTCCGGCGCCGAGATCGTCACCGTGGCGGTGCGCCGTACCAACATCGGCCAGAATCCGGGTGAGCCGAACCTGCTCGACGTGATCAGCCCCGACAAGTACACCATCCTGCCCAATACCGCCGGCTGCTTTGATGCGGTCGAGGCCGTGCGCACCTGCCGCCTGGCGCGCGAGCTGCTCGATGGTCACAACCTGGTGAAGCTGGAAGTCCTGGCTGACCAGAAGACCCTGTTCCCCAATGTCATCGAAACCATCAAGGCCGCCGAAGTGCTGGTCAAGGACGGCTTCGACGTGATGGTGTACACCAGCGACGACCCGATCATCGCCCGCCAACTGGCCGAGATCGGCTGCATCGCGGTGATGCCGTTGGCCGGCCTGATCGGCTCTGGCCTGGGCATCTGCAACCCGTACAACCTGCGCATCATCCTCGAGGAGGCCAAGGTGCCGGTGCTGGTCGATGCCGGTGTGGGCACGGCCTCCGATGCCGCCATCGCCATGGAGCTGGGCTGCGAGGGCGTGCTGCTCAACAGCGCCATCGCCCACGCGCAGGACCCGATCCTCATGGCGCGCGCCATGCAGCATGCGGTCGAAGCCGGTCGTCTGGCCTACCTGGCCGGGCGCATGCCGAAGAAACTCTATGCCAGCGCCTCATCCCCGCTGGATGGCCTGATCAAGTAAGGACGATTGACTGCGCGTCGGCCTCGCCGCGTCAAAACAGGCTCGGAACGCCGCTTGCGGCTGACGCACTTTCCAGTGCGGCCGTGAAGCGAGTAACGCTCATGTGCTTCGCCACCGTCGTCCGCGACGCCGAGCGTTCCTTGCCTGTTCCGTCGAAGGCAGTGCAGGCCTTGCATGGCTCCGGCCCGCGAAATCGTAAAGCATTCTAGAAGAGCACAGCATGACTGACACCCAACAGCCCGAACTGACCGAAGACGGTCGCCAGCGCCGTACCATCAAGAGTTTCGTGATGCGTGCCGGGCGCATGACCGAAGGCCAGCAGCGCGGCCTGGACAAGGGCTGGCCGCTGTTCGGCCTGGAGCTGGAAGACGGCCTGCGTGATTTCGACCAGGTCTTCGGCCGCAGCGCGCCGCGCACCTTCGAGATCGGTTTCGGCATGGGCCATTCCACCCTGGAAATGGCTGCGGCTGCGCCGGAGCATGACTTCATCGGCGTCGAAGTGCACAAGCCGGGTGTGGGCGCACTGCTCAACGGGGTGATGACGCAGAACCTGAGCAACCTGCGCGTCTACAGCTGCGATGCCCTGGAAGTGCTGCGCGACTGCGTGGCCGATGCCAGCCTGGATCGCGTGCTGCTGTTCTTCCCCGACCCGTGGCACAAGGCCCGTCACCACAAGCGCCGCATCGTCCAGCCGGCCTTCGCCGAACTGGTCCGCAGCAAGTTGAAGGTCGGCGGGGTGCTGCACATGGCCACGGACTGGGAGAACTATGCTGAGCACATGCTCGAGGTGATGAGCGCTGCGCCTGGTTATCGCAACCTGGCCGCCGATGGCACCTACGTGCCACGCCCCGAGGAGCGCCCGGTGACCAAGTTCGAGCGCCGCGGCGAGCGTCTCGGGCATGGCGTGTGGGACCTCAAGTTCCAGCGTCAGGAGTAAGACCACGCTGCTTGCGATTGACCGGCAGGATGCACGATTAGATCGGGACAACCCGACGGCCAGGATGGCGCCTCACCTCAGAACACAACAACGATAAGCACGCTCACAGAGGGCGTGCAGGTATTGGCGACGCCGCTGTCATGGCGTCGCGAGGAGAGCATTGTGTTGAGATCGGTTTCCCTTCTTCTGCTGACTGCCCTGGCATTTCAGGCGCAGGCCAAGATCGATGCCAGCCAGGCAGCCCGCCTGGGGCAGGACCTGACCCCGCTGGGTGGCGAGCGCGCAGGCAATGCCAGCGGCACCATCCCTGCCTGGACCGGTGGCCTGGCCACGCCGCCTGCGGGCTACCGGCCGGGCATGCATCACCCTGATCCCTATGCCGACGACAAACTGCTGTACCGCGTCGACAGCCAGAACCTGGCGCAATACGAGCAACTGCTGCCGGTTGGCTTGAAGACGCTGCTGCAGCAGAACCCCAGCTACTACCTGCGGGTGTTCCCGACCCGTCGCAGTGCGGCGGCGCCCCAGCGGATCTACGACGCGACGCGTTTCAATGCGCTCAACGCCGAACTGATCTCCGGTGGCAACGGTGTGCAGGGCGCTGCGGCCGGCGTGCCCTTCCCGTTGCCGCAGAACGGCCAGGAAGCCATCTGGAACCACATCATGCGCTACCGTGGCGACCAGATCAGCATGGCCACCAACCAGGCCGCCGTGCTCGCCAATGGCAGCTACAACCTGCTCAAGCTCGAGCGTGACATCTACTTCCTCTATGGGCGCGATGGCGTTGCCCCGCAGGACCTGGACAACACCCTGTTCTACTACAAGTACAAGGTGGTGGCGCCGGCCAAGCTGGCCGGCTCGGCCCTGGTGGTGCAGGAGACCCTCGACCAGGTCCTGGCCATTCGCAAGGCCTGGCGTTTCAACCGTGGCGAACGCCGCGTACGGCGCCTGCCGATGCTCGCCTACGACACCCTGCAACCGGATACCAACGGCATGGCCACCGCCGACCAGGTGGACTCCTACAACGGTGCGCCGGATCGCTACGAATGGCAGCTGCTGGGCAAGCGCGAGATGCTGATGCCCTACAACAGCTATGCCGTGCACCAGCGCGGTATTCCCTACGCCGACATCCTGCAGGCCAAACACGTCAACCCGGAGCTGTTGCGCTACGAGCTGCACCGCGTCTGGGTGGTGGAAGCCGAGCTGCGCAAGGGCTTCAGCCATCCCTACGGCAAGCGGCGTTTCTACCTGGACGAGGACAGCTGGCAGATTCTCGCCGTCGACCTGTATGACCGCAGCGGCGCGTTGATCGGCCTGCAGGAGGCGCACCCGATCAGCTACTACGACGTGCCGATGTTCGGCTCGACCCTGGAGACCATCTACGACCTCAAGGGTGGGCGCTACTTCGCCGACGGCCTCGACAACAACGAGCCGATGTACGACTTCAATGCCAAGTTGAGCCCGCGCGACTTTACCCCGCAGGCCCTGCGCCGCGAAGGCAACTGAAGCCGCCTCAGGGGCGCGACCAGGCCATCGTCAGCTGCGCCTGGCCGGTGTGCGGGTCGTGCCCCTGAGCGATCACCTCGAAACCGGCGCGACGGTAGAAGGCGGTTGCCCGCCCGTTGGCCTGGTAGACATCCAGCTCGAGCCGCGTGCGCTCGGCCATGACGGCCTCCAGCAACTGCAGGCCCAGGCCGCAGCCCTGCTGCTCCGGGCTGACGAACAGCGCCGCGAGGCGCCCCTCATGCACGGATGCAAAGGCCAGGGGCGTGCCGCCCTGTTCCAGCACCAGTGTTTCGGCCTGCGGCAGATAGTGCTCGCGCATCGCGCCGAGCTGATCGCGCCAGAATGCCTCGGGCACGAAGTCGTGGGCCTGTAGCGAGGCGCTCAGCCAGATGTCGAGCATCGCGTCGCAGTCAGTGTTCAGGTAGGGGCGGATCATGCTGACGTCTTTGTCGGGTCGAGTGCTGTGTATGGCGCCGCTGCCGGTGGTCGCTCACCGGCACTGGCGTGAGTCGGGCTAGTTGCGATCGGCGAGGATGCCGATGACCACGAAGATCAGAATCAGCACCGGTGCCAGGGTGAAGTTGTTGAAGTACGTCAGGCCCTTGGTCAGCCAGGGCGTGAGGAAGATGATCGCCAGGCCGTAGCCGACCGCGCAGAAGATCACGAACAGCAGGGTTCGCAGGACGAAATTGAGATTGCCGATGGTGCGCTGGACCCAGGCATTGATCAGCGGGCCGAACAGCACCAGCAGGGTGGCCATGATGGCCAGGGAGATGTCGCTGAGGTGGCTGCGACTCCAGCGTGACAGGGTGACGATCAGGTCCAGTAGCAGATCCATGCAGGCTCCTTGGTAACGGTCGGTGCAGCACTGCCGGTGGCTGCACGAGCGAAGCGCACAAGCCTACCGGATTGCGGCCCTGCAGTGGGTGATCTAGGCCAGGAACAGCTGCAGCAGGTCGTTGAGAAACAGCTGGCCCCTGGCCGTGGCGACCAGGCGCCTGTCGTCGGCCTGCAGCAGGCCCAGGCGTTCGCCCTCGCGCCGTGCGCCGTCGAGCTGTGCGAGTGGCAGGCCGGTGCGCTGGCTGAACAGCTCGACAGGCGCGCCCTCGGTCAGGCGCAGCACGTTCATCAGGAATTCGAACGGCAGCTCCTCGGCATCCAGCACGCGTTCGCCGGCCTGGTAGGCCTTGCTCGGGTCGAGGTAGTCCTTGGGCAGGCGCGTCTTCCAGGTTCGCAGGATGCGCCCGTCCGGTGTGCTCCGCTTGGCGTGGGCGCCGGCGCCGATGCCGAGAAAGTCACCGAAGGTCCAGTAGTTGAGGTTGTGCCGTGCCTGCCGCCCAGGACGGGCATAGGCGGAGACCTCGTACTGGGCGTAGCCCTCGGCGGCCAGCAGGGCCTGGCCGGCTTCCTGGATGTCCCACAGCAGGTCGTCCTCGGGCAGCTGCGGCGGCTGGCTCCAGAACACCGTGTTCGGTTCCATGGTCAGCTGGTACCAGGACAGGTGCGTCGGGGCCTGGGCGATGGCCGTGCGCAGGTCGAACAGGGCGTCCTCGATGCTCTGCTCGGGCAGACCGTGCATCAGGTCGAGGTTGAAGTTGTCGAAGCCGGCGGCGCGCGCCATGTCGGCGGCACGAATCGCCTCGTCGCCATTGTGGATACGGCCCAGTGCCTTGAGCTTGGCCTCCTGGAAACTCTGCACGCCGATCGACAGGCGATTGATGCCGAGGCTGCGGTAGCCCTTGAACTTGGCCTGCTCGAAGGTGCCCGGATTGGCTTCCAGGGTGATCTCGATGTCGTCGGCGAAGGCGATGCGTCGCTCGACGCCCTCCAGCAAGCGCCCCAGCGCCCGGTCGGAGAACAGGCTGGGCGTGCCACCGCCGAAGAAGATCGAGGTCAGCGGTCGGCCATGGGCATGCTGCAGATCGCTGTCGAGATCGGCGAGCAGCGCGTCGACGTACTCCTCTTCCGGCAGGGTCGGCCCGGCCGCGTGGGAGTTGAAGTCGCAATAGGGACATTTGCGCACGCACCACGGGATGTGGATGTAGAGCGCGAGGGGAGGCAGCAGGAAGTGAGAGACGTTGGGCACAGTAGGGCAACGGGATGCAGTAACGGGCGGCTATCGTGGCATGACTTCACCGAAGTACCAACGCTGGGCGATGAAGCGCCCATTAGGTTGGTCTTCGTCGAGGTAGTCGATTTCGGTGCCCAGCTCGCCACAGCCATCTGCCAGTTGCAGTGACCAGGCTTTGGATAGGCTCAGTGGTGCCAGATGGCGGCTATTGCCATACTCGCTCACCGAGGCGCGGGTGTGAGCCTGGAAGTAATCCTCATCCAGATACAAGCACACTTCGCTGGTGAAAAAATCAGGTAGGCAGATTACGGCCGTCACCCGCCAGTTCTCTGCCTCTGGTGGTTTGGAACGCATCAGATGCTGGCAGGCATTGATCAATGCCTGAGCGCAGCGAGCTTGAATCTGGGGATTGGTGTGCCGTCCCTCGACGAGGCTGAATAGCACGGGAATTTTCCAGTTCCAGTAGCGCTCGCCGGCAGGAATGCTCTGCGGAAAGTTGTCCTCAAAGCATGCTGCCCAATGATCTAGCGCCTTCAGCCGACGAGCAACACCGCGTGGTTTCTTGCTGAGAATCAGGCGTCTGACCAAGGCGATTACAGCCCCAGGCGCTGCTTGAACAGTGCCATGGCGCGGGCGCGGTGGCTCAGGCGGTTCTTCTGTTCGGCTGGCAGTTCGGCGCTGGAGCAGCCGCTTTCCGGCACCCAGAACAGTGGGTCGTAGCCGAAGCCGTGTTCGCCGCGCGCCTCATGCAGGATGCTGCCGTGCCACAGGCCTTCGCAGAGGATCGGCAGCGGGTCGTCGGCATGGCGCACCAGGGCCAGGGCGCAGACGAACTGCGCGCCGCGCTGGGCATCCGGCACGTCTTTCAGGGCGTCGAGCAGCTTGGCGTTGTTCGCCGCATCGCCCTTGCCATCGGCGTAGCGCGCGGAGTAGATGCCGGGCGCGCCTCCCAGGTAATCCACCGCCAGGCCGGAGTCGTCGGCCAGCGCCGGCAGGCCGGAGATGCGTGCGGCGTTGCGCGCCTTGAGGATGGCGTTCTCGACGAACGACAGGCCGGTCTCCTCCGGCTCGACCTGGCTGAATTCGCCGATCGAGCGCACGCGCACGGCGTCGCCGAGCATGGCCTGCAGCTCCTTGAGCTTGCCGGCGTTGTGGCTGGCCAGTACCAGTTCCTTGAAGCCATTCACGGGGTCAGTCATCCGGGAACATTTCCTGGTTGAAGGTGATGCGGTGTACGTCGTCGCCCTGACGCACGTTCAGGGTGAAGCTCAGCACTTCGCGCGTCTTGAACGGGAACTGCGCCAGGTAGTAGATGGCATCGCCCTCGCTGACCTGACGGAAGCTGAGCGCGGTGCTCTTGCCCAGCAGGTCCTTCACCTCGCCGGCGACCACGGCGGTGCTGGCCTTGCCGGCCTTGAGCACGGCGACGTTGATCACGCCCTGGGTCTTGCTGCGGGTCAGGCCGGCGGCTGCGGCGATGTCCGGTTGGATGAAGCTGGAGTTGAAGACGCTGTAGTGGACGTCGAGATCGCCGAAGCTCTGCTTGCGTTCTGCGGCAGCCGGCAAGGCCAGGCACAGGGCGATCAGGAAGGGGATGATGCGGCGCATGGTGTTCTCCTCGTTCAGACCGCGACGCGGCGGGCGGCAGGCTCCGCACCGCTGATGCGATAGATGCCGATCTCGCCCAGCAGGTTGGGCCAGGCGCGGCTTGCAAGGCCATGGCGGTGTTCGCGGTCCACTGCCAGGCGTTCTTCCACACGTGCTCCTTGAGCATGGCACAGGCGCTCGAAGTCTTCGAAGGTGCAGAAGTGAATGTTTGGTGTGTTGTACCAGGTGTAGGGCAGGAAGTCCGAAACCGGCATGCGACCTTTTGTCGTCAGGTACCAGCGGCAGCGCCAGTGGCCGAAGTTGGGGAAGGTGATGATGCAGGTCTTGCCGACACGCAGCATCTCGGCCAGCACCTTGTCCGGGTAGTGCAGCGCCTGCAGCGACTGGGTCATCACCACCACGTCGAAGCTGTTGCTGGCGAAGTTGCCGAGCCCCAGGTCGAGGTTCTGCTCGATGACGTTGACGCCGCGCTCGATGCACAGGGCGATCTTGTCCGGGTCGATCTCCAGGCCGTAACCGGAAACCTGCTTGTTGTCGCGCAGCCAGGCGAGCAGCTCGCCGTCGCCGCAGCCCAGGTCGAGCACGCGACTGCCCGGGGCGATCCACTCCTGGATGATGTCCAGATCCGCTCGCATGCTCATACCTCGATTCGCTTCATGTAACTGCCGAACGCCTGCAGGTAGCGCGGGATCGGCATGAGGAAGGCGTCATGGCCTTGCGGGGCGTCGATCTCCAGGTAGCAGACGTTCTTCTTCGCCGCCGTCAGGGCGTCGACGATTTCCCGCGAGCGGGCGGGGGAGAAGCGCCAGTCGGTGGTGAAGGACATCAGGCAGAAATCCGCCTTGGCCACGGCCAGGGTCTGCGCCAGGTCGCCATCCTGTGCGGCGGCCGGGTCGAAGTAGTCCAGCGCCTTGGTCATCAGCAGGTAGGTGTTGGCGTCGAAGCGACCGGAGAACTCCTCGCCCTGGTAGCGCAGGTAGCTCTCGACCTGGAACTCGACGCTGTGGAAATCGTAGTTGAGCTTCTCGCTCTTCAGGCCACGGCCGAATTTCTCGCCCATGGCGTCATCGGACAGGTAGGTGATGTGGCCGACCATGCGCGCCAGCATCAGGCCGCGCTTGGGAATCACGCCCTGCTCCTGGAAATGGCCGCCATGGAACTCCGGGTCGGTGAGGATGGCCTGGCGCGCCACTTCGTTGAAGGCGATGTTCTGTGCCGACAGCTTGGGCGCCGAGGCGATGGCCAGACAGTGACGCACGCGCTCCGGGTAGCTGATGGTCCACTGCATGGCCTGCATGCCACCGAGGCTGCCACCGATCACGGCGGCCCAGCGCTCGATACCGAGCTGGTCGGCCAGGCGTGCCTGGCTGTGCACCCAGTCTTCCACGGTCATCACCGGGAAGTCGGCGCCGTAGGGCTTGCCGGTGGCCGGGTTGGCGCTGCCGGGGCCGGTGGAACCGTTGCAGCCGCCGAGGTTGTTGAGGCTGACGACGAAGAACTTTCGGGTGTCGATGGGCTTGCCGGGGCCGATGCAGCTGTCCCACCAGCCGGGTTTGCGGTCGTCCGGGCTGTGGTAGCCGGCGGCGTGGTGGTGACCGGACAGGGCATGGCAGATCAGCACGGCATTGCTGCGTGCGGCGTTGAGTTCGCCATAGGTTTCGACGACCAGTTCGTACTCGGTCAGGCTGCGGCCGCAGGCCAGGGCCAATGGTTCGCTGAACTTGAACACCTGGGGACTGACCAGGCCGACGGAATCTTCGGGAAAGGCAGTGGGCATGGAGTCGCTGCTAAGGAGTCGGAGGAGGGCGCCAGTCTAAAGAGCGAGGCTGGCAGCGGCAAGCGAGCGGGCGCTCCCTCTGCGCGCCACGCCGCGCCCCAGGTGCGCGGCGCGAGGTGAACGGCCAGCGCGTGTCGTCGTGGCTTGCCGGGTCAGCGGCGTACTGCGGTTGGCAGGTTCACCACCTTGCCCTGGCGCTGCACGGGCGCCGGCCGCCGCAGGATGCGCAGCATGTCGGCAGCCTGGGCCAGTTGCTGCTCCAGCTCCTCCTTGTAGCGCGCCAGTTGCTGGCTGCGCTTGCGCGTCTGCTGGGTTTCCTGGGCCAGTGCCTTGAGCCGCAGCATGTGGCTTTCCAGCATCTGCTTGTGTTCCAGCGTGTGCTGCATCAGCGGCATCAGGGCGTCGGCCGCCCAATGTTCGGCATCCCGGCGCAGGCGCTGGTGCAGGCCGATCACTTCCTGCGCCAGGGTGGCGAAGAAGCGGCGGGTGAGGCTGCGCTGCTCGGTCAGCAGCGTCTTGACGTGCAGGCGGAACTGGTCGCCCTTGGCCTGCAGCTTGTTCAGCTCGCGCAGGTAGCGCTGGATCTTGAACTGCGGCGCATCGACACCGTTCAGCGGGTTGTCTTCGTTGTGCCGGCGGTAGATGGCAGCGACCATCTTGTTGGCCATCTCGGCCTCGTGCTGCAGGTTGTGCAGGTCGTGCTCCACGCTGCGGAAGAAGTGCAGGATGGCCTGGTTGATGCCCAGGGTGGTCCAGCTGCCGGTGAGGTTGCGGCGCACGGCACCGAGGTGCTCGTCCAGGCGTTCGCTGCGCGCGGCGTGGCGCAGCAGCTGGCCCTGGCGGTTGAGCAGGCGCTGGTTGGTCTTCAGACCGAGCAGGCGCTTGTGATGCAGGGTGTGGTCTTCCTTGGTCTTGGCGGTCAGCTCGAACAGCAGCTGGCCATTGTCCTGCTGATGGTTGCCGAGCAGGGCGAGCTGTTCGCTGACTTTCTCCAGGCGCAGGTTGAGCACGTGCTGGCTGTTGTTCAGCAGGGCCAGGACCTGGCGTACCACGTGGTCCTCGATCAGGCGCTCCTTCTGCGCCACGATGCGCTCGCAGAGCAGGGTCTCCAGCTGCGTCATCTGGCTGCGGGCCAGCAGCTCTTCGTCCTTGCGCACCTTGGCCAGCAGCGCCTGCTTGGCCGAGAGCGGCAGCACGTCCTGCTGGGCGATGCCCAGCTGCTTGGCGGTTGCGCTCTGGATCTGGCTGATGGCGTTCTGCACGAAGGCTTCGCCGGCCAGGTCGTCCCACAGCACGTCGATCTTGTTCAGGACGGCGAACAGGCAGGTCTGGGTGTCTTCGTCGAGCTGGCGGATATGCTGCTGCCAGATGCTCATGTCGCTGGCCGTGACGCCACTGTCTGCGGCCAGCAGGAAGATGATCGCCTGGGCGTTGGGCAGCATCGACAGGGTCAGTTCCGGCTCGCTGCCCAGGGCGTTCAGGCCGGGGGTGTCGAGAATGCGCAGGCCCTGGCGCAGCAGCGGGTGGTCGAAGTTGACCATGGCGTGACGCCAGGCCGGTACCAGCACCTGGCCGCGTTTGCCGGTGCCCTCGAGCATGTCCGGGTGGAAGCCGAGCTGGATCGCCTGTTCCACCGGCATGGGCTTGGTCTTGGCCACCTGGCTGAAGGCCAGGGCCATGTTGGCCGGGTCGCTGGTGTCCAGCGGGATGTTCACCCAGTGCCGGGGAATGCGCTTGAACTGCGCGACGCTGGCGGAGGCCGTGCGCGTTTCGATCGGCAGCAGGCGGATGTAGGGGCGTTCCGAGCGGGGGTCGAAGAACAGCTCGGTGGGGCACATGGTGGTGCGCCCGGCGTGCGAGGGCAGCATGCGCTGGCCGTACTCGGAGAAGAACAGGCTGTTGATCAGCTCGGTCTTGCCGCGGGAGAACTCACCGACGAAGGCCAGGGTGATGTGATCGGTGCGCAGGATCTTCAGCGCGCGTTCGAGCTTGGCCTGAACGGCGTCGGAGTTGAGGCGGTTCTGTTCCAGCCAGCTGCGATAGCGCGTGATCTCGCGCATCAGCTCGCGCTTCCAGGCAACGTAGGCGTCGACCTGTTGGCTGAGACGTTCCATGCTCATCCTGGCTCTCCTGTCGCAAGGGCAGCGACTTGCCGGTTAAGGGGTTGAGTGGCTACGCGCTCACCGTCGTCGTGACGGGGCACGGGTTGGCCGCCAGGACGCACGGCATTCGCAAGAATATTCTGCATTATGCGAGACGCGAAGCTGGCGTCAATTGCCTGCCTGTCAGTCCCGCCTTATGGTCGGGTATGGGGGCTGAGCGGTCATGTTCAGGCGCGCTGCAGTCCCGGCAGGGGCGGCAGGCTTTTCGGGGCATGGATACGCAGGCGCTTCTGGCGGTTGAGCTCGCCGCTTTCCAGGCTCACCTGGCTCTTGGCAACGCCGAAGGCCTTGGCCAGGAACGCCTGCAGCTGCGCGTTGGCCTTGCCCTCCACCGGCGGCGCGGTCAGGCGGATCTTCAGCCGCTCACCATGCAGCCCGGCGAACTCGTCCTTGCTCGCCTTGGGCTGCAGGTGACAGTCGAGGATCAGGTCCTCGCCGTCCCAGCGGAAGTAGCTCACCGCCTCAGAGGAACGGGCTGAGCATCGGCGGCAGGCCGGTGTAGGCCGCCAGGCTGCCGATGATGAAGCGGTCCGCGAGGTTGATCGCGATGAACGCGAAGATCGGCGAGATGTCCAGGCCGCCGAGGTTCGGCAGCAGGCGGCGGAAGGGCGCCAGCAGCGGCTCGCAGATCTGGTTCACCAGCTGGGCGCCGGGGTTGTAGCTGCCCGGTGCGACCCAGGAGAGGATCACGCTGACGATCAGGGCGAAGAAGAACACCTTGAGGAACAGCGAGGTCACGCCGATCACCGACCACACCAGCAGCTGCAGGATGAAGCCGCCGACGTTGTAGCCCATCAGGGTCAGGGTGACCACCATCAGGACCAGCTGGACCAGGATGGCCAGGACCAGCGAGGCCAGGTCCAGCCCGGAGAAGCCGGGGATGATCCGGCGCAGCGGCGTCAGCAGCGGCTGGGTGGCCTTGACCACGAACTGGCTCAGCGGGTTGTAGAAGTCGGCCCTGACCAGCTGCAGGATGAAACGCAGCAGCACGATCAGCAGGTACAGGCTGCCGAGGGTCTGGATGATGTAGATCAGCGCTTCGATGAGTCCGGACATGCTGTCTCCTTATTGACCGAGCTGTTCGGCCAGTTCGGCGGAACGGTTGGCGGCGGCATTGAGTGCCTGTTGCACCAGCGCTTCGAAGCCGCCGGCCTGGAAGGTTTTGATCGCCGCTTCGGTGGTGCCGTTCGGCGAGGTGACGCGGCGGCGCAGCTCGGCTGCGTCGACATCGCTCTCGCTGGCCATGCGTGCGGCGCCCAGTGCGGTCTGGATGCTCAGCTGCGCGGCGGTCTCGCGCGGCAGGCCGAGCTGCTCGCCGGCAGCGGTCATCGCCTCGATCAGCAGGAAGAAATAGGCCGGGCCGCTGCCGGAAACGGCGGTCACGGCGTCGAGCTGGCTTTCCTCGTCCAGCCACAGGGCCAGGCCCACGGCGCTCAGGACCTGCTCCGCCTGCGCCTTCTGCGCACTGCTGACTCTTGGGTTGGCGAACAGGCCGGAAACGCCCTGGCGCAGCAGGGCCGGCGTATTGGGCATGCAGCGCACCAGCGGGCGTTCGCCCAGCCAGCCTTCCAGGCTGGCGCAACTGATGCCGGCGGCGATGGAGATGATCACCTGGTTGGGCGCGAGGTGTGGCGCCAGGTCCAGGCAGACCGCTTTCATGACCTGCGGCTTGACCGCCAGCACGATCAGGTCGGCGCCGGCGATGGCCTCGGCGTTGTTGCCGAAAGTGGCGATGCCGTGTGCCTGTTGCAGGCGCTCACGCTGCTCGGTGCCTGGTTCGCTGGCACGGATGGCGCTGGCCTCCACTCCCTGGGCGCGCAGGCCGCCAATCAGGCTGGCGGCCATGTTGCCGGCGCCGACGAAGGTGATGATCGGGTTGCTCATTGCAGGAATTCCTTCATTCAGTGAGTGGGCTGGCCGTAGTCGCGGGCGCCGAACAGGGCGGTGCCGATGCGTACCCAGGTGGCGCCTTCGGCGATGGCGGCCTCCAGGTCATGGCTCATGCCCATGGACAGGGTGTCGAGGTTCAGCGCCAGGTCGTCGCGCAACTGGCGCAGACGAGCGAAGGCGGCGTGTTGCGCGGCGATATCGTCGGTGGCTTCGGGAATCGCCATCAGCCCGCGCAACCTGAGGTTGGGCAGGGCGCTGATGGCCCTGGCCAGCTCCGGCAGTTCCTCGGGGCTGCAGCCGGATTTGCTGGCCTCGAGGCTGACGTTGACCTGCAGGCAGATGTTCAGCGCGGGCAGGTGCGCCGGGCGCTGGTCGGACAGGCGTTGGGCGATTTTCAGGCGATCCACCGAATGTACCCAGTCGAAATGCTCGGCGATGGGCCGGGTCTTGTTCGACTGAATGGGGCCGATGAAGTGCCAGATCAAGGGCAGGTCGCTCAAAGCGGCCTGTTTTTCCAGGGCTTCCTGCAGGTAGTTCTCGCCAAAATCGCGCAGGCCGGCGGCATGGGCCTCGCGAACGGCGTCCGCAGGCTTGGTCTTGCTCACCGCCAGCAGGCCGATATCCTGCAAATTGCGCTGCGAGGCTTGCGCCGCCTCACGGATGCGCGCTCCGACCTTTGCAATATTCTCTGCTATCGTGGACATTACTTGCGCTCTATCAGCCCTGCCGTTCGAGAGGGTGTCTACACGTCGCTGTGCCCGGCCATGCCGCGCTGGAATCAGCCGAAAAATGCTCATGTACGGCTCGTACGTGCCACTTTTCGCCTGATTGCACCCCGCCTGACCGCTGCGCGCTGCCGTGTGAACACCGTCCAATGGGTCGCGGCATTCTACCTGCTTGCTTGTAATTGGGGAGTCCCATGGATATCACTGAGCTGCTTGCCTTCAGCGCCAAGCAAGGCGCGTCGGATTTGCACCTCTCGGCCGGTCTGCCGCCGATGATCCGCGTAGACGGCGATGTTCGCCGCATCAACCTGCCGCCGCTGGATCACAAGCAGGTGCATGCGCTGATCTACGACATCATGAATGACAAGCAGCGCAAGGATTTCGAAGAGTTCCTCGAGACCGACTTCTCCTTCGAAGTGCCTGGCGTCGCGCGTTTCCGGGTCAACGCCTTCAACCAGAACCGTGGCGCCGGTGCGGTGTTCCGTACCATTCCGTCCAAGGTACTGACCATGGAAGACCTCGGCATGGGCGACGTGTTCCGCAAGATCACCGACGTGCCGCGCGGCCTGGTGCTGGTCACCGGCCCGACCGGTTCGGGCAAGTCGACCACCCTGGCGGCGATGCTCGACTACCTCAACAGCAACAAGTACCACCACATCCTCACCATCGAAGACCCGATCGAATTCGTTCACGAGTCGAAGAAGTGCCTGGTCAACCAGCGCGAGGTGCACCGCGATACCCACGGCTTCTCCGAAGCCCTGCGCTCGGCACTGCGGGAAGACCCGGACATCATCCTGGTCGGTGAGATGCGTGACCTGGAGACCATCCGTCTGGCGCTGACCGCCGCGGAAACCGGTCACCTGGTCTTCGGCACCCTGCACACCACCTCCGCCGCCAAGACCATCGACCGGGTGGTCGACGTGTTCCCGGCCGAGGAGAAATCGATGGTTCGCTCGATGCTCTCCGAATCGCTGCAGGCGGTGATCTCGCAGACCCTGCTGAAGAAGATCGGCGGTGGTCGTGTGGCCGCTCACGAAATCATGATCGGTACGCCGGCCATCCGTAACCTGATCCGTGAGGACAAGGTCGCGCAGATGTACTCGGCGATCCAGACCGGTGGTGCGCTGGGCATGCAGACCCTCGATGCCTGCCTCAAGACCCTGGTCAGCAAGGGGTTGGTCAGCCGCGACAGTGCGCGGGAAAAGGCCAAGACCCCGGAAAACTTCTAAACCGTTCGGCCGGCGCGTGTGGAGCACGCCCGCATGCGCCGCTGAGTGCCGAACAGTGCGTGTGGATTTGCGAGAGCGACGATGGAATTCGAAAAACTGCTGCGCCTGATGGTCGAAAAAGGTGGCTCCGACCTGTTCATCACTGCCGGCGTGCCGCCGTCGATGAAGGTCAACGGCAAGATCATGCCCGTGACCAAGAACCCCATGTCGCCGGAGCAGACTCGCGAAACCGTGCTCGGCGTGATGAACGAGGCGCAACGCCGCGATTTCGCCGAGAACCACGAGTGCAACTTCGCCATCAGCGCGCGCGGCATCGGTCGCTTTCGCGTCAGTGCCTTCTACCAGCGCAACCTGGTGGGCATGGTGCTGCGTCGCATCGAGACCAACATCCCCACCATCGATGACCTCAAGCTGCCGGAAATTCTCAAGAAGCTGGCGCTGACCAAGCGCGGCCTGGTGCTGTTCGTCGGTGCGACCGGTACCGGTAAGTCCACCTCGCTGGCGGCGATGATCGGCTACCGCAACAAGAACAGCAGCGGCCACATCATCTCCATCGAAGACCCGATCGAGTACATCCACCAGCACCAGAACTGCATCGTCACCCAGCGCGAGGTCGGCATCGACACCGAGTCCTTCGAGGTGGCGCTGAAGAACACCCTGCGTCAGGCGCCGGACGTGATTCTCATCGGTGAGGTGCGCACCCGCGAGACCATGGACCACGCCGTGGCATTCGCCGAGACCGGCCACCTGTGCCTGGCGACCCTGCACGCCAACAACGCCAACCAGGCGCTGGACCGCATCATCAACTTCTTCCCGGCGGACCGGCAGAACCAGGTGTGGATGGACCTGTCGCTCAACCTCAAGGCCATCGTTGCCCAGCAGCTGGTGCCGACTCCGGATGGCAAGGGCCGCCGCGCGGTGATCGAGGTGCTGATCAACACCCCGCTGGCTGCCGACCTGATCCGCAAGGGTGAGGTGCACGAGCTCAAGGGCCTGATGAAACGCTCCACCGAGCAGGGCATGCAGACCTTCGACCAGGCGCTGTACAACCTCTACACCCAGGGCGAGATCACCTACGAGGATGCCTTGCTCTACGCCGACTCGGCGAACGACCTGCGCCTGATGATCAAGCTCGGTTCGGAGACCGATGGCGACCACCTCACCAGCATGGCCAAGGGCCTGGAGCTGGAGGTCAGCGAGGAAGATCCGGGGCGTCGCTTCCGCTGATGTCTGAGAGGGGACGCAAGGCGTCCCCTTCGTTCATCCGGGCAATGCGTTTGCCCTTCCTGCCGGCCAGCACCCGTGCCTGGCCATCGCGCTGGGCACCGGCGCGCGCCTCGCTCATCAACTGCGGGATCAGCGGGCCTTCCGGCAGGTTCTTCCAGAACCTCAGCGGCAAGTGCTGCTGCATGGCCGTGCGATTGAGCCGCGCCGGGTTGAAGGTGCTGCCGTAATAGGCGCGCCACAGCGCCTGACCACTGTCATCGGGTTGCTGCGCCCAATCCTGCCATTGGGCCGGACAGTGCCGCTCGTGCTGCAGGCACTGGCCATCCCAGTACACGCCGTCACGTGGCGTCGCGATCAGCCAGCTGTGCTTGCCCAGGCGTTCGGCGAAATGACCGCTGGCCGCGGCGAGGATGTCGTGAGCGGGCTCGAACCAGGCGACGAAGTCCGGCGCAGCGGGGGCCACGCATGGCTGGAAGCGCACGAAGGCATGCAGGTGATGGGCTTCGCGGCGCACGGCCTTGAGGCGACGGTGCAGCTCGCTGCCGTCGGGGTCGCCGGCCAGCACGGCGCTGCGCTCACCCTGGACGAAGCGCCAGAGCACGCGGTAGAGCAGGCTCCAGCGCTCATCGCCGCGATACTGCGCGGCGCTCTCCAGCAGTTCCAGCAGCTCGGGCGATACGCGCAGGCGTCCGCTGGGTTCCTGCGTCCGCTCGGCAGGCTGGTCGAACAGACCGGGGGCCGCCTCGTCGTCCTGCCATTGCAGCTGATGCGGCGCCAGGCCTTGCAGCAGGGCACGGCGCGCCACCTGGCGCCAGGTGGCGAAGGTGCCGTCGAAGCGCAGGCCGTGCATCACCACAGCGCCATCTGCGCCGGGGTATCGCGCAGTTGCTGGCGCAGCACCACGGACTCGTGTTCGCCACGCGGCGGCCGGTAATCCTGGGTGACGATGAACGGCTTGGCCTTCTCCAGCACGCAGCGCAGGCGGGTCAGGTCTTCGAAACGGATGCGTCGTTCCCGCCTCAGCGCCCCCAGGCGGCGTGCACTCAGCACGCCGATGCCCGGGACGCGGGCGATCAGGGTTTCGTCGGCGCGGTTGAGGTCGACGGGAAACTGCTCGCGGTTGGCCAGTGCCCAGGCCAGCTTGGGGTCGATGTCCAGCGCCAGGTTGCCGGGGCCGTCGAGCAGCTCGGTGGCGCTGAAGCCGTAGCCGCGCATGAGGAAGTCGGCCTGGTACAGGCGGTGTTCGCGCAGCAGTGGCGGGGCTTCGAACGGCACGCTCCCGGGGCTCTGCGGAATCGGGCTGAAGGCCGAGTAGTAGACGCGGCGCAGGCGGTAGTCGTGGTACAGGCTCTGGGCGTTGTGCAGGATGGTGCTGTCATCGGTGGCGTCGGCGCCGACGATCATCTGCGTGCTCTGCCCGGCCGGGGCGAAGCGCGGTGCCCGCCGTTCTTCCCGTGCTTCGCGTTCGCCCTGGTGGATGTTGTGCATGGCCTGGTGAATGCTGCCGACGTTCTTCTCCGGGGCGAGGCGGACCAGGCTGGTCTCGGTGGGCAGCTCGATGTTGACGCTGAGGCGGTCGGCATACAGGCCGGCCTCGGCGATCAGCTCCGGCGCGGCGTCGGGAATGGTCTTGAGGTGGATGTAGCCACGGAACTGGTGCTGTTCGCGCAGCAGCCTGGCGACGCGGATCAGCTGCTCCATGGTGTAGTCGGCCGAGCGGATGATGCCGGAGCTGAGGAACAGGCCGCTGATGCAGTTGCGCTTGTAGAAGTCGAGGGTCAGGGTGACCACTTCCTCGGGGGTGAAGCGCGCACGTGGCACGTCACTGGAGCGGCGATTGATGCAGTACTGGCAGTCGTACAGGCAGAAATTGGTCAGCAGGACCTTGAGCAGCGCCACGCAGCGGCCATCCGGCGTGTAGCTGTGGCAGATGCCCATGCCGTTGGTCGAGCCGATGCCGTCCTTGCCCCTGGAACTGCGCTTGGGTGCGCCGCTGCTGGCGCAGGAGGCGTCGTACTTGGCGGCGTCGGCGAGGATGGTGAGTTTTTCGATCAGTTGCATGGCGGGCGATATCGATACTGTTTTTTTATACAGTATATGGGCGCCGTACAGCTATCAAGCAGTTCGTCCTGTTGCCTTGCCGTGGCAGGCATGCAACCTTCGCCTGGCGCGCAGCGTCTGAATCGTATCTCGCACAAGGAGTTCCTCATGCAACGACAGGACACGCACAGCAAGCTGATCGGCTACCTGCTGTGGATCTTCGGTTTCCTCGGTTCGCACCGTTTCTACTACGGCAAGCCGGTCACCGGCACCATCTGGTTCTTCACCCTCGGCCTGTTCTTCATCGGCTGGATCATCGACCTGTTCCTGATCCCCTCGATGGACCGCGAGGCCGACCTGCGCTTCACCGCCGGCGACACCGACTACAACGTGGCCTGGATCCTGCTGACCTTCCTTGGTGTGTTCGGCGTGCATCGCATGTACCAGGGCAAGTGGATCACCGGGATCATCTACCTGTTCACCGGCGGTCTGTTCCTGATCGGCGTGCTCTACGATTTCTGGACGCTGAACACGCAGGTCTCGCTGAAGAACGCGCAGCGCGCTTGAGCGGCAGAGGCCGGCGCTATGTACGGTCTGCTCCCTCTCAAGCAAACGTCAGAGGGGAGACGGTTCCGTAGCCCGGATGCAATCCGGGGAAATGAAAAGGGCATCCTGTGGGATGCCCTTTTTTCGTGACTCGGCGGGATCAGTCGTCGCTGTCGTCGTCGTCCCCGCCGTCGACCTTCATGCCCAGCTCCTTGATCTTGCGGGTCAGGGTGTTGCGACCCCAGCCCAGCAGCAGTGCGGCATCCCGACGGCGGCCGGCGGTGTGCTTGAGGGCTGTCTCGATCATGATGCGCTCGAAGGCCGGTACCGCGCTGTCGAGCAGGTTGGACTGGCCACGGGCCAGGGCCTGGTCGGCCCACAGGCGCAGCGCCTGCTCCCAGTTGGTGACGGGCGCGGCATCCTGCGGTTGGGTCAGCAGTTCCGGCGGCAGGTCGTCGACATGCACTTCGCGGCCCGAGGCCATCACCGTGATCCAGCGGCACGTGTTCTCCAGCTGGCGCACGTTGCCCGGCCAGGGCAGGTGCTTGAGGTAGTCCTCGGTTTCGCTCTTGAGCAGCTTGGGCTCCACTGCCAGTTCCTGCGCGGCGCGGGCGAGGAAGTGGTTGGCCAGGGTCGGGATGTCCTCGCGGCGGTCGGCCAGGCGCGGGATGTGGATGCGAATGACGTTGAGGCGGTGGAACAGGTCTTCACGGAACTTGCCGGCCTGCACCAGGGTTTCCAGGTTCTGGTGGGTCGCGGCGATGATGCGCACGTCCACCTTCACCGGGGTGTGGCCGCCGACGCGGTAGAACTCGCCATCGGCCAGTACGCGCAACAGGCGCGTCTGGGTGTCGGCCGGCATGTCGCCGATCTCGTCGAGGAACAGGGTGCCGCCGTCGGCCTGCTCGAAGCGTCCACGGCGCTGGTTGGCCGCACCGGTGAAGGCGCCTTTCTCGTGGCCGAACAGCTCGGACTCCATCAGGTCCTTGGGGATCGCCGCCATGTTCAGGGCGATGAAGGGTGCTGCGGCGCGCGGGCTGTGGCGGTGCAGGGCATGCGCCACCAGCTCCTTGCCGGTCCCGGATTCGCCGTTGATCAGCACGGTGATGTTGGAGTGGGACAGCCGGCCAATCGCACGGAACACCTCCTGCATCGCCGGCGCCTCGCCGATGATCTCGGGTGTGCGCGCCTGGGCGGCGGGGGCGGCCAGGCTCTGCTGTTCCTGGGCATGCTGGAAGGCGCGCTTGACCAGCGACACGGCCTCGTCGACGTCGAACGGCTTGGGCAGGTACTCGAAGGCGCCGCCCTGGTAGCTGGCCACCGCGCTGTCCAGGTCGGAGTGCGCGGTCATGATGATCACCGGCAGGCGTGGATACAGCTCGCGAATGCGCGCCAGCAGGTCGAGGCCACTGGCGCCGGGCATGCGGATGTCGGAGATGATCACGTCCGGCTGCTGGCGGGTCAGGCGGGCGAGGACACCGTCGGCACTGTCGAAACTCTGGGTGGTCATGCCTTCCTGTTGCAGGGCCTTTTCCAGTACCCAGCGGATGGAACGATCGTCGTCGACAATCCAGACGGTTTCACTGCGGCTCATGGCGTGGGCGCTCCTTGTTCCAGCGGCAGGAAGATCGAGAATACGGTGTGGCCGGGATAGCTCTCGCATTCGATCAGGCCTTGATGCTGGCTGATGATGTTCTGGGTGATGGCCAGGCCCAGGCCGGTGCCGTCGGCACGGCCACTGACCATGGGATAGAAGATGGTTTCCTGCAGCTCCGGCGGAATACCGGGGCCGTTGTCGATGATCTCCACCTTGACCACCAGGCGGTGGCGGGTGTGGCCGATGGTGAACTGGCGCAGGGTGCGGGTGCGCAGGCTGATGCGCCCAAGGCCCATGTCGTGCTTCTGCCCGGCGATCGCCTGCATGGCGTTGCGCACGATGTTGAGCACGGCCTGGATCATCTGCTCACGATCGATGAGCAGGTCGGGAATGCTCGGGTCGTAGTCGCGCACCAGGGTGATGCCGCCCTGGCTTTCCGCCTCGATCAGGTTGGCGACGCGCTCCAGCACCTCATGCACGTTGGTCATCGCCAGCGACGGCAGCTTGTTCGAGCCGAGCATGCGGTCGACCAGGTTACGCAGGCGGTCGGCCTCCTCGATGATGACGTTGGTGTAGTCCTTGAGGTCTTCGTTGGGCAGTTCGCGCGAGAGCAACTGAGCCGCGCCGCGAATGCCGCCGAGCGGGTTCTTGATCTCGTGAGCCAGGCCGCGTACCAGCAGCTTGGTGGTCTCCTGCTTGGACAGCTGCGCCTCTTCCTTGGTGATGCGCAACAGGCGGTCGCGTGGGTGCACCTCCAGCAGCAGCAGGGTCTCGCCCTTGCTGAACAGCGGGGTCACCGCGTAGTCCACGGTCAGCGTCTGGCCGGTGACCGAGGTCAGCACGGCTTCGCGCTTGTTGAACGGATGCGCCTGTTCCACCGCCTGGCGCAGTGAAGTCAGCGCTTCAGGCGATTCGGTGAACAGGTCGCTGATGAACTGACCATGGCTGCGCTGGCCGCTGACGGCCAGGAGCATTTCCGCCGCCGGGTTCATGTACTCAAGGCACAGCTGGCTGTTGAGCAACAGGGTGGCGGTGGTCAGGTTGTCGAGTAGCAGGCGGTGCAGTGCGTCGTTGATGGTCATAGGCAGCGCGTTCCGGCAATGGGCAGGAAAATGCAAGAAGCAAACCAAGGCCCCGAAAAGACGCATTTTTTGTGCGGTCTGCCAGGTTTTGGTTGTGTGGCGGCGCGGCTGGGCGGGGAAAAACGACCCAAAACAGGGAGAGTTTAGGAGGTGGTGCGTCAGTGCGCACCATAAAGGTGCGCTCTGTCAGAAGAAGGGCAGGATGCTCACGTCTTCCTTGGGTTTGTCCTTGAGCGGGCACTCGGGACGTACGCCGTAGTCGTTCTTCTTGCAGGGGTTGACCTTGCGCTTCTGCGCCAGGCTCATCCGGTGCATGTGGAACGGTTGTGGCGGTGTGCGCTCGACGATGAGCCCGGCGGCGTCGATGATTTCCGCGGCCAGCTGATGGGTGCCGCGGTCGACGTGCTGCAGCGAGAACACCGGGCTGCGGCTCGCCTCGCCCTGCAGCTCGCCATCTAGCAGCAGGCGATAGCTGTGCCCTGGCAACAGGCCGGGTTCGCTGGTGAGGGTGACGATCATGTCGCCGGAGCCATTGTGAATCGAGGCGTCGGGCTCGGGGACGAGGATGCGCAGGACCTGATAGTGCATGACCGGTTTAGTCACGGCGGGCGCCGGGGCCACGCGCACGGTCGGTGCCGGCGCGTTGAGCTGCGCGCTGTTGGACGGGGCGAGGATCACCCGTTCGGCGCTGCTGCTGCGCGGTTTGTCCGTGAACACGCGGTTACCCTCGGCGTCGATGTAGGTGTACACCTGGGCCAGGGCGGTTTGGGTCATGAGCAGCAGGCCGAGCAACAGCGTCCGCATGGTGATGGGGGGCTTCACGGCGCGCCACGAGCCGGGCTGTTGACGCTGATGCGCTGCACGGTGAAGGTCTCCGTCGCGCTCTGCTGGACGATGCGATCACCGGCCATCACCGCGACGGCCAGGCTGTGCTCGCCACGGTCGAGGTTGGTCAGTTGCAGGCTCGGGACATTGCTCGCCTGGCCGTAGGGCTCGCCGTCGAGGATCAGGCGCAGGCGGTGGCCGGCTTGCAGGCGTGGCTGGATGTTCACGCTGACGATGAAGGTGCCGTTGTTGGCGCGCATTGCCTCTTCGTCAGGAATGCCCTGCAGGCTCAGCGCGGAGTAGGGCGCTGCGCTCTGGCTGGTGTCGCTGTCGTGCTTCTGGTCGGCCGGGACGTTCGGCGTCTTCATGTCGACCGTGTTGGTGCGCGGCAGGGTGACGCTCTCGCTGGGCGTGCCTTCCGGTGGCTGATTGGTGAACACCGTGTTGCCGTTGGCGTCGGTGTATTTGTAGATCTGCGCGCTGGCCGGCAGGGCCAGGGCGAGCAACAGGCAGGCGAGTAACGGGCGCATGGGCCGATCCTTCCGCGGATGATGCGCTAAGCCTTGCACTGCTGAGGATTCCTGGCAAGCGCAGGGCGTCGTGGCTGTGATGCCCGACCCTAAATCAGCTACGCCGCGTCTGCCTCTGAAATGAAAAAAGCCCCGCCTGGCAGGGCCGGGCGGGGCTTTCGAACGCGCCGCCCGAAGGCGGCGCGGCACTGGCTTAGACGCTGTAGTACAGGTCGTATTCCAGCGGGTGTACGAAGGTACGTACCTTGATTTCTTCTTCGCTCTTCAGCTCGATGTAGGCATCGATGAAGTCGTCGGAGAACACGCCGCCCTTGGTCAGGAACGCGCGGCCCTTGTCCAGCTCTTCCAGGGCTTCTTTCAGGCTGCCGCAAACCTGCGGGATCAGCTTGCCTTCTTCCGGCGGCAGATCGTAGAGGTTCTTGTCAGCGGCATCGCCCGGGTGGATCTTGTTCTGGATACCGTCCAGACCGGCCATCAGCAGAGCGGCGAAGGCCAGGTACGGGTTGGCAGCCGGGTCCGGGAAGCGCGCTTCGATGCGGCGGGCTTTCGGGCTGGCGACGTACGGGATACGGATCGAGGCGGAGCGGTTGCGGGCCGAGTAGGCCAGCATGACCGGTGCTTCGAAGCCCGGAACCAGACGCTTGTAGGAGTTGGTCGACGGGTTGGTGAAGCCGTTCAGGGCCTTACCGTGCTTGATGATGCCGCCGATGAAGTACAGGGCAGTCTCGGACAGGCCGGCATAGCCTTCACCGGAGAAGGTGTTCTTGCCGTCCTTGGAGATCGACATGTGCACGTGCATGCCCGAGCCGTTGTCGCCGTACAGCGGCTTCGGCATGAAGGTGGCGGTCTTGCCGTAGGCGTCGGCCACGTTGTGCACGCAGTACTTCAGGGTCTGAACTTCGTCAGCCTTGTTGACCAGGGTGTTGAACTTCACGCCGATTTCGTTCTGACCGGCAGTGGCCACTTCGTGGTGGTGCACTTCGACGACCAGACCCATCTCTTCCATGGCGTTGCACATGGCGGTACGGATTTCGTGGTCGTGGTCGCACGGCGGAACCGGGAAGTAACCGCCCTTGACGGCCGGGCGGTGACCCTTGTTGCCGCCTTCGACGTCGCCGTCGGTCATCCAGGAACCTTGCTCGGAGTAGATCTTGAACATCGAGCCGGAGATGTCGGATTTGAACTTGACTTCATCGAAGATGAAGAACTCGGGCTCCGGGCCGACGAATACGGTGTCGCCGATGCCGGTGGACTTCAGGAACTCTTCGGCGCGCTTGGCGATGGAACGCGGGTCGCGGTCATAGCCCTGCATGGTGCTCGGCTCGATGATGTCGCAGACCAGGATCAGGGTCGGTTCTTCGGTGAACGGATCCAGTACGGCGGTCTCGTCGACCGGCATCAGGATCATGTCGGAGGCTTCGATGCCTTTCCAGCCATGGATGGACGAGCCGTCGAACATCTTGCCGTGCTCGAAGAAATCTTCGTCCAGGGCGTCACGGGCCGGCATGGTCACGTGGTGCTGCTTGCCCTTGGTGTCGGTGAAGCGCAGGTCTACCCACTTCACGTCGTGTTCTTTGATCAGTTGAACAGCCTTAGACATGTTGTCCTCCAGGTGGAAAAGGCTCCTATCTATGAGCCTCGAATGTACGGTGAAGCCCGGCGGGATAGTCCGTCAGGGCGACCTGCCTCACAAGGGAGCAAATTGCATGCCAGTGCCCTGTATTGGGCAGAAGCCTGGAAACTCAGGCATGGCGCCGGCTGCGCGGAATTTCCCTGGAGATATTTGCACTGATATGGGGCTGTAAATTATGGCAATGCCCGATTTTGGTGCGCGTAGTGTTCGTTGCAGTATTTTTGGTCAAAGCTTGAGCAATTTCCGCTATAATCCGCGCCCCTGTTTTTTCGTCGCCTCGAGCGGGCGCCTTATCCATGAAACTGATCGTCAAAGTTTTCCCTGAAATCACCATCAAGAGTCGCCCGGTGCGCAAGCAGTTCATCCGCCAGTTGGGGAAGAACATCCGTGCCGTGCTGCGCGACCTCGACCCCGCACTGCGGGTGACCGGTGTGTGGGACAACCTGGAGGTCGAGACCGACCTGGACGATCCGCGCCTGCTCGCCGAGATGACCGAACGCCTGCGCAACACGCCGGGCATCGGTCTGTTCCTCGAAGTCAACGAGTACCCGCTGGGTGACCTCGACGAGATCACCGAGCACTGCAAGCGCCACTACGCCGACCAGCTGCCGGGCAAGATCTTCGCCGTGCGTTGCAAGCGCGGCGGCAAGCATGCGTTCAGCTCCATCGATGTCGAGCGCCATGTCGGCAGCCGACTGCGTCAGGAGTGCGCTGCCGCCGGTATCGACCTGAAGAAGCCGGAAGTCGAAGTGCGCATGGAGATCCGCGACCAGCGCCTGTTCGTGGTGCACCATCGTCACGAAGGCCTGGGCGGCTATCCGCTGGGCTCGCTGGAGCAGACCCTGGTGCTGATGAGTGGCGGCTTCGACTCCACCGTGGCGGCTTATCAGATGATGCGCCGCGGCCTGGTCAGCCACTTCTGCTTCTTCAATCTCGGCGGTCGTGCCCATGAGCTGGGCGTGATGGAGGTTGCGCACTATATCTGGCAGAAGTTCGGCCGCTCGCAGCGCGTGCTGTTCATCAGCGTGCCGTTCGAAGAGGTGGTCGGCGAGATTCTCTCCAAGGTCGACAACAGCCAGATGGGCGTGATCCTCAAGCGCATGATGCTGCGTGCCGCGACCCGCGTGGCCGAGCGCCTGGATATCGAGGCGCTGGTGACCGGCGAGGCGATCAGCCAGGTGTCCAGCCAGACGCTGACCAACCTGGCGGTGATCGACTCGGCCACCGACATGCTGGTGATGCGCCCGCTGATCGCCAGCCACAAGCAGGACATCATCGATACCGCCACGCAGATCGGCACCGCCGAGTTCGCCAAGAACATGCCCGAGTACTGCGGGGTGATCTCGGTCAACCCGACCACCAAGGCGCGTGGTTACCGCGTGGAGAAGGAAGAAGCGCTGTTCGACATGGCCATTCTCGAGCGTGCCCTGGAGCGCGCGACCCAGCTGCCGATCGATCGGGTGATCGACGAGCTGGGCAAGGATGTGCAGGTCGAGACCGTTTCCGAGGCGCTGGCCGGACAGATCGTCATCGACATCCGCCATCCCGATGCCGCCGAAGACGAGCCGCTCGAGGTGCCCGGCGTCGAAGTGCAGGCGCTGCCCTTCTATGCGCTGAACAACAAATTCAAGGAACTGGATGAGAATCGCCAGTACCTGCTGTATTGCGACAAGGGCGTGATGAGTCGCCTGCATGCCCACCACCTGCTGAGCGAGGGGCATGCCAATGTGCGCGTGTACAGGCCCTTCGGGCAGCCGCAAGCTGCAAGCCACCAGCCGCAAGACGGGCGCGTGCAGTCACCATGAAAGGACATATCAGACGCAGTGCGCGGCGCCGCAGGCATCCTCCCGACTGCGACACCTGAATCCGTCATGTTTTTAGGCTTTTCTTTGGCTTTATCTTGCAGCTTGCCGCTTGCGGCTCGCGGCTCTCTTTCTAGGAAAAAACAGTGATCGAAAATCTGCGCAACATCGCCATCATCGCCCACGTCGACCATGGCAAAACCACCCTCGTCGACAAACTGCTGCGTCTGTCCGGCACCCTCGACCGCAAAGAAGCGGAAAACGAGCGCGTGATGGACTCCAACGACCAGGAGAAAGAGCGCGGCATCACCATTCTGGCGAAGAACACCGCACTGAAGTGGGGCGACTACAACATCAACATCGTCGACACCCCCGGACACGCCGACTTCGGCGGTGAAGTGGAGCGTGTGATGAGCATGGTCGACTCCGTGCTGCTGGTGGTCGACGCTCAGGACGGCCCGATGCCGCAGACCCGCTTCGTGACCCAGAAGGCGTTCAAGGCCGGTCTGCGTCCGATCGTCGTGGTCAACAAGATCGACCGTCCGGGCGCGCGTCCTGACTGGGTCATCGACCAGATCTTCGACCTGTTCGACAACCTCGGCGCCACCGACGAGCAGCTGGACTTCCCCATCGTCTACGCCTCGGCCCTGAACGGCATCGCTGGTATGGATCACGAGAACATGGACGACAACATGGACGCCCTGTTCCAGGCCATCGTCGACCACGTGCCGGCACCGGTCGTCGATGCCACCGGCCCGTTCCAGATGCAGATCTCCCAGCTGGACTACAACAGCTTCCTCGGCGTGATCGGTATCGGCCGCATCGCCCGCGGCACCATCAAGGCCAACAGCCCGGTGACCGCCATCGGCGCCGACGGCAAGAAGCGCAACGGCCGCATCCTGAAGATCATGGGTCACTCCGGTCTGCAGCGCGTCGAAGTGCAGGAAGCTACTGCGGGCGACATCGTCTGCGTATCGGGCATGGACGAGCTGTTCATCTCCGACACCCTGTGCGACCAGAACAACGTCGAGGCCCTGCCGCCGCTGACCGTCGACCAGCCGACCGTGAGCATGACCTTCCAGGTCAACGACTCGCCGTTCGCCGGCAAGGAAGGCAAGTTCGTCACCAGCCGCAACATCAAGGACCGTCTGGACAAGGAGCTGCTGCACAACGTGGCGCTGCGTGTCGAGCCGGGCGAGACTCCTGAGAAGTTCAAGGTCTCCGGCCGTGGCGAGCTGCACCTGTCGGTACTGATCGAAACCATGCGCCGTGAAGGCTTCGAACTGGCCGTTGGCCGTCCGGAAGTGGTGATCATCGAGAACGAGGCCGGCGACAAGCAGGAACCGTACGAGAACGTCACCATCGACATCGAAGAGCAGCATCAGGGTTCGGTGATGGAGCAGATGGGCCTGCGCAAGGGCGATCTGACCAACATGATCCCCGACGGCAAGGGTCGTATCCGCCTGGAGTACACCATCCCGGCACGTGGCCTGATCGGCTTCCGTAACAACTTCCTGACCCTGACCTCGGGCAGCGGCATCCTGACCTCGACCTTCAGCCACTACGGCGCGATCAAGGCCGGTGAAGTGTCCAACCGTCAGAACGGTGTACTGGTCTCCATGGCCACCGGCACCGCGCTGACCTATTCGCTGGAAACCCTGCAGGCGCGCGGCAAGCTGTTCCTCGAGCCGGGCCAGGAAATCTACGAAGGCCAGCTGGCCGGTATCAACAGCCGTGACAACGACCTGGTGATCAACCCCACCAAGGGCAAGAAGCTCGACAACATGCGAGCTTCCGGCAAGGACGAAGTCATCGCTCTGGTGCCGCCGATCAAGTTCACCCTCGAGCAGGCGCTGGAATTCATCGCCGACGACGAGCTGGTGGAAGTGACGCCGAAGTCGATCCGTCTGCGCAAGAAGTACCTGAACGAGAACGACCGCAAGCGTTTCGAACGCGCCAAGGTCTGACGGCAGCTACCAGCAGCACGCTGCAAGTTGCAAGGGAAAGCCCCGCCAGAGCGATCTGGCGGGGCTTTCGTCGCTTATGTTCCTCTTGGTGTCTGCTGCTTCGGCTGGTAGCCGTTGATCGAAAACGCTGGTGAGCTTGAATTTATTGACGCCTGTGAAGTGGCGCTTTGATATTATTTGCCGCTGAAATTCGCTTATTTGTGTCCGGTGCCTGTGCCATGCACAGATCAGGGAGATGTATGCCAATGAATGGCCTGACAGTTCTAATTCTGGCTGCGGAAAACGGCGTCAAGCAGGAGCGCTGGACCGAGCCAGCGGCGCCGAAGCAACTGATCAAGGTGCGCGGTGAAACCCTCCTGGGGCGCACACTGCGTCTGCTTGGGGAGCGGGGCGTAGAGACTCCCTGGCTGCTTACCGGCAATGAGGTGCTGGCGCGCTATCCGGTGCTCAGCTGGTGTCCGTTGCAGCGAGAAACCAAGGCGCACAGCCTGCTCGCGGCGGAGGCGGTGGTAGGTGCGGGCGATCTGCTCGTGCTCTACAGCGACGTGTATTACTCCGAGGCGGCCATCGACAAGATCCTGGCGTCCCGGGCGACACGCTTCTATGGGCGTGATGGGCGTAGTGCCTATACCTTCAAGAACTATGGCGAGTTGTTCGCGGTACGTATCGCAGATGCTGACCGTGAGCGTGCCCGTGCTGCACTGATGCAGGCCGTTACGTTCTATCAGAGCACGGGAAACCAGAGTTTCTGGTCGTTCTATCGGTTGATGGCGGGGTTGCCGCTGACGGATAACAAGGCTATCGAGCGTCATGTCTTCGTGGACATCCACGATGAAACGGACGATGTCGATTTCGCCGATGAGGTCCCGCTGTTGCTGGCCGCCATCAACAAGCCCCTGCGCTGGCGGGTGCGGCACCTGGTGCGCCGGCTGAGTCTTGCCAACAAGAGGCGCCGTGACCGGGGGCGTCGGGCCGTGGACAAGGCTGCCTGAATTCGCCAATCCAGCTCGTGCTGAATGCGAGTGCCCAATAGCAGGCCCCGGTGCCCGAGAGGACGCCGGGGCTTTTTGCATCGCTCAGCCGCGCTGTGGTCGACAGGCCAGCAGCCCGTAGGCCGTCAGACCGATCAACAGCAGCAGGCTGAGCGTCATCACTCGCCCGCCACCTGGCGCAGCGACTGTGCCGGGGTGTCGCCGAGGTTGTTGAGCATGCGCTCGCTGTACCAGTCGATGAAGTTGATCACGCCGAACTCGTAGGTCTTCGAGTAGGGGCCGGGCTGGTAGGCGGTGGAGTTGATGCCGCGCTGGTTTTCCTCGGCCAGGCGACGGTCCTGGTCGTTGGTGGCGTCCCATACCTGGCGCAGGCGGGCGACGTCATAGTCGACGCCTTCCACGGCATCCTTGTGCACCAGCCACTTGGTGGTGACCATGGTTTCCTGGGCGCTGATCGGCCACACGGTGAAGACGATCATGTGATCGCCCATGCAGTGGTTCCACGAATGTGGCAGGTGCAGGATGCGCATCGAGCCGAGGTCCGGGTCGGTGATGCGGCCCATCAGCTTCTTGCAGCCCTGCTTGCCATCCATGGTCATGGATACGGTGCCCTTGAGCAGCGGCATGCGCACGATGCGGTTGCGCAGGCCGAAGCTGGCGTGAGCGTAGGGGATGTTGTCCTTGTCCCAGCGGGTGGTGCACTCGGCGACCTGATCCTTGAACGCCTGGCTGGCGCGCGGATCGGTGACGTCGTCCCACTCCAGCAGGGTGTTGAGCAGTTCGGGGTGCGAGCCGTTGCAGTGGTAGCACTCGCGGTTGTTCTCGAGCACCAGCTTCCAGTTGGCCTTCTCCATCAGGGTGGTCTGCACGGCCACCTTGGTGTTCTCCATGTCGTAGGGTTCCATGTAGTGCGTCAGGGTCGCGAGGAACTCGTCGATGGCTGGCGGGTTTTCCGCCAGGGAGATGAAGATGTAGCCACCGGCGGTCTTGCAGGCGACCGGCTTGAGGCTGTAGTCGGCGAGGTTGAAGCCTTCGCCCATCTCGGTGCCGGCGAACAGCAGGCGGCCGTCCAGTTCGTAGGTCCACTGGTGGTAGGGGCAGACCAGCTTGGCGACCTTGCCCTTGTCGCTGACGCACAGGCGCGAGCCGCGATGGCGGCAGACGTTGTGGAAGGCATGCACCTGACCGTCATTGCCGCGCAGGACGATGACCGGGTTGTCGCCGATCTGCAGGGTGAGGAAGTTGCCCTTGGTCGGGATTTCGCAGGTCATGCCGGCGATCAGCCATTCCTTGTGGAAGATCTCCTGCATGTCGACCTGGAACAGGCGCTCGTCGTTGTAGAAGGGCTGCGGCAGCGAGAAGCTGTGGTCGCGCTCGTTGAGCATCTGTGCGGTCGCCTTGCGGACGGGCTCCAGCGGGTCGCCCAGGCTCAGGTTTTGGGTGCAGTCCATGATGACTCCTCATTGGCGGGTGCCTGGCACCTGCCGGAAATAGTGGCTGTTACGGTTGTGCCGCAAGGTGTCGAGCGGTCGCTGCTGCCTGCTCTGGGCACGCATGCTTGGTGAGGCGGAGTGTGGATCCGGCCCGCGCCGAATCCTTATCCATGGGCGACATGGCCGGATGCGTTTCCGACGCGCCGAGCCCCGTGCAATGGGGCAGGTCGCGATAAGCATGCGGATGTCGCTGGTGGATAAATGACGTCCGCCAGCCTTTCGCACAATCCGCTGCAATTAGGCCGATGTCCGGCCGTGTGGAGAGTCGTTCATGACCGCCAACGCCTTCCTCAATCCGGTGACTACCCAGACCTGGACCAATGGCCGCCACATGGTGCGCTGCGTCAAGGTCATTCAGGAAACCTGGGACGTGCGCACCTTCTGCTTCATGGCCGATCAGCCGGTGCTGTTCTTCTTCAAGCCCGGGCAGTTCGTCACCCTGGAACTGGAGATCGAGGGGCAGCCGATCATGCGCTCCTACACCATCTCCAGCTCGCCGTCGGTGCCCTACAGCTTCTCCATCACCATCAAGCGGGTACCGGGCGGCCGGGTTTCCAACTGGCTGCACGACAACCTCAAGGAAGGCGACGAGGTGCCGGTGCACGGGCCGGTGGGGCTGTTCAACGCCATCGACTTCCCGGCGGACAAGGTGCTGTTCCTGTCTGGTGGGGTCGGCATCACGCCGGTGATGTCGATGGCGCGCTGGTTCTACGACACCAACGCCAATGTCGACATGGTGTTCGTGCACAGCGCGCGCTCGCCGAAGGACATCATCTACCAGCGCGAGCTGGAGCATATGGCCGCGCGCATCAACAACTTCAGCCTGCATGTGATTTGCGAGAAGCATGGCCTGGGCGAGTCCTGGGCGGGCTATCGCGGCTACCTGAACAAGGCGATGCTGGAGCTGATGGCGCCGGACTACCTGGAGCGGGAAATCTTCTGCTGCGGCCCGACCCCATACATGGGTGCGGTCAAGCGCCTGCTCGAGGCGGCGGGCTACGACATGAGCCGCTACCACGAGGAGGCGTTCGGGCCGACGCCGCCGGAGATTCGTGCCGAGGTCAAGGAGCTGGCCGCCGAGGCGGCCGACGCGCCGGAAGTGCCGGTTGGCGAGCTCAATCAGGTGGAGTTCTCCAGTACCGGCAAGAGCATCCGGGTGGCGCCGGGGGAAACCGTGCATGCGGCGGCGGCCAAGCTCGGCCTGCACATTCCCAAGGCCTGCGGCATGGGGATCTGCGGCACCTGCAAGGTCATGAAGACCTCGGGCGAGGTGGAGATGGAGCACAATGGCGGCATCACCGACGAAGACGTCGCCGAGGGCTACATCCTGTCCTGCTGCAGCGTGCCGAAGGGCGACGTGGCGATCGATTACTGATCGCTACGCCCCCTTGTAGCCCGGATGCAATCCGGGTTGCAGCGGCCTGCCGCTGCAGGCGAGATCCACTCCCGTGCGTGCCGCTCAGGCCCCCATCACTTCGCGGATATCGGCGGCCAGCTGGCGCACGCGGGCTTCGTCGGTATCCCAGCTGCACATGAAGCGTGCGCCGCCGGCGCCGATGAAGGTGTAGAAGCGCCAGCCGCGGGCGGTCAGGGCTGCGATGGCGGGTTCCGACAGCTGCAGGAACACACCGTTGGCCTCCACCGGGAACATCAGGCTGACGCCCGGTACGTCGGAAACCAGCGTGGCCAGCAGTTGCGCGCAGTGGTTGGCGTGGTTGGCGTACTTCAGCCAGGCGTCGTCCTGCAGGATGCCGACCCAGGGCGCCGACAGGTAGCGCATCTTCGAGGCCAGCTGGCCAGCCTGCTTGCAGCGGTAGTCGAAGTCCTCGGCGAGGCCCTTGTCGAAGAAGATGATGGCTTCGCCCACGGCCATGCCGTTCTTGGTGCCGCCGAAGCACAGCACATCGACGCCGGCCTTCCAGGTCAGCTCCGCCGGGCTGCAGCCGAGGAAGGCGCAGGCGTTGGAGAAGCGGGCGCCGTCCATGTGCAGGTGCAGGCCGAGTTCCTCGCAGGTCTGGCTGATGGCGCGGACCTCTTCGGGGCGGTAAACGGTGCCGACCTCGGTGGCCTGGGTGAGGGTCACCACGCGCGGTTTCGGGTAGTGGATGTCCTGGCGCTTGAGTGCCACGTCGCGAATCGCCTGCGGGGTCAGCTTGCCGTTGTCGGTCCGGGCCGGCAGCAGCTTGGAGCCGTTGGAGAAGAACTCCGGAGCGCCGCATTCGTCGGTCTCGACGTGCGCGGTCTCCGAGCAGATCACGCTGTGGTAGCTCTGGCACAGCGAGGCCAGGGCCAGGGAGTTGGCGGCTGTGCCGTTGAAGGCGAAGAACACCTCGCAGTCGGTCTCGAACAGGCGGCGGAAGTGATCGGCGGCGCGCGCCGTCCACTCGTCATCGCCGTAGGCGCGCTGGTGGCCCAGGTTGGCTTCGGCCATGGCTGCCCAGGCTTCGGGACAGATGCCGGAATAGTTGTCGCTGGCGAATTGCTGGGCATTGTCGGGCATTGGCGCGTTCCTTCTGAGTCGCAGCCGGCGAGGGTGCCGGCAAAGCCACCACTTTACTCCGTGGCTGGTGGGATGGACGTCCGTGGCGGCGACGACTTGTTGTGTCGATGCGTACTGCCGGGTCGGATCCTGAATGACCGTTCGCCGCAGGGAGGGAACTCGTGTCGGCGGATGGTGTTCCCACTACAGAGGGCGGCATCTGGCCCGTCTTCCGCAATCAAGAGAAGGAGTTTCATATGACCTATCGTCACCTGCTCGCCATCGCGCTGCCACTGGTCGTGGCCGTACCCGCCTCCGCCGCCGAGTGGTCCGACAATGCCAAGACCGAGTTCGTGCAGCAGTGCATCGCGGGCGCCCCGGCAGGCTACGAGGAGCCACAGCTGAGGGCGTATTGCGACTGCGCCGCGACCAAGGTCAGTCAGGAATTCAGCGAGGCCGAGCTGCAAGCCATGAGCCGTCAGTCGCCGCCTGATCAGGCCATGCAGCAGCGTCTGGTGAATGCATCCAGCAGCTGCAGCGGCAAGCTCAAGCCTTGAGTCGCATTGAGCAAATAGCACACGCTTGCGCCGGAGCCGCATCGGCTCTGGCCTGGCGCCGGTTTTCCACAGACAGCCCACAGCACTGCTCACAGTATTTGTGCACAAGCAGATGCTATCTCATTGATCCTGCTCGATTTTTGCTCTCGCCTCGGTAAGCCCCGCCAGCACTGGCCTGGGCCGTTAACCGAACAGTCTATGCACAGCTTCATCCACATAATCTGTGCATATCCCCAGCGTTCCTCCCCTTGTCGTCCCGGTCGCAGGTGGACAACTCCGCCCGCGCGCAGCCCTGAGTGGATATCGATCAGTTCAGCGTACGTCAGGCCCTGCGCGGCCCCTGGACTGGTATGGACAGCTTTTCCACAGGCTGTTCCACCGCTTCTGTGTATGTCTCTGGTTGTTAACTTATTGATATTGCTCGGGAAATGACCTGATTTCGGGAGCCCGCGTGGCATCGGCCCTGCGCCCGCTTGTGCACCGCTTATCCACCGAACGATCCCCGTTTTCTGTGCGCAAGAGGCGTCGCCTGGTTGGTGCTTCCGTTTGCGACAGAGGCATGTCGCAAACGAATGCTCTCGCGGCGTTGGCAGGCATTTGAGGGGGCAGGGCCGGCCCTACCATCGCTGCAAATGGGCCTGCCGGCCCGCCCGACCAAGACCGCCGCCAGCAGGCGCGCAGGAGAATCGAGATGTTCAGCAAACAGGACCAGATCCAGGGTTACGACGACGCGTTGCTCGCCGCCATCAATCAGGAAGAGCGCCGTCAGGAAGAGCACATCGAGCTGATCGCTTCGGAGAACTACTGCAGCCAGCGTGTCATGGAGGCGCAGGGCAGCGGCCTGACCAACAAGTACGCCGAAGGCTATCCGGGCAAGCGCTACTACGGTGGCTGCGAGTACGTCGACAAGGTCGAGCAACTCGCCATCGACCGTGCCAAGGAACTGTTCGGTGCCGATTACGCCAACGTCCAGCCACACTCCGGTTCCTCGGCCAACAGCGCCGTCTACCTGGCGCTGCTGAATGCCGGTGACACCATCCTGGGCATGAGCCTGGCCCATGGCGGTCACCTGACCCACGGCGCCAAGGTGTCGTCCTCGGGCAAGCTGTACAACGCGGTGCAGTACGGCCTGAACCCGGCCACCGGCCTGATCGACTACGACGAGGTCGAGCGCCTGGCCGTGGAGCACAAGCCGAAGATCATCGTGGCCGGCTTCTCCGCCTACTCCAAGACCCTCGACTTCCCGCGCTTTCGCGCCATCGCCGACAAGGTCGGTGCCCTGCTGTTCGTCGACATGGCCCACGTCGCCGGCCTGGTCGCCGCCGGCCTGTACCCGAATCCGATTCCGTTCGCCGACGTGGTCACCACCACCACGCACAAGACCCTGCGCGGCCCGCGTGGCGGCCTGATCCTGGCCAAGGCCAACGAAGAGATCGAGAAGAAGCTCAACTCCGCCGTGTTCCCCGGCGCCCAGGGCGGCCCGCTGATGCACGTCATCGCGGCCAAGGCGGTGTGCTTCAAGGAGGCCATGGAACCGAGCTTCAAGGCCTACCAGCAGCAGGTGATCGACAACGCCCAGGCCATGGCCGAAGTGTTCGTCGAGCGTGGCTACGAGGTGGTCTCCGGCGGTACCGACAACCACCTGTTCCTGCTCAGCCTGATCAAGCAGGGGCTGACCGGCAAGGAGGCCGACGCGGCCCTGGGTCGTGCCGGCATCACCGTGAACAAGAACGCCGTGCCGAACGACCCGCAGTCGCCGTTCGTCACTTCCGGCATCCGTATCGGCACGCCGGCCGTGACCACCCGAGGCTTCAAGGTCGCGCAGTGCCAGGCGCTGGCGGGCTGGATCTGCGACATCCTCGATCACCTCGGCGATGCCGACGTCGAGGCGCAGGTCGCCAAGCAGGTGGCCGCACTGTGCGCGGATTATCCGGTGTATCGGTAATTCGCAGGGTGGAAGGCGCTGTTTCCTTCCACCCGCTATCGGTGGATCGATGAGGCGCGATCCACTTCAAGTGACCCTCTCCCCCGGCCTCTCTCCCGCAAGCGTGAGAGGGGAGTAAAAACTGGAGCATGCCCATGCAACGTTATTCCGGCTTCGGCCTGTTCAAGCACTCGTTCAGCCACCATGAGAACTGGCAGCGCATGTGGCGCAACCCGACGCCCAAGCCGGTGTACGACGTGGTCATCGTCGGCGGTGGCGGTCATGGCCTGGCCACCGCCTACTACCTGGCCAAGGAGTTCGGCGTGAAGAACGTCGCGGTGGTCGAGAAAGGCTGGCTCGGTGGCGGCAACACCGCGCGCAACACCACCATCGTGCGCTCCAACTACCTGTGGGACGAATCCGCGCATCTCTACGAGCATGCGATGAAACTGTGGGAAGGCCTGTCCCAGGACCTGAACTACAACGTCATGTTCTCCCAGCGCGGCGTCTACAACCTGTGCCATACGCTGCAGGACATGCGTGATGCCGAGCGTCGCGTCAGTGCCAACCGCCTCAACGGCGTGGATGGCGAGCTGCTCGACGCCAGGCAGGTCGAGGCGGAGATTCCCTACCTGGACTGCAGCAAGAACACCCGCTACCCGATCATGGGCTCCACCGTGCAGCGTCGCGGCGGCGTGGCCCGTCACGATGCCGTGGCCTGGGGCTATGCCCGTGCGGCCGATGCGGCCGGTGTCGACCTGATCCAGAACACCGAGGTGATCGGTTTCCGCAAGCAGAACGGCGCGGTGATCGGCGTGGAGACCAACAAGGGCTTCATCGGCGCCAAGCGCGTCGGCGTGGTCACTGCCGGTAACTCCGGGCACATGGCCGGGCTCGCCGGTTTCCGCCTGCCGCTGGAATCCCACCCGCTGCAGGCGCTGGTATCCGAGCCGATCAAGCCGATCATCGACAGCGTGATCATGTCCAACGCCGTGCACGGCTACATCAGCCAGTCGGACAAGGGCGACCTGGTCATCGGTGCCGGTATCGACGGCTACAACGGCTATGGCCAGCGTGGCTCCTACCCGACCATCGAACACACCCTGCAGGCCATCGTCGAGATGTTCCCGGTGCTTTCGCGGGTGCGCATGAACCGCCAGTGGGGCGGCATCGTGGACACCTGCCCGGACGCCTGCCCGATCATCTCCAAGACGCCGGTGGACAACCTGTTCTTCAACTGCGGCTGGGGTACCGGTGGCTTCAAGGCCACGCCGGGCTCGGGCCACGTGTTCGCCGCCAGCCTGGCCAAGGGGGAGATGCACCCGCTGGCCAAGCCGTTCTCCATCGATCGTTTCCACACCGGTGCACTGATCGACGAGCACGGCGCGGCTGCCGTGGCTCACTAAAACGCGCGTAGCGCAAAACCGATGACCCTCTCCCGCTTGCGGAAGAGGGTGGCCCGAAGGGCCGGGAGAGGGCGGCGCGGCCAGCACCGCACGCCCTCTCCCCCGACCCCTCGCCCACGGGTGGGCGAGGGGAGACCAGATAAACCCCGTTGGCATCTGCGAGCGGGGAGCGTTTCAGGAGGCCACCATGCTGCACATCTTCTGCCCCTACTGTGGCGAACAGCGCTCCGAAGAGGAGTTCCATGCCAAGGGCCAGGCGCATATCGCCCGCCCGCTCGACCCCGATGCCTGCAGCGATGCCGAGTGGGGCGAGTACATGTTCTTCCGCGACAACCCGCGCGGTATCCACCATGAGCTGTGGGTACACGCGGCCGGTTGCCGCAAGTATTTCAACGTCACCCGCCACACCGTGACCTACGAGATCCTCGAGACCTACAAGGTCGGCGAGCAGCCCTCGGTCACCGCAGCCGGCGCCTCCGAGAAGAAAGCCGTGGCAGAAGGAGTAACGGCATGAGCCAGGTCAATCGTCTTGCCAAGGGTGGTCGCATCGACCGCAGCCAGCCGCTGAGCTTCAGCTTCAACGGCCAGAACTATCAGGGCTACGCGGGCGACAGCCTGGCGGCCGCACTGCTGGCCAACGGTGTCGACATCGTCGGTCGCAGCTTCAAGTATTCGCGTCCGCGGGGCATCGTCGCGGCCGGCAGCGAAGAGCCCAATGCCGTGCTGCAGATCGGTTCCCGCGAAGCCACGCAGATCCCCAACGTGCGCGCTACGCAGCAGGCCCTGTACGGCGGCCTGGTGGCCAGCAGCACCAACGGTTGGCCGAGCGTCAACACCGACCTGATGGGCATTCTCGGCAAGGTCGGCGGGGGCATGATGCCGCCCGGCTTCTACTACAAGACCTTCATGTACCCGCAGAATCTGTGGCTGACCTACGAGAAGTACATCCGCAAGGCGGCGGGCCTGGGCCGTTCACCCACCGAGGTCGACCCGGACATCTACGACCAGCTGAACCAGCACTGCGACGTGCTGATCGTCGGCGCGGGGCCGGCCGGCCTGGCTGCCGCACTGGCCGCCGGTCGCAGTGGTGCCCGCGTGATCCTCGCCGATGAGCAGGAAGAGTTCGGCGGCAGCCTGCTCGACACCCGGCAGACCCTCGATGGCAAACCGGCCAGCGACTGGGTGGCCAAGGTGGTCGCCGAGCTGGAGAGCCTGCCGGAAGTGACCCTGCTGCCGCGTGCCACGGTCAACGGTTATCACGACCACAACTTCCTGACCATCCATCAGCGCCTCACCGATCACCTCGGCGAAGTCGCGCCCATGGGCCAGGCGCGCCAGCGCATGCACCGCGTGCGCGCCAAGCGCGTGGTCCTGGCCAGTGGTGCGCACGAGCGGCCGCTGGTGTACGCCAACAACGACGTGCCGGGCAACATGCTCGCCGGCGCGGTGTCGACCTACGTGCGCCGCTACGGCGTGGCGCCGGGCAAGGCCCTGGTGCTGTCGACCAACAACGATTACGCCTACCGCGTGGTGCTCGACTGGCTCGACGCCGGTCGCCAGGTGGTGGCCGTGGCCGACGCGCGCAGCAATCCGCGTGGTACCTGGGTCGAAGAGGCGCGCTCGCGTGGCGTGCGCATCCTCACCGGCAGTGCGGTGATCGAGGCGCGCGGCAGCAAGCGTGTCACCGGTGCCCGTATCTGCGCCATCGACGTCAAGAACCACAAGATCACCAGCCCCGGCGAAGTCGTGGACTGCGACCTGATCGTCAGCTCCGGCGGCTACAGCCCGGTGGTGCACCTGGCTTCCCACCTGGGCGGTCGTCCCGAGTGGCGCGAGGACATCCTCGGCTTCGTCCCCGGTGCGGGCAATGGCATCCAGCAGCGCATCGATGCCGGTGCGGTGAACGGCGTATTCGGTCTCGGCGACGTGCTGGCCAACGGCTTCGAGGCCGGTGCCAAGGCCGCCGCGGATACCGGTTACAAGGCCGTCAGCGACAGCCTGCCGAAGGCCAGCATCCTCAACGAAGACCCGATGCTGGCGCTGTTCCAGGTCCCGCACGAGAAGAACACCGCGCGTGCGCCGAAGCAGTTCGTCGACCTGCAGAACGACGTCACCGCCGCCGGCATCGAGCTGGCCACCCGCGAAGGCTTCGAGTCGGTCGAGCACGTCAAGCGCTATACCGCGCTGGGCTTCGGTACCGACCAGGGCAAGCTGGGCAACATCAACGGTCTGGCCATCGCGGCCCGTTCCATGGGCATCAGCATCCCGCAGATGGGCACCACCATGTTCCGCCCGAACTACACCCCGGTGACCTTCGGCGCCGTGGCCGGCCGTCACTGTGGTGCGCTGTTCGATGCCAAGCGCTACACCGCGATGCAGGCCTGGCATGTCAGCAACGGCGCCGAGTTCGAGGACGTCGGCCAGTGGAAGCGTCCCTGGTACTTCCCGAAGAACGGTGAGGACCTGCACGCCGCCGTGGCCCGCGAGTGCCTGGCGGTGCGCAACAGCGTGGGCATTCTCGATGCCTCCACCCTGGGCAAGATCGACATCCAGGGCCCGGATGCGCGCGAGTTCCTCAACCGCGTCTACACCAACGCCTGGACCAAGCTGGACGTGGGCAAGGCTCGCTACGGCCTGATGTGCAAGGAAGACGGCATGGTCTTCGACGACGGCGTGACCGCCTGTCTGGCCGACAACCATTTCGTCATGACCACCACCACCGGCGGCGCGGCGCGCGTGCTCGAGTGGCTGGAGATCTACCACCAGACCGAGTGGCCGGAACTGAAGGTGTTCTTCACCTCGGTCACCGACCACTGGGCCACCATGACCCTGTCCGGCCCGAACAGCCGCAAGCTGCTGGCCAAGGTCACCGACATCGACCTGGACAAGGACGCCTTCCCGTTCATGAGCTGGAAGGAAGGCCTGGTCGGCGGCGTGCCGGCGCGGGTGTTCCGCATCTCCTTCACCGGCGAGCTGAGCTACGAGGTGAACGTGCAGGCCGACTACGCCCTGGGCGTGTGGGAGCAGATCATCGAGGCGGGCAAGGAATTCGACCTGACCCCCTACGGCACCGAGACCATGCACGTGCTGCGCGCCGAGAAGGGTTTCATCATCGTTGGCCAGGATACCGACGCCTCGGTGACGCCGGACGACCTCAACATGGGCTGGTGCGTCGGCCGCACCAAGCCGTTCTCCTGGATCGGCAAGCGTGGCATGAACCGCGACGACTGCCTGCGTGAAGACCGCAAGCAGCTGGTCGGGCTGAAGCCGGTCGACCCGAACAAGGTGCTGCCGGAAGGTGCGCAACTGGTGTTCGACCCGAAACAGTCCATCCCGATGCAGATGGTCGGCCACGTCACCTCCAGCTACATGAGCGCGGCCATGGGTCACAGCTTCGCCATGGCCGTCGTCAAGGGCGGGCTCAAGCGCATGGGTGAGCGGGTGTTCGCCCCGCTGGTCGATGGCAGCGTGATCGAAGCCGAAATCTGCAGCTCCGTGTTCTATGACCCGAAAGGGGATCGCCAGAATGTCTAACGTCAACCTGTTCCTACAACGTCCCGCCGACATCGCCGGGCAATCCCCGCTGCATCACGCCGGCCTGCACGAGCTGGCCGGCAAGGGCAGCAAGAGCGCCGGCGTGACCCTGCGCGAGAAGAAGCTGCGCGGTCATCTGGTGATCCGTGGCGACGCCAGGGACGCGGCGTTCTCCGGTGGCATCCACAAGGCCGTCGGCCTGGAACTGCCGGTGGCGCTGACCCTGGTGGCCGATGGCGACACCTCGCTGCAGTGGCTCGGCCCTGACGAATGGTTGCTGATCGTGCCCGGCGGCACCGAGTTCGACGTCGAGCGCAAGCTGCGCGAGGCGCTGGACGGCCAGCTGTTCTCGGTGGTCAACGTCAGCGGCGGGCAGACCCTGCTGCAGCTCTCCGGGCCCAAGGTGCGCGAGATGCTGATGAAGTCCACGTCCTACGACGTGCACCCGAGCAACTTCCCGGTCGGCAAGGCGGTGGGCACCGTGTTCGCCAAGTCGCAGCTGGTGATTCGCCATGTCGGCGAGGACACCTGGGAGCTGGTGATCCGGCGCAGCTTCGCCGACTACTTCTGGCTGTGGCTGCAGGATGCCTGCGCCGAGTACGGGTTGGCGGTCGAGGCTTGATATCCAACGGCTCCCTCTGGGGAGGCGGGAAGGGCAGACCGCGTTGACTCGGATAGCCCTCTCCCCGACCCCTCTCTCATGAACGGGAGAGGGGTGAACAGCAACGGAGTTTGTCTCGGAGATTGTTATGGGCCGCACCCCCGATACCTGGATTCTCACCGCTCACTGCCCGAGCGTGCTCGGCACCGTGGACGCGGTGACGCGCTTTCTCTTCGAGCAGCACTGCTACGTCACCGAGCACCACAGCTTCGATGATCGGCTGTCGTCGCGCTTCTTCATCCGCGTGGAGTTTCGTCAGCCGGATGGCTTCGACGAGCAGGCCTTCCGCGACGGCCTGGCCGAGCGCCTGGCGCCGTTCCAGATGCAGGTCGAGCTGACCCCGCCGGGCTATCGCGCCAAGGTGGTGCTGATGGTCTCCAAGGCTGACCACTGCCTCAATGACCTGCTCTATCGCCAGCGCATCGGCCAACTGGCCATGGACGTGGTGGCGGTGGTCTCCAACCACCCGGACCTCGAGCCGCTGGCGCGCTGGCATGGCATTCCCTATCACCATTTCCCGCTCGATCCGGCCGACAAGCCGGCGCAGGAGCGCAAGGTGCTCAAGGTGATCGAGGATACCGGTGCCGAACTGGTGGTGCTCGCCCGCTACATGCAGGTGCTGTCGCCCGAGCTGTGCAAGAAGCTCGATGGCTGGGCGATCAATATCCATCACTCGCTGCTGCCCGGCTTCAAGGGCGCCAAGCCCTATCACCAGGCCTACCAGAAGGGGGTCAAGCTGGTCGGTGCCACGGCGCACTACATCAACAACGACCTCGATGAGGGGCCGATCATCGCTCAGGGCGTGGAGGCGGTGGATCACGCCCATTACCCCGAGGACCTGATCGCCAAGGGGCGTGACATCGAGTGCCTGACCCTGGCGCGTGCGGTCGGTCATCACATCGACCGCCGTGTGTTCCTCAACGCCAACCGCACGGTGGTGCTCAACGCCTGAGGACGGATCACCGGTAACCCGGACGCAAACCGGGGAAATTCTCGCTCACCGCCCTGCCAGGCTTTACCGGCGGTGACCGGCAACAGACGAAAGAAGCTCCAGTGCAAGGCCGCGTGGCCCTTCGGTCGCGCCTTGTATCCACAAAAAGAAAGGAGAGTTACGCATGTCTGGTAATCGTGGTGTGGTTTATCTCGGTGCGGGCAAGGTCGAAGTGCAGAAGATCGACTACCCGAAGATGCAGGACCCGCGCGGCAAGAAAATCGAGCACGGCGTCATCCTGAAAGTCGTTTCCACCAACATCTGCGGCTCCGACCAGCACATGGTGCGCGGCCGTACCACCGCTCAGGTCGGCCTGGTGCTGGGCCACGAGATCACCGGCGAGGTGATCGAGAAGGGCCGCGACGTCGAGCGCCTGCAGATCGGTGATCTGGTTTCCGTTCCGTTCAACGTCGCCTGTGGCCGTTGCCGCTCCTGCAAGGAACAGCACACCGGCGTCTGCCTGACCGTCAACCCGGCGCGTGCCGGTGGCGCCTACGGTTACGTCGACATGGGCGACTGGACCGGTGGCCAGGCCGAATACGTGCTGGTGCCCTACGCCGACTTCAACCTGCTCAAGCTGCCGGACCGCGACAAGGCCATGGAGAAGATCCGCGACCTGACCTGCCTGTCCGACATCCTGCCGACCGGCTACCACGGTGCCGTGACCGCCGGTGTCGGTCCGGGCAGCACCGTCTACGTCGCTGGCGCTGGCCCCGTCGGCCTGGCCGCGGCCGCCTCGGCGCGCCTGCTGGGTGCCGCCGTGGTAATCGTTGGCGACCTCAACCCGGCGCGTCTGGCGCATGCCAAGGCCCAGGGCTTCGAGATCGCCGACCTGTCCAAGGACACCCCGCTGCACGAGCAGATCGCCGACCTGCTGGGCGAGCCGGAAGTCGATTGCGCCATCGATTGCGTGGGCTTCGAGGCCCGTGGTCATGGCCACGAGGGGGCCAAGCACGAGGCACCGGCCACCGTGCTCAACTCGCTGATGCAGGTGACCCGCGTCGCCGGCAAGATCGGCATCCCCGGCCTGTACGTGACCGAAGATCCGGGCGCGGTCGATGCCGCCGCCAAGATCGGCAGCCTGAGCATTCGCTTCGGCCTCGGCTGGGCCAAGTCGCACAGCTTCCACACCGGCCAGACCCCGGTGATGAAATACAACCGTGCGCTGATGCAGGCCATCATGTGGGACCGCATCAACATCGCCGAAGTGGTGGGCGTGCAGGTGATCAACCTGGACGACGCGCCGCGTGGCTATGGCGAGTTCGATGCCGGGGTGCCGAAGAAATTCGTCATCGACCCGCACAAGACCTTCAGCGCAGCCTGAGTTTCACGGCCCTGGGCGCATTGGTCCGCGCCTTTTTCGGGAGCCTGCGGGCTCCCTTTTTTCCTTTGCCAGGTTCATGAGACGCCGGGGGCGATAGCCGCGCCTACAGGCCGTACTTCTTCACCTTGTCGAACAGCGTGGTCTTGGCCATGCCCAGCGTCTGCGCGGCCTGGCTGAGGTTGCCGGCGTGGCGTTCCAGTGCAGCGCTGAGCAGGCTGCGTTCGAAGGCTTCCACGGCCTCGTTGAAGCCCAGCGTGTTGTTGTCGGCCTGGCCGCTTTTCTTGAACACCGGCAGGCCGAGGGCGAAGCGCTCGGCGACGTTGCGCAGTTCGCGCACGTTGCCTGGCCAGTCGTGGGCGCTGAGCGCGGCCAGGGTCTGGCGGTCCAGCTCGGGCACGGCGCGGTCGAAACGCAGCGCCGCCAACTGCAGGAAGTGCTCGAACAGCAGGGCGATGTCCTCGCGGCGCTCGCGCAGTGGCGGCAGTTCCAGGGTCACCACGTTCAGCCGGTAGTACAGGTCGCTGCGGAACTCGCCACGTTTGCCCAGTTCATCCAGGTCGGACTTGGTCGCGGCGATCACCCGGCAGTCGACGGCGACCGACTGGTTCGAACCGAGGCGTTCCAGGCTGTGCTCCTGCAGGACGCGCAGCAGCTTGATCTGCAGGTTGAGCGGCATGCTCTCGATTTCGTCGAGGAACAGGCTGCCGCCGTCGGCGTGCTCGATCTTGCCGATGCGGCGTTTGCCGGCGCCGGTGAAGGCATGCGCCTCGTGGCCGAATATCTCGCTCTCGAACAGGCTTTCCGGCAGGCCGCCGCAATTGAGCGCGACGAACTGCTTGCTCTGCCGCCGGCTGAAGTCGTGCAGGCAGCGGGCGACCAGTTCCTTGCCGGTGCCGGTTTCGCCCTCGATCAGCACGTTGGCGTTGGTGTCGGCGACGTTGGCGATCAGCTCGCGCAACTGCTGCATGGCCGACGAGCGGCCGATGATGCGCTGCTCCAGTGCCTGGCGCCCGGCCAGCTGGCGGCGCAGGGCGCTGACCTCGCGGGCCAGGGCGCGCTGCTCCAGGGCGCGGCGGGCGACGTCCACCAGGCGTTCCGGCGAGAACGGCTTCTCCATGAAGTCATAGGCGCCGTCACGCATCGCCCCCACGGCCATGCCGATGTCGCCATGGCCGGTGATCAGTACCACCGGCAGGCTGGCGTCGCGTTGCTTGAGGCGCGTCAGCAGCTCCAGGCCATCGATGCCGGGCAGGCGGATATCGCTGACGACGATGCCGGCGAAGTCGCTGTCGACCTGGGCCAGGGCTTCCTCGGCGCTGCTCACGCCGATGCTGGGAATGTCTTCCAGGGCCAGGGCCTGCTGGCAGCCGAGCAGCACATGGGGGTCGTCTTCGACGATCAGGACGGTGAGGCGGTCGCTCATGCTTGTGGCTCTCGCGGATAGGGCAGGCTGAGGACGAAGGCGGTGCCGCCTTCTTCCGGGTGGCGCACGGTGAGGCTGCCACCGGCGGCGGCGGCGAGGCTGGCCGAGAGAGTCAGGCCGAGCCCCAGGCCCTGTTCGCCCGGCTTGGTGGTGAAGAAGGGTTCGAACAGATGGGCGCGGGTTTCCGGCGCGATGCCGGGACCGTTGTCGCGGATTTCCAGCAGGTAGTGCTCGGCTTCGGTGTTGCCGCTCAGCCAGATATGCCGGTCGCCTTGCGCTTGCAGCGCGTCGACGGCGTTGCTGATCAGGTTGACCAGGATCTGTTCCAGGCGAATCTGCTCGATGGCCAGGCGCGCCTCGGCGAACTCCTGGTGGATCTTCACCCGGGTGCGCTGCAGGCGCGGATGCAGCAGCAACAGCGCGGCGTCCACCGCCTGCTGCAGCGAGGCTTCGCCCTGGTCGCCGGCGCGGCGGGCGAAGGCGCGCAGGCTGGCGGTGATCTTGCCCATGCGGTCGACCAGCTCGGCGATGTTCTGCAGGTTGCTGCTGGCGACATCCAGCGCGCCGCGCTGGAGAAAGCGCACGGTGTTGGCCGACAGCGTGCGCAGGGCCGCCAGTGGCTGGTTGAGCTCATGGGCGATGCTGGTGGACATCTGCCCGATCACGGCCAGCTTGCCGGCCTGGACCAGCTCGTCCTGGGCCTGGCGCAGAGTGGTTTCGGCCTGCTCGCGCTCGCTCACTTCCGCCAGCAGGCGCGCGTTGCTGGCCTGCAGGTCGGCGGTGCGCTCGGTGATCTTGCGTTCCAGTTCGTCGTTGGCCGCCTGCAGCGCTTCGCGTGCGGCCAGGCGGGTGGCGATGACCTTGCGCCGCTCGTTCCAGGCGATCAGCAGGAAGGCCAGCAGCGCGCAGGCCACCGCCGCCAGCAGGGCATTGAGCAGGGCGGCGCTGCGCTGCTCCTGCAGCGGGCTGAGCAGCGTCAGGTGCCAGGGCGTGTCGACCAGCGGGCGAGTCTGCAGCAGGTAGCGGGTGATGCTGCCGTCGTGGTCGAGGCTGATCTGTTCCAGGCCGTCGCCGAGCGCTTCACGCCCGGCGAACTGCAGCTCCTCCAGCGCCGCCCAGTGATACTGCAGGCTGCGCGCCAGGCGCTCGCGGCTGGCGTCGTCCAGCGCCTGCACGGCCTTGAGCCGGCGCTCCGGCTTGCTGGAGAGGATGATGATGCCGTTCTCGTCGCTGACGTAGGCTTCCAGGTGGGCGCGCTGCCAGCGCTCTTCGAGGGTGTCCAGGCGCACCTTGACCACCGCCACGCCGATCACTTTGCCGTCTTCGCGCAACCCGTGAGACAGGTAGTAGCCCGCCTCGCCGGTGGTGCTGCCGATGCCGTAGAAGCGGCCGGCCTTGCCCTGCACGGCATCCTGGTAGTAGGCACGGAACGACAGGTCCTCGCCGAGGTAGCTGTCGGCGCGGTCCCAGTTGCTGGTGGCGATGACCCGCCCGTCCAGGTCGAGCACGTAGATGGCCAGGCTGCCGCTGCGCTGGTTCAGCCCGGCCAGGTACTGGTTGACGTGATGCCTGCGGTACGCCGTGGGGAACTGCAGCAGGCGCGAGACGTTGCCTTCCAGCTCCAGCAGGCTGGGCAGGTAGGTGTATTTGGTGATCTCGCTTTCCACCGCGCGGGCATTCAGTTCGAGCTGGCGCTCGCCGCTTTCGGCCAGCGTCTGGATACCGCTGCGGTCACTCAGCAGATAGGCCGCATAGCCACTGCCAAGCACCAGCAGGAGGAGCAGGCAGGCCAGCGAGAGATGGCGAAGCAGGCGCGTTTTCACGATCAGGTCGGCGTGAGTACTGGCGGGCAGGCATTGCATCACAGTCATCCCTGTCTGGCCAGATGAGCGCCGCGCCGGGTGCGGCGTGCGCACCCGGCGGCGTCCGTGGGCGCTCAGTGCTGGAGGATCTTCGCCAGGAACTGCTGCGCGCGTTCGGAGCGGGCATTGATGTCGCCGAAGAACTCTTCCTTGGCGCAGTCCTCGACGATCTGCCCGCGGTCCATGAAGATCACCCGGTCGGCGACCTTGCGTGCGAAGCCCATTTCGTGGGTCACGCACATCATGGTCATGCCTTCCTGGGCCAGCTGCACCATCACGTCGAGCACCTCGTTGACCATCTCCGGGTCGAGCGCCGAGGTGGGTTCGTCGAACAGCATCACCACCGGGTCCATGGCCAGCGCACGGGCGATCGCCACGCGCTGCTGCTGGCCGCCGGAGAGCTGGCCCGGGTGCTTGTGCGCGTGGGCGGCGAGGCCGACACGGTCAAGCAGGGCCAGGCCCTTCTCGGTGGCCTCGTCCTTGCTGCGGCCGAGCACCTTGACCTGGGCGATGGTGAGGTTCTCGGTGATCGACAGGTGCGGGAACAGCTCGAAGTGCTGGAACACCATGCCGACGCGCGAGCGCAGCTTGGGCAGGTTGGTCTTCTTGTCGGCGATGGAGGTGCCGTCGACCACGATGTCACCCTGCTGGAAGGGCTCCAGCGCGTTGACGCACTTGATCAGGGTCGACTTGCCCGAACCCGACGGGCCGCAGACCACGACCACTTCGCCCTTCTTCACTTCTGTGCTGCACTCGGTCAGCACCTGGAAGTCCCCGTACCACTTGTTGACGTTCTTGATGGCAATCATACGGCTAACCTTTTCTGCAGAAGCTTGACCAGTTGCGAGGCGGCGAAGCTGACGGTGAAGTAGACCAGGCCGGCGAAGATCAGAAACTCGTGGGGCTGGCCGATGATGTCGCCACGCGAGCGGGCGGCGTTGAGGAAGTCCATCAGGCCCACGGTGTACACCAGCGAGGTGTCCTGGAAGAGAATGATGCTCTGCTGCAGCAGCAGCGGGGTCATCTTGCGGAAGGCCTGCGGCAGGATGATCAGGCGCATGCTCTGCGCGTAGCTCATGCCCAGCGCCGAGGCGGCGCCCATCTGGCCCTTGGGGATGGCCTGGATGCCGGCGCGGACGATCTCGCAGAAATAGGCGGCCTCGAACATCACGAAAGCCACCAGGCAGGAGCTGAACGCCCCGACCGGCGTGTCCTCGCCGGTGATCCAGCGCAGGATGAAGGGCACCGCGAAGTAGAACCAGGTGACCACCAGCAGCAGCGGGATCGAGCGGAAGTAGTTGACGTAGGTGGCGGCGATGTTCGCCAGCAGCCGGCTGTGCGACAGGCGCATCAGGGCCAGCAGGGTGCCCAGCACCACGCCGCCGAGCACGCCGAGGACCATCAGCTGCAGGGTGATCAGCATGCCTTCCCACAGCCCCGGCAGCGCCGGAACGATCTGGCTGAAGTCCATCACTTGCCTCCTACGGAAATCAGGCCCGGCACCGCGACCTTCTTCTCGATCAGGCGCATCAGCAGCATCAGGCTCATGTTCAGGGTGAAGTAGATCAGCGTGGCCAGGGTGAAGGCCTCGAACAGGTTGGCGCTGAACTCGGCGGTCTGCTTGGTCTGCGCCAGCAGCTCCATCAGGCCGATCAGCGAGGCCACCGAGGAGTTCTTGAAGATGTTGAGGAATTCGCTGGTCAGCGGCGGGATGATGATGCGAAACGCCTGTGGCAGCAGCACGTCCCGGTAGATCGGCGGCAGGCGGAACCCCAGCGCGTAGCCGGCGGCCAGCTGGCCCCTGGGCAATGCCTGGATACCGGTGCGCACCTGTTCGCAGACCCGCGCCGCGGTGAACAGGCCGAGGCACACGACGACCGAGAGATAGGCCGAGGTGGCCGGGTTGAGGTCCTGCTTGAACCACAGCTCCAGGGGTTCCGGCAGCAGGTCCGGCACCAGGAAGTACCAGAGGAACAGCTGCACCAGCAGCGGCACGTTGCGGAAGATTTCCACGTAGGCGGTGGCCAGGCCGGACAGCCAGCGGTTCGGCAGGGTACGCATGACGCCGAGCAGCGCGCCGAGCGCCAGGGCGATCAGCCAGCCTGCCAGGGCGATGGCGATGGTCCAGCCCAGGCCGGTGACGAACCAGTCCAGGTAGGTCTCGCTGCCGATGCCGGTGGACTTGAAGTAGATGCCCCAGTCCCAGTTGTAATTCATTGCAACTTTCCCCTCTGCTGAGGAAACGATCTGCTGCGCGTCGGCTCTGCTGTGTCGAAGGCAGATGCTCGCTGGCGAGATCGTGAATACGTTGGCGAAGCGCGAAAGCGGGCGACAGTTCCCCGTATCCGCGTGGGCGGATGGTCTCGGCTTCGTCAGGAATTAGGTTGGGGAGGCCGCAGGCCTCCCCGGAGTCCCCGCGCCGTCACGCCTCGTGAGCGTGGCGGCGCATCACCGTCAAATCTGTTCTGCGGATTTGTCGGTCGGGTTGGCGATCAGCTGCTTCAGCTCGTCGCTCATGGGGAAATTCAGGTTCAGGCCCTTCGGTGGGACGGGCTGCTGGAACCACTTGGCGTAGATCTCGTTGATCTCGCCGGAAGCGAAGGTGTCGCTGATGGCCTTGTCGACCACCTTCTTGAAGGCCTCGTCGCCCTTGCGCAGCATGCAGCCGTAGACCTCGAAGGACTGCGGCGTGCCGACCACGCTCCAGTCGTCAGGCTTCTTGGCCTTGGCCATCTCGCCGGCGAGCAGGGCGTCGTCCATCATGAAGGCCACGGCGCGGTTGGACTCGAGCATCAGGAAGGACTCCCCGTGGTCCTTGGCCGAGATCACGTTCATGCCCATCTGCTTCTCGGCATTCATCGACTTGATCAGGCGCTCGGAGGTGGTACCGGCGGTGGTCACCACGTTCTTGCCCTTGAGGTCGCCGAAATCCTTGATGCCGCTGCTGTTCCTGGCCAGCAGGCGGGTGCCGACCTCGAAGATGCCGACGGAGAAGTCGACCTGCTGCTGGCGTTCGACGTTGTTGGTGGTGGAGCCGCATTCCAGGTCGACGGTGCCGTTCTGCACCAGGGGAATACGGGTCTGCGAAGTCACCAGGTTGTAGCGTACCTTGAGGTCAGGCAGGCCCAGTTCCTGTTTCAGCGCCTCGACCACTTTCAGTTGCAGATCGTGGGAGTAGCCGATGGGTGTGCGCGAGTTGTCGCCGAAGTAGGAGAAGGGGATGGAGGAGTCGCGGTGGCCCAGGGTGATGGTGCCGGTGTCCTTGATCTTCTTCAGGGTGCCGGTCAGCTCCTCTGCGATGGCCGGAGTGGAGAGAATGGCTGCAGCGACGGCCACGCTCAGTACACGGTGGAAGGTACGCATGAATCGAGTCCTCGGTATTGTTGTTGTGATGGCGTGCTCACGCCACTTTGCTCACGGAAGGTCTATCGCATTCCTGAGGGGGACTTGAGCAGGTTGCATGCCAGCGCTTTCGAGGACCTTGTATTTATTTCAAGTGATTGATTTTAAAGAAATTAAACTTATTGCCCGAGCGGGGCGAGATGCCTGTTCGTTCGACCTTCCGACCATCGCGCTGCGCGGCATTCGGAAAACCGAACGACAAGCCGGTCATGGCTGGGCGTCGTGGCGCAGGTCGGCGATGCGCGCGTCCTTGGCCTGCCACAGCGCGGACACCCAGTCCTGCATCTGCTGGCGGAAGGCGGGGTCGTTCTCGTAGTCGCCGCGGCACAGCGTCGGGTCGAGAGGCAGCGTGCGGATGTCGACGATGACCTTCGCGACCTGGCCGCTGAGCAGGTCCCAGAAGCCTGGTACCTGCTGGTCGGGATAGACCAGGGTCACGTCCAGCACGGCGTCCAGCTGCTCGCCCAGCGCGGCGAGGACGAAGGCCACGCCACCCGCCTTGGGCTTGAGCAGATAGCGGTACGGCGACTGCTGCTGCGCCTGCTTGGCCGGGGTGAAACGGGTGCCTTCCAGGTAGTTGACCACGGTGACGGGCAGGCGCTTGAACTTCTCGCAGGCCGCCTTGGTGATCTCCAGGTCCTTGCCCTTCATGTGCGGGTTCTTCTCCAGGAATGCCCTGGAATAGCGCTTCATGAAGGGGTAATCCAGCGCCCAGAAGGCCAGGCCGAGGAACGGCACCCAGATCAGTTCCTGCTTGAGGAAGAACTTGAAGTAGGGCGTCTTGCGGTTGAACGCCTGGACCAGCGCGGGAATGTCGACCCAGGACTGATGGTTGCTGATCACCAGGTAGGAGCAGTCCTGGCGCAATTCGGCATTGCCGCGAATGTCCCAGCGGGTCGGGGTCAGCAGGGCGAAGATGCGCTTGCAGTTCTCGGCCCAGAATTCGGCGACCCACATCACGCCGCGCGAGCAGGCGTCGCGCGCGGCCTGGCCGGGCAGCACGAATTTGCCCAGCGCGATCAACAGCAACGGGCCGATCAGGATCAGGGTGTTGGCGAGTAGCAGAACGACGTTCGCAAGGCCGGTCAGCAGGGGGCGCATGTCGACTCCATGGCAGGCGGTGAGCGGCCATCTTATGCAAGCGCGACGCTTTGCTCAAAGCGCTGCTGACTGGCCTATTGCCAGTTGAGAGGCTATATACCCATGAGCCTCATCGGAAGTAGCCTGGTCAGGGAAGGCATTCTCATCTTTCGGTACATGCCATGCTCAAACGGATCGCCGTCACCGATCTTCGTGTCGGAATGTTCATCCAGGAATTCTGTGGTTCGTGGATGGATCACCCCTTCTGGAAATCCAAGTTCGTCCTCAACTCCGAAAAGGATCTCGCACGCATTCGCGACAGCGCGATCAGCGAACTGTGGATCGACGTCAGCAAGGGGGCTGACGTCGCCGCCGGTGTGCAGGCCGCCACCGAGGCCGAGGTCGAATGCGAGGCACAGGCCCGCCTGCTGGCCGCCATCGAGCCACCCAAGGTCAGGAACCTGTCGATGGAGCAGGAGCTGGAGCAGGCGGTCAAGCTCTGCGCGCGCTCCAAGCAGGCAGTGGTGGACATGTTCAGCGATGCACGCATGGGCCAGGCGCTGCAGTTCGATCAGGCCGAGTCGCTGGTGGAGGAGATCTCCCAGTCGGTGATGCGCCACCCCAATGCGCTGATCAGCCTGGCGCGGCTCAAGCACAGCAACGAATACACCTACATGCACTCCGTCGCGGTGTGCGCGCTGATGATCGCGCTGGCCCGTCAGCTCGGCCTGCCCGAGGCGGCCGTGCGCGAGGCGGGGCTGGCCGGCCTGCTGCACGACATCGGCAAGATGGCGGTGCCGCAGGACCTGCTGGACAAGCCCGGCAAGCTCACCGACGGCGAGTTCGCCGCCGTGCGCAAGCACCCGGAGGAGGGCGGCAACATCCTCATCGCCAGCAAGCAGGTCAGCGCGCTGGTGCTGGATGTCTGCCTGCACCACCACGAGAAGATCGACGGCAGTGGCTACCCCCATCGCCTGCAGGGCGAGCAGATCAGCCTGCTGGCGAAGATGGGCGCGGTGTGCGATGTGTACGACGCCATCACCTCGAACCGTCCGTACAAGGCGGGCTGGGACCCGGCGGAGTCGATCCGCAAGATGGCCGAGTGGAAGGGCCACTTCGACGAGCTGGTGTTCCAGGCCTTCGTCAAGACCGTCGGCATCTACCCGGTCGGCGCGCTGGTGCGCCTGCAGAGCGGCCGCCTGGCCGTGGTCATGGAGCAGAACCCCAAGGCGTTGCTGGCGCCCAGGGTCAAGGTGTTCTTCTCGGCCAAGTCGCGCGTGCCGTTGCCGCAGAGCGTCGTCGATCTGAGCAAGATCACCGATCAGGACCGTATCGTCGGGCGCGAGTCCGCCGAGGAGTGGGGCTTCGAGCGCCTCGACGAGCTGTGGACCGGGATGGAGCTGGAAGGCCGCGGGCGCTAGCGCCTGAGGATGTAGCATGCGGTAACGCTTGGCGGGGAACATGGCCCGGGCAGGGCAGTCGTAGATTCGGTCACCGCAAACGAGAGGACCGACCCTTGAAATATGCTCTGCTCCTGCTGGCCGCCGCCATCAGTCTGCCGGCCATGGCCAACCAGCAACCCGATCTCTACGGTCGCTACGAACTGATCAAGCTCCCGGACCTGGGCAAGACCCTCAAGGCCAAGATGGACACGGGCGCCATGACCGCCTCGCTGTCCGCCAAGGACATCGAACCCTTCACCCGCGACGGCCAGGACTGGGTGCGCTTCCGTCTGGCCGTGGACGGTGCCGACGACACCCTGTACGAACATCCGCTGGTGCGCATCGCCGAGATCAAGAAGCGCGCCGAGGAAGGCGGCGAAGCCGGTACGCAGGACGTCGCCTACTCGCAGCGACCGGTGATCGAGATGCCGATCTGCCTGGGCGACGAGGAGCACACCATCGAGATCAACCTGACCGATCGACGTACCTTCAGCTATCCGCTGCTGATTGGTGCCAGCGCCATGCGCGATCTTGGTGCAGCGGTGGACCCGGCCGAGCGATACACCCGCGACCGTCCCCAATGCTGAGTTAATTGTCGCATTTCGGCAAAGGCTGATTCCCATTGGCCATTACACTCATTCGGAGTGCCCTGTAACGACTTCCTCGCGCCATGGGGCGCCGGGCCTGCTTCTTGCTAACTGCAATTGTTTGCCAGGCCTGTAGGCCCATTAGGTCACTGAGGTGTCGTCATGACGGGAGTACTCAAGCCGGGTGTACGGCTGCTGCAGCGTTTCAGTTTTGCCCACAAGTTCCAGCTGGTGTTCCTGTTGTTCGCATTGCCGTTGGGCTATGCGCTCTGGGTGATCAGCAGCGATTCCCTCTCGCGCCTGGATTTCGTCGACCGCGAGGTCGAGGGTGCGCAGGCGCTCGAGCGCATGGCCAAGGTGCAGCAGGAGCTGATCGCCCAGCGCACCCTGTTCGCCCGCTGGAAGGGCACCGAAGACGCCGCCGAAGGGCAGCTGCGCCAGCGTGAAGCGCAGCTCGATGCGGCCCTGGAGCAGGCGGCCGAGCCGCTGCAGAGCGCGTTGATCAGCGCCCAGGCGCGCGAGCACTTTCAGGCCCTGCAGGGCGAGCGCGACAGCCTGCGTGCGGAGGCGCTGAAAAAGGTGGCGCTGCCCGATGCGCTGGAGCGCTACCAGAAGACCCTGCTGCATCTGATCGCGCTGCGCGAGCAGGTGGCGACCGACAGTGCCCTGATTCTCGATCCGAATCTCGACACCTACCTGATGATGGAGCAGATCACCTACATCATGCCGCGCCTGCTCGAGCAGCTCGGCACCTTCGCCGCGCAGGGGCATGGCGCCGTGGTCTCGCAGCATTTCACCCTGCAGAGCCGGGTGCTGATCCGCGACCTGCGCCGCAGCCTGGACGAGCAGCAGGCGCAGCTGGTCAAGGCGCAGACCACCCTGTCACGCGAGGCCCCGCAGGCCATGCGCCAGCTGAGCGAACCCTTCGAGGCCTCGCTCAAGGCCTTCGACGATTTTCTTGCCCAGATCGACCGCGACATGTTCGAGGCCAGCCCCATGGCGCTGACGCCCGAGCAGTTCATCCAGCGTGTCGAAACCCTGCAAGTGCAGCTGCAGGACTTGCAGCAGGCGATCTATCAGCAGTTCTCCGTCAGCCTCGGTGGCTATCGGCAACGGGCGCTGAACACGATGATCGAGGTGGTCGGTGCGTTCGTCCTGCTCACCCTGCTGGCGATGTACGTGATGCTGTGCCTGAACGCTTCGATTCGCATCAGCACCGGCAACATCATCGAAGCCGCGCGTGGCCTGCGTGACGGTGACCTGCGCGTGCGCATGGAAGTGAACGGACGCGACGATCTGGCGGCCATCGCCCAGGCATTGAACATTGCCGTCGAGCAGATGCGCGACTCGCTGCAAGGGGTCAACCGCGAGAGTCAGCAGCTCGACAGCACGGTGCAGCTGCTCGGTGGCCAGGCCCAGCACGCGCTGGACGCCGTCGAACAGCAACAGGCGCAGATGAGCCAGATCGCCACCGCCGCCACGCAGATGGCCGCCACCGCGCAGAGCGTGGCGCAAAGCTGCGAGCAGGCGGCCGTGGAAGCGCAGCAGACCCGTGAGGTGGCGCTGAGCAGCAACCAGCGCAGCGAGCGCACCAGCGCCAGCATGCGCCAGCTCAGCAGCCGCCTGGGCGACAGCGCCGCGGCGTTGCAGGAGCTGCGTGAGCAGACGCAGCAGATCAACCGGGTGGTCGAGGTGATCAAGGGCATCGCCGAACAGACCAACCTGCTGGCGCTCAACGCCGCCATCGAGGCCGCCCGCGCGGGCGAGGCGGGGCGCGGGTTCGCCGTGGTCGCCGACGAGGTTCGCTCGCTGTCCAAGCGCACCCAGGACTCGACCCAGGAGATCGCCCAGACCGTGGACAACCTGCAACGCGTGGTCGGCCAGTCGGTCACGCTGATGGAGGACGCCTGCTCCCAGGCCGACGGCGATATCGGCAGCGTGCTGGCCATGGGTGACGAGCTGCAGAACATCGTCGATTCCGTGCAGCGGGTCAGCGACCGCCTGGCGCAGATCGCCACGGCGGCCGAGCAGCAGGCCGCCACGGCCGATGAGGTCAGCGGCAACATCCAGCAGGTCGACCAGGCCGCAGGGCAGTTGCTCGATGGCGCCCAGGCCGTCAGCAGCGCGGCCGAGCAGTTGCGCCGGGGCAGCGAAGGGCTGGCGCAGAATACCGGGCGTTTCAGCCTCGACTGAGGTTGGGGGTGCAGCCGAAAGCAGCGGTGCGCCGAGGCGGCGCCGGAGCCGGGCCGGAGCGCCAGCCCGGCCCGTTCCTCGCCTGTTGTGGCCGGCCTGAACGGCATTCGGCGATCTTTCGTGCAGCTCCTGAGCTGACCTGGCTGGCCAACTCTGCTAAAAACAATGCAAACCACACGGAGCCCCAGCATGAAAACGGTCGCCGAAGTCCTCAGAACCAAGTCGAACGCCCTTCTTTACAGCATCGATGCCGACGACTCCCTGCTCGATGGCCTGCGCATCATGTCCGAGAAGGGCATCGGCGCCCTGGTGGTACTGTCTGGCGGGCGGCTGGTGGGCATCGTCAGCGAGCGCGACTACGTGCGCAAGGTGGCCCTGGCCGAGCGCTCCATGCTGGCGGCCAAGGTCAGCGAAATCATGACCCGCGACGTGATCAGCGTCGGCCCGCGCGACAGCCTGCAGCACTGCATGGAGCTGATGACCGAGCGCCGTCTGCGCCACCTGCCGGTGCTTGCCGAGGGCGAGCTGATCGGCCTGCTTTCCATCGGTGACCTGGTCAAGGAAACCATCGCCGAACAGGCCGACCTGATTCGCCAGCTGGAGCAGTACATTCGCGGCGAGCACTGAGCCTGCCCGAGCGCGTCGCGGTGCCCCCATCCAATGGCAGTTGCAGCCCGCCAACGGCGTCCCGGCGGGTTGCCCCCGCCTGCGCTTGACGCCCGCCGCCGCCCTCGGCAGTCTCCTGCCGTCGAACCCCAGGTGCAGGACGCCCGATGCCGCAGATACTCATAGTCGAAGACGAAGCCGCGATTGCCGACACCCTGGTCTATGCTCTGCAGGCCGAAGGCTTCACCACTCACTGGTCGAGCCTCGGCAGCGAGGCGCTGAGCCTGCTGGAGAGCGGTCGCTTCGACTTGGCCATCCTCGACGTCGGCCTGCCGGATATCAGCGGCTTCGAGGTGTGCAAACGCTTGCGGCGCTTTTCCGAGGTGCCGGTGATCTTCCTCACCGCGCGCAGTGAAGAGATCGATCGCGTGGTGGGCCTGGAGATCGGCGCCGACGACTATGTGGTCAAGCCCTTCAGCCCGCGCGAGGTGGCCGCCAGGGTCAAGGTCATCCTCAGGCGCATGGTGCCGCGCGAAACCACGGAGAGCGTCGCGCCAGGCGTTTTCCAGATCGACGACGCGGCCTTTCGCATCCACTACCACGGCCAGGCGCTGAGCCTGACCCGCCACGAGTTTCGCCTGTTGCGCACCTTGCTCGGCCAGCCGGGGCGGGTGTTCTCCCGCGAGCAGCTGCTCGACGCGCTCGGCGTGCCCAGCGAAGCCGGTTACGAGCGCAACATCGACAGTCACATCAAGAGCCTGCGGGCCAAGCTGCGCAGCGTTGCCGCCACCGAGGAACCGATCCAGACCCATCGTGGCCTGGGCTACAGTTTCGAACCGGCGGCCTAGCGCCTTTCCTCGATCTGCCAGGCTCGGTCGAGCGGCGTTGCAGATGCCTTCGGAATGCTCGTTCACCCTTGTAAACTCCGCGTCCTCGGGCGTTTGCACCACCCTTTCCCTCCAGTTCGCGAGACCGTAGAGAGGCTCCTACCATGCCGTTGGGCGTTCGCATCTTCCTCGTCTACTTCCTCTTCGTCGGCCTGGCGGGCTGGTTCGTGCTCAGCACGGTGATGGACGAGATTCGTCCCGGCGTGCGCCAGAGTACCGAGGAGACCCTGGTCGATACCGCCAACCTGCTGGCGGAGATCCTGCGTGACGAGGTCAAGGCCGGTACCCTCGGCCAGGGCCGCCTGCCAGAGGCACTGGAGGCCTATGGCCGGCGCCAGCCGCAGGCGACCATCTGGGGACTGACCAAGGCCGAGGTCAACCACCGCATCTACGTCACCGACGGCCAGGGCATCGTCCTGCTCGACTCAGCGGGCCAGGCGGTCGGTCAGGACTATTCGCGCTGGAACGATGTGCTGCTGACCCTGCGCGGCCAGTACGGTGCCCGTTCCACCCGCGAAGACCCGAATGACCCCGATTCGTCGGTCATGTACGTGGCGGCGCCGATCAAGGATGGCGAGCGGATCATCGGCGTGGTCTCGGTGGCCAAGCCCAACCGCACCCTGCAACCCTACATCGAGCGCTCGCAGAACCGCCTGGCCTGGCTCGGCGCCGGCCTGATCGGCCTCGGCCTGCTGATTGGCGCGGCGCTGTCCTGGTGGCTCAGCGCCGCACTGGGCAAGCTGACGCGCTATGCCCAGGCGGTCAGCGAGGGGCAGCGCGCCGAGGCGCCGCAGGTACGGGGTGGCGAACTGGGGCAACTGGCCGTGGCAGTCGAACGCATGCGCACCGAGCTGGAGGGCAAGGCCTACGTCGAGCGCTACGTGCACACCCTGACGCATGAGCTGAAGAGCCCGCTGGCCGCCATCCGGGGCGCCGCCGAACTGCTCGAGGGCGACATGCCGGTGGAGCAGCGCCAGCGCTTCGTGGCCAATATCCAGCAGGAAAGCGCACGCCTGCAGAACCTCATCGAGCGCCTGCTGCATCTGGCCCAGGTGGAGCAGCGCCAGGGGCTGGAGGAGCGCGTGACGGTCGCGCTGGGGGCTCTGGTCGACGAGCTGCTGCAGGCGCAGCAGGCACGCATCACCGCCGCCGGTCTGCAGGTCGAAGAGGCGCTGCCAGCGGGCCTCAGTCTGCGGGGCGAGCGCTTCCTGCTGCGTCAGGCGCTGGCCAACCTGCTGGACAATGCCCTGGACTTCACGCCACCCGGCGGGCGCATCCGTATCGCCGCCGAACGCCGGGGCGAGGGTGTCGTGCTGCGCCTGTTCAACCAGGGCGAAGCCATCCCCGATTACGCGCTGGCACGCCTGACCGAACGCTTCTACTCCCTGCCGCGCCCCAATGGCGGGCGCAAGAGCACGGGGCTTGGCCTCAACTTCGTCCAGGAAGTGGCCGAACTGCATGGCGGCGAGCTGCAGGTCGGTAACGTCGAGGGGGGCGTAGAAGTACGCCTGACGCTGCCCACATAGGATGGGTAGCGCAACGCGAAACCCAACATCTGTTGGTTTCCAATTTTCGCTGCGCTCAAGCCAGGCAGGGTGGACAAGCTTCGCGTTGTCCACCCTACGCGACTGAAGCGTCTCCCACGGGACGGTGCCTGACAGCGCCCGCATGCAACCTGCTTCGCCACTGACTACATCCGGTCCGCCAGCGCTGCGGTGTTGCGCCCCTTGACCCCGGATGGCGCGTGGAGCGATTCGTTCAACGACCGATGGCTGACGCGGTTCGCCGCTGATGTGTCCTTGCTTGTTTGAATAAATATCTATTTATTCGATTCATTGCTTCGTTTATTTGCGCTATTCAATCGATTTCATGTGAGTAGCATAGGTTCCGTACTCACTTTCCAGCCTCATCCAGGAGCCTGATCATGAAAAAGCAAATCCTCGCCAGCCTCGTTATCGCCGCACTTTCCGCCAGCGCTTTCGCCGCGCCGCAGATTTCTGTTCAGTCCGTCGCTGCCCCTGTCGTCGCAGCAGACGGCGCTGACCGCGTGGGTGCGCACCGAGTGGCCGAAGGGGGCGCCGAGCGAACCCTCGAGCGCTTTCGTGTCGCCGAGGATGGTGCTGACCGCGTTGGTGCCGATCGTGTCGCCGAGGGCGGTGCCGAGCGCGTAGGTGTCAATCACATTGCAGAAGGCGGGGCCGAACGTACCCTCGAGCGCTTTCGTGTCGCCGAAGATGGCGCTGATCGCGTCGGTGCTGATCGTGTCGCCGAGGGCGGTGCCGAGCGCGTAGGCGTCAACCGCATTGCAGAAGGCGGGGCCGAACGTACTCTCGAGCGCTTGCGTGTCGCTGAAGATGGCGCTGATCGTGTCGGTGCCAATCGTGTCGCCGAGGGTGGTGCCGAGCGAGTGGGCGCCAGTCGCACTGCCTGATCGACGCTTCACTCCGCTTCGACTGAAGGCGCCCATCCGGGCGCCTTCGTCGTTTATCGATAGCGCCCACGTTCTGCGTGGGTGCTATCCAGGGTTTGCTGTAGTGCCATGGCCTCGCCTGCCGATCCCTTCAGATGGCCTGGCCCAGCGCGAAAACAGGCAGGTACATCGCCAGGATCATGACGATGATGGCCAGCGTCAGGCCGATGACGCCCGTCAGGCAGGCGGCCAATGGCCGGCGTTCGGCCTTGGGCCAGAACAGGAACGCCGCGATCACCAATATCGGCAGCACCCAGAGCCACAGGTGGTAGCTCAGGGCGAGCTGCGTCATCAGCGGTAGTTGGGCCCCGAAACTGTCGAAGACCTGCTGAAACGCAGGGATGACCAGCATCGGCAGCGCCGCCGCAATGAGTGCACAGATCAGCCCCACGATCAGGCGGATGGCCATGGTGGCGCTGCCACCCTGATCCGACCCGCCTTCGAGGGGCGACTGAGGGGGTTGGTATGGATTGGTCATAGGGCCATGGTGTCTGGGGAAGGGGAGGGCTCGATGAGCGAAGCGACTCAGGTGTCAGGCGTTTCAACGCCGTTCGTCATTCAGGAGTCTTCCGCTTCGGGCGCTCGGAAAGCCTTGCTGTAGTAACCCGACTGATCGAAGCAGCAGACCCGTTTCTTTCCGGATGCCAGCATGTCGCAGGCATCGGCAATGCGCTTTTCGCGCGTCTTGAGCTGCTTGGCTGACGTGATCCAGTGTATCCAGTCTACGCGCGCGATGGTCGTCGTGGCGTTCCACACTTCACAGGCTCGAGGGGTGGCTGCCAGTGCCACCTGCAGATCCGACGGGATCTCGGGTTCGGGTTCACTGGCGACAGGGGTGAGCTCCAGTGTCACGACATCCCCGGCGGCCGCGCCTGCGGCTTCCTGCAGGGCGCTGCTGACCTGCAGCCAATGGCTCAGTTGGCCATCCGGCTCAAGGGTCGCCTGGAACGGGTGGCCATTGAGCCTGCCGGCAACGGTCGTCCTGCCGCGTCTTGGCAGCTGTTCGCTGGCTTCCCTCGGCAGTACCACGAACGTCCATGACCTGTCGCCGGCAGGCTTTGCCGGGCGCAGAAGCCTTGCTTCGAAGCGGCATTTCACATCGGCTGTCGTCACGGCAAACCCTCCGTTCAGTACGCCTGGCCATGCATGGACGCGCAATGGCGCACAGGCTGCGGGCGGTCTCGATGGATGACCTTCCGGGTCATGCTGGAAATCCTTCTCTGGTTCGCCGTCTGTGGCGAGGCGCTGGAGTGTCTGGAGGTTATACCGCATGTCGGATAGCTGTTGGGAGGCCATGATCCCGCGCTGAGCGTCCGGCCTCCGGAGAGCGGCGCCATGATCGTGGACACATCCGCTGCTACGGATCGGCTTGCGGTTGCAGCGTATGGGCTTGTCGCGGCAAACGCAGCAGGTCGACCTGCCACCAGGTCGGCAGCAGGCGACGGACTTCCGGGCGGGCGAAGCGGTCGTCGATCAGGTAGAGCACGCCCTGGTCTTGCGGTGTGCGGATCACCCGGCCAGCGGCCTGAACCACCTTCTGCAAACCGGGATAGAGGTAGGTGTAGTCGTAGCCGTTGCCGAACAGGGCGTCCATGCGTTGGCGGATTTCCTCGTTGATCGGGTTGAGCTGCGCCAGGCCGAGCGTGGCGACGAAGGCGCCGATCAGGCGTTCGCCGGGCAGATCCACGCCTTCGCCGAAGACGCCGCCGAGCACGGCGAAGCCGATACCGCGACCACCGACCTGGAAGCGTTCGATGAAGCCCTGGCGCGCTGCTTCATCCATCTGCCGTGACTGCGTCCACAGCGGAATCTGCGGGTGATCGCGGCGCAGTTGCTGCAGCACCTGCTCCAGGTACTGATAGCTGCTGAAGAAGGCCAGGTAGTTGCCGGGGCGTTCGCTGTACTGGCGCGCCATCAGCTGGCAGATCGGTGCCAGCGAGGCATCGCGGTGCTGGTAGCGGGTCGACAGGTTGCGCACCACCTGCACGTGCAGCTGTTCGGCGCTGAATGGCGAGGCGACGTCCAGGCACTGGGTCTCGATCGGCAGGCCGAGCAGGTCAAGGTAGTAGTGGCTGGGGCTGAGGGTGGCTGAGAACAGCGTGGCGCTGTGCGCCTCTTCGAAGCGCGGGCCGAGGAAGGGCGCCGGCAGGATATTGCGGATGCACAGCGTGGAATGGCTGCGCCCGTTGCCGGCCTCTTCGCGGTTGATGTCGAACAGTGAGTGCGGGCCGAAGCTTTCCGCCAGGCGGCAGAACAGCATGGCGTCGAGGTAGAAGCTGAGCAGTTCACCGGCATTGCCTTCGGGCTGGTCGGTGAGCAGGTCGGTGATGGCGCTGACCGCCTTGCCCAGCGCGGCGAGCAGCAGGTCCGGCGCCAGCGGATAGACCTGGTAGGGGACCTGCTGTTCACGGTGCAGCTGGTCCCAGTGGCGGTCGACCCGTTCCAGCACGCTCCTCAGGCGTTTCGGTGCGTCGCGGCACATGGCCTTGAAGCGCGCCTGATCCAGTTCGGCGCTGTACATGCCGCGCCCGCGCTCGACCAGGTTGTGCGCCTCGTCCACCAGCAGGCAGACGCGCCACTGGTTGACCAGGGTGAGGCTGTGTAGCAGGGCGCCGAGGTCGAAGTAGTAGTTGTAGTCGCACACCACCACATCGCTCCAGCGGCACAGCTCCTGGCTCAGGTAGTAGGGGCAGACGCCATGGGCGATGGCGATGTTGCGCACCGCCTGCTGGTCCAGCCAGCGCTCCTTGAGCGCCGCGCTGCGTGCTGCCGGCAGGCGGTCGTAGAAGCCCTTGGCCAATGGGCAGGAGTCGCCGTGGCAGGCCTTGCTCGGGTGCTCGCAGGCCTTGTCGCGGGCCACGTGTTCCAGCACGCGCAGTGGCGTGTCCGGCTCGCGCAGGCGCTGCAGGGCATCCAGCGCCAGGCGCCGGCCCGGTGTCTTCGCACTGAGGAAGAACAGGCGGTCGAGCTGCTGGCCGGGCATGGCCTTGAGCTGCGGGAACAGGGTGCCGAGGGTCTTGCCGATGCCGGTGGTGGCCTGGGCCAGCAGGTAGTGGCCGTCGCGTGCCGCGCGGTACACGGCCTCGGCCAGTTGCCGCTGGCCGTGGCGGAATTCGCCGTAGGGGAAACTCAAGGCCTCCAGCGCCTGGTTGCGCGCCTGCTGGTGGGCCTGTTCCTGCCGCGCCCAGGTAATGTAGCGGCGGCAGTGCAGGGCGAAGAACTCACCCAGCGACGCGGCGCTGTGGCGCTCGCGGAAGACCGTCTCCTGCTGGGTGATGACGTTGAAGTAGACCACTGCCAGGTCCAGCTCGTCGCAGCCCAGCTCCTGGCACAGCAGCCAGCCATAGATCTTCACCTGCGCCCAGTGCAGCAGGCGGTGGTTGGCGGGGATGCGCGAGATGTCGCCTCGGTGGGTCTTGATCTCCTCCAGCAGACGAAACTCGGGGTCGAAGCCGTCGGCGCGACCACTGACCGTCAGCCCTTCGAACTGGCCGATCAGTGGCAACTCGGACACGTAATCCGGGCCGCGCCGGGCCACCACCGTGGCGTGCCCGGCCATGCCCTCCTGGGCCGTCGGCGAGGGAGTGAAACGCAGGTCGAGATCACCTTCCTTGGCGGTGAACTCGCACAGCTCGCGCACGGCGACGCGCAGGTTCAATCGAGCCACTCCACGTAGCAGACGCTGACCGGCATGCCGTGCTCGGCGCAGAACGCCAGCCAGCGCTTCTGGTTGTCCTGCAGGCGGTCACCGGGGCCCTTCACCTCGATCATCCGGTAGCGTCCCTCGCGGGGCCAGAACTGGATCAGGTCGGGCATGCCGGCGCGGTTCTCGCGAATATCGGCCAGCAGGCGGCGGAACCAGGCGCCCAGGTGCGCTGGCGGCAGGCAGGCCAGCGCCTGCTCCAGGCGCTCGGCATCGAGCAGCTCCCAGAACACGAACGGTGACTGGATGCCGAATTTCTCGGCATGGGTACGGCGCATGGCGTCGCGATAGCTGCCGTCATCCAGGCGCGCCAGGCAGGCGGCGAACAGCTCGCTGCGCCGGGCGTGGAAGTCGGCGCGGTGCAGATCGACCGGGCCGGTATGAAAGGGATGGAAGAAGGCACCAGGCAGCGGGGCGAAGATCGCCTCCCAGCAGAGCAGGCCGAACAGCCCGCAGATCAGCGTGTTCTCAACGTAATGCACCGGCGCATCGGGCGCGGCCAGGTGCGCGGCCACGGCCAGCTCGACGCTGGCGGCGCGCGGCAGGCGCAGGTCGAGACGATCCTCATCGAGCTTCGCCGCCTTGGGCGCTGCCGGCAGGCCGAGGCGCTTGCGCAGGCGGGTGCGTGCGCGTCCGGCCAGTTGCGCTTCCTCGGCGTTGAGCGGCGCTTCTAGCACCTGTTCGACCAGGGTCAGCGCCTCGGCATCCTGGCCCAGGCGTTCCAGCACGCGAATCTGCCGTTGCCGCGAGCCGAGTGCGCGGGTGTCGCGATACAGCGTCAGCGCCGAGTCCAGTTCGCCCGCGCGCTCCAGATGCTGCGCCAGTTGCAGCAGCAGGCGCTGGTGACGTTCGTTGATATGCGCGCTGGCGCTGGCAAAGTCGCCGAGCTGCTGCAGCACCTCGGGCACCGTCACGCCTGCTTCGAAGGTCTCGCGGCAGAGGCGCAGATGCAGGTAGTCGTCGACGTCCTGACGGCTGCGAAAACCGCGTGAGCCGGGGGTGATCGGCACCTGCTCGTAACGGAATATCCCCAGGTCGGCCAACACGAACTCCGACCAGTCCTGTGCCAGGTTGCCGAAGAACATCAGCCGCAGGCGGTCGCACAGCGGGCCGATGGCCAGGCTCAACAGGCGCTCATCCAGCCGTGGGCACCAATCGGCCAGGCTGCGCGGTTCCGTGTGCAGCGCGCGCAGGTGTTCGAGCAATTCGCTCTTCTTCAGGCTGCCGCCGGGCAGGTCGTCGGCGAAGTGCGTGGCCAGCTCATCCTTGAGCAGCAGGGCGCCCAGCTCGTCGAAGGTCAGCGCTGCGTGCTCGATCAGCCAGCCCGACGCCAGCAGCGCGCCAGCCGCAGTGGCGATGTCGCCGATCTCCGCATAGCGCAGCTTGCTGGCGCGAAAGTGCACGCCCTTGCGCATGACCAGGCGCACCAGCAGCGCCTGGGATGGCAGCGGCAGTTGGACAAAGTTCGCGACGAAGGCCAGCTCGGCGGCGTCCATCAGGTCGCGATGATGGGTGTCGAGCCAGTCGAGGGCCTTGCGGAAGTTGGCCAGGTAATAGAGTTCGGGGGCGTCGAGGTTGAGCATGGTGCGAAGTCTTACTGGTTTTTTATACAGATGCCAGTGCCGTTCACCCGCTGCAGTGCCTGAGCAGACGGAAGGCGGGGCGCCTGAGTCGTGCCTGAGAAGTGAGCCTATCTAGCTGATTGGAAAGAGGTTTTTCAGCTATCGATGGCGTCGATTGTCACTATCCCGAGATGTCCCTTTTGCCGTTCCGGGGCGTGCGTAACATGACAACCGTACCCAGTTGCTCACCCCTTCTCAGGAGAACGAACATGAAAAAGCAGATCCTCGCCAGCCTTGTCCTCGCCGCCCTGTCCGCCAGTGCCTTCGCCCTGCCGCAGGTAACCGTCGAGCAACCCACCGCCCCTGTCGTCGCTGAAGATGGCGCCGATCGTGTAGGCGCGAACCGTGTCGCCGAAGGTGGTGCCGAGCGTACGCTGGAGCGTTTCCGCGTAGCCGAAGATGGCGCCGATCGCGTCGGTGCGAACCGCGTTGCCGAAGGCGGTGCCGAGCGCACGCTGGAGCGTTTCCGCGTAGCCGAAGATGGCGCCGATCGCGTTGGTGCGAACCGTGTCGCCGAAGGCGGTGCCGAGCGCACACTGGAGCGTTTCCGCGTCGCTGAAGATGGCTCCGATCGCGTCGGTGCGAACCGTGTCGCCGAAGACGGTGCCGACCGCGCAGGTGCCAGCCGTATCAGCTGATCCGGTCATCCATCACGCGGGAGCAGTCTCATGCCGCACAGCCGTTAGCAAGGGCGCCCTCGACCGGCGCCCTTTCTGTTTCTCACATTCTCCACACAATCTCCACGCTCGCCCCATACCCCCGCCACCCAGGCTGCCCAGACTCTGCCGTACCTTCACTCGCTACGGAGAGCCGTACCATGAGCCGTACCCTGGGCTTCAAGCTGGGCGCCATCGCCCTGCTGATTCTGCTGTTGATGATTCCCCTGTTGATGATCGATGGCCTGGTCGACGAGCGCCAGGGCCTGCGCCATGACGTGCTGCAGGACATCGCGCGCAGCTCCAGCTATCGCCAGCAGGTCACCGGGCCGATTCTGGTCGTGCCTTACATCAAGACCACTCACGAGTGGAAAACCAACAAGACCACCGGCGAGCGCTATACCGAGGAGCGTCAGCAACGCGGACGCCTGTACTTCCTGCCGGAGCGCTTCGTGCTCGAAGGGCAGGTCGGCACCGAGCTGCGGGCGCGGGGCATCTACCAGGCGCGCCTGTACCACAGCGACAGCCAGGTCAGTGGCCAGTTCCGCCTGCCGGCGCGCCTGGGCCTGGGCGACGACCTCGGCTTCTACCGCTTCGAGAAACCTTTCCTCTCGGTCGGCATCAGCGACATTCGCGGTATCAGCAATGACCTGCAGCTGCGCCTCAATGGCCAGACCCTGAGCTTCGCACCCGGCAGCGGCGACGACAGTTTCGGCGCGGGCGTGCATGCACCGATCCCCGCACTCGACCCGCAGGGTGGGCAGAGCCTGGAGTTCGCCTTCGACCTCAAGCTGCAGGGCACCGAGCAGTTGTCGATCGTGCCGGTCGGGCGTGACAGCCGGGTCAAACTGAGCTCCGACTGGCCGCACCCGAGCTTCGTCGGCGAGTACCTGCCGAACCGTCGCAGCATCGACGCCAAGGGCTTCACGGCCGAATGGCAGACCAGCTTCTTCGCCACCAACCTGGAGGAGGCGCTGCGTGACTGCGTGGTGGGCGAGCGCTGCCAGGCGCTGTTCGGCCGCCACTTCGGCGTCAGCTTCGTCGACCCCGTCGACCAGTACCTGAAGACCGACCGGGCGATCAAATACGCGCTGTTGTTCATCGCCCTGACCTTCGCGGCGTTCTTCCTCTTCGAAGTGCTCAAGCGCCTCGCCGTGCACCCGGTGCAGTACGCCCTGGTGGGGCTGTCGCTGGCGCTGTTCTACCTGTTGCTGCTGTCGCTCTCCGAGCACCTGCCTTTCGCGCTGGCCTATGGCCTTTCCGCCACGGCCTGCGTCGGCCTGATCGGCTTCTACGTCAGCCACGTGCTGCACAGCTGGCAGCGTGGCATGGGCTTTGGTGCCCTGCTGGCGGCGCTCTACGGGATGCTCTACGGCCTGCTCAGCGCCGAGGATTACGCCCTGCTGATGGGCTCGCTGCTGGTCTTCGGCGTGCTCGGCAGCGTGATGGTACTGACCCGCAAACTGGACTGGTATGGCGTTGGCCGCGCGGCCCCGCAAGCCTGAATCATATGGCGCGGCAGTGGCCGCGCCGCTTCTCTGGAGGTGATCCCATGCGTCTTCTCATGCAGTTTTCCGCGTGCCTGGGCCTTGGCCTGGTGGTAGCCGTGATGATTCTGATCGGTCTGATGTTCGTTGGCTGGTTCGACGTCATCGATGGTCTGCTGATGACTGGCAAGCCCCTCGCCAGCCTGAGCCTGATGGTGTTGCCGGAGGGCTTCTGGAGTTCGCTGACGGGGGTGCAGGACGCCGCGAACAACAGCTCGCTGCGTTCCTTTCTGGCGCTGTGTGCCGCCCTGGGCCAGGTCGGCCTGATCCTGGCGCTGGGTTTCATGCGCCTGTGGTACCGCGCATGAGCGGGCATATCGGTTTGCGTGAGGAGGCGCGTGCCGGGCATCTGCTGGCACGACGCATCGCCTGGCTGTTTCGCGATGCCCGTCATGGGCAGTGGTGCTGCGCTGACGTAGACTCACGGCGGGATGAACAGGAGGTGTTCAGGGATGACATTCAGACTCGCCGCGGGCCTGGCCGGCCTGCTGACCGCCAGCGTGGTGCTGGCCGATGACTGCTCGGCGCAACTGCCTGGCTGGCTGGAACAGGCGCACCCGGGCCAGGCTGGCGGAATCTGGCTGCAGGATGAGCGCGGGGCCTATCGGGTGGATGCCCGGCAGAGCATCTGCAAGGTCTGGCCGGCGCGGCCGCACCTGGCCCTGGTCGCCGTGCCGCTGCTGCGCGAGGAGCATGACGACCATGGCCAGAGCGACCTCGAAGTCCTGCTGCTCGATAGTGCCAGGCAGGACGTCGTGGCGCGCCTGATCGAACCCAACCGGCTGGATTGGGATGCGATATTCGTCGATGGCATCGAGTTCGACACCGCCCCTTATCGTCTGCGTGCGCAGGACCTGGCCTTCGGTGTCCGCATCAAGCGGCGCAACGGATCAGCCCCCAATCCCTTCCTCGAAACCGAACTCAACCTGTACGAGCTGGATGGACAGCACCTGAGGTCGGTGCTGAGCGAGCTGGTGGTGCAGCGCTCGGGAGGGGAGTGGGATACCCACTGCGCCGGAGAGTTCAGCGAATCCACGGGCGTGGTGATCATCACCGAGCGCGTCGGGCATGCCGGCTATCGCGACCTGCAGCTCAGGATGAGCGCTATCCACAGCCGCTCCGCAGAGGTCGCGGGCGACTGTCAGACGGTCGAGCGCAGCACCCAGCGTTCCCGATACACCATCGAATACGGCGACGAGCGCTATCTGCTGCCGATCGAGCTGTCGCCGCTCTGAGCGGCCACCCGCTCCCGCACGATCTGCGCGAGGTTTTGCAAAACAGCGCCCGCATGCCGCACATGGACGGGCAGTCATGACGATCTTCGGCTAATACCAATGTCTAGCTGTCGGCTTTTGCTGGCCAGCTGCTAGTTTGAAGGTGCATCAGAATAACAATAACCGGAGGCGTCTATGACTTCTGAACAAGCAAATGCCGCGGCCTACTGGAAGGCCAATGTGCGGCTCATCACCTGGAGCCTGATCATCTGGGCGCTGGTTTCCTACGGATTCGCCATGATTCTGCGCCCCATGGTCGCGGGTATCTCGGTAGGCGGTTCCGACCTCGGATTCTGGTTCGCGCAGCAGGGCTCCATCCTCTTCTTCATCGGGCTGATCTTTCACTACGCGTGGAGACTGAACAAGCTCGATAAAGAATTCGGCGTCGAGGAGTAGGTCATGAGCCAGTTCGTAATCAACATGCTGTTCGTGGGGGCGTCCTTCGCGCTCTACATCGGTATCGCCATCTGGGCGCGCGCCGGTTCCACCAAGGAATTCTACGTCGCGGGCGGTGGCGTCCATCCGGTCACCAACGGCATGGCGACGGCTGCTGACTGGATGTCCGCAGCCTCGTTCATTTCCATGGCGGGCCTGATCGCCGCCGGTGGTTATGCCAACTCCACCTTCCTCATGGGCTGGACCGGTGGCTACGTGCTGCTGGCGATGCTGCTCGCGCCCTACCTGCGCAAGTTCGGCAAGTTCACCGTGCCGGACTTCATCGGTGATCGCTTCTACAGCCGCGGTGCGCGTCTGACTGCGGTGATCTGCCTGGTGATCATCTCCGTCACCTACGTGATCGGCCAGATGGCCGGTGCCGGTGTCGCGTTCTCGCGCTTCCTCGAAGTGAGCAACTCGACCGGTATCTGGATCGCCGCAGCGGTGGTGTTCGCCTACGCCGTATTCGGCGGCATGAAAGGCATCACCTACACCCAGGTGGCGCAGTACGTGGTGCTGATCATCGCCTACACCATTCCGGCGATCTTCATCTCCCTGCAGCTGACCGGTAACCCGATTCCGCCGCTGGGCCTGTTCGGTGACCATGCCGAGTCCGGCCTGCCGCTGCTGCAGAAGCTCGATGCCGTGGTCCGTGACCTGGGCTTCGCCGCCTACACCGCTGACGTCGACAACAAGCTGAACATGGTGCTGTTCACCATGTCGCTGATGATCGGTACTGCCGGTCTGCCGCACGTGATCATCCGCTTCTTCACCGTACCGCGCGTGGCCGATGCCCGCTGGTCCGCTGGCTGGACGCTGATCTTCATCGCGCTGCTGTACCTCACCGCTCCGGCCGTGGCCTCCATGGCACGCCTGAACCTGATGACCACCATCTACCCGGAAGGCACCTCGGCGCCTGCGCTGTCCTATGAAGAGCGTCCGGAGTGGGTCAAGACCTGGGAAACCACCGGTCTGATCAAGTGGGAAGACAAGAACGGCGACGGCCGCATCCAGATGTACAACGATGCCGCACCGGCCTTCACCGCGACCGCTCAGGAGCGTGGCTGGAACGGCAACGAGCTGACCGTCAACAACGACATCCTGGTGCTCGCCAACCCGGAAATCGCCAACCTGCCGGGTTGGGTCGTGGGTCTGATCGCGGCGGGTGCCATCGCGGCTGCACTGTCCACCGCGGCGGGGCTGTTGCTGGCGATCTCCTCGGCGATCAGTCATGACCTGATCAAGACCCTGATCAATCCGAAGATCAGCGAGAAGAACGAGATGCTCGCCGCGCGAATCTCCATGGCCTGCGCGATCCTCCTGGCGACCTATCTGGGGCTCAATCCGCCTGGGTTCGCCGCGCAGGTGGTGGCGTTGGCCTTCGGTATCGCGGCAGCCTCGCTGTTCCCGGTGCTGATGATGGGGATCTTCTCCAAGCGCATGAACGACAAGGGCGCGATCTGCGGCATGGTTGCCGGCCTGGCCATCACCCTGGTGTACATCTTCACCTACCTGGGCTGGTTCTTCATTCCGGGCACCAACATGCTGGCCAATACCCCGGACAACTGGTTCATGGGCATCTCCCCGGCTTCCTTCGGTTCCGTCGGTGCGCTGATCAACTTCGCCGTGGCCTACGCCGTGTCGATGGTCACCGCCGAGCCGCCGCAGGAAATCCAGGATCTGGTGGAAAGCGTGCGTACCCCCAAAGGTGCTGGTGCCGCTCTGAGCCACTGAGCATAATCCTGGCCTGACGCCATCGTTCGATGGTCCAGGGTCTGACAGACGGGCCTCCACGGAGGCCCGTCTTTTTTCGGGAACAGTCGTATGTTGTGGACTTTGCTTGCCATCGTGGTTTCGGGGCTCGGCGCTGCCGGTATTGCCCTGCTGCTGCGCAAACTGACGCGCAACAGGTTGCCCAGGTGGATCATTCCGCTGTTCGGTGGCCTGGGCATGCTGGGTTACCAGGTGTCCTACGAGTACGCCTGGTTCGAGCACCAGCAGCAGCGCCAGCCGAAGGAGTCGGTCGTGGTCGCGACCGAGCAGGGGCATGTGTTCTGGCGTCCCTGGAGCTACTTCGTACCCATCACCACGGCCTTCACCGTGCTCGACAGCAAGAGCGTCGTGCGCCAGCAGGTCGCGGATGCGCGGGTGGCGGAATTCATGCTCTATCGCTTCGAGAAGCAGCATGTCGACCATGTCTCGCACCAGGCGCACCTGCTCAACTGCGAAACGGCCGAGCTGCTGCCGCTGGATGAGCAGAAACAGCCGCAGCTGTCCCAGCTCAAGCGCATCGACAAGAGTGACACCCTCTACCGCCTGACCTGTCAGTAGGTCAGCGCGTGACCTGCCTCGCCGATCTTGCGGCGGGGCACGGGTCTTTCTGCCGGCGCATAGACCCAGGTCAATGCCCGCGCAGTGCATCTGCATAGAATCGCCAGCCCCTGATTTTTCGAGCGCGCGGTCATGCCCCGTTTTCCCGAATTGCTATCGCCGGCCGGCACCCTGAAGAACATGCGCTACGCCTTCGCCTACGGCGCCGATGCGGTGTATGCCGGGCAGCCACGTTACAGCCTGCGCGTGCGCAACAACGAATTCGATCACGCCAACCTGGCGCTGGGCATCGCTGAGGCGCACGCACAGGGCAAGCAGTTCTACGTGGTGGTCAACATCGCCCCGCACAACGCCAAGCTCAAGACCTTCCTCAAGGACCTGGCGCCGGTGATCGAGATGGCGCCCGACGCGCTGATCATGTCCGACCCCGGCCTGATCATGCTGGTGCGCCAGCATTATCCGCAGATGCCGATCCATCTGTCGGTGCAGGCCAACGCGGTGAACTGGGCCAGCGTCGAATTCTGGCGGCAGCAGGGGCTGACGCGGGTGATCCTGTCGCGCGAGCTGTCGCTGGAGGAGATCGGGGAAATCCGCACCCAGGTGCCGGGCATGGAGCTGGAGGTATTCGTCCACGGCGCGCTGTGCATGGCTTATTCCGGGCGCTGCCTGCTGTCGGGCTACATCAATCGTCGCGATCCCAACCAGGGCACCTGTACCAATGCCTGTCGCTGGCAGTACCAGGCCACGCCGGCAGCCGAGAACGAACTGGGCGAGATCGTGCGCGTGGTCGACCCGACCCTGGGCCAGGGGGCGCCGACCTCTCAGGCCTTCGTGCTGCAGGAAGCGGGGCGCCCGGAGGAGGAAATGAGCGCCTTCGAGGACGAGCACGGCACCTACATCATGAACTCCAAGGACCTGCGTGCGGTGCAGCACGTCGAGCGCCTGGTGCGCATGGGCGTGCATTCGCTGAAGATCGAGGGCCGCACCAAGAGCCACTTCTACGTGGCGCGCACTGCCCAGGTCTATCGCCGCGCCATCGACGATGCGCTGGCCGGCAAGCCCTTCGACCCGAGCCTTCTGGGCAGCCTCGAATCGCTGGCCCACCGTGGCTATACGGAGGGCTTTCTGCGCCGCCACGTGCACGACGAATACCAGAACTACGAGCGCGGCAGCTCGGTTTCCGAGCGTCAGCAGTTCGTTGGCGAGCTGACCGGCGAGCGCCGTGGCGAGCTGGTCGAAGTGCGGGTGAAGAACCGCTTCGCGGTGGGTGATGGCCTGGAACTGATGACGCCACAGGGCAACCTGCGCTTCACCCTGCAGCAGCTGCAGAACGCACAAGGCCAGGCGCAGTCGGTAGCACCTGGCGACGGCCACGTCCTCTACCTGCCGCTGCCGGCGCAGGTGCAGCTGGAGTACGGCCTGCTGATGCGCGATCTGTAGGGCGCGAGGGTGGAGGGATAGCGTTTTCGGTGGATGGGTGAAGCGTCATCCACCCTACGGGGTTGTAGGGGCAGGGGTGGATCGCCGGCAAGCCGGCTCCTACGGATCGCGTCGGCACAGGCGTAGCCTCTGGCAGGGTGTAGGAGCCCGCTTGCGGGCGATGCGCAGGGCGCCGCTACATCGCCTGCTGGCGGCGGCGTCGGCTGGCCAGCTGGCGTTCCAGTTCGCAGAGGCTGTCGATGCCCTGGCGGCGTGCCTTGCTGAACAGCATCAGCGCCAGCTCGGCGGTGACCAGCGCGTCGGCGCTGGCGTTGTGGCGCTGTTGCACCTGCAGGCCGAACTCGGCGACCCACTCATCCAGTCCGCCCTGACGCACGCGTGCCTGCGGGCAGAGCAGGGGGGCGATCTCGGCAACGTCGAAGAAGTTGTGCTGCAGGCGATAGTCCAGACTCTGGCGCAGGGCACGCCCCAGCATGCGCTGGTCGAAACCGGCATGGAAGGCCAGCAGAGGGCTGCTGCCGACGAACTCCATGAAGTCCAGCAAGGCCTCGGCCGGGTCGACGCCGCGTGCCACCTCGCTGGGTGCGATGCCATGGATCAGGGTGCTGGCGCTGGCCTGGTGGTCGGGCCGGCGCAGGGTGCATTCGAACTGTTCGGCGAAGTCGATGGCGCCGTGATCGATCACCACCGCGCCAATCGCCAGCACCAGGTCGCGGCGCATGTTCAGGCCGGTGGTCTCCAGGTCCAGCACGACGATGCGTTGCTGGTGCAGCGGCCGCTCATCGAGCGGCGCGGGCGCACTCAGGGCCTGGCGACGTTGCAACTGCTGCTGGGTCAGGGCCGGGCCACGGCCGGTGAACCAGGTGAACTTGCTCATAGCTGATACCTCATGGCCAGGCTGCTCTGCAGTCGCTGAGCCTGGCGGAAGGACTCGCGCAGGATACGCCGGTCCAGGTGATTCAGGTGATCGGGGTCGACCCGATTGGAGTAGGGCAGTTCGTCGCGCGCCTGCAGCTGGTGCTGCTGCATGCGGGTTTGCTGGATGAAATGATAGGCCTCCTCGTAGGCCGCGCCATCCAGCGCATCGATCACGCCCTTGGCGACCAGCGCGCGCAGGCGCTCCAGGGTGCCGACCGAGCTGATGCCGTTGGCCAGCGCCAGCAGGCGGGCGCCATCGACGAAGGGCGTCAGGCCCTGCACCTTGAGATCGAGGGTGTCCTTGTCGGCGCCGGAGCGCGCCACCACGAAGTCGCGGAAGCGGCCCACCGGCGGACGCTGGCGCAGGGCGTTCTCGGCCAGCATCTTCTGGAACAGGCTGTTGCTGGCGACGCGTTCGAGCAAGGCGGCGCGCAGCTGTTCGCAGCCGGTATCCGGGCCCCAGATGGTGCGCAGGTCGAAGTAGATCGACGAGCCCAGCAGGTTCTCCGGCGTAGCTTCGTCCACGAAACCGGCGAAGCGCCGCGACCACTCCTGCCGCGACAGGCACAGCTCCGGGTTGCCGGCCATGATGTTGCCCTTGCACAGGGTGAAGCCGCATTGCGCCAAACGCTGGTTGATCTCGACGGCCAGCGGCAGCAGGCGGCCACGGATGGCGGCGGCCTCGGCAGCGTCGGCGGCCTCGAAGAGAATGCCGTTGTCCTGGTCGGTGTGCAGGGTCTGCTCGCGGCGGCCTTCGCTGCCGAAGCACAGCCAGGTGAACGCGATGCCCGGGTCGCCCATGTCCTCGAGGGTCAGCTCGATCACCCGGCACACGGTGTGGTCGTTGAGCAGGGTGACGATGTGGGTGATCTGCGTCGAGCTGGCGCCGTGGGCGAGCATGCGATCGACCAGCAGGCGAATGTCGCTGCGCAGCCCGGCCAGGGTCTCGACCTTGCCGGCGTGGCGAATGGTACGGGCCAGGTGGACCAGGTCGACCCGCTGCAGGCTGAACAGGTCTCGCTCGGAAATGACCCCGCAGAGCTTCTCGTTCTGCACCAGGCAGACGTGGGCGATATGCCGCTCGGTCATGGCGATGGCGGCGTCGAAGGCACTGGCGTCCGGTTGCAGATGGAAGGGGTTGGGGGTCATCAGCCGGTCGATCGGCTGCGCCAGGTCGACGCCGTCGGCGACTACCCGGCGCAGGTCGCGCAGGGTGAAGATGCCCAGGGGCCGCTCGCTCGGGTCCACCACCACGATGCTGCCCACGTGCTGCTCGTGCATCAGCCGCACGGCCTCGCGCAGGGGCGTGTGCGGCGCGCAACCGATGGGTTGGCGCATGGCCAGTTCACCCAGGCGGGTATCCAGCGAGTACTGCGCGCCGAGGGTTTCCACGGCGCGCAACTGCACCTGCTGGTTGACCTGGTCGAGCAGGCTGCTGACGCCGCGCAGGGCGAAGTCGCGCAACGGGTTGGAGACGGCGAACAGCTTGATGAAGGCGTGCTTGGCCAGCAGCAGGCAGAAGGTGTCCTCGGCGGCCAGGTGTTCGGTGCGGGTGGCGCGCTCGCCGATCAGTGCGGCCAGCGGAAAGCATTCGCCAGCGGTGATCTCGAAGGTGGTCTCGGTGCCACGGCGTGCGCTGTGTGGGCGCTCGCCGTGCACACGGCCCTGCTTGACGATGTAGAAGTGCTCGACCACGCCATCGGCGGGTTTGATGATCGAGTCGCCCTCGGCATAGAAGCGCAGCTGGCAATGCTCGACCAGAAACGCCAGATGGGCGGTGTCCATCTGGTTGAAGGGGGGGAACTTCTGCAGGAACTCCATGGTGCCGTGGATGTTCTGCAGCACCGCGGTCTTGCCCGCATCGGCCATCGCGTCGGCCTTGCTCATGGGCTTGCGCCTCGCACGTTCGGGATGCTTGCAGTGTGGCCCCGGCACGGCGTTTTGCCCATTGCACCTAAGTAGGGGGCAGCGGCAACGCGCGCCGCACGGGGTTTTGACGAAATTTTTACGTCCCCCCGGGCAGACTTCGCCAGCCCTCGTGTTCCGCAACCAGCAGGCCTTTCCATGCAGCCATCCGTACCCGCCGCCCGAGCCCCGGCTCAGGTCAGCATCGCCAGCCATCTGGCATTCATCCTGAGCAGCGCACTGTGCATGCTGCTGCTGTTCGCGCTGGCGCGCCTGGGCCTGCTGGCCTACAACCATGCGCTGATCGCCGATACGCCGGCCAGCACCTTCGCCGAGGCCTTCTTCAACGGCGCGCGGTTCGACCTGCGCCTGATCGTCTACCTGTGCATCCCGCTGACCCTGGCGCTGCTCAGCGTGCGGGCGATGCGTGCGCGCCACCTGCAGGTGGCCTGGCTGACCCTCGCCACCAGCCTGTGCCTGTTCTTCGCCGTGGTCGAACTGAACTTCTACCGCGAATTCCATCAGCGCCTGAACAGCCTGGTGTTCCAGTACATGCAGGAAGACCTGGGCACCGTGGCCAGCATGATCTGGAACGGCTTCCCGGTGCTGCGCCTGCTGCTGGTCTGGGCCCTGGCCAGCGTGCTGCTGGCCTGGCTGTTCCGCCGCATCGAACGCGCCACCCGTGCACGCGCGAACGCCAGCGCGCCGCACTGGGCGGCCCGCAGCGCGGTGTTCGTGATGTTCCTGCTGGTCTGCGTCGTGGCCGCGCGTGGCACCCTGCGCTCCGGTCCGCCGCTGCGCTGGGGCGACGCCTATACCACCGATTCGATGTTCGCCAACCACCTGGGCCTCAACGGCACCCTGACCCTGGCCAATGCCGCCAGCAACTACTTCTCCGATCACCGTGACAACAGCTGGAAGGCGACCCTGCCGGCGGACGAGGCCCGGCAGGTGACCCGCGACCTGCTGCTGACCCCGCGTGACCGCCTGATCGATGCCGACCAGGCGGCCGTGCGCCGCATCTACACGCCGCCGCCCGAAGGCCAGCTGCCGCAGGTGCGCAACGTGGTGGTGATCCTCATGGAAAGCATGGCGGGGCGCTACATCGGCGCGATGGGCAACCAGGACGGCATCACGCCGAACTTCGATGCGCTGGCCAAGCAGGGTCTGCTGTTCCAGCGCGTGTTCTCCAACGGTACCCACACCCACCAGGGCATGTTCGCCACCATGGCCTGCTTCCCCAACCTGCCGGCGTTCGAGTACCTGATGCGCATGCCCGAGGGCAGCCACCAGTTCTCCGGGCTGCCGCAGCTGCTCAGTGCCCGTGGCTACGATGACGTCTACGTCTACAACGGCAGTTTCGCCTGGGACAACCAGTCCGGCTTCTTCGCCAACCAGGGCATGCGCAATTTCGTCGGCCGCGAGGACTTCGTCGACCCGGTGTTCATCGACCCGACCTGGGGTGTCTCCGACCAGGACATGTTCAGCCGTGGCGCCGACGAACTGGCCAGGCTGGGGCGCCAGGGCAAGCCCTTCTATGCGCTGCTGCAGACGCTCTCCAATCACACCCCTTACGCCTTGCCGGAAAACCTGCCGGTCGAGCGCGTCAGCGGCCACGGTTCGCTCGACGAGCACCTGACCGCCATGCGCTACGCCGACTGGGCGCTGGGGCAGTTCTTCGCCAAGGCACGCCAGGAACCCTATTTCAAGGACACCCTGTTCGTGGTGCTGGGCGATCACGGCTTCGGCAACGATGAACAGATCACCGAGATGGACCTGTCGCGCTTCAGCATCCCGCTGCTGATGATCGGTCCGGGCGTGCAGGAGACCTTCGGCAGCAGCCGCGATACCGTCGGCAGCCAGATCGACGTGGTGCCGACCATCGTCGGGCGCCTGGGCCTGCCGGTGCAGGCGCAGTGCTGGGGCCGCGACCTGCTGGCGCTGCCACCGGGCGATGCGGGGGTGGCGGTGATCAAGCCGTCCGGCAGTGACCAGACCGTGGGCCTGGTGAGCGGTGACCGCATCCTGGTCAAGCCACGTGACCGTGACGCGCGCCTGTATCGCTACCAGCTGGGCCACGACGCAGGTGCCGAGGTGATCGATGACGCCCAGGCGCGTACGGACCTGGAGCGCAAGCTGTCGGCCTTCGTCCAGACCGCGACCGCCAGCCTGCTGGGCAATACCACCGGCGTCTCGCTGGACAAGACGGCGCAGGCCAAGCGCTAGCTGCACAGGCCTGCTTCTGCGGAAGGGGCTTGAGCCGCGACCGTCCAATAAAAAACCGCCCCGAGGGGCGGTTTTTTCATACCTGCTGCGCGGGTATCACAGGCCGTTCTTGGCCTTGTACTCGCGGCGACGGCGGTGCAGGACCGGCTCGGTGTAGCCGTTGGGCTGCTTGCAGCCTTCGACGACCAGCTCCAGCGCGGCCTGGAAGGCGACGTTGCTGTCGAAGTCCGGGGCCATCGGGCGATACAGCGAGTCGGCCGCGTTCTGGCGGTCGACCACCGGTGCCATGCGCTTGAGGCTCTCGACCACCTGCGCCTCGCTGACGATGCCGTGGCGCAGCCAGTTGGCCAGCAGCTGGCTGGAGATACGCAGGGTGGCGCGGTCTTCCATCAGGCCGACATCGTTGATGTCTGGCACCTTGGAGCAGCCGACGCCCTGGTCGATCCAGCGCACCACGTAGCCGAGGATGCCTTGCGCGTTATTGTCCAGCTCGTTGCGGATTTCTTCCGCTGACCAGTTGGTGTCCTTGGCCAGCGGGATGGTCAGGATGTCATCCACCGACGCCGGGGTGCGCTTGGCCAGCTCGGCCTGACGGGCGAACACGTCGACCTTGTGGTAGTGCAGGGCGTGCAGGGTGGCGGCGGTCGGCGACGGGACCCAGGCGGTGTTGGCGCCGGACAGCGGGTGCGCGACTTTCTGCTCGAGCATGGCGGCCATCAGGTCCGGCATCGCCCACATGCCCTTGCCGATCTGCGCACGGCCCTGCAGGCCGGTGGCCAGGCCGACGTCGACGTTGTTGTTCTCGTAGGCACCGATCCAGGCTTCGCTCTTCATGGCGGCCTTGCGCACGACCGCGCCCGCTTCCATGGAGGTGTGGATCTCGTCACCGGTACGGTCGAGGAAGCCGGTGTTGATGAACACCACGCGCTCGCTGGCGGCCTTGATGCAAGCCTTGAGGTTGACGGTGGTGCGGCGCTCTTCGTCCATGATGCCGACTTTCAGGGTGTTGCGGGCCAGGCCCAGCACATCCTCGACGCGGGCGAAGATCTCGCTGGTGAAGGCGACTTCTTCCGGGCCGTGCATCTTCGGCTTGACGATGTAGACGCTGCCGGTGCGGGTGTTCTTGCGGCTGGTGTTGCCGTTCAGGTTGTGCACCGCGATCAGGCTGGTGAACAGCGCGTCCTGGATGCCTTCCGGAATCTCGTTGCCCTCGGCATCGAGGATGGCCGGGTTGGTCATCAGGTGACCGACGTTGCGCACGAACAGCAGCGAGCGGCCGTGCAGGGTCAGTTCGCCACCGTCGACCTTGGTGTAGACGCGGTCCGGGTTCATGGTGCGGGTGAAGGTGCTGCCGCCCTTGGACACTTCCTCGGCCAGGTCGCCCTTCATCAGGCCCAGCCAGTTCTTGTAGACCACGACCTTGTCGTCGGCATCGACGGCGGCGACGGAGTCTTCGCAGTCCATGATGGTGGTCAGCGCCGCTTCCATCAGCACGTCTTTCACGCCGGCGGCGTCGGTGCTGCCGATGGGGCTGCTGGCATCGATCTGGATTTCGAAGTGCAGGCCGTTGTGCTTGAGCAGCACCGCGACCGGTGCGCTGGCGTCACCCTGGAAGCCGATCAGTTGCGCGTCGTCGCGCAGGCCGGTGTTGCTGCCGCCCTTGAGGCCGACGACCAGCTTGCCGTCGACGATCTTGTAGGCGCTGGAGTCGACATGCGAGCCGGCGGCCAGCGGAGCGGCCTCGTCGAGGAAGGCGCGAGCGAAGGCGATGACCTTGTCACCACGGACCTTGTTGTAGCCCTTGCCCTTCTCGGCGCCACCTTCTTCGCTGATCACGTCGGTGCCGTACAGTGCGTCGTACAGCGAGCCCCAGCGGGCGTTCGAGGCGTTGAGGGCGAAGCGGGCGTTCATGACCGGCACGACCAGCTGTGGGCCGGCCAGGCGGGCGATTTCTTCGTCGACGTTCTGCGTGGTGGCCTGGAAGTCCTGCGGCTCTGGCAGCAGGTAGCCGATCTCCTGCAGGAAGGCCTTGTAGGCAGCGGCGTCATGAGCCTGACCCTGGCGCGTCTGGTGCCAGGCATCGATCTGCGCCTGCAGCTCGTCACGCTTGGCCAGCAGGGCACGGTTCTTCGGTGCCAGGTCCTTGATGACCGCGGCGGCGCCAGCCCAGAAGCTGTCGGCAGCGATGCCGGTACCGGGGATGGCTTCGTTGTTCACGAAGTCGTACAGGGCTTTGGCGACCTGCAGGCCACCGACTTGAACGCGTTCAGTCATCACTTGCCTCACTCTCTCTGAGCTCTACTCAAAAGCCACTTCGGGCCCCTCTGAAACTACCTGCGTTGCCATCGACTACGCCTTTGGAGAGGCTCGTCGGAGACGGCCTTGCCGTCTTGTAGTCCAAGGCGCGGCATACTACATCAAGATTCGGGGGAAATGCAGTGGGGATACGTCAGTCCGCGACCGAAAAGGTCTTTTCGGTCATTATCGATACGCTGTGTGTGCAAAAAAGAGTGTCATTGTTTCATAAAAATCGTAAAAACGTACACGATTAATTGTTCTGGCTACTGACAAGCACGCGAATATGGCCTACGCCGCCTCGCCTATACTGCCTGTCGTGCATTCTGGAGTGCCTCATGACGGTATCTGCTGCTAGTGCCAATGACCTGGTCGATCTCTCGCGTCTGTTCGCCGGCTACCTGCGTTTCTACCAGGTGCCGAGGGCAGAGACGGACATCGCGGATTTCCTCGGCGAGCGCCTGCAACGCGGCGACGCGCAGCTGTTCATCGCCCGCGACGCGCAGGGCGTTGCCCAGGGGTTCGTCCAGCTCTATCCGTTGTTCTCCTCGCTGGCGCTGGAACCGGCCTGGCTGCTCAGCGATCTATATGTGGACGAAGCGTCCCGCCGCGCAGGTGTCGGCGAGGCGCTGATGAACGCGGCCCGTGCCCACGCCGAGGCCACGGGTGCCTGTGGCCTGCAGCTGGAGACGGCGAAGAGCAACCTGGCCGGGCAGCGTCTCTACGAGCGTCTCGGCTATGTGCGTGACGAACAGTTCCTTACCTATTGGCTGGCGCTGAAGCGCTGACCCTGTGGCTATGACATGAGAGAGGGGCAGTAGATGGATCATCTGGTATTGACGGTGATTGCCGCGGATCAACCCGGCCTGGTCGAGCGCCTGGCTGGCTGCGTCGCGGCCCACGGCGGCAACTGGCTGGAGAGCCGCATGGCGCGCATGGCCGGGCAGTTCGCCGGGATCGTGCGGGTGGACGTGCCGGGCGAGGCGCATGGTGCGCTGATCCGGGAGCTCGAAGCCCTGAGCGCACAGGGGATTCGCGTGCAACTGGCGGCCAGTGGCAGCGAGCCCGGCGGACGCTTCACCTCGATTCGCCTGGAGCTGGTGGGCAACGACCGTCCGGGTATCGTCCGCGACATCACCCGCGTGCTCGCCGAGCAGGGCGTCAACCTGGAAAACCTGCTGACGGAAGTGGCGCCGGCGCCCATGAGCGGCGAGCTGCTGTTCACCGCCGAAGCGATGCTGGCGGTGCCCGAGTCGCTGGAACTGGAGCAGTTGCAGGCACGCCTGGAGACCCTGGCCGATGACCTGATGGTCGAGCTGAACCTGCGTGCCGAGGACTGATATCCACGGCCTGCGTGGATCAGCCTGTGGATAAACTGGGGAGCCCCGACGCACCACCTAGTGCGCCGGGGCTTTTCGTTGGCTGGCTAAAAAATCAGCAGGATCAATGGCTTGTGCACAAATGCCGGGGATGGATCTGTGGATAAGCCTGGGGTGAACGAGGCCGCGCCAGGAACGACGCGGCCTGCAGCCGGCTGAGCGTTTTCTGTGCAGCGAGTACGGCGCGCAACGCCTCGGCGCCGTCTCCTGCTGCCTATCGAGCGGGCGGGCGCTTGCGCAGGCTCAGCCAGATATCGATGCTGTATACAATCAGCGCAGCCCAGATGCAGGCAAAGGCGAGCAGGGTGCTCGGCGAGAAATGCTCGTCGAACAGCAGGATGGCCTGCAGCAGCACCAGTGTGGGCGCCAGGTACTGCAGAAAGCCCAGCGTGGTGTAGGGCAGGTGCCGCGCCGCCGCATTGAAGCACACCAGCGGCACCAGGGTGATCGGGCCTGCCGCCGCCAGCCAGAGGGCCTCGCTGCTGGTCCAGAAGCTTGCCTGGCTGCTCGTGGCCGCCGGGTGCAGGAGCAGCCAGCCCAGTGCCAACGGCAGCAGCAGCCAGGTTTCCACCACCAGGCCGGGCAGGGCCGCGACTGGCGCCTGCTTGCGAATCAGCCCGTAGAAACCGAAGGTCAGGGCCAGCACCAGCGAGACCCAGGGCAGGCTGCCGACCTGCCAGAGCTGTTGCAGCACGCCCAGCGCGGCCAGCGCGACGGCCAGCCACTGCAGGCGGCGCAGGCGTTCGCCGAGGATCAGCAGGCCGAGCAGAACGTTGATCAGCGGGTTGATGTAGTAGCCCAGGCTGGCCTCGATCATGCGCCCGTTGTTCACCGCCCAAACGTACACCAGCCAGTTGGTGGCGATCAGCAGGCCGCAGCCGGCGAGCACCGCCAGGCGCCTGGGGTTGTCACGCAGCTCGCGCCACCAGCCCGGGTGCTTCCAGACGAACAGCAGCAAGCCGCCGAACAGCGCCGACCAGAGCACGCGATGAACGATGATTTCCATCGCGGGTACGCTTTGCAGGGCTTTGAAGTAGAGGGGGAACAGGCCCCAGATGATGTAGGCGGTAAGGCCCAGAATGTACCCGCGCTGCGGGTTGGCGGTGGCCATCGATGATCCTTGCTGGGGCGGCTTGAGGTGCCGGCAAATTCTAGTCTTCTGGCCCCGGACTTGTCTGTCCGTTCAGTTTCCCTGGCTGCCCAGGCCTGGGGGAAAGTCGTAAGGCAAACTTTACGCGGTGCGCGCAACTGTATCGGTATGCGGGGCCGGCGCAGTCGCTGGGTAGCCCGGATGCAATCCGGGACCCCGGGGTGGAACGGCAAGCATCGCGGCTGAAGCCGCTCCTACGGCACAGGTGAACACCGCTAGGAGCGGCTTCAGCCGCGAAAGCTCCATCTCTCGAATCGCCGCAATGACCTCGCGCGAGGGCGTGGCTCGGATTCACGCCGGGCGCGCAGCCAGGCCAGGTTTCAGAACAGCCGCAACGGCTCCTCATCCAGCGCAGCCAGCTGCTCGCGCAGGGCGAGAATCTGGTCGCCCCAGTAGCGCTCGCCGGCGAACCAGGGAAAGGCCAGGGGGAAGGCCGGGTCGTCCCAGCGCCGTGCGATCCAGGCGCTGTGGTGCATCAGGCGCAGGGCGCGCAGGCCCTCGATCAGCGGCAGTTCGCGGGCGGCGAAATCATGGAACTCCTGATAGCCATCGACCAGTTCGGCAAGCTGGCCGAGGCGCTCATGGCGTTCGCCGGCCAGCATCATCCACAGGTCCTGCACGGCCGGGCCCATGCGGCAGTCATCCAGGTCGACCATATGGAAGCTGTCATCGCGGCACAGCAGGTTGCCGGGGTGGCAGTCACCATGCAGGCGGATGGCCTGGTAGCGCACGCGGGAGAACAGCTCGTCGAGGCGTACCAGCAGGTCGCGGGCGACCGACTCGTAGGCCGGCAGCAGGCTTTTCGGAACGAAACCGCCGTCGAGCAGTGCGCCCAGGGCGGCATGGCCGAAGTTGTCCACCGCCAGGGTCTCGCGGTGGGCGAACGGACGACTGGCGCCGATGGCGTGCATGCGTCCGAGCAACTGGCCTAGACGATACAGCTGATCGAGATTGCCGGGCTCCGGGGCGCGGCCACCACGGCGCGGGAACAGGGCGAAGCGAAAACCGCCATGCGCGAACAGCGTCTCGCCGTCGCGTGACAGCGGCGCCACCACCGGCACTTCATGCTCGGCCAGCTCGGCGCTGAAGGCATGCTCTTCACGGATCGCCGCGTCGCTCCAGCGATCCGGGCGGTAGAACTTGGCGATCAGCGGCGTCTCGCCCTCGATGCCGACCTGATAGACGCGGTTCTCGTAGCTGTTCAGCGCCAGCACGCGAGCGTCGCTGAGGTAGCCGAGGCTTTCCACGGCGTCGAGTACCAGGTCCGGGGTGAGGGTCGAAAAAGGATGGCTCATGAACGGCTCCGCACAAGTGGGCGCCCAGTCTACCGGCTTGCGCGAGGCGCAGGGGGCTGGTCGTCGCCGGTGCGCTACAGCTGGGTGCCGAGCAGCACCTGACTGGCGGCGAACTGGGCACGGACCGGGTCGTCGCGGTTCAGGCCCAGTGCCGTCAGCTGCTCGGCGGCGATCAAGGCGCACAGGGTCTGGCCGCTGGCCAGGCCGATGCGTACTTCGCTGGGGCCGTCGAGCGCCGGAATGATCTGTTCGATGCGCCCTTCGAGGGCATTGCGCTGTTCGTCGCGGGGCGCGTGCAGCGGGTGCAGCTCCAGCCAGCCGGCCTTGATCAGGGCGACGACGTTGCTGCCCGGCTGCAGGTGCAGGTTGTCCGTACTGTCATGGGTGATCTGCGCCTGCAGCCGCTCACCGCCCGGCAGTTCGATATCGATCAGGTCGTTGTGCCCGCAAGGATGAATCGCACGCACGCGACCGGCGAGCTGGTTGCGCGCGCTGGTGCGCAGCATCAGGCGGCCGAGCAGTTGCAGGTCGGCGTCGTCCTCGGCGGCCAGCAGCAACTGGGCCTGCAGCGCCTGCACGCGCTGGTGCAGGGCCAGCAGGCGCTCGCCGGCTGGCGTCAGGCGTGCGCCGCCACCGCCCTTGCCGCCGACGCTGCGGCTGACCAGCGGCTGCTCGGAAAGATTGTTCAGCTCGTCGATGGCGTCCCAGGCCGCCTTGTAGCTCAGCCCGGCGGCCTTGGCGGCGCGGGTGATGGAGCCCAGCTCGGCAATCCGTTCCAGCAGGGCCAGGCGTTTGGGGCGACGGCTGAGTAGTTGCGCGAGAGGGTCGAGCTGAGACATGGCGGACGGGCAGGCGAGAAGAATGTCGGGCACGGTGCGTGACTGCGCCCGGCACGTCAAGTCAGCCGTCACTCGGTGCTGGCGTGCGGGCCAGGCAGTAAACGTCGATGCGTGACGCCCCGGCGCGGTGCAGCAGCTGGGCGATGCTGCTGGCGGTCGCGCCCGTGGTCAGCACGTCATCGACCAGCGCCAGATGAGCGCCGCGGAGCCGGGCCTGCGGCTCCAGGGCGAAGGCCTGGCGCAGGTTGCGCTTGCGCGTGGCGGCGTTCAGCCCCTGCTGCGCAGGGGTATCGAGCGGGCGCCGCAACCAGTCGCCGTGAACCGGCAACTGCAGGCTGGCGCCCAGCCAGTCGGCGAGCATCTGCGCCTGGTTGAAGCCACGTTGCCGTTGCCGCCGCTGAGCCAGTGGCACGGGCAGCAAGGCCTGTGGCCTGGGCAGGCCTTCGGCATAGGCATGGCGCAGGTGCTCGGCCAGCAACTCGGCGAGCAGGCGACCGTGCGGCCACTGGCCCTGGTGCTTGAAGCGGGTGATCAGGCTGTCTACCGGGAAGGCATAGCGCCACGGCGCTTCCACGCGGGTGAAGCCTGGCGCCTTCTTCTGGCAGGCGCCGCAGGTCAGTCCTTGCGCGGGCAAGGGCACGGCGCAGACTAGGCAATGCGCCCCCAGCCAGGGCAGCTCGACTTCACAGGCCGTGCAGATGCCGTGCGTGGGGTGGTCGTTGGCGTCGTCGCACAGTTGGCAGTGGCGCCGCAGGCGCAACCAGCCGAGACGTTGCAGCGAGCGCAGGTCGAATCCGGGCATGACGGCTCATCCTTGAGCGACGGAGCCCCGAGCCTAGCAGGTCTCAGCGAATCAACCAGCCCATCACCACCAGGCCGAGGAACAGCCAGATGATCCCGCCGATGATCGAGCGTCTCAGCAGCGCACGCACGCCGTTGTAGAGAAACAGCAGGCCGATGATCAGCAGGATGATGCTGAAGATCGAGACGTCCATGCCGATGGCGCTGGCCAGGCCGCGGAGGAAATCGTCGAATGCATCGGCAACGGCTCCCAGCGCACCGGACAGCACGTCCACGACGAAACGGATGGCGCGACCCAGTACCTGGCCGAGTCCTTCGAAGAAACCTTCTACCTGCATGCAAGCGTCCTGTATTGGCGATAGGCATTGGGCAAGATGCCATGATGGAAGTTCGATCGATCAATATGTGATCAGTGGTAAACCTGTGCCTTTCTTGCGGTTGACAGCATCCAACTGCCACTTATGATGGCCTGAGCCTGAATGCCCCCTCAAACAGATGCCACCAAGCGTCGAAGGATTTCCCAGATGAGCGCAACCGCAGCAACCACCGCCCGCCACGATTGGTCCCTCGCCGAAGTTCGCGCGCTGTTCGAGCAGCCCTTCAACGATCTGCTGTTCCAGGCGCAGACGGTACACCGCGCGCACTTCGATCCCAACCGCGTGCAGGTCTCGACCCTGCTGTCGATCAAGACCGGTGCCTGCCCGGAGGACTGCAAGTACTGCCCGCAGTCCGGCCACTACAACACGGGCCTGGACAAGGAAAAGCTGATGGAGGTGCAGAAGGTGCTGGAGGCGGCGGCCGAGGCCAAGGCCATCGGCTCGACGCGCTTCTGCATGGGCGCGGCGTGGAAGCATCCGTCGGCCAAGGACATGCCCTACGTGCTGGAAATGGTCAAAGGCGTGAAGAAGCTCGGCCTGGAAACCTGCATGACCCTCGGTCGTCTGGACCAGGAACAGACCCAGGCGCTGGCCGATGCGGGGTTGGACTACTACAACCACAACCTCGACACCTCGCCGGAGTTCTACGGCAACATCATCACCACGCGCACCTACGGCGAGCGCCTGCAGACCCTGGCCTACGTGCGCGAGGCGGGCATGAAGATCTGCTCCGGCGGCATTCTCGGCATGGGCGAGTCGGTGGACGACCGCGCCGGGCTGCTGATCCAGCTGGCCAACCTGCCCGAGCACCCGGAAAGCGTACCGATCAACATGCTGGTCAAGGTCAAGGGCACGCCGCTGGCCGAAGAGAAGGACGTCGATCCGTTCGACTTCATCCGCACCCTGGCGGTGGCGCGCATCATGATGCCGCAGTCCCATGTGCGCCTGTCCGCCGGTCGCGAGCAGATGAACGAGCAGATGCAGGCCCTGGCCTTCATGGCCGGTGCCAACTCGATCTTCTACGGCGAGAAGCTGCTGACCACCGCCAACCCGCAGGCCGACAAGGACATGGCCCTGTTCAAGCGCCTCGGCATCAAGCCGGAAGAGCGCGAGGAACATGCCGACGAGGTGCACCAGGCGGCCATCGAGCAGGCCCTGGTCGAGCAACGCGACTCCCAGCTGTTCTACAACGCGGCCTCGGCCTGATATCTCCCAGGTGGATGGATGAAGCGTCATCCGCCCTGCGCAGCCCGAGGTCATGCGCAGGGTGGCTGACCCGCTTGCGGTTATCCACCGTTCTCCGGTGCCTGCCATGTCTTTCGATCTTGCTGCCCGCCTGGCCGAACGCCAGGCAGCCGACCTGTTCCGCAGCCGCCCCCTGCTGCAGACCCCGCAGGGTCCGCAGGTGCGTGCTGATGACCAGGAGCTGCTGGCCTTCTGCTCCAACGATTACCTGGGCCTGGCCAACCACCCCGAGGTGATTCGCGCGCTGCAGCAGGGCGCGGAGCAATGGGGCGTCGGTGGCGGCGCGTCGCACCTGGTGATCGGCCACAGCACGCCTCACCATGAGCTGGAAGAGGCGCTCGCCGCGTTCACCGGACGCCCGCGCGCGCTGCTGTTCTCCACGGGCTACATGGCCAACCTCGCCGTCGTCACCGCGCTGCTCGGCCAGGGTGACAGCGTGCTGGAGGATCGCCTCAACCACGCGTCGCTGCTCGACGCCGGCCTGCTGTCCGGCGCGCGCTTCTCGCGCTACCTGCACAACGATGCGGTCAGCCTGGCCAATCGCCTGCGCAAGGCCAGCGGCAACTGCCTGGTGGTCACCGATGGGGTGTTCAGCATGGATGGCGACCTGGCCGACCTGCCGGCGCTGTGCGCCGAGGCGCGGCTCAAGGATGCCTGGGTGATGGTCGACGACGCCCATGGCTTTGGCCCGTTGGGCGCGACCGGCGCTGGCATCGTCGAACATTTCGGCCTGGGCCAGGATGACGTGCAGGTGCTGGTCGGCACCCTGGGCAAGGCCTTTGGTACCGCCGGTGCCTTCGTCGCTGGCAGCGAAGAGCTGATCGAGACGCTGATCCAGTTCGCCCGCCCCTATATCTACACCACCAGCCAGCCGCCCGCCGTGGCCTGCGCCACGCTGAAGAGCCTGGAGCTGCTGCGTACCGAGAGCTGGCGCCGCGAACACCTGGCCGGGCTGATTGCCCGCTTCCGTCAGGGCGCCAGCGAGATCGGCCTGGACCTGATGGACAGCCCGACGCCGATTCAGCCGATCCTGGTGGGTGACAGCGCCCGTGCCCTGAAGCTTTCTGCGTTGCTCAAGGCGCGCGGCATGCTGGTCGGCGCCATCCGTCCGCCGACCGTGCCGGCCGGCAGCGCGCGCCTGCGCGTGACCCTCTCCGCCGCCCATAGCGCAGCGCAGCTCGAACTGCTGCTCGAAGCCTTGGCCGAATGCTGGCCCCAGGTGCACACCGATGACTGAGAAACTGATTCTGCTGCCCGGCTGGGGCTTCGATGCGGCCGTGCTGCAACCCCTCGCGGATGCACTGGGTGGCGAGTGCCAGGTGCAGGTCGCCGCACTGCCCAGGCTGGCCTCCGCGTCTGCCGGGGACTGGCTCGACGAGCTGGATGCGCGTCTGGCCGATGGTTGCTGGCTGGCCGGCTGGTCGCTGGGCGGCATGCTCGCCGCTGCCCTGGCGGCGCGGCGCGGCGCGCGTTGCCGCGGCCTGATTACCCTGGCCAGCAATGCCTGCTTCGTGGCCAGCGAGCGCTGGCCGCAGGCGCTGGCCGAGGACACCTACAACGCGTTCTACCAGGGCTGCCAGGCGAATGCCGGCGCGACCCTGAAACGCTTCGCCATGCTCTGTGCCCAGGGCGCTGCAGATGCGCGCGGCCTGTCGCGGCAGCTGCAGGCCCACCTGCTCGCGGGTGACGAGGCGGCACTGCTCGCCGGCCTGCGGGTTCTGGCGAGCCTCGACAATCGTGCGCCGCTGGCGGCCTTCGGCGGGGCGCAGCTGCATCTGCTGGCCGAGCTGGACGCCCTGGTCCCGGCTGCGGCGGGCGACGCGCTGCTGGCGCTGTTGCCGGCGGGCGAGGTGGATGTACTGGAGGGCTGCGGTCATGCCTTCGTGCACGAGCAGGCTGACAGCGTGGCGGCGCTGATGCTGGATTTCATCCGTGAGTCCGATGATGGCTGAGCGTTTCGAACGCGCGCAGGGCTCCGACGTCGAGGTGAGCACGGCGGCCCTGCCGGACAAGCGCCAGGTGGCGGCGTCGTTCTCGCGAGCGGCGGCGAGCTACGATGCCGTGGCCGAGCTGCAGCGCCATGTCGGCACGCAACTGCTGGCGCGTCTGCCGGTTTCGCTGCAGCCGCATCGCTGGCTGGACCTGGGCAGCGGTACGGGTTATTTCACCCGCGCCCTTGGCGAGCGCTATGGGCAGGGGACGGGGTTGGCCATGGACATCGCCGAAGGCATGCTGCGCCATGCCAGGCCCCAGGGGGGCGCCGCGCATTTCATCGCCGGTGATGCCGAGGCCCTGCCGCTGCAGACGGCCAGCGTCGACCTGCTGTTCTCCAGCCTGGCGCTGCAGTGGTGCGCCGATTTCCCGCGCGTGCTGAGCGAAGCGCAGCGGGTGTTGCGCCCCGGCGGCGTGCTGGCGTTCTCCAGCCTGTGCGTCGGCACCCTGCAGGAGTTGCGCGACAGCTGGCAGGCGGTCGACGGCTTCGTCCACGTCAATCGCTTCCGCCGGTTCGAGGACTACCAGCAGTGTTGCGCCGCCAGTGGCATGCAGGTGCTGAGCCTGCAGCGCCAGGCGCAAACGCTGCATTTCCCCGACCTGCGCAGCCTGACCACCTCGCTCAAGGACCTTGGCGCGCACAACCTCAACCCAGGCCGGCCGGGCGGCCTGACCGGGCGTGCGCGCATTCGCGCGCTGGTCGAGGCCTACGAGCGCTGGCGTCAGCCCGCCGGGCTGCCTGCCACCTATCAGGTGGTCTACGGCGTGTTGCAGAAACTTCCGGGCGACCTTGCTGGCGTCGCCTAGCGGCGGCCCGTAATCGCCCGCCAGAAAGACACCTTCGGATAGCAGCGACGGGAGACATCGTCATGACGCACGCCTACTTCGTCACGGGGACGGATACCGAGATCGGCAAGACCACCATCGCTGCCGGCCTGCTGCACGCTGCCCGCCTGCGCGGGTTGAGTACTGCGGCGGCCAAACCGGTCGCCTCCGGTTGCCAGCGAACGCCGCAAGGGCTGCGCAACGACGATGCACTGGCCCTGCTGGCGCAGTGCTCGCTGCCGCTGCGCTACGAGGAGGTCAACCCGCTGGCGTTCGAGCCGGCGATCGCGCCGCACCTGGCGGCGCGCGAGGTCGGCGTCGAGTTGACTGTCGCCAGCCTGGCCAGCCCGGTACGCGCGATCCTGGCAAGGAACGCCGACTTCTCCCTGGTCGAAGGTGCCGGTGGCTGGCGTGTACCCCTGGCCGGGCGCGAGAGCCTGTCGGACCTGGCCCAGGCGCTGGCGATACCGGTGATCCTGGTCGTGGGTGTGCGGCTGGGCTGCATCAATCACGCGGTCCTGACGGCCGAGGCCATCGAACGTGACGGGCTCGAGCTTGCCGGCTGGGTCGCCAATATCGTCGACCCGCAGACCTCGCGCCTGGAAGAGAACCTGGCGACCCTGGGCGAGCGATTGCCCGCCCCGTGCCTGGGCCGGGTGCCGTACCTGGCAGATGCGAGCGCCGCAGCGGTGGCGCAGCACCTGGCGCTGGAACGCCTGGTCGACTGGGAATAAACAGCCGGCGGACGATAGCCTTTTGTCTGTACATTTTTTAGCCGACTTCTGCTTCAATACGCAGCATCAGGTTTTATTTCCCCTTGGGAGCTGTCGATGGAAATCTCCAGCAATGCATTCAGTTCGGGTTTGAACGGCATCCAGGCCGGGCAACGCCGTGTCGAGCAGGCGGCCAGCGACATCGCCAGCAACGCGGTGACCGAGCCGCAGCAGCCCAGCCAGACGCCACCGCAGAACCAGGTGAACCCCACGCCACAGTCTGCCGAGCAGACGCGCCCCGACCTGGCGGAAAGCCTGGTCGCCTTGCGCGTTGGCGAGAACGAGGTGCGGGCCAGCTCACGTGTCGTGGAAACCGCCGATGAGGTGCTGGGTACGCTCATCGACACGCGTGCGTAAGTAGTTCCACCCCGGCCGTGGATGCGGCCTGCAACGGGGTAGGAGGGAGCACATGCAGATCGGCAACAGCGTGCCACCTTTCGTCCCTGCGCCGTCCTTCTCTTCGGCTCGGCCCCTCTCGTCCGACGTTTCCCCCGATATCGCCCGTGCCGACCAGGCACCCGTGACCGCGCCGCAGGAGCAGCAGGCGAATTCCAGCGCCTCCGGGCGCGAAGAGGCTGACCGTACCTCCACCGATGCGGCGGACGACAGCGCCGAAGCCAGCCCCCGGGAGCAGCGCCAGCAGCAGCTGGAGATCGCCGATCTGGTTCAGCGCGATCGCGAAGTGCGCACCCACGAACAGGCCCATGCGGCTGTCGGTGGGCAGTACGCCGGTTCACCGACCTACAGCTTCAAGCGTGGCCCTGACGGCCAGCGCTATGCCGTCTCCGGTGAGGTCGGCATCGACACGGCCGCTGTCCCCAATGACCCCGAAGCCACCTTGCGCAAGATGGAAGTCGTGCTGCGTGCCGCCCTCGCGCCCGCCGAGCCCTCCGCACAGGATCTGCGCGTGGCCGCCCAGGCCCAGGCCAAGGCGGCGCAGGCGCGGGTGGAGCTGGCCGAGCTGCGCCGCGACGAAGCCGCCAGCGCCAGCGAGGAGAGCAAGGGGCGCGACGACGAACGGCAAGCCCAGGAGGCGTCTGACGAGCAGGGCCAGCAGGCCGTGCCGCCCGCACCTGACCTTGACCTGTACCGGCGCCTGGGCGAGTTGCCGTCGTCGGAGCCCGGCATCGATCTGGTCGCGTGACGGGTCGATTGGCAGCGCTTGACAAGGGGTTGGCGTAAACGTATGTTTCAAACGCCTGTTTGATTGCTTCGGCCGCAGCCTCGTGGCCGGGCAGCCGGGAGTGATCCCGAGAGCGACCGCCAAGACGGTCACCCCAACTACTAGGAATCCACCGCAGAGGTTTACCGCTATGCCTGACTACAAGGCCCCCTTGCGTGACATTCGTTTCGTTCGTGACGAGCTGCTGGGCTACGAAGCGCACTACCAGAGCCTGCCAGGTTGCCAGGACGCCACTCCGGACATGGTCGACGCCATCCTCGAGGAAGGCGCGAAGTTCTGCGAGCAGGTCCTGTCGCCGCTGAACCGCGTGGGTGACACCGAAGGCTGCACCTGGAGCGAGTCCGGTGTGAAAACCCCGACGGGCTTCAAGGAGGCCTATCAGCAGTTCGTCGAAGGCGGCTGGCCGAGCCTGGCCCATGACGTCGAGCACGGCGGTCAGGGTCTGCCGGAGTCGCTGGGGCTGGCGATCAGCGAAATGGTCGGTTCGGCCAACTGGTCGTGGGGCATGTACCCGGGCCTCTCCCACGGTGCGATGAACACCCTGAGCGCCCACGGTACCGACGAGCAGAAGCACACCTACCTGACCAAGCTGGTATCCGGCGAGTGGACCGGCACCATGTGCCTGACCGAGCCGCATTGTGGTACCGACCTGGGCATGCTGCGCACCAAGGCCGAACCGCAGGCCGACGGCAGCTACAAGGTCACCGGCACCAAGATCTTCATCTCCGCGGGTGAGCACGACATGGCCGGCAACATCGTCCATATCGTCCTGGCCCGCCTGCCCGATGCTCCGGCCGGTACCAAGGGTATCTCGCTGTTCATCGTGCCGAAGTTCATGCCCAACGCCGATGGCGGCGTAGGCGAGCGCAATGCCGTTTCCTGTGGCTCCATCGAGCACAAGATGGGCATCCACGGCAACGCCACCTGCGTGATGAACTTCGACGGCGCCACCGGCTTCCTGATCGGCCCGGCCAACAAGGGCCTTAACTGCATGTTCACCTTCATGAACACCGCTCGCCTGGGTACCGCGCTGCAAGGCCTGGCCCACGCCGAAGTCGGTTTCCAGGGTGGCATCAAGTACGCCCGTGAGCGTCTGCAGATGCGTTCGCTGACTGGCCCGAAAGCGCCGGAAAAAGCCGCTGACCCGATCATCGTGCATCCGGACGTGCGCCGCATGCTGCTGACCATGAAGGCCTTCGCCGAAGGCAACCGTGCCATGGTCTACTTCACTGCCAAGCAGGTGGACATCGTTCAGCACAGCGACAACGAAGAAGAGAAGAAGGTCGCCGACGAGCTGCTGGCGTTCCTGACGCCGATCGCCAAGGCCTTCATGACCGAAGTGGGCTTCGAGTCCGCTTCCCACGGCATGCAGATCTACGGTGGCCATGGCTTCATCAGCGAGTGGGGCATGGAGCAGAACCTGCGTGACTGCCGCATCTCCATGATGTACGAAGGCACCACCGGCGTTCAGGCGCTCGACCTGCTGGGCCGCAAGGTGCTGATGACTCAGGGCGGCGCGCTGAAGAACTTCACCAAGATCGTGCACAAGTTCTGCCAGGCCAACGAAGGCAACGACGCCGTCAAGGAATTCGTCGAGCCGCTGGCCAAGCTGAACAAGGAGTGGGGCGACATCACCATGAAGATCGGCATGGCGGCGATGAAGGATCGCGAGGAAGTCGGTGCCGCTTCGGTGGACTACCTGATGTACTCCGGTTACGCCTGCCTGGCCTACTTCTGGGCCGACATGGCGCGCCTGGCTGCCGAGAAGCTGGCTGCCGGTGCGGGTGACGAGGCCTTCTACAAGGCCAAGCTGCAGACTGCCCGCTTCTACTTCGCGCGCATCCTGCCGCGCACTCGCGCGCACGTCGAGACCATGCTGTCCGGCGCCAGCAACCTGATGGACATGGACGAAGAGCACTTCGCGCTCGGCTTCTGATTCCGTCACGGTTGAACGCAAACGCCGCCCTTCGGGGCGGCGTTTGCGTTTTTTCGCGTCGTACTGAAGGGAATGTCGCATCCTGTCGCTGTTTTCAATCATCGAAGCAGGCAGAATGCCTTCATCTCTTGCTCAGGGTGTCCGCGTGATCCGTCCGGCCAATCTGCGCCTCAGCCATTTCCTCTCCTCGCTGCCGTTGCTGGTCGGCGCATTCGTGGCTGCTCGGCTGCCGGTGCTCAGCGAATTCTTCATCTCCCTGTTCAATGTCCTGCCGACCCTGCTGTTGCTGCTCGGCGGCGCCTTCTGCCTGGCCTATGGCCGCCAGCGCGAGGTCTTCCTGCTGCTGGTGCTGTACGTCGGCTACTTCATGCTCGATATCCAGGTCGATCACTTCCGTGACAACGGCCAGGTCAGGGACGACGCCGCCCTGGTCTTTCACCTGATCTGCCTGCTGTTGCCGATGCTCTACGCCCTCTACGGCTGCTGGGAGGAGCGTTCGCACCTGGCTCAGGACATGCTGGCGCGGGCGCTGGTCCTGCTGGCGGTGAGTGCGGTGGCCTTCGCGCTCGGACGCCGTTATCCACAGGGCATCGCCGACTGGCTGGCGCAGATCCACTGGCCGGCGTTGCACGGCGCCTGGATGAGCCTCGCGCAGCTGACCTACCTGGTGTTCCTGGTCGCTTTCGTCGCGCTGCTGGTGCAGTACCTGCGACGCCCGCGGCCCTTGCACGCGGCGCAACTGGTCGGGCTTGTCGGCCTGCTGTGGATGCTGCCGCAGGTGTTCATCATGGCCCATGCGCTGCAGGTGATGAGCAGCATGGTCATGCTCATGCTGGTGGCGGCGGTGGCGCACGAGGCCTACCAGATGGCCTTCCGTGACGAGCTGACCGGCCTGCCCGGACGGCGTGCGCTCAACGAGCGTCTGCAGCGCCTCGGGCGTGACTATGTGATCGCCATGGTCGATGTCGATCACTTCAAGAAATTCAACGATACCCATGGTCATGACGTCGGCGACCAGGTGTTGCGCCTGGTCGCCAGTCAGCTGCGCAAGGTCGGCGGTGGCGGCAAGGCCTACCGCTATGGCGGCGAGGAGTTCACCCTGCTGTTTCCCGGCAAGAGCGTGGAGCAATGCGTGCCGCACATGGAGGCCGTGCGCCTGGCCATCGAGCAGTACCGCATGCAGCTGCGCGACAAGCAGAGCCGTCCGCGTGATGATCGCGAGGGCAAGCAGCGCCGTGCCGGCAAGGCGGCCAGCGAGGTTTCGGTGACGGTCAGCATGGGCGTGGCCGAGCGCCAGGCCGAGCAGCGCACACCGCAGGAAGTGATCAAGGAAGCGGACAAGGCGCTGTACAGCGCCAAGGCCGCCGGGCGTAACTGCATTCGCAGCGCCGGGCAGCGACGTGGTGCGGTGAAGGTCAGCGCCCCGGCCGACTGAGCCGGCTTATGGCGGCGCATTCAGGCGGCCAACGATCATTGTTGCCGTTCCATTCGCGGCAGTAGCGTGGGGCACCTGACCGCTACCCGAATGGAGAACGACCATGCCCGAGTACAAGGCCCCGCTGCGCGACATGCGCTTTCTGATCGACGATGTCTTTGCCTTTCCCGCCCACTACGCCAGCCTGGGGGCCGACGATGCGAGCCCGGATATGGTCGCGGCGATCCTCGAGGAGGGCGCCAAGTTCTGCGAGCAGGTGCTGGCCCCGCTGAACCGCAGCGGTGACGAGGAGGGCTGCCATTTCGACAACGGCGTGGTGACCACGCCCAAGGGCTTCAAGGAGGCCTTCGCGCAGTATGCCGAGGGTGGCTGGATGGGCCTGGCCGCCGACCCGCTGCATGGCGGGCAGGGCCTGCCCGAGTCACTCGGCCTGATCGTCGCCGAGATGGTCGCCTCGGCCAACCAGTCCTGGGCCATGTACCCGGGGCTGACCCATGGCGCCATGTCCGCGATCCACGCCCATGGCAGCGAAGAGCAGAAACAGACCTACCTGACGCGCCTCACCGAAGGCCGCTGGACCGGCACCATGTGCCTGACCGAGCCGCATTGCGGCACCGACCTGGGCATCATCAAGACACGCGCCGTGCCGCAGGCCGATGGCAGCCATGCGATCTCCGGGACGAAGATCTTCATCTCCGCAGGCGAGCACGACATGAGCGAGAACATCGTGCACCTGGTGCTGGCCAAGCTGCCCGACGCGCCTGCGGGCACCCGGGGCATTTCCCTGTTCATCGTGCCCAAGTTCCTGCCCCAGGGTGACGGCATCGGTGCGCGCAATGCGGTGAGCTGCGGTTCCATCGAGCACAAGATGGGCATCAAGGCCTCGGCGACCTGCGTGATCAACTTCGACGCGGCGACCGGTTACCTGATCGGCGAGGCCAACAAGGGCCTCGCCTGCATGTTCACCATGATGAATCATGCCCGCCTGGGCACCGGCATGCAGGGCCTCTGCCTGGGCGAGGCCAGCTATCAGGGCGCGCTGCGCTACGCCAGGGAGCGCCTGCAGATGCGCGCGCTGACGGGACCGAAGGCGCCGGACAAGGCGGCCGATCCGATCATCGTCCATCCCGATGTCCGCCGCATGTTGCTGACCATGAAAGCGTTCAACGAGGGCAACCGCGCGCTGGCCTACTTCACTGCGCAGCTGATCGATGTCGCGCACCGCGCCGAGACGGCCGAAGCGCGCCAGGAGGCCGAGGACCTGCTGGCCTTGCTCACGCCGATCTGCAAGGCGTTCATGACCGAGACCGGGCTCGAGGCCACCAACCACGGCATGCAGGTTTTCGGCGGGCATGGCTACATCCGTGAGTGGGGCATGGAGCAACTGGTGCGCGATTGCCGCATCGCACCGATCTATGAAGGCACCAATGGCATCCAGGCTCTTGACCTGCTCGGGCGCAAGGTGCTGGGCAGTCAGGGCAAGCTGCTGCGCGGTTTCACCCGTGTCCTGCACAAGTTCTGCGAGGCCCAGCAGGAGCATCCGCAACTGGCCCCGCAGGTGGCGCAGCTGGCGGCGTTGAACCGGCAGTGGGGGGAGCTGACGCAGAGCATCGGCATGGCCGCGATGAAGAATCCGGACGAGGTCGGCGCGGCGTCGGTCGATTACCTGATGTATTCGGGCTATGTCACCCTGGCGTACTTCTGGTTGCGCATGGCTGTGGTCGCCCAGGAAAAGCTCGCGCAAGGGGATGACGATGGCTTCCATCAGGCCAAGCTGGTGACGTGCGCCTTCTACTTCCAGCGCATCCTGCCGCGCACCGAGGCGCATCGTCTGGCGATGTCGGCGGGCAGCGTCAGCACCATGCAGCTGGCGGAAGAACACTTCGCCTTCTGACCGCTGGTCGAGGCAATTCGGCCCGCCTTCTGGCGGGCCTTTTCATTTCATGGACATATGAGCGGTTGCTGAATAATTGGTCACAACATGACCCTATGTGTCTGAAAAGTTGTTGGATTAAACTCGGTCCACATACGTAAGTCCGCTTTTCGAGGATGTGTCATGGCCGATTACAAAGCCCCCCTGCGCGACATGCGCTTCGTGCTCAATGAAGTATTCGATGTCTCCAAGCTCTGGGCCGAGTTGCCGGCCCTGGCCGAAGTGGTCGATGCCGATACCGCCAGCGCCATTCTGGAGGAGGCCGGCAAGGTCACAGCAGGCAGCATCGCGCCGCTGAACCGCAGTGGCGATGAAGAAGGCTGCTCCTGGGACGACGGCGCGGTGAAAACGCCGGCTGGCTTCCCCGAGGCCTACCAGACCTACGCCGAAGGCGGCTGGGTGGGTGTCGGTGGTTCGCCGGAGTTCGGCGGCATGGGCATGCCCAAGGTGATCGGCGCCCAGGTCGAGGAAATGGTCAACTCGGCCAACCTGTCCTTCGGCCTCTACCCGATGCTGACCGCCGGTGCCTGCCTGTCGATTCTCAACCACGCCAGCGAAGAGCTGAAGGCGCAGTACCTGCCGAACATGTATGCCGGCGTCTGGGCCGGCTCCATGTGCCTGACCGAGCCGCATGCCGGCACCGACCTGGGCATCATCCGCACCAAGGCCGAGCCCCAGGCCGATGGCAGCTACAAGGTCACCGGCACCAAGATCTTCATCACCGGTGGTGAGCACGACCTGACCGAGAACATCATCCACCTGGTGCTGGCCAAGCTGCCGGATGCGCCGGCTGGCCCGAAAGGCATTTCGCTGTTCATCGTGCCCAAGGTCATGGTCAATGCCGACGGCTCGCTGGGTGAGAAGAACGCCCTGGGCTGCGGCTCCATCGAGCACAAGATGGGCATCAAGGCCTCGGCCACCTGCGTGATGAACTTCGATGGCGCCACCGGCTACCTGGTCGGCGAAGTGAACAAGGGCCTCAACGCCATGTTCACCATGATGAACTACGAGCGCCTGGGCGTTGGCATCCAGGGTCTGGCACTGGGTGAGCGCAGCTACCAGAGCGCCGTCGAGTATGCGCGCGAGCGCATCCAGAGCCGTGCCCCGACCGGCCCGCAGGCAAAAGACAAAGCAGCCGACCCGATCATCGTGCATCCGGACGTGCGTCGCATGCTGCTGACCATGAAGGCGCTGAACGAGGGCGGCCGTGCCTTCTCCAGCTACGTCGCCATGCAGCTGGACACCGCCAAGTACAGCGAGGACAAGGACACCGCCAGGCGCGCCGACGAACTGGTCGCCCTGCTGACGCCGGTGGCCAAGGCCTTCCTCACCGACATGGCGCTGGAAACCACCGTGCATGGCCAGCAGATCTTCGGTGGCCATGGCTTCATCCGCGAGTGGGGCCAGGAGCAGCTGGTGCGCGACTGCCGCATCACCCAGATCTACGAAGGCACCAACGGCATCCAGTCGCTGGACCTGATGGGGCGCAAGATCGTGGGCAGCGGTGGCAGCTTCTACAAGCACCTGTCCGACGAGATCAAGGCGTTCGTCGCCTCGGCCGATGCCGGCCTCGCCGAGTTCACCCAGCCGCTGACCGCGGCGGTGCAGAACCTCGATGAGCTGACCGCCTGGGTCCTGGATCGTGCCAAGAGCAACCCCAACGAAATCGGCGCGGCGTCGGTGGAGTACCTGCACGTGTTCGGCTACACCGCCTACGCCTACATGTGGGCGTTGATGGCGCGCGCGGCGCTGGGCAAGGAAGCTCAGGACGAGTTCTACGCCAGCAAGCTGGGCACGGCGCGCTTCTACTTCGCCCGCCTGTTGCCGCGCGTTCACTCCTTGAGCGCCTCGGTCAAGGCCGGCAGCGAATCGCTGTACCTGCTGGATGCCGCGCAGTTCTGAGTCCCGCTGCGTGGTGGATGAGCCCCGGCCCCTGTGCCGGGGTTTTTCATTTCAGCGGCAGCGCGCCTTCAGCCTGCCCAGGTAGAGCAGGGCGGGGCGCTGCGACTGCAGGTGCAGCGGCCCCAGCTCGTTCTCCACGAGCAGGCCGTTGCCCGCCGCGATGTCGTGCAGCACGCCGCCTGCATCGGCCCTGACGGCAGTCTGCGCTGCGTTCCACAACAGCAGTACCTCGGCATCGTTCTCCACGAGCTGTTCGCCCTGCAGCCTCAGCGCCTGCAGGTCATGCGTCCAGGCGCCGCGCCGCGTCATCAGGTTGAGGTCGGTGATGGGGCCGTCCTGCAGCTGCGCGCTGATCGCCTCCTCACCGCCGAATACCGCGATGGTGCCGTCGCCCGACAGCGTCTCGCGCCGGCCGTTTTCCCGCTGCAGGTGCAAGCCCTTGCCGGCCAGCACGACCAGGCTGCGGTCGATGCCAGGGAAGTGGGAGAAGGCACCGCTGGAGGCGACGCTCGCGCTGCTGATGCGCCAGTCGAAGTCGTCCAGGCTGGCACCTGCCGGGCAGATAGCCAGTTCCAGCGTCGAGCCGCCGCCGTTCTTCCAGGGCATGGCGATGGCGCTGCTGGGGTCGAGCAGGGTGTAGGGCATGGTCTTCTCTAATGTATATACATATTGGGGTGGGTCGCCGGCATGGCGACCGCCCGCCTCGTCATTCCCCGCGTGTCGCGGAGGTGGCTGCAATCATAACGTATCACTGCAACGTTCAAGCGACAGGCGGATGATCTTGGCATGCGTCGCCGGCTTGACGTCGATTCGATTCGTTTCTATTGTATATACAAATAAAGCGCAAAGAGCACCAGGCCGATGCATTCCAATTCGAAACAGCTGTGGCGCGACGTTCAGGTCTTCGATGGCCAGGCGCTGCTGGACGAGGCGATGACCGTGCGCGTCGACGACGGTCGCGTGGCCGGCATGTGGCCGTCGCGGGCGTTCGCCGAAGCGGACGCCCAGGGCGCCGTCGAAGCGGGGCAGGGTGGGGTGATGACGCCGGGCCTGGTCGACTGTCACACGCACCTGGTCTACGCCGGCGACCGCGCCGGTGAATTCGAGCAGCGCCTGGAAGGGGTCAGCTACGCCGAGATCGCCAAGGCCGGCGGCGGCATCCTCAGCACCGTGCGCGCGACTCGCGAAGCCAGCGAGGAGGCGCTGCTCGCCGCCAGCCTGCCGCGTCTCGACGCGCTGCTCGCCGATGGCGTGACCACCGTGGAGATCAAGTCCGGCTACGGCCTGACCCTGAGCGACGAACTGAAGATGCTGCGTGTCGCCCGTCGTCTCGGCGAGCTGCGTCCGGTGCGCGTCACCACCACGCTGCTGGGTGCCCACGCGCTGCCTCCGGAATACGCCGGGCGCGCCGATGATTACGTGAGCCTGGTTTGCGACGAGATGATCCCGGCCGCCGCTGGCGAAGGGCTGGCCGACGCGGTGGATGTGTTCTGCGAAGGCATCGGTTTTTCCCCGGCGCAGTGCGAGCGCATCTACCAGGCCGCCCAGGCGCACGGCCTGGCGATCAAGGCGCATGCCGAGCAGCTGTCCAACCTCGGTGGCAGCGCCCTGGCCGCGCGCTACGGCGCGTTGTCGGCCGACCATATCGAATACCTCGACGAGGCCGGCGTGCGGGCCATGGCCGAGGCCGGCACCGTTGCCGTGCTGCTGCCCGGCGCCTTCCACGTGCTGCGCGAGACGCAGTTGCCGCCCATCGACCTGCTGCGCCAGTACCAGGTACCGATGGCCGTGGCCAGCGACGCCAACCCCGGCACCTCGCCGATCTGCATGCCGAGCCTGATGGCCAACCTGGCCTGCACCCTGTTCCGCCTGACCCCGCGCGAAGCCCTGGCCGGCATGACCGCCCATGCTGCCCGCGCCCTCGGCCTGCCCGAGCTGGGACGGATCGCCGTCGGCGCAGCGGCGGACCTGTGCCTGTGGGACATCCAGCACCCGGCCGAGCTGGCCTACGCGGTGCAGAGCGGGCGCCTGCGCCAGCGCATTTTCAACGGAGTCATCACCCATGCTCGCTGATCGTTTCTCCCTCGACGCCTGGACCGGCCGTATCGACCCCGAGCCGGACAGCCCGCGCTGGCACCAGCGCATCCAGCCGCTGGCCGAGGCCCGCGAGCCGGGCCTGGCCCTGCTCGGCTTCGCCTGCGACGAGGGCGTGCGGCGCAACCATGGCCGTGTCGGCGCCGCCGGCGGGCCGCTGGCCCTGCGCAAGGCACTGGCCAACCTGGCCTGGCACCGTGAAGCACCGGCCTTCGACGCCGGCGACGTGATCTGCGAGGACGGCGACCTGGCCGCCGCCCAGGCGCGCCTGGCGCGTGGCGTCTGTGCGCTGCTGGAGGCGGGGCACCTGCCGCTGGTGCTCGGTGGCGGCCATGAGGTGGCCTTCGGCAGCTGGTCCGGCCTGGCCGAGCATTTCGCCGGACGGAAGACGGCGCCGAAGATCGGCATCGTCAACTTCGACGCGCATTTCGACCTGCGCGATCCGGCGCATGTGCAGTCCTCGGGTACGCCCTTCGCGCAGATCGCCGAGCAGTGCCAGGCCCGTGGCTGGCCGTTCCACTACGCCTGCCTGGGCGTCAGCCGAGCCAGCAATACCCGCGCGCTGTTCTCCCGCGCCGCCGAGCTGAACGTGCTGGTGCGCGAGGACCACGAGATGCGCGAGGCCGGCCTGGCCGCCATCGCGGCTGAGCTGGAGACCTTCCTCGCCGACTGCGACGCCTTGTACCTGACCATCGATATCGACGTGCTGCCCGCCTGCGAGGCGCCGGGCGTCAGCGCACCGGCCGCGCGCGGGGTGCCGCTGGCGCTGCTCGAGCCGCTGCTCGAAGGCCTCAAGCGCAGCGGCAAGCTGCGTCTGGTGGATTTCGCCGAGCTCAACCCGAACCACGACATCGACAACCGCACCGCCAAGGCGGCGGCGCGCCTGATTCACCTGCTCAGTCTCTGAGCAGGCGCCACCCCGACGCTTTCTCGCACAACAACAACTACGAGGAACCTCCCATGTACGTCATCGTCCGCCGCAGCGGCCAGGAGCCGCGCCATGTCTGAACCCCTGTCACTGAGCGGCAGCGTGTCGCGCCCGCGTGCCCTGGCGCGCCTGCTGGGTTACAGCCTGATCGGCCTGCTGCTGTTCTTCGTACCGTTCGACATCGGCGGGCGCTCGACCATCCTCCTCGACCACGCCGCCAGCGCCCTGCAACTGCACGCGCGTCCGCTGGTGATCGGCCTGGCCCTGCTGTTCATGCTCTACGGCGCACTGGCGCCCTGGCTCGACGGCAGCTGGCGCAGGAGCCTGACCCACACCGCGTTCAGCGTCCTCAAGGTATTCGGCCTGCTGATCGGACTGGCCTACCTGCTGCAGCTCGGGCCGCAGGCGCTGTACCAGCCGGGCATGCTGCCGTTTCTGTTCGACAAGCTGGTGCTCAGCCTGGCGCTGATCGTGCCGCTGGGCTCGCTGGCCCTGGTGTTCCTCATCGGCTTCGGCCTGCTCGAGCTGATCGGCGTGCTGATGCAACCGGTGATGCGGCCTATCTGGCGGACACCCGGCAAGTCGGCCATCGATGCCGTGGCGTCGTTCGTCGGCAGCTACTCGGTGGGCCTGCTGATCACCGACCGCATGTATCAGCAGGGGCACTACAGCGTGCGTGAGGCGGCGATCATCGCCACCGGCTTCTCCACCGTGTCCGCACCGTTCATGGTGATCATCGCCAAGACCCTGGGCCTGATGGGGCAGTGGAACCTGTATTTCTGGGGAGCCATGGCCGTGACCTTCAGCGTGACTGCGGTCAGCGCGCGCATCTACCCGCTCTCGCGGTTGCCGTCCGAGGCCATCCCCGAGGCGCAGCTGCAGGCTGGTGAAAGCCGCCTGGGCAGCGCCTGGCGGGCCGGCCTGGAACAGGCGGGCAGTGCGCCGTCGTTGCGCTGCGCGCTGCGCGATACTTTCGTCGACGGCCTGCGCATGACCGCCGCGATCCTGCCGAGCATTCTCGCCGTCGGCCTGCTCGGGCTGCTCGCGGCCAAGTACACGCCGCTGTTCGATGCCCTCGGCGTGCTGCTCTACCCGCTGACCTGGCTGTTCGGTCTGGACGAGCCGATGCAGGTGGCCCGCGCCCTGTCCTCCGGCCTCGCGGAAATGTTCCTGCCGGCGATGCTGCTCAAGGACGCCGATGTGCTGGTCAAGTTCGTCACCGCCATCGTCTCGGTGAGCAGCGTGCTGTTCCTCTCCGCCTCGATTCCCTGCGTGTTGGCCACGCGGATTCCCCTGAGCCTGGGGCAACTGCTGCTGATCTGGCTGCAGCGCACCCTGCTCAGCCTGCTGTTCGCCATCCCCCTGGCGTACCTCGCACAATTTCTGGGCTGGCTCTGACCGCCCGTGACTAACCCGTTCTCCCCAGGAGCCCGCAACATGACCAAGTTCCGCGACACTGAAATCCGCGCCCCGCGCGGTACCCAACTGAATGCCAAGAGCTGGCTGACCGAAGCGCCGCTGCGCATGCTGATGAACAACCTCGACCCGGACGTGGCCGAGAATCCCAAGGAGCTGGTGGTGTACGGCGGCATCGGTCGTGCCGCGCGCAACTGGGAATGCTTCGACAAGATCGTCGAAACCCTGAAGGAGCTGAACGACGACGAAACCCTGCTGGTGCAGTCGGGCAAGCCGGTCGGCGTGTTCCGCACCCACAAGGACGCGCCGCGCGTGCTGATCGCCAACTCCAACCTGGTGCCGCACTGGGCCAACTGGGAACACTTCAACGAGCTGGATGCCAAGGGCCTGGCCATGTACGGCCAGATGACCGCCGGCAGCTGGATCTACATCGGCAGCCAGGGCATCGTCCAGGGCACCTTCGAGACCTTCGTCGAGGCCGGTCGCCAGCACTATGACGGCAACCTCAAGGGGCGCTGGGTACTCACCGCCGGTCTCGGCGGCATGGGCGGCGCCCAGCCGCTGGCCGCGACCCTGGCCGGTGCCTGCTCGCTGAACATCGAGTGCCAGCAGTCGAGCATCGACTTCCGCCTGCGCAGCCGCTACGTCGACGAGCAGGCCAGCGATCTCGACGACGCCCTGGCGCGCATCGCCAAGTACTGCGCCGAAGGCAAGGCCATTTCCGTCGCGCTGCTGGGCAACGCCGCCGAGATCCTGCCGGAGCTGGTCAAGCGTGGCGTGCGCCCGGACATGGTCACCGACCAGACCAGCGCCCACGATCCGCTCAATGGCTACCTGCCGATCGGCTGGACCTGGGAGCAGTACAAGGACCGCGCCGCCACCGACCCTGCCGCAGTGGTCAAGGCGGCCAAGCAGTCGATGGCCGTGCACGTGCAGGCCATGCTCGATTTCCAGAAGATGGGCGTGCCGACCTTCGACTACGGCAACAACATCCGCCAGATGGCCAAGGAAGAGGGCGTGGCCAACGCCTTCGACTTCCCGGGCTTCGTGCCGGCCTACATCCGTCCGCTGTTCTGCCGTGGTGTCGGCCCGTTCCGCTGGGCGGCGCTGTCCGGCAACCCCGAGGACATCTACAAGACCGACGCCAAGGTCAAGGAACTGATCCCGGACGACGAGCACCTGCACCGCTGGCTGGACATGGCCCGCGAGCGCATCAGCTTCCAGGGCCTGCCGGCGCGCATCTGCTGGGTCGGCCTGGGCCTGCGTGCCAAGCTCGGCCTGGCGTTCAACGAAATGGTCCGCAGTGGCGAGCTGTCCGCGCCGGTGGTGATCGGCCGCGACCACCTCGACTCCGGTTCGGTGGCCAGCCCCAACCGCGAGACCGAGGCGATGGCCGACGGCTCCGATGCCGTGTCCGACTGGCCGCTGCTCAACGCCCTGCTCAACACCGCCAGCGGTGCCACCTGGGTGTCGCTGCACCATGGTGGCGGCGTGGGCATGGGCTTTTCCCAGCACTCCGGCGTGGTGATCGTCTGTGACGGTACCGACGAGGCCGCCGCCCGTATCGCCCGTGTGCTGACCAACGACCCCGGTACTGGTGTAATGCGTCACGCCGATGCCGGTTACCAGATCGCTATCGATTGTGCCCGCGAGCAGGGTATGAACCTGCCGATGATCGGCAAAGGAGAATGAACGTGACTGCCCTGAACCTGAACCCTGGCCAGCTGACCCTGGCCGACCTGCGCACCGTCTACCAGGCTCCGGTGCGCCTGACCCTGGACCCGAGCGCCCATCAGGCGATCGACGCCAGCGTCGCCTGCGTCGAAAGCATCATCGCCGAGGGCCGCACCGCCTATGGCATCAACACCGGCTTCGGTCTGCTGGCCTCGACCCGCATCGCCAGCCATGACCTGGAAAAACTGCAGCGCTCGCTGGTGCTGTCGCACGCGGCCGGTATCGGCGAGCCGCTCAGCGACGCCATGGTGCGCCTGATCATGGTGCTGAAGATCAACAGCCTGGCGCGCGGTTTCTCCGGCATCCGGCGCAAGGTGATCGACGCGCTGATCGCCCTGGTCAACGCCGAGGTCTACCCGCACATTCCGCTCAAGGGCTCGGTAGGCGCCTCCGGCGACCTGGCGCCGCTGGCGCACATGTCCCTGGTGCTGCTCGGCGAGAGCCAGGCACGGCACAAGGGCGAGTGGCTGTCGGCCACCGAGGCGCTGGCCGTGGCCGGCCTGGAGCCGATGACCCTGGCCGCCAAGGAGGGCCTGGCCCTGCTCAATGGCACCCAGGTGTCCACCGCCTACGCCCTGCGCGGGCTGTTCGAGGGCGAAGACCTGTACGCCGCTGCCAGCGTCTGCGGCGCGCTCAGCGTCGAGGCGCTGCTCGGTTCGCGTTCGCCGTTCGATGCGCGCATTCACGCTGCCCGTGGCCAGCGCGGACAGATCGATGCCGCCGTGGCCTACCGTCACCTGCTCGGCGACAGCAGCGAGATCGGCCGCTCCCACGAGGCCTGCGACAAGGTGCAGGACCCGTATTCGCTGCGCTGCCAGCCGCAGGTCATGGGCGCCTGCCTGACCCAGCTGCGCCAGGCGGCCGAGGTGCTGGGCGTCGAGGCCAACGCGGTATCGGACAACCCGCTGGTGTTCGCCGCCGAAGGCGAGGTCATCTCCGGTGGCAACTTCCACGCCGAGCCGGTGGCCATGGCCGCCGACAACATCGCCCTGGCCATCGCCGAAATCGGTTCGCTGTCCGAGCGTCGTATCTCGCTGATGATGGACAAGCACATGTCGCAGCTGCCGCCGTTCCTGGTGGCCAATGGCGGGGTCAACTCCGGCTTCATGATCGCCCAGGTCACCGCCGCGGCGCTGGCCAGCGACAACAAGGCCCTGGCCCACCCGCACAGCGTCGACAGCCTGCCGACCTCGGCCAACCAGGAAGACCATGTGTCGATGGCACCCGGCGCCGGCAAGCGCCTGTGGGAAATGGCCGCCAACACCCGTGGCGTGCTCGCCGTCGAGTGGCTGGGCGCCTGCCAGGGCCTGGACTTCCGCGAAGGCCTGAAGAGCACCCCGGCGCTGGAGCAGGCGCGGGAAATCCTGCGCGGCGAGGTGCCGTACTACGTCGAGGATCGCTTCTTCGCGCCGGACATCGCCGCGGCCAACGAGCTGCTGGCCGAACGTGTGCTGACGCCCCTGCTGCCGGCCGGGATGCTGCCTTCCGTGGGCTGATCCAGGCCCTGTAGGAGCCCGCTCGCAGGCGATCAGGCCCACACGCCTGGCGCCGGCGAGCCGGCTCCTACAGCGAACGGCGGTTGTCGCGTTATCATCCGCGCAGCCGGATTCACCAAGGAGCTTTCGTGACCACCACCCCGCGCTACAAGGCCATCGAGGATTTTCTGCTCGAACGCATTCACGGCGGTGCTTATCCGGTCAATCACCAGATTCCGCCGGAAGAGCAGCTGGCCCGCGATTTCTCCGTCAGCCGCATGACCGCCAACAAGGCGATCCAGAATCTGGTGCAGAAGGGCTACCTGGTACGCCAGGCCGGCCTGGGCACCTTCGTCACCGACCGCAAGGCCGAATCGCCGCTGCACGAGGTGATGAACATCGCCAGTGAAGTGCGTGGTCGCGGCCATGCCTACTCCAACCAGGTGCTGCGCTGCGAAGCCATCGCGGCGGACGACGAGGTCGCCTTGCGCCTGGGCGTGCGCCTGGGGGCCGAGGTGTTTCACAGCGTGCTGGTGCACCTGCAGGATGGCCTGCCGATCCAGCTGGAGGATCGCTTCGTCAATCCGCGCTGGGTGCCGGACTACCTGCAGACCGACTTCAGCCAGCGCACGCCCAACGAGGTGCTGGTGGCGAGCAGCCCGATGTCCGATGTCGAGCATGTGGTCGAGGCCGTGCTGGTGGATGCGCGTACCGCCGAGCAGTTGCAGATCGACCCCGCCATGCCCTGCCTGAGCGTGATCCGGCGGACCTGGTCGGGTGATCATCTGATCAGCTATGCGCGCCTGATCCATCCGGGCGAGCGCTACAAGCTGCGTTCGCTGCACAAGCGCAGAAGCTAGGCGCCGGACCAGGCGATCCGCAGCCGTCCTGCCGCGCTCAAGGCGCTTGCCACTGCGTCGGCTCAGTCGCCGATCAACTGATCCACCAGGTCCGGGTCGTCGATGAAGCGGTTGCGCGTGCCTTGCAGCACCTCGATCCTGTCGTTGCGCGCCCTCTCGTCGGCATCGGGCGGGTCCAGGCGGTGCCAGGCCTTGAACATCGGTATCAGGCCGACGATGGGCAGGTCGTATTCCACGTGCATGTAGAAGATCGCCCGGGCGATATTGCCCTTGGCTTCGTCGCGCGGCTCGACCAGCTGGAAGCTGTTCTTCATGTCGCAGCCGATATCGGCGAACTTGCTCGATACATCGTCACCCAGCTCGCCGAACTGCGCATTGCGTCTGACCAGCTCCACCCGGGTCAGGGCCGGGTAGTGGTTGTGCAGGTCGGCGGCGATGTAGGGATAGCGTGGGTTCATGATCGTGCATTGACGATCGGTCACGCAGCGCATGGCGCTCTTGAGCTGCTTGCTGCTGTAGATCGGGCTGGCGGTGAGTGCGCCGCCGCCACTCTCGAACGCCTTGCCGCAATACAGCGTAGTACCGCCATTGCCATAGAGGCTCTGCCAGAACGCCTGGTCGATGGCTTGCTTGACGTTGCCCAACTGACTTTGCCCGCTGCCCAGAGCGGAAACGCTGACGCAGGTTGCCAGGCAACCCAGAAACAGGATGACCGTACGCATGCTTTGGCTGCCATTGCCGGGGGAGGTTTCTTGTAGGACAAAGTGAAGTCTAGCAAGACGTGCGTCACAAAAGCACGAGGCATTGCGCCAGCACTTGCAAGGTGCGCAACGGACCCTGAGGCGCGTGGCAACGGGCGCCGCAGCGTGGCCTCAACTGCGGGGTGAAAGCGTGTAAGTCATGGCTTACATGATGTCCCGATTATCACCACTGTCGGTGTTTCAGGTACGGGCGTACTCTTCTTTCCATGGATTCAGCGCAGGAAGCGCACAAACGAACAGGGACACACTGGACAGCCACCAGGACGGTGAGCAGATCAAGGATGTCAGGACAACAGTCTGCAAGGCCCCGCAATCGCGGGGTTTTCTTTTTTCCGGCTTTCGAATTTCCGCAACGGCAATCGTCGCGCGCTGACGCAGCGACGGCGCCGTCGCGTGGTGCTCACGCCGCCTGCCGTTCGGCCTGCAATTGCTCGAACCAGTCCAGCGTCTCGTCCCACAGGCGCTGCGCGGCCGGACGGAAGTAGCCCATGTGACCGACATTGCCCAGCCCCTCGGCCTGGGAATCGAGCGTGCGCGCCTGGTACGGCGCATTGACGTAGGCGGCCATGAAGGCGTCGCGCGAGGCCGGTGGTGCCCACAGGTCATCGAGCGTATTGAGCGCCGTCACGGGGGTGACGACCTGGGCGAAGCGTTCGGCCAGGCCCGGCATCTGCGGGTCGTCGAAGAAATAGCGCGGGTAGCGGCACCAGCGTTTCCACTGCCGGTAGACGCCCATTGGCAGGTCTTCACCCATGCCCAGCTTGCTCCAGGCCAGGTAGCCCTTGTAGCGCGTCATCAGCGGGCCGATCAGCCGCCACATGGCCAGTACACGCACCTGCTCGGCCCTGGGCATCCAGCCATGCCAGCCGGCGCCGGTGCCGAAGGTGTAGAAGCCGGCGACCTGATCATGGTTGGGCAGCAGGCCGAAGGCGTGCCCGCCGAACGAGTGGCCGATCATGTACAGCGGCCGTTCGGCATGCCGGTGCTGGTCGACTGCCGCAGCCAGGTCGAGGTGCGCCCAGTCCAGATAATCCATTTCGAAACCGCGCAGGGTGGCGGGCCTGGATTGGCCGACGCCACGGTAGTCCAGGGTCAGGGTATTGAAGCCGCGGCGCGCGGCATGCTCGGCGAAGCGCCGGTAGAAACCCTGCGGCACGCCGGTGGCACCGGCGATCAGCAGTTGCGCGTGCGGCTGTTCGGCGTGGTAGCGCGTCGCCGTCAACGGGTAGTCGTCGAGGGCGAGGAGGGACAGGGTTTCACTGCGAATGGATGCGGTCATGCTGGCTGGCCTCCGTGTGCTGCTGGCGGGTCAGGTGGAGCAGGGTGGTAGCGGCCTGTTTCAGTGGCTCGCTGCTGTCGGCGGCGCGTGCTTGCAGCAGGCCGCCTTCGTAGAGTGCGACGAACAGGGCGGAGAGCCCCTCCGGTTGCGGGTAGCCGTGGCGTTGCAACTGCTGCTGCAGGGCTTGGCGAATGGCGCTGAAGGCGTTGGCCAGGGCTGCACGAATCTCGCTGTCGGCCGGGCCGCTTTCCAGGGCCACGGCGGCCAGCGGGCAGCCACTCTCGAAAGCGCTGCCCTGCAACTGGTCGAGGGCGCCGTGCAGCCAGGTGGCCAGGGCATCGAGCGGGTCGGGCTGGCGCTCGAAGAGCGTGGCGAAGGCCTTCTCCGCGCGCTGGCCGACGCGTTCGATGGCGGCGACCGCCAGTTCGCTCTTGCCGCCCGGAAAGTGGTGGTAGAGGCTGCCCTTGGGAGCGCCGGCGCTGGCCAGCAGTTCGTTCAGGCCGACACCATGCAGACCCTTGCGCTGCAGGGCGTCGATCATGGCGTCGATCAGCTTGTCACGTGTGCTCTTGTTCATGGCTGAATTATGTAGACCGGTCGGTCTAGTGGCGAGTGTCATTCAGGCCGTGGGTGAAGGCATATCGGCAATCACCCACGGGTCAGGGTGTTTCCCAGGCGCCGTCCAGTGCGCTGCGCAGCAGGTCGATCATCGCCTGCTGGCGCTGCGCGTCGCGGTAGACCAGGCCCACCTGCAGGGGAATGCGCGGCTCGCTGAGGGGCTTCCAGAGCAGCCCGTGATGGGCGTGCATCTGCCGCGCGCGACCTGGCAGCACGCTGGCCAGCGTGGTGTGCGGCAGGCTGTCGAGGATGCCGTTCATATGGTTCAGCTCGGCCTGCACCTGGGGACGGCGACCGAGCAGGGCGAGCTGTTCCTGCCAGATCTGGCGTACGCGAAACTCTTCGCCGAGCAGCAGCATCGGCAGTTCCGCCGCCTGGCTCAGCGAGACCTTGCGGAAGTCGCGCAGCGGATGATCGTCCTGCACCACCAGCTGCAGTTCGTCCTCATACAGCGCCAGGCTGTGCAGGCCCGGCTGGCGCGGCGGCAGGAAGCCGATGCCGATGTCCAGACCGCCGCTGAGCAGGCGTCGCTCGATGTCCACGCCGGACAGCTCGAAGAGCTTCACCACCAGCTGTGGCTGCGCCTGCTGCAGGCGCTCCAGCAGCAGCGGCACCAGGCTGGCATTGACCGTCTGCAACACGCCGATGGACAGGCTGCGCGGCCCCGGCCCACGAAAGCTGCGCAGCGCCTCGCGGGCCCGCTCCATGCCGTCCAGCAGCGGCACCGCGTGGTTGTACAGCGTATGCGCGGCGAGCGTCGGCAGCAGGCGCCGGCCATTGCGCTGGAACAGGCCGACATCCAGATCGCCCTCCAGCTGGCGGATCTGCTGCGACAGCGCCGGTTGAGAAATGCTCAGGCGCTCGGCGGCGCGGCCGACGTGACCTTCCTCGTAGAGCGCGACGAAATAGCGAAGTTGGCGAAAATCCATAAGTTCTGATTATGAATCAAGCAGGGAAATCGAAATGTCAAAATGGCCCGATGCTCCCTAGTCTAGCCGCATGATCAACAGCCGATAAGGCCGGAGCGGTCGGTGAAGCAGGTCGAGATCCTGGGTGTATTCATAGGTAAAGCCGAAGATATTGGCGGTGGCCTCAGTGCCGCGCGCTGCAAGCAGCGGGCTGAGCACCGTCTGTGGCTGTGGCCCCAGGGGCTGGGCCAGGACGAACAGGGCGACGCACGCTTCCATGGCGGGCCGGAGCGCGCCTTGCACCACTTGCCGAGCGAGCACTATGCCTACTGGCGCTCGCATCACCCCGAGCTGCAGTGGCCGCTGTCGAGCTTCGGGGAAAACCTTTCCAGTCGTGGACTGAGCGAGGAGCAGGTGTGCATCGGCGATATCTTCCGCTGGGGGGACGTGCTGTTGCAGGTGAGCCAGCCGCGTTCGCCCTGCTATCGCCTCAACCGCCCGGGAGCCAACCCGGAACTGGCCAGGGCGGTACAGGACAGTGGCCGCTGCGGCTGGTTCTACCGCGTGCTCAGGCCAGGGTTCGTCAGTGCCGAGATGCCCTTCGAACTGGTCCAGCGCAGCTACCCGAGCCTCAGCGTGGCGCAGGCGCTGCAGCATTTCTACCACTTCCCCATGGAACGCGCCGGCCTGCAGCAGCTGCAGCTGTGCCCGGCGCTCTCCGCACGCTGGCGCGAGATCGCGGCGCAGCGCCTGCGCAGCGGGCGCCTGGAGGACTGGTCGGCACGCCTGCAGGGTGTGCCGCTGGAGGGTGTGGTGGCCGAGGGTGGGCGTCGTTATGCGTGACAGCATGGCGCGCCTGCAGTTGATGGGTGAACGTGCCGCGCCAGTATTCGTGCGCGGCCAGGGTTCCTGGCTATGGGATGCCGAAGGCAGGGCCTATCTGGATTTCGAGCAGGGCATGGGCGGCAACAGCCTGGGGCACAGCCCGACGTTGCTGCTCGATGCACTGCGGCGGCAGGCCGAGTTGCTGGTCAGCCCCGGTCGCCAGTACTGCAGCCGTGGTCAGCTCAAGCTGGCGGCGCGCCTGTGCGAGGCGACCGGCAGCGAACGCGTGGCGTTCTGCAGCGGCCCGGTCGAAGCCAACGGGCTGGCGGTGCGCCTGGCGCTGCAATGGGCGGCGGAACAGAACCCCGCCGCCGACACCCTGGTAGTGCTCGACGGCAGCCACGTCGAGCTGCCCGCGCAGCTCGGGGCGACGCGTGTGCTGCGCGTCCCCTTCAATGACCTCGAGGCCCTGGCGGCGGTGGTCGATCTGCGCTGCGCCGCCGTGCTGATCGAGCCGCTGCAGCTCGCCAGGGGCGTGGTGCCGGCGACACTGGAATACCTGCAAGGCGCGCAGCGGCTATGCCGCGAGCAGGGCGCCGTACTGATCCTCGATGAAAGCAGCAGTGGTATGGGACGTTGTGGCGCACTGCTGGCCGAGGAGCTGTACGGCGTGCGCGCCGACCTATTCACGCTGGGCAGTGCCCTGGCGGGCGGCCTGCCGCTGGCGGCTGTGCTGGCGCGTGGGCGGATCGCCAGCGCGGCTGCCGATGCACTGCCGCAGGCCTGTCCGGGCGAGGCATTGCTGACGGTGGCCGGTGTCGCGGTGCTGGGTGCCGTGCTCGATGGCAGCTTCTTCGCGCAGACGCGTGAGGTGGCCGAACACCTGCGTGAGGGGCTGGCCCATCTGGCGCGGCGTCATGCTCATGGGCCGCTGCGGGGGCACGGGCTGATGCTCGGCCTGCCATTGATCGGGCAGCGTGCGCGCGTCGTGCAGCGGGCGGCCCGGGAGCAGGGGCTGCTGCTGGGGGTGGCGGGTGACGAGTGCCTGCGCCTGTCGCCGGCCCTGACGGTGAGCCATGGCAATGTCGAGGAAATGCTCAGGCGTCTGGGCCGGGCATTGCGACGAGTCGAACAGCGCTGTGAGGAGGTCGCCTGATGCGTATCGCGCTGCTGCAACACACGGCCAGTGCCGGCCCTGCGGCGCTGGACCGCTGGCTGGACGGGCACCAGGTCAGCTGGCACCGGCTGTACGCTGGCGCCCCGCTGCCGGGACTGGATGAGTTCGACCTGCTGATGCTGCTCGACGGTGCGCTGAGCGTGCACGACGAGCGCCATCACCTGTGGATGTCCGCCGAGAAGCGCCTGATCCACCGTGCCTTGCTGGCGCGCAAGCGGGTCTTCGGCAGCGGCTTGGGTGCCCTGTTGTTGGCCGAAGCGCTGGGCGCACGTATCCAGCATGCCGATACGGACGTGCAGGTTGGCTGGTGGCAGCTGGAGAAATGCGCGTCGTCACGCCAGTCACCGCTCGGGCGCATGCTGCCGCCGCGTTTGCTGGCGCTGCACTGGCAGCGCGAGACCTGCAGCCTGCCGCACGGCGCCATCGCCTTGTACGGCTCGCCCGTCGCCGAGCTGCAGGGCTTCGTCTGGCAGGAGCGGGCCATCGGTTTGCTGTGTCAGCTGGAGTGCGACGGCGCCAGCCTGGACGAGCGCCTGCAGCAGGACGCGGCCGAACCGGGGCGCTCCACTGCACAGGACATCGCCGCCATTCGTGACGGCGCGCCGCACGCCGCCTCGGCCAACGCCACGCTGTTTCGCGTGCTCGATTACCTCTCGGGTGCTCATGCCCACATGACCTGAACACCCTTTTGCGAGTCTGTCGCGACGCCCCGTTCTACCGCCGGGGCGTGTCTTCTTCTGCCGTCAGCCGACCTGTTTCGCGACCCAGGCCGCGTAGGCGTCGATGAACTTCTGCAGGAACGGCTTGATGCCGTCGCTGAGGTTACCGTTGTCATCGAAGAAGCTGCCGGCGCCACCAAGGTAGGCCTCCGGCTGCTGCAGCACATGGACATCGAGGAACACCAGGCACTGGCGCAGATGATGGTTGGCGCCGAAGCCGCCAATGGCACCGGGCGAGGCGCTGAGCACGGCGCCGGGCTTGCCGCTGAAACTGCTCTGGCCGTAGGGGCGCGAACCGACATCGATGGCGTTCTTCATCGCACCGGGGATCGAGCGATTGTACTCGGGGGTGACGAACAGCACCGCGTCGGCTGCCTTCAGCTTGCTGCGAAAAGGCGCGTAGGTAGCGGGTGCGCTGTCGCCATCGGCGTCTTCGTTGTACAGCGGCAGGTCGCCGATCTCGACGATCTCCAGGTTCAGCGAGGCGGGTGCCAGGTCGGCCAGGGCCAGGGCCAGTTTGCGGTTGATGGAGGCCTTGCGCAGGCTACCGACCAGCACGGCGACGTTGTAAGTCTTGCTCATGTGTACTCCAGAAGGCGTGGTGAGGAAGGAATCACCACTATAGACCCCGGATGTTTCAGGCGGTGCCGAGTGCGAGTGGGGTCATTCGCCGAGGCGGCGCAACAGGCCGCCAGCAGCCAGCCTCGACGAATGTCAGGCTGGCTGTGTTGCACTCAGCCTCTGATCAGAATCGCTGCCAGCGTTGCAACGACCACGGCGGCCAGTGCCAGAGGGCCGTAGCTGCCGGACTGGCGCGGACGCTTTCGCTCGCCAACAGCGGGTGTTGCCTGTTGTTCGACCTTTGCCGCATCAGTCGCCAATGGCTGCGCTTGCACGGAATCCGGCGCGGCTTCCAGAACGGCGGCCGTAGTGATTTCTTCTGTTGTCTGCTCAACGCTCGCGGGTAGCAATTCGTTGTCGCGGTAGCTCTCCAGAACATGCAGTTGCTGGTTGGCGTCTCTGGCGAGTATCTCCAGCTTGCAGCCCACCTCTAGGGTGATCATCACGGCCTGGTCTTCGATCTCCTTGCTCGCCAGAAGTCGCTGCCACTCGACGTGCATCGATTCGTGCACCAGTGCGTCCCATATCTGCTCAAGAGCGGGTAGGTCGAGATTGGCTGGCAGCATCAGTCGTTGTGTGCCCGACAGCTTCAGGCAGCGTACGGGGTGCCCATAGGCTGGCTTGTATGTCTTGGGATCGAGCACGTAATTCGCGTCATAGTGCAGGTCGCTGCCGATGACCAGGCGCACCCGCTCCCATTCCTGCTGGCGCTTGGATAGATCGGGCTGCTCGCTTTCGTGTGCTCGTTGGCGAAGCAGGAGCAACAGGAGCGAGAGGAGCTCGTAGGCGATGCCGTAGGCCGGTTGGGTATCATCCAGGCACTCGCCGTCTAGGACGATTTCACAGCGTTCCTGCGGCAGGCCAGCCAGTTCTGCCTGCTTGAGCTGTTCCTGATGGATTTCCAGATGGCTCGGGTACGTCAGGGTCTGACTGTCGGAAAAGGCGGGGGTCAGGGTGATGGTCATACCCGGCAGTAGTGCGCAGATCAGACTCGTGGGCGGCAGATCCGACGCCTGCAGTTTGCTCAGAAGGTTGCCCGCCGCATTGACGGGGTTAAGGCGTTCATGCAATTCCTCGAGCCCGACGCAGCCAGGTTCGTTGGCCGCGATAAGCAGCTTGCCGATGATCAGGCCCGGCGTTACCTGATGCGCCTTTACTTCAGCATCCGGATTTCTTTCGCCCAAATCCAAGCTGCCACCGGAATGCAGTTGCACGTGGGCCCGTAAGCCATAGAGCACTGAATCGATGTCGCGTGGATGCTTGATGCGTTCAGGGTGCTGGTCGGCCAGTGCCTGGCGAACGAGATAACCGGCCAGGTTCAGCAGGTTTTCGTTGTGCTCGGGCTGACCGTCGATCTCCAGCGACAGATCGGCCCAGGCCTTGAATGGCAGATCGTCTTCGAGAGGGTTGGTGCAAAATACGAGCGGAGTGGGGGCGGGCAGGCTCATTGGAAACGTTCCTTGTTCATGAGGGAGGCGCAACCATGCCAGTGGGCAGTCGAGCATGCAATCGCGACGTCTCAACAGCGTGACTCGGGTTGCCAATGGCGATCGGCCAGTGAGCTCCGGGCAAAAAAACGGGCCCGTTCAGGCCCGCAAGTTCACGCTCAAAGAGTGCCCAGTGAGTGGGCCAGCCCGAGGGGCTCGGGCCTGAACAGTCGTGCATCCATCAGCCTGGGCTGGTTCACGATGGGGGTGAAGTCCATGCGTGCGAGGATGTCGCGGTCGATGTCCACGCCCGGTGCCACCTCGATCAGTTCCAGGCCCGCACGGGTCAGGCGCAGCACGCAGCGCTCGGTGACGTAGAGCACCGGCTGGCCACGTTCGGCAGCCAGCTGGCCGGCGAAGGTGCGGTGTTCCACTTCGCCGACGAACTTGCGCACGTCGCCATCCTCGACGATGCGCAGCTGGCCATCCTCGATGCGGATGTCCTGTTTGCCGGCGCTGAAGGTGCCGACGAACACCACCTGCTTGGCGTTCTGGCTGATGTTGATGAAGCCACCGGCACCGGCCAGGCGCGAACCGAACTTGGACACGTTGAGGTTGCCCGCCGCGTCGGCCTGGGCCAGGCCGAGGAAGGCGATGTCCAGGCCGCCGCCGTCGTAGAAGTCGAACTGGTAGGGCTGGTCGAGCAGCGCGCTGTGGTTGCTGGCGGCGCCGAAGTCCAGGCCCGAGGCCGGCACGCCACCGATCACGCCGGGTTCGGCGGTGAGCGTCAGGCGCTCGATCACACCTTCTTCGGCGGCCACCGCGGCGACACCCTCGGGCATGCCGATGCCGAGATTGACCACCGCCCCGGCCTGCAGCTCCAGCGCCGCACGGCGGGCGATCAGCTTGCGCACGTCCAGCGGCATGGGCGCCAGGCTGTTCACCGGTACCCGGGTTTCTGCGGCGAAGGCCGGGTTGTAGGCGGTGGCGAACGTCTGCTGGTGGTTGGCGGGTTCGGCCACCACCACGCAGTCCACCAGGATGCCGGGAATCTTCACCTGGCGCGGGTTGAGCGAACCACGTTCGACCACGCGCTCGACCTGGGCGATGACCAGGCCACCGCTGTTGCGCGCGGCCATGGCGATGGCCAGGCTCTCGATGGTCAGCGCCTCGCGCTCGAAGCTGAGGTTGCCGTCGGCATCGGCACTGGTGGCGCGGACCACGCCGACATGCACCGGAAAGCTGGGGTAGAACAGGTAGTCCTCGCCGTCGATGGGCATCAGCCGCACCAGGTCGCTGGTGGTGCGCGCGTTGAGCTTGCCGCCACCATGCCGCGGGTCGACGTAGGTGCCCAGGCCAACACGGGACAGCTGCCCCGGCTTGCCGGCGGCGATGTCGCGGAACAGCTGGGAGATCACCCCCTGCGGCAGGTTGTAGGCCTCGATGCGGTTGTCCACGGCCAGCTTCTGCAGCCCCGGCACCAGGCCCCAGTGGCCACCGATCACGCGGCGCACCAGGCCCTCGTGGGCCAGGTGGTTGAGGCCGCGACCCTTGCCGTCGCCTTGCCCGGCGGCGTACACCAGGGTCAGGTCGCGTGGCGCCTGCTCGGCGAGAAAGCGCTGCTCCAGGGCGATGGCGATCTGCTCGGCGAAGCCGATGCCGACGAAACCACCGGTGGCCAGGTTGGCGTTGTCCGGGATGCGCGCCACGGCGGCGGCGGCGGTCATGATCTTGCTCATGGCGGGTACTCGAAAAACGATTGAACACATTGCACTACGGGGAGCTGCCTGCGCCCAGGCGGGGAGGGCTGCGTACCGCTGTACGCGAACTCTCCGTGCCTGAGTGCAGGCTTCACCTGCCTCGTCAGAAACTGCCGAACAGGGTGCCCAGGGTGATCACCACGGCCAGGGCCATCATCGGGAAGGCCACGGTGTTGACGAAGATGAACTTGTACGACTCGCGGTGCGTGAGCTTGCAGATCGCCAGCAGCGAGATCACCGCGCCGTTGTGCGGCAGGGTGTCCATGCAGCCGGAGGCCATGGCGGCGACGCGGTGCAGCAGCTCGGGGCTGATGCCGGCGGCGGTGGCCAGGGTCAGGTATTGCTCGCCGAGGGTCTTCAGCGCGATGGACATGCCGCCGGACGCCGAGCCGGTGATGCCGGCGAGGATGTTCACCGCCACCGCTTCGGAGATCAGCGGGTTGCTCGAGACGCCCAGCACCAGGTCACGGATGACGACGAAGCCGGCCAGCGATGCGATCACCGTGCCGTAGCCCACCTCGGCGGCGGTGTTGAGGATCGGCAGCATGGAGCCGAAGGCGCCGTCGTTGACGCTCTTCTTCAGGTCCATCCAGCGCTTCCAGTGCAGGCCGATGAGCAGCACGACGGCCACGCCGAGGGCGACGATGATCGACCAGATGCCGATCAGCGACCTGGCATCCTGCAGACCGCCGAACTCCGGTTTGGCCAGGTAGCTGGTGTCCACCGCCGGGAGAATCTGCTTGGCCATCAGGAAGTTCAGGCCGATCACCACGAAGATCGGCAGCAGCGCCAGCCAGAAGCCGGGAATGTCGCGGCGCTCCTCGACGACCGGATCGTCACGGTGTTCGCCGTAGCCTTCGCCTGCCGCCATCAGCTTGCGCGACTGTGCGGTGAGCCACCAGGTGCCGAGGCCGAACATGATCAACCCGGCAATCACGCCCAGGCCCGGCGCGGCGAAAGCGTCGGTACCGAAGAAGGGATTGGGGATGGCGTTCTGGATCGCCGGCGTACCGGGCAGCGCGGTCATGGTGAAGGTGAACGAGCCGAGGGCGATGGCACCGGGGATCAGGCGCTTGGGAATGCCCGCTTCACGGAACAGCGCGGCGCCGATCGGGTACACGGCGAAAGCCACCACGAACAGCGACACACCGCCGTAGGTGAGGATGCCGCAGGCCAGCACGATGGCCAGGATGGCGCGCTCGCTGCCGACCTTGGCGACGATGCCGTGGGCGATGGCGCGGGCCGAACCGGAGTCGTCCATCAGCTTGCCGAACAGGGCGCCCAGCAGGAACAACGGGAAGAACTGGATCACGTAGCCGCCCATGGCCTTCATGAACACCTGGGTGTAGGTGGGCAGCAGCAGGCCGATGTCGCCAGCGAACAGCAGTGCCAGCAGGGCCAGGAGTGGGGCGAGGATAAGGACGTTGATGCCGCGATAGGCGAGGTACATCAACAATGCGAGCGACAGCAGAATACCGAGGGTACCCATGGGTGATTCCTTTTGTTGTTGTTCTAGCGGCGCTGGGCCGTTGTATGAGCAGGCGCGTATGCGGCAGTGCGCCCTTGACGGCTATAGAGCCAGAGTCGTGCCAGTCTCGGGTGAGACTTTGGTCGAAAGGGCGCAAAGGCCTGTGGCTGGGGATTTCAGGCGGGTGTGGCAGGCATCGGCGTGGTGGATGTTGGTGAATGAGTGTCCAGATTCATGGATTTAGTCCAGATTTATGGACTTGTGCGAGTAGGTATTCCAGAAATCTGGATACTTGGTGGCGCAGTAGCCCGGATGCAATCCGGGGCCATCGTGGTGCCTGTTCCCCGGATTTCATCCGGGCTACGTACCTGTGGGGCGCAACGATCTTTGTAGGAGCGGCTTCAGCCGCGAAGGGGTGGCGAAAGAGCATCGCGGCTGAAGCCGCTCCCACGGTGAATGCATGCGCCAAATGCGTAGGGCGGGTGCAACCCGCCAATGGCCGGTTCTCTGAAGGTCCAGCACCGTAGCCCGGATGCAATCCGGGGCTGCCGTGGTGCCTGTTCCCCGGATTTCATCCGGGCTACGCACCTGCGGTTGGCAACGATCTTTGTAGGAGCGGCTTCAGCCGCGAAGGGGGGGCGAAAGAGCATCGCGGCTGAAGCCGCTCCTACGGTGAATGCATACGCCAAATGCGTAGGGCGGGTGCAACCCGCCAATGGCCGGTTCTCTGAAGGTCCAGCGCCGTAGCCCGGATGCAATCCGGGGCTGTCGTGGTGGCTGCTCCCCGGATTTCATCCGGGCTACGTACCTGTGGTTGGCAACGATCTCTGTGGGAGCGGCTTCAGCCGCGAAGGGGGGGGGCGAGAGAGCATCGCGGCTGAAGCCGCTCCCACGGTGAATGCATGCGCCAAATGCGTAGGGCGGGTGCAACCCGCCAATGGCCGGTTCTCTGAAGGTCCAGCACCGTAGCCCGGATGCAATCCGGGGCTGTCGTGGCGGCCTGCTCCCGGATTTCATCCGGGCTACGCACCTGCGGTTGGCAACGATCTCTGTAGGAGCGGCTTCAGCCGCGAAAGATTGCGAGAGAGCATCGCGGCTGAAGCCGCTCCTACGGTGAATGCATACGCCAAATACGTAGGGCGGGTGCAACCCGCCAATGGCTGCTCCCACAACTGGTTCGCTCAGCCCCTGCGTCCGAGGCCATGCTGCGCCAGCTTGGCGTAGAACCCGGCGCGGGATATTCCCAGGCGTTCGGCGGCCTGCTGGCGATTCCCGTCGGCGGCCGTGAGTGCCGCCTGCAGTGCCTGGCGTTCGACCTGCGCCAGCTGTTCGGCCAGCGTCCTCGCCGGGCTCGCCATCACCGGCGCAACGGGCCCCGGCTCGCTCGGCGCTACCGGGTCCACCAGCAGGCCACGCAGGGTTTCACCATCCAGGCGGCCATCCAGCGCCAGTTGCGCCCGCTCCAGCAGGTTGCGCAGCTCTCGCACGTTGCCGCGCCAGGGCTGGGCGCAGAGCAGCGCCAGTGCGTCGTCCGTCAGTTCCAACGGCGCCAGGCCGGAACGGTTGGCCAGGTCGTCGAGCAGGTGTTCGATCAGCGCGGGGATGTCACTGGCCCGTTCGCGCAGCGGTGGCACGCGCAGGGCCAGCACGTTGAGGCGGTAATAGAGATCGTCGCGGAACTGCCCGGCGGCGACCTTGGCCTCCAGGTCGATATGGGTGGCGGCGATCACCCGCACGTTCAGCGGTTTGACCTGGTTGGAGCCGAGCGGCTCGACCTCCTGTTCCTGCAGCACACGCAGCAGCTTGGCCTGCAACGGCAGCGGCAGGTCGCCGATCTCGTCGAGGAACAGCGTGCCGCCGTTGGCCACCTCGAACTTGCCGATGCGCCCCTTGCGCTCGGCGCCGGTGAAGGCGCCCGGCGCGGTGCCGAACAGCTCCGCCTCGACCAGGGTTTCCGGAATCGCGGCGACGTTGACCGCGACGAAGGGGCCGTTGGCCCGTGGCGACAGGTTGTGGATGCCCTGGGCCAGCAGCTCCTTGCCGGTGCCGGTCTCACCGCGGATCAGCACCGTGGCGTCCAGTTGCGCGGCGCGCCGGGCCTGGCGCTTGACCTCGCTGGCCGCGGCGCTGGCGCCGATGAACCCGGCGATGGTGTAGCGCGCCCGACGGGCCTTGGCCAGCTCGTGCTGGGTGGCGAGCAACTGGCTCTGCAGGTTGTTGTACTTGGCCATCAGCGGCTTGAGATGGCGGGCGCGATCGAACAGGACGAAGCCCAGCGCACCGACCAGGGTGCCGTCCTCGTCGCGCAGCGGGATGCGGGTGACCACGAAGTGTTCGCTGCCGAAGGCCATCAGGTCGAGCATGCTCGGCTGGCCGCTCTCGACCACCTCGCGCAGGCGGCTGGCCGGCAGCACTTCCTCGATCTCCTTGCCCAGTGCGGTACGCGGATCGGCGATGCCGACCTTCTGCGCGTACTTGTCGTTGATCCAGACGATGCGCGCCTGGCGATTGACCGCGATGGTGCCCTCGCACTGGGCGTTCAGGTGGTCGAACAGCAGCGGCATGGCCACCGCGCGAAAACGCTCGGGCGACACACCGATGATCAGGCCGTGCTGGTCGAGGTCGTCGCGAGAGATGGCCATGGGCGAATATCCGAAGTCACAAGCCGCTGATTATGGTTGGCGGCGCTGCCAGCGGGCAACGTCGACGGACATCGGACAATGGCATTCGGCGCGCGCTTCTGGAATAGTTAGGCGGCTATGCGTAACCCGCTGGCACCTGCCGATCGCCCACAAGGCCTTCCCGGCAGTCGTGACACCTGCCGTGTCCCTCTCGCGTGCCAACCTGGCGCGCCAGGCGAGCCACCCGTTCGCCGCTGGATCCGCACCCTTGCCCGGTGCCACAACGACAACGACCAAGATCCATACAAGGACGCCCCGATGAAACTCAAGCGACTCTTTTCCGCGCTCGCCGCCGGCGCTGCGCTGACTGCCCTGTGCGCCACCGCGCAGGCACGCGAATATTCCGTGTCCACGGTCCTGTCGGATGCCTTCCCCTGGGGCCAGGCCGCACAGAAGTGGGCCGACCTGGTCAACGAACGCTCCGAAGGGCGCATCACCCTGCGCGTGTACCCCAATGCGCAACTGGTGGCTGGCGACCAGACCAAGGAGTTCTCCGCCATGCGCTCCGGCCTGATCGACATGGCCGTGGGTTCGACCATCAACTGGTCTCCGCAGGTCCCGGAGCTCAACCTGTTTTCCCTGCCGTTCCTGATGCAGAACGACGCCGACCTCGACGCCATCACCCAGGGTGAAGGCGGCAAGCTGGCGTTCGCCGCCATCGAGCAGCGCGGCATCGTGCCGCTGGCCTGGGGCGAGAACGGCTTCCGTCAGCTGTCGAATTCGGCCAAGCCGGTACGCAGCCCGGCCGATCTGGCGGGCCTGAAGATCCGTGTGGTCGGCTCGCCGCTGTTCCAGGACACCTTCACCGCCCTCGGCGCCAACCCCACGCAGATGAGCTGGGCCGACGCCAAGCCGGCGCTGACCACCGGTGCGGTGGACGGCCAGGAAAACCCGCTGTCGGTGTTCGACGTGGCGCGGATCGACCAGGTCGGCCAGAAGTACCTGACCCTGTGGAACTACATGGCCGACCCGCTGATCTTCGCGGTCAACCAGCGCGTCTGGAAAGCCATGCCGGAAGCCGACCGCGAGCTGCTCAGCCAGGCCGCGCGCGATGCCGGCAAGTGGGAGATCGAGCTGTCGCGCAACGCCCAGGCCCAGCGTCTGACAGACATCCGCGAGCGTGGCGTGGAGGTGATCGAACTGAGCGAGGCCGAGCGTGCCGCGTTCGTCGAGGCCACTGCCAGCGTGCAAGAGAAATGGGCTCCGCGTATCGGCGATGCGCTGATGGACGCCGCGCGCAAGGCCGTGGCCCAGCCCTGATCCGTTTCATCTGACCGCAAGCCCAAGGGCTTTGCGGCGTGCTGCTGCAGGTCTGTCGCGCGACACCGATCCGCTCCCCTCTCTCGTTCATGGGAGAGGGGTTGGGGGAGAGGGCCGCTCTTCTGCTGAAGCACGCCAAGCCGGTCGTTCGAGGTTCTTATGAGCAAGCAAGTCGACGCGCCACTGGAGCGCGCGCTCGCCACCCTGGCCCTGGTGATCATCAGTCTGATCAGCCTGGCCAACGTCGTGGTGCGTTATTTCACCGATGCTTCTTTCGCGTTCACCGAGGAAATCTCGGTGTTCCTGCTGGTGGTGCTGACCTTCGCCGGCGCCAGCGTGGCCATGCGCAGCAACCGGCACATCCGTATCGGCCTGCTCGAGCGCCTGTTCCCGCGCCTGCGCACGCCGCTGATCCTGCTGCAGTGGCTGGCCGGCGTGCTGGTATTGGGGCTGGTGTGCTGGTTCGGTGGCCAGTTCGCCTGGGAGGAATACCAGTGGGAGTCGCAGTCGCCGGGGCTCGGCCTGCCCAACTGGTGGTACGTGGTGTGGCTGCCGATCCTGGCGCTGCTGGTGTTCGTGCGCCTGAGCCAGATGACCCTGGATCGTCTGCGCGGGAGGATCAGTGATGAGCCCTGATCTCTGGTTGATCCTCAGCTTCGTCGTGCTGCTGGCGCTCGGTGTGCCGGTGGCCTTTGCCCTGGGGCTGTCCGGCGCCATCGGCATCATCGCCGGCCTGTCGCCGGACATGCTCGCCACCCTGGGTACCAACACCTACAACGGCGTGGCCAAGTACCCGCTGATCGCCATTCCGCTGTTCATTCTCACCGGCCTGGTGTTCGAGAAGGCCGGCGTGGCCTTGCGCCTGGTGCGCTTCGCCCAGGCGCTGATCGGCCCGCGTCATGGCGGCCTGGCGCTGGTGGCGGTGCTGGTGTGCCTGATCATGGGCGGCATGAGCGGCTCCGGTCCGGCGGATGCCGCTGCGGTGGCCATGGTGATGCTGCCGAGCATGACCCGGGCAGGCTATCCCAAGCCGTTCTCGGCCACCCTGATCGCCGCCTCCGCGTCCACGGCGATCCTGATCCCGCCGTCGATCGCGCTGATCCTCTACTCCATCGTGGTGCCCGGCGTGGACCTGCGCGCGCTGTTCGCCGCCGGCCTGTTCCCCGGCATCATCGCTGGCCTGGTGCTGCTGCTGCCGGCCTGGCTGCTGTCGCGCCGCTACGGCTGGGAGTCCCCGGAGCAGGGCGAGCGCCCGGCATTGGGAGAAAGCTTCAAGCAGGCGTTGCCGGCGCTGTTCGCTCCGGTGCTGATCCTCGGTGGGCTGCGCAGCGGCCTGTTCACCCCGACCGAAGCGGCGGTGGCCGGTGTCACCTACGGCGTGCTGGTCGGCCTGTTCCTCACCCGCGAGCTGGACTGGCGCGGCCTCTGGCGCCTGTGTGGCGAGGCGGCGGTGATCTCCGGGGTGGTCATGCTGATCATCGCCCTGGCCGGCATCTTCGCCTGGGCCGGCACCATGCTCGGCACCTTCCGCCACCTGGCCGAATGGCTGATCTCGCTGTCGGACAACGGCTGGGTATTGCTGGCACTGGTGATGCTCGCCGTGCTGCTGGCGGGCATGCTGCTCGATGCGATTTCCATCTACCTGATCCTGATGCCGATCCTCATCCCGGTGATGCAGCACTTCGGCTGGAATCCAGTGTGGTTCGGCATCCTGCTGGCGATGAACATCGCCATCGGCCAGTTCACCCCTCCGGTGGCGATCAACCTGATGGTCACGGCCGAGGTCGCCAAGATCCGCCTCGAGCAGACCGTGGGCTGGGCCGCGTTGTTCGTGGTGGTGATGTCCAGTGCGCTGCTGCTGGTGGCGATCTTCCCGGAAATCGCCCTGTGGTTGCCGCGAGTGCTGGGCTACGCGGTGTAAAAGGCGCGACAGCGTCTATAGTTGGCAGATGGTGCGCAGCGGGGGGCTGCGCACCACTGAGGGCGGTACCGCTGGGCAAGAACATGGGCGATGGTGACTATAACGAGCACAGGGATGTAGGCACGGAGCACTGCGAAGGGCTGCGTGAGTCGGGCAAGCGTGCGCTGATGCGCACCATCCTGCTGGCAACGGGGCTGACCCTGGGTGGCTTTTCCGTGCTGCAGGCGTTGGCAGGCAACTACCCGTTCGCCATCCTCGAAGTGCTGTGCACCGCGCTGCTGCTGTTCGGCGCCAGCCGCATCGGGCGGGCGCGCCACCTCAACCTGTGGATCTACCTGTACCTGGTCCCCACCTTCTGTTTCATCCTCTACATCATCGTCATGCCGGATGCCTCAGCGGCGGCGTTCGTCTGGCTGTACATGATCCCGCTGTTGGCCTACCTGCTGCTGGGCAAGCAGCGCGCCTTTCTGCTGACCGCGCCGTTCATGCTCGCCGGCCTGTTGCTGTACTTCGCCGACAACCGCCTGAACCTGGATACCCGTGGCCTGATCGACCTGGGCAATGCGGCCCTGTGCGGTGTCCTCATCCTGGTCTTCGTGCATATCTACGATGGCTTGCGCATGCAGGCCCATCAGGAGCTGGAGCGCCTGGCGCAGACCGATTCGCTGACCGGCGTGGCCAGCCGTGGCAGCTTCCAGCATGCCTTGCAGCGCAGCATCCAGGAGGTCGAGCGCAGCAACGGGCATCTGGTGCTGGCGCTGCTCGACGTCGACCACTTCAAGCAGGTCAACGACCAGTGGGGGCACGAGGCGGGGGACATGGCCCTGCAGCACATCTGCCAGATACTCCAGCAACGCCTGCGCGTGACGGATTTCCTCGGGCGCCTGGGCGGCGAGGAGTTCGGCCTGCTGCTGCGGCACACCGACAGTGCGGGTGCCGAGCCGCTGGTGGAACTGCTCCGCGAGCAGGTCGCCGAGCAGCCGCTGGAGTACGACGGCCAACTGATCGCGCTGTCGGCCACCTTCGGCCTGGCCGCCTGGCCAGCGGATGGACGCAGCGCCGCCGAGCTCTACCGCAGCGCCGACCGCCGCCTGTACCGGGGCAAGCAGCGCGGGCGCAATCAACTGGTCAGCGCGGACGTTCCGGGGGAACTGCTGCTGGACAAGTTCGACGTGCGCCTGTGAGCGAGCGCATCGCCAGTACACGTGCAGTACCCCGCTCCAGCTTTCCCCGCAGTGTCCGTGATTCCAGGCAGGGGCAGGCCGGCACTAGTGCAGTTGTACTAGTGCCCGGGTGTTTGCCTGCCAGCGCCTTGCACCGCCCGATGGCTACGGCCTAAGGTGCCGGAACAACGACAAGCGCTGCAATCAGCAGGGAGTGCCAGCATGCCCAGGACGGTTTCCTACGACACCGAGCGCGCCCAGGCCGGGGTGCGCCTGATCTTCGTGGTGGTTGCCTCCTGCTACTTCGTGGGACTGTACCGGTTCGGGCTGATCGAGCCGCAGCTGGTCTGGAAGGTCTTTGCCTTCATCGCCTTCTTCTGGAGCGTGTCGATGCTCCTCTGGCTCGACATCGGTCGGCGTCCTGGCCACTACCGGGTCCGCCGGCTGATCACCATGCTCACCGACTACGGCGGTATCACGCTGGTCATGGCCGCTGGCGAAGAAGCCATGCTGCCGCTCTATGCGACGCTGATCTGGAGCACCATCGGCTACGGCCTGCGCTATGGCTCCGGCTACCTGCTGCTGGCCACCTTCATGGCGTTGCTGTCGTTGCTGGGGATTGCGTTGCTGACCGGCTACTGGCATTCGCAACCTTATCTGCTGATCACCTTGCTGCTCACCACGATCATGGTCCCCGGCTACATGCACGCCCTGCTCAAACGCTCACGCGAGGCTGCCGAGGCCGAGCAGGCGGCGAACCGGGCCAAGTCGCAGTTCCTCGCGCAGGCCAGCCATGACCTGCGGCAACCCATCCACTCCATCAGCCTGTTCACCGCCTGTCTGCGCGACAGCGACCTGGGTGCCGAGCAGCGGCGCCTGGTAGAGAACATCGACAAGTCGCTGCACAGCGTCGCGCGCCTGTTCCGCTCGATTCTCGACATGTACTCGCTGGACAGCGGCAAGGTAGTGCCGCGAATGGAGACGCTGGAGCTGCGCCCTCTGCTGCAGCAGCTCATCCAGCAGAATGCCGAGGCGACGCGCTGGGCCGGGGTCGAGGTCCGCCTGCATTGCCCGCCACTGCATGTGCGCGCTGACCCGGCGCTGCTCACCACCATGCTGCAGAATCTGCTGTCCAACGCGCTGAAATACGCGCCGGGCAAGCCGGTGCTGATCGCCTGCCGGCGTCGCGGCCAGGGCCTCGCCATCGAGGTCTACGACCGGGGCCGGGGCATCGCGGTCGGCCACCTCGACAGCATCTTCAACGAGTTCTATCGCGTGCGTCAGGAGCGCGACCGCGACGTCGACGGCATGGGCCTGGGCCTCGCCATCGTCAGGCGCCTGGGCACGCTGATGGACCTGCGGGTGAGCATGCGCTCCGTCGAGGGCCGAGGCACGCGGGCGATGATCGACGGCTTGCAGCGGGTCGAGGCACCGAGCGAAGGCCGCTCGACCCACGCGGGCAGCGCCCAGGCGCCGAGGATGCTGGATGGCTTGCGCGTGTGCCTGATCGAGGACGACCAGAACGTGCTGCTGGCGACCGCGACCCTGTTGCGCAAGTGGGGTTGCGAGGTGGCGACCTTCGATGCGTTGCCCGATGCGTCGATGCACTTCGACCTGGTGGTGACCGACTTCGACCTTGGCACCGAAGTCTCCGGCGCCGACTGCATTCGTCACCTGCGCCGGCACAGCGGACGTGAAGTGCCGGCGATCATCATGACCGGGCACGACGTACGCCGTGTGCAGGAGCAGGTGGGCGATGGCGACACGCCGATCCTGTCGAAGCCGTTACAGCCTGCCGAACTGCGTTCGCTGCTGGTGGCGCTGAAGCTGAAACTAAAGGCCGCCTGAGCGCCACACCCTGATCAGCGCGTCGCGCTGGTTGGCGCGGGCGCTACGCAGGGTTGCTGGTTGGCGCCGGCCAGTTTCTCGACGTTGTTCAGCACGTTCTGCCCCTGGTTGACCCGCTGGGCGTTCTCCGCGACCTGCATGCGCTGGGTGTAGGTGGCGGAGTTGCCGTTGAAACTCTGCTGCGTCTCGAGCACGGTGTTGGCCATGTCCAGCAGGCTGCGACCGGTTTCGATCAGGCTGCTGGTTGCGCTCGGGGCGCATGGGTCATTGGCCATCTGGGCATTCTGCAGGCCCTGGCTCTGCGTGTTCTGTGGCAGGCAGCCGGTCAGCGCCGTCAGTACGGCAGCACCCAGGACCAAGCCCAGGCTTCCATTGATATTCATCGGACATTCCCTTCGATCACCAGGCCTCGGCCCAGTGCCGAAGCGTTGTCCGCGATTCTAGGAAGGGGCTGACAGGCCAGGAATAGTACGGGTGTACTAGTGGCCGCCCGCAGTCCTTGCCGCGCTCGCTGCCCAGGGCCTAAGGTGTCGGGGTAACGACGAAAGCTGTTTCAGCAGGGAGTGTCAGCATGCCCAGGAAGGGTCCCGTTTCCTACGACACCGAGCTCGCCCAGGCCGGAGTACGGCTGATTTTCGTGGCGATCGTCAGCAGCTATACCGTGGTGCTCTACCGCTGTTCGCTGATGGAGCCTGGCACGGTCTGGAAGGCGCTGGCGCTGTACGCAGCGTTGCTGGTGTCGGCGATGATCATCCGTTGCGACGTCATGCGCCGTCCTGGGAAATACCCGCGGCGGCGCATGCTTACGATGCTCCATGACTACACAGGGATCACGCTGACGCTGATCAACGGTGGTCAGTTTATGCTGCCGATCTATGCGATTCTGGTCTGGGTCACGATCGGCTACGGGTTGCGCTACGGCTTCGGCTACCTGCTGCGGGCGACGCTGATGGCGTTGCTGTCCCTGATCCTGACCGCTTGCATGTCGGAGTACTGGCAGTCGCAGCCTTACCTGGTGGCGACGCTGCTGCTGACGGCCCTGATGGCGCCGGCCTACCTGCACACGCTGCTCAAGCGCGCCCGCGAAGCCGCCGAGGCCGAACAGGCGGCGAACCGGGCCAAGTCGCAGTTCCTCGCGCAGGCCAGTCATGACCTGCGACAACCGGTTCACTCCATCAGCCTGTTTACCGCCTGCCTGCGCGACAGCGACCTGGGTGCCGAGCAGCGGCGCCTGGTGGAGAACATCGACAAGTCGCTGCACAGCGTCGCGCGCCTGTTCCGCTCGATTCTCGACATGTACTCGCTGGACAGCGGCAAGGTAGTGCCGCGAATGGAGACGCTGGAGCTGCGCCCTCTGCTGCAGCAGCTCATTCAGCAGAATGCCGAGGCGACGCGCTGGGCCGGGGTCGAGATTCGCCTGCACTGCCCACCACTGCATGTACGTGCAGATTCGGCGCTGCTCACCACCATGCTGCAGAACCTGCTGTCCAACGCCCTGAAATACGCGCCGGGCAAGCCGGTGCTGATCGCCTGTCGGTGTCGCGGCCAGGGCCTCGCCATCGAGGTCTACGACCGGGGCCGGGGCATCGCGGTCGGCCATCTCGACAGCATCTTCAACGAGTTCTATCGCGTGCGTCAGGAGCGCGACCGCGACGTCGACGGCATGGGCCTGGGCCTCGCCATCGTCAGGCGCCTGGGCACGCTGATGGACCTGCGGGTGAGCATGCGCTCCGTCGAGGGCCGAGGCACGCGGGCGATGATCGACGGCTTGCAGCGGGTCGAGGCACCGAGCGCGAGCCGTTCGACCCACGCGGGCAGCGCCCAGGCGCCGAGGATGCTGGACGGCTTACGCGTGTGCCTGATCGAGGATGACCAGAACGTGCTGCTGGCGACCGCGACCCTGCTGCGCAAGTGGGGCTGCGAGGTGGCGACCTTCGATGCGCTGCCCGATGCGTCGATGAATTTCGACCTAGTGGTGACCGACTTCGACCTTGGCACCGAAGTCTCCGGCGCCGACTGCATCCGTCACCTGCGCCGGCACAGCGGACGTGAAGTGCCGGCGATCATCATGACCGGGCATGACGTACGCCGTGTGCAGGAGCAGGTGGGCGATGGCAACACGCCGATCCTGTCGAAGCCGGTGCAGCCCGCCGAGCTGCGTTCGCTGCTGGTGGCGCTGAAGCTCAAGCTCAAGGCTGCCTGAGCGCTACACCAGCCCGGCCTTGGCGCCGATACCCGCCGCTGCCGCACGGGTGCTGACGTCCAGCGTGCGCAGCAGCGAGGAGACATGGATGCGGACGGTGAACGGGGAGATATCCAGCTCGCGGGCGATTTCCTTGTTCGACAGCCCGCGCACCACCAGGCGCAGCACATCCTGCTGGCGCGGCGTCAGCTGTTCCAGCAGGTGGCGGTTCTCGGCAAAGTCCGGTACGCCGGACGGCCCCAGCGCCATGACGAACTCCCCGGCGCAGACGGCCAGCAGTGACTCGGCGATCTCCTCGGGAGGAGTCGCCTTGCCGATGAAACCGTCGGCACCTGAGGCCATGACCTCATCGATCAGCTCGCGGTTGTCGACCATCGACACGATCACGATGGAGCTGCGCTGGAATTCCTGGCGCAAGGCACTGATGGCATGGGGGGACTGACCGGGGAACAGCAGGTCGAGCATGAACAGGCGCGGCGCCTTGCCGCCGCGTGCGAGGCTCAACACTTCGTCCATGTCGCCCGCCTCGAGGATCTCCGCCTGGGGGAAGACTCGCTGGGCGATACGGCACAGGCCATCCCGGAAAACAGGATGGTCGTCGGCCACGATTATGCGTTCTTGTTGTGAGGGTTCGGACATGGTGGGCGCTTCCGTCTGGCCCTCAGACTAAAGTCATATGCCGGTCGGCGCCAGCGGATGTTTTCTCCAGCCATGCCGCCGAACTGAACCGGAGGGCGCCGCGCCGGGTCTGTGTGAGTACACCTCATGGAATGCCAAGGAGTCGTACATGGACCTTATCCGCATCCTCATCGCCATTCTGCTGCCGCCGCTGGGCGTGTTTCTCCAGGTCGGTTTCGGCGGTGCGTTCTGGCTGAACATCCTGCTCACCCTGCTGGGCTACATCCCCGGCATCGTGCATGCGGTGTACATCATCGCCAAGCGCTGAGGGCCTGTTCCCGCCCGCAGCGATGCAAAGAGCGGAGCCCCTCTCTCGCCAGCGGGAGACGGGAGACGATCACGCCGCAGTTCCCCCAGCCCGCTCTCCGAAGTGGCTCGTCATTCGTTGCTTCACTCCCGCCGCAAGAAATGCACGCTGAACAGCTGCGCCGGGTCGCGCCACATCGCCGCCGAGGCGAAGCCACAGCTGCCGGCCAGATCGCGGAACCCGCTCGGCGTGTACTTGTAGGAGTTCTCCGTGTGCAGGGTCTCGCCGGCAGCGAAGTCGAACACCCGGTCCTCGATCCTGACCTGTTGCGCCTGCCGGCTGATCAGGTGCATCTCGATGCGCGACTCGGCCTCGTTGTAGAACGCCCTGTGCTGGAAACTGCTCGGGTCGATGTCGCTGTCCAGCTCGTTGCGGATGCGCTCGACCAGGTTGAGGTTGAACAGCGCGGTGACCCCGGCATGGTCGTTGTAGGCGCGCTCCAGTACCTGACGGTCCTTGACCAGATCCACGCCGATCAGCAGACCACTGCCGGCCGGCAGCGCCTGGTGCAGATTGCGCAGGAAGGCGCGCGCCTGGTCCGGGTCGAAGTTGCCGATGCTGGAGCCCGGGAAGAAGGCCAGCGGGCGTTGCCCCAGCGCATCGCCGGGGAGCTTCAGCGGACGGCTGAAGTCGGCGCACAGGGCGTGCACATCGAGCCAGCGATAGTCGCTGGCCAGGCGGCGGGTGCTGGCCTGCAGGAACTCGCGGGAGATATCGATGCCCAGGTAGCGCGCCGGGCGCAGGGCTTCGAGCAACAGGCGGATCTTGCGGCTGGCGCCACTGCCCAGTTCGACGAGGCTGGCGTTGCGCCCGGCCAGCGCGGCGATGTCCTGCGCGGCCAGGCGCAGGATGGTCTCCTCGGTGCGCGTCGGGTAGTACTCCGGCTGCTGGCAGATCAGTTCGAACAACTGCGAGCCACGGTGATCGTAGAAAAACTTCGGCGACATCGTTTTCGGCCAGGCCGCGAAGCCGCGCAATGCCTCGTCGCGCAACGCCTCCTGTTCCGGGCTCAGGGATCGTTCGTTGCTACGCAGTGCCAGTGCCATGCTCAAAGCTCCTTGGCCAGGCGCAGGCCGGAGAACTGCCAGCGCATCGTGGGGTAGAAGAAGTTGCGATAGGTGGGGCGAACGTGGTCTTCGGGGGTGGCGCAACTGCCGCCGCGCAACACCATCTGCCCGGACATGAACTTGCCGTTGTACTCACCCAGGCTGCCGCCCAGCGGACGAAAGCCGGGGTAGGGCCGGTAGGCGCTGGCGGTCCATTCCCAGACATCGCCGTAGAGCTGCTGCAGGCCTTCGCCCGCGCCAGCGGCCACCGGCTGCAGGTGATCGTTCTCGACGAAGTTGCCCCGCAGCTGCTCGTCCTGCGCGGCGACTTCCCATTCCTCTTCACGTGGCAGGCGCGCCTGCGCCCAGGTGGCGAAGGCCTCGGCCTCGAAGTAACTCAGGTGACACACCGGTGCGGCGAGATCCAGCTCGCGCGGGCCGCCCAGGGTCAGCTCCAGCCAGCCGTCACCCTCGCGCAGCCAGTACAGCGGCGCCTGCCAGCCGGCGCGCTGGATATGGTCCCAGCCATCCGCCAGCCACAGCGCGGTGCTGCGATACCCGCCGGCGCGGATGAACTCGAGGTACTCGCCATTGCTCACCGGCCGGCTGGCCAGCTGGAAGTCGTCGACGAACACCCGATGGCGCGGCCGCTCGCAATCGAAGGCGAAACCCTCGCCGGCATGCCCGACATGCCGCAGCCCGGCGGGAAAGTGCAGCCACTGCAGTTCGCCGGCTGTGGCAGCGCCGGGCTTGAGGTCGTCACGATAAACCGGGCGCAGCGGGTTCTGCGCCAGGATGTGCTTGATGTCCATCAACAGCAGCTCCTGATGCTGCTGCTCGTGCTCCAGCCCCAGCTCGATACGCTGCAGAATCTCGTCGGCCAGCTCGCCGCTCTGCCGGGTCAGCAACTGCGCCATGGCCAGGTCGACATGGCTGCGATAGGCATACACCTCGCTCACCGTCGGCCGCGACAACAGCCCGCGCCGCGCCCGCTCGAAGGGCGTGCCGTGGGTCTGGTAGTAGGAATTGAACAGGTGGTCGTAGCGCTCATCCAGCGGACGATAGCTAGGCAGGAAGGGCCGCAGCACGAAAGCCTCGAAGAACCAGGTGACATGCGCCAGATGCCACTTCGGCGGGCTGACGTCCGGCATGCTCTGGATCACATAGTCCTCGCGCTCCAGCGGCTCGCAGAGTCGCTCGCTGGCGGCGCGCACCCGCTGATAACGCTGCCATAGTCGTTCGAGGTGAAGGTGTGCAGCGTCGATCCTGCTGGCGCGGTTTGGCATGTCGCGCGTCCTTTGCTGGCGTCGCGGAGGCGACGGTTCTTAGAGCCGACCGGGCGAACAGGGCAAAGGTTCCGGCAAAAGCATGACGTTCGGATGACAGGTCGCCGAGGCCTGTGGGTATTGGCCTTGCGAGAGTCTGGAGGCAGCGCCAATCACGTCAGCACCGCCAGTGCACTGGTCATGTACAAGAGCCTTGGCCGTAGGTGCCCGGCCACGCCGGACTTTTCCTGTATAGGTCACGCTCCATCGATCTGCCAGTCGATCGCTCAGATCAGCTCTGGCATGGCTCAACCTCTGTCCTGAACCTGACCAGGGCTCTAAAGAGCGTTTTCGTGATTAAGCACGTTGCTCGCTGTTGTGAGTATTCGGAGCGGTCGGGCGATGGCAAGATTCGCTCTGACACCGGCCTGCTGGTTCTCCCTGATTCATGAAAAAATTGATCACATTAGTCATTCTTGGCCTACTTGCCGTGCTCTATATCGGCTATTACGAGTCACTGGGTGATGCGGAAGTGAACAAGGTGTTCTTCATCAAGAAGTCCCCCACTCTGCAGATCAAGCTCAGACACCTGTTCGCTAACGACGCTGACGATACTCCCTTGGAGAAGCTGACATCCGAGCAGCGTAAGCAGGTAATTGATTACTGCAAATATCGTCTTGGAATTGAGACCGCGCTGAACAACCAAGACGAATTGGAGATGTGTAAGCAGCGGTAACCAGCGGCGAGGCGGGTTATGAGTGAGATGTAGAAAAAAATCATCTTCCCTCTACGCATTTTGTGAGCCGAATTGTTCCGTGCATTTGGCATGCACCGTTTCTGTGTGGAGCTTTAGAATTTCAAGGTGCGACCAACAGGCGAGTATGGCGTTGTATCAAAACGTACCGACACTTTACGGCTGGCTGTAAACGAAAACGCCACGCAATGCACGGCTTTGAATACGGTGGGATCACACGGATTCGAGCCGTGGACCAAAGGATTATGAGTTGCCTCGAAACGCTTCAAGGCCAGTAAAACCGTGAGTAGTTTCGTGCAAGTAAAATAAGCTGAAGGTAGCGTCTTTACTGGGATTGAGCGAAATTTTGCGAAACCTGCAAAAGCTGGTCACTGTACCGCCAGCGTACTGTTTTTTGTACCGCGAAACGGTCGCGGCCCAGTCTCCTCATGCTGTTGGCTGATAATAGCGTGAGATCTATCAACTGGCATCGCTTTTGTCTTGAGCCGCCGGCCATGGTCGCCCTGATCATGTAGTGTGAAGATGATTTCATCGGTTTCAAAGACAGCAGCATCCTAGGAGCGTGCAGGCAAGTCCAAGTCACCCATGACTCATGTGATCGATAGATCTAGCTCAAGGCCTCCAGCCGGGATCATCCCTGTAAGGCTGTACACAGAGCTCATAGGCTCCACGCTCGGATGCTGGCTCAGGACCTTTCGTACGCACCGCCGAGCCATGCTTTAGGTCCAGAAATTATGATGACTGCTGCTGTCTTGCCCTGCGGGCTGGGTGAGCGGAACCCCACCACAGTCTTGCAAAGGTGGTACTACGTTAGGTACAATCTTCGGCGTCGAGAGGCTGTGCCTCCGATACCGCGCAGTGCGCGGTTGTAAAACGATCACAAGCTGTGCTTGTGAATCTTGAATAATCAGGGCGAGACGCGACGTCCCGCAAGGATTGATGAAATGCACGTACTGACTTTTAGCCAGGCGCGAGCCGGTCTGAAGCAGACAATGGATGATGTGTGCCGGGATCACGAGCCGGCCGTAATAACGCGTCAGCGTGGCGAACCTGTGGTGATGATCTCTCTGGATGATTACAACGGGATGCGTGAGACCATGTACCTACTGGGCTCGACAAAGAACGCCAGCCGCCTTCGCGACTCCATTGCTCAGCTCCGCGCCGGTAAGGCCGTTACTAGGGAGCTGACAATTAATGAGCACGAAGAAGCAGAACAAGACTAACGCCCGCGCTTTTCAGATCGCGTTTTCCGATAACGGCTGGGATGACTACCAGCACTGGAAAACGAGCGATAGCCGTATCTCCAAAAAAGTAGACGCCCTGATAAAGGAATGTCTACGTACCCCCTACGAAGGCACCGGAAAACCCGAAGCTCTGAAAGGCGATCTCAGCGGGTTTTGGTCGCGTCGTATCACTCATGAGCATCGCCTGGTCTACCTCTACGAGGATGGGCAGCTTTATGTACTGCAGTGCCGCTACCACTACGACTGAGCGGGGAGCTCGGCCTCTTTCTACGGCGTGTTGAATCCTGGCGCCGTGAATCTCTCCTGGGGAGGGATCAAGCCGCGCCGCAGTGGGCTGATACATGCCCCGATAGTGGTTGACCTTGCGTGGAGTGCCCAGATACCAAGCTATGGCTAAGTAACGGCGGGGGCACTTACTCAGCATCAGCGAGCCATTCGCTCACAGCTCCGTACGTTGTCGGTACAAGCTAGCATCGCCGCACACATAGCGCTCCGGAGCCAAGGTATAACCTACAGACGCGTCACAAGTAGATGATGAGTTTTTTAAAAGCTGTAAATCAGTGAAGTCGTAAGTGGGTTAGAGGTGGTGGTATATCAAATAAATAAAATTATTTGATATTTATATATTTGCTTATCTCGAACTGAGCCAGGTCGTCTTGTGATTTTATATATTTGGAGAAATCGCTGTTGTAGTTTACTGTGCCAAGTTCATCTATCGATATGTTGTCTATCTGTTTGTCTCGCTCCAGTTTGTTTATTAATGCGCCACTGATTCCGATTTTTACAAGCTCTGTGTTTGATTTTTTGGTTGTTCCGTATATGTGTAAGTTATATTCGTTGTCTGTAATAAGATTTAGGTCATGAAGGACGTTTACGTACTCATTAAGCCTGTAGGAAACAAAGTCGCTTTCGATTTTTATTTTTACCAAGGCAAGGTTTACTAGTTCTTTGTCTGTCTTTTTTGAAAGATCTATGTATGCATTGCTTCCGTAAGCACCAGTAACAGAGCTTTTGGCTATTTCACCATAAGACACTCCAATGTAGAACTCTCTTCCGCTATCAGTATATTTTATGCTGTGAAAATACCCTACGGTTTCAGATATGTGTTCTTTGAGATTCAGGCGATGGAGGTTTCTTGTAAATAGCCTGTAAAAATCTCTAGCTTTGGGATGCTGGAGGCGAAGAAATGCCGCGTCTGAAATCTCATGCTCTAGCGCTTTAATAAAATATAGGTAAATTTTATCAATTACGTCAGCCTCCATCCATTCAGCGCTTGTGGATACTGTGTCGATACGCTTTTCGAGTACATCAAAAACGTTTTCAGTATTACTATAAGCAGAGGATATTCCTGACTCCATAAGTGCCTGTTTAACTTTAGTTGATTCGTCGTAATCACTATTTATCAAGAAGTTCTCTCTGTCTTGAATCTCTGTGAGTTGACTTATTTTTCTTTCCAGAGATTCGATTCCTTCCTGATCCTCACTTTCTCTGAGCTTTTCTAATTTCTTATTAAAGCTAGTTGGATCAAAATTTAAAAGCAAAGGGTTATTTATTTCATCTTTGAATGTGTTGTTTTTCAGTAGCTTGATTTGATTCTCCATCTTTCCGCCTTTTCGATTGAACTCGTCAGAGTTAACGAAGTGCACAGGCGGGAGAAGCTTGTCGAGAGATTTTCTCGTATCATCAAACACCTGATTCAGCCTGTTTACCCTGCCAATCAAATTGGTTAAAGATCTCCCGTCCAGTTTGTGTGTGTTCAAAATAAACAAACTGTCAATTGGCAGGTTTACCCCCTCCAGTATCACAGAGTTCGCAACCATGAACCGCAATTCGTGTACTTGTGAGAATTTATATTCCAAATATTCTTTTATCAGGTCGGGGAGCTTTCCATGCAAATAAACTAGACCTTTCTTTATGTGCTCTACACAATAAAAATCACTGTGAACATTGTTCGAAATAATCTGCGATAGCTCATCAAGTGCGCTTGACTCTATAGCTGGCAGCTCTTTACTTACTAGATTTGACAGCTCTTCAACTCGTTTAGGGGCTCTGAGGTATAGGAAGTTCTTTTCTTTCTTGTTTTTTATTATGTATTGGGTGAAGCTTGATTCCTTTCCTGAGAGATAGAATTCATTTAAAAATCTATTATATGAGAGGGTGTCCCCATTTGTTCTGTACTCATAGATGTCAGGCTCTTTAATGTTGCTTGCTATGCGTCGCTCAAAAAAAACCTGGGCCTCGTCTGTTTTTAGATTGTCAGTTTCTGAGATTAACGGCGATAAGTAATAATTTTTTGATTCGGGGTTTCGCAGCCTGTTCCTACGAATTAATCTTGTTAATAGAATGCTTCTTCCATCCATTTCGAATAAGTTGTGAGCCTCGTCAATTATCAGCAGGTCAAAAGAAATGGATCTGTCTTTTAATAATCTAAGGGCGCGCTCTTGTGTGAAAATAGATATGAACTCATCTGCCCCATCATGCATTTCGTCGTGAAATATTATATGGCGCTGCGGGAAGTTGCTCTTGATCAGTCTGTAGGTTTGAATAAGTAGCGATTTTGTAGGGACGATGATCGCTGTTCTCTTTGGTGTGCGAGCATTTATTATGTCTACGATTAATGTGCTTTTTCCAAAGGAGGTCGGTGCTATGTAGCAGTTCTCTTTGCTATCGCTTTCAATTATCTGCGATTTGTATTTTTTTTGTTCGTAAGTCTCGGTAATGCCATTGGATTTAAATTTTTCAAGTTGATATTCTAAAGAGAAACTTGTGCTGGCGAAGCCTTTGGTTAGGTTGTTTTTTACTATGTATTGAGCTATTGGGTATAGCCCAAAATTTGAACTGGTATCTAGTAGAGGTTCATAATATTCGTTATTGACAGCGCTTTTCAGGACTATGTAATAAGCGATCTCAAAGAAAGGTGATTTTCTCTTGTCGCCACTATATTCGTTCAGGAATACTATTGCGCAACTTAAAATGAACTCCAATTCAGGGTTGTTGAGTTTTATGTTTAGGGAGTTCTTTCTCATCGTTTCCGCGAATAGCTCACACTCTCTTAATCCAGTCAGATTAATTGCCATGTCATTTTTCCAGGTAATCGATGAAGTTACTTAGGCTGGTTTTTGTCAGGCATATGGCTTTAATTGTTTTGCCATCAAAGTTAGATATGAATTTGTGATCGCTCAAGATTTCGCTGCTTTTGTTTGTACTCCACGCGCCATCGAGGAATATAGTTGAGCATGTGATGATGTTGAATTCACCTATCTTGCTGAATGTGCCCTGATCAAACATATCTTGAAGATTTTTAATTCTCTTACGAATTGACTTCTCTGTTCCCACGTCTATGTGAGAGGCGTGGTTGTAAGCGTTCTTCCAAGGGTTATTTTTTCCTTTTTCACTTTTTCCGGAAACGTACTTTTCCAAGTCGGAGTATGCGAGTTTGAGCTTTTCTTTATGGCTAATATCTTTGCTGGAAATAGATCCTGATTTGCTTTCAAGTATATAGGTCTCAAGGTCTTTTGAAAAAAATCCATCAAATCCCTTTTTGATTGACCCTTCCTCTAGGTTAAAGAATAGAAACTCTTGCTTGTATCCACTAATTTTTAAGTACAAATGGGCGAAAAGTTCAGCGGCTGCACCCATTTTGGTTTTGGGGTCCTTGTCCTCTAAGAATTGTCTTAGTCGTCTTTTGACAAGTTTCAGCTCGCTGCCAGAGTCACCTTCACATATAGATACTAATAGGCTGTCAAGGTGCTTGGTTGTATCTCTATCTATAGATTCTATGTTGATGACATGTAGTTCGTGTAGGGGGGATATGATTTTGGTTTCAATTGGAATCATTAAGTTGTCCGAGCATATATATTCAGCAGGCGGGGTTGGTAGCGACCTCGAGTGTTTTCTTATAACTTAAGGGCCTGCATGGTTCGGCACTTGGGAAAAGCCGAACACCCCCAAAACTGCTGCCCAGCCTTGGGGCCTGATTTCACGGTACGAATAAGCAGCGCATTACCGCATTGCGGACACTGTCTCTCGGCTGTCGGATCGCTACGGCGCTTAAGGTTTTGCACATGCTCGCGGTGGGGGGCGAGGGTAGGCGCGCGGCGGCCGGTTTGCAGAGCGTGCAGCATGGCGTCGACCTCGGCCTCGCTGAATACCGGCTGCTGGAATGAATGGATATAGCGGATAAAGCCTATGCCCTGGGTGACGTTTGCCGGCACTTCGGTCTTGAAGGAGCTGCCGCCGACAAAAGTGACAACCGAGTGCAGGTGCTCGGGACTGACGCCAAGTGTGGCTTCCAGGGCTTTGAGGTGCTTGTAGTTCTGCCGCAGCGGGTTCTGGAATTTGAAGGTGCGTTTGTAGAGCTTCTGCGTCCACTGCGCCTGTTTCTCGCTGCCGAAGATCCAGCCGCTCATGTTCTTCGTTTCCAGCACGAAGATGCCGTAAGGCGAGAGGAATACGTGGTCGATCTGCGTGGTGCCGTCTGGCGTATTCAGTGTGACGTTGTGCAGGCGGCGGTAGGTATGCTTGTCCAACTGCCAATGGGCGAACAGGCGCACCAGCAGTTCACCGATCTGCCCCTTGGCCCAGGGCGATTTGAGCAGGCCGATCAGCAGGGCTGCCGGGATGAACCAGGCCAGCATGCCCCAGACCTGGGCGACTATCGGGCTGTAATCCATTTTCTTCCTTGAGCCGAGCTGCTTGATGGAGAGGCGAGCAGGTGTGCCGAAATCCAGATGCCTGGCACACCCGGATAATGGCTAATCGCTTTCAAGGGCTCAAGGGGATCGCGACTATTGTCTTAAGGGCGACGCTGGGGCGACTGTCCAACAAGCGTCTACAGTGGGATCAGCTTGGCGATATCTCGGCGTGAGCCGATTAGAGGCGCTATTCGGCTCATTCCATGAGCCGAATCGAGTACGGCATTCGTGGATGCCGTGATATGAGGCCTTAGCAGGCTTGGGGCATAAACGCGAAAGCCGCGCAGTGCGCGGCTTTGAAGGTGGTGGGCCCACACGGACTCGAACCGTGGACCAAAGGATTATGAGTCCTCTGCTCTAACCAACTGAGCTATAGGCCCCCAGAAGGCCGGCGGATTATACCGGCGCGCTCTCGTCGGCGCCAACCGCTTGACCGGGCGAGAGAAATTTCCGGGTGAAGGCTTCGGAGGAGAGCGGGCGGCTGACCACGTAGCCCTGAATCTGCAGGCAACCTTCGGCGGCCAGGCAGAGTTCCTGCGCCTTGGTTTCCACGCCTTCGGCGATCACCGTCAGTTGCATGCTGTTGCCCAGGGCGATGATGGCGCGGGTAATGGCCAGGTCGTGCGGGTCGTCCGGCAGGCCGCGAATGAATGACTGGTCGATCTTCAGCACGTCCAGCGGCAGGCGCTTGAGGTAGCTGAGCGAGGAGTAGCCGGTGCCGAAGTCGTCGATGGCCAGCTGCACGCCGAGGTCCTTGAGGCGGTGGAGGATGTCCAGCGCTTCGCCGGACTGGCTCATGATGAAGTTCTCGGTGATCTCCAGCTGCAGCAGCTCCGGCTGCAGGTCGTGGCGCTGCAGCAGCTCGCTGATGCGCGGCAGCAGGCTCGGCTGGTGCAGCTGCGCGCCGGCCAGGTTGACCGAGAGGGGGCCGAAGGCGTGGCCGTTGTCCTGCCATTCCTGCAACTGGCGGCAGGCCTCCGCCAGCACCCAGTCGCCCAGCGGCAGGATCAGCCCGCTCTCTTCGGCCACCGGGATGAAGCGATCCGGCGGGATGTCGCCGAACACCGGGTGCGGCCAGCGCACCAGCGCTTCGGCGCCCACCAGGGCCTGGCTGCGCAGGCAGTACTTGGGCTGGTAGAACAGGCACAGTTCGTCGCGCTCCAGGGCGCGGCGCAGCTCCTGCTCCATGGCCATGCGTTCGTTGACCTGGAAGGTCAGCGAGCGGGTGTAGAACTCGCAGCGGTTGCGGCCCTTGGCCTTGGACTGGTACATGGCCGCGTCGGCGTTCTTGATCAGCGTGGCGACATCGATGCCGTCCTTCGGATAGAGGCTGATGCCGATGCTGGCGCTGATGAAGAACTCATGGTGATCCAGGGCGAAGGGCGCGCGGAAGCACTCCAGCAGTTTCTGCGCGACCTGCTCGGCGTCCTGCTCCTGGTGCAGGCCGGGCAGCAGGATGATGAACTCGTCGCCGCCGAGACGAGCCACGGTGTCGACATCGCGCAGCTGCTGCTTGAGGCGTGCGGCGATGGCCTTGAGCAGCTGGTCGCCGACCGGGTGGCCGAGGCTGTCGTTGATCTGCTTGAAGCGGTCGAGGTCGAGGAACAGCACGGCGCCCAGCTGGTCGTTGGCGCGCGAGCCGTCCAGCGCGCTGCGCAGGCGATTCTCGAACAGCAGGCGGTTGGGCAGGCCGGTCAGCGGGTCGTGATGGGCCTGGTGGTCGAGTCGCGCCTGGGCATGCTTGAGGCTGGAAATGTCGGCGAATACGCCAACGAAGTGGGTGATCTGGTTGTCGGCGTTGCGCACGGCGCTGATGGTCAGCCACTCGGGGTAGAGCTCGCCATTCTTGCGCTGGTTCCAGATCTCACCCTGCCAGTGGCCGTTGGCGGCAAGGCTGTGCCACATGGCGGCGTAGAAGGCGTTGTCGTGCTGCCCGGAGGACAGCAGGCTGGGGCGCTGGCCAAGGGCTTCGGCCTCGCTGTAGCCGGTGATCTGGGTGAAGGCGCGGTTGACGGCGGTGATGCGCTGTTCGAGGTCGGTGATCATGACGCCTTCGGCGGTGCTCTCGAAGACGGTGGCGGCCTGCTGCAGTTCTTCCTGCATCTGCTGGCGTTCGGTGATGTCGCGGGCGATGGTCAGCAGACACTCGTCACCGCCGATGGGCAGTGGTTGTGCGGAGAGTTCGCAGAGGCGCAGCTGGCCGTTCTTGTTGCGCACCGGGGCGATCATCTCGCGCACGCTGCCCTGTTCGCGAATCTGCCGGACCAGGCGTTCGCGGTCCTGCGGGTTGGCCCAGATGCCCAGGCTGAGGGTGCTGTGCTTGCCGATCTCGTCGAAGCTGTAGCCGGTGATGCGGCTGAAGCCCTCGTTGGCTTCCACCAGCAGGCCGTCCCGCAGGCGGGTGATCAGCAGGCCGTCGGGCGAGGCATGGAAGGCCTTGGCGAACTTCTCTTCGGATATCTGCAACTGTTGCTGGGTGCTCTTCAGCTGGCTGATGTCGCGCACCACGACCACCAGCGCCGGCGTATTGTCGAGCACGAAGGAGCTGGCCGAGATTAGCCCGGTGAAGAGGCTGCCGTCGGCCCGGCGAAAGGGCATCTCCAGGTTGCGTACGCTGTTTTCCTGCAGGCGCAGCAGCAGGCTCGGGCCGATCCCCGGCGTGCCCCACAGGTCGAGCTCGGTGGCGGTCTTGCCGATGGCCTGCTCGATGCCGATACCGGTCTGTTCGGTGAATGCGGTGTTGACCTCAAGCAGCACACCATCGACGCGGCGGGCGATGATCAGGGCGTCCGGGCACTGCTGGAAGACCGAGGCGAACTTCTGTTCGGAGAGGCGCAGCGCGTGCTCGGTCTGCTTGGCTTCGCTGATGTCGACCATCAGCCCGCGCACCACCTGGCGGTCGTCGCGCTGCAGCAGGGTGACGATGTCACGCACCCAGACGGTTCGTCCGTATGCGGCGATCAGGCGGTACTCCAGGGCGTGATCCTGGCCGGCGGCGCATTGTTCGAGGCAGCTGCGCAAGGCGCGCTGATGATCGTCGGGGTGCAGGTGGCGTTGCCAGAAACCGGGTTCCAGCCATTCGTGCAGCGGGTAGCCGAGCAGCGTCTCCGCGTGGGGCGAGACGTAGGTGTAGTTCAGCCCGCTCGCCTCGGTCTCCCAGGTGATGGCCGAGAGGCTTTCGACCATGTCGCGGAAGTGCTGCTCGCTGCTGTGCAGTTCCTGCTCCAGCGCCTCGCGGTTGTGCATCTCCTGCTTCAGGCGATGGTTGATGCGCAGGATGATGGCGATGACGGCCAGCAGCGCGAGCAGGGCGGGCAGGCCATAGAGCAGGGCCTGATGCCAGAATGCGCGGCGGTCGAGCACGCTGCCGACCCAGGGCTCCTGCAGCGCCTCGATCTCGTCGGCGCTGAGTTCGGCGAACAGCTTGTCGAGGATGCTGACCAGCATGCTCTGGCCACGCGGTGCGGCCATGGCCAGCTGGTAGCGGTAGGGCGTTTCGCCGCTGATGTACAGGCCGTCCAGCTTGAGCTGGCGCAGGCTCCAGACGCTGGATGCGAGGTCGCCGACCATGGCGTCGGCCTGATTGGTGGCCAGCGCCTGCAGGGCCGCGGCTACGCTGGCTAGCGGCAGCAGGTTGAGGTCGGGGTGGCGCTGGCGCAGCAGCTCGTGGGGGGCGTAGTTGGCGACCACGGCGACTTTCAGGCCATACAGGTCGTCGAGCTTCTGCGGTTGCGGGCCGCCGTCGCGGGCCAGGATGATGATGGGGAAGTCCAGGTACGGACGGGTGAAGGTGAGGTACTCCTGGCGCTCGGGGGTGGACATGACACCGGGCAGCAGGTCGACCTGGCCGCTGCGCGCCTGTTGCAGCACCGCGCTCCAGTCGCTCGGCTCGATGGGTTCGAGTTCCACGCCAAGGCGGCTTTCGATGAGGCGGACGTAGTCGGCGGTGAGGCCCAGGTAGTTGCCCTGGGCGTCGCGAAATTCGAAGGGTGGCCAGGACGCGTCGACGCCCAGGCGCAGCTGCGGGTTGGCTGCCAGCCAGGCGCGCTCGTCCTCGTCGAGTGTCAGGGCTTGGGCCGGGGTCATCCAATACGCCAGGCACAACAGCACAATGGCCGGCAAGCGGAACATAACGGCCTCGTTTCGGGATCAATAAGGTCGCAGTGTAGACCGCCGGCGTCGAGATGGCAGTTTGATTGCGCAGTCGGCGTGTGATTGGAAGAAGGCGGGGCAAGTGCCTGGAAAGCAAAACCCCCGGCCTGGGCCGGGGGTTCTGGTATCACTCGTCGAGGAAGGAGCGCAGATGCTCGCTTCGCGTCGGGTGGCGCAGCTTGCGCAGTGCCTTGGCTTCGATCTGACGAATACGCTCGCGGGTGACATCGAACTGCTTGCCGACTTCCTCGAGGGTGTGGTCGGTGTTCATGTCGATGCCGAAGCGCATGCGCAGGACCTTGGCTTCACGGGCGGTGAGGCCGGCCAGTACTTCGCGCGTGGCTTCCTTGAGGCTTTCGACCGTGGCTACGTCGATCGGGGACTGCATGGTGCTGTCCTCGATGAAGTCGCCCAGGTGCGAATCTTCGTCGTCGCCGATCGGGGTTTCCATGGAAATCGGCTCTTTGGCGATCTTCAATACCTTGCGGATCTTGTCCTCGGGCATTTCCATGCGCTCACCCAGCTCTTCCGGAGTGGGCTCGCGACCCATTTCCTGAAGCATCTGACGGGAGATGCGGTTGAGCTTGTTGATGGTCTCGATCATGTGCACCGGGATACGGATGGTGCGCGCCTGGTCGGCGATCGAGCGGGTGATCGCCTGGCGAATCCACCAGGTGGCGTAGGTCGAGAACTTGTAGCCGCGACGGTATTCGAACTTGTCCACCGCCTTCATCAGGCCGATGTTGCCTTCCTGGATCAGGTCGAGGAACTGCAGGCCGCGGTTGGTGTACTTCTTGGCGATGGAGATCACCAGACGCAGGTTCGCCTCGACCATTTCCTTCTTGGCGCGGCGGGCCTTGGCCTCACCGATGGACATGCGACGGTTGATGTCCTTGATCTCGGCCAGGCTCAGGCTGCACTCGGCTTCCAGGTCGGCGAGCTTCTGCTGGCAGCGCTGGATGTCGGCCTGCAGGTTGCCCAGGGCTTCGGCGTACTTGGCCTTGCCCTTGGCCAGGTCGGCGGACCAGTCCATGTCGACTTCATTGCCCGGGAACAGGCGCAGGAAGTCGGCACGCGGCATGCGCGCATCACGTACGCACAGCTGCATGATGGCGCGCTCTTGCGCACGCAGACGGTCGAGGGCGCTGCGCACCTGGATGACCAGGGCGTCGTACTGCTTGGGCACCAGCTTGATCGGCATGAACAGCTCGGCCAGGGCGGCCAGCTCGTCGGTGACCTGCTTGCTGCCACGGCCATGCTTCTTCAGGGCCTTCTGGACCTTGTCCTGCTGCTCGGCCACGGCATTGAAACGGCGCGCCGCTTCTTCCGGGTCCGGGCCGCCATCGCCTTCTTCTTCCTCGTCGTCGCCGTCTTCTTCCTCGTCTTCGTCGTCGCTTTCTTCAGCGGCGGCGCCTTCCTTGACGGGAACGGGGGCGGCGGCTTCGTCGGGCACGCTGCCGTCATCCGGGTCGATGTAGCCACTGAGGACTTCGGCCAGGCGGCCGCCTTCGGTGGTGACGCGGTTGTACTCGGCGAGGATGCCGTCGACGGTGCCGGGGAAGTGAGCGATGGCGCTCATGACTTCGCGGATGCCTTCCTCGATGCGCTTGGCGATCTCGATCTCGCCTTCGCGGGTCAGCAGTTCCACGGTACCCATTTCACGCATGTACATGCGCACCGGGTCAGTGGTACGGCCGATATCGGTCTCAACGGCAGCGAGGGCGGCAGCGGCTTCTTCGGCAGCGGCTTCGTCGGTGTCGGCTTCGGCCAACAACAGGGCGTCCGCATCCGGAGCACTCTCGAATACGTTGATCCCCATGTCGTTGATCATGCGGATGATGTCTTCCACCTGTTCCGGATCGGAAATGTCTTCCGGCAGGTGGTCATTGACCTCCGCGTACGTCAGGTAACCCTGCTCGCGACCACGGCTGATCAATTCTTTCAAACGAGATTGCTGTTGCGCTTTTACGGACATAACACCCTATCCACTGAAGGTCTTGGCGGGCTGAAAACAAGCCGAGGATTATACCTCAGTTCAGGCTTTAGGCGCCAGTTGGGGACTTGCTGCTCTGCGAGGAGGTCAGGCTGTAGTGCTCTCTGAGCAAGGTCTTCTCCTCGTCGGTGAGCTCGCTGGGGCTTTTCTGCATGATGCTGCGGAGCGCCTTTTCACGCCGCCTCTGCGATTGGTTGTGTGCAAGTGTAGTAATGGTGTCGAAAAACTGCTGTTCAAGGTTGTCGCCTTTGATCAGCCATTCTTTCTCCGCCAGTGCCCGCAGCAGGCGGCCCTGTTCGGTGCCGTGCCAGCGGGCGATCAGCTGCAGCGAACGCAGGTTGGGCGTCTTCTGCAGGGCGCCGACCAGCGCCACCAGCAACTGGGCGTAGGTATCGTCTTCATCGGCGAAGTGGCTGACATCCTCGACCTTCTGTGCCAGCTGCGGATGGTGCAGCAGGGTGCGCAGGGCGATCAGATGCGGTGATTCGACGCTGACGGCGGTGCGTGGGGCACGCGGCGCGAAGTCACCCTTGCCTTTCTTGTTCCACTTGCCGCCATCCTTCTTCCAGTTGCCCTTGCCACCTTCGTTGCTGCGTTCGTAGTACTGCTGTTGCGGTGGCGCCGGCTGCTCGTAGCCGCCGACGTCCGGCAGGCTGTCGTAGTAGGCGCTGTCGGGGATGTCGCCGTAGTCCGGGTAGTCGCTGCCGGGCGCTGGGCTAGCAGGGCTGGGCGCCGGGCTGCGCGGGCTGCTGGCGACCTGGCTGAGGGCTTCGCCGGACAGGCCGGTGATCTCGCTCAGGCGCTGACGCATCAGGGCGCGCAGGTTGTTGCCGGGAATCTTGTCGATCAGCGGCGCGGCCAGGGTCACCAGATGCGCTTTGCCTTCCAGCGAGCGCGGGTCGGCTTCCTCGCTCAGTTGCTGGAAGAAGTAGTCGGCCAGCGGTTGTGCGTGCTGGTTGATGCGGGCGCGGAAGGCGTCGGTGCCTTCCGCGCGCACCAGGGTGTCCGGGTCCTCGCCGTCGGGCAGGAACAGGAAGCGCGCGCGGCGGCCGTCCTGCAGGCTCGACAGGGTCGACTCCAGGGCGCGCCAGGCGGCGTTGCGCCCGGCGGCATCGCCATCGAAGCAGAACAGCACGCTGGGCACGATGCGGAACAGGCGCTTGAGGTGCTCCTCGCTGGTCGCCGTGCCCAGGGTCGCCACGGCATTGCGCAGGCCCTGCTGGGCCAGGGCGATGACGTCCATGTAGCCCTCGACCACCATGATCTCGTCGAGGTCGCGGTTGTGCTTGCGGGCCTCGTACAGGCCGTAGAGCTCCTGGCCCTTGTGGAACACCGGGGTTTCCGGTGAGTTGAGGTACTTGGGCTTGTCGTCGCCCAGTACCCGGCCGCCGAAGGCGATCACCCGTCCGCGGCTGTCGCGGATGGGGAACATGATGCGGTCGCGGAAGCGGTCGTAGCGCCGGCCGTTCTCGGCGTTCTCGATCAGCAGGCCGGCGTCGATCATGACCTTCTGCTGCAGGGCGTCGCCGCCCAGCTGCTTGAGCAGGTTGTCCCAGCCGGGTGGGGCGAAGCCGAGGCCGAAGTCGCGGGCGATTTCGCCGGTCAGGCCGCGACCCTTGAGGTATTCCACGGCGTACTTGCGCTGCGGATGGCTCTTCAGCGCCTGGCGATAGTGCTCGGCGGCGGCGTTGAGCAGCGGGTAGAGTGGCGAGTCGACCGGTTGCCGGGGCTTGTGTCCGCGACCGCTTTCCTCGCGTGGCACGTCCATGCCGGCGCGCTTGGCCAGTTCCTCGATCGCCTGGGGGAATTCCAGTTGATCGTGGTCCATGACGAAGCCGAGGGCATTGCCGCCGGCGCCGCAGCCGAAGCAGTAGTAGAACTGCTTGTCCGGGCTGACGGTGAAGGAGGGGGTCTTCTCCTTGTGGAACGGGCAGCAGGCGCTGTAGTTCTTGCCGGTCTTCTTCAGCTGGATGCGCGAACTCACCACATCGACGATGTCGGTGCGGTTGAGCAGGTCATCGATGAAGGATTGCGGGATCAGGCCGGCCATGGGTGCTCAGCATACTGTCCGGCGCGAGCGCGGAACAGCGGTGGGTAGAAATGCAAAAAACTCCGGCCATTCGCCAGTTGGCGAAGCGGAGTTCTGTAAATGCAATGCCCGGCCGAAGCCGGGCATTCGAGCGTGGCGTGTACGGTATTAGTACAGGCGAACGCTGCGGCGCTGCTCGCGCTGCACTTTCTTGGCGTGACGCTTAACAGCGGCAGCGGCCTTGCGCTTACGCTCAGCGGTCGGCTTTTCGTAGAATTCGCGGCTACGGACTTCAGCCAGTACACCGGCTTTTTCGCAGGAGCGCTTGAAACGACGCAGGGCTACGTCGAAGGGTTCGTTCTCTTTAACTTTGACGGCTGGCATCCAGGTCGTACCTATCTTTAATTACCGGGTTAACGCGTACCCGGCAATGTGGCTCGGGGGGCGTCGGTTTTTAAGGGTTGCGGATGTTACCGTCTCGGGCCGAGGAATGCAAAGCCCTCTGATCGAAAAGCGCTGGCCGCTCCGCCGGGCGGCGCTTATCATGCGCGCCTTTGTTCCACGCGGCAAACCAAGGCTCAAGCTCCATGCTCGTACTGGGATTGGAAACCTCCTGCGATGAAACCGGCGTCGCGCTCTATGACAGTGAGCGCGGCCTGCTGGCCGACGCATTGTTCAGTCAGATCGATCTGCACCGTGTATATGGCGGCGTGGTGCCCGAATTGGCCTCGCGCGACCACGTCAAGCGCATGCTGCCGCTGATTCGCCAGGTGCTCGACGAGGCCGGCCGCGCGCCGGGCGATATCGATGCGCTGGCGTACACCGCCGGGCCCGGCCTGGTCGGTGCGCTGCTGGTGGGCGCCTCCTGTGCGCAGGCGCTGGCCTTCGCCTGGGGCATCCCGGCGGTCGGTGTACACCATATGGAAGGTCACCTGCTGGCGCCGATGCTCGAAGAGCAGCCTCCGGCGTTTCCGTTCGTCGCCTTGCTGGTGTCGGGCGGCCACACGCAGCTGGTGCGCGTCGATGGCATCGGCCAGTACCAGCTGCTCGGCGAGTCGCTGGATGACGCGGCAGGTGAAGCCTTCGACAAGACGGCCAAGCTGATGGGGCTGAATTACCCCGGCGGCCCGGAGATCGCCAAGCTGGCCGAGCAGGGTACGCCGGGGCGTTTCGTCTTCCCGCGGCCGATGACCGATCGCCCGGGCCTGGACTTCAGTTTCAGCGGCCTCAAGACCTTCGCCCTGAATACCTGGCAGCAGTGCCGTGACGGCGATGACGACCTCGATCAAGCCCGTCGCGACATCGCGCTGGCCTTCCAGCAGGCAGTCGTCGAGACTCTGACCATCAAGTGCAAGCGTGCGCTCAAGCAGACGGGGCTGAACAGCCTGGTGATCGCCGGTGGGGTGAGTGCGAACAAGGCTTTGCGTGAGCATCTGGAGCGCATGCTGGGCGAGCTGAAGGGCAAGGTGTTCTATGCTCGCCCGCGCTTCTGTACCGATAACGGCGCGATGATCGCCTATGCCGGTTGCCAGCGTCTGCTGGCCGGGCAGCACGAGGATCTGGCGATCAAGGTGCAGGCGCGTTGGCCGATGGAGTCGCTGCCGGCGATCTGACCAAGGGTGTGCCCTGCAGGCGCGGCTTCAGCCGCGAACTCTTTCCTGCAGGTCGTTCAGAAACGGCGCTCGCGCCCGGCGAACAGATCGCGCAGGTTGTTGCGATGGCGCCAGACGATCAGGCCGGTCAGTACGCAGGCGGGCAGCAGGGCGGCGGGCTGTTGCCAGGCCAGCAGGGGCAGCGTCAGCGGTGTGGCGATCAGCGAGGCCAGCGAGCTGGTGCGGGTCAGCAGGAACACCAGGGCCCAGGCCGCCAGGGCGAGCAGTGCCGCGGGTGGATAGAGCCCGAGTAACATGCCGGCGGCAGTGGCCACGCCCTTGCCGCCGCGAAAGCGGAAGTACAGCGGGTACAGGTGGCCGACCACCGCAGCCAGGCCGATCCAGGCTTGCTGGTGCAGGCCGAGGCCCAGCAGCTTGGCGATCAGGATCGGCAGCAGGCCCTTGAGCAGGTCGCCGATCAGGGTCATGACGGCGAGCTTCTTGCCGGCCACCCGCAACATGTTGGTGGCGCCGGGGTTGCCCGAGCCGCTGGCGCGCGGGTCAGGGCCGCCTGCGAGGCGACTGAGCAGGATGGCGAAGGACAACGAGCCGAGCAGATAGGCGAGGATCGCCAGAAGCCAGAACATGGTGGCCATTCCAGGGCATGGGGTGGGCCGATTCTAACGAGGTACGGCGCCCTTGTCGTGGCGCGGAGAGTGTGGGTGGACAGAGTATTTATCGAGGGGCTGGAGGTCGACACGGTGATCGGCGCCTACGATTGGGAGCGCGAGATTCGCCAGTGCCTGCTGCTGGATCTGCACATGGCCTGGGACAACCGCCCGGCTGCGGCCGGTGACGACCTCAACCTGGCGCTCGACTACGCCAGCGTTTCCACGCGCATTCAGGCGTTCGCCGCCGAGTCGCAGTTCATCCTGGTGGAAACCTTCGCCGAGCGTCTGGTGCAGACCCTGATGGCCGAGTTCGACATTCCCTGGATACGCCTGAAGCTGACCAAGCCCGGTGCCGTGCCGGCGGCGCGTGGTGGCGTGGGTGTGGAGATCGAGCGCGGATGTCTCTGACTCGGGTCTTTCTCGGTCTCGGTAGCAATATCGAGCGCGAGACGCATCTCGTCGCCGGGCTCGAGGCGCTGGCCGCAATGCTCGGCAACATGCGCTGCTCGCCCGTGTTCGAGAGCCATGCCGTGGGCATCAAGAGCGGCAATTTCTTCAACCTGGTGGTGGTCGGGGACACCGAGCTGCCGCTGCTGGAACTGGACCGCCGGCTGAAGTTCATCGAAGCCGACAACGGTCGCTATGCCCCGGACCGCAAGGGCTTGCCGCTGGATATCGACGTGCTGCTGTATGGCCAGCAGGTGGGCAACTTCAACGGCCTGATCCTGCCGCGTGCCGAGATTCTCAAGAACGCCTTCGTGCTCTGGCCACTGGCGCTGCTGGCTCCCGAGACCTGCCACCCGCTCGACGGTCGCTCGTTCGCCGAGCTCTGGGGCTCGGCGCAGATCGACCAGCAGCTCTGGCCGGCCGCCTTCCAGTGGCGTGACAGCGCGCTGACACCGGCCGAACTGCTGGCGTCCGCGTAGCACCGAACCCGGCTGCAAGCGCCTGGGGCTACGGCGGGCGTTCGGTCGTAGCCGAATGGAATCCGCGACCTGCTCGCATGCCGCCCCGGATGCATCCGGGCTAGGCTTGCTCGCGTTCCTTGTAGGCCTTGAGTGCGTTAAGGCGTTCGCGATTGAGCGCTTCACCCAGTTCAGCACCCTTGTAGCCCTTCTCCAGCAACGGCTTCACCGCTACCTGGCGCGCGACTTCGGCAGCGCCCAGCAGGTAGGCGGCCTGCGGATAGTCGCGTTGCTCCAGGCCCAGGCGCCCGCGTGCGTCCATCTCGCAGGCCGCGACGAATTCGGCGAAGCGCTGCGGGCGACGGAACACATCGAAGCGTTGCAGCAGCTCCAGCAGTGTCGAGGCGCGCAGTTCCCGCGCACGGTGGCCATGGGTATGGAACTCGCCAACCAGCAAGGCCAGCTCGGCGCAGTCGCGCGGCGCCTTGCAGCGTTCGTTGATCGCCTGGATCAGGTTCAGCCCCAGGTGCTCATGGGCAATGTGCCGTGGCCATTGCTCGGCCGGCGTCAGGCCCTTGCCGACATCGTGCAGCAGGCTGGCCCAGCGCACGCTCAGCGGCTGCTCATGCTCGGCACACTGTTGCAGCACGCTGAGTACGTGCACGCCGGTGTCGATCTCCGGGTGGTGCGCGGCTGGTTGCGGCACGCCGAACAGGGCGTCGACCTCAGGCAGCAGGGTCGCGAGGGCGCCGCAGTCACGCAGTACCTGGACGAACACATCCGGGCGCGGCTCCATCAGGGCGCGGGAAATTTCCTTCCAGCTGCGCTCGGCGGTGAGGTGCGCCAGTTCGCCGGATTCGGCCAGCTGGCGCATCAGGGCCAGGGTCTCCTCCGCCACGCTGAAGCCCAGTGGCGCATAGCGTGCGGCGAAACGGGCGACGCGCAGGACCCGCAGCGGATCTTCGGCGAAGGCCGGGGAAACGTGGCGCAGTACGCGCGCGGCAAGATCCCGCTGACCGCCGTAGGGGTCGAACAGCGTACCCTGATCGTCCTCGGCCATGGCGTTGATGGTCAGGTCGCGGCGGATCAGGTCCTCTTCCAGGGTGACGTCGGGGCTGGCATGAAAGGTGAAACCGCCGTAGCCGCGCCCGCTCTTGCGCTCGGTGCGGGCCAGCGCATATTCCTCCCCGCTCTGCGGGTGGAGGAATACCGGGAAGTCCTCGCCGACCGGCCGATAGCCGAGCGCGAGCATCTGCTCGGCGTCGGCGCCGACCACCACCCGGTCGATATCGGTGACCGGTCGCCCGAGCAGGCGGTCGCGCACGGCGCCGCCGACTTTGTAGATCTGCATGTCTGATCCTCCACTGAGCGCAGAGGATATCGAAGATTGGCCCGGGCTGCGTGAGCCCGAGTCGATTGTCTGCTGCTTGCGGCGCTGCCTATGGCGTGGCCAGGGGGATCTGCTCGGTCAGCGCCTGGGTGGCGCGCTCCAGCAGCTCGGCGCTGTCGTGCGCCGGGCTCAGCCCGGTGCTGATCACGCCTTCCCAGAGGATGTCACCGTCCAGGTCGGTCAGGCGCAGGCGCAGCACGCCGGTCTCGTCCCGCAGGCGATGCATGGCCTGGTATGGGCCCAGGGGGTTGGGCGCAGGTGTGTCGACCTTGAACGTCAGCGGGCTGTCCTGCACGGCCAGCCAGTAGTAGACGCGCAGCTGCGGCGGTCGGCTCTGGTGATAGCCGCGTGCTGACAGGCCGTGACGCAGCAGCTGAGGCAACTGGCGATAGCGCTCGGGAAAGGGAGGCTCACCCTCCAGGCTGCGCTGTGGGTCGATCAGTTCGTAGCTGTGTTGCCCGGCGAGCGAGGCATCGGCCGGGCTGAGGATGCGCGCCTGCGGCACGTGGCTGGCGCAGGTGGCCAGCCCCAGGCACAACAGGAGCACCAGAAAGATTCGCATGCGCTGTCTCTCGCGGAGTCTGCCTGCGATGCTGGTATCTGCTGCGATCTTCGGCAACCGATCAAATGGGTGGTATCACCAGGTCCAGACGTGGGTACTCGCTGTCCCCCTCGGCGCTGCTGCGTGGCGGCACGTGCTGGGTGGTGATCAGCTGGTCGCCCTGGCAGACCTCCAGGTGGATATCGAAGCCCCACAGCCTGTGCAGGTGCTTGAGCACTTCCTCGGTGGAATCGCCCAGTGGCTTGCGGTCGTGCTGCTGGTGGCGCAGGGTCAGCGAGCGGTCGCCGCGCCGGTCGATGTTCCAGATCTGCACGTTGGGCTCGCGGTTGCCCAGGTTGTACTGCGCGGCGAGCAGTTCGCGGATGGTGCGGTAGCCGGACTCGTCGTGAATGGCCGGCACCAGCAGCTCGTCCTTCTGGTCGTCGTCGAGGATGCCGAACAGCTTGAAGTCACGGATCACCTTGGGCGAGAGGAACTGCAGGATGAAGCTCTCGTCCTTGAAGCTGGTCATGGCGAACTTGAGGGTGGTCAGCCAGTCGCTGCCGGCGATGTCGGGGAACCAGTGCTTGTCCTCGTCGGTGGGCTCCTCGCAGATGCGGCGGATGTCACGGTACATGGCGAAGCCCAGGGCATAGGGGTTGATGCCACTGTAGTAGGGGCTGTCGAATGGCGGCTGGTAGACCACGCTGGTGTGCGACTGCAGGAACTCCATCATGAAGCCGTCGGTGACCAGGCCCTCGTCGTACAGGTCGTTCATCAGCGTGTAGTGCCAGAAGGTGGCCCAGCCTTCGTTCATCACCTGGGTCTGGCGTTGCGGGTAGAAGTACTGGGCGATCTTGCGCACGATGCGGATCACCTCGCGTTGCCAGGGCTCCAGCAGCGGCGCGTGTTTCTCCAGGAAGTAGAGGATGTTTTCCTGCGGCTCGGCCGGGAAGCGCTTGCTGTCTTTCTCGCCGCCTTTGTCGGCGCTGCGCGGGATGGTGCGCCAGAGGTCGTTGATCTGTTTCTGCAGGTGCTCTTCGCGGTCCTTCTGGCGCTTGCGCTCCTCCTCGGCGGAGATCGGATAGGGCCGCTTGTAGCGGTCGACGCCGTAGTTCATCAGGGCATGGCAGGAGTCGAGCAGCTCCTCCACCGCGTCGATGCCGTAGCGCTCCTCGCACTGCATGATGTACTGCTTGGCGAACACCAGGTAATCGATGATCGAGCTGGCATCGGTCCAGGTGCGGAACAGGTAGTTGCCCTTGAAGAAGCTGTTGTGGCCGTAGCAGGCATGGGCGATCACCAGCGCCTGCATGCAGATGGTGTTCTCCTCCATCAGGTAGGCGATGCACGGGTCGGAGTTGATCACGATCTCGTAGGCCAGGCCCATCTGCCCGCGCTTGTAGCCTTTCTCGGTGGCGAGGAAGTGCTTGCCGTAGGACCAGTGGTGGTAGCCCAGCGGCATGCCGACCGAGGCGTAGGCATCCATCATCTGTTCGGCGGTGATGACTTCGATCTGGTTCGGGTAGGTGTCCAGCGCATAGCGTTCAGCGATGCGCGAGATTTCGCGGTCATAGGCGCGAATCAGCTCGAAGGTCCATTCCGAACCGGTGGACAGCGGTTCACGTTTCTTGGCAGTGGCACTCATGACTCGGCCCTCAGCTCACCAGACGACGCTGGAAGAGTTCGCGGAACACCGGGTAGATGTCCGCTGCGGAAACCAGTTGCTGCTGGGCGAAGCTGTCGGCGAACGCCTCGGCCACTTGCTCGTACTCGAACCACAGCGCCTGGTGCTCGCGTGGGGTGATCTCGACGTAGGTGAAGTACTGCACGAACGGCATGATCTGATTGATCAATATATCCCGGCAGATCGGCGAATCATCGTTCCAGTTGTCGCCGTCCGACGCCTGGGCGGCGTAGATGTTCCACTCGTTGATCGGGTAGCGCTCGGCCATCACTTCCTGCATCAGTTTCAGGGCGCTGGAGACGATGGTGCCGCCTGTCTCGCGGGAATAGAAGAACTCCTCCTCGTCCACTTCCTTGGCACTGGTGTGGTGGCGGATGAACACCACGTCGATCTTGTCGTAGTTGCGCTTGAGGAACAGGTACAGAAGGATGAAGAAGCGCTTGGCGATGTCCTTGGTGGCCTGGGTCATGGAGCCGGATACGTCCATCAGGCAGAACATCACGGCCTTGGAGCTGGGGTTGGGCTGCTTGGTCAGCAGGTTGTACTTGAGGTCGAAGGTGTCGAGGAAGGGCACGCGGTGGATGCGCGCGCTGAGGCGCTCGATCTCCGCCTCCACTTCCTGGATGTCGCCGAAGTTGTCCGGTTCTTCGCGGCGCAGGCGCTCCAGTTCGGCCTTGGCCTCGCGCAGCTTGGCGCGGCTTGAGCCGGATAGCGCGATGCGCCGGGCGTGGGCCGAGCGCAGGGTACGCACTATGTTGATGCGCGACGGATTGCCTTCGTTGCTGATGCCGGCGCGGACGGTCTTGAAGGTATCGGCCCCGGTGAGGTGGCGCTTGACCAGGTTGGGCAGCTCCAGGTCCTCGAACATGAAGTCGAGAAACTCCTCCTGGGTGATCTGGAAGACGAACTCGTCCATGCCCTCGCCGGAGTTGCTCGCCTTGCCGCTGCCACGACCGCCTCCACCGCCCTGCGGCCGGGGGAAGCGTTCGCCGGTGGTGAATTCCTTGTTGCCGGGGTGGACGATGGTCTGTTTGCCACCGCGCCCATGGTGCAGCACCGGCTCGTCGATGTCGCGGCCGGGAATGCTGATCTGCTCGCCATGCTCCATGTCGGTGATGGAGCGCCGGCTGACGGCTTCCTCCACCGCCTTCTTGATGTGCTCACGGTAACGCCGCAGGAAACGCTGGCGGTTCACCGTGCTCTTGTTCTTGCCATTCAGGCGCCGGTCGATCACATAGCTCATAGGCCCCTCCGGGGCTGCTTCAAGCTGCAAGCCACAAGCTGCAAGCAAGCGCCGGGCGACCAGCGCTTGCGTTCGTTCCGCCAGCTCGAAGCCTGGCGCTTGCCGCTGCCGTTATTGCGATTTGCGAACCCGCAGATACCACTCCGACAGCAGGCGCACCTGCTTCTCGGTGTAGCCACGCTCGACCATGCGTTTGACGAAGTCGTTGTGCTTCTGCTGTTCCTCCTTGCTGCCCTTGGCGTTGAAGCTGATGACCGGGAGCAGGTCCTCGGTGTTGGAGAACATCTTCTTCTCGATGACCACACGCAGCTTCTCGTAGCTGAGCCAGGTGGGGTTCTTGCCGTTGTTGTTGGCGCGGGCGCGCAGCACGAAGTTGACGATCTCGTTGCGGAAATCCTTCGGATTGCTGATGCCCGCCGGCTTCTCGATCTTCTCCAGCTCCTCGTTGAGGGCCACGCGATTGAGGATTTCGCCGGTTTCCGGATCGCGGTACTCCTGGTCCTGAATCCAGAAGTCGGCGTACAGCACGTAGCGGTCGAAGATGTTCTGGCCGTACTCGCTGTAGGACTCCAGGTAGGCGGTCTGGATCTCCTTGCCGATGAACTCGATATAGCGCGGCGCCAGGTATTCCTTGATGTAGCGCAGGTAGCGCTCGCGCACTTCGGCCGGGAACTGTTCCTGCTCGATCTGCTGCTCCAGCACGTAGAGCAGGTGCACCGGGTTGGCGGCTACCTCGTGCGGGTCGAAGTTGAACACCTTGGAAAGGATCTTGAAGGCGAAGCGCGTCGACAGGCCGTTCATGCCCTCGTCGACACCGGCGGCGTCGCGGTATTCCTGGATCGACTTGGCTTTCGGGTCGGTGTCCTTGAGGTTCTCGCCGTCGTAGACGCGCATCTTCGAGTAGATGTTGGAGTTTTCCGGCTCCTTCAGGCGGCTGAGCACGGAGAACTGGGCCAGCATCTTCAGAGTGTCCGGCGCGCAATGGGCCTTGGCCAGCGAGCTGTTGATCAGCAGCTTGTCATAGATGCGCACCTCATCGCTGACGCGCAGGCAGTACGGCACCTTGACGATGTAGATACGGTCGATGAAGGCCTCGTTGTTCTTGTTGTTGCGGAAGCTGTGCCACTCGGACTCGTTGGAGTGGGCCAGCAGGATGCCGCTGTAGGGAATGGCGCCGAGGCCCTCGGTGCTGTTGTAGTTGCCCTCCTGGGTGGCGGTGAGCAGCGGGTGCAGCACCTTGATCGGTGCCTTGAACATCTCGACGAACTCCATCAGGCCCTGGTTGGCCCGGCACAGCGCGCCCGAGTAGCTGTAGGCGTCGGCGTCGTTCTGCGGGAAGTCCTCCAGCTTGCGGATGTCCACCTTGCCGACCAGCGCGGAGATGTCCTGGTTGTTCTCGTCGCCCGGCTCGGTCTTGGCCACGGCGATCTGGTTGAGGATCGACGGGTAGAGCTTGACCACGCGGAACTGGCTGATGTCGCCGCCGAATTCCTGCAGGCGCTTGGTCGCCCAGGGCGACATGATCGAGCTGAGGTAGCGGTGCGGGATGCCGTAGTCCTCCTCGAGGATCGCGCCGTCCTCGGTGGCATTGAACAGCCCCAGGGGCGATTCGAATACCGGTGAGCCCTTGATGGCGTAGAAGGGCACCTTCTCCATCAGTTGCTTGAGCTTTTCGGCCAGCGACGACTTGCCGCCGCCCACCGGGCCCAGCAGGTAGAGGATCTGTTTCTTCTCTTCCAGGCCCTGCGCCGCGTGGCGGAAGTAGGAGACGATCTGGTCGATGCACTCTTCCATGCCGTGGAAGTCGGCGAAGGCCGGGTAACGACGGATGACCTTGTTGGAAAAGATTCTGGACAGTCGCGAGTTGCTCGAGGTGTCGAGCAGCTCGGGTTCGCCGATGGCCATCAGCAGGCGCTCGGCCGCAGTGGCGTAGGCGCTGCGATCCTGCTTGCACAGTTCGAGGTACTCCTGCAGCGAGTACTCCTCCTGGCGGGTCGCCTCGAAACGCTGTTGGAAGTGACTGAAAATACTCATGACTTCACCTCGCTCGATGCTGAAAGCTGGCTCGGGATCGGTCGTGCGTACAGGTGCTGGGTAACCCCGGCTCAGAGACAAGTCGGGAAGAATCCCCCAAAACCTAAAAGTCGTTACCGATGGCCCGATGCCGGTTGACCGGCTCTACCTTCAGTGGGATGGCCTGAGTAACAGGATAGTTCGTTCTGCGAATGGTCAAGGGCGGGACAACGATAACTGAATGTTACCGTGCCTCGGGAAGTGGCGGCAGGCCAGAGCGGGCGGGGCTTGCCGCTGGGCGAAATTTATTCTTCGGCGCTTTGCGCGGTTTCGTCCGGGTAGGTGGCGCGCCACAGCTCGAAACCACCGTCGAGGCTGTAGACGTCGGAGAAGCCCTGGCCGACCAGATAGGCGGCGGCGCCCTGGCTGGAGTTGCCGTGGTAGCAGGAGACGATCAGCGGTGCATCCAGGTCTGCATGGGTGATGAAGTCATGCAGGGAGTGGTTGTCCAGGTGACGCGAGCCGCTGATGTGGCCGTTGGCGAAGCTGTGCGGGTCGCGGATGTCGACCACCACGGCGCCCTGGGCGCGCAGTTCTTGTGCCTGTTGCGGGGAGATTCGCTTGAATTCGCTCATGTTCGGGGCCTATGCGTGATTCGTGGGAGCGCTGCTGGCGCTCATGCCTTGGGGCAGGTGCAGCGATGGAGTTCGCCGCTGTCGACGTCGAGCAGGGTCATCGCACCGCCCCAGACGCAGCCGGTGTCGAGGGCATGCAGGCCGGGTTCCCGGCAGTTGCCTTCCAGTGCGGCCCAGTGGCCGAAGATGATCTTCTCGCCGCGCATCTTGCGCTGTGGATGGCTGAACCAGGGGGCGAAGCCGGGGGGCGCATTGCCGATGCCTTCCTTGGTTTTCAGATCCAGGGTGCCGTCGGCGGTACAGAAGCGCATGCGGGTAAAGTAGTTGGTGATCACCCGCAGGCGCGTCACGCCACTCAGCTCCCGGTTCCATTTCGCCGGCTCGTTGCCGTACATGCCGTCGAGAAACAGCGGCAGGCGCGCGTCATCGCGCAGGACTTCCTCGACCTCGGCCGCGCGGCGCAGGGCCTTGCTCAGGGTCCATTGCGGCGGAATGCCGGCATGCACCAGGGTGACCTTGCGTTCGGCGTCGTGGTGTACCAGCTTCTGCAGGCGCAGCCAGTCGAGCAGGTCGGCGCGGTCCGGGGCGTCGAGGATCTCGCGCAGGGTGTCGCCCTTCTTCAGGCGCTCGATATTGTGCGCCACGGCCAGCAGGTGCAGGTCATGGTTGCCCAGGACGCAGGTCACGGCCTGGCGGATGCTGTAGAGGAAACGCAGGGTCTCCAGCGACTGCGGGCCGCGGTTGACCAGGTCGCCGACCAGCCAGAGCCGGTCCCTGGTCGGGTCGAAGGCGACTCGTTCGAGCAGGCATTGCAGCGGTTTCAGGCAGCCCTGCAGGTCACCCACGGCATACACGGCCATCAGTGCAGGGCTCCCGGCATTGCCAGGCGGAAGGGAACGATGATGGCGTCGAAGCGTTTGCCGTCCTCGGCGAGCATCTGGTAGCTGCCCTGCATGGTACCCACCTGCGTGGCCATGACCGTGCCACTGCTGTAGGTGTGGCTGGCGCCCGGCGCGATGTGCGGCTGCTGGCCGATGACGCCGGCGCCGCGCACTTCCTGCACGCGGCCGTCGCCGTCGGTGATGATCCAGTGGCGCGACAGCAGCTGCGCCGGCAACTCGCCGTTATTGACGATGGTCACCTTGTAGGAGAACGCGTACCGGCTCTGCTCCGGCTGCGATTGCGCGGGCAGGTAGCGAGTGGTGACGCTGACGTCGATCTGATAACGAGGGTCGGACATGCAGGAAACCCGTTGAGCGTGATTGCAGTTTAGTCCTGAGCCGCGCCGGGCTGCAGGGCCAGCTGGTCGGCCAGGCGGACGAAGGCGGCCAGGTCCAGCTGTTCGGGGCGCAGGCTGCCGTCCACCCCGGCGGCCTCGATGGCCTCGGCCGGCAGCAGCTGCTTGAGCGTGTTGCGCAGGGTCTTGCGGCGCTGGTTGAAGGCCTCGCGGACGACGCGCTCCAGCAGGCGATGGTCCTTGGCCGGGTGCGGCAAGGTCTCATGCGGGACCAGGCGCACGATGGCCGAGTCGACCTTCGGCGGCGGATTGAAGGCGCCGGGGCCGACGTTGAACAGATGCTCCACGCGGCAGTGGTACTGCACCATGATCGACAGGCGGCCCCAGTCACCGCCGCCAGGACCGGCGGCCATGCGCTCGACCACTTCCTTCTGCAGCGTGAAGTGCATGTCGCGAATCAGCGGCGCGTTGTCCAGCAGGTGGAAAATCAGCGGCGTGGAGATGTTGTAGGGCAGGTTGCCGACCACGCGCAGGCTGTGCGGCGCGGCCTCGAGGCGGGAAAAGTCGAACTTCAGCGCATCGCCCTGATTCAGGCGAAAGCGCGGGTTGTCGCCGAACTTGTTCTGCAGGATGGGAATCAGGTCGAGGTCCAGCTCGATCACGTCGAGTTGCGCGCCGCTACCCAGCAGGCCTTCGGTCAGAGCGCCCTGGCCCGGGCCGATCTCCAGCAGGCGCTCGCCTTCCTTGGCGCGTATGGCGCGCAGGATACGGTCGATCACGCCGGCATCATGCAGGAAGTTCTGGCCGAAGCGCTTGCGCGCGCGGTGTTGGTATTCGGACATGGAGCAGCTCCAGGCTTCAAGCTGCAAGCGTCAAGCAAGAGCGTAAAGCGAAAAGGTAAAGAGGAGAAGCTTATCAGCTGGGGCCGCCCCCGGCATCCATGCGGTGGCTTGAGCCTTCAACTTGCAGCTTGTGGCTTGCCGCCCCTGGCTGCTGCCATCTGGTAGGCAGTTTGCAGGGCGACCTGCAGGCTGCCGATGTCCACCTTGCCAGTGCCGGCCAGGTCGAGCGCGGTACCATGGTCCACCGAGGTGCGGATGATCGGCAGCCCCAGGGTGACGTTCAGCGCGGCGCCGAAGCCCTTGAACTTGAGCACCGGCAGGCCCTGATCGTGATACATGGCCAGCACCGCGTCGGCCTGGTCCAGGTACTTGGGGGTGAACAGGGTGTCGGCTGGCAGCGGGCCGATGAGGTTCATGCCCTCGGCACGCAGGTGCTGCAGCGTCGGCTCGATGATGTCGATCTCCTCGCGCCCCAGGTGGCCGCCTTCGCCGGCGTGCGGATTGAGCCCGCAGACCAGGATGCGCGGCGCGGCGATGCCGAACTTGCTGCACAGGTCGGCGTGCAGGATGCGGGTGACACGCTCCAGGCGCTCCGCGGTGATCGCGGCCGCGACATCCTTGAGCGGCAGGTGGGTGGTGACCAGGGCCACGCGCAGGCCGTGGGTCGCCAGCATCATCACCACCTGCGAGGTCTGGGTGAGGTCGGCGAGAAACTCGGTGTGGCCGGAGAAGGCGATGCCCGCCTCGTTGATCACGCCCTTGTGCACGGGGGCCGTGATCATCCCGGCGAAGGTGCCATCCAGGCAGCCCTGGGCTGCGCGGGTGAGGGTCTGCAGGACATAGCCGGCGTTGGCGGGTGTCAGCTTGCCTGGTTCTGCGGCGACGGCCAGGGGCGTGTCCCAGACATACAGGCTGCCCGCCACTGCGGGAGCGTCCGGCCATCGCTGCGGCTCGACCGCCAGCAGCTCGATGGACAGGCCCAGTTGCCTGGCGCGCTCGGCCAGCAGTTCACGGCTGGCGATCGCCACCAGCGGCGCCGGTTGCGCCTCGCGTGCCAGCAGCAGGCAGAGGTCGGGACCGATGCCGGCTGGCTCGCCTGGGGTGAGGGCAAAGCGGGGGAGCGTCATGGCGGATCTCTGTGCGGGCGACGGGGCGTCAGTGTACGCCGCCGGGCCGATAACGAAAAAGCCCGGCACAGGGCCGGGCTCGTTCAGACAGCGTCGCTGTTACAGCTTGGTCTCGACGTAGGCTTCGTCGCGGATCTGGCGCAGCCAGGCCTGCAGCTCTTCGTCGTACTTGCGGTTGCGCAGCAGGTTGGCGGCCTGTTGCTCACGGAACTGCTCGCTGGTATCGGTGGCGCGACGGCCCAGTACCTGCAGCACGTGCCAGCCGTAGGGGCTCTTGAACGGCTTGGACAGTTCGCCGCTCGGCGTGTCGTTCATGACCTTGCGGAACTCCGGCACCAGCGCGTTCGGGTCGATCCAGTTGAGGTCGCCACCGTTGAGGGCTGAACCCGGATCTTCCGAGAAGTTCTTCGCCAGTTCGGCGAAGTCTTCCCCTGCGAGGATGCGCTGATAGAGACGCTCGACCAGGCGACGGGTCTCGGCTTCGCTGCGGATCTCGCTCGGCTTGATCAGGATGTGGCGCACATGCACTTCGTCACGTACCTGGGTGTCGCCGCCACGCTTCTCGGTCAGCTTGAGGATGATGAAGCCGCCGGGCGTACGTACCGGCTCGGTCACTTCGCCCGGGCTGAGGGCGCTGACCATGCTGTCGAACGGCGGTGGCAGCTGGCCGGCCTTGCGCCAGCCCATCTCGCCGCCTTCCAGGGCGTTCTCGCTGGCCGAGCGAGCCACGGCCAGCTGGGCGAAGTCCGCACCCTGTTGCAGTTGCTGATACAGCTCCTGCGCCTGGCGGTCGGCGGCCTGGATCTCGCTGGACGATGCGCCTTCGGATACCGGAATGAGGATGTTGGCCAGGCGGAATTCTTCCGACAGCTGCATCTTGCCCAGGTCGGAGGCGAGGAAGTTCTGCACTTCCTGGTCGGTGACCTGGATGCGCTCGGCGACGCGACGCTGGCGTACGCGGCTGATGATCATCTCGCGGCGCACCTGGTCACGGGCGTCGTCGTAGGACAGGCCGTCGCGCGCCAGTGCCTGGCGGAACTGCTCCAGGGACATGCCGTTGCGCTGGGCGATGGTGCCCATGGCCTGGTTCAGCTCCTCGTCGGTGATGCGAATGCCGGAGCGCTCGCCGATCTGCAGCTGAATGTTCTCGATGATCAGGCGCTCGAGCACCTGTTGGCTGAGCACGTGCTCGGGCGGCAGGGTGCCGCCACGCTTGTCGATGGTCTGCTGAACTTCGCGCAGACGCGCGTCGAGCTGGCTCTGCATGACTACGTCGTTGTCGACGATGGCCACGACGCGATCCAGAGGGCGAACCTGGGCCTGAGCCGTTGCCGCCAGCAGTGCTGCGCCCAACAGCAGGGGGCGCAGGCAATCAGAAAGCTTGGTCTTCACGTTCACGGTAACCTTGAATGCCTTGGTCGAGGAAAGATTCCACCTTGTTGCCTACGACGCCGCCGAGGCCCTTGAGGACGATCTGCAGGAAGATGCCGCGGTCCGCCTCGTCGTTGAGCGAGGGGTTGAGGCTGACTTCGTCGTAGTCGATCCAGTAGCGGTTGATCAGGCGCAGCTTCCAGCAGCAACTGTCGTACTCGAAACCACCGAAGGCTTCGAGGGTGCGGTTGCGCCCGTAGTCGTACTGCCAGCGCGAGATCAGGCTCCACTGCGGGGCGACTGGCCAGATGACGGAGAAGTCATGCTGGTCGATCTTGTAGTAGTCCTTGATGTAGTTCGGGTTCGGTTGCCCGTCGATAGTCGGGTTGCCGTAGTCCGGGTTGGTGGTCCAGGTGCCGCTGTCACGGTCGTAGCGCACGGTGTCGTTACGATAGCGATAGCCGAAGTTGACCACCTTGTTCGGGTTGGCTTCCGGTTGGTAGTGGAACATCGCGCTGCCCGAGCGGGTCGCGTGCTGGTCCGGGTCCCAGTTGAAGGTCGAGGAGAAGCGCCAGTCGCGGTTGAAGCGATACAGGTATTCCAGAGCGTACGGTGATACGTCTGCGGTTGACTCGGCGCGGGCGCGGTAATCGATGCCGGCCAGCTGTACCTTGCGGTCTTCGAAGTAGAAGGCCTGGCCGATGCTGACACGCTGGCGCTCGAAGCCGTTAGGCTCGATCCAGCGGCTGGTCAGACCCAGCGACAGCTTGTTCTCGTCACCGATGCGATCCTTGCCGCTGAAGCGGTTCTCGCGCCACAGCGAGGCGTAGCTGAAGGTCGGTTCGCCGGTGTCGAAGATCGGGATGTCGGTCTGGTCTTCTTCCGGCACGTAGAGGTAGAACGCACGCGGCTCCAGGGTCTGGCGGAAGCCCTTGCCGAACAGCTGGGTGTTGCGGTCGAAGTACAGACCGCTGTCGACACTGAACAGGCCGACGCCTCGGCTCTGCGTACCTTTGTACTTCTGTTCGGCCAGCAAGGTGTCCTTGCCCTGCTGATCCAGGCTGATGTCGTAGTTGGTCTGGAAGTACTTGACCTGCGGCTTGATGAAGCCCCAGGACCAGTTCAATGGCAGGCTGACGCCTGGCTCCAGATGCAGCCGATCACCGGTGGCGCGTTCAAGGCCCTGGATACGGGTGTCATACCAGCTTTGTTCGGCAACACCGTCCTGGTTGATGAAGTTGCCAGAGCGCAGGTTGCGATCGAAGCGCACGTATTCGGTGCCATAGGTGAAATCCAGGCCGCCCGGGTTGAACGGCAGCTTGCCGTCCAGGGTGATCTGCGGCAAACGGTCGTACGGCGTCACGTCGGTGATGTTGGCCAGCTCATACGCATGCAGGTTCAGGCGCGCGGTGTAGCTTTCGCCACGGTAGCTCAGGGTGCCACGCTGGTTGACGTAGGTTGCCGTCTCGATGCCCAGGTCGGTGTTCAGATCCTGGAAATAGTACGGGTCACTGATGTCGGTGTAGTCGACCTCAGCCAGCAGGCGCGAATTCAGGCCCTGTTTGTGCTGCCAGCTGTACATCCAGCGCTGGTCTTCGTACTCGGACTGCAGCTTGCGCTCGTCTTCGCTGTCGTTCAGCCAGGCGCCCCCGACCTGACCCTCGCTGCTTTCCGTCAGGTAGCGGAACTCGCCTTCCATCAACAGGCCGCGCTTGGCCATGTAGGTGGGGTACAGGGTGGCGTCGTAGTTCGGCGCGAGGTTGAAGTAGTAGGGCGTCTGCAGCGAGAAGCCGTTGCCGCTCGAACTGCCGAAGCTGGGCGGCAGGAAGCCGGACTGGCGACGGTCGTCGATCGGGAAGTAGATGTACGGCGTGTAGAACACCGGAATGTCCTTGACCCGCAGCGTCACGTTGGTCGCGGTGCCGAAGCCGGTCGCCGGGTTCAGGGTGATGTTGTTGCCTTTCAGGTGCCAGGCATTGTCACCCGGCTCGCAGCGGGTGTAGGTGCCGTCCTTGAGGCGGATGATCGCAGTCTCTTCGCGCTTGGCGTAGAGCGCGCTGCCGCGTACGTGAGCCTGATGCATGACGTACTCGGCGTTGTCGATCTTGGCTTCGCCGTTGTCGAGTTGCAGCTCGGCGCGGTCACCGACGACCAGCGTACCCTTGTCGCGCAGGCGTACGTTGCCGACCAGTTCGCCACGGTTTTCCGTCTGGTGCAGGCTGGCCTCGTTGGCTTCGACCTGCAGGCCGGACTGACGCAGCACCACGTCACCAGCGAGGGTGGCGATCTGCTTTTCCTGCTCGAAACGCGAAGCCTTGGCCGACACGTACATCGGCGCTTCGTCCAGCGGCGTGGTGTCATCCATGCCTGGGCGCAAGGGCTCGACATAGGCGCCTGCGCAGTACGGACCGGCTTCGGCCAGTTGCGCGGCGGTCAACTTGTCACGCGGGACCCAGTCCAGGTGGCTGTAGTCGGCACTGCGCGAGGCGAGTGCGCGGCCCGCGCTTTCGGTGACCAGCACCACGGCGGCGTCCTGCTTGGCGACAGCCTCGCTGGTCGTACCTGCGGTCGTGCCAGCAGTCGCGCTGACCGCGTTGCGGCTGTGCTGCGGGCGAGGTGGCAGGGCACTGGTGGCTGTCTTCGGCGCACAGGCCCAGCCGCCCGCAGGCGACACCTGGCAATCGTATTGCTCGGCGGCAAAGGACTGTAGGCTGAACACGGGCTGTAGGGCCAGAAAGCTGCCGGTAACCAGCAGTGGAAATTTCTTGCGGAACGCGGGGTGTTTTACTGCCATCTTGTTAGTCCGGGCTTCCTGCGCGCTATCGGCCCGGGGGCCGCACGCCTCTCGATGGGCTGAAAAAGATGCTGGATAATAAAGCATGACCCGCGCAACGGCTAGCGCCGTCGGAGACCCCTTGATGTCTGAACACGATGTACGTCTGCAACAACTGCACGCCTGGCTCGCCGGGCAACTGCCAAAGCTGTTCGCCGAGCGCGGCTGGGGAGCGGTACCGCCCGCCGAGCTGAGCCCCGCCAGCAGCGACGCCAGCTTCCGGCGTTACTTTCGCTGGCAGGCGGGCGAGCGCAGCCTGATCCTGATGGATGCGCCGCCCCCTCAGGAGAACTGCACGCCCTTCGTGCGTATCGCCGGATTGCTGGCCAGCGCCGGCGTCCATGTGCCGCAGGTACTGGCGGCCGATATCGAGCAGGGCTTCCTGATTCTCGATGATCTGGGGCGGCAGACCTATCTGGATGTGATCGACCCGGACAACGCCGATGCGCTGTTCGACGATGCCATCGAGGCGCTGCTGCTGCAGCAGCGCCTGCCGCTCGACCAGGACCTGCCACATTACGACGAGGCCTTGTTGCGCCGGGAGTTGCAGCTGTTTCCCGAGTGGTACGTGCAGCGGCAGCTGGGGCGCGAGTTCACCGCCGAGCAGGAGGCCGCCTGGCAGCGCATCAGCCGCTGTCTGATCGACAGTGCCCTGGCGCAGCCCAAGGTGCTGGTGCACCGCGACTTCATGCCGCGCAACCTGATGCAGAGCAGTCCCAATCCCGGGGTGCTGGATTTTCAGGATGCGGTCTACGGTCCGGTGACCTACGACATCACCTGCCTGTTCAAGGATGCCTTCCTCAGTTGGCCCGAGGCGCGTGTGCAGGGCTGGCTGGAGGGCTACTGGGAGCGGGCGCGGGCGGCCGGCATTCCGGTGCAGGCGTCGCTGGAGGATTTCCTGCGTGCCAGTGACCTGATGGGGGTGCAGCGTCACCTCAAGGTCATCGGTATCTTCGCGCGCATCTGCCATCGCGACGGCAAGCCCAAGTACCTCGCCGATGTGCCGCGCTTCTTCGCTTATGTCCAGGCGGTGCTGGCACGCCGGCCGGAGCTGGCCGAACTCGGCGAGCTGTTCGCCAGCCTGGAGTCCGTGGAGGCCGTGGGCGCATGAAAGCGATGATTCTGGCCGCAGGCAAGGGGGAACGACTGCGCCCGTTGACGCTGCACACGCCGAAGCCGCTGGTGCGTGCGGCCGGCGTGCCGTTGATCGAGTATCACCTGCGTGCGCTGGCGGCTGCCGGTTTCAGCGAGCTGGTGATCAACCACGCCTGGCTCGGCCAGCAGATCGAGGACCATCTCGGCGACGGCTCGCGCTTTGGCGTGAGCATCCGCTATTCGCCGGAAGGCGAGCCGCTGGAGACCGGCGGCGGTATCTTCAAGGCCTTGCCGTTGCTGGGTGATGAGCCGTTCCTGGTGGTCAATGGCGATATCTTCACCGACTACGCCTTCGCCCAGTTGCGCAAGCCGCTGGCCGGGCTGGCTCATCTGGTGCTGGTGGACAATCCCGAACACCACCTGCAGGGCGACTTCCTCCTGGCTGACGGACAGGTCTCTGACGGCCAGGGGGCTGGCGAACGTCTCACCTACAGCGGGCTGGCGGTGCTCAGTCCACAGCTGTTCGAGGGCTGTGAGCCGGGGGCGTTCAAGTTGGCACCGTTGCTGCGCCAGGCGATGGCGCGAGGGCTGGTCAGTGGCGAGCGACATGCGGGGCGCTGGATCGATGTCGGCACGCATGAGCGTCTGGCCGACGTCGAGCGCGTGCTGCAGGAGTCGCCCTAGTGCTGTGGCCGGCCACTCTGCTCGGTGCGGCGGCGGGGCTTGCCCTCGCCAGCATTCCCGGCGCGTTGCTGGGTGGCCTGCTTGGCCAGGTGCTGGATCGACGCCTGCGTCTGCAGGGGTGGGACAACCTGCGTGAGCGCCTTGGCCGCGCTACGCCTGGCGACGACCAGCTGTTGTTCCTGATGCTCGGGCGCCTGGCCAAGAGTGACGGGCGGGTGGTGCAGAGTCACATCCAGCAGGCCCGTTCGGAAATGCAGCGCCTGGGCCTGGACGAGGCGGGCCAGCGCCGCGCCATCGAGTCCTTCGCGCGCGGCAAGACCGGGCGTGACAACCTGCGCACGCCGCTGCAGCGTCAGCGCGAGCGGGCCGATGCGCTGTTGCGGGCCTGCTGGCGCATGGCCTGGGTCGACGGGCGGGTGTCGCCCAGCGAGCACGAGCTGATCCTGCTGTGGGGCAAGTGGCTCGGCTGGGACAGTGCACGCCTGGAGCGCCTGGGCGAGGAGTATGCGCCGCGCCGCAGCCAGCAGCCGGCCCCGGCGGGTGGCAGCTACCAGGAGGCGCTGCGCCTGCTCGGGGTCAGCGAGAGCAGCGAGCCCGAGCAGATCAAGCGCGCCTATCGTCGTCTGCTCAGTCGCCATCACCCGGACAAACTGGCCGGTTCCGGCGCCTCGCCCGAGCGGATTCGCGAAGCGACCGAGACCACGCGCCAGCTGCATCAGGCCTATGCGCTGATTCGTCAGCGCCGGGACCTGCGCTAGCCGCCGCTGGCACGGATGTGCAGTTGCAGCCAGCCGCGCAGGCGGCGGTACAGCTGTTCGTCCTGCACGGCCAGGTTGCCCGGCAGGGCCTTCATCGCCACCTGTATATAGGTGGGCAGCTTGGCGCGCTTGCTGGCCTGCAGGCGTTTCAGGGCGGCGCTGCGTTCGCTGGCCCGGTCCTTGTAGTAGAAGTCGCCGGTGGCCACGGGCAGCTCCGGCACCAGTTCATCCAGTGGCGGTGCGAACCCGGCGGGCAGCTCGGCTGCCACCATCAGCAGGTTGTGCACGTTGGCCGGCTTGCGCTCGTTGAGATAGCGCGCGGCCCAGTACGCCCCGCTGCCATGGCCGAGCAGGACGATCTCCTTGGCCTGGCGTTGTTCGGCGAAGGCGATCGCGGCATCGATGCGCGCCATGACGCGCTCGACATGCTTCTGCCGTCGTTGCTCCGGGCTGATCTTGGGGGCTGCCGCACCTTCTGCCGGCTGGACGCTGTCGAGGGTGACCGGCTCGGTGCTCGGCGACGTTTCCGTGCCGTCTGCCGCCGGTGGGGTCGTTTCTGTGGCTTCATCGCGCAGGGGAACGGGGTCGCCATCCGGGTCCGGCAGGGTGAGGCTCAGGCTGTGCCAGCCCGCATCGGGGAACTTGCGCCGCAACGGGCCGACGGCGGCCGCGCCGTCGGCGTTCTCCACGTCACCGGGCACCAGGATCACGACGCCGCTGGGCTCGCCGACGTTGGCCGGGAGCCACAGCGCCAGGAAGCTTTCGTCGCCGGCCTGCAGCATCTGCTGCTCGCGCTTGTCCAGGCGTTGTTCCAGGGCCAGTGCTTCGCTGACGCTGCGTTCCGGCAGGGCCGGGCGCTCGTTGCCGGGCCCGGCGCCATCGGGGTGTTCGCTTGCCGCTGCATCGGTGGTTTCCTGTGCCCAGATCGCGGGGCTGCAAGACAGGCAGAGTCCGAGCAGAAAGAGAGAGAGGGGGCGCATCGTTCGAGCTCCTGATGATCTGCTACAGAGCCTAATGCCGGGCTCCGCTTTTGTCAGGCGACGGCTGCAAGACTGGAGTAAGGTAGGGGATCGCGTCATCGGATCGTCCCCTCGCATGAAGTCCGCTCTCTCCTCCCTCTGCCTGCTGCTGATGCTGTGCGCCTCGACCACCTGGGCAGATGCGACGCGCCTGCCGTTGCGGCCGGCCTACGATGCCGAACAGCGCGCCTGGCTGAAGGCGCATCCGGTGTTGCGGGTGGGGCTGATCCAGCAGGCACCCTGGGTCCAGCGTGTGCAGAACCGGCAACTGGTCGGCGCCAACATCGACCTGATGAAGCGCCTGCTCGAAGGCATGGGCGTCACGCCCGACTGGCACCTGTACCCGGATTTGCCTGCGCTGGAGCGGGCGGCCGCAGCAGGTGAGGTGGACCTCGCTCCCGGACTGCAGCAGACCCCGGCGGGGCTGCGTATCTGGCACTACTCCATGCCCTATCTGCGGGTGCCGCACCTGGTCGTCGGTGAACGCAGCGGCAGTGGCTCGGTGGACCTCGATCAGTTGCCGCTGGAGCAGATCGTGGCGGTGCGCGTGCCGAGCCAGGCGGCTGAATACCTGGAGCGTACCCATACCAACCTGCGCCTGAAGCCCACCAGCAGCGAACGCGCCGCGCTGCTGCAGGTGCTGAACCAGGAAGTCAGCTATGCGGTGCTCGACGAGGCCAGCCTGAGCCTGCAACTGCGCGAATCGCGCTTCACCAACCTGAGCATCGTCGGTGATATCGGGCTGCCGCAGCTGTTGCGCCTGGCCACGCGCCGCGACCAGCCGCTGCTGTCGGACATCGTCGACCGCACCTTGCAAGCGCTCCCGGCTCGCGAGCTGGAGGAGCTGCGTGACACCTGGCTGCCGCTGCGCTATCCGCAGTCCACGGATTTCGTCGGTTTCTGGAAGACCCTCACGCTGTTCCTCTTTCTGCTGCTGACCCTGGTGGCGACCGCGCTGTACCGGCAACGCCAGCAGACCCGCCTGCTGGAGCGCGGCCTGCTCGGTGCGCGGGCGCAGCTCGACTCGCATCAGCAGGCCGCCGAGGCGCTGCGCCTGAGCCAGTTCTCCATCGACAACAGCACGGTCGGCATCCTCTGGGTCAACTGGGACAGCCACTTGCGCTATGCCAACGGCGCGGCCGAACGCATGCTCGGCTATCGCCCCGGTGAGTTGGTGGACAGGCCGCTGAGCCAGGTGGAGCCGAGCCTCGATATGGATCGCTGGCTGCGCCTGTGGAAGCGCGTGCGCGAGCAGGAAGACGGTTCGTCGAGTTTCGAGATCGACTGCCTGCGCGCCGATGGCAGCCGCATGCCGGCGGATGTGTCGTTGAGCTTTCTGCGCTATCGCCAGGCCGAGTACCTGGTGGTCTTCCTCAGCGACGTGACCGAGCGCCGCCGCGCGCGGGCTGCACTGGAGGAGAGCGAGGCGCGCTTCAAGGGCATCGCCGGCAACGTGCCGGGCCTGGTGTTCCGCCTGGAGCGCGCGGCCCCGGGGCAGGTGGTCAACTTCGCCTATATCAGCGAGGCCAGCCAGGAGATGGTCGGCTGGCCGGCCCGTGAACTGCAGCGTGAGGAGCGTGGCATCCGCAGCCTGGTGCATCCGCAGGACCTGGCCAGCTACCTGAACAGCCAGACGCTGGCACTGCAAGGCGAGAGTGACTGGTATTGGCAGGGGCGCATCCTGACCCGCGACGACGAGGTGCTCTGGGCCGACATTCGCACCACCGCGCGGCCTTTGGGCGGCGGGCGCATGGTCTGGGACGGGATTCTCTGGGACATCACCGAGAACAAGCTGGCGGAGCTGGCCCTGGCCGATTCGCGGGCGCGCCTGCGTGAACTGTCGGCGCATCTGGAGAGCGTGCGCGAAGAGGAAAAGGCGCGCATCGCCCGCGAGGTGCATGACGAGCTGGGCCAGGTGCTGACCGTGCTCAAGCTGGAAACGGCGATGTGCGAGCTGGCCTGTGCCGGGCAGATACCGGCGCTGGACGAACGCCTGGCCAGCATGAAGCGCCTGATCGCACAGCTGTTCCAGCTGGTGCGCGACGTGGCCACGGCGTTGCGTCCGCCGATTCTCGACGCCGGAATCGCCTCGGCCATCGAATGGCAGGTACGTCGTTTCGAGGAGCGGACGCAGATCCCCTGCCTGGTCGAGGTGCCGGAGCATCTCATGCAACTGCCGGATGCCCAGGCCATCGGCCTGTTCCGCATCCTGCAGGAGGCCCTGACCAACGTGATGCGTCATGCCGGCGCGCACAGCGTCGAGGTGCACCTGTGGCAGGAGGACGACAGCTTGTGCCTGTCGGTGGCGGACGATGGCAAGGGCTTCGATCCGGCGCAGCGCAAGCCGGGACAGTCCTTCGGCCTGGTCGGCATGCAGGAGCGCATGCTCATGCTCGGCGGGCAGTTGCAGATTGACAGCAGGCCCGGCGAGGGCACTACCCTTTACGCGCGCATAACTTTGGATGAGGAGGTCACGGCGTGATCCGGGTACTCGTGGCCGAAGACCACACCATCGTACGGGAAGGCATCAAGCAACTGATCGGCATGGCCCGCGACCTCGAGGTGGCGGGGGAGGCGAGCAACGGTGAGCAGCTGCTCGACGTGCTGCGACGTACGCCCTGCGATGTGGTCCTGCTGGATATCTCCATGCCTGGCGTCAACGGCCTGGAGGCCATCCCGCGGATTCGCGCGCTCAGCGCGTCCCCGGCCATCCTGGTGCTGTCGATGCATGACGAGGCGCAGATGGCCGCCCGCGCCCTCAAGGCCGGCGCCGCCGGTTACGCCACCAAGGACAGCGACCCGGCACTGCTGATCACCGCCATCCGCAAGGTGGCTTCGGGTGGACGCTACATCGACCCGGCGCTGGCCGACCGCATGGTCTTCGAGGTCGGCCTGACCGATTCGCGCCCGCCCCATGCGCAACTGTCCGAACGCGAGTTCTCGGTGTTCGAGCGCCTGGTGCGTGGCGAGGGCGTCAACGACATCGCCCTGCACCTGGCGGTGAGCAACAAGACCGTGAGCACGCACAAGGCGCGCCTGATGCAGAAGCTGGGCGCGCATTCGGTGGCCGACCTGGTGCGCTACGCCATGGAACACCGCCTGGTCTGAGCGATCAGCGGTGCCGGAGCAGGGTGGATAACGCTCTTTTCATCCACCGTTTCGAGATCGACGCGCTCGCATCGGTGGACATGAAAAGCGCTGTCCACCCTACCTGTGGATCAGTTGTTGGCGCGCAGTGCTGATTGCGGATAGATCGCGTCTGCAGGCGCAGCCTGTGCCTTCGATAGCCGAGGCAATCACTCGGAATTTGTAGGGCTATCCCTACACGAGATTCTCTCCGCGCCTGATATCAGCTTGTCATCCCGCCCGATTTTTCGCCCTTTCTCGCCGCCCTACTCTGTGGTCATCGGCCTGAGACAAGAACAAGGGTGTGGTGTGATGGCAAACGATGTACTGGTGAGCTTCCGCGGCGTGCAGAAGAGCTACGACGGTGAAACGCTGATCGTCAAAGACCTCAACCTGGATATCCGCAAGGGCGAGTTTCTGACCCTGCTCGGCCCGTCCGGTTCCGGCAAGACCACCAGCCTGATGATGCTGGCCGGTTTCGAAACGCCGACCGCCGGCGAGATCCTCCTCGATGGCCGCTCGCTGAACAAACTGCCGCCACACAAGCGCGACATCGGCATGGTGTTCCAGAACTATGCGCTGTTCCCGCACATGACCGTGGCGGAGAACCTGGCCTTCCCGCTGAGCGTGCGCGGCATGTCGCGCACCGACATCAGCGAGCGGGTCAAGCGGGCACTGTCGATGGTGCAGCTCGACAGCTTCCGCAACCGTTATCCGGGACAGCTTTCCGGTGGCCAGCAGCAGCGTGTGGCGCTGGCCCGCGCGCTGGTGTTCGAGCCGCAGCTGGTGCTGATGGACGAACCGCTCGGCGCGCTGGACAAGCAGCTGCGCGAGCACATGCAGATGGAGATCAAGCACCTGCACCAGCGCCTGGGCGTGACCGTGGTCTACGTGACCCACGACCAGGGCGAGGCGCTGACCATGTCCGACCGCGTGGCGGTGTTCCACCAGGGCGAGATCCAGCAGATCGCCCCGCCGCGCGAACTCTACGAAACCCCGCAGAATACCTTTGTCGCCCAGTTCATCGGTGAGAACAACCGCCTCGCCGGGCAACTGGTCAGCCGCGACGGCGAGCAGTGCGTGGTGCGCCTGGCGCGCGGCGAACAGGTGAAGGCCACGGCGGTGAACGTCGGCGCCGTCGGCGAGCCGGTGAGCCTGTCGATCCGCCCGGAGCGTATCCGTCTCAACGGCCACAGCGAGGCCTGCCCGAACCGGTTCTCCGGGCGCATCGCCGAGTTCATCTACCTGGGAGACCACGTGCGCATCCGCATGGAGGTCTGCGGCCAATCCGATTTCTACGTCAAGCAACCCGTGGCCGAGCTCGATCCGGGCCTGGAGGTTGGTGACCTGGTTCCGCTCGGCTGGTCTGTCGAGCATGTCCGCGCGCTCGACCCACTCCTGGCGGAGTGAACGTTGCGCGCAGTGCTTCACCTTACCCCGTAACACAGAGGAGCTGATAAGAATGACGAAATCCCTGAAGCTCGCGGCATTGGCCCTGGGCGTGAGCTGTGCCATGCCGGCGCTGGCGGTGGATCTGACCGCGGTGTCCTTCGGCGGCGCGAACAAGGCGGCGCAGGTCAAGGCCTTCTACGAACCCTTCGAGAAGGACACCGGCAACAAGGTACTGGGCGGCGAATACAACGGTGAGATGGCCAAGGTCAAGGCCATGGTCGACACCCGCAGCGTGAGCTGGGACCTGGTCGAGGTGGAGTCCCCGGAACTGGCACGCGGCTGTGACGAAGGCCTGTTCGAGGAGCTCGATCCGGCGCAGTTCGGCAGCGCTGACAGTTTCATCGACGGCGCCATCCAGCCCTGCGGCGTGGGCTTCTTCGTCTGGTCGACGGTACTGGCCTACAACGCCGACAAGCTGAGCAGCGCTCCGACCAGCTGGGCCGATTTCTGGGACGTGCAGAAATTCCCGGGCAAGCGCGGCCTGCGCAAGGGCGCCAAGTACACCCTGGAATTCGCCCTGATGGCCGATGGTGTGCCGGTCAAGGACGTGTACAAGGTGCTGGCCACCAAGGATGGCCAGGATCGCGCGTTCAAGAAGCTCGATGAGCTCAAGCCGAACATCCAGTGGTGGGAAGCCGGTGCCCAGCCGCCGCAGTACCTCGCCTCCGGCGACGTGGTGATGAGCTCCGCGTACAACGGCCGTATCGCTGCCGTGCAGGCCGAGAGCAACCTGCAGGTGGTATGGAACGGCGGTATCTACGACTTCGACTCCTGGGCGATTCCGCGTGGCGCGAAGAACGCCGAAGTGGCCAAGCAGTTCATTGCCTACGCGGTCAAACCCGAAGCGCAGAAGACCTACTCGGAAAACATCGCCTACGGCCCGGCCAACAAGCAGGCCATCGAACTGCTGGCGCCGGAGCGCCTGAACCTGATGCCGACCACGCCGGAAAACATCGCCAACCAGGTGGCCATCGACGTGACCTTCTGGGCTGACTACGGCGAGCAGCTGGAGCAGCGTTTCAACGCCTGGGCCGCGCGTTAAGTCGCCTATCCGGCCCCGCCCGCTGGCGGGGCCGTCTGAATTCTCTTCCTGCTTGCGGAGTTGTCCATGGCCGCCGTACTGCCTGCCACCGATATGCCAGGGCCCAGCCTGAAACAGCGTCTGGCCCGTGCCGAGCGTTTCAATCGCCTGAAGTCGAAGGCGCTGATCCTGCCGCTGTTGCTGTTTCTCCTGCTGACCTTCCTGTTGCCCATCGGCGCCCTGCTGCTGCGCAGTGTCGACAACCCGGAAGTGGTCGGCAGCCTGCCGCGTACTGTCGAGGCGCTCGCCACCTGGGATGGCCGTGGCTTGCCCGCCGAGCCGGCCTATCGGGCGATCGCTGAGGATCTTGCCGAGGCCCGTCGCAATCAGCAGCTGGGTGACCTGTCCAAGCGCCTGAACATGGAGCTGGCAGGCTTCCGCAGCCTGGTCAGCAGCACCGCACGCAAGCTGCCGCTACGTGAGGAGCCGGCCTCCTATCAGACGGCCTTCCTCGACCTCGACGAGCGTTGGGGTGACCCCGCCTACTGGCAGGTGATCCGCCGCAACGCGTCTTCGGCCACCCCCTACTACCTGCTGGCCGCGCTCGATCACCGCATCGACGACCTCGGTGAGCTGGCCAAGGCCACGCCGGACCAGGCCATCTACCTGGACATCTTCGCCCGTACCTTCTGGATGAGTCTGGTGATCACCGCCATCTGCCTGGTGCTGGCGTACCCGCTGGCGTACCTGCTGGCCAACCTGCCGACCCGTTCCGGCAACCTGCTGATGATCCTGGTGCTGTTGCCGTTCTGGACCTCGATCCTGGTGCGGGTCGCGGCCTGGATCGTGCTGCTGCAGTCGGGCGGCCTGATCAACAGTGCGCTGATCTCGCTGGGCATCATCGAGCAGCCGCTGCAACTGGTGTTCAACCGCAGCGGCGTGTATGTGGCGATGGTGCACATCATGCTGCCGTTCATGATCCTGCCGATCTACAGCGTGATGAAGGGCATCTCGCCCAGCTACATGCGCGCGGCGGTGTCGCTCGGCTGTCACCCGTTCGCCAGTTTCTGGCGGGTGTACTTCCCGCAGACCCTGGCCGGCGTCGGCGCAGGCTGCCTGCTGGTGTTCATCCTGTCGATCGGCTACTACATTACCCCGGCGCTGCTGGGCAGCCCGAACGACCAGATGATCAGCTACTTCGTCGCCTTCTACACCAACACCACCATCAACTGGGGCATGGCCACGGCCCTTGGCGGCCTGCTGCTGGCGGCGACCCTGGTGCTCTACGTGGTGTACAGCTGGCTGGTCGGCGCGAGCAAGCTGCGGCTTGGCTGAAAGCGGTCTGCGTAGCAGGCCATCCGATGACCCTCGCCCATTCATGGGCGAGGGTGCCCGAAGGGCGGGAGAGGGTGCTTGTGTCGGCACCGCTGCTCTACGTCTCTGATGTTCACCAGCCCCTCTCCCGCCAGCGGGAGAGGGGAGCTAAACGCTAAATGGAGTCACAGCCATGCTCAGCCCCTACATGTCACCCGTCGAGCGCCTCTGGTACTACGGCCTGCGCATTCTCTGCGGCCTGGTGCTGCTGTTCCTGATCCTGCCGGTGCTGGTGATCGTGCCGCTGTCGTTCAACTCCGGCACCTTCCTCGTCTACCCGCTGCAGGGGTTCTCGCTGCGCTGGTACGAGGACTTCTTCATGTCCGCCGACTGGATGCGCTCGCTGAAGAACAGCCTGATCATCGCCCCGGCGGCGACGATGCTGGCGATGGGCTTCGGCACCCTGGCGGCCATCGGCCTGACCCGTGGCGAGTTTCGCGGCAAGGCGCTGGTCATGAGCCTGCTGATCTCCCCGATGATCGTCCCGGTGGTGATCATCGGCGTGGCCAGCTACCTGTTCTTCGCGCCCCTGGGCCTGGGTAACAGCTACCTGTCGCTGATCCTGGTGCATGCGGTGCTTGGCGTGCCCTTCGTCATCATCACCGTGTCGGCGACCCTGCAGGGGTTCAACCACAACCTGGTGCGCGCCGCGGCCAGCCTCGGTGCCTCGCCGATCACCACCTTCCGCCGCGTGACGCTGCCGCTGATCGCGCCTGGTGTCATCTCCGGTGCGCTGTTCGCCTTCGCCACCTCGTTCGATGAAGTGGTGGTGACGCTGTTCCTCGCCGGCCCCGAGCAGGCGACCCTGCCCCGGCAGATGTTCAGCGGCATCCGCGAGAACCTGTCGCCGACCATCGCGGCCGCTGCCACCTTGCTGATCGGCTTTTCCGTGCTGCTCCTGCTGACCCTGGAGTGGTTGCGCGGTCGCAGCGAGCGCCTGCGCACCCAGCAAGTTGAGTGAGTTCACCCGTGCGGCCGCAAGGGGCCGCATGCCTGAGTCATCATTAGCGAATGCGTGCCGGCATGGCCCGTGAGGCTGCGCCGGCCGTTCACAGGGAGAATCAAGGATGCTGTGGAAACGTAATTGGCCCTGGGCGCTCGCCCTGTGCTGCGTGGCTTCGATCGATGTGGCCCAGGCCGCATCGCAGTTGCGGGTCGTTTCATTCGGTGGCTCGGTGCGCGATGCCCAGCGTGAAGCCTTCTATCGCCCGTTCCGCGAAGCCTCCGATGTCGTGGTGGTGAGCGGCTCCTACAACGGCGACTTCGGCAAGCTGCGCAAGATGCAGGCGATGCAGCACGTCAGCTGGGATGTGATCGAGGTCGAGGCGCCCGAGCTGGTGCGGGGCTGCGAGGAAGGGCTGTTCCAGCCGATCGATGCCAGCGCGCTGGGCGATACCTCCAGCTATTTGCCGGGGGCGATACGGCCCTGCGGTGTGGGCATCTTCGTCTGGTCCATGGCGCTGGCCTACGACAGCAAACGCTTCGGCCAGGCACCGACCGGCTGGGCCGATTTCTGGGACGTGCAGAAATTCCCGGGCAAACGCGGCCTGCGCAAGGGGGCCAAGTACAACCTCGAATTCGCCCTGCTGGCCGATGGCGTGCCGGCGCAGCAGATCTATGCGCGCCTGGCCAGCGAGGCCGGTGTGCGCCAGGCCTTCGCCAAGCTCGAGCAGATCAAGGCCGATATCCACTGGTGGGAAGCCGGGGAGGAGCCGGTGCGGCGCCTGCGCGATGGTTCCGTGGCGATGAGTGCGGCCTACAGCGGACGTATCGCCACGGCGCAGGATCAGGGTGATCCGCTGCAGCTGATCTGGGCCGGCAGCGTCTATGACTTCGATTACTGGGCGATTCCCAAGGGCAGCTTCAACACGCCACAGGCGCAGGCGTTCATCCGCTTCGCCAGCCAGGCCGACGCCCAGCGTGCCTTCTCCGAGCAGATTCCCTACGGGCCGATCCGCCAGGACGCCCAGGCCGGGCTCGACGCGCAGCGCCTGGCCAGGCTGCCGACCGCGCCGCAGAACCTCGAGCAGGCACTGCCGATGGGGGTGGAATTCTGGATCGAACACGGTGCCGACCTGGAAGCGCGCTTCGAGCAGTGGGCGTCACGCTGAGGCAGGCGGCGGCAGGCAGCGATAGAATTCGTGCTTTAAGCCAGCCGAGGATGCCTGATGGATTTCGATGCCCCGGGGTTTCGCGAACTGCTCGATGCCCTGCATGACGGTGTCTACATCACCGATGCCGACGGCATTACCCTCAAGGTCAACAGCGCCTACGAACGCCTGACCGGACTGCGCAGCGAGGACGTGGTCGGCCAGCACATGCAGGCGCTGGTGGAGCAGGGGGTGATCTCGCAATCGGTTTCCCTGCGCGTGCTCAAGGAGGGCAAGGCGCTGTCGCTGATGCAGAGCGTCAGCCAGGGCAAGCGCCTGCTGGTCAGCGGTACGCCGATCTTCGCCGAGGACGGGCGCGTGCGTTATGTGGTCAGCACCGTGCGTGACATGACCGAACTGCTGCGCATGAAGCACGAGCGCGACGAGCTGCAGCAACTGCGCAAGCTGCGCAGCAGCACCGCCAGGCTGCATGCCGGCCAGCGCGATGACCTGCTCGACACTTCGCCCGTGGCCAACCTGCCCGCCTCGGGCAGGGTCTTTGCCCTGGCCCGTCAGGTCGCCGCCAGCGACGTGAAGGTGCTGCTGCAGGGCGAAACCGGTGTGGGCAAGACGCTCATCGCGCAGTACATCCACAAGAGCAGCCCGCGGGCGGCACAGCCGTTTCTGGCGCTCAACTGTGGCGCGCTTCCCGAGAACCTGATCGAGGCCGAACTGTTCGGCTACGTCTCCGGGGCCTTCACCGGTGCTGGCAGCAAGGGCAAGCGCGGCCTGCTGGAGCTGGCGCACCAGGGCACGGTGTTCCTCGACGAAATCGGCGACCTGCCGCTGGCGCTGCAGGTGAAGCTGCTCAAGGTGATCGAGGAGAGCCGCTTCATTCCGGTCGGCGGGCTGGAACTCAAGGAGGTGGACGTGCGCATCGTCACCGCCACGCACCACGACCTACGCGCGATGGTCAGCGAAGGGCGTTTTCGCGCCGACCTCTATTACCGCCTCAACGTGGTGCCGATTCACGTGCCGGCGCTGCGTGAGCGGCGCGAGGAGATCCAGCCGCTGCTGGATTTCTACCTAGCCGAGTTCAACCAGCGCTACGGCCGCGAGCTGAGCTGGGGGCTGGAGGCCCTCGATGCGCTCACCGACTACGACTGGCCCGGCAACATTCGCGAGCTGATCAACCTGGTCGAACGCCTGGTGGTCACCTGCAGCGCCGGGAGCGTGGAGCTGTTCGACCTGCCCGAGGAGATGCGTGCCGCCCGTGGCGCGCGTGACGATGAGCACCTGCTGCCGCTGCGCAAGCAGGTCGAGCAGCTGGAGCGCCGCCTGATCCGCCAGGCGCTGGTGCAGCACAAGACCACGCGAGAGGCTGCCAGGGTGCTGGGCCTGAGCCAGGCGACCCTGGTGCAGAAGATGAAGCGCTGGGAACAGGGCTGATTGGAAAATGGATCGTAAGGCGGCTTTTTGATTGGTTTTCCGATCAATGCTGCCTTGAAAAACACTGTGGCAAATCGACGCAAGCCCTCTGCGGCGGTGCTTTGCGCGAAGTGGCACAGGAATCGCTATTGCAGCGCCCGACCCCGTTTCGCACAACAACGCATAAAGGGCCTGCTGATGAGTATTGCTGCATTCAAGATCGCCAATAAGCTGCTGACCGGCCAGGGCGCCGTCGAACAGCTGGCGAGCGAACTGCCCCGCCTGAAGATCAGCAATCCGCTGATCGTCACCGACACCATCCTGATCAAGTCCGGTACGGTCGAGCACGTCCTCGGGCAACTGGGAGAAATGGCCTACGGCATCTTCGATGGTGTCGAACCGGAGCCGGAGATCGCCATCGTCGAGGCCTGTGCCAAGGCCTATCGCGAGGGTGGTCACGACGGCCTGATCGGCGTGGGCGGTGGCAGCGCCATCGATATCGCCAAGGCCGTGGCCGGCTATGTGGGCCATGACGGCGCGCTGGAAGAGCTGTTCGGCGTCGACCAGGTCAAGCGCAAGGGCCCGCCGCTGATCGCCATCCCGACCACCGCCGGCACCGGCTCGGAAGTGACCAATGTGTCGATCCTGTCCGACAAGCAGGCGCAACTGAAGAAGGGCATCGTCAGCGACTACCTGCTGCCCGATGTGGCGCTGGTCAGCCCGGTGATGACCCTGACCTGCCCACGTGGCGTCACCGCGGCCAGCGGTGTCGACGCACTGGTGCATGCGGTGGAGTCGTACCTGTCGGTCAATGCCTCGCCGATCACCGACGCGCTGGCCATTGGCGCCATCAAGCTGATCGCCAGGGCCCTGCCCAAGGCCTACGCCAACCCCGCCGACCTGGCCGCGCGCGAGGACATGGCCACCGCCAGCCTGATGGCCGGCATGGCCTTCGGCAATGCGGGGGTCGGTGCGGTGCACGCCCTGGCCTATCCGCTGGGCGGGCGTTTCAACATCGCCCACGGGGTCAGCAATGCCTTGCTGCTGCCTTATGTGATGGCCTGGAACAAGCTGGCCTGCGTCGAACGCATGGCGGAAATCGCCACCGCCCTGGGCGTGCAGACCCACGGCCTGAGCGACAAGGCGGCCGCCGATCTGGCGGTCGAGGCCATGGCCGAGCTGTGCGCCAGCGTCGACATTCCCAAGGGCATGCGCAGCTTCGGTGTGCCCGAAGACGCCATCCCGGCCATGGCCGAAGAGGCCAGCCGGATCGACCGCCTGATGCGCAACAACCCGCGTCGCCTGACTGCCGGCGACATCGAGCAGATCTACCGCGCCGCCTACTGAGCGCTGCGCGACAACCGCTGAAAGGCCCCAGCCTGCTGGGGCCGGCTGACTACAACTCTAATAAGGCTGGGTGACTCACATGTCCGAACTGCATCAATCCGAACTGGGCGCGGAAGCTCCTTACTGGCCGCTGGGGCCATTCAAGGTGCGTCTGCCGTTCATTCATTACCGCTTCGAAGCCTCCGACTACATGCAGGGCCTGCTCATGTGTGCGGTGGACCTGGCGGCGATCCCGCTGATGACCGAATTCCTCGGCATGCCGTTCGAGGTCGCGCTGGCGGTGGTCATGCTCAATGGCTTGCTCTATCTCGTGCACCACCTGCTCGGCGATCCGGTGGTGCCAGGCTGGATCACCCCGGCGATTCCCCTGCTGATGGCCTATTGCAGCCAGTTCCCGGAGGGGCCGGAGCGGGTTCACGCGTTGATCGCCTTCCAGTTGATGCTGGGGGTTTTCTCCATCGGCCTGGGGATGACGGGCATGGCGCGCAAGGTGGTGTCGCTGGTGCCCTCGGCGCTCAAGGCCGGCATCATCATGGGCGCCGGCCTGAGTGCGGTGGTCACGGTGTTCAAGGAAGGCGGCCGCTTCGACAGCTTCCCCTGGACCATCTCCATCGCGGTGGGCATCGCCTTCTACCTGGTGTTCTCCATGCACTTCCAGGAGTTGAAGAAGCGCAGCCGCTTCTGGTGGAACTTCGCCAAGCTGGGCATCTTCCCGATCATCCTGCTGGCGGTGTTCGTGGCGCCGATCTTCGGCGAAGCGCCGTGGCCGAAGATCGAGTGGGGCATCAGCCAGCCGGACTTCGCCACCCTGTGGCGCGAATACACCGTGTTCGGCCTCGGCATGCCGCCGCTGATGATGTTCGTCACTGCCATCCCCACCGTGCTGGCTGCCTACCTGGTGGTGTTCGGCGACGTGCTGGGGGCCAGGGCGATCCTCTCCGAGGCCGACCATGTGCGCCGTGACGAGAAGGTCGATTTCAACCCCGACCGCTCGCACCTGATCTTCGGCGGGCGCAACGCCTTCATGAGTATCCTCGGTCCGGACGTGGCCATGTGCGGCCCGCAGTGGTCGGCGATGCAGGTGGTGATCACCGAGCGCTTCAAGGGCGGCGCCAAGGCGATGAAATCCATCTACGGGGGCGTCGGCTGGTTCCGCTGGGGCACCAACACCGGCTTGCTGCTGCTGCCGGTGGTGACCCTGTTGCAGCCGATTCTCGGTGTGGCGCTGGCGCTGACCCTGCTGATCCAGGGCTACGTCAGCGTACGCCTGGGCATCATGGAGGCCCGCAGCCAGCGTGACCTGGGGATCGCCGGGGTGATCGGCGCGGTGCTGGCGATCAAGGGCGCCGGCTGGGCCTTCGCCATCGGCGTCGGCCTCTGCGCGCTGATCTATGGCGCGCGGATGTTCCGTGGCGAAAACGACCAGACCTTCACCAAGGATCTGCCACCGGCCGAGTGATTCCTTCCTAACCGACCTGCCGGAGGCCGTGCGCCTCCGGCTGCAGGAGCCATGCATGAAACTGATCGATGCTGATTTGCTGCGTCACCAGGCCTACGTCAATGGCCAGTGGTGCGATGCCGACGAGGGCGCGACCACGGAAATCTTCAATCCCGCCAGCGGCGCGTCGCTGGGCCGTGTGCCCAACATGGGCGCGGCCGAGACCCGTCGCGCCATCGACGCGGCGCAGGTCGCGCAGGTGGCCTGGCGCGCACTGACCGCCAAGGAGCGCGCGGCGCGTTTGCGCGCCTGGTACGAGCTGATGCTGGCCAACCAGGAAGACCTGGCGCAGATCATGACCGCCGAGCAGGGCAAGCCGCTGAGCGAGGCGCGGGGCGAGGTGTTGTATGCCGCGTCCTTCATCGAATGGTTCGCCGAGGAGGCCAAGCGTGTCTATGGCGACACCATCCCCGGCCATCAGCCGGACAAGCGCCTGATCGTGACCAAGGAGCCGGTCGGCGTGGCGGCGGCGATCACCCCCTGGAACTTCCCGGCGGCGATGATCACCCGCAAGGCCGGGCCGGCACTGGCCGCCGGTTGCGCCATGGTGCTCAAGCCGGCGCCGCAGACCCCCTTCAGTGCCCTGGCCCTGGCCGTGCTGGCCGAGCGCGCGGGTATCCCGGCGGGCCTGTTCAGCGTGCTGCCGGCCGATGCCGAGCGCTCCCGCGAGGTCGGTGGCGAGCTGTGCGCCAACCCGGTCGTGCGCAAGCTGTCGTTCACCGGCTCGACCGGCGTCGGCATCAAGCTGATGGAGCAATGCGCGCCGACGCTGAAGAAGCTGTCGCTGGAACTGGGGGGCAACGCGCCGTTCATCGTCTTCGACGATGCCGACCTGGATGCGGCGGTCGAGGGGGCCATGGTCGCCAAGTACCGCAATGCCGGGCAGACCTGCGTCTGTGCCAACCGCATCTACGTGCAGGAAGCCGTGTACGACGCCTTCGCCGAGAAGCTGGCGGCGGCGGTGGCCAGGCTCAAGGTCGGACAGGGCGTCGAGGCGGGGGTGACCACCGGGCCGCTGATCGATGGCAACGCCGTGGCCAAGGTGCAGAGCCACCTGGCGGATGCGCTGGAGAAGGGCGCCAGGGTGGTGCAGGGCGGCAAGGCGCTGGGTGGCAACTTCTTCGAGCCGACTGTGCTGGTCGACGTGACGCCGCAGATGCGCGTGGCCCGCGAGGAAACCTTCGGTCCGCTGGCGCCGCTGTTCCGCTTCAGCGACGAAGCCGAGGTGGTGCGCCAGGCCAACGACACCGAGTTCGGCCTGGCCGGCTACTTCTATACCCGCGATCTGGGCCGCGCCTTCCGCGTGGGCGAGGCGCTGGAGTACGGCATGGTCGGCATCAACACCGGGCTGATCTCCAACGAGGTGGCGCCGTTCGGTGGCATGAAGGCCTCCGGGCTGGGCCGCGAAGGCTCCAGGTACGGGCTGGATGAGTACCTGGAAATCAAATACCTCTGCCTCGGCGGTATCTGAGTTGGGGCGTGCATGTGGGAGGGGCTTCGGCCGCGGCGGCTACCGGCCCGAACGTCCAGCGCTCGCCGCTGAAGCGCCTCCCGGCGTGCAGTGCTTGTGACTATCTGGCAGCGCCGTCCTCGGGCGGCGCTGCCAGATGAGGCTCGAGCCGCTACAATGCCCGCCACCGTGATCAAGCACTCAGAGGTGCGCCATGCAACCCTTCGCCATCGCCCCGTCGATCCTGTCCGCCGACTTCGCCCGCCTGGGCGAGGAAGTGGATAACGTGCTCGCCGCCGGGGCGGACATCGTCCACTTCGATGTCATGGACAATCACTACGTACCCAACCTGACCATCGGCCCGATGGTCTGCTCGGCGCTGCGCAAGTACGGCATCACTGCGCCGATCGACGCCCACCTGATGGTCAAGCCGGTGGATCGCATCATCGGTGACTTCATCGAGGCCGGCGCCTCGTACATCACCTTCCACCCGGAAGCCAGCGAGCACATCGACCGCTCGCTGCAACTGATCAAGTCCGGTGGCGCCAAGGCCGGCCTGGTGTTCAACCCGGCCACGCCGCTGGACGTGCTCAAGTACGTGATGGACAAGGTCGACATGATCCTGCTGATGAGCGTCAACCCGGGCTTCGGCGGGCAGAAGTTCATCCCCGGCACCCTCGACAAGCTGCGCGAGGCGCGCGCGCTGATCGACGCCAGCGGTCGTGAGATCCGCCTGGAGATCGACGGCGGCGTCAACGTGCAGAACATTCGCGAAATCGCCGAGGCGGGTGCCGATACCTTCGTCGCCGGCTCGGCGATCTTCAACCAGCCGGACTACAAGGCCGTGATCGATGCCATGCGTGCCGAGCTGGCCCAGGTGCGTGGATGAAACCGCTGCGCGAGCTGTGCGGCGGCGAGCTGCCGCGGCTGGTGATGTTCGACCTGGACGGCACCTTGATCGACTCGGTGCCGGACCTGGCTGCTGCCGTCGACCGCATGCTGGTCGAGCAGGGACGTGCCCCGGCGGGTATCGAGAAGGTTCGTGACTGGGTCGGCAACGGTGCCCGGGTGCTGGTGCGACGCGCCCTGGCCGATGGCCTGGAGCATGCGGCGGTGACCGAGGCCGCGACGGAAGAGGCGCTGGCGCGCTTTCTCGAGATCTACGCCGATTGCCATGCGCTGACGGCGCTCTATCCCGGCGTGCACGAGCTGCTCGAGGCCCTGAGCACGGCTGCCGTGGAGCTGGCGGTGGTGACCAACAAGCCGGAGCGCTTCGTTGCACCGCTGCTGGAGCAGGTCGGTCTGGGGGGGTACTTCCGCTGGATCATCGGCGGCGACACCCTGCCGCAGCAGAAGCCCGACCCGGCCGCGCTGCTGCAGGTGATGCACCTGGCGGGTGTCGACGCCGGGCAGTCGTTGTTCGTCGGGGATTCGCGCAGCGACGTGCTGGCCGCGCGTGCTGCCAGCGTGCCGTGCGTGGCGGTGAGCTACGGCTACAACCATGGGCGCCCCATCGACGAGGAACAGCCGAGCCTGGTCGTGGATAGCCTCGCCGAACTGCTGTAGGGGCGCCGCATCGATCCTCTGCGGTGAGCTTGCCGGTGGGCGGGTGGCCCGTGGCGGGTGAGGCGGCTGTTCGGCTGGCGCAGGCGCGGATTCATCGCTGATTCCGTGGAGGTATCCGCTCCTGCAACGCTATCGCCTTGCCCGGCTTGCAGCCTGTAGTGTGTAGCTGCTACCTTGGCCGCTCTCCTTATTCCCCCGCCTGTCGAGATCGCACCGTGGTGGTTAGCTGCAAACTCTGGATGAAAGTCATCAAGGCTCTGGCCCGCTGGCGCTGGCGCGCCTGATTTTTTCCTGCCGCTGCGCGCGGCCCGTTTGCACCCGACCGTTTTCCCCGAGCCATGAGGCTGATCATGACCCATGAAGAATTCCTGCGTTTAGCCGGCGAAGGCTACAACCGCATTCCCCTGGCCTGCGAAACCCTGGTGGATTTCGACACGCCCCTGTCCATCTACCTGAAGCTGGCCGACGCGCCGAACTCCTACCTGCTCGAATCGGTGCAGGGCGGCGAGAAGTGGGGGCGTTATTCGATCATCGGCCTGCCGGCGCGCACCGTGTTGCGCGTGCACGACCATGACGTCGTGGTGAGCACCGATGGCGTCGAGGTCGAGCGTCAGCAGAGTGCCGACCCGTTGGCGTTCGTCGAGCAGTTCAAGGCGCGCTACAAGGTGCCGACCATCGCCGGCATGCCGCGTTTCAACGGTGGCCTGGTGGGCTACTTCGGCTACGACAGCGTGCGCTATGTCGAGCAGAAGCTGGCCAGCTGCCCGAATCCGGACCCGCTGGGTACGCCGGATATCCTGCTGATGGTGTCCGACGCCGTGGTGGTGTTCGACAACCTGGCGGGCAAGATGCACGCCATCGTCCTGGCCGACCCCGATGAGGCGGATGCCTTCGAGCAGGGCCATGCGCGCCTGCGCGAGATACTGCACAAGCTGCGTCAGCCGATCACCCCGCGCCTCGGCGTGGACCTCGCTGCGCCACTGGGCGAGGAGCCGGTGTTCCGCTCCAGCTACAGCAAGGGTGACTACGAATCGGCGGTCAGTGCGATCAAGGAATACATCCTGGCCGGCGACTGCATGCAGGTGGTGATCTCCCAGCGCATGACCATCGGCTTCCAGGCCGCGCCCATCGATCTGTATCGCGCGCTGCGTTGCATCAACCCGACGCCGTACATGTACTTCTTCAATTTCGGCGACTTCCACGTGGTCGGCAGCTCGCCGGAAGTGCTGGTGCGGGTCGAGGATGGCCTGGTCACCGTGCGCCCGATCGCCGGTACCCGGCCGCGTGGTGCCACCGAAGAGGCCGACCTGGCGCTGGAGCAGGACCTGCTCGGCGATGCCAAGGAGGTCGCCGAGCACCTGATGCTGATTGACCTGGGCCGCAACGATACCGGCCGCGTGTCGCAGATCGGCTCGGTCAAGCTCACCGAGAAGATGGTCATCGAACGTTATTCCAACGTCATGCACATCGTCTCCAACGTCACCGGCCAGCTCAAGCCCGAGCTGTCGGCGATGGATGCGCTGCGCGCGATCCTGCCGGCGGGCACCCTGTCCGGGGCGCCGAAGATCCGCGCCATGGAAATCATCGACGAGCTGGAGCCGGTCAAGCGCGGCGTCTACGGCGGTGCGGTCGGTTACTACGCCTGGAACGGCAACATGGACACTGCCATCGCCATCCGCACCGCGGTGATCAAGGATGGCGAGCTGCATGTACAGGCAGGCGCCGGTATCGTCGCCGATTCGGTGCCTGCCCTGGAGTGGGAAGAAACCCTGAACAAGCGCCGCGCGATGTTCCGCGCCGTTGCGCTGGCTGAACAGACCGCTCCCCAGGCACAGGAATAAGAGGCGCCGCACCATGCTTTTGATGATCGACAACTACGACTCCTTTACCTACAACGTCGTGCAGTACCTGGGTGAACTGGGCGCCGACGTGCATGTGGTTCGCAACGACGAACTCAGCGTGGCCGAGATCGAGGCGCTCAAGCCCGAGCGCATCGTAGTCTCGCCGGGGCCGTGCACGCCCAGCGAAGCGGGGGTGTCCATCGAGGCCATCCTGCATTTCGCCGGCAAGCTGCCGATCCTGGGCGTGTGCCTGGGCCACCAGAGCATCGGCCAGGCCTATGGCGGCGACGTGGTGCGTGCGCGCCAGGTGATGCACGGCAAGACCAGCCCGGTGTTCCACGAGGACAAGGGGGTGTTCGCCGGCCTCAACAAACCGCTCACCGTGACCCGCTATCATTCCCTGGTGGTCAAGCGCGAGACCTTGCCTGACTGCCTGGAAATCACCGCCTGGACCCAGCACGACGACGGCTCGGTCGACGAGATCATGGGCCTGCGCCACAAGACCCTGAACATTGAAGGGGTGCAGTTCCACCCCGAGTCCATCCTGACCGAGCAGGGCCACGAACTGTTCGCCAACTTCCTCAAGCAGACCGGAGGCGTGCGCGCATGAATATCAAGGAAGCCCTCAACCGGATCGTCGCCCAGCTCGATCTGACCACCGAGGAAATGCAGGCGGTGATGCGTGAGATCATGACCGGCCAGTGCACCGACGCCCAGATCGGCGCCTTCCTCATGGGCATGCGCATGAAGAGCGAGACCATCGACGAGATCGTCGGTGCTGCTAGTGTGATGCGTGAGCTGGCCTCCCCGGTGGTGATCGACGCCGAGCGCATGGTCGATACCTGCGGCACCGGCGGCGACGGCATGAACGTGTTCAACGTCTCCACCGCTGCGGCATTCGTCGTCGCGGCTGCCGGTGGCAAGGTGGCCAAGCATGGCAACCGCGCGGTGTCCGGCAAGAGCGGCAGTGCCGATCTGCTCGAGGCCGCCGGGGTCTACCTGGGACTCAAGCCCGAACAGGTGGCGCGTTGCGTGGAAAGCGTCGGGGTCGGCTTCATGTTCGCCCCTGCCCATCACGGGGCGATGAAGCACGCCATCGGTCCCCGCCGCGAACTGGGGCTGCGGACCATCTTCAACATGCTCGGCCCGATGACCAACCCGGCGGGCGCCCGGCATCAGGTGATCGGCGTGTTCAGCCAGGCGCTGTGCCGGCCGATGGCCGAAGTGCTGCAACGTCTGGGCAGCCAGCACGTACTGGTGGTGCATGCGCAGGACGGCCTGGACGAGATCAGCCTGGCCGCACCGACCTTCGTCGCCGAGCTGAAGGATGGGGCGGTCAGCGAGTACCGCATCCAGCCGGAGGATTTCGGCATCAAGAGCCAGAGCCTGATCGGTCTGACCGTCGACAACGCCGAGCAGTCGCTGGAGCTGATTCGCGACGCGCTGGGCCGACGCAAGACCGAGAACGGACAGAAGGCGGCCGACATGATCGTCCTCAATGCCGGCGCGGCGCTGTACGCCGCCGACCATGCCAGCACCCTGAACGAAGGCATGCAGCTCGCGCATGACGCCCTGCACACCGGGCTGGCGCGCGAGAAGCTGGAGGAGCTGGTGTCCTTTACCGCGGTATTCAGACAGGAGAACGAAGGGTGAGCGTACCAACCGTACTGGAGAAGATCGTTGCCCGTAAGTTCGAGGAAGTGGCGGCGCGCCGCGCGCAGGTCAGCCTCGCCGAGCTCGAGGTTGCGGCCCGCAGCGCCGACGCACCGCGCGGTTTCGCCCGTGCACTGCTGGAGCAGGCTGCGCGCAAGCAGCCGGCAGTGATCGCCGAGGTGAAGAAGGCATCGCCGAGCAAGGGCATCCTGCGCGAGGACTTCATCCCGGCCGACATCGCCCGCAGCTACGAGGCCGGCGGCGCCACCTGCCTGTCGGTGCTGACCGATATCGACTTCTTCCTGGGGGCCGACCAGTACCTGCAGCAGGCCCGTGCGGCCTGCACGCTGCCGGTGATCCGCAAGGACTTCATGGTCGACCCCTATCAGATCGTCGAAGCCCGCGCCCTGGGCGCCGACTGCGTACTGCTGATCGTTTCCTGCCTGGATGACGTGCGCATGGCCGAACTGGCCTCGGTGGCCAAGGACGTCGGTCTCGATGTGCTGGTGGAAGTGCATGATGGCGACGAACTCGAGCGCGCCCTGAGCACCCTCGATACGCCCCTGGTCGGTATCAACAACCGCAACCTGCACACCTTCGAGGTCAGCCTGGAAACCACGCTCGACCTGCTGCCGCGCATCCCCCGGGATCGCCTGGTGGTGACCGAGAGCGGCATCCTCAATCGGGCCGATGTCGAGCTGATGGAGATCAGCGAGGTGTACGCCTTCCTGGTCGGCGAAGCCTTCATGCGCGCGCAGGAGCCGGGCGTGGAGCTGCAGCGCCTGTTCTTTCCCGAGCGCGGACGGGCCACGGTGATCGGCAAGGATCCCGACTAGGACGCATGAAAAAAGCCGGCTCAGAGCCGGCTTTTTTCATTGCGTGGCGCCTCAGCGAGTGCCGAACACCACCATGGTCTTGCCCTTGACGTGCACCAGCCCCTGTTCTTCCAGGGACTTGAGCACGCGACCGACCATCTCGCGGGAGCAGCCGACGATGCGGCCGATTTCCTGGCGGGTGATCTTGATCTGCATGCCGTCCGGGTGGGTCATGGCGTCCGGCTGCTTGCACAGGTCGAGCAGGGTGCGCGCGACACGGCCGGTCACGTCGAGGAAGGCCAGGTCGCCAACCTTGCGCGTGGTGTTGCGCAGGCGCTCGGCCATCTGGCTGCCAAGGGCGAAGAGAATGTCCGGGTCTTGCTGGGTCAGTTCGCGGAACTTGGTGTAGCTGATTTCCGCGACCTCGCATTCGGTCTTGGCGCGTACCCAGGCACTGCGCTCCTTCTCCGTGCCTTCTTTCTCGAACAGGCCCATTTCACCGAAGAAGTCGCCGGCATTGAGGTAGGCGATGATCATCTCGCGGCCGTCGTCGTCCTCGATGAGGATGGTGACCGAGCCTTTGACGATGAAGAACAGGGTTTCGCAGCGATCACCAGCGTAGATGATGGTGCTTTTCGCGGTGTAGCGACGGCGATGACAGTGCGCAAGCAACTTGTCGAGATGTTTGATTTTTGGTGTAAGGGTTATAGCGACCATGCCCGAGTCCCGAATATAGAAAAGTAGGCCTTTATCCAACAGGCAATTTCTTATTAGTTATCCGGCCAAGTGTGCCAGCATTCCGGCGCCAGCTTAACAGACGCACAAAATGAAGGGTGTTTTTTGTGACCTGCCTAACACAGCCTAGTGGAACTTTGACGCTTGGCGCCTGCATCAGGATGTCGCGGGGCTGTGCTAACCTGCGTGCCTTTGCAAAGCAACGGAGCCTGGATAGATGAAAGCGCGCGTGCAGTGGGCCGGCGAAGCCCTGTTTCTCGGGGAATCCGGTAGTGGCCATGCCGTGGTCATGGACGGCCCGCCCGAGGCCGGAGGTCGCAACCTGGGCATCCGTCCGATGGAGATGCTGCTGATCGGCCTGGGTGGCTGCAGCAACTTCGATGTCGTCAGCATCCTGCGCAAGGGGCGCCAGCCGGTGGAGAGCTGCGAGGTGTTCCTCGATGCCGAGCGCGCAGGCGAGGAGCCCAAGGTGTTCACCAAGATTCACCTGCACTTCGTGGTCAAGGGGCGTGGCTTGAAAGAGGCTCAGGTCAAGCGTGCCGTGGAGCTGTCGGCGGAGAAATACTGCTCGGCTTCGATCATGCTGGGCCGTGCCGGTGTCGACATCAGCCACGACTACGAAATCGTCGAGTTGGGCTGAGCGGGGTTCGCGTGATACGACGAGGGCGCCCATGGGCGCCCTCGTTCATTCAGATGCGGTAGGTGCTCTTGGTCATGACCTTCGATAGCAGGGTCATGCCGAACTTGACCGGCGCCGGGAAGCGTACACCGCCGGCTGCGAGCGCGCTGTTGGCGTGCTGCTGCTCGTCGATGCGCATCTGCTCGAGAATGGCGCGCGACTTGGCGTCATGTTCGGGAATCTGCTCCAGGTGTTCGTCCAGGTGCTTGCAGACCTGATCCTCGGTGGCGGCGACGAAGCCCAGGCTGACCCGGTCGCTGACCAGGCCGGCAACGGCGCCCACGCCGAAGGACAGCCCGTAGAACAGCGGGTTGAGCACGCTCGGGTGGCTACCCAGCTCGCGGATACGCTGCTCGCACCAGGCCAGGTGGTCGATTTCCTCATCGGCCGCATGCTCCATGGCGCTGCGCACCTCCGGCAGCTTGGCCGTCAGCGACTGTCCCTGATACAGCGCCTGGGCGCAGACTTCGCCGGTGTGGTTGATGCGCATCAGGCCGGCGACGTGGCGCGACTCCTCGCTGCTCAGCTCCGCCTCGTTCTGCACCACGGCGGGTGAGGGGCGAGCCGATGCGCCGCTGAAGGGCAGCAGGGTGCGCAGGGCGGCATCGGCCTGCAGCAGCAGGCGATCGACGGGGGAATACTGGCGTTCGCTGGCCATGGGGCACCTCCAGAAGGAACAACGCGCCTAGTCTACTGCAAAAAAGTGGCCGGGGCGTCCGGGGTCAGGGCAACTCGCGCAGGACGCGAAAGCCCAGGGCATAGTCGCGGTGGTGCGGCTGCTTGAGGTCGCGCATGCTGCTGCGCAGGTAGCTCGGGCCGCTGTTCCAGGCACCGCCGCGCACCACACGCGGGCTGTCGTCGAGCAGGCTGGCACTCTGCGTTTCGCTGCCGTCGAAGCGCTGGGTGAAGCGCGATGCGGTCCATTCCCAGACATTGCCCGCCGTGTCGCTCAGGCCGAAGCCGTTGGCGGGGAACTGGCCCACGGCGGCGGTCTTGTTGCGCAACAGGCGTGATGTCGCGCAGCCGCGGCAGTGGGCACGCGGCGCCTGCTCGCTGCTGTCCAGGTCATCGCCCCACCAGTAGTAGCTCGGGCTGCCGCCGCGCGCGGCATATTCCCATTCCGCCTCGGTCGGCAGGCGGTAGCGGGCGCCGCTCTGGCGCGACAGCCATTGCGTATAGGCATGGGCGTCGCGCCAGGACACGTGGATCACCGGGCGCCGTGCGGAGAGGCCCCAGCCCTCGTTGTCGGGCATGGGCAGGTTGGCGGCTTCGGCATAGCGCTGCCAGTCGGCGAAGGTGACCTCGTAGCGGCCGATGGCGAAGGGCGCGGCGAAGGTCACCGTGCGTGGCGGGCGCTCGTTGTCGTTGCCCCGGCCGCTGCCATCGCCCAGCTGGAACTGCCCGGCGGGGATGACCACCAGTTCGGGGCCCGTGCCGCCGCTGGCGAGCGCGTCGCTGATCGACTCGCTGGCGACCGCCGGCAGGGCCAGTAGCGCCAGGCCGGCGAAGCCGAGCGACAGCTGCCGTGTCACAGCGCGTGCGATCAGCACTTGCATGGCAGGTTGCCTGCGGCGACGATCTGCGTGTTTAGACGGTCCATGCGGCGAGCTCCCGATTCTGCCAAATCGCGGATGTTAACCTTGCTCGCCGGGCAGACCCAACCTCACAAGGAGCAGGTGTTGAAGAACGATATTCACGATCTGGGGCTGGTGCTGGACTCGAAGGTCAAGCTGATCGTCATCGAGTCCTGGGACGAGCTGCGCGTTCTGGAAACCCTGACTGGGCTGGCGATCAAGCGCGGCCTGGGCTTGCACACCTGGTCGGTGACCGAAGGCCTGCAGCGTCTCGGCTTCGGTGGCGCGGCGGTGGACGAGTCGCCCACACTGGAGCCGGATGCCGCGTTGCGCCTGATCAAGGTCGATCCGCAGCCCAACCTGTACGTGATGTGCGATCTGCACCCATTCCTCGATGACAACCCTCGCCTGGTGCGCCTGCTCAAGGAGATCGCCATGAGCGAGGGGGCGCACAAGCCGACGCTGGTACTGGTGTCGCACGCGCTCAAGCTGCCGGCCGAGGTGCAGCGTTATGCCGCGCGCTTCAGCCTGGCGCTGCCGTCCGAGGACGAACTGCTCGGCATCGTGCGTGACGAGGCGACGCGCTGGAGCGAAGGGAACCGCGGGGCGCGGGTACGTACCGACAATCGCACGCTGCAGCAGGTGGTCAAGAATCTGCGCGGCCTCAGCCATGCCGAGGCGCGTGCGCTGGCGCGCAACGTGATCTGCGATGACGGGGCGATCACTCAGGAAGATATCCCCGAGCTGAACAAGACCAAGTTCCAGCTGCTCGATCTGGAAGGCGTGCTCAGCTTCGAGTACGACACCGCACGCTTCGCGGAAGTCGGTGGCCTGGTCAACCTCAAGCGCTGGCTGGCGGAGCGGCAGGCCGGTTTCCTCGAGGGCAAGCAGCTCGACGCGCCCAAGGGGGTGATGCTGGTCGGCGTGCAGGGTGGCGGCAAGAGCCTCGCGGCCAAGGCGGTGGCCGGCCTCTGGGGGCTGCCGTTGCTGCGCCTGGACTTCGCCTGCCTGTACAACAAGTTCTTCGGCGAGACCGAGCGCAACCTGCGTGAGGCGCTGCGCCTGGCTGAACAGATGGCCCCCTGCGTGCTGTGGATGGACGAGGTGGAGAAGGGCCTGGCCAGTGGTGACCATGACGGCGGGGTCAGTCAGCGGGTGCTCGGCACCCTGCTGACCTGGATGTCCGAGCGCAAGGCGCCGGTGTTCGTCGTGGCCACGGCCAACGCCATCGACCGCCTGCCGCCCGAGCTGGTGCGCAAGGGGCGTTTCGACGAGCTGTTTTTCGTCGACCTGCCGAGCGCCGAGGTCCGCGCCGAGATCTTCCGCATTCACCTGCAGCGCCGCGAGCTGGATCCTGCCGGCTTCGACCTGGCACAACTGGCGGCGGCCAGCGAGGGCTACTCCGGTGCGGAGATCGAGCAGGCGGTGGTCAGTGCGCTGTACGCCGGTCAGGCACAGCAGCAGTCGGTCGACCAGGCGCTGGTGGTGCGTGTGCTGCAGGGCACGGCGCCGCTGTCGGTGGTGATGGCTGAGCGGCTGGCGGCGCTGCGTGACTGGGCGGACGGCAGAACGGTCAACGCGGGCTGACGGCGGGGCGCCGCGTACGGCTCAGGTGCCAGTGAAGGGGCGGGTCAGGCGTGCGCTGATCTTGCGCACCAGCCAGCGCGGCGCCAGGCGCGGGCTCATGGCCAGCAGGCGGTTGCGCCAGCCGGGAAGGATCAGGGCGCGGTCCTTCTGCAGGGCGCGCACGGTGAGCAGCGCCACTTCCTCGGCGCTCATCATCAGCCTGCTGCCGGCTAGGCGGCTGACGTCCATCCGCGCCGAGCGGAAGAATGCACTGTGCGTCGGCCCAGGGCAGAGGACGGAAACCCGGACGCCACGCGCGCGCAACTCCTCGCGCAGGCCTTCGGAAAAGTGCAGGACATAGGCCTTGCTGGCGTAGTAGCTGCTCATCCATGGGCCTGGCTGGAACGCCGCGACCGATGCCACGTTGAGAATCTGTCCGCCGCCCTGCGCGGCCATGCGCTGACCGAGGGCATGGCAGAGGCGGGTCAAGGCCAGGACGTTGACTTCCAGCTGCTCCTGCTCGCGGCTCCAGTCCTGTTCGAGGAACGGGCCGGCACAGCCCAGGCCGGCGTTGTTCACCAGCAGGTCGATGTGCCACTGGCCCTGTTCCAGTTCGATCAGCAGCCCGGACAGCTGCAGGGGCTCGCTCAGGTCGCAGAGCCGGAACAGCACCTCGACGCCGAAGCGCTGTGCCAGCTCGCAGGCGATGCTTTCCAGAGCTTCACGCCGGCGCGCCACCAGGATCAGGTTGCGCCCACGACGCGCCAGGGCTTCGGCCATAGCCAGGCCGATGCCGCTGGATGCGCCGGTAACCAATGCATAGCTGCGCATGATGGGGCGTCAACGATCCCGTCTGTAGGCCGGCACTAGCCGAGGTAGCCCTGGTAGGCAGGCAGGGCGATGGCCGCGACGATGCCCGCGATCGGTACCAGCAGGAACAGCCAGGCCAGGACCTTGACCCCGGTGCTGTTGGGCGGTGGCGGCGGACCGTAGCGGTTGACGCCCTGAGTACCCGGAATGATCAGCATGAGCAGGGCAAACACGCTGCCGACGACGGGAACGAAGTTGAGCAGCCAGAGCCAGCCCGACCAGCCCATGTCATGCAGGCGCTGCACGCCGATGAACACGCTGATCACGATCATGGCAATGACCGCGATACCCAGCAGCAGCCCGCCAAGGGTGCCGGAAACGGCCGATGCGCCCGCGAACAGCGCCATCAGCGGCAGGGAGCAGAGCAGCATGGCCATGGTCCAGCCGAGGTAGCGCACGCGGCCGATACGGCCGTTGACGCTGAATACCTTGAGTTCGGAATACTCGGGCAGTGCCTCCGCGACATTGGCCTGCGGCGGTGCGTAAGGGGAGGCGCCAGTGGCGTCCGCGACCTGCGCCGGGGCGGCTTCGGCCAGCTGGGCCTGGCGAGCGAGGTACTTCTCGATGATGATGCCGCAGGCGGAGCATTCGCTGGCCTTGGCCTGTTCATGCCCGCACTTGGGGCAGTTCATGCGATTGGTATCCGTCGGTGCGGGCTCGGTGTGTTCCTCGGTCGGAACCAGGCTCAGGCTGGCGCTCTGATCCAGTTCCTTGCGCACGTTGGCGCCGGCCTTCTGCAGGGCATTGAGGTACTGGTTCGCCTCGTGCTCCTCGAGGTCGCGCTTGAGTGCCACCGGGCTGCCGCTGAACAGGCTGTCGATACGGGCCGCATCGCTCTTGAACAGGCGGGCCAGATTGTCCTTGACCGTTTCCAGTGTGGTCTCCGGCATCAGTTGGCCATCGAACACTATCTTGTAGCGCGGTTGGTTCATGCGAGCTTCCTTGTCTGCTGGAAGGTAGAAGTGGGCTAAGCCTAGAGCGACGCGAGGCCAATATACAAGCGGCCTGAGCTGCGAGCGATGGGCAATGTTCAGGCGTTGCCTATTGTGCTCCAGCGGCCCACCAGCTGGCCGCGGCGCAGTAGACGTATTTTGCTGAAGTCGGCCAGCAGGCCCTCGCTGACGGCGGGGCGCAGGAACACCCAGTCCCCGCTGTGCAGTTGCGTGCCTGCGCTGCCGATCAGGCGTTCCTGGTTGGCGCTGCGGCCATACAGGGGGTCGTAGTCGAGGCCTTGTGGCGAAACGGGTTGCGCTGGCCAGCGGCCACCGTACAGGTAGTAGGCGCGCTGCCGGTTCGGGTTCCAGGCGCTGATCGCCGGCTGCAGCGGCTGCAGGTAGGGCAGGGCGCCGTCAACCGCCTTGAGTACCGGCGCAGCGATCCACAAGGCCGGCTGGTGCGCCTGTAGCAGCGCGGTATCGAAGTCCGCAGGCTTGAGCAGGGCGGAGCCGACGGCGACTTCATTGAGCACACTGGCCTGCTGGCTGTGCAGGGGGTAGGTCAGGCTGCCGCCGCCGTTGAGCAGGGGCAGCGCCGGCCACAGTTTGTCGAGCGAGCGTACGCTGTCGATGAACCCGCGATAGCGTGCATCGCTGTCAGCGAAGGCTTGCTGCTGGCGCACCCAGGGCGGGCTGTGGGCGACATGGGCGTCGTAGCCCATCAGGCCGCGGCACTGCAGCTGCGGGTAGCGGGTGAGTTGCTGCACGGCCTGGTTCAGTGCCTGTGGGCTGGCGAAGCCGCCACGCTGCAGACCGACATCGATTTCCAGCGCGATGCGCAACGGCTGCTTCAGCGCCTTGGCCAGCTCGGCGTACTGCACCAGGCGCTGTTCGCTGTCGATCAGCCAGGTCACCTGGCGCGCCGCGTCGAAAGCCAGATGCTGCGGCAACTGGCGATGGAAGTTCAGGGCCGCCTCGACGGGCAGCGGCTTGCCCAGCAGCAGGTCGGCCTGGGGGAAACTCCTGGCCAGACGATTCAGCTGAGGTTGCTGAAAGACCATGAAACGCTGGGTCTGCAGGCGCTTGGCCAGGTACTCCAGCAGGCCACTGCTGGCCAGCGACTTGGTCACCAGGCGCAACGCGAGGCGCTCCGGCAGGCGCGCGGCGAGTAGGTCGGCATTGGCGTCCAGCCGGTCGAGGTCGAGCAACAGGGTGGGCAGGCCATCGCCATCCTGCTGCAGCTGCCGATTGAGCGCGGCGAAATAGGCGTCATGCACCTGCCCCCGGTCATGCGGGCGCAGTGCCCAGCCGCCGAGCAGGCCCAGCGCTCCCAGGCCGAGCAGGTGACGGCGTTTCATCGTGGCCAGCGTTGCCCCAGTTGCTGGCTGCGGGCGACTGCCGCGCGGTACTCGCCGTCGAGTCGTGCCACCAGCTCCTGTACCGATGGCAGGTCATCGATGGTGCCAACCCCCTGGCCGGCCGACCATACGGTTTTCCACGCCTTGGCCTCGTCATCCATCGGCTTGAGTTTCTCGCCGTAGTTGATGCTGGCCTTGTTCTGCAGCTGATTCAGGTCGTAACCCGCCTGTTCCAGGCTCTGGCGCATGAAGCTGGCCGGCACGCCGGAGACGGCGGGCGTGTGGATGATGTCGGCGGCGCGGGCGCCGAGGATCATGTCCCGGTAGGCGGCGGGGGCGTCGTTCTGGGTGGTGGCGATGAAGCGTGTGCCCATGTAGGCCAGGTCCGCCCCCAGCAACTGGGCGGCAAGAATCTCATGGCCGTGGTTGAGGCAGCCGGACAGCAGCACGGTCTTGTCGAAGAACTGACGGATCTCGGCCAGCAGCGCGAAGGGGCTCCAGGTGCCCGCATGGCCACCAGCGCCCGCAGCCACCGCGATCAGCCCGTCGACACCGGCCTCTGCGGCCTTCTCGGCGTGGCGTCGGGTGGTCACGTCATGGAATACCAGGCCGCCATAGCCATGCACGGCGTCGACCACTTCCTTCACCGCGCCCAGGCTGGTGATGACGATCGGTACGCGGCGCTCGACGCAGATGGCCAGGTCGGCCTGCAGTCGCGGGTTGCTCTGGTGCACGATCAGGTTGACGGCGAAGGGCGCGGCGTCGGGCTGCAGGCTGGCGCTAATCTCGTCGAGCCAGGCGGCGAAGCCGCTGCTTTCACGCTGGTTGAGCGCCGGGAAGCTGCCGACGATGCCGCTGTTGCAGCAGGCGCTGACCAGTGCCGGGTTGGATACCAGAAACATCGGAGCGGCTACCAGGGGCAGACGCAGGCGTTGCTCGAGCAGAGTAGGCAGAGACATGGCGGTTTCCTCAGAAGGGGCGGACGACGACCAGAATGACGATGCCCAGCAGAGCCAGCACCGGTGCTTCGTTGAACCAGCGATAGAACACATGGCTGCGGCTGTTCTCACCCCGCGCGAAGCGCTTCAGCTGAGCGCCGCACAGGTGGTGATAGATGACCAGGGCGACCACCAGTGTCAGCTTGGCGTGCATCCAGCCCTGGGAGAAATAGTAGGAAGGGTTGAGGCTCAGCAGCCAGATGCCCAGGCCCAGTGTCGCGATCATCGACGGCAGCATGATGCCGCGGTAGAGCTTGCGCTCCATCACGCGGAAACGTTCATGGCTGGCGCTGTCGTCGCTCATCGCGTGATAGACGAACAGGCGCGGCAGATAGAACAGGCCGGCGAACCAGCAGACCATGGCGATGATGTGCAGGGCCTTGAGCCAGAGATAGAGCATTTGCGTGTCTCATGCTGAAAATTGCCCCGATAGTAGAGGCAGGCAACGCTTTACGTCACCTCTGCGGTTGGAGCTTGGCCGATGCGGCTTTATCATCGGCAACTTTCCAATGGCTTTTGTGAAGGGGTATGTGATGATCAAGGTCGGTATCGTCGGCGGCACGGGTTACACCGGTGTCGAACTGCTGCGTCTGCTGGCGCAACACCCGCAGGCTGAAGTGACCGTCATCACTTCCCGTTCCGAAGCCGGCCTGCGTGTCGACGAGATGTACCCCAACCTGCGCGGCCACTACCCGGACCTGGCATTCAGCGTGCCGGACGTCGCCACTCTGGGCGCCTGCGATGTGGTGTTCTTCGCCACGCCTCACGGTGTGGCCCATGCCCTGGCCGGCGAACTGCTGGCTGCCGGCACGCGAGTGATCGACCTGTCCGCCGACTTCCGTCTGCAGGATGCCGAGGAGTGGGCCAAGTGGTACGGCCAGCCGCACGGCGCGCCGGAGCTGCTGAGCGAGGCGGTCTATGGCCTGCCCGAGGTCAACCGTGAGGCGATCAAGGCGGCGCGTCTGATCGCCGTGCCGGGGTGCTACCCGACGGCCACCCAGCTTGGCCTGATCCCGTTGCTGGAGGCCGGGCTGGCAGACACCGGCAGTCTGATTGCTGACTGCAAGAGTGGTGTCAGCGGCGCCGGGCGTGGTGCCAGCGTCGGCTCGCTGTTCTGCGAGGCCGGCGAAAGCATGAAAGCCTACTCGGTCAAAGGCCATCGCCACCTGCCGGAAATCCGCCAGGGGCTGCGCCTGGCCGCGGGCAGCGACGTCGGCCTGACCTTCGTTCCGCACCTGACACCGATGATCCGTGGCATTCACGCCACCCTGTATGCGCGCGTGGCCGATACCTCGGTGGATCTGCAGGCACTGTTCGAGAAGCGCTATGCGGGCGAGCCGTTCGTCGACGTGATGCCGGCCGGCAGCCACCCGGAAACCCGCAGCGTGCGCGGCGGCAATGTCTGCCGGATTGCGCTGCATCGGCCTCAGGGCGGTGACCTGGTGGTGGTGCTGTCGGTCATCGACAACCTGGTCAAGGGGGCGTCCGGCCAGGCAGTGCAGAACATGAACATCCTCTTCGGCCTCGACGAGCGCCTCGGTCTGTCGCACGCGGCTCTGCTGCCGTGACAGCGGGTTGGGAAGTTCGCCTCAGCGATCCGCGCCGTGATCGTCGACGTCGCTGGTCGCTGTTGCTGCTGGTGCTCGCGCTGCCAGCGGCATTCGCCCTGGGCTGGTACTGGCCGCAGGCTGCGCCGCAGCAGAGCCCGGAGCAAACGCAGGCGCTGCTGACGCGCCTGGCCGAGCAGGACCAGGAACTGGAGCTGCTGCGCCAGCGCCTGGCGGTGGTGGGCAGCAGCGACAAGGTGAGTCAGCAGGCGATCGAACAGAACCGCCTGACCATCAAGCTGCTCGAGGAGCAGATCTTCAAGCAGCAGCAGGACCTGGCCTTCTACAAGGGTGTGCTGGCGCCTGCCAGTCGCCGCGAAGGCCTGCGCATTCGCACGTTTGAGCTGCAAGCCACGGACGTACCTCGGCGTTTCCGCTACAAATTGCTGATGAGCCGAGTTGGCGCCAGTGACGAGGCGCTGCAGGGGAAAATGCGTGTCACCGTCGAAGGTCGGCAGGGGGGTAAACCCGCTTCTCTGGCTCTGTCGACGTTGTCCGATGACGTGAGTGAAAACCCCATCCCATTTTCCTTCAAGCATTTCCAGTCCTTTCCCGAGGCTGGCCGCTTCGGTGAATTGCAGCTGCCTGAAGGCTTCGAGCCGCTTCAGGTCAAGGTTCAGGCGGAAGTCGAAGGCGACAAGCCGCTGAACCGTACGTTCGAATGGATCAAATCAGGAGTTATGACCCCCCATGTGGAGTAAAGACAAGGCCAAACCCGACCTGCAGCGTTTCAGCGGCAAGACCAGCCTGATCGCTGCCGGTGCCGAGCTGGTGGGCGACATGCGCTTTCAGGGCGCGGTGCAGGTGGACGGCAAGGTCACCGGAAACCTGCTGGCCACCGAAGGGCTGGTTCGCGTCAGTGTGGGTGGGCTGGTTGAAGGAGAGGTGCGGGCCCCCCATATCGTCATCGACGGCGAAGTGATCGGTGACGTGTTCGCCAGCGGCCATCTCGAACTGGGCGCGCGTTCGCGTGTGCGCGGCAATCTGCACTATGCCCTGATGGAAATGGCCATGGGGGCGCAGATCGAAGGTCGCCTTCACCATCTCAAGGACGGCGACAAGCCGCTTGAGCTGCCAGCCTTGGTAGATGCCGAGCAATAGTTGACCAATTTTGTAGGGCAAGCGGATAATGCATGCCCAACGCAGTATGGCGCATGGCGCCGGGAGTTCAGCATGAGCGTCGAAACCTTCACCCCTGCCCCTTTGCACTTCACCCAGGGTGCGGCCAGCAAGGTGAAGACCCTGGTCGATGAGGAAGGCAATCCGCGTCTGAAGTTGCGCGTGTTCGTCACGGGCGGTGGCTGCTCGGGCTTTCAGTACGGCTTCACCTTCGATGAAGACGTCGCCGAGGATGACACCATCGTCGAGCGCGAGGGTGTCAGCCTGGTGGTCGATGCCATGAGCTTCCAGTATCTGGTCGGCTCCGAGGTCGATTACCAGGAAGGGCTCGAGGGTTCGCGCTTCGTGATCAAGAACCCCAATGCCACCACGACCTGTGGCTGTGGTTCGTCCTTCTCGATCTGAGCACCTTGGCAGATGAAAAACGCCGCGCTCGATGCGCGGCGTTTTCGTTCAGGCGGGATAGATCGCGCCGAGGATGCGCAGCCCTGCGGCTCCGGTAACGCTCGGCCGGTTACCCGGAATCCCCTCCAGGGCGCAGTGGGCGAGCCAGGCGAAGGCCATGGCCTCGACCCAGTCCGGGTCGATACCCTGCGCAGCCGTACTCCGCACGTCGGCTCCTTGCATCAGCGCGCTCAGGCGCTGCATGAGACAGGTGTTGTGCGCGCCGCCGCCGCATACCAGCAGGACATCGGTATGGGCCTGCGCAGTGCGCAAGGCACTGGTGATGCTACGGGCAGTGAGTTCGACCAGCGTCGCCTGAACATCCTCGCCCGCTATCGCAGGCAAGGCCTGCAGGTGGCCGAGCAGCCAGTCGAGGTTGAACAGCTCGCGGCCGGTACTCTTGGGGCCGGCCGTCGCGAAGAACGGATCGCTCAGCAGTCGGCTCAGCAGGCCGGGGTGCACGGTGCCAGTGGCAGCCCAGGCACCGTCGCGGTCATAGTTGAGCCCCTGGCAGTGATGAATCCAGGCATCGAGCAGAACGTTTCCAGGGCCGCTGTCGAAGCCCAGCACCTCTCCATCCGGGGCCAGCAGGCTGAGATTGCTGAAACCGCCGACGTTGAGCACGGCCACCTGACGCTGGCCATCAGCAAACAGACTCTGATGGAAGGCGGGCACCAAGGGCGCGCCCTGGCCACCCGCCGCAACATCACGGCGGCGGAAGTCCGCGACCACGCAGATGCCGGTCAGCTCGGCGAGTAGCGCGGGGTTGCCGATCTGGATGGTGAAACCACGGGCAGGTTCATGGCGCACGGTCTGGCCATGGCTGCCAATAGCGCGAATCTGTTGTGTGGTCAGGTTCTGCTGTTTCAGCAGCTCGTCGATGCCCTGTGCGGCAATCTCGACCCAGCGTTGTTCGGCAATGGCGGCGCGAGCCAGCTCATTCTCGCCAGGTGCGCAGAGTGCCAGCAGATCGCTACGCAGCGTCTCGGGCATTGGCCGGTAGAGGGTCGCGAGGAGGCGAGGGGAGTGGTCTTGCTCGATCAGTGCGATGTCCAGGCCGTCCAGGCTGGTACCGGACATCACACCTATATAGAGAGACATGGATTACTGCTTGTTGCTGGCCAGCATGGTGGCCTTTTCCTGATCCATGCGTGCCATCAGCGGCTTGCTCAGTTGCATGAAGCGTTGCTTCTCGCTCGCAGCAATCGGGTCGGCCATTGGCAGCTTCTGGCTCAGCGGGTCGACGTGCACACCATTGACCTGGAACTCGTAGTGCAGGTGCGGGCCGGTCGACAGGCCGGTGGTGCCGATATAGCCGATGATCTGCCCTTGCTTGACGTTGACGCCGTTGCGAATACCCTTGGCGAAGCCCTGCATGTGCGCATAGAGCGTCCGGTAGCGCTGTCCGTGCTGGATGATCACCGTATTGCCATAACCGCCATTACGACCGGCCAGGGCGATCTTGCCGTCGCCGGCCGCCTTGATCGGTGTGCCGCGTGGCGCTGCGTAGTCGACACCCTTGTGCGCGCGAATCTTGTTCAGGATCGGGTGCTTGCGTCCGGTGGAGAAGCGCGAGCTGATGCGGGCAAAGTCCACCGGCGTGCGGATGAAGGCCTTGCGCATGCTTTCGCCGTTGGCGCTGTAGTAGCTGGTCGCGCCCTGCTTGTTGGTGTAGCGCACGGCGGTGTAGGTCTTGCCGCGGTTGGTGAAGCGTGCGGACAGGATGTCGCCGGTGCCGACGCGCTTGCCGTTGACCACCTTCTCCTCGTAGATCACCTCGAACTCGTCGCCTTCGCGAATATCCATGGCGAAGTCGATGTCGTAACCGAAGACGTTGGCCAGGTCCATGGTCAAGCCATGAGACAGGCCGGCACGCTTGGCCGAGAGGAACAGCGAGCTGTTGATCACGCCATGGCTGTAGGCCGTCACGACTTCCGGCTTGACCTGGTCACGCTGGAAATCGAAGCCATCGGCGTCACGGCTCAGGCGAATGGTTTCCAGTTCACTGAGCTTGCTCTGCAGGCTTTTCAGCTTGCCGTCGTCACCCAGTTGGAAGTCGAGTACCTGGCCGACCTTGAGGCGGCTGAACTGCTTGGCTTCCTTGCTGCTGTTGAGCGCCTCGTGCAGGTCGTTCGCGTTCAGCCCGACCTTGGCAAAGACCGTGGACAGCGTATCGCCGTTGCTGACGGTGACGCTGTGCTGGTTGGGATCGGAAGGAGTGGTGTCGGCTGTTGCTGGATTCTTTTCATCAGCGCCATCTCCGACGCTGTTTTCGGCGCTATCTGCGCTCGGTCCGATCTTGGCGAACGGCGAGGCAGCGCCAGAGGCTGGCTGTCCCGCTCGGAGGTCGTCCTTTTCCTGCAGCACCAGCTCGGCGTCGCTGCCGAGGTCCAGATCGAGAAAGGTCTTCTGCGCTTCGACTTCACGCGAAGGAAACACCAGCAGAGCCAGGCTCAGCAGCGCAGCTACACCACTCGCAGCCAGGATATGGCTCTTGGGGTAGGGCGGGGCTTTAGGGATATTTTGCGTCATGGCGTGAGGCGTTTTCTTGGAATGTGCATTAACTGTATAAAATATAACCAAAATCGGCTCGGGGCAACCCTTGAGATGCCCTGTCTGCGACCGCCGGGCCAACCATGGGCAAAACTTGTAATTAGTTTGCGATCTTGTATGGTTGGTTCCCTTTCAATTTCCAGTGGTTGCGGGTTCTGTCATGAAGTCGGTCGAAGAGCAGCTGGCGCTGATCAAGCGCGGTGCGGAAGAGGTTCTGGTTGAGGCGGAGCTGGTCGAAAAGCTCAAGCGTGGTCAGCCGCTGCGGATCAAGGCGGGGTTCGATCCTACCGCGCCGGATCTGCACCTCGGTCATACCGTGCTTATTAATAAGCTGCGTCAGTTCCAGGAGCTGGGGCATCAGGTGATCTTCCTGATCGGTGACTTCACCGGAATGATTGGTGATCCCAGCGGCAAGAGCGCTACCCGTCCGCCGCTGACCCGCGAGCAGGTACTGGACAACGCCGAGACCTACAAGCAGCAGGTGTTCAAGATCCTCGATCCGGCCAGGACCGAGGTGGCGTTCAACTCCTCCTGGATGGATCAGCTCACTCCGGCCGACTTCATTCGCCTGGCGTCGCAGTACACCGTGGCGCGGATGCTCGAGCGCGATGACTTCGACAAGCGCTACAGCAGCAACCAGCCGATTGCCATTCACGAGTTCCTCTACCCGCTGGTGCAGGGCTACGACTCCGTTGCGCTCAAGGCCGATGTGGAACTTGGCGGTACCGACCAGAAGTTCAACCTGCTGATGGGGCGCGAACTGCAGCGTGCCTACGGTCAGGAGTCGCAGTGCATCGTCACCATGCCTCTGCTCGAAGGGCTCGATGGCGTGAAGAAGATGTCCAAGTCCCTGGGTAACTACGTGGGTATCCAGGAAGCGCCTGGCGTGATGTACAACAAGCTGGTGTCCATGCCGGATGCATTGATGTGGCGCTACTTCGAGCTGCTCAGCTTCCGCTCCATGGAGGAGATCGAGCAGTTCAGGCGCGATGTCGAGCAGGGTGCCAACCCGCGTGACATCAAGATCAAGCTGGCCGAGGAACTGGTTGCGCGTTTCCATGGTGAAGAGGCGGCTGCCAATGCGCATCGCTCGGCCGGTAACCGTATGAAGGATGGCGAGCTGCCGGACGACTTGCCCGAGGTCGAACTGGTTTCGGCTGAAGATATGCCGATCTCGTCCGTCCTTAATAAGGCAGGTCTGGTGAAGAACGCTGCGGTGGCACGTGATCTGCTGGGCTCCGGCGGCGTGCGGGTCGATGGCGAGGTGGTCGATCGTTCCTTCCTGTTCAAGGTGGGCGAGGCCCATGTCTGCCAGGCGGGCAAGAAAGCCTTCGCGCGGGTCGTTCTCAAGGCCGAGTAATAAAATTGCAATTTAAGCTTGACGCGCGTTCTGTGGGTTGTAGAATGCGCGCCACTTCAGCGATGAAGCTCTTCGAAAACTTCTTGTTAATCAATAAGTTAAGTTTAAAAGAGGGGTTGCAAAGCTGGATCAGGCGTGTAGAATGCGCGCCGGTCGACAGGGTGATGGTTGAGCCCTGTTGGTGATTCGGTCGAGTGGATCGAAAGCGGTAGAAAAGAGGTGGTTGACAGCGGTTTTGAACGCTGTAGAATGCGCCTCCCGCTGGAGAGAAGAAGCTCTGATCGAAAGCGCAAGTGGTTGAGTAGAAAGAAAAAATTCTT
>NZ_SBHZ01000007.1 GCF_004521985.1 Ectopseudomonas khazarica
CTCGAGCACCCATCACATCCGCCGGCCCCAGCCTTGTGGGAGGGGCTTCAGCCGCGACGCCCCTCGAAAAGTCCAGCACGACCACGCCCCCACGCAGGGCAACCCCTACCCCGGATTGCATCCGGGCTACGCCACGCCCCTGTAAGAACGGCTTCAGCCGCGATCAGCCACTCACGAATCAGCCACGCAAACACCCCACACAAAAACGCCCGGGCAACCTGCCCGGGCGTCTTGTGTCCAGCGCCTGCTCTCGGTCAGGCCTTGATCTGCGTCGGGAACGGCAGCTTGCGCAGGCGTACGCCGGTGGCCGCGAACAGTGCATTGGCCAGCGCCGGCGCCAGGGGCGGCACGCCGGGCTCGCCGACACCGGTCGGGTTCTGCGCAGAGGGCACGATATGCACGTCGACCCTGGGCATCTCGTTCATGCGCAGCACCTGGAAGTCGTGGAAGTTCGATTGCTCGACCCGTCCATCCTTCAAGGTGATCGCACTGTGCCGGGCCGCCGCCAGGGCGAAGCCGATCCCACCCTCCATCTGTGCCTTGATCACGTCCGGGTTGATGGCGATACCGCAGTCCACCGCACACACCACGCGATCCAGGCGATAGCTGCCGTCGGCCTTCACCGTCACCTCGGCGACCTGCGCCACGAACGAGCCGAACGACTCGTGCACGGCGATGCCGCGTCCACGCTTCTCGCCCGCCGCACCGGCGGCCAGCGGCTTGTCCCAGCCCGCCTGCCTGGCCGCCAGCTCCAGCGCGCCACGGTGACGCGGATGGTTTTCCAGCAGCGCATGGCGGAAGGCATAGGGGTCCTGGCCGGCCGCCACCGCGGCTTCGTCGATCATGGTCTCGGCCACATAGCCGGTATGGGTATGCCCGACCGAGCGCCACCACAGCACCGGCACCTTGATGTTGCTCGGCGTACTCAGCTCCACCTTGAGGTTGGGCACCGCATAGGACAGGTTGGAAACACCTTCGACCGAGGTATGGTCGATGCCCTCCTTGACCAGGAACGGCTCCATCGAGGTGCCGGCGATGATCGACTGGCCGACGATGCGGTTGTGCCAGGCCTGCAACTTGCCGGCCTCATCCAGGCCGATGCGCGCACGGTGCAGGTACATCGGGCGGAAAAAGCCGCCACGGGTATCGTCCTCACGCGCCCAGACCATCTTCACCGGTGCGTCCACGCCCTTGTCGCGCGCGGCCTTGGTGATCGCCACGGCCTCCAGCAGGTAATCCGAACGCGAGCTGGCACGGCGCCCGAAACTGCCGCCGGCATACAGCTGGGTCAGCGACACCTGTTCCGGCTTGAAGCCCAGGTAGCCGCTGATGATCGCCTGGTCGACGGTCTGGAACTGCTCGCCGTTCCAGATCTCGCAGCGATCGGCGGAGAGCTTCACCAGGCAGTTCATCGGCTCCATCGCCGCATGCGCCAGGTACGGGAACTCGTAGTCGGCCTCGATGGTTTTCGCCGCCTTGGCCAGCGCCGCATCGGCGTCGCCACGGGCGGCAGCCGGCAGGCCGGGCTTGCCGGCACTCTCGCGGTACTGGGCGAGGATTTCCTCGCTGCCGAGGGTGAACGCCTGGCTCTCGTCCCAGTCGATCACCAGGGCATCACGCCCCTGGCGCGCGGCCCAGGTGTTCTTCGCCAGCACGGCGACGCCGGCACGGCCGTGCGGCAGGTCGCGAAACTCCACCACGTCGACCACGTCGCGCACGGCCTTGGCCTTGCTGCTGTCGACGGAACGCGGCACGCCACCGAAACGCGGCGGATAGGCGACCATCGCCACCAGCATGCCCGGCAGCTTGAAGTCCTGGGTGAACACGGCACTGCCGTCGGTCTTGCCCGGGCTGTCCTTGCGGCGCAGCTCCACCTTGCCGATCAGCTTGAAGTCCTGCGGCTGCTTGAGCTGCACCTGCTCGGGCACCGGCAACGCCGCAGCCGCCTCGACCAGTTCGCCGAAACCGGCACTGCGCCCCGAGCCGGGGTGACTGACCACCCCCTTGCTGACGCTGATTTCACTGGCCGGCACTGCCCAGCGCTGCGCCGCCGCAGCCACCAGCATGGCCTTGGCCGTGGCCCCGGCGTTGCGCATCTGCTCCCAGGAGTTGGCCATGGCGGTACTGCCGCCCGTGCCCTGCATCGGGCCGAAGGCGAGGTTGTTGTAGCGTTTCACATCGGCCGGCGCGCCTTCGACGCGCACCGTTTCCCAATCGGCGTCCAGCTCTTCGGCCAGCAACGTGGCCAGGCCGGTGTAGCTGCCCTGGCCCATCTCCAGGTGTTTGGCCAGCACGGTCACGCTGCCATCCAGGTCGATCCGCACGAAGGCGTTCGGCTCCAGCGGGCCACCTGCGGCCAGTGCATCCATGCCGCGGATCAGCGGCGCGAAGAAGATGCCCAGCGCCAGCCCGCCCGTGCCCTTGAGCAGCGAGCGACGGCTGACGTTGAGGATGCCGCGAGCGGCGCTATCGGGGGTTTCGATCTTGCCCATGATTCAGTTCTCCGAAGAAAACCTGTTCAGGGTCTCGCGAGCCAGAGGCGGGCAAGGCAACAACCGATCGACGACGGACTGGGTTCGCACATGCGTTGATGTGCTGCATGCATTCCGAATCGGTTCTAAGCCCCGCACGCGCGACGCGCAGCAGACCCTGGAGAGGTCTTAGGCCAGTTGCTCGGCGGCTTGATGGATGGCCGCACGAATCCGCACATAGGTGGCGCAACGGCAGATGTTGCCGCTCATGGCCGCGTCGATATCGGCATCGCTCGGCGCCTTGTTGCTGCTGAGCAGTGCCGTGGCCGCCATGATCTGGCCAGACTGGCAGTAGCCGCACTGCACCACGTCGAGCTCACGCCAGGCCTCCTGCACGACCTTGCCGACGCTGTCCTCGGCGACCGCTTCGATGGTGCTGATGCGCTTGCCGACCACGGCCGATACCGGGGTGACGCAGGAGCGGGTCGGCTGTCCCTCGACATTCACCGTGCAGGCACCGCACAGCGCCATGCCGCAGCCATACTTGGTGCCGGTGAGATTGGCGACGTCACGCAGGGCCCAGAGCAGCGGCATGTCGTCGGCCACGTCCAGCTCATGGTCCTTGCCATTGAGATTCAGGGTAATCATGGTCTGCCCACCTTGACTTGATGGTGTCTGAATAGTCTCGCCAGGCTCGCCGGCGTTCACGGTCAGGCCCACAGGGAGCCAGACCATCACTGTAGTGGGCGAACAGCACGGTGTCGTTGCCCGCCAACGAGATCGGCAGAACCGGGCAACAAGTCCGTAGAATCGGGCAAGCTGCGAAATACCCCTACGATCCGCTCGAGAAATTTCGTATAAAATATCCGCGATAGCTGAAGAGAGTACCGCCCCCTTGCCCCTTGCCCGTGTCAACGCCCCCAACCTCGGCCTCACGCCAACGGCATCGGAGGTCATCACCACGCACCTGCGTGACGCCATCGTCGCGGGCGATATCGCCGAAGGCGAGCCGATTCGCCAGGACGACGTGGCGCAGCTGTTCAACGTCAGCAAGATTCCCGTGCGCGAGGCACTCAAGCGCCTGGAGGCCGAGGGCCTGGTCCTGTTCCAGCGCAACAAGGGCGCCGTGGTGACACGGATCTCCGAGCCGGAGCTGGCGCAGATGTTCGAGGTGCGCATCCTCCTCGAGAACAAGGTGCTGCGCCTGGCCATTCCGAACATGACCGAGGAGACCTTCGCCCGCGCCGAGCGCATCTGCGAGGAGTTCGTCGGCGAGGAAAACGTGGGGCGCTGGGCCGAACTCAACTGGAAGCTGCATGCCTGCCTGTACGAGCCGGCGCAGCGGCCTTTCCTGGTCAGCCTGATCCGCTCGATCCACGACAAGCTGGAGCGCTACCTGCGCATGCAGATGAGCCTGTCGGAGGGCAAGGACCGCGCCGACCACGAGCACCGCGCGATCATCGACGCCTGTCGCAGCCGCGACACGGAGCATGCGGTGGCGCTGCTCGAGGAACACATCACCGGTGTCTGCAGCAGCCTCTTCGCGCATTTGCCGGGCCACCGCTGAGGTCCGCCCCCGGCCTATTCAGTCGCCCCGAGGCTGTGCCGATTTCGTCATTCGCCCCAGGCAAATCCCTCAAGCCGGACGCTGCGCCTCGCGTCACCCTGTAGTCACTCAACACGACTGCAGGCATGGCCACATGAAACGTATCGAGGTAATCGACTCCCACACCGGCGGTGAACCGACCCGCCTGATCATCAGCGGTTTTCCTGACCTGGGCAGCGGCAGCATGGCCGAGCGCCGGCAACGCCTGGCCAGCCAGCACGACCAGTGGCGGGCGACCAGCGTGCTGGAGCCACGCGGCAGCGACGTCCTGGTGGGCGCCCTGCTGTGTACCCCGGTCGATCCCCAGGCCTGTGCCGGTGTCATCTTCTTCAACAACACCGGCTACCTCGGCATGTGCGGGCACGGCACCATCGGCCTGGTGGCCTCCCTGGCCCACCTGGGGCGGATCGGGCCCGGCGTGCACAAGATCGAGACGCCTGTCGGCACCGTCGAGGCGACCCTGCATGAGGATCGCTCGGTCAGCGTGCGCAACGTGCCGGCCTACCGCTACCGCAAGGCGGTCACCCTGGGCGTGCCCGGACAGGGTGACGTCACCGGCGACATCGCCTGGGGCGGCAACTGGTTCTTCCTGATCAGCGACCACGGCCTGCGCGTGGCGGGCGACAACCTCGAGGCCCTGACCCGCTACAGCGCGGCCGTGCAGCAGGCGCTGGAAGACCAGGGCATTCGCGGTGAGGACGGCGGCCTGATCGACCACATCGAGCTGTTCGCCGATGACGCCGAAGCCGACAGCCGCAACTTCGTGCTCTGCCCCGGCAAAGCCTACGACCGTTCGCCCTGCGGCACCGGCACCAGCGCCAAGCTGGCCTGCCTCGCCGCCGACGGCAAGCTGCAACCCGGCACGACCTGGCGCCAGGCCAGCGTGATCGGCAGCCAGTTCGAAGGCCGCTACGAGACCGCCGAAGGTGGCCGCATCATCCCGACCATTCGCGGCCGGGCCAACGTCAGTGCCGAGGCTACCCTGCTGATCGAGGACGACGACCCCTTCGCCTGGGGCATCGTGCTGTGAGCGACGGCGCCGACTTCATCGTCATCGGCGCCGGCATCGTCGGCGCCACCTGCGCCCACGAACTGGCCCGGCGCGGGCACCGCGTGCTGGTGCTGGATGCCGGCCTGCGCGCCGCCACCGCTGCCGGCATGGGCCACCTGATCGTGCTCGACGACAACCCGGCCGAGCTGGCCCTCAGCCAATACTCGGTGCAACGCTGGCGCGACTGGTCGCGGGACATGCCGGAGGACTGCGCCTACCGGCAGAACGGCACCCTGTGGCTGGCCGCCAATGCCGAGGAAATGGCCGTGGCCGAGGCCAAGTATCAGGTGCTGCGTGATCACGGGCTGGACTGCGAGCTGTTCGGCGCCACGGCCCTGCAACGGGCCGAACCTGAGCTGCGCGACGGCCTGCACGGCGGTCTGCGCGTGATCGGTGACGGCATCCTCTATGCGCCCAACGTCGCGCGCTGGCTGCTCGACCACCCGCTGATCGAACAACGCCAGGCGCACGTCGTCGAGGTGGACGGCCAGCGCGTGCGCCTGGAGGACGGCAGCTGGCTCAGCGCCCAGGCGCTGATTCTCGCCGGCGGCACCCACGCCAGCACCCTCTGCCCGGAGCTGCCGATCGAACCGAAGAAGGGCCACCTGCTGATCACCGACCGCTACCCCGGACGCATCAGCCACACCCTGGTGGAGCTGGGCTACGTCACCAGCGCGCACAACGCCAGCGGCCCTTCGACCGCCGCCAATGTCCAGCCGCGCCCGACCGGACAGCTGTTCATCGGCGCATCGCGGCAGTTCAACACCAGCGACCCCACCGTCGAGCCATGGATGCTGGCGAAGATGCTGCAGCGCGCCGTCGATTACGTGCCGGGGCTGGCCCGGCTCAACGCCATCCGCGCCTGGACCGGCTTTCGCGCCGCCAGCCCGGACGGCCTGCCGCTGCTCGGCGCGCACCCGCAACGCCAGGGCCTGTGGCTGGCCGTCGGCCATGAAGGGCTGGGCGTGACCACTGCACCGGGCAGCGCCGATCTGCTGATCGCCCAGTTGCTCGGCGAACCCGCCCCCTTGCAGGTGGATGCCTACCTGCCACAACGCTTCCCAGGAGTACGCGCGCATGCCTGAACTGACTCTCGACGGCAGCCCATTGCGGGTGGCCCCCGGCACCACGGTCGCCGCCGCGCTCGCGCTCGGTGGCGACGGCAGCAGCCGCACCTCGGTCAGTGGCGAGCGCCGCGCCCCGCTGTGCGGCATGGGCATCTGCCAGGAGTGTCGCGTGAACATCGATGGCCAGCGGCGCCTGGCCTGCCAGACCCTGTGCCAGGACGGCATGCACGTGGAGACCCGAGCATGAAGGTGGACCTGCTCATCGTCGGCGCCGGCCCCGCCGGCATGGCGGCAGCTCTGGCCGCGGCCCCCAGCGGCGCGCGCATCGCCATAGTCGACGACAATCCCGCCGCGGGCGGACAGATCTGGCGCGACGGCCCGCAGGCGCACCTGCCGGCGCAGGCGCGCGCCTACCGGCAACAGCTGGAGGCGCTGGCGAATGTCGAGTGGCTGCCGTGCACCCGCGTGGTCGCCCTGGCCGGCCCCAAGGCGCTGTTGCTGGAGGACCCCACGCGCGGATGGATCATCCACTACGACAAGCTGATTCTCTGCACCGGCGCGCGGGAGCTGCTGCTGCCGTTTCCCGGCTGGACGTTGCCCGGGGTCACCGGCGCGGGTGGCCTGCAGGCACTGATCAAGGGCGGCCTGCCGGTCGCCGGCGAGCGCATCGTCGTCGCCGGCAGCGGCCCGCTGCTGCTCGCCAGCGCCGCCACGGCGCAGGACAACGGCGCGCAGGTGCTGAACATCACCGAGCAGGCACACTGGTCAGCCGTCGCCGGTTTCGCCGCGCAACTGCCGCGCTGGCCAGGCAAGCTGCTGCAGGCCTGCACGCTGTTCCATCCGGGCTACAGGGCGAACAGCCATGTCGTCGAAGCACTCGGTGACGGGCGCCTGCAAGCCGTGCGCCTGAGCATCGGCGGGCGCATCCGCGAAGTCGCCTGTGACCGCCTGGCATGTGGCTTCGGCCTGATAGCCAACCTGCAACTTGGCCAGGCCCTGGGCTGCCGCATCGAACTCAATGCACTGGCCGTGGATGACTGGCAGGCCACCAGCCTCGCCGACCACTACGCCGCCGGCGAAAGCACCGGCTTCGGCGGCAGCGAGAAAGCCCTGGTGGAAGGCGCCATCGCCGGCCATGCGGCAGTCGGCGAGCACGACGCAGCGCGGCGCCTGTGGCCACGACGGCACCACTGGCAGGGGTTCGCCAAGGCGTTGAACGCAGCGTTCGCCTTGCGTGACGAGGTCAAGCACCTCGCCAGGCCCGAGACCCTGCTCTGCCGCTGCGAAGACGTGCCGCTGGCGGCCGTCCGCGACCAGGCTGGCTGGAGCCAGGCCAAGATGGCCAGCCGCTGCGGCATGGGCGCCTGCCAGGGACGCGTCTGCGCAGCCGCCGCGCAGGTGCTGTTCGACTGGCCACAGCCGGCGCCCCGCTCGCCGCTCAGCCCGGCGCGCATCGACACCCTGCTGCACCTGCAATAGCGCCGTTCGAGCACTACCCAGGCGGCCCCGCGAGCCGTATGCTCAGGGGCCGCCACCTGTCAGTCGCACGATGTTAGACCTGCTGCCACGTTCCACGCTCACCGACCTGCCCGCGCTGCTCGACAGCCTTGCGGCGGTCGCGCCGTTGCTGGACGCAATGCCCGGCGTGGTGTTCTTCATCAAGGACCCGCAGGCGCGCTACATGATGGTCAACCAGACGCTGGTCCGGCGCTGCGGCTGCAAGGACAAGCAGGCGCTGCTCGGCCGCACCGCCGAGGCGGTCTTCCCGTCGCACCTGGGCCCGCAGTACACCGCCCAGGACCTGCAGGTCCTGCAGGCTGGGGCGCGGCTGGAGGATCAGCTCGAACTGCACCTGTACCCCGGACACCTCACCGGCTGGTGCCTGACCCACAAGCTGGCGCTGCACGATGTCGCCGGCAACGTGATCGGCATGGCTGGCGTGTCGTGTGACCTGCAGGCCGCGCAGGACACCCACCCGGCCTACCAGAAGCTGGCTGCGGTGGACGACTACATTCGCCAGCACCACGCGCGCCCGATCAGCCTGGCCGAGCTGACCGAACTGGCCGGGCTCTCGGTGGCGCAGCTGGAGCGCCTGTGCAAGCGCATCTTCCAGCTCACGCCACGGCAGATGATCCACAAGGCGCGGCTCGGCTCGGCCAGCCAGCTGCTGCAGGGCGAACTGCCGATCACCGAGGTCGCCCTGCGCTGCGGCTACACCGATCACAGCGCCTTCAGCCGCCAGTTCAAGGCCCTGACCGGCCTCTCTCCCAGCCAGTATCGCGACGCCCGGCGCCAGCTCTGAGCAAGCGTGTTCCGCTTCGGGGCAAACGTGCGCCGTCATGCTTCGTTATGTAACACGGTGACAGTTCGCCAGCGCCGCGCGCTGCGTCACCTTGCTCGCCTTCCCCTCTGCAGCCCTTGCCAGACAATGGCTGGCACCTCGCAGCAGGCTGTCGGTGAAAATCGGCACAGGCCTTGCTAATCAAATATCGTATACGAAATCCTTGATACTCGATTCATCTGCCAACCATCACCCATCATGAGGCTGCACATGAACAGAAAGACCCTCACCCTCGCCCTCGGCGCCGCATTGAGCGCTTCGCTGATCGGCAACGCCCAGGCCGACAAGCTCGACGACATCATCGAATCCGGCAAACTGCGTTGCGCCGTGACCCTGGACTTCCCGCCCATGGGCTTCCGCGATGAGCAGAACAAGCCGGCCGGTTTCGACGTCGACTACTGCAGCGATCTGGCGAAGATCCTCGGCGTCGAGGCCGAAGTGGTCGAGACCCCCTTCCCGGATCGCATTCCCGCGCTGGTTTCCGGCCGGGCCGACGTCATCGTCGCCTCCACCTCCGACACCCTCGAGCGCGCCAAGACGGTTGGCATGACCGTGCCCTACTTCGCCTTCCAGATGGTCGTGCTGACCCGCGAAGACACCGGCGTGAACGGCTACGCCGACCTGAAAGGCAAGAAGCTCGGCAACACCAGCGGCACCTACGAGGCCATCGCCCTGGAGAAGGATCAGAAGGCCTGGGGTGAAGGCAGCTTCCGCGCCTACCAGTCGCAGAACGACACCATCCTCGCCCTGAGCCAGGGCCATATCGACGCCACCGTGGTGACCAATACCGTGGCCGCCGCCACCCTCAAGTCCGGCAAGTACAAGGGCCTGAAGGTCGCGGGCGACGCCCCCTACGTCGTCGACTACGTGTCCCTGGCCGCCAAGCGCAGCGAGTACGGCCTGCTCAACTACCTCAACCTGTTCGTCAACCAGCAGGTGCGCAACGGCCGCTACGACGAGCTGTGGAAAAAGTGGGTGGGCGAGGAGATCAAGCCGGCCAACCTGACCGTTCCCGCCGTGTACTACTGATCGGCCGCGCCTGGTGGGGATGATGACGATGCCTGCAACTACTATCGACGGTCGCTGCCTGGTCGCCGGCCGAGGCCAGGGGCCACTGCTGCACGCCACGCTCGGCCTGAGCTTCTGGGGCGGCGTCGACCCGAGCAACGGCGAGGTGATCGACCGCCATCACCCGCTGAGCGGGCAATCCCTGGCCGGGCGCGTACTGGCCATTCCCAGTGGACGCGGCTCCTGCACCGGCAGCAGCGTCCTGCTGGAGCTGATCCTGTCAGGCCCGGCGCCAGCGGCGCTGGTGCTGGCCGAACCCGACGAAATTCTCAGCCTCGGCGCCCTGGTCGCCGAACACATCTTCGGCATCCAGCTACCCGTGCTGTGCATCGGTCATGCGGCGTTCGCCCAGCTGGCCGCGCACCACGGCAGCTTCGCTCGCGTCGACGGGGCGAACCTGCAGCTGTTTGCCCACGCACCCGACGATGGCTGGCAAGCCAGCCCGCTCGAGCCGGTCGAAACCCAGGCGAGCACGCTCGAACTCAACGCCGGCGACCGCGCCCTGCTCGCCGGTGAACAGGGCCGCGCCGCCCAGGTCGCCATGCAATTGCTGGTGCGCATGGCCGAACTGCAGGGCGCCAGCGCACTGCTCGACATCAGCCAGGCGCATATCGATGGCTGCATCTACACCGGCTCGGCCAGCCTGCGCTTCGCCCAGCAGTTGCTGGACTGGGGCGCCAGGGTGCGCGTGCCGACCACCCTCAACGCCATCTCGGTGGACCAGCGCCAGTGGCGCGCCCTGGGCGTCGATCCGACGTTCGGCGAACCGGCCAGCCGCCTGGGCGACGTGTACATGGCGATGGGCGCGCAGCTCAGCTTCACCTGCGCGCCCTACCTGCTCGACAGCGCACCGACGTTCGGCGAGCAGATCGTCTGGGCCGAATCCAACGCAGTGGCCTATGCCAACAGCGTGATCGGCGCGCGCACGCTAAAGTACCCGGACTTCCTCGACATCTGCATCGCCCTCACCGGCCGCGCGCCGCGCACCGGCAGCCATCTCGACGCGGGCCGCCAGGCGCGCCTGTTGCTCGAGGTCGAGGCGCCCGCGCAGGCCGACGACAGCTTCTGGCCGCTGCTGGGCTACCACGTCGGGCTGCTCGCCACCGTCGACATCCCGGTACTCGCCGGCCTCGAGCACAGCCAGCCGAGCCGCGATGACCTCAAGGCCTTCAGCGCGGCCTTCGCCACCACCTCGGCAGCGCCGATGTTCCATATCGCCGGCATCACCCCGGAGGCGCCGGACGTGACCCGCGCCCTCGCCGGCCAGGCACCACGGCGCACCCTGCAGGTGACGCTGGCGGACCTGCGCAGCAGCTGGGCCGAGCTCAACAGCGCCGACTCGAGCGAGGTCAGCCTGGTCGCCCTCGGCAACCCGCACGCCTCGGCCAGCGAGCTGGCCAGGCTGGCCGAACTCTGCGCCGGGCGCACGCGCCATCCGCATACCGCCGTGGTGGTGACCTGCGGGCGTGCCGTGCACGACCAGGCCAGCGCCAGCGGCCATGTCGCCACCCTGCAGGCCTTCGGCGTGCGCCTGCTGACGGACACCTGCTGGTGCATGCTCGGTGAGCCGGTGGTGCCGCCGGACAGCCGCAACCTGATGACCAATTCGGGCAAGTACGCCCACTACGCCCCCGGGCTGGCCGGACGCCAGGTGCATTTCGGCAGTCTTGCCGCGTGTGTCGACGCGGCCTGCAGCGGGCAGAACCAGGGACAACTCCCGGCCTGGCTGGGACAACCTCAACCGCAAGGAACCCATTGATCGATGTTCGATTATTCCTTCCACTGGCGCTCAGCGTTCAAGGCCCTGCCGGACATGCTGGCCGGCGCCTGGGTCACGCTGGAGACCGCCGCGCTGTCGATGCTTCTCGGCACGCTCATCGCCCTGTTGCTGACCGTGATGCGGCAGATGAAGAACCCGGCGTTGCGGCATTTCGCCAATACCTGGGTGTCCATCGCCCGCAACACGCCGTCGCTGTTCCAGATCTACATCCTCTACTTCGGGCTGGGCAGTTTCGGGCTGCACGTCAGCTCCTGGGTTGCCCTGCTCGCCGGCATCACCTTCAACAACGCCGGCTACCTGGCGGAGAACTTCCGTGGCGGCCTCAAGGCCGTGCCGGAAACCCAGATGAAGGCCGCCCGCTCGCTGGGCATGAACGCCTTCCAGGCGTACCGCATGATCATCGTGCCGCAGCTGCTGCGCATCGTCTTCCACCCGCTGTCCAACCAGATGGTCTGGGCCGTGCTGATGACCTCGCTGGGCGTGGTCGTGGGCCTGAACAACGACCTCACCGGCGTGACCCAGGACTACAACGTGAAGACCTTCCGCACCTTCGAGTACTTCGCCCTCGCGGCGCTGCTCTATTACCTGATCGCCAAGACCATCGTGCTCGTCGCACGGCTGATGGCCTGGCGTCTGTTCCGCTACTGAGGGAGGACTGCACATGTTCGAAACCAGCCTGACCTCCACCGACCTGATGTTCATGCTCGACGGCGCCTGGGTGACCCTGCAGCTGACCGTCGGCGCCATGCTCATCGGCACCCTCTCCGGCGTCGTCTTCGGCCTGCTGCGCGCCACCCTGCCACGCGCCAGCCTGCCGCTGGCCTGGGTGCTGGACGTGTTCCGCAGCGTCCCGTTGCTGATCCAGTTCGTGCTGTTCAATGCCATGAAGAGCATCGCCGGGCTGAACATCAGCGCCTTCGCCGTCGGCTGCATCGTGCTCGGTGTCTACGCCGCGGCCTTCTGCACCGAGATCGTCCGCAGTGGCGTCCTCGCGGTGCCGCCGAACCTGCGTCGCGCCTCGCGCTCGCTGGGCATGAGCTACCTGCAGGACCTGCGCTACATCGTGCTGCCGATCGCCACCCGCGTGGCCTTCCCCGGCTGGCTCAACCTGGTGCTGAGCGTGATGAAGGACAGCGCCCTGGTCATGTGGATCGGCATCGTCGAGCTGCTGCGAGCCTCGCAGACCATCGTCACGCGCATTCAGGAGCCGCTGCTGGTGCTGTGCATCGCCGGCATCATCTATTACGTCATGAGCCTGGTCGTCGCCCAACTCGGCGCCCGGCTGGAAAAAAGGTGGCAGGAAAATGATTGAGATCGACAACGTCCACAAATCCTTCGGCGACCTCGAGGTCATCAAGGGCGTCAGCCTGACGGTGAACAAGGGCGAGGTTGTGTCGATCATCGGCGGCTCCGGCTCCGGCAAGTCGACCCTGCTGATGTGCATCAACGGCCTGGAGCCGATCCAGCAGGGCAGCATCCGCGTCGATGGCACCGAGGTGCATGCCGCCGGCACCGACCTGAACAGGCTGCGGCAGAAGATCGGCATCGTCTTCCAGCAGTGGAACGCCTTCCCGCACCTGACGGTGCTGGAGAACGTCATGCTGGCGCCGCGCAAGGTGCTCGGCCTGAGCAAGGAGGAAGCCGAGGCGATGGCGGTCAGGCAGCTGACTCACGTCGGCCTGGCGGAGAAGCTCAAGGTGTTTCCCAGCAAGCTCTCCGGCGGCCAGCAACAGCGCATGGCGATTGCCCGCGCACTGGCCATGAGCCCCGACTACATGCTGTTCGACGAAGCCACCAGCGCCCTCGACCCGCAGTTGGTCGGCGAGGTGCTGGACACCATGCGCATGCTCGCCGAAGACGGCATGACCATGGTCCTGGTGACGCACGAGATCCGCTTCGCCCGGGACGTCTCCGACCGCGTGGCGTTCTTCCGCAACGGCCTGGTGCACGAGATCGGCACGCCCGACCAGGTGATCGGCAATCCGCAGCGCCCGGAAACCGCCGACTTCCTCAAGTCGGTCAACTAGGAGAGCCGCAGCATGCGCAGCAGCAAACTCATCCATGTCGTCAGTTGCCACGCCGAAGGCGAGGTCGGTGACGTCATCGTCGGCGGCGTCACCCCGCCTCCCGGCGAGACCCTCTGGCAGCAGTCGCGCTGGGTCGCGCAGGACGACTTCCTGCGCAACTTCGTGCTCAACGAGCCGCGCGGTGGCGTGTTCCGCCACGTCAACCTGCTGGTGCCGGCGAAGAACCCCGCCGCGCAGATGGGCTGGATCATCATGGAGCCGGCCGACGTGCCGCCGATGTCCGGTTCCAACTCGCTGTGCGTGGCCACCGTGCTGCTCGACAGCGGCATCCTGCCGATGAGCGAACCGCAGACCCGGCTGACCCTGGAAGCCCCCGGCGGCCTGGTGGAAGTGCTCGCCGACTGCAAGAACGGCAAGGCCGAGCGCGTCGAAGTGAAGAACGTGCCGTCCTTCGCCGACCGGCTCGACGCCTGGATCGAGGTCGAGGGCATCGGGTCGCTGCAGGTGGACACCGCCTACGGTGGCGACAGTTTCGTCATCGCCGACGCGCACAGGCTGGGCTTCGCCATCACCCCGGACGAAGCCGCGGACCTGGTCGCCATCGGCCTGAAGATCACCCAGGCGGCCAACCAGCAGCTCGGCTTCAGCCACCCGCTGAATCCGGACTGGAACCACCTCTCCTTCTGCCAGATCGCCGCGCCGGTGGTGCACGAGAACGCCGTGGCCACTGGCGCCAACGCGGTGGTCATCCGCCCCGGCAAGATCGACCGCTCCCCCTGCGGCACCGGCTGCTCGGCGCGCATGGCCGTGCTGCATGCCAAGGGCCAGCTGGCGGTGGGCGAGCGCTTCATCGGCCGCTCGATCATCGGCTCGGCGTTCCACTGCCGCATCGACTCGCTGACCGAGGTCGCCGGGCGCACGGCCATCTACCCCTGCCTGTCCGGGCGCGCCTGGATCACCGGCACCCACCAGCACATGCTCGACCCGGACGACCCCTGGCCAACCGGCTATCGTCTGTCGGACACCTGGCCGGTGGACGTGCAGCTGTAACGCGGCGTTCAGCAGATTGACAAGCGCCGGCTCGCCGACGCAGTGAACCGGGCTACGGCCCAGACCCTGGAAATGAATGGTGCGCTTCGCACGCTTATTTTCGTATACGAAATACCCTGCATCTATCCAAGAGGCTACAGCATGAGCAACATCTTCATCGGCACCATCCCCGCCCTGATGACCCCCTGCACCGCCGAGCGCAAGCCGGACTTCGACGCCCTGGTGCGCAAGGGCAAGGAACTGATCGAAATCGGCATGAGCGCGGTGGTCTACTGCGGCTCCATGGGCGACTGGCCGCTGCTCACCGAGGCCGAGCGCCAGGAAGGCGTGGCACGCCTGGTCGCAGCCGGCGTGCCGACCATCGTCGGCACCGGCGCCGTGAACAGCCGTGAGGCCGTGGCGCACGCCGCGCACGCCGCCAAGGTCGGCGCTCACGGCCTGATGGTCATTCCCCGCGTGCTGTCCCGTGGCGCCTCGCCGGCCGCCCAGGAGGCGCACTTCTCCGCCATTCTCGCCGCCGCGCCGAACCTGCCTGCGGTGATCTACAACAGCCCCTACTACGGCTTCGCCACCCGCGCCGAGCTGTTCTTCAAGCTGCGCCGCCAGTACCCCAACCTGGTCGGCTTCAAGGAATTCGGTGGCGCCGCCGACATGCGCTACGCCGCCGAACACATCACCTCGCAGGACGACAGCGTGATCCTCATGGCTGGCGTGGATACCCAGGTGGTGCACGGCTTCGTCAACTGCGGCGCCACCGGCGCCATCACCGGCATCGGCAATGCCCTGCCACGCGAAGTGCTGCAACTGGTCGAGCTGAGCAGGCAGGCCGCCAAGGGCGATGCCGTTGCGCGCCGCCGGGCCTGGGAGCTTTCCGAAGCGCTGAACGTGCTGTCGTCCTTCGACGAAGGCACCGACCTGGTGCTCTATTACAAGCACCTGATGGTGCTCAACGGCGACCAGGAATACCGCCTGCACTTCAACGAGAGCGACGCGCTCAGCGACGCCCAGCGCCGCTACGCCGAGACCCAGTACCAGCTGTTCCGCCAGTGGTACGCCAACTGGTCGGCCGCCGCCTGACCGCTGCACCTCGCTCGGCTGCCGCCTGCGCAGCCGAGCGCAGGGCCTTCCCGAACCGCTGCAAACACAGGAGCCCGCAATGCCCTCCACCATCGGCCACAACATCATCGGCGGCGTATTCAGCGCCGCCGGCAGCGTGGTTCACAGCAGTCATGACGCCACCACGGGCGAACCCCTGCCCTACGCCTTCATCCAGGCCAGCGCCGAAGAAGTCGACGCCGCCGCCAAGGCCGCTGCCGAAGCCTACCCGGCCTACCGCAGCCTGCCAGCCACGCAGCGCGCCACCTTCCTCGACGCCATCGCCGACGAGATCGACGCACTGGGTGACGACTTCGTCGCCATCGTCTGCCGCGAAACCGCCTTGCCGGCGGCGCGCATCCAGGGCGAGCGCAGCCGCACCAGCGGCCAGATGCGCCTGTTCGCCCGCGTCCTGCGCCGGGGCGACTTCTACGCGGCGCGCATCGACCGTGCCCAGCCGGAGCGGCAGCCGCTGCCACGGGCAGACCTGCGCCAGTACCGCATCGGCGTCGGGCCGGTTGCCGTGTTCGGCGCCAGCAACTTCCCCCTGGCCTTCTCCACCGCCGGTGGCGATACCGCGTCCGCCCTGGCTGCCGGCTGCCCGGTGGTGTTCAAGGCGCACAGCGGCCACATGGCCACCGCCGCCTTCGTCGCCGAGGCGATCCTGCGTGCCGCCCGCGCGACCGGCATGCCCGCCGGCGTGTTCAGCTTGATCTACGGCAGCGGCGTCGGCGAGGTGCTGGTCAAGCACCCGGCGATCCAGGCCGTCGGCTTCACCGGATCGCTCAAGGGCGGCCGTGCCCTGTGCGACATGGCCGCGGCCCGCCCGCAGCCGATTCCGGTGTTCGCCGAGATGAGCTCGATCAACCCGGTGCTGGTGCTGCCCGGCGCCCTGGCCAGCCGTGGCGAGCGGATCGCCCGCGAACTGGCCGATTCGGTGGTGCTCGGTTGCGGCCAGTTCTGCACCAACCCCGGCCTGGTGATCGGCATCGCCTCGCCGGAGTTCAGCCTGTTCACCGCCAACCTGATCGCCGAGATCGGCCAGCGTCCGGCGCAGACCATGCTCAATGACGGCACGCTGCGCAGCTACGAGAAGGGCCTGGCAGCGCTGCACGCGCACCCGCGCATTCGTCACCTGGCCGGCCAGCCGCAGGAGGGCCGGCAGGCGCGTCCACAGCTGTTCCAGGCCGATGCCGGCCTGCTGATCGACGGTGACGCGTTGCTCCAAGAGGAGGTCTTCGGCCCGGCGACGGTGATCGTCGAGGTGGCCGACAAGGCCGAGCTGCTGGGGGCCCTGCACGGCCTGCGCGGCCAGCTGACCGCCACGCTGACGGCCGAGGCGGATGACCTGCAGGCCCATGGCGATCTGCTGGCGGTGCTGGAACAGAAGGTCGGCCGAGTGCTGTTCAATGGCTACCCGACCGGGGTCGAGGTGGGCGATGCCATGGTGCATGGCGGCCCTTACCCGGCCACCTCGGACGCGCGCGGCACCTCGGTCGGCAGCCTCGCCATCGAGCGTTTCCTGCGCCCAGTGTGCTACCAGAACTGCCCGGACGCCCTGCTGCCAGAAGCCTTGCAGAATGCCAACCCGCTCGGCCTGGCGCGGCTGGTCGACGGCGTCACCACGCGGGATGCGCTGGACTGAAATCCGTGTCGGCGCGGTAACCGGCGCATCCCACCCTCAGCCCCGGCTTGCCGGGGCTTTTTTTGCGTTGGCCCCTGGCCCCGCCACACTCAGCCACGCAGCGCGATCAGGTCCTGATACAGGCTGTCGGCGATCTCCACACCCTCGACCAGGCTTTTCGCCCGCGCTGCGTAGCGGCGCTGCGACGGCAGCCGTGCGCCCTGGCCCTGGATCGCCTCGAACAGCGCTTCGGCACGGGCCAGCTGCGCGTCGGCCTGCTCACCGAGGAAGCGCTGCGGATCGAGCGCGATGATCAGCTCGCCGTGATACGGCAAGGCGTTGTGCCCCGCATCGAACGCGGTGGACTCGACGCTGGTGAGGTCACCGATCAGTGGCCCGGCGATCAGCTCGATCATGGCCGACAGCGCCGAGCCCTTGTGCTCGCCGAAGGTCAGCATGGCGCCATGGTCGAGCACCTCGGCGGCGTCATCGCTGGGCCGTCCCTGGCGATCCACGCCCCAGCCGCTCGGCAACGGCTTGCCGGAACGGCGATGCAGCTCGATCTCGCCACGGGCCACGGCACTGGTGGCGAAGTCAAAGACGAACGGGTGGCCGCCAGGACGTGGCCAGCCGAACGCGATGGGATTGGTGCCGAACAGTGGGCGACTGCCCCCGGTGGGCGCGACGTAGGCCTGAGTCGGGTTGCAGGCCAGCGCGACCAGGCCCAGATCGGTAAGCGCCTCCATCTCCACCCACAGCGCGGAGAAATGTACGCAGCGATTGATCGCCATGGCGGCGATGCCATTGCGCCGCGCCTTCTCGGCCAGCAGCGGCAGGCCGGCGGCGAACGCCAGTTGCGAGAAGCCGCCATGGGCATCGACGCGCACCAGCGCAGGCGCCGGCTCGAACACCTCGGGTTCGGCATCGGCCACCGCCTTGCCTGATTTCAGCGTGCGCACGATGCCCAGCAGGCGCCACAGGCCATGGGACGTGCAGCCATCGCGCTCGCCGGCAGTCACCGTGGCGGCGATGGCCTGAACGAAGGCGGCGCTGAAACCGGCATGGCGAAGGATATCGGCGGCCAGCTCATGGGCCTCGGCAAGGGTCAGTCGGGTCATATCGGGCTCCTGGCAGTCAGCCCGTTACAGTGGCCCGAACAGGCCCCGCCCGCTTGATCGCTTTACCCAGGCAGCATGCCGAATTCGGCACACCGCGCGGCGTCAGGCGGCGTGGCGTTGGTTCGTCTGCAGATCCGGGAAGTCCGCCAGCTCACGCTGCAGCTGGCACTGCTCGGCGTAGTGCTCGATGGCCCGGCGATAGGCCATGCGCCGTTGGTCCTGCAGCTTGCGACGGGTCTTGGCGTCGGGTTGGGTCTGCAGCAGCGCGTCATCGAAGATACGAGACATCTCGGTACTCCCGGAACGAGGACTGGAGGCCTCAGCTTGCTCCGGGCAGATGACGCTTTGACGGCGACGTCATGAATGCTCGGTGACGTCGACCGCCTCGGTCGCTCGAATCTCGTGCAGGGCTTCGTCACGCTCGTGCACGCGAACAGCATCGAGCGGAAACAGTACTGCACCCTGCCAAGAAAACGACCAGCGCAGTCAGTAGCGCATGCCTTGCTGGCATCTTCGTCCTTGAAGACCCAACTCTCTAATCCTCGGAAGCCTTGATCGACTTCGGTGACAGACGCAGGCTGCGCAAGCTGCGCTTGACGCTCTTGAGGTGGTTGACCAGGCTCGGCCCGCGCGCCATGGCCACGCCCATGGCCAGCACGTCGATCACCACCAGGTGAGCGATACGTGAGGTCAGCGGGGTGTAGATCTCGGTGTCTTCCTGCACATCGATGGCCAGGTTGACGGTGGCCAGTTCGGCCAGGGGGGTCTGGCTCGGGCACAGGGTAATCAGGCTGGCACCGGACTCACGCACCAGGTTGGCGGTGATCAGCAGGTCCTTGGAACGGCCGGACTGGGAAATGCACACGGCGACATCACCCGGCTTGAGCGTGACCGCGCTCATCGCCTGCATGTGCGGGTCGGAGTAGGCGGCGGCATTGAGCAACAGGCGGAAGAACTTGTGCTGGGCATCCGCCGCCACGGCACCGGATGCACCGAAGCCGTAGAACTCCACGCGCTGCGCCTGCGAGCAGGCGGCGATGGCACGCTGCAGCGCCTCGGGGTCGAGCTTCTCGCGCACTTCCATCAGGGTGTGCAGGGTGGTGTCGAAGATCTTCAGGCTGAAGTCCGCGACCGAGTCGTCCTCGTGAATGGCGAACTGACCGAAACTCGCACCCGCCGCCAGGCTTTGCGCCAGCTTGAGCTTGAGATCCTGGAAACCACTGCAGCCGATGGCACGGCAGAAACGCACGATGGTCGGCTCGCTGATACCCACGCTGTGCGCCAGCTCGGCCATCGAGCTGTGCATCACCGATGCGGGATCGAGCAGGACGTGGTCGGCCACCTTCAGTTCTGACTTGCGCAGCAGGTGGCGCGACTGGGCGATGTGTTGCAACAGATTCACGGGCTTGGCTCTATGAGAAAAGGGTCTACCACGGGCACTCGATCGATCATGACTCGGTTATGATCCATCGCCGGGGTTGTAGTGACCTTGTAGTTATACTACATGAGTGGCACTGGCGCACGGCCAACAGCCCGTTTTTGACGTCGTATTACCAACACGGGTAGTTTCCAACAGCCTGTCAGAATCGAGTCGGAGTCTTCTCTTGAGCATCCCCTGCGACATGCTGGTCTTCGGCGGCACCGGCGACCTGGCCCTGCACAAGCTGCTGCCAGCGCTCTACCACCTGCATCGCGAAGGACGCTTGCATGCCGACGTGCGCATCCTCGCCCTGGCCCGCAGCAGTCACAGCCGCGAGGCCTACCAGGCGCTGGCCGAGCGCCATTGCCGGGCGCAGGTAGCGCGCGCGGACTTCACTACCGAAACCTGGGCCAGCTTCGCCGCGCGCCTCGACTACTTCGCCATGGACGCCGCGCAGAGCGCCGACTTCGGCCGCCTGGCCAAGTACCTGGGGCGCGCCGAGGACCGCGTGCGGGTCTACTACCTCGCCACTGCGCCGAATCTGTTCGAAGACATCGCCACCCACCTGGCCAACGCCGGCCTGGCAGGCCCGGCCGCCCGCATCGTGCTGGAAAAGCCCATCGGCCACTCGCTGGATTCGGCCCGTGCGATCAACGCGGCCATCGGTGCGGTATTCGACGAAGCTCGGGTGTTCCGCATCGATCACTACCTGGGCAAGGAAACCGTGCAGAACCTCATGGCGCTGCGCTTCGCCAATGCCCTGTTCGAGCCGGTCTGGCGTGCCGGGCATATCGACCACGTGCAGATCAGCGTCTGCGAGACGCTCGGTGTGGAAAACCGCGGTGCCTACTATGACAAGGCCGGCGCCATGCGCGACATGATCCAGAACCACCTGCTGCAGCTGCTCTGCCTGGTGGCCATGGAAGCGCCGGTACGCTTCGACGCCGAGGCCGTGCGCAATGAGAAGGTGAAGATTCTCGAAGCGCTCAAGCCCATCAGCGGCCTCGACGTGCAGGACAAGACCGTGCGCGGCCAGTACACCGCCGGCCAGATCGGTGGCCATGACGTGCAGGCCTACTACTTCGAGAAAAACGTCGACAACGACAGCGACACCGAGACCTTCGTCGCCGTACAGGCGGAGATCGACAACTGGCGCTGGGCCGGCGTGCCTTTCTACCTGCGCACCGGCAAACGCCTGGCGAAGAAAGCCTCGGAGATTCTCATCCAGTTCAAGCCGGTGCCACACCGCCTGTTCAACGATGGCGAGGCCAACCAGCTGCTGATTCGCCTGCAGCCGGAAGAACGCATCAGCCTGCAGCTGATGGCCAAGAACCCGGGCAAGGGCATGCGCCTCAAACCCGTGGAACTGGACCTCAACCTGGCCAACGCCTTCAGCCAGCAACGCCGCTGGGACGCCTACGAGCGCCTGCTGCTGGACGTGATCGAAGGCGACTCCACGCTGTTCATGCGCCGCGACGAAGTCGAGGCCGCCTGGCAGTGGGTCGACCCGATCCTGCAGGGCTGGCACCAGCACTACCAGAGCCCGCGCCCCTACCCGGCCGGCAGCGACGGCCCGGAGCAACTGCAGCACCTGCTGGAGCGCCATGGCCGGCACTGGGCCGAATGAGCCGAGCGGCAGCTTCTTGCGCAGCGCCCGCCGGACAAAGCACTGCCGGATCGCCTGAAAACCAGCAAACACGGGGCCTTCAGCGCGCTGCGCAACAAGCTGCACAGCACTGCGCAACAAGTTGCGCAGATTAACGTGATCCAGCGCTCAAGGTGACGAACCATTGCCACGCAGTCACGCTAACTGATTGTTTTTATTGGATTTATTTTATCTGGCATGCCGCTCGCTTTAGACAGGGCTCCCGGATCGATCATGATCCATGACCCAGGCAAGGAGAGCACTCATGCCAACACCCGCGTATCTGTCCCTCGAAGGCACCAAACAAGGTCTGATCACCGCTGGCACCTTCACCGAGGACTCGGTCGGCAACATCTTCCAGGAAGGTCATGAAGACCAGATTCTGGTTCAGGCGTACAACCACCAGGTCATCATCCCGCGTGACCCGCAGTCCGGCCAACCGACCGGCCAGCGCGTACACAAGCCGCTGATGATCACCAAGGTCTTCGACAAGTCCTCGCCGCTGATCTTCAACGCCCTGACCTCCGGTGAGCGTCTGAACAAGTGCCGTCTGGAGTGGTACCGCACCTCCTCCACCGGTACCCAGGAGCACTACTTCACCATCGAACTGGAAGACGCCGTGATCGTCGACGTTCAGTCGCGCATGCCGAACTGCCAGGACCCGAACATGGCGCACTTCACTCACCTGGAAGACGTCTACTTCACCTACCGCAAAATCGTCTGGACCCACGAAGTCTCCGGTACTTCCGGCTCCGACGACTGGCGTACCCCGATCTCCGCCTAATCGCAGGCTGAGTTCGTGCGTCACCGCAGCGGCCAGGCATCGTCCTGGCCGTTGCGTTTCGGCAAAACGCGTCGGACAGGCGCGGCAGTTGCCGAAAACCTCGACCGCTGCCAGCAGCACGCGGCCGAATCGGTTACAACCTGGAGCGCGCCACGCGCCCATCATGGAATGATCGAGAGGAACAACGAATGTTCGCCCAGGCCAACCAGACCCATTTCAGTCTCAGCATCGAAGGTGTCGAACACGACCTGCAGGTGCTCGAGTTCAGCGGGCGCGAGGCGGTCAGCCAGCCGTATGCGTTCGCCGTGGAACTGATCAGCGACAGGCCCGACCTGGACCTGGAAAGCCTGCTGCATCAACGTGCCTTTCTCGCGTTCGACCAGAAGGGAGCGGGCATCCACGGCCTGATCCATCGTATCGCCCAGGGCGAATCGGGCAAGCGCATGACCCGCTACCGCCTGACCCTGGTGCCTCAGCTGACCTATCTGAAACACCGCACCAACCAGCGCATCTTCCAGCACCTGACGGTGGAGAAGATCATCAGCCAGGTGCTCGAAGAACACGGCATCCAGGCCGATGCGTATCAGTTCCAGCTCGGTTCGATCTACCCCGAGCGCGAATATTGCGTGCAGTACGACGAGAGCGACCTGCACTTCGTCCAGCGCCTGTGCGAAGAGGAAGGCATTCACTACCACTTCCAGCACAGCAGCGACGGCCACGTCCTGACCTTCGGCGACGACCAGACCGTCTTCCCGCGCCTGGCACCGCTGGCCTACCAGCAGGACACCGGCCTGGTGGCCGACGACCCGGTGATCAAGCACTTCGGCGTCCGCGTGGAGACCCGCACCAGCCAGGTCACGCGCCGTGACTACGACTTCGAGAAGCCACGCCTGCAACTGGAAGCCAAGGCCGATGGCGACGCCCAGCCCAAGCTGGAGGACTACGACTACCCCGGCCGCTACACCGACCGCGAGCGCGGCAAGCACCTGGCCACGCGCGCCCTGGAACGCCATCGCCACGACTTCGCGCAGGCCCAGGGCGATGGCGACTCGCCAATCCTGGTCAGTGGCCACTTCCTCGACCTGACCGACCACCCGCGCGACGCCTGGAACCAGCTCTGGCTGCTCACCGAGGTGCTGCACGAAGGCAAGCAGCCGCAGGTGCTGGAAGAGTCGGTCATCAGCGACACCCGAGCCGACGACGGCTTTACCCAGGGCTATCGCAACCAGTTCGTCGCCACCCCGTGGGACGTCCCGTATCGCCCGCCGCTGGAGCACCCGAAGCCGCGCATCTTGGGCAGTCAGAGCGCTGTCGTCACCGGCCCGGCCGGCGAAGAGATCCACTGCGACGAATACGGCCGGGTGAAGGTGCAATTCTTCTGGGACCGCGAAGGCCAAGCCGACGACAAAACCAGCTGCTGGCTGCGCGTCAGCTCCAGCTGGGCCGGCGATCGCTATGGCGCCATCACCATCCCGCGCATCGGCATGGAAGTGCTGGTCACCTTCCTCGAAGGCGACCCCGACCAACCACTGGTCACCGGCTGCCTGTACCACGCCGAGCACGTGGTGCCCTACGACCTGCCGGCGAACAAGACCCGCAGCGTGTTCAAGACCCTGAGCAGCCCCGGTGGCGGCGGCTACAACGAGCTGCGCATCGAGGACCGCAAGGGCGCCGAGCAGATCTACGTCCACGCCCAGCGCGACTGGGACGAGAACATCGAACACGACCAGAAGATCCGCGTCGGCAACGAGCGCCACGACACCGTCGAGGCCAATGCCTACAGCCACTTCAAGGCCGAAGAACACCGCACCACTCACGCCGATCGCAAGACCGAGATCAAGGCCAACGACCACCTCACCGTCGGCGACAGCCAGCACATCAAGCTGGGCAACGGCCAGTTCATCCAGGCCGGCCAGGAAATTCACCTCAGCAGCGGCCTCAAGGTCGTGCTCGAAGCCGGCAGCGAACTGACCCTCAAGGGCGGCGGCAGCTTCATCAAGCTCGACGGCGGCGGCGTGACCCTGGTCGGACCGGTGATCAAGATCAATTCCGGCGGCGCAGCGGGCAGCGGTTCGGGGGCAGCGCCAGTGTTGCCTGGCGCGGTGAGGCCAGCGGATGCGGATAAGGCGGGGGAGTTGCTGATTCAGGCACAGCGGCAAGCACTAATGCGAGCGACACCACGCTGTGAAATCTGTGAGCAAATGAAAATGCAAAACGGCGAGAAACCCTGATGACCAATCACTACCTGCTCATTGATGGTGTACTTCGCCAGGGTGTGATTACCGAACTGTATGGGCGTGGTGAAGAGATGGAAATCGAACCCCTGTACGTAGGTACACGCTGGCAAGAAGCACACGATCTAGGCCCAATTCTTGTTGCTACCTCGCCACCGTCCAAGCTCCTATCAGATGCTCAGTCAGATTTTGACTGGCTAGCATGCAGCTGTCGCCTGTCGAGCAACGCCAACCTGAAAGAGGTTGCCGATCATCTTCGTGAGTTCATTTGCGTGCGCAGCCAGGGGGGCAGCCAGAGTCTGCTGCGCTTTGCCGACCCGCTAGTAGCTTGGTACTGGCTGGCCAGTTATTCCCCCTCGCAATACCCACATTTGCTTGGCCCCATTACAAGCTGGGAAGTGGCGCTCCCTTCGACTAAATGGGAGCCCCACACAGAACTCCAGAGGAACGCTTATACAGCGGCCAATCATCCTCCTGTCGCGTTTGACCGTGCATTCCTGGATGAGCATCAAGAGCAGGCTCTGCAAAAGGCTTATCACCGGCAGTTGAAAACACGCCTGTACGACTGGCTAGAGATGCACGTACCAGATCTTTTGCAGCAACAAGCTGCAGTTGATTCCTGGCTATACAACCGCTTGCACAGTGCAGAACAGGTCGGACTGGTCAGTGAGCGCAGTATTGCCATCTGGGCCTTGCTGAGTCTTGAGCAAGGTAACGACTTCTTCAGTGTCCCAACCAGCGCCTACAGCCAATGGCAAGCTGGCACGCCAGAGGCTAAAGGCCTGCCTGCTGAAGTGAATCTACAGACTTTTTTCAATGAACACGCCTGACGACGCGAAGGATTCGCCATGACCAACTCAAACAGGCAAGCGGCCAAAGACAGCCTACGCGCCACATTCCCTAATAGTTCAGCGACAAGCACTGGCCAGTGCCCAATGAAGCAAGGGCAGGTGGCTATCTTCCCCGTACGCTACGCAATCGATGAGTCCCCCAAGAAGGCTGGACAGCTAGGTCCGAATCCTCTGCCAAAGGACTGGATAGGTCTCGACGAGATGCCACGACTGCAGACTCGCACCTATACCCTTCGCCAGCTCCGCGACGGCTGGGTATATGTATTCGACCGCACGGCAAACACCTTCCACGAATACCGACTCAACGGCCACCAATTCAGCCGCATTACTTGGGGTGACCAACAGCTCAACCAGGACACGCGCACCGGCTCGGGCGACAGTAAGCCTTTTTTGCTGTACCCCAAAGCCAGCTCACTGCTCATTGCCTATTCATCCGCGCAATGGACGTGGCGCACCTGTGAACGCATGCGTTCCAATCCCAAGCTGCAGCGCCAGTGGATGCGCGAGATCGATCTGCCTCAATACTGCAAGGATCTGACTGCCCCTCACTCTGCTCGTTTGCCACGCCTCGCCGAGTTGGTTGCCGACATCGACGCAGGCGCAGCCCGCAACGATAGCCGCTTTATGTCCTCGACTCTGCCGACCCAGGCAAAAACTGCGGAGCAGTCATGCAAACCAGCCATAGGTAGCGACCAGATTATCGGTAGCGTACCCGACAAGGACGCAGCCTTACTCCTGGCCCTGCAAGATCCGTTGGCCGTGGTCGATGACCTTGCTATGCAGCTCACCGGGCGCCATATCGAGCAACACCTGTTCGAGGAGAAGCACCATCACCGCCTTGAAGTTGCCGGCCATATCGAGATGTTCGCCGGCCTTCCGCTCGACCCGTTCAACGAAAGTGACTGGCCGACCGGCGTGCTCAAAGATGAAGCCAAAAGACAGGTGTTCATCCGAGACGCCCAGAAGTACTTGGAAAGCTACCGAGAACTGGTCCGGCCCAGTTTCCCTGTGCTGGACGCCGGCGTCAGCTACGGGCGCTCCCAAGCCCTGGGTATGGAAGGCAAAGCACTCGACGCCAAGTATGGCACGGGCACTGCCGCCAAGTTGGAAAAAAAGGCCCAACTGTGGATGGATCGCGCGCCACTGCGTGAACAGGTCAAATATCAGGAAGCACTCGACTATCGCCGTGATCGTCACGTCGAACTGATCACCCTGATGCGCCATATCGACAGGGCCCGCAACGACCTGATTCCCTGGCTGGAATACATCCACACCGACCCCGGCAAAGTCTTCCTTGACCCCTGCGCTGAACAACAATCGTCGCTGCTCATACACACCGCTCAGGGATTGTTCGACGTGCTCGGCCAGACCGAGGCCGGCAAAAACTGGCTATGCCAGGATTACGCCAAGCCCAAGACTCTGCTGGGCCTGGCCATATACAACTTCAACAGCGAACTGGCAAGCGCGCTCGAAGGGATCGCGACGAACTTTGCCGAAAACGGCAACCTCGACCCAGGTTTGGCAACCAGCGTAATCACCCGCAGCAATGAAACTTTCAGCGTGCTGGACGACACCAGCGTGCGTAACAGCAAGCTGTTCCAGGCCATGAGCCAACCCGCGCGCCAGGCGTATGACACGCTACAGAAAGTGGCCCGTACCATCGCTAGCGAAGCTTGGCAGCTTCTGGCCTACCAACTCCTCCCTGCGCTCAGCCCGAAGTTCGCCCCCACCTGGAAGCCGATTGCCTACGCACTGGTAACAGTGGTTACTCACATAGATACCGAAGTGATCAAACCCTATGTGATCTATGACCATGGTTATCGCGCCAAGAAGCAAGCCTGGGACATGAAGTTCGCCCAGCTGCAGAAAAAGATTCGCGCCCAGACGCGTACGGCCACCTTCGGCGCCCGCCATGAACAAGCGGCTGCAAACCGCCAGTTGAGCCAACTCTATGAAGAACAACAGCTACTGAAAGCTGCAGAGCCTGATGCCATCCTGGCCAGAGGTGAAGTCCGTGTACAGCAACGCACTACCTTGATCGAGCAACGAGTGGAGTTTCTGCACAGCCTCGGCAAATCCGAAGCCATCGCGCAGATGGAACTCAAGGGGCGCAACTATGCCGCCTACCTGGAGCGCGTGAAGAAGTGGATGGCCAGCGGCCTGGGCACGGGCTTGGCCTCGCTGGTTGCCGCACTGAATATCTGGAACTTCAAGAACACCATGGACCAGGCACGAGCCGATGGTCATTGGAGCCAGGATGATGTGAAGGCACTCAGCAGCGCGGGCGCCCAGCTTGGCAACGCAATAATGGCACTGGCTCTGATGCCAAGCTGGACGAAGATCAGCAAGTTGAGCGTAGAAGCCATTGTCAATAGAACGCCCGTTACAACCAAGCTCGCCGAAGTTTCCATCCAAAGCTGGGTCAGCGCCAACGCTGAACTCTCTGCAATGGTACGTGCCTTTGCACTACGCGCTGCGGGTATGGCAACACTGGGCGTTATCGCCAACGGCGTAGACGCGTGGATGCTGGAGAACGCAGTTGATAAAGCCAGTGCTAGCGATGAAAGGCTGGCATTGAAAACCAAACAGTTTGCAGCCATTGGTATGACAGGGATCTCTGGGGCACAACTCTTCTTCGGTGTACGTGCAGCATTAGGCTATACAGCAGTGGGGTTCTTCTTTGCTTCATGGATTCTATGGGGCTTTTTCATCGTCGGCGTCATCTATCTGGCCGCCACCTTCATTGCCAACAACCTCAAGCGAGAGGGTTTGAAACTCTGGCTCTGGCGGTGTTGCTGGACGCAAGACAAGGCGTCGTACTGGCCGGACACCTCTCAAGGCCACAGCGACGAGCTCAAGGCCCTGCACGAAATACTTATGCGTCCAACCATCTGCGCCAAAACGAACACAGGCTCCTATGGCACAAGCAGCGTCCAGTTGCAGATCGCCCTCCCCGCAGAACTGGCGGGAAAGCAAGTACGCTTACACCCGATCATGGTTGAGAATGGCCTGCTCTGGATGCCCGATAAGCAGAGTGGATACCGCGCCGGCATGTACGGCAGCTATATCGCCGAAGGTCAGTGGGTGCCAACAGCGGCTCTCGGTAACTTCGAGCGCAAGGCCTCAGCCTTTGCCCCCTATAAGTCTGGAGAGGCCCGCGTCTGGGAAGTCAATCTGCCGCACTCCCCAAATATGGATCGCCTGGAGCTGGAGATTCATTACCCAGATGATCTAGTGTCACGTCATGACGGACGCGGCTACCGCTTCAGCATCGACCTGGATGACATCGCTATTGGCAAACTGCAAGAAAACGCTCTGGAAAAGAGCCATGTCTGCGAACCTATCGATAGCGATGACAAGATGCTGGTGGAAAAAGTGCCGGAAAACCAGCGTAACTATCATTATTTGAATGTGACTTAATCATGAACATCCTAAGAATCTCGACGCTCTGGATACAAGACCACCACCTGAGAATGGACTGGAAACATCCGGAATACGTCGAGAAAATTAGCTGGACTATAAAAGCGTTGGACGGAAGCATTTTAAGAGCAAGCATAGGATTTCTACTCCCCACTTTATTAATGTTATTCTTATTCTGGGCATTGGATAGTGACATATGGGGAGCACTGATAACTTTAGCCTTCGCTGGATACATTACCTATAATGCAGCCTTCCAAAAAAGGGTGTTCGTAATCCGCTTAAGCGAAGAGGGGGGAGAAGTCTGTGACTGGAGAGCTGTTCCTAATTTCATATTCTCCAGTATGCCATGGCTAATTGGTATTTATCTGCTAGTAGCTCTGTGGGGATTTGCTCAATCTCCCGGAGGTGCTCTGGGCGCTTTAGCAGGAGGCGCAGGCATATGTATTGTATATGCATTTTTTGCCACATCCAAAAACTACAAGGACAGCCAACTAGATCTTCATCACTGGGAATTCAAGTGGCATGAAATATACGAGGCCATTTACGACCGCAAGAACCACGCCATCGGATTTAATGTCGAAGAAATCAGAGACTATATAACCCGCACTCAAGAAAAGCATGAAAACTTCTACTGCTGCCGTATCTATTTCCCCCCCCAAATAGCCGAAGAAATTATTAACCTATTCAGTAGCAAGCTAACGCCGGACACCCCAATCAAAGAAGGTCGAATTTATTATTTGACCGACAAGTAAATTAAACTCACCCCGACTCACGCTCAACCACAAGCCCTCTATAGATGCATGCGGAGCATATAGCGAAGACGCCTTTAGCCGGCAATAACAAATCCACGCATCCCAAAAGCGCATGAATATATTCAGGATTTCCACTCTCCGGCTGCCCTATCACGACATTAAAATTGAATGGCGAAATCCTGAGACCCCCACAGTAAAAGAATGGACGATCAGGGCATTCGATGGAAATCTTTCCTTAGCACTATTAATTTTTTGCGGTGGGCTAGGCCTATTTCTAGCTCTAGGATGCTTGTTCATACTGAAGCTTACTACTCTTGGATGGTGGGGCGTAGTATTTCTGACACTTCTCGTAATCACAACATCAATGAATACGCTTCTTCAGAAGCGAGCATTCGTAATTCGGCTAACAGAAAGGGGGGGAGAAATATTTAACTGGAGAGCCATCCCAAATTTTATATTTACAAGTATGCCTTGGCTGATAGCCATTTACGTAGGCCTGGTGCTATTGGGATTTACCTTGTCCCCTGAATTAGGGTTTGGAGCTCTCGTTGGCGGCGGCGGAATGGGAATACTATACGCAACCGTCTTCACATCAGAGGACTACAAGAAGAATCAGCTTGATCTTATGCACTGGTCTTTTTCTTGGGACGAAATTTATGAGGCCATATACGATCACAAGGGCCATGCAATTGGCTTTAACGTCATCGCTTCAAAGCAGTACATTACCAATTTCAAGGAGGAAAACGAAAATTTCTACGGTGGCCGGATATACTTCCATCCAAAAATGGCCGAGCAAATTCTCCAAATATTCAGAAACAAACTAGACCCAAGCATTACGATAAAAGAAGGTCGCATTCATTACAGAACAATTGATTAGACCTTAGCTGTTCATCACATGACTCAGCTCTGGGGAAAAATGAAAAGCTAAACATATCGCCGCAATTGGTATGACCGTATTTTCGGCCGCACAACTCTTCTTCAGTGCAGGAGCAGCGTTTGGCTATAAGGCAGTAGGACTCGTCTTTGCCTCATGGACTCTCTGGAGCTTCTTTATCGTCGGCGTTATCTATCTGGCCGCCACCTTCATTGCCAACAACCTCAAGCGAGAGGGTTTGAAACTCTGGCTCTGGCGGTGTTGCTGGACGCAAGACAAGGCGTCGTACTGGCCGGACACCTCTCAAGGCCGCAGCGACGAGCTCAAGGCGCTACACGAAGTATTGTTGCGTCCAACGATCTGTGCAAAAACAACCACAGGGCAATATGGAAGCAGCAACGTACGCCTGCAGATCGCTCTGCCAGCAGAGCTGGCAGGCAAGCGAGTACGCTTGCACCCGATAATGGTCGAGAGCGGGCTGCTCTGGATGCCAGACAAACAAACCGGCTACCGCGCCGGCATGTACGGCAGCTATATCGCCGAAGGCCAATGGGCTCCCGTAGCCACACTTGGAGACTTCGAGCGTAAAACTACAGCTTTTGCACCCTACAAGGCCGGTGAAGCCCGAGCCTGGGAGGTAAACCTCCCCCACTCCAAGGGTATGGATCGCTTGGAACTGGAGATTCACTACCCTGATGACTTAGTGTCACGCCAGGACGGACGTGGGTACCGATTCAGTATCGAACTGGATGATATAGCTGTCGGTAAACTGCAGGAAAACGCTATGGAAAAAAGCCATGTTTGCGAGCCTATCGACAACGACGACCTGATGCTGGTGGAAAAAGTACCGGAGAATCAGCGCAACTATCATTACCTGACAGTGATTTGAAATGAATATCTTCAGAATTTCGACATTTTTAGTACCAGACCATCACCTGAAGATGGATTGGAAGCACCCAGAAAGAACAGCTCTAAAAGAATGGACTATCAAAGCCTTCGACGGGAATCTTTTCTTGGCAACCCTTTTCGCAGGAGTGCTATGTCTGGTAATGAGCGTAGTGCTATGGCTAGTACCAATGGACTGGTGGGGCACCTTGCTAATTTCAGTCCTAGTATGGGCTACAGTCATGAATACATTTCTTTTAAAACGAATATGTGCAATAAGACTAAACGAAGTAGGCGGAGAAGTATTCAAGTGGAGAGCAATTCCAAACTTCATATTTGCAAGTATGCCATGGCTTATAGCCATTTACGCAGGACTAGTGCTATGGGGGTTCACCTTTTCCCCAGAGGTGGGGCTTGGAGCTTTAGCAGGAGGCGGTGGCATGGGAATACTTTATGCAACTGTATTCACATCAGAAGATTACAAAAAAAACCAGCTTACTCTTAGACACTGGACGTTTTCTTGGGATGAAATTTATGAGGCCATATACGACCCCAAAAGCCATGCAATAGGCTTCAATGTAAACGAAGCAAAGCCTTACATAGCTCGTTTCAAAGAAGAAAACGAGAACTTCTATGGAGGGCGAATATATTTTCACCCCAAAATGGCCGAGCAAATCCTTCAGATATTCAAAGAAAAATTAGGTCCAAACACCCCAATAAAGGAAGGACGAATTCATTACAGAGGTATCGATTAAGCTCATCCACAAAAAATGCCTCTTAAGCCAAACTAAACCAGCGTGATGATCACAACATCTCTTCGCATAAATTGATTTACAACCCAAATATATAATTCGAAATAAACCTTCACCCCAAACCCTTCAAACCTCACTCCTCCAACCAATAGATCATCACAAGGAAGAATCATGCCACAAGCAACTTGGAACCCTGCACAATACCTCAGCGTCATGTCCTGGGCTATGTTCAGCACAACGATAACGAGCATCCTACTCGCGCTTATCTTCTTTCCCTTTACTAATCTGGGCGCTTATCTAGCCGGCTGGCCCATCGGGTTATCCATTACCGTGAATGTCATTCTATTCATTGCTGCTTCACTCGCACGACGCGACCAATATGTATGCGTCTCCTTGACAGCCGATGGAATTCGATACGCTGACGAATCCGAATCCTACCGTCGCAACGAACTGCTTCGTGCCAGTGATATCAAGAAGATCCGCGTTCGACGCAATCCATTCTTCAAGTCGCTGACGATCGACATGAAGGAAGACAATCAACGCTTCTTTCTGAGCAATGTATCTCTCACAGAGAATTTTCTGACGGAAGCCAATGCGCTCATCAACCAAACAACGGGTGACGCCCCGCAAACTGGCCTGCAAAAGGCATAGGCGAGCGAACACCGCACCGCAAGAGATCACCTAATTCAGAGTCACAACCAGTGTGGCTACACCGTTTTTAGGCCTCTACCTTGCACGGCCACATAGCACTATGAATGCACTGATAAAGGTTTTTCCGGATAGCATTTTTACCGTCGATGACACTGGCAGCGTTTCAATGATCGAACGCCACTCTGCCACGTTCATGACGCACGTGCTGAGATGGGGATGGTTAGTACTTCTTCCGGCTTTTATCGCGTCACTCCACGTCGACGTTGCAGGGCTTACGGTCACATTGTTCTGCCTGCTGGGGGGATATCCGATCATTGTGTTGGTAATCGCGAACTGGATATTTCCCGACACCACCTACGAGGCCCACTTCGACGCTGAGGGGCTTCATCTGGCCATCGGCCATGCGCAAGACCTGACGGCCCATGCCAGTATTTTCGTTCCTTACCAGGAGATCACTGAACTGGTGACTCGTGACCATTATCGAGATATGGGCCGATACGGCACCACATGGGTTCGTAAGTACATCATCAAAATGAAAGTGCCATACGGCGAAAAGCCTCACCTGCTTATCGACACCAAGCGCAGTGCGGAGTCGGTGTACTCTGTTTTGAACAGGGTCGCTAAACTGCCTGCCACACAACACATTCTCATACCACCAATGAGTACTATTGGCGACCCGCCCTTCAGTCCAGCGAGACGACGCGAGCGGCTCGAAGAGCGTGAGAGGCGCCTACGCGGAGAAGTGTAATGACTGAAGGACACAAAACTGCCGACGGAAAGGATCCAGTCCTGCGGGTCGATCACCAGCAGCAGGCCGCTGCAGCTGAAGATGTACCCGCCCATCTGCAGGCTGTTACTCAGGCCGCGCCCGCGCTTCATGACGTACATGGCACGTTTGAGTCCTTGGGGGCTAGCCTTTACGGCTCTGCAAATCGTTGGTGAGACGGTTTACAACTATCACCACCTTGATAGCCTGCAACGCTGGATGTTGCACTGTTGCTGGGGCGTGGAGGAGAGCCCTCAGTGGGACCTTGAGCGCCATTACCAATTACTGGCCGAAGCCACGCTGCAACCTGTGATACAAGACCTTGGCATGGTCAAGGATGCCAGCACGGGCGATAGCTGGCGTACCCTGCGCCTGAGTTTGCCTGGCAGTCGTCTGACCAGCTTGCAGAACCACCCACTGCATTGGACTGTCGAACTGCAACAAGGCAATGCCCCCGCCGAGGATGCTGGCGTGCAACTGCGAGAGGGTATCTGCCTGGCGGAAACCGAGCCGCTGGCACTGGATCTACGCCTGCCGGAAGACTGGCTGGATGGGCAAAGCCTATTGAAACTGCGTCTGGTCTATCAGCCGGAAATGGCCAGTCAACCGCTCGATGCCGCCACTGGCTATCTGCATTACCGCGTCCCGCTGGATATCGCCATACGCAGCAAGCCCATCACCGCCACGCACCCCAGCCCGGCGCCCAGTGCTACCCGATTGAGCTGGACGCCCATTACCCCGGAGCATCTACATGGCTGAGGACAAGTACGAGCGACTGCCAAGAGCTGGCGACAGCGAACATCAACTGGGCTTCGAAACCCTGTATCTGGCGCCCAAACCATTACCGGCTGGCCAGGTACCTTTTAGCGCCCAGCAGATGCACCGTGAAGTCAATGAGTGCTATCTGGATTTTGCAGCGGGCGGTGGAACCAGGGAGTTTGCTGTCAGAGTGACGATAGGAACATTGCTCCTATTATCGTTAGTTCTCGTATTCAGCGCCTTACTCGGAGCATGGTTACAAGTTGGAGTGAGCTCGCGCTTCTGGAGCTATGCAGGGCAGTATCTGGTTTACTCGTTACTACTCCTATCATTTTTTTTCGCTATGTTCGGCAGCATCATTGTCTACGCTGCATATAAAGAAACCCGTACCCCTCCCATCCGCTTCAACCGCCAACGCCGCGAAGTCTGCTATGTGCCCGCCAAGGGCAAGCCGGTCTTTATCCTTTGGGAAGAAGTGATTGCCTGCGTGGCCGTCGAGCAGGTCATTACCCAGTATTCGGCCACTCAACAGTTCCGTTTACGCTTGGGTTTCCATGACACGACCAACGAGCAGATGCATTGGGTCACACACGCTCATGCCAGCCTGATGCTCGCTGTCAGCGAGTGGGAAGCACTGCGCGTGTATATGGAGCAGGGCCCCACCGCATTGCCTCCAGCGCCACAACGGGAACATGAAGAAGGCACGCTGGAGTACTTCTACTTCGCGCGCGACACCTACAAGGAATGCCATGGTTTTATCAGCTATGGCGGTTGGTGGCTGTTGCAATTATTCACTGGCTGGACCATTCCCTGCCATATCGCCGAATGGTTCGAGCACCTGCCCAAGGCCGGCTTTCCCAAAGCCGTGCGTGAATGGTCAAAAAACCTCCCAACCGAACAATGGGCCAAGCCCAGCGAAGAACTGCTAAGCCAAAGCGCCGCGATCGAGGCGGCGTTCGCCACAGGCTTGAGCTTCCCCGAATATTTCAAGAGTCCTTTGGTTGCGTTCCAGAGCCCGTCGGATGCCGCGCCGGTAAAAACCAAAGGCAAGGGCAAAAGAGCCCGCAGCCGTGCTGCTGCCGAGACCAGGGCAAGCGACCCGCAAGAGCCCAGAAATGCCCGCGATGCGTCAGCTGGAAGGCCAGACCACTAGATCCCTGATTTAGGCAGGTCCGATGAATACCATCAGCCCAAGTAGCGGCCGATACGAGTGTTTACCGGAGTGGGGAATCCACTGGCGGTACGCGGTCTTCCAGGCTCAATGGACGCCAGCCCAACTGTGATGCTGGCTTGGACACTCACCAACGCGTGGCACAAGCGTGACGCTCTGATCGCAGCGAGACCCAGTAAGCAGTTCGACTGGGCTAGCCTAAAAAGCAAGAGTTCCCAATAGGGAACCCTTGTCTCTTAAAGTTTCTGGTCGAACTGAATAGCGCAACGGAAACTGGTTCCTAGATAATATCCGTCCTGCTCTGGCTTATCTGCCCAGCGTCGAACTGTATTCGCAGACTGCCAACCTGACTCAAAGTAGTTTGACCCTCGACGGATTTTCTGGGCGCCTGAAGTTGGCCCTTGCGGATTATCAGCAGGCGAATTTCTGTAGTAATCAGGGTCATACCAGTCATTGACCCAGTCGGTGGCGTTACCAGCCATATCGTATAGACCCAGTGGATTCGGGGAGAACTGTCCAACGGGATGTATATCTGTGTCTTCATCACGAGGGATATTACGCCCATAGTCCAGGCTTCCTGTATCCGTAGGGAATTGCACGTACTGCCCACGATTACGGGCGGCATATTCCCATTGTGCCTCGGTCGGCAAGTCAACTGGATAGCCACTGAGCTGACCCAACCACAGACAATAGTCTTTGGACTCCTGCCATTCTTTGGGTGGAGCAGGCTTGTTCGGATCAAATTCACCAGCTAGATCTTTCCTATTTCGATACTCCGCATCGAACAAAGGTAAGCCCTGGCTGGTGCGGAACAAATCAAAATCCCCCAATCGAGTCTGGTAGCTCGCCAGGTAGTAGCTACTCAAACGCACCTGATGTAGATAGTCATCGTCGAACGCGGGGGTAATTGGGCACAGCTCATCCGGCTCGTAGCCATAGGGCCAGGTACCCATATTGGTCTGGTCGAAATCGCAGGGCGCGCCAAAGTCGCCCATCTCGAACTCACCACCCTCGATAAACACCATCTCATCCAGCGAGCGCACCACCGCCCCAAGAATCTGGCGGCGCACTTCAGACGAGAGCTTGGGATACTGCGCATCGATGCGCTCGGTGATGGCAGCAACCTTTTCCGGGCTAAGCTTTTCGCTTTTGGGCAAGGACTGCGACTGCGCCTGGCAGCCAACCAGCAACATGGGTGATAAAAGGAGGGGTATCAGTCGCTTGTTCATGGCAACGTCCTTGTCAGATTACGTTGGCCAACCAGGCAGGCCCGTCAGAAAACACTTCTAACTCTGCGTACGACCTTACCTAGCGCAGGGCATGCGACGCCAGGCTCAAGTCTCAGCTATGAGGAGCTCGTCATATCAAAACGTAAGCGAGCCTGTGACTGAAACTATGCCAACTAGTTCTGAACTTTCCGAGTCTGCTGGCGGGCAAGCGTGGATACCAGGAGCAAAACCAGCAATCCCAATCCGCCTGCGCCGACAAACAACCCCTCATACCCCACTCCCTTGGCCAACACGCCACTGCCGGCCCCGACGAAACCGGACAGCAGTACCTGCGCCGACGCCTGCAGGGTGAAGTCGGCGCCTTCGTGTTCGGGGCGGCACATGCGCATCATGGCAGCGAACAGGGCGACGGTGGACATGCCGTCGGCCACCTGCTCGAACAGGGTCACGGCATACACCAGCCCGGTGTTGGCGCCCTGCCCCACCAGCAAGGCCAGCGCAGCGATGCCGAGCGCCTGCAGGGCGCCGAACAGGATCAATGCCCGCAGCACGCCGATGCGGGCGTAGAGCAGGCCGCCGAGCAGGGCGCCACCGATGCCAGCCAGGCTGCCGATCAGGGTCAGCTGGCCCAGCTGGGCGGTACTCCAGCCCTGGTCCACCAGCATCGGTTTGATCATCGGCGAGCCGAGCGAGTCGCCCAGCTTGAAGGTCAGCACCACCGCCAGCCACAGCAGCATGCCGGGCTGTGCCAGCAGGCCGCGATAATGGTTCAACAGCAGACGCGGGCCGAGGGCGCTTTCTGCCAGGGCGGGCTGGAAAGGCAGGAGCCGACGCTCGGGAAACAGCAGGATCGGCACACTCATCAGCAGGACCAGCCCGGCCAGCAGGCCGAGCGCCAGGTTCCAGCCCAGCGGGTCGATCACCAGCAGCAGGCCGCTGCCGCTGACGATCATGCCGACCTTGTAGCCGCCCACCTGCAGGCTGTTGCCCAGGCCGCGCCAGCGCTCCGGCAGCAGGCGCACGGTCAGGCCGTCGGTGGCGACGTCCTGGGTAGCCGCCAGCAGGTTGATCAGCACGAGCAGGCCGAGCAACAGCCACAGGCCGGAGCCGAACAGGGTCTGCGGCGCGAGCAGCGCCAGCGCGGCCAGGCAGGCCACGACAGCGCTCTGCAGTGGCAGGATCCAGCCACGATGGTGGCCGAGGCGGGGTGAAGCCAGCCGGTCGACCCAGGGCGCCCACAGCACCTTGAGCAGCCAGGGCAACGCCAGCAGCTTGAGCAGGCCGATCAGCGCCAGGTCGACACCATGCTGACGCAACAGCACCGGCAGCGAGTGGGCGATCAGCCCGGAGGGCAGGCCCTGCGCGCAATACAGCGACGCCAGCAGCACCAGCGTGGCATTGGAAGGGCGAGGGGCGGATGGCGACATGGCAGGCGCTCGCGGCAAAAGCGCAAGCCTAGTGGTTTGCGCCTGCGAGCGGCAACGCAGCGGTGGTTACAGTTCGTAGCGCGGGCGTCGCGGCTGAAGCCCCTCCCACAACAGCCTTGCCAGCCCGCAGCCCGGAGGCAATCCGGGGCGTCGCTCGCGCAAGCCCCGGCGGATCTTCCTGTGCGTAGGGTGGATGACGCCTTTTTCATCCACCATCAAGGGCTCGGGCCGGCGTTTATCCGGTAGAGCGCTGCAGCGCGCTCCACCCTACAGGCTGTTCAGGCACTCGCTCAGGCCGTTGGCCAGGTTTTCCAGCAGCAGTGGGTAGGCCGTGGCATCGACCGGCAAGGTGCCGCCCAGTGCATCCAGCTCGGCCAGTCTGACCGGCAGGCCGGCGGTGAGGGTTTCCGCCAGGCGCGGGCGCAGCGGTGGCTCGCTGAACACGCAACTGGGCCCCGCAGCCTGCAGACGCTCGCGCATCGCCGCGACATGCCGCGCCCCTGGCTGCACTTCGGTCAGCACGCTGAATACGCCGGCATGCTTGAGGCCATACGCTGCCTCGAAATAGTCGAAGGCCTCGTGGAAGACGAAATAGGGCTTGCCCTGCAGCGCCGCCAGTTGCGGACGAATGCGCCCGTCGAGCGCATCCAGGCGCTGTTCGAATGCCTGCAGATTGGCGGCATAGCGCGCCGCATTGGCCGCGTCCAGCGCGCTCAGGTCGGCTGCCATGCGCGCCGCGATTACCCTGGCATTGACCGGTGACAGCCACAGATGGGCATCCAGGCTGCCCGGACGGTGGTCGTGGTCATGCCCGAGGTCCTCATCGGCGTGATCCTCCCCGTGCCCAGCATGCTCCTCGTGGCTGTCGCCGAAGTGACGCAGGGCCATGCCTGGCAGATCCTGCACGGCCACCTGCGGTTTCTGGCGATTGTTCAGCACGCGCGGCAGGAAATTCTCCAGGTCCGCGCCCACCCAGTAGAGCAGATCGGCATCGCGCACCCGGCGCACGTCGGAAGGACGCAACGCGTAGTGGTGCGGCGAGGCGCCGGACGGCAGCAGCACCTCGGGCGCGCCAACGCCATCCTGCACGGCCGCTGCGATCAATTGCAGCGGTTTGATGCTGGTCAGGACACGCACCTCGGCCTGGGCGCTGGCGACGAAGAACAGGGCGATAAGACAGATAAGACGCGACACGGGACATACTCGGATTGGATGGGTGGACATCTCTGCAAACCTGAGCGCGGTAGCCAGCGCAAGGCGCAAGACCAACGGACGTATCAGCCAAAGGCTGGCCCGAAGGCTGAGCGCCAGCGAATCCGGCAGGCGAGAAGATGCAGTTTACCTGCGGTAAATGAGCATCCTGGGCCTGTTTTCAACGCAGCAATGGCAACGCAGGTGGTTTTTAGAGACGCACTGAGCGAGTAATATAATAACGTCTCCTACCAGCGCCGTCCTTGCCCATGACCGACACGCCACTGGCCTCGCGCCCCCATGATCACTCCCGCTGCGTCAGTCATGCCCTGGCTGAGGCCGAAGCCATCTGTGCCCGCCAGGGCCTGCGCCTCACCACCCTGCGCAAGCGCGTGCTGGAGCTGGTATGGGCCAGCCACAAGCCTCTCGGCGCCTACGACATCCTCGGCGTACTCAGCGAGGAAGATGGCCGCCGTGCCGCGCCGCCTACCGTTTATCGCGCGCTGGATTTCCTCCTGGAGAACGGCCTGGTGCATCGCATTGCGTCGCTCAACGCCTTCGTCGGCTGCAGCCATCCTGAGCATGCCCACCAGGGCCAGTTCCTGATCTGCCGGGTGTGCCATGCCGCGACCGAGCTGGAACAGCCGGCCATCAGCCAGGCGATCGTCGACGGCGCCGCAGGCGTCGGTTTCGCGGTGGAAAGCCAGACCGTGGAAGTGGTCGGCCTCTGCGCCGGCTGCAAGGACGAACGATGAGCGACGCGCTGATCCAGCTGCAGGGCGTGGCCGTCGGTTTCAACGGCCAGGCCGTGCTGGACGACGTTCAGCTCAGCGTTAGACCTGGCGAGATCGTCACCCTGATCGGCCCCAACGGCGCCGGCAAGACCACCCTGGTGCGCGTCGTGCTCGGCCTTCTGCAGCCGGACCGGGGCAAGGTCCGCCGTGCGCCACGCCTGCGCATCGGCTACATGCCGCAGAAGCTGCATGTCGATGCCACCCTGCCGCTGTCAGTGCTGCGTTTCCTGCGCCTGGTGCCGGGGGTGGACCGCAAGCGCGCCCTCGCGGCGCTGGCCGAGGTCGGCGCCGAACAGGTGATCGACAGCCCGCTGCAGAGCATCTCCGGCGGCGAGATGCAGCGCGTGCTGCTGGCCCGGGCGCTGCTGCGCGAGCCACAGCTGCTGGTGCTCGACGAGCCCGTGCAGGGTGTCGACGTGGCCGGCCAGGCCGAGCTGTACCGGCTGATCTCGCAGCTGCGTGAACGCTATGGCTGTGGCGTGCTGATGGTCTCGCACGACCTGCACCTGGTGATGAGCGCCACCGACCAGGTGGTCTGCCTCAACCGTCACGTATGCTGCTCCGGGCACCCGGAACAGGTCAGTGGCGACCCGGCCTTCATCGAACTGTTCGGCCAGGACGCCAAGAGCCTGGCCGTCTACCACCACCATCACGACCATGATCACGACCTGCATGGCGGCGTGGTCAAGGCGGGCCTGACCATCCATGGCCCGGCTCACGTTCACGGTCCAGGTTGCAAACACTGATGCCCGATTTCCTCCTCAACGCCCTGCTCGCCGGCCTGGCGCTGGCCCTGGTGGCCGGCCCGCTTGGCTCCTTCGTGGTCTGGCGGCGCATGGCCTACTTTGGCGACACCCTGTCCCATGCCGCCCTGCTCGGCGTGGCGCTGGGCCTGATGCTCGACGTCAGCCCGACCCTGACGGTGACCGTCGGCTGCGTGCTGCTGGCCGTGCTGCTGGTCACCCTGCAACAGCGCCAGCCACTGGCCTCCGACACCCTGCTCGGCATCCTCGCCCACAGCACCCTGTCGCTGGGCCTGGTGGCGCTGAGCTTCATGCATGACGTGCGTATCGACCTGATGAGCTACCTGTTCGGCGACCTGCTGGCGGTCAGCCACAGCGACCTGGCCTGGATCGTCGGCGGCAGCGCACTGGTGCTGGCGCTGCTGGCCTGGCTGTGGCGCCCCCTGCTGGCGATTACCGTGCACGAAGAGCTGGCGCGCGTCGAAGGCCTGCCGGTGGCGGCGATTCGCCTGGCCCTGATGCTGCTGATCGCGGTGGTGATCGCCGTGGCGATGAAGGTCGTCGGCGTCCTGCTGATCACCTCGCTGCTGATCATTCCCGCCGCCGCCGCCCAGCGTCATGCGCGCACGCCGGAACAGATGGCCATCGGCGCCAGCCTGCTCGGCCTGCTGGCGGTGTGCTGCGGCCTGACGCTGTCCTGGTACCAGGACACGCCAGCCGGGCCGTCCATCGTGGTCAGCGCTGCCGGACTGTTCCTGGCCAGCTTCGCCCTGCCCAAGCGCAACGGATGATGGCGCGCGCCGCGTAAGCAGAGCGCCATCCGGGGGAACGGTATAGCGAGCGGCGTGAAATCGGCACCGCAAACCTGTATGATTGCGCGTTTTTTGCACAACTCGAGACGCGTAGTCATGAAGTCGTTCGCTTTTCGTGGTCTTCCCCTGGTTCTGGTTCTGCTGCTGGCCGGCTGCCAGAACACGCCATCGCACAACGTGCTGCCGGTCGATGAACTGGTCAGCGCCTTCCGCCAGCTTGACGTGAGCCTGGCCGAGGAGCGGCTCGACGACGCGCGCAGCCAGCTCGATGCCCTGCAGCGTCGCGCCAGCGGTGACACGCGCCTGGAGCAATACCAGCGCCAGTTGGCCGATGCCTACATGGAACAGGGCCGCGAGGCGCTGCAACAGGGTGATCTGGATCGCGCCGCGCAGGCGCTGGGCCAGGCACGCAGCCTGCTGCCGCAGGCACCGTCGCTGAGCCATGACCTGAACCAGGCCATCGACCGCGCACGAGAGGCCCGCCAGAACGCCGCCGAACAGCAGGCGCGGGAGGCGGCGGCCAGGCTCGATGCGCAGCGTCAGGAACAGCTGCGCCAGCAGCGCCTGACGGCCGAGCGTCAGCTCAAGGCCGCCGCCGCTGCAGTCACCGAACCTGCCGTGGAGCCGGTCGTCGAGCGCGCACCCAAGGCACGCCTGATCGACCTCGACGCCACCACCAGCAGCGTCGCCCTGCCTATGCTGGACAACCAGGACAACGAAAACCTGCGCCGCCTGCTCGACAGCGTCGCAGCCGATGTCGTGACCTTTCACTGTGCGGTGCGCATCGAAGTACGCGAGGCCAAGGACTATCCCTGGGTCGCGGCGCTGCTCTCGGCACGGATCAAGAAGCTAGACCCGACCTTCCGCCCGCGACTGAGCCAGAAGATCGTGCCGCAGCAGGTGCCGCGTCTGCTGTTGAGCCCGCAGCGCAAGTAGTGCCGCACGCCGGCTTCTGCGCTGCAGGTAATGCCATTTTGTAATAACCATAGGCCAACAAAGATTTTCTCGGCCTAAACACCGCCGGGTAAACTAGCGCCCTTTTGCGCCCACCCGGCGCCCGACGGCCGGCTCGACAACCCCGTAGCCCGCCCTTGAACACACCCAAAAGGTCGTTCGTGTGATCCAGTTTCAATCCGTCCACAAGGCTTACCGCGTCGCGGGCCGCGAGATTCCGGCGTTGCAGCCCACCACGCTGCAGATCGGACGCGGCCAGGTGTTCGGCATCATCGGCCACTCCGGCGCCGGCAAGAGCACCCTGCTGCGCCTGATCAACCGCCTCGAGGAGCCCACCGGCGGGCGCATCGAGATCGACGATGTCGACGTCACTGCGCTCGACGCCAATGGCCTGCGCCGCTTCCGCCAGCAGGTCGGGATGATTTTCCAGCACTTCAACCTGCTGTCCTCGAAGACCGTCGCCGACAACATCGCCATGCCGCTGCGCCTGGCCGGCGAGCTGAGCCGTGCCGAGATCGATGCCCGTGTTGCCGAACTGCTGGCCCGCGTCGGCCTGCAGGAGCATGCGAAGAAATACCCGGCGCAGCTCTCCGGCGGGCAGAAGCAGCGCGTCGGCATCGCCCGCGCGCTGAGCACCCGGCCGAAGATCCTGCTGTGCGACGAAGCCACCAGCGCCCTCGACCCGCAGACCACCACCGCCGTGCTGCACCTGCTGGCCGAAATCAACCGCGAGCTGGGCCTGACCATCGTGCTGATCACCCATGAAATGGACGTGATTCGCCGCGTCTGCGACCGCGTGGCGGTGATGGATGCCGGCGTCATCGTCGAAGAAGGCCCGGTGGCCGAGGTGTTCCTGCACCCGCAGCACTCGACCACACGGCGCTTCGTACAGGAGTCCGAGCATGTCGACGAGGCCGAACAGCGCGATGACTTCGCCCATGTCGAAGGCCGCATCCTGCGCCTGACCTTCCAGGGCGACGCCACCTACGCGCCACTGCTGGGCACCGTGGCCCGCGAGACCGGGGTGGACTACAGCATCCTCGCCGGGCGCATCGACCGCATCAAGGACACCCCCTACGGCCAGCTCACCCTGGCCCTGACCGGTGGCGACATCGACGCCGCGCTGGCGCGCTTCGCAGCCGCCGATGTGCATCTGGAGGTACTGCGCTGATGCTCGAACAACTGCTGCCCAACGTCTTCTGGCCGGAAATCTGGCAGGCCAGTATCGACACCCTGAACATGCTGCTCGGCTCGATGCTGTTCACCGTGCTGCTCGGCCTGCCGCTCGGCGTGCTGCTGTTCCTCACTGGCCCGCGCCAGCTGTTCGAGCAGAAGGCCCTGTATGGCGTGCTGTCGCTGGTGGTCAACGTCCTGCGCTCGGTGCCCTTCGTCATCCTGCTGATCCTGATGCTGCCCGTCACCGAGCTGGTGGTCGGCACCTCGCTGGGGGTCGCCGGGGCCATCCCGCCACTGGTGGTCGGCGCCACGCCGTTCTTCGCCCGCCTGGTGGAAACCGCGCTGCGCGAAGTGGAGCGCGGCATCATCGAGGCGACCCAGGCCATGGGCGCCAGCACCTGGCAGATCATCACCCGCGCGCTGCTGCCCGAGGCCCTACCCGGCCTGCTCGCCGCCACCACCGTCACCGCGATCACCCTGGTCGGCTACACCGCCATGAGCGGCCTGGTCGGCGGCGGCGGCCTGGGTGACCTGGCCGTGCGCTACGGCTACCAGCGCTACCAGCCCGACGTGATGGCCGTGACCGTGGTACTGCTGCTGATTCTGGTGCAGGTGCTGCAGATGGTCGGTGACCGCCTGGTGGTGCACTTTTCTCGCAAGTAATGATGAAAAGCGGCGACTCGCCACCCGCGAGACCCGCGCCAACCTTCCCAAAAGGAACCTCGAAATGAAGAAACTGCTGACTGCCCTGGCTGCCTGCGCGGCCTTCTCGGCCCAGGCCGAAACCCTCAACGTCGCCGCCACCCCGGTGCCGCACGCGGAGATCCTCGAGTTCGTCAAACCGGCGCTGGCCAAAGAAGGTGTGGAGCTGAAGGTGCGGGTGTTCACCGACTACGTGCAGCCCAACCTGCAGGTGCAGCAGGGCAACCTGGACGCCAACTTCTTCCAGCACCAGCCGTACCTGGACGAGTTCAATGCCAGCCGCAAGACCGATCTGGTCAGCGTCGCCGGCGTGCACGTAGAGCCCTTCGGCGCCTACTCCAGCAAGATCAAGAATCTGAGCGAACTGCCGCAGGGCGCCACCGTGGCCATCCCCAACGACGCCACCAACGGCGGCCGTGCCCTGCTGCTGCTGCAGAAGGCCGGTGTGATCAAGCTCAAGGCGGACGCCGGCATCCTCGCCACGCCGAAGGACATCGTCGAGAACCCGAAGGCGATCAAGGTGCGTGAACTGGAAGCGGCCACCCTGCCGCGCGTGCTGAGCCAGGTCGACCTCGCCCTGATCAACACCAACTACGCCCTGGAAGCCAAGCTGAACCCGACCCAGGACGCCCTGGCCATCGAAGGCAGCGACTCGCCGTACGTCAACATCCTGGTGACCCGCGCCGACAACAAGGACGCCGAGGCCGTGCAGAAGCTGGTCAAGGCCCTGCACAGCGCCGAGGTCAAGCAGTTCATCGAAGAGAAGTACAAGGGCGCTGTCGTACCGGCGTTCTGATCGCTGATCGTACCCGTCGTACCCGATGCCGCGTGGCCGTCCAGCCACGCGGCATTTTTATTGGGGTCAGCAGAAGGGGGGACGCCGTACCAGCGGCGTAGCCCGGATGAAATCCGGGGCCCTTCTCGCCGCCAACCCGAAGTGCACCTGGGCTACTCGCTAGGCAGCCCTGGGCTTCTCCGGGCGGGTCCAGATGAACAGCGCGCCGCAACTCATGCCGGCCGCAGCGAACAGCACCGAAGGCCGGTGCTCGACCGTCAGGATCATGATCCCCAGCGCTACCAGCATGCTCAGGCTGGCCAGCCACTTGGTGCGCCGGGCGACCAGGCCGCCGTTCTTCCAGTCGCGCAACAGCGGGCCGAACACCCGATGGTTCTCCAGCCAGGCGGCCAGGCGCGGCGAGCTGCGCGAGGCCGCCCACGCCGCCAGCAGGACGAACTCGGTGGTCGGCAGCCCCGGCAGGATCACCCCGAGCATGGCCATGCCGATGCTCAGGTAGGCCAGCAGCAGCCACAGCCAGCGCTGCCAGCCGGGCTGCAAGCTGGCGTCAGGCAAAGCAGCGCTCCAGGTGCTCGGTGAAGCGTTCGAAGGCCGCAATCGCCGCCACTTCGGCCTGGCGTTCCTGCTCGGCGTCCAGTTCGATGCTGTCGAGCACCGCCGTGAAAGCCTTCCAGCCCTGCGCCCGGCCGCCTTCCGGTTCGGCCAGGTGACGGGCGCCGAAGGTCTCGCTCAGACCCAGCGCCGGCATGCGCTTGAGCAGAAAGGCCGCACCGAGCTTGGAGCCTTCGGAAACGAACAGCCAGGCCAGCGCCTCGCCGGTGCCCATGGCCTGGCCACGAATGCGCTCATCGCCCTGCGGCAGGTCACGTTGCAGGTCGGCGAGATCCAGCCTGGCCTGCTCGACACGGCAGCGCTGCGGCAGGTCGGCGATCAGCCGGGTCAGCTCGGGATCGCTGTAGAGCGCCTGCAGGTCGCGCTGGAACAGGTACTGCGCCGCCACGAAATGAGCGAAACGCTCCGGGCTGGCGAACGGATCATGACTCTTGACCAGCTGATCGAGGCGGCTGTGCGGCTCGTGGGTGATGGCGTTGAGACGCTGCGAGCGCAGCGGGTGGGAAAGTTGCGAAGGTGCGGTCATGGCGGTAGCCCTGAATGGTTCGGTTAGGTAAAGACGAATCAGTCGGTTTCATTCAGTAATCGGCGTCGACGAAATAGCCGGCCAGGCGCTCCAGGTCGGCGGCGGCCAGCACGCCGCTCAACTGGCGCAGTTGCAACCAGGCGCGCAGGTAGCCATGACGCGCTTCGGCCAGGTCGCGCCGGGCGCCATACAGCTGCTGTTCGGCGTCCAGCACATCGAGGTTTACCCGCTCGCCACCGGCCACGCTCTTGCGCGTGGCCTCGACCAGGGTCTGCGCAGACGCCACGGCCAGCCGGTAGGCGCGCAACCGCGCCTGCGCGCTGCTGCACAGGTTGAATTGCTGACGCAGGCGCGTCAGCACGTCGGCACGCTGCGCATCCAATTCGAAGCCGGCCTGCAGGTGAGCCGCCGTCGCCTGGCGGGTCGCCGCCGACACGCCGCCACCGGCGAACAGCGGCAAGCTGACCTGGATGCCGATGCTGTCGGTGTCGTACTTCTGGTTGTAGCTGCTCTCCGAGTCGGAGCTGGTCAGACGGTTGCTGGCCACCAGGCTCAGGGTCGGCAGGTGCCCGGCACGCTGCCTGTCGATCGTTCTTGCGGCCACCTCGACGGCCTGGCGCTGCGCCGCCAGTTCGGCATTGCCGGCGATGGCCAGATCGCGCCAGGCCTCGAAGCGCGCCGGTTGCAGCGGTTGCACGGTGAAGTCGTCGGCCAGTGGCAGCAGATCGGCACGGTCCAGAGGCTCGCCGACGATGCTCTCCAGCGTGCGCAAGGCGACATCGAGGTCATCCCGCGCCTGGATCAGCTCGGCCTCGGCCAGGGCCAGGCGCGCCTCGGTTTCCAGTTCATCGGTCCGGGTGCCCTCGCCGGCCTGGAGCAGGTGTCGATTGAGGCGCAGGCGCTCGACCAGTGCACGGCGCTGGGCGCGCGCCAGCTGGATGCGCTCGTCGCTGAGCTGTGCCTGGCTGTAGGCTTCGAACAGGCGCACCGCCAGCTCCTGGCTGCGTGCACGGAAGCGCTCATCGGCCAGCAGGGCGCGCGCCACGCCCTGGCGATAGTCGGCCCAGGCGGCGTAGTCGAACAACGGCTGCTGCAGACTCAGCACCGAGGCGTAGCTGCGATAGTCGCGGTCGACGCGCTGCCCACCCGCACTCACCTCCGATTCGTTGCGCTGGTTGCTGTAGCTCCACGACAACCTGGGCAGCAGCCCGGCACGACCGACCGCGCGTTCCTCCAGGCCGGCGTCACGCTCGGCGATGGCCGCCTGGAAGCTCGGGTCGTTGCGCAGCGCCAGGGCGTAGGCATCGAGCAGCGCCAGGGCCTGCACCGGCAGCGCCAGGCAGGACAGCAGCAGGAAACAGATCACGCGCATGCTCAGTCTTCCGCCAGGGCCAGGTGGGTACGATCGAGCAGCGGCTTGAACAGGTAGTTGAGCAACGAGCGCTCGCCCGTGCGTACGAAGGCTTCCACCGGCATGCCGGGACGGATGCGCAGGCCGCCGAGCTGCTGCATGCCTGCGTCATCCACGCGGATGCGCACGGCGTAGTAGGCATCGCCGCTGCGCTCGTCCTCCAGGCGATCGGCCGAGACCAGTTGCACCGTGCCCGGCACCCGTGGCGTGGTGCTCTGCTCGAAGGCGCTGAACAGCAGCTCCACCGGCAGGCCGGCGTGGACCTTGTCCACCAGCGCCGGGCTCAGCCGGCCCTCGACCAGCAGTGGCTGATGCTCAGGGACGATCTCCATCAGCGCCTGCCCCGGCGCCACCACGCCACCCTCGGTGAACACGCTGAGGCCCACCACCTGGCCCGCCGCCGGCGCACGCAGCACCAGCTGCTGCAGTTCGACCTCCAGGCCCGCCAGGCGATGACGCAGTTCTTCGCTGCGAACCTGCGCCTCGGCCAGCTGACTGCGGACCTGCTCCTGGAAGGCTTCGCGGCGCTGGCCGGCGCGCAGGCGCAACTCGGCGATCTGCCGCTGCAACTGGCCGATACGGCCGCTGTCGTCCGCCACCAGCCCGAGCAGCTCGGCACGCTGGCGCTCGACATCGAGCAGGCGATTGCGCGGGATGTACTGCTCGGCAGCCAGCTCGCGCAGGCCCAGCAGTTGTTCGTCGAGTACCTGCAACTGCGCCTGCTTGCTGCTGCGCAGCGCGCGCAGGCCACCCAGCTGCGCTTCGCTGCCGGCGAGGTTCTGCGCCAGCCCCTCGAGCTCCAGGCGCAGCGCCTGCTGGCGGCTGGCGAACAGCTGCCGTTGTAATTCCAGGCTGGCACTGACCAGCGCATCATCACCGCGCGCCAGCAGCCAGGGATCGAAGTCGATGTGCTCGGCCGCGTCACGCTCGGCGGCCAGGCGGTCGGCACTGGCGCGACTGCCGATCAGCTGCGCGCGCAATGCCTCGGCCTGGGCCCGCAATGCCTGGTCGTCCAGCTCCAGCAGCGCCTGGCCGGCCTGCACCGAGTCGCCGTCGCGGGCCAGGATGCGCCGCACCGTACCGCCGACGGGGTGCTGCACCGCCTGGCGATTGCCGCTGACCATCACCGTGCCACTGACCGGCACGCCGCGATCCAGCGGCGCCAGCGCGGCCCAGGCGAGGAAGCCGCCGAAGCCGACCAGCAACAGCCACCAGCCCAGGCGAGTCGGTGCCCCGGCATCGACCGCATGCAACCCCTGCACAGGAGCCGGGGCACTCATTGCTGGCCTCCCGGCTGGGCGCCGTAGCTGATGCTCAGCGCCGGCGCGACCCGCCGCACCGGGGCGGTCTGCGCGGCGGAACGGGCGCTCTGCTGCAGATCCTGCAACACCCGTGCGGCCGGGCCGAAGGCCTGCATCTGCCCGGCGCGCAGCACCAGCAACTGATCGGCGCCCTTGAGCAACGCCTGGCGATGACTGACCAGCACCAGCGTGCGCCCCTGCTCGCGCAGGCGATCGAGCGCAGCCAGCAGCGACTGCTCGCCGGCCTCGTCGAGGTTGGCGTCGGGTTCGTCGAGGACGATCAGCGCCGGCAGGCCGTAAACCGCCCGGGCCAGGCCGATGCGTTGCTTCTGCCCACCAGACAGCCCGGCGCCACCTTCGCCCAGGCGTGTGTCGTAACCCTGCGGCAGGCGCAGGATCAGTTCGTGCACGCCGGCCATCTGCGCGGCAGCGATCACCTTGTCCGCCTCGACCTCGGTGAAGCGGGCGATGTTCTCGGCGATGCTGCCGGCGAACAGCTGCACGTCCTGCGGCAGGTAGCCGAGGTACGGGCCAAGCGCCTGCTTGTCCCATTGCTGCAGGTCGGCGCCGTCCAGACGCACCTTGCCCGCCAGCGGCACCTGCGCCGCCACCAGCAGGCGCGCCAGGCTGGATTTGCCGCAACCGGACGGCCCCAGCACGACCAGACGCTGGCCCGGCTCCAGGGCGAAGCTGACCCCCGCCAGCACCGGCGTGCGCGCCCCCGGCGCACAGGCCGACAGCTGCTCCACGCGCAGCTCGCCACGCGGCGCCGGCAGGCTCATGCCGCTGGCACGCGGCGGCTGCGCCTGGAGCAGGTCACGCAGGCGCTGGTAGGCCTGCTGCGCACCGCTCCACTGCTTCCAGGCGCCGATCAGCTGATCCAGCGGACCGAGCACGCGGCCGCTGAGGATGGAGCCGGCGATCATCATCCCCGGCGTGATCTGCCCATCCACGGCGAGCAACGCGCCCAGGCCGAGCATCAGCGATTGCAGGGCCAGGCGCACGCCCTTCGAGGCCGCGGCAAAGACCGAACCCTGCTCGCTGGCGCGATTCTGCAACTGCAGAAAGCGCCCGTGCTCGGCCTGCCAGCGCTGGCGCAGGCGCGTCAGCATGCCCATGGCTTCGGTGGCTTCGGCGTTGCGCAGATGGGCACTGGCCGCCTGGGTCGAATGGATCGCCAGTTGCCCGGCCTCGGCCAGGGGCGCACGGGTCAGCCACTGGTTGGCCCAGCTCAGCACCAGCAACAGCGCGGCACCGCCCAGCGCCAGCCAGCCGAGCCAGGGATGGAAGAGAAACAGCACCACCAGATAGAGCGGGAACCAGGGCGCATCGAACAGGGCGAACAGCGCATTGCCGGTGGCGAACTGGCGCAGGCTGGTCAGATCGTTCAGCGGCTGCGCGCTGCTGCCGCGCGCGACCCGCAGGCTGGCATCGAAGGTGGCGTCGTAGACGCGACCGCCCAGCTGCTGGTCGACCTGCGCGCCGAGACGGATCACCACCAGGCTGCGCACCCATTCCAGCAGGCCCATGAAGGCATACAGGCCGAGCACCATCAGCGTCAGCATGGCCAGGGTCATGTGGTTGCCCGAGGCCAGCACGCGGTCGTAGACCTGCAGCATGTACAACGCCGGGGCCAGCATCAGCAGGTTGATCACCGCGCTGAACGCGCCGATGCTGACGAAGCCACGCCGGCAGGACGCCAGCGCGGCGAGGATTTCATTGGAGGGTTGCATGCCTTCGAGCCCCAGGAACGCCGCCTGCCGTGATTGACGCAGCAGGCCGCGCTTGTCGAGAATTCGTGCGACCACCGTGGCGCGAGTTGTTCAGGCCAGCACCACGGCGGTCGTTGCCGGCGGCCGGGAGAGCGATCTCCCCGCCGCCTTTTTCATCTCCGCCCGATCAGGCCGCCAGGGCCAGGTCGTCGGCCAGCTCCGGTACGCCAACCGTTTCGGCCGAGCCAGTGCTCAGCGGACCGGCTGCCAGGGCAGCGGCGACCACGTCGAAGGTGTCGTCGGTGGAGACGCCGTAAGCGGCGAACAGATCGTCCAGGACCGACTCCAGAGGCGCGGTGTCGCCCTGCATCAGGCCGAAGATCGTTTCGTGTACTTCGTTGCCGACGCGGCCGGCGCCGAATGCAGCGGACAGGTCCAGCCCGCTGAAGGTGACCACGTAGTTGCTCAGGCTGAAGTCGCTGCCCCAACCACCACCGAGCACCTCACCCAGCGAGATATTGTCCAACTGCCCCCATAAGTAGTGGTTTGCATTATCACTTGGATGCAGAAAGGTGTCGTATACATAATGCAAGCCATCGCTGGCATTACTGCTAGCTACAAAAGCGTAATCCGAGCCAAGAGACCCAATAGCTGCATATTGATCACCCTCAAGCAGACCATTTCCACCGTTAAAACCTCCAGTATTGGTATATCCGTGGCCACCAGTATCAAAACCTGTCGCCCAAAAAGCCAAGTAGTCACTAATGGTGGAGCTACCGAAAATCGGGTCATAGGTAACGGAAACGCTCATGACAAATCCTCTTGTACATGGAGTGATGGACGCTGGTGCCTGGGGCACCATCGCCTTTGCCCAAAACGGGCAAAGCCTTGCCCCGGCCCCCTGGCCGGAGCCGTTCAGAAGCGGTACTCGAGCATCCCGGTGAGGGTGCGGCCACGTGCCAGGGACAGGTTGTTGGCATCACCCATGGCGACGAAGTAGGCCTGGTCGGTGACGTTTTCCATCGACAGCGCCAGGTTCAGACTGCTGGTCATCCAGTAGCTGGCGTAAAGGTCATAAACCTCGTATTGCGGCCAGAGCGCCTGGTCGATCTGCGCATAGGTGTGGTTGGTGAGGTTTTCGCCATTGCCGGCGCTGTAACGCAGGCGCGCGCCTACGTCCAGACGCTGGTCGAGAAAGCGCATGCCCAGGGTCAGCGAGCCGCGGTCAGCTGGCATATAGGACGCGTTGCCCATGATCTGGCTACAGGTGACCAGATCGTTCAGCGCGTCATTGGGCTGCGCCTCGTAGAGCGGGAGCTGCACCGGAATCTGAATCGGCCCGACCTGAATGAAACCGGGCACAGTACCTATCTGTACACGCTCTAGCGCGCCCCCCATGTAGAACTCCTTCGAGCAGAAGTCGTTGCTGCCGATCATGTGGGTGTAGCTGAGGCGACCGTAGTAGCTGCCAGCGTCGTAATCGAGGTTGTACTCGACACCGCGAAAGCGGGTTTGCTCCTGGTTGTTCTGATAGGCCGAGCGCCCAAGGCCGATACCGCCAACCGTACGGCCCGGTACGCTGACGTTGATATCCATGAAGGAAAAGTTGTCGATACGGGTATCGAAGTAGGCCACCTTGATGCCCAGACGATCGCCATCACGCAACAGGGACTCTTTGAATACATTGAAACCCACTTCCCAGTTGTGAGAGCGCTCCGCCTCGAGGAAGGGATTGGGATATACCTGTTCCGAGCCACCTCCACCATGGGGACGGCCAGACATGAAAGCCTCGGTCACCGCCGGCGGACGCCAGCCCTTGCCCCAGCGCGTATAGAGCTGCAGCCAGTCCAGCCCCGGCTTGATCGCGACACCCAAGGTCGGCGAGAAGCGTCCTTCCTCACGATCCACGTCGAATACCAGCGAGCGCTCGACATTGTTGCTGACAGTGAACTGACCATCGGGCAGCATCCACACCGTCAGCCCGGTATCGCCCTCGAGGCGATAGCGGTCGTAGCGCAACCCGGCATCGACAGTCAGCCAGCCGTCGTAATCGTAGAGCACCTGGCCGAACAGACTGGCCATGGTGCGCTCGCCCTCGGGTGTAGCCCCTTTGATATAGGGATAGGCCGTCTCATAGGTCGATGGTGTGCGTGTGGTTTCGGGGGAGAAGGTGTCGCGGAACGCTTCACTGCCATAGGTGACGGCGAACTGGTGCGCGTCCCCCAGGTAGAAGCGCGAGGTGTTCTGCAACTGCAGGCCCCAGGTATCGGTGCGGTAGCTGTCCGTATAGTCCGGGTACCAGTTGCCGCTGTTCTGGCTGGCCGTACTGGCGGCATTCCAGCGGTCCTGGCGGGTGCTGACGTAGTAGAGCTTGGCCTTGAAGTCGATCAGGTCGTCGTCAGGGTTGTAGCTGTAGTCCAGGGCGGTGTTGCGGGCGATCACATCGCTCTTGCCATTGCGACGGTAGTAAATGCTCCGCCCATCGCTGTTGCGGTAGACCCATGCATCCTTGCTGTCGGTGTCGTACTCCATGTAGCTCAGTTGCAGACGCTGATCTGCTGGCAGATTCAGGCCCAACTTGAACAGGCGTGAGCGGGTCACGCTGTCCATTTCACCGACCTCCGAGTTCAGCCAATTCTCCCAGGCAGTTGGATAGAATTGGCGCAGGTTTATCTGGGTGCCCAGGTTGTCCTTGTCATTGGTGCCGGCGCGGTAATCACCGAAGTGACGCTCACTGACGCCAAGCAGGACATCGCCGAGCTCGTTGCCGAAGGCGAACAGGGCACTGCCGTTGAAATAGGTACCATTGCCCAGTTCGCCGATGCCATGGCCGGCGCGCAGGCGTCCACCGAACTCCTTGCCTTCACCGAGGAATTCGCGTGCATCGACCGTGCTGAACGAGGCGATCCCGCCCAGCACACCGGCGCCGCCCATGCCCGCGCTGGTGCCCTTGTCGATCTCCACGCTGGAGATCAGCTCGGGGTCGATGAACATCACGCCGTTGCGTTGCTGATGGCCGTTGACGCTGAAGTTCTGGCGCATGCCGTCGATGTTCATGTTCACCCTGCCGTAGTCCTGCACGCCACGGATATTCACCGAGAGGCCCGGATCGCGCTGGCTGACTGCGGTGTAGACGCCGGAGGTTTCTTCCAGCATGTCGGCGGCATGACGCGGCGGACGGCTGTCGATCTGCTGCCGGTCGATCACCGCGACCGAGCGTGGCTGCAGGTAGGTTTCCTGGCGCTGACTGAGCTGGCGCCCCTGCACCGTGGTCGACTGCAGCTGCAGCGTCTGTTCATCGCGCAGCGCACGGCGGGTCAGGGTGACCTGACGCAGGCCGTCGAAGCGGTAATCCACCGGCGCACTGCCGAGCAGGCGACGCAGCGCCTCGTCGAGCGGGTAGCGCCCGCTCAGCGCGGTACTGGCGAAGCCCTGCAGGCGTGCGCTGTCGAAGAACACCTGCACCCCCGCCTGCTCGGCGAAGGCCAGGGCAGCGCGGTCCAGCGGTTGCGCGGGGATGTCGAATGCCATCACCTCGTGCTGGGTCGAGCGCGCCTCGGCCACGGCTTCGGCCGCCAGCGCGGCGCCGTTCAAGGCCAGGGCCACGCCCAGCGCGACACCACTGAGCAACACGGATGAAGGATGACGGAGAGCAGGTGATGCTGCAGAACGACGACGACTCACGACTAACCCCAGGGCTTTCTTTATTGATAATGAAAATCACTACCAACAAAGACGCGCAACCCGGAGAAACTCAGTAAGGAAATCGTGAAAATTTTTCTGCCGGACCTGTCGGAGCGCCTCGCTGCGCCTCAGTAGATCAGGCTGATGCCCAGCATTTCTGCCCGCTGCAGGTGCATTTCCCGCGCCAGGGTGGCCAGGGCATCGTCGAGTGCGTCCAGGCGGAAAACCCCGCTCACCTCGCGCTGTGCCAGCGCCTCGCTGCCGAGGAGAATGTGTCCGCTGCGATAGCGGTTGAGCTGTTCGACCACTTGCGCCAGCGGCACGCGGTCGAACACCAGCAAGCCACGCTGCCAGCTGGTGACACGCTGCAGGTCGAGCGCCACGTCGCTGATGCCCGAGGCGTCGTAATGCACGCTGTCCCCTTCTTCCAGACGCTGCTGCTGGCCGCCGGCACTGACCTGCACGGCGTGCTCCAGCACACCGACCAGAGCGCCTTCGTCAGCCTCGCGCCGCACCAGGAAGCGCGTGCCCAGGGCGCGTGCCGTCCCGCCGGACGCCTCGACGACGAACGGCCGATCCGCCTGCGGCGCCACCTGGAATATGGCGGCACCGGCCAGCAGCTCCACCCGCCGCCGGGTCGCGGAGTAGTCCAGGCGGATGGCACTGGCACTGTCGAGGATCACCTCGCTGCCATCGGCCAATGTCAGGCTGCGCACCTCGCCGCTGGCGGTGCGATGGTCGGCCATGAGCGGCAGCAACAGGCGGTCGCGCTGGCTCAGCCCCAGGCCACCGAGCAGCAGCGCCAGGCAGGCCGCCGCGCCCCAACGCCGCAGGCGCGCCTTGCGCACGGGATGCTGGGGCCTGGCAGAGGCTACTGGCGGCGCCCGATGCTGCCGGGGCCTGTCGACCGGCAGACCCGCCAGGGCCGCCCAGGTACGCTGGGCGAACGCCAGCGCCTCGGCATGCCGGACATCGGCCTGCAACCAATGCTGCAGCGCCTCGGCCCGGGCGTCGTCGAGTGCATCGTCAGCGAGCAGCACCGCCCATTCGGCGGCGGCCTCACGGATGCTCCGCTGCTGCGGATCTTGGCTAATCACGCTCACTCTGGATTCTCGTTATAGGTCGCTGCGGAGCGGGCGGCTGATACCCGTTTCAAGTAATGACGTGCGACGCGGGGTTTTACCGTAAACCATCGTCATGCCTGTTCGTCCACCTCGAGCACGCGCTCCATCACATGCGCCAGGGCGCGTGCCAGGTGCTTCTGCACCGAACTGTCGGAGATCTCCAGCTGACGCGCCACCTGGGCGTGGGTCAGGCCCTCGATGCGGTTGAGGCGAAAGATCTCCTGAGTCCGCGCCGGCAGCTCGGCGACGGCCTCCTGCAGGCGCTCGATACGCTGGCGCGCGGCGGTGATGTCGTCCAGCGAGCTGCCTTCGGCCTCGATTTCATGCAACAGGTCATCACCGAGCAGGTCGGTCCTGCGCCGAATCTGCTGGCGCTGGTGGTCGATCAGCAGGTTGCTGGCCGTACGGTAGAGGTAGGCCGGCGAATTGTCGATGCGCTCGCCGCCGCTCTGCTCGGCCAGACGCAGAAAGCTCTCCTGAGTGAGATCGGCGGCCAGTTGCGGGTCGCGACTCTTGCGCAGCAGAAAGCTGTGCAGGGTCTTGGCGTGCTTCTGGAACAGGCCTTTGAGATCCAAGTCCGACAATCGTGCATCCCTGGTCTTGGGCGATAGGAAAGCGGCATCTTATTTTTATTGAGAAGCATTTTCAATTTATCGACTCGAGGCAGCTCAGCAGACAGTCCAGTGCCGGCTGGCGCTGTGCCCGGCGCAACAAGGCGACCAGTTCGCGGTGGAAGGTCAACGCGCCCAGCTCGATCACCCGCAGGCGGGTCGGGCGCTGCAGCCACAGGCCGGCACGCGGCACCAGCGACACCCCCATGCCGTTTTCCACCAGGCGCACGATGGCTTCCAGTTCGTCCAGCTCCAGCGCCTCATGCACCGTCAGGCGTTGCTCTCGCAGGAAGCGGCTGACCTGGCGGCCGCCGAACGAGGTCCGGTCGTAACGCACGAACGGTTGCTCGGCCAGCAGCCGCAGCGGGTCATCCCCCTCGACGTGCAAAGGGGCGACGAGCACGAAAGGTTCGCGCGCCAGCGGCACTTCGAGAATCTCCTTGGGCAAGGCGAACGGCGGCCTGATCAGCAAGGCCAGGTCCAGCTCGCCGGCATCGAGCTGACTGAACAGCTGTAGCGAGACACCCGGCACCAGCTTCAGCTCGACCCGTGGCGCCAGCTGGCGAAAACGCGGCAGCGCCTCGGCCAGCAGGCCGGTCTGCAGGGTGGCGATGGCGCCGACGCGCAACTCGCCGACACAGTCGCCAGCCCCTGGCGGCAGGGCCATCTGCCCGTACAGGGCGAGCATCTGCTCGGCCAACGGCAAGGCATGCCGGCCGGCGGCATTGAGCACCGCACTGCGGCCGCTGCGGTCGAACAGGCGCACGCCGAGCTGCTGTTCGAGCACACGCATCTGGGCGCTGACCGCCGACTGGGTGAGGCCGACCTGCTGGCCGGCCGCGGCGAAGGTACCCAGGCGGGCGACGGTGACGAAGGTTTTCAGCTCACGCAGCACGGCGGCCCCTATCGATCAAAAATATTTGAGCTTGTGAGCAAGAATATTCGCTTTCGATCAATTCTGCTGTTGGTAGGCTGGAGCAAAAACCAACAGAGGTACTCCGTGATGGCCCTTGCTCCCTTTCACCTGGCAATTCCCGTATACGACCTGGCCGCCGCACGGCATTTCTATGGCGAGGTGTTCGGCTGCGCCGAGGGCCGCAGCAGCGAGCACTGGGTGGACTTCGACTTCTTCGGCCACCAGCTGGTCATCCACCAGGCGCCGAAGATGGCCTACCAGGAGTCGGCGGTGAGCAACCCGGTGGATGGCCACGACGTACCGGTGCCGCACTTCGGCGTGGTGCTCGGCTGGGCCGACTGGGAAGCGCTGGCCGAGCGCCTGCGCAGCCGCAGCACCCGCTTCGTCATCGAGCCCTACGTGCGCTTCGCGGGGCAGGTCGGCGAGCAGGCCACGATGTTCCTCCTCGACCCGTGCGGCAACGCCCTGGAGTTCAAGGCGTTCAAGGACATCGGCCAGCTGTTCGCGCGCTAGGTCCGGCGCCGCCGCCAACCGCCCGGCTCGGCGCGCGCCTAGGGCAGCTCGGCTACAGGCTGCGCGGGCTCGGGCAACAGCTCGCGCAGCGCCGCGTTGGCCTGCAGCAACAGCGGCAGCAGTGGCTCCAGCACGGCTGGCGCAAGATGGGCGCAGATATCGGCCTGGCGTGGCAGCGGCAGGCCGCTGAGCACGCGAGCGGAAAGCGCCACGTTGGCATCGGCGGCGGCCGCGTCGGTGAGCTTGCACAGGTAGCTGGTGGAGAAGCTGCGCAGGCTCTGCACGATGAGCTCGATGTCGACGATATGACGGGCGATCTGCAGCACCTGGTCGGCGTCGTGGATACCGTAGATCAGCACCTTCACCTGCCTGGGCGACAGGCATTCGGCATAGCGCGCCGCGGTGGCGAAGGCCCCGATCACGCACAACCGCCGGGCCACCTCCAGGTGCAGGCTGTCGGGCAGGCTGAGGTAGGTATCGAGGATGCTGCGCGGATCGAGGTGCGTGGTGACCTCGGCAAGGAACTCGATGGGCAGCGTCATGATCAGTTCGCGCAACTGCGCCGGCGGCATGTGCGGCGACAGTTGCGCGGCCTGTTCGGCGCCCAGCTGCTGCACCAGCGCCGCTTTCACCGCCACCGGCGCCATGCGCTGCGAAGCCAGCAGCAGGCGTTGGGACAGGCTCAGGTTGGGGGCTTTGGCCATCGGGTCCTCCTTGTCGTGAGCGAGGCCCGCAGCATCGCGCAGCGGCACGCGGGGCGCAGCCATCTTTGCGCCGGTCACGCCCGCAGCGTTCAGCCGTGACTGGGTAGGGAGGAAACGCGGCTCAACCCGGCGCGCGCTGGATCTGCGCGCGCAGCAGCTCGGCGAAGGCACTCGCCTCCACCGGACGACTGATCAGGAAGCCCTGGATCTCATCGCAGTGCTGGCTTTTCAGGTAGTCCATCTGCGCCTGGGTCTCCACGCCCTCGGCGACCACCTTGAGCTCCAGGCTGTGCGCCATGGCGATGATGGCGCGGGTGATCGCCGCGTCCTCGCCACCCGGCGACAGGTCGCGGATGAAGGTCTGGTCGATCTTCACGTAGTGCACCGGAAAGCGCTTGAGGTAGCTGAGCGAGGAGTAGCCGGTGCCGAAATCGTCGATCGCCAGCTTCACACCCAGCGCGCGCAACTGCTGGAAGGTCACGATGACGCTCTCGACGTTGTCCAGCAGTTGGCTCTCGGTCAGTTCGAGCTCGAGGTACTCGGGCGCCAGCCCGGTCTCCTCGAGCACCTGGCGGACCAGGCTGGTGAGATTGCCCTGGCGCAGCTGATGCACGGACAGGTTGACCGACACGCGAATCTCCGCCAGCCCCTGGCGCTGCCACTCGCACGCCTGGCGACAGGCCTGGCGCAGGACGAACTCGCCGATCGCGGTGATCAGCCCGGTCTCCTCGGCCAGGCCGATGAATTCGCCCGGCGGCACCAGCCCCTGCTGCGGATGACGCCAGCGCACCAGCGCCTCGGCGGCGTTGAGCTGATCGTCGGCGAGGTTCAGCTTGGGCTGGTAGAACACCTCCAGCTGGCCCTCGTCGATCGCCTTGCGCAGCTGGTTTTCCAGCTGCAGGCGCCCCAGGGTGCAGGCCTGCAGGTTGTCGGTGAAGAACTGGAAGGTGTTGCCGCCCAGGTGCTTGGCATGCTGCACGGCCATGTTCGACTGGCTGATCAGCGTGCCGACCTCGCGGGCATAGTCCGGCATCAGGCTGATCCCCAGCGACGCGCTGACCACCAGCTCGTGGCCGCCGACGGTCATCGGCACGCGCAGCTTGGCCAGCAGACGGCTGGCCACCCGCGCCAGGCTGGAGAGGCTGCCGTAGGCATCGAGGATGATGGCGAACTCGTCACCGGACAGGCGCGCGATGCAGTCGGCCTCCGGCACGGTCTGGGTGAGGCGACGGCTCATCTGCCGCAGCAGCTGGTCGGCGACCTCGTGGCCAAGGCTGTCGTTGAGCAGTTTGAAACGGTCCAGGTCGATGTGCATCAGGGCGATGCTGCGTCCCGTCTGCCGCGCACGCTGGCTGGCCTCGTGCAGGCGCTCGCGGAACAGCGTGCGGTTGGCCAGGCCGGTCAGCTCGTCGTAGTGCGACAGGTAGCGCAGACGCTCCTCGGCTTCGCGGCGCGCCGTCAGGTCGGCGAAGAAGCCCACGATATGGCTGGGCCGCCCGGCCGCGTCACGCACCATATTGAGCTGCAACCACTGCGGGTAGAGTTCGCCGCTCTTGCGCGTCTCGATCAGCTCGCCCTGCCAGTTGCCGCTACCATCGAGTTCCTGGCGGATGCTCAGGTACTGGCGGCGCATCTCGTCGCTGCCGAGCAGGCTGGTGACTCGGCGTCCGAGCACCTCGTCCCGCGAATAGCCGGTCACGCTGCTGAAGGCACGGTTCACCGCCAGCAGACGGTAGTCCGGGTCGAGGATGAAGATGCCTTCGCTGGCCGCTTCGAAGACCATCGCCGCCAGCCGCTGCTGCTGCTCCTGCTGGCGCCGCGCGCTGATGTTGCGGCGGGTGCCGAGCATGCGCAGCACGCGCCCGCTGGAGTCGCGCTCGACCGCACGGCCACGGTCCTCGACCCACACCCAGTGCCCGTCGGCGTGGCGTACGCGGTATTCGACGTGATAGTCCTCGCTGCGTCCCTTCATGTGCTCGAGCAAGGCACGCCGCAACGTCGGCAGGTCGTCGGGATGCAGGCGCGGGCGCAGGTCGCGCAGCATCTCCCTGACCTGTTCGGGGTCGAGGCCGAACAGCTCGCGCAGGTGCGAGTGGTGCACCTGGTCGCTCTGCAGGTCCCAGTCCCACAGCCCCAGCTCACTGGCCTCCAGCGCCAGCGACAGGCGCGCCTGGCTCTTGCCCAGCGCGTGCGTGGCCTCGTCCAGCTCCAGGGTGCGCTCGGCCACGCGCATTTCCAGCTCGCCATGGGCATCGCGCAGCTCGCGCTCGGCGCGACGACGTTGCTCCACCTCGCTGGCCAGCTCCCCGTTCAGCCCTTCGGCGCGCTGCTTGGCGTGCTCCAGATGGGCGATCAGCGCCAGGTTGTGAAACCGCTGCAACAGGCTGCGCTGGACCAGGCGATTGACCTGCCAGGCGACGACCAGCAGTGCCAGGAAGAGAATGACGCTGATCAGCCCCCAGCCGCGCTGCAGGCTGTTGTCGCTGAGCAGCAGGAAGGCCGCCGACGGCAGCAGACAGGGCAAGGCGAAGGTGAGGAACGCCGGCAGGCTGACCGCGTAGGCGACGCTGGCGGAGAGGATGGCCGCGGCGATCAGCCCATAGACCAGGGCCTGCTGGTAGAACACATCGGCGGGCACCAGGACGATCACGGCGAAGGCCAGGCTCAGCCCCGAGGCACCGGCGCCGAGCAGGAACACGCGGCGCCAGTAGGGTTCCGCCTGGCGGCTGGGCAGGGCGTCGTCGAAGGCCTTCACCTGGGTCAGGCGCAGCAGCACCAGCAGCACCACCCAGGCCAGCCATGTCGCGAGCAGGGGCACGCTTTGCTGATGCCACAGCAGCAGGGGGCAGGCCAGGCCGACCAGCAACATCAGCAATGTAGGCAGACGCGAGCCCTGGAAAAGCAGGCGCGTGCGCTCGACGGCGATATCCGTGGCGAACTGATGCTCGGTCTGATGCGGGTCCAGCGTCATCTCTTGGATTGCGGCGCTAGTGGTGGCGGTCATAGGCGATGTTCTTGTAATGGTGCCTGAGGGCCTGCCCGCGCAAGCGGCGGTCGCAGCCCTGACGTGGCGGCAGAATACCCGAGACAGACGCTGTGCCCAACAGAGATGTGGGCAATTTCACAACCTGGCGTCCAACTTTCGGCGGGCGTCCCGCGCCAGGGACGCAACGCGCGCGGACACCGGCCGGCTGACCTGCCAGTCATCGCTTGAGCGCTTTCGCCCGGGCCGCCCGCGAGGCACTTGCAGCCCCCTGCCAACAGCTCCTAGGATGGCGCCCTCCCGCTCAAGGAAGAATGGCCCTCAGCCCATGGATGAACTGCAACGACGCTGGCTCTTCGCCCTGTCCGCACCGATGGTGGCGATCAATGCCCGCTACGACGCCCGCTACGACCTGCCGAACTTCTACCCGGACAACGAGTTAGTCGACCTGACCGAGTCCTGGGACATCGCCGATCGCCCGGCCCTGCTGGCGATGATCCAGCGCATGACCGACAACGGCCATGCCAGCGATCTGAGCGGCGCCTACTGGGACAACGCGCGCCTGCTGCCAAGCGAATGGCAGAAGCTGGTCGACAGCCTGGATGCCAGCCAGCAGGTCGCCTACCGCTACGTCGCCGATACCATCCTGGTGTGCGGCTCCGGCGGCATTCGCGCCTGGGACCTGGGGCGCATGAGTTTCCTCGCCCGCATCGGTCAGCTCAACGGCTGGCTCAGCCTCGAGGAAAACCTCTGGCTGCACAGCCGCCTGAGCCTGCGGGCACGCTACTACTACCAGAACTGGCAGAGCTACCTGGCCGGCTTTCTCATCGGCCGCAGCTACTGGAGTTGCCTCGGCCACGAGCAGGCGGACGAGCTGGCGCTGTGCATCAGCCGCCAGGGCAGCAACCCGACGCACGTCGCGCTGGCACGCGAGCTGGCGATGAACCCGGCGGCTGGACTGGATGACCTGCACTGGGACCTGGAGCTGGATCTGCCGGAAAAACCTGAATCGCTGGAGGCATTCGACTGGTCATGAGTTGCTGGGAACACCTCGGCATCGAGCCGACAGACGATCAGAACGCCATTCGCACGGCCTACCGCACACGCCTGCCCGAGGTCCATCCGGAGCGCGACCCCGAAGGCTTCCAGGCGCTGCGCGGTGCCTACGAGGATGCCCTGCGCCACGCGCGCGGCGAAACGAACGAGGCCGGCGAGGCGGCCGCACTGCCCAGCGCCAGCGAACAGGCCGTGCAGCAGTTCGTCGAGCTGCTGCAGGATGCCGGCCGGCGCTTTCGCCCCGAGGCCTGGCAGGACTACTGCCGGTCGCTGGACCAGCTGCCGCTGGACGTGCTGGAGAGCATCGACGGCTCGCTGCGTCACCTGCTGCTCAGCAACGGGCCGTTGTCGCACCGCTGCGCGCAGCTGCTGACCGAGCGCATGGCCTGGGCCAACCGCCTGATGCAGCTGCCCTTCGAAGAAGCCGAGCCGCTCGACCAGTTGCTGCAGCGCATCGCCGAACCCGACCCGTTCGACCTCGCCACCCTCAGCGACTGGCCGAGCGTGGCGCAGGTGGAGAACCTCTGGTACGTGCGCACCCTCGAGCACCTGTTCCAGAACCGGCCGCTGCAGGAGTTCCGCGGCTGGAGTTCCCTGCACCTGTGCCTGCCGATGCCCGCCGACCCGGCCTACTACCCGCACCTGTACCGTCAGTGCACCCTGGCCGGCGTGGCCCTCAGCGGTGCCCTGGAGCACTACCAGGCGCGTCACGCCGAGCAGCCGGACGATCTCGACATCCTCTACCTGCTGGCGCTGCAGAAGCAGCACCATGACCAGGATGCCCTCGACCTGTGGACGCGCCTGTGGCTGGAACGCGAGATGCCCGAAGCGGCCGCCTGGCTGCTGGCGTGGAGCGCCTACCATGCGCCGGAGCACCTGCCTCTGCTGATCATGGCCTGCGACCGCAGCCAGCAGGATGTGGACCGACAGTACGCCCTGGACGACAACCGTCTGGGCGATGGCGAGCCGGCGCAGAGCCCGCAGACCCTGGCCCGCTGGCTGCGCGCGGCCGACACCGACCTGCCGGCCCTCGCACGCACCTTCGTCGCCTGGCAGCTGGGCGACAGCGAATGGCCGTTCCTCGCCGAACTGTTCAGCGCACTGGATACGCCGCTGACCCGCCTGTATCGCCAGGCCTGGCTGCTGCAGCGTGGCGAGGCGGCGGACATCGAGCCGCTGCTGAACCTGACGGTCGATGAACATCCGCTCGCTGCTGTCGTGCAGCAAGGCTTCGCCTACCTGGCCGGGCAACAGCTGCAATGGCTGCGCGAATCGCCCGCCGTGCAGGCACTGCAACATGCGCTGGCCACGCCCGGCGCGGCCTTGCCCCAGGCCCTGGGCGACAACAGCGTCGCCCGCGCGCAGATGCTGAGCTGGCTTCGCCGCCTGCGCCACTATGCGCCCGACACCCTGCAACGCCTGCAGGACGTGCTCGCCCCGCTGGCGGACGGTCTGCATCCCTATTGCCTGAAGCTGCAACTGCGCCTGCTGCAAGCGGGACAGGCGTTGCCGCCGCTGCCCGCCGAGCCCGAGGCGCGCTGGCAGCTGCAGCGCCAGACCCTGCTGCTGATCGGCCTGCTGGAGCAGCCACTGCAGTGGCTGGGACGGCTGCGTGAGCGTGTCGGGCGCGTGCCCACTTCCGCCGAGCATCCGGCCCACGCCTTGCAGACGCAGTGGCTGGCGGCCGACGCCGCGCCTCAGCAGTGGCTGTTCGACCTCGACGAAGGCGATGCCTTGCAGGGACTGCTGGCGGCCGAACTGGTCAGCCCGAGCGTGCTGCTGGGCAGCCGCCGGCTGCCCTCGGTCGCCCGCATCGAAGCCGGCGCCCGGCACCACGGCCATGAGCTGGCGGGCGATCCCCTCGGCCAGATGATCCTCGACGCCCTGCTCTACCACGACCCGGACCTGCCGCGCGCGCTGCGCGACCAGGCCCTGCAGCGGCTGCACGGTTTCACCGGGCCCAGCACCTGGTTCGACGCGTTCCGCGAGGGCCTGGTCAAGGCACGTCCCGAGTCCCTGGCGCAGTCGATCTGCAAGGACAACGGACTGCCCTTCTCGACCATGCAGACGATCTTCGAGTCGATGCGCACCCTGTACCAGACCAAGCCTGGCGTTCCCACCTCGGGTCAGCTGCGCTCGCTGCAGCAGGCCAAGGACAGCACCATGACACCCATCGCGGTGCGCCTGGCGATCACCCTGCTGCTGTCACGCAGCGAACGCCTGCTGCCTCGGCATCAGCCCGACAGCCTGCGCGCGCAGTGGCAACCCTGGCGACTGGGCGGGCGCCTGAACCGGCTCAACTTCACCCTGCAGACCATCGCCCTGGCGGCGATCGCCGTGCCCCTGGCCGGCCTCGCCAGCAAGGCCGGCAACGGTCTGGCCCTGGCGACGCTGCTGGTCATCGGCCTGGCGCTGATCGGCTGCCAGTTGCGCCGCCTGCACGACATGAGCCGTGGCGCCGGCACCCTGGTGATGCTGCTGGCCGGCAGCTTCTTCATGCCCTACATAGCGCTGCTGCTGTTCTTCTGGCCGGGCGACCCGCTGCCCAACCGCTACGGCCCGCCCGGTGGCCGACGGGCCGACGCCGGGCAGGGCCTGCAGGCCCGCCTGCGCCAGCTCAACGGCTTCCGCGAGCCGCCGGCCGGCTAGAAGCGCAGCGCCTGCAGCTGTTGCTCCAGGCGCTGCCGCGCGGCGGTGATCGGCTGCTCCTGCTGGGTGCCGAGCACGCTCTGGAACTCGTCCAGCCACTGGCCGATCTGCTCGCGCTCGGCCCCCAGGGTCTGCATCCAGGCGCGTTCCAGGCGTGCCAGCAGCGTGCGGTTGGGCAAGGTATCGCGCGGGTGGATCTTCAACCCGGCCAGGCGCGCCTGGCTGGTGGCCCGTGCCTCGGCACTCAGGCCGGTGGGGCTGCGGTCGATCACATGGCCGTGGCGCTGGCCGTTCTCCAGGGTCACGTCCACTTCCAGCAGGCCGTTGATGTCGTAGCTGAAGCGCACATCCAGTGCCTGCACCTGCCCGGTCTGGATCAGCTTCACCTCGAAGGCATCGACGAAGATGTTGTCGCGCACCCAGGGGCGCTCGCCCTGGTAGACCTCGATGCGGATGTACTCCTGCTGCGCGTGGGTGGTGTAGTAGCGCTGCACCCGCGAGGTCGGGATCACCGTGTTGCGCTCGATGATCGGCGAGAAGGCGCCGGGCTGCTCGTCGCTGCGGCGCGAGGCGATCCCCAGGGTATAGGGGCAGACATCGGTGAGGATGACTTCCTCGATGGCATGGTCGCGCGCCTTGCAGGCGGCCTGGGCGGCGGCGCCGAGGGCGACGATGGTGTCCGGGTCGAGGTGCCGGTAGGGCAGACGGCCGAACAGGGTCGCCACCAGTTGCTGCACCGCACTCATCCGCGTGGCGCCGCCGACCAGCACCAGGCTGTCGAGGTCGCGCGGATTGAGCCGCGCATCACGCAGGGCCTGCTCGATGGGCTGGCGCAGACGGGTCAGCAGCGGCGTCCAGATCTGCTGCGCCCGCGCCTCGTCCAGCTGCCACTGGCGGCCCATCCAGTCCAGCGTCTGCGGACCGTCGGCGAGGCGCCGCTTGAGTTGCTCCAGGGCATCTTCCAAGCTCGCCAGCGCCTGGCTGTCCAGCGCGCTGCGCGCCAGTTGCCAATCGTCCAGGCAGGCCCCGAGCAGGGCTTCGGTGAAATCTTCACCCCCCAGGAAGTTGTCGCCGGTGGAGGCATGCACCTCGATCAGCGGCAGCGCGTATTCGAGCACGGTGACGTCGAAGGTGCCACCGCCCAGGTCGAAGATCAGGGTGCGTTCGAACTGCTGCTCGTGCAGGCCGTAGGCCATCGCCGCGGCGGTCGGCTCGTTGATCAGGCGCTCGACGCGCAGCCCGGCCAGCTCCGCCGCGAACACCGTGCGCTTGCGCTGTTCATCGCTGAAATAGGCTGGCACCGAAATCACCGCCGTGCTCACCGGCATGCCGAGGTGCGCCTCGGCATCGGCCTTGAGCGAGCCGAGCACCAGCGCCGAGAGTTCTTCCGGGGTGAACTGGCGGTCGCCCAGCGTGAAACGCTTGTCGCTGCCCATGTAGCGCTTGAACGCCGCCACGCTGCGCAGTGGATGAGTGGTCAGCCGGGCACGGGCAGCGCTGCCGACGAGGATGCTGCCATCTTCGTCCAGGCTCACCGCCGACGGCGTGAGGACCTCGCCGAGGGCATTGGGAATGAGCTCCGCACGCCCCTCGCGCCAAACCGCGATGAGGCTGTTGGTGGTGCCCAGGTCGATGCCCAGCAGGGGGCTTTCCATGGCGTGGGTACCGGTAGACATCGGCGTCACGACTCCTTCAGATCCATTGAGAGGCGCAGTCTACTCCGCGCGCAGGCCTCGGCAAACCGCCTGGTCGACACGGTTTGCCCTCCCCTGTCCGGCCCCCTAGAATGCCGCGATGCAAAACGACCCCGAACTCCTCCTCGCTTCGCTCAACGACGCCCAGGTCCAGGCCGTGGCTGCCCCGCTCGGCCGCCAACTGGTACTGGCCGGTGCCGGCTCCGGGAAAACCCGTGTGCTGGTGCACCGCATCGCCTTCCTGATTCAGGCCATGGGTGCTTCGCCTCATTCGATCCTGTCGGTGACCTTCACCAACAAGGCCGCCGCCGAGATGCGCCAGCGCATCGAGGACATGCTCGGGCACAGCCCGGCCGGCATGTGGGTCGGCACCTTCCACGGCCTGGCCCACCGCCTGTTGCGCGCGCACTGGCAGGAAGCCGGCCTGGCCGAGAACTTCCAGATTCTCGACTCCGACGATCAGCAACGCCTGATCAAGCGGGTGATCCGCGACCTCGGCCTGGACGAACAGCGCTGGCCGGCCAAGCAGGCGCAGTGGTTCATCAATGGCCAGAAGGACGAGGGCTTGCGCCCGGCGCACATCCAGGCGGGCGGCGACCTGTTCCTCGCCACCATGCGCGGCATCTACGAAGCCTACGAGGCGGCCTGTGCCCGCACCGGGGTGATCGACTTCGCCGAGCTGCTGCTGCGCGCGCTCGACCTCTGGCGCGACAAGCCGGGCCTGCTCGAACACTACCAGCGGCGCTTCCGCCATATCCTGGTCGACGAGTTCCAGGACACCAACGCCGTGCAGTACGCCTGGCTGCGTTTCCTCGCCAAGGGCGGCGACAGCCTGATGGTGGTCGGCGACGACGACCAGTCGATCTACGGCTGGCGCGGCGCGAAGATCGAGAACATCCAGCAGTTCTCCAGCGATTTCCCCGACACCCAGCTGATCCGCCTGGAGCAGAACTACCGCTCCACGGCCGGCATCCTCAAGGCCGCCAACGCCCTGATCGCCAACAACAACGGGCGCCTGGGCAAGGAGCTGTGGACCGACGGCAGCGACGGCGAGCCCCTGGCGCTGTACGCCGCGTTCAACGAGCACGACGAAGCCCGCTACGTGGTGGAGAGCATCGAGGACGCCCTGCGCAAGGACGGCCTCAAGCGCAGCGAGATCGCCATCCTCTATCGCTCCAACGCCCAGTCGCGGGTGCTGGAAGAGGCGCTGCTGCGCGAGAAGATCCCCTACCGCATCTACGGCGGCCAGCGCTTCTTCGAGCGCGCCGAGATCAAGAACGCCATGGCCTACCTGCGCCTGCTCGACGGCCGCGGCAACGATGCCGCGCTGGACCGCATCATCAACGTGCCGGCGCGCGGTATCGGCGAGAAGAGCATCGAGACCATTCGCGAATACGCCCGCGCGCATGACGTGCACATGTGGCAAGCGATCCGCCTGATGCTCGCCAACAAGGCCCTGCCGGGCCGCGCTTCGAGCGCCCTGAGCGGCTTCATCGAGCTGATCGAAGGCCTGGCGGAGAAGGTCCTGGCGATGCCCCTGCACCAGATGACCCAGGTGGTCATCGAGCAGAGCGGCCTGCTCGCCTACCACGAAGCGGAAAAAGGCGAGAAAGGCCAGGCCCGCGTGGAGAACCTCGAGGAACTGGTCAGCGCGGCACGCACCTTCGAGAATGACGAAGACGACGAGCTGACCCCGCTGCAGGCCTTCCTCACCCACGCCTCGCTGGAGGCCGGGGACACCCAGGCCGCCGAGAACGAGGACAGCATCCAACTGATGACCCTGCACAGCGCCAAGGGCCTGGAATTCCCGCTGGTGTTCCTGGTGGGCATGGAAGAGGGTCTGTTCCCGCACAAGATGAGCCTGGAAGAACCGGGCCGACTGGAAGAAGAGCGCCGCCTGGCTTATGTCGGCATTACCCGTGCCATGCAGAAGCTGGTGATCAGCTACGCCGAAACCCGGCGTCTCTACGGTAGCGAGACCTACAACAAGGTATCGCGCTTCGTCCGCGAAATACCCGCACCACTGATTCAGGAAGTCCGCCTGAACAACAGCGTCAGCCGCCCGGTGAACACCAGTTCCATGGGTGGCAGCAGCCTGTTCGCCGGCAGCGCCGTACCGCAGACGCCCTTCAACCTGGGGCAACGCGTGCGGCACAGCCTGTTCGGCGAGGGCACCATCCTCAATTTCGAGGGTGCCGGCGCACAGGCGCGGGTACAGGTGAATTTCGAAAACGAAGGCAGCAAGTGGCTGATGCTGGCCTATGCCAAGCTGGAAGCCTGTTAGAACCTACCGTATCTGGAGAACCATCGATGAATCGCCGCAACCTGTTCGGCGCCGCCCTGGCCCTGATGGCCACCTTCGGCCTGCTCGGCTGCAAGGAAGACAAGGCTGGCAGCGAGCAAACCGCAGCCGCAGCCGCAGCCGCGCCCGCACAGACCATCCACTGGAAGATGGTCACCTCCTGGCCGAAGAACTTCCCCGGCCTCGGCACCGCAGCCGAGCGCCTGGCCGAGCGCATCAACGCCATGAGCGCCGGGCGCCTGACCGTCAAGGTCTACGCCGCCGGTGAGCTGGTGCCCGCCCTGGAAGTGTTCGACGCCGTTTCCCGCGGCACCGCCGAGATGGGCCACGGCACCCCGTACTACTGGAAAGGCAAGGTACCGGCCGCGCAGTTCTTCAGCAGCGTGCCGTTCGGCCTGTCCACCCTGGAAATGAACGCCTGGCTCAGCCACGGCGGCGGCCAGGCACTGTGGGACGAGACCTACGCGCCGTTCGGCGTGAAGCCGCTGTCCGCTGGCAACACCACCATGCAGATGGCCGGCTGGTTCAACAAGGAGATCAACAGCCTGGATGACATCAAGGGCCTGAAGATCCGCATGCCGGGCCTCGGCGGCGAAGTCTGGAGCAAGCTCGGCGCGATCACCGTCAACCTGCCCGGCGGCGAGATCTTCACCTCCCTGCAGACCGGCGCCATCGACGCCACCGACTGGGTCGGCCCCTACAACGACCTGGCCTTCGGCCTGCACAAGGCCGCCAAGTACTACTACTACCCGGGCTGGCAGGAGCCCCAGGCGGTGGTCGAGTCGATGGTCAACCAGAAGGCCTTCGACGCCCTGCCGGCCGACCTGCAGGCCATCGTCGTCGAGGCGGCACGCGCGGCCACCCTGGACATGATGGACGACTACGTGTTCAACAACGCCAAGGCGCTGGGCAGCCTCAAGGCCGAAGGCGTGCAGCTCAAGCGCCTGCCGGACGACGTGCTGCAGGCCATGCGCGAACAGTCCGCAGCCGTACTCGAGCAACTGGCGGCGGCGAGCGACCTCAACGGCCGCATCTGGGCCTCGCAGAAAGCCTTCCTCGAAGAGGCCAGCGCCATGCAGGCACTGACCGAGAAAGAGCTGTACAACTGGCGCTGAGCCAATCGAACGGGGCCACTGAAGGCCCCGTTTTTCTTAGGGATGACTGTCCATGCGTCTTCGCTCTCTGCTTCTCCTGCCCCTGCTCGCCCTCGGCCTGACCGGCTGCAAGGACGATTCCGCCCCTGCCGACGCAGCCCGTGCGCCTGCGCAAAGCTTCCACTGGAAGATGGTCACCACCTGGCCGAAGAACGCCCCGGGCACCGGCGTCGCCGCCGAGCGTCTGGCCGAGCGGATCAACGCCATGAGCGCCGGGCGCCTGACCATCAAGGTCTACGCCGCTGGCGAGCTGGTGCCGGCGCTGGAAGTGTTCGATGCCGTCTCCCGTGGCACCGCCGAGCTCGGCCACGGTACGCCCTACTACTGGAAGGGCAAGGTGCCGGCCGCACAGTTCTTCGGCGCCGTTCCCTTCGGCCTGTCCACCCTGGAAATGAACGCCTGGCTCAGTCATGGTGGCGGCCAGGCGCTGTGGGACGAAGCCTACGCGCCCTTCGGCCTCAAGCCGCTGACGGCGGGCAACAGCACCATGCAGATGGGCGGCTGGTTCAACAAGGAAATCAACGGCCTGGCCGACATCAAGGGCCTGAAGATCCGCATGCCGGGCATCGGCGGCGAGGTCTGGAGTCGCCTCGGCGCCACCACCGTGGTGCTGCCGGGCGGCGAGATCTTCACCGCCCTGCAGACCGGCGCCATCGATGCCACCGACTGGGTCAGCCCCTACAACGACCTCGCCTTCGGCCTGCAGAAAGCCGCCAGGTACTACTACTACCCCGGCTGGCAGGAACCGCAGTCGGTGCTGGAGCTGCTGATCAACCAGAAGGCCTTCGACAGCCTGCCGCCCGACCTGCAGGCGATCGTCACCGAGGCGGCCCGCGCCTCGACCCTGGACATGATGGACGACTACGTGTTCAACAACGCCCTGGCGCTGGACGAGCTGAAGAAAAGCGGCACGCTGCTCAAGCGCTTCCCCGACGAGGTGCTGCTGGCCATGCAGCAGGAAACCGAACAGGTACTCGGTGAACTGGCCGCGCAGAGCGAACTGAACGGCCGCATCTGGGCCTCGATGCAGGCCTTCCAGGCGCTGGCGACCTCGATGCAGGCGCTGTCGGAGAAGGAACTCTACGACTGGCGCTGAATGGACGGCGCCTGCGGGCTCCGTTCGTCGTTCGGGCAGGCGCGCGGATTTCGTCCGCACGGGGCCTGCCGCGCCAGGCAAAAGCCAGAAACATTCTGTCACTGGCCACGCCCATCCTTGCCGGGCAAGATGCCGCCCAAGCTTTTCCACAAGAGAGAAAACCGTGATGCAGCGTTTCCTCAGTATCGCCATGGTCCTGTGCCTGGCGCTGACCTTCAGCTTCGAAGCCCACGCCAAGCGCTTTGGCGGCGGCAAGTCCTTCGGTTCCGCGCCCAGCCACCAGACTCGCCAGGCCACGCCGCAGTCGCAACCGGCAACCACCGCGCCCACCGCAGGTCGTCAACCCGCTGCCGCCAGCGGCGCATCGCGCTGGCTCGGCCCGCTGGCCGGCCTGGCCGCCGGTGGCCTGCTCGCCTCGATGTTCATGGGTGATGGCTTCGAAGGCCTGCAGATCATGGACTTCCTGATCTTCGGCCTGATCGCCTTCCTGATCTTCCGCTTCCTCGCCGCCCGTCGTGCCCAGCAGCAGCCGCAAGCCGCCACCGCTGGCGCACCGTACCAGCGCGAAATGCCGACCCAGGCCGCACCGACTTCGATCTTCGGCGGCAGCGGCGCTGCGGCAGCGCGCCCGGTGATCAACGCCCCGGCCTGGTTCAACGAGCAGAGCTTCCTGGCTGCCGGCCGCGAGCACTTCATGAACCTGCAGCAGCACTGGGACGCGAACGAGATGGACAAGATCGCCGAGTTCGTCACCCCGCAACTGCTGGACTTCCTCAAGCGCGAGCGCGCCGAGCTGGGCGACGGCTTCCAGTCCACCTACATCGACGAGCTCGACGTGCAGCTCGAAGGCGTCGACGACAACGCCGAGAAGACCATCGCCACCCTGACCTTCAGCGGCCTGTCGAAGACCTCGCGCTTCGACCAGGGCGAAGCGTTCAGCGAAAGCTGGCGCCTGGAACGCGCCCAGGGCGACAACCAGCCCTGGCTGATCGCCGGCATCCGCCAGAACTGATCAGCAGCGCAGCATGAAAACCCCGGGCAAGCCCGGGGTTTTTCGTTTCGGCCCTGGCCGGCCAGCGGCTCCTGCAACACCATCAGCCCGTTCGGCAGCAGCGCAGCGGGCACATCCGAGCGGGCGCTGCAGCGGCGACCTAGCCGGACGTCTGGTCGCCCGCCGCCCGGCGCATGCCGATATGCGGGATGTCGTCCTCCAGGTAGACCTCGGTCACCGGCTCGAAGCCATAGCGCCCGTAGTAGCCCTGCAGGTGCGCCTGTGCCGACAGGTACAGCGGCACGCCCGGCCAGCGCTGCCCACACTCGGCCAGCGCCCGCTCCATCAGCTGGTGCCCCAGGCCGCTGCCTCGCGCCGACGCGGCGATCACCACCCGACCGATCACCACCTCACCGTCCATGCGCTGCGGATCGAGCAGACGCAGATAGCCCACCAGGCCATGCTCGTCGCGCGCCAGCAGGTGGCAGGTGTCGCCCAGCAGGTCCTGGCCATCGGTTTCCAGATACGGGCAGTTCTGTTCGACCACGAACACCTGGGTACGCAGAGCGAGGATGGCATACAGCTCATGGACGTCGAGTTCGCTATGGTGCTTGCTGATCCAGCTGATGGTCATCTTTCTCTCCATAAAACCTGGTGTGCATGTTGTCCCTCTGGTCGCGCCCGGCCACGCAGGCAACGCCAGAACATGACGCCGAGTATCAGCACCAGCCAGAGCAAAGGCACCAGAAAAAGCACTAGGGTACTGACTGCATGCCGCCCCACCTCTGTGTGGTAGACCAGCCGCCCCCCACCCTCCTGCCGCTCGGCCGCTATCAGCACGGCATTCTGCAACTTGCTCAGCGTACCGATTTTCGGCACTGAAACCGGGAGCTGGCGCAAGGCCCGCACTAGGCCGTTCCAGGCTGCGGCACTGTTTTCGATAGGCCAATAGGAAGTCGATCGGCCCGAATAACTGGGCGCCAGGTCAGTCAAGGTCAGACTATGCGCCTGCGCCTCGGCATAGACTGCGACGATAGCAGCCACGCGCGCCTCCAGCTGAGCGCGCACGTCCCCGGCAAGCACGGCTATCGCTGCATTGCGCGACGCATAGGAAGCAGCTTTATAAGCCTGAAGTAACTGCTCGGGTCGAGCGTGGAGCGAATCCCGAAAATCAGTCCAGCGCTCATAGCCCAGCAACTGCATGATGGCCTGCTTGCCGGCCTGGCAATCGACATCGGCAGGGCATAGCAGGTCGAACTCGGTCATCGCCGCAGGGAATAGCTCAAGCCCCGTAAGCGTGAAGAAGTCCCCCGACTGCCTCTCCTGCCAGAGTCCGGCAAGCGCATATAGCAGCGGCAATTCAGCGTGGGCAACAGGCGCCATCATCGCCGGTCCCCAGTAATAGTTCCGGCAATCGACGCGGTAGGACAGCGAAGCGTACGACGGCTCAGGCTCGCTCAGCACCCCACATGAGAGCGTCTGGTCCGCTGGTTTAAAAAGCAGCCGCGTACCTGCTGGCGGCAGGTATTCGCCAAGATCCTCACCGCCGTGCAGCACCAGATCCGGGTAGCCCATCAGAGCGCCCTGCAGCCGGTAGAAAGTCGCTGACCAGAGCTGCTGGCCATCGCTGACCAGCAACACAAGCAATCCGCTCGCCAGGACCAGCAAGGCGCCCAGCGGTCGCCGATGAGTCAGCAGAGCGACGCTCCCCAGGTAGATCAGCGGCAACCCCAGCAGCAGCCCAGGCAACGCCAGAGAACTTTCCGACGCCCAGTTGAACAACAGATAGTGGCTGCTGGCGAGCACCGCCAGGACCGCACAAAACAGCCCGAACGCCAGCGCAGTCGCACCCCAGCCTCGGATAGTGCTCGGCACCAGCACCGCCGCGCTCAGCGCCACCAGTGCCAGGCTTACCCAACGAACCCAACCGGGCGACGCCATCATCTCTAACATGGCCACTCCCATCCTTCGCAGTTGAACACCCGCCGGCCATGTATATGAATCTGTTTCCAAGCCAGCTGGCCATCCTTTTCCAGCCCGTAGGAAACGCCGTGTTCGACACCCGTAGCGTAGCGACGCCAGACGCCGACAGTTGTCAGGGCCAGCCAGGTTCCGATCCATTCATCGTCGCGATACCAGCCATACATGACGAAGCCGCCGTTCGTTTCCTCGACCAAGTAGCCGCTGCGTTGACCGTTGGCTTGCGCACCGCAGCTGACCAGCTTGCCATCGACGATGTCCTTGTGAATCTCATCCGTGCTGCGCGCACAGCCGTCGCCATCCAGAGCAGGTGGAGCGAGCTCGTTCAGCAAGCGCTGTGGCACCCGTTCGAATGCGCTTGCGCAAGTAGCCAGCAGCAGAAGAACCAGGGTAAGCGCACGCATATCAGTTGCCCTCCTGCTGCATGAAGCGATACGTCCAGCGCACCGTGCGCGGCGTGGAGTCGAGGGTGGTCAACTGCTCAATGCGCCTGACCTCACCGTGAAACTTGAACACACCATCGGGGAACAGGAAGTCCTCGACGATCGGCTCATCAAGGTCGGCAGAACGGGCAACCGGCATCAACGCCTGCCCATTGGCATCGAGAAAGCGCAGTCGGCCGAACAACTCGCGCGCCGGCTGCTCAGGCTGCACCAGCGCGCTCGGCAAGGCGCCGACGGCAACCAGCCAGGGCGTTTCACCGACCTGGTAGGGCAGTACCTGCCAGGCCATAGCAGTCGGGCAGGACAGCTCGCTCTCGACCTCAGCGTCATGCAAGAAGCGCAGCTCACCATCACTGCCCTGTAGCTCCCAGCGCACCTGATCGAGCTGCTCGGGTGGCAACACCGAATAACGCCGGTAGTCGTCAGCAGGCAATCTCTGCACGGCTCGCCAGCGCAACAGTGGCTGCTGCGAACTGACCACACGCAACTGACAGACGGCGCTCAAGGAAATCGGCAGAAACAGCTCGTGATACTCACGCCCCTGCGCCTGCAACGGCAGTTGTGTGGGCATGTCGAGGCCGGTATGCGCCAGCGGCAAGTGCCAAGTCGAAGGCAGCGACGAAACGCTACGCAGCTGGTCGTCAGTGGAGAAGCGCACATCCGTCAGACGCTCCTCCTTGCCGCTCCACAGCCTGATCGGCAGGTGCGCCGGCGGCGTGCCCTCGAAGCGCAGCTGGTACATGTCGGCAGCGAGAAAATCCTTGCCCCGCATCAGACGATCCCAGGCGCTGTCATAGCCCGGCGAATGGGCGTAGCGCACGCGATGCCAGGCCTGATGCGCCGGGTAGTCATCCGGCTTGAAATGCAGGGTTTGCTTGCCCCGGTTGACAACCTCGACCCACCACTCGCCTGGCAAGGCGCCCGGTCGGGCGGTGATGTGGCTATCGCCGACACGGATGACACTCTCCTCGTCCGCCAGCACCAGCCAAAGCGGCTCCTCGTGCGCAATAGGGACCTTGCGCAGCACATCAGCCAGCACCCAGGCTGGCTCCCGGTAGGCGCAGGCCGGGCTGTATACCGGCGTCCAAAACAGCTCGAAGCGGTGCGCCGGCATGGCGCGCGTCGGGTACTCGGCAAGCTCTTGCGACAGCGCCAGGTCGGCATCGATGCCGACCGGCAAAAGTCGTTGTGGTGCATCCAGACGCAATGCGGGGGTACACAACTGAGTGCCATCCGCGTTGAACAATCGGAGATTTTCGATAGCCAGGATGCTTTCCGGCATCAGCGCATTGTTGCCGTGCGCGGGCAGCAGTAGCTCGAACCAGTCGCGTCGAGCGGGGTTGCTATAGACATGACCGAAGCCAGCATGAAGTCTGAGCGTGCCAGCCAGAGCAGTGGGCTGCAGCGGCTCGCCTATGGCCGGACTGGGCAGTTGAAAGGGCTCGTATACGGCCATATGGGTGCTGTCGAACAAGCCGTGGCCCTCACGGGACGCCACGACCAGCAGCGCGACCAACCAGCCTATGGTGATCAGGCTGACGATGACGAAGCGCCGGGTGCGCAGTTCCTTTTGCAGACGCACAACGATGCGGTTGCGGAGCTGCGCGATTGGGGTTGAAGATGCATCCTGCATGCGGCGACGCTTCCAAGCTTTTCGCGGGGCGTCAAGGTTGCCGATAAAGGCCACTCGGCTCAAGCTGAAATTGCCCATGCTGCTAACTGCAGCCGGCTATCTGCGGATCGCTTGAGCAATACCTCGAATCCCGCGGCTAGGGTATAAAGCTGCCCGCCCATAAGGAGAGCCCTATCGTGGAAGAAGTCATCGAACAGCTGCGCGAACTCAACGAACCGGTGCCGGTACCGCTGGAGCTGCCGGAGGAAGAGACCCTGGTGGAGATTCAGGAGCAGATCCTCATCCACCTGCCCTTCGAGCTGCGCGAGTTCCTGCTCAAGGTCAGCGACGTGGTCTATGGCCGCCTGGAGCCGGTGACCGCCAGCGACCCGCAATCGCACACCTACCTGCCGGAAGTGGCCTCGGTGGCCTGGGACCTCGGCCTGCCACGCGACCTGGTGCCGCTGTGCCAGGACGGCCGCGACTACTACGCCGTGGACGTGGAAGGCCAGGTGTGGCTGTGGGACGGCGACGAGGGTGAGCTGACCGACGAGAGCTGGGATTCGGTCTGGCACTGGTGCCGCGACGTCTGGCTGGAAAGCTGATCGGCGTCGCCACCAAAGCGCCGCACACGGCTGGCCGCTACACCTGAACCCGAGGCAGGAGCTTCAGCCGCGACCGGCACACCCCATCAGGCAAACCCGGCTCACACCTCGCCCTGTTCCAGCGCCAGCAGGTTGAGCAGAAACCGCGCGAAGTACAGCAGGTCCTGCTCCATGGCCTGGCGCGCCCCCTTGGCATCGCCAGCCTCGATGGCGGCGAAGGCGTCCTCGTGAAAGTCGTTGAGCCGCAGTGACAGGTCGGCGCCGGTGAACAGGCGGTTGAAGAAGGGACCGATCTGCAGCCACAGCGCCTCGATCGAACGCAGCAGCACCGGGTTGCCGCACGCGCCGTACAGGTGCAGATGAAACTGGCTGTTGGCGTTCAGGTAGTCCTGCACCTGGCGTTGTTCGATGGCTGCATCCATGCGCTGCACGCAGTCGCGCAGCAGCGCCAGGTCCGCGCTGTTCAGCCGTGGCGTCGCCAGCTCGACCGCCATGCCCTCCAGCGCCAGGCGCACCTGGAAGATGTTCTCGTAGCGCTCACGCGTCATCGATGGCACCCGCACCGAGCGTTGCTGCTCGCCCTCCAGCACCCCCTCGGCCACCAGCCGCTGCAGGGCGGCGCGGACCGGCATCGGGCTGGTACCCCACTCGGCAGCCAGGTCGCGGATCTTCAGCCGCTGGCCCGGCTGGAAGCGCCCGGCCAGCAGGCCCGAGCGAATGTTCTGGTACAGCTGTTCCTGCAGGTTGTCAGCCATGGGCCGGCTCCCTCGGTGGCGCCGGCAGTTGAGCAAGGGTGAGGCTACAGTCGCGCATGGAAGGCTCCGCTGGGAAAATCCGACAAGTCTACGTCGATACTGATTTTGTGTGAAAAAACGCTATAGCGTAAATATTCTGTGATCACAAATTAGAAGTTTACTGCCTTAATAAACGGTTAGATCCTACCGTTTACTATTTTGTGATCACAAAATATGATGCGCGAAACCCCATCGAGGTACTTCCCATGACCACCGCCAGTGGTATCAGCCAAGCCGCCGTGGAGCGTTTCGTCGCTGCCGAGCGCGAGCTGTTCCTGTCCCGCAACCCGAAATCCGCAGCCCTGGCCGAACGTGCACGCCATTCGCTGTACGGCGGCGTGCCGATGCACTGGATGGCCGACTGGTCGACACCGGTGCCGCTGTTCGTCGAGCGCGCCAAGGGCGCACGCTTCTTCGACGTGGACGGTCATGAGTACATCGACTTCTGCCTGGGCGACACCGGCAGCATGTTCGGTCACTCGCCCGATCCCGTGGCCCGCGCCATCGCCGAGCAGGCCGGCAACGGCCTGACCACCATGCTCCCCGGCGAGGATGCCGTGGTCTGCGGCGAACTGCTGGCGCAGCGCTTCGGCCTGCCGTACTGGCAGGTCACCGCCACGGCGACCGACTCCAACCGCTACGTGCTGCGTTGGGCGCGCGCCATCACCCAGCGCAAGACCCTGCTGGTGTTCGACGGCTGCTACCACGGCACCGTCGATGACGTGATGGTGCGCCACAGGGACGGCCAGACGGTGCACCGCTCGGGACTGATCGGCCAGGCCTACGACCTGACCGAGCACAGCCGCGCCATCCCCTTCAACGATGTCGCAGCGCTGGAGGCCGCCCTGGCCCAGGGTGATGTCTGCGCCCTGCTCTGCGAGCCGGCGATGACCAACATCGGCATGGTCCTCCCCGATCCGGGCTTCATGCAGCGCTGCCGCGAGCTGACGCGCCAGTACGGCAGCCTGCTGATCATCGACGAGACCCATACCATCTCCACCGACATCGGCGGCTGTACCCGCCTGTGGGGGCTGGAGCCGGACTTCTTCGTGGTCGGCAAGCCCATCGCCGGCGGCGTGCCCTGCGGTATCTTCGGCTGCAGCGCGGCGATGGCCAGCGCCATGAACCAAGCCCGCCAGCGCGCCAGCGAAGGCAGCCAGGGTCATGGCCACAGCGGCATGGGCACCACCCTGTCGGCCAACGCCCTGGCCATGCACTGCATGCGCGCCAACCTGGAGCAGGTGATGACCCAGGATGCCTACGACCGCATGCTGCCGCTGGCCGCGCGCCTGGCCGAAGGCTTCCGTCAGCTGATCGGCCGGCACGGCCTCGACTGGTCGGTGACCGAGCTGGGCGCACGCTGCGAATTCCAGTTCTGTGCCACAGCGCCGCGCACCGGGGCCGAAGCCGAGGCCGCCTTCCATGACGAGCTGCAGATGGCCTTGCACCTGTACCTGATCAACCGCGGCATCCTCATCACCCCGTTCCACAACATGACCCTGTGCTGTCCGAGCACCACGACCGAGGATGTGGACAAGCTGATCGTCACACTCGACCTGGCCTTGAGCGAGCTACTGGCCATCCCCGGCGCCCGCGAGTAAGCCCCAAAGGATGCCTGTGGGAGGGGCTTCAGCCGCGACAGTCGCCGCTGAAGCGCCTCCCACAGACGCGCCCCACGACCTTCTACGAGAACCCACATGCAATTCGCCCACCCTCAGGAAGCCCACGACTTCCTCGAACGCCACCCCGAGGTGCGCAGCATCGAACTGATGCTGATCGACGCCAATGGCATCCCGCGCGGCAAGCTGCTGCACCGCGACGAACTGCTGGCCATCTACGAGAACGGCCGGCCGCTGCCCAGTTCGATCCTGTCGCTGACCCTCCAGGGCGAGGACGTCGAGGCCAGCGGCCTGGTCTGGGAAGTGGCCGACGCCGACTGCTGGACCTACCCGCTGCCCGGCAGCCTGACCCTGCAACCCTGGCGCACCGTGCCCACCGGCCAGCTGCAGGTGAGCATGCACCCGACCCAGGGCCTGCCAGCCACGCCGGGCGACCCGCGCCACGTGCTGGTGCGGGCCATCGACGCGCTCAAGGCCGACGGCTATCACCCGGTGATGGCGGTGGAGCTGGAGTTCTATTTGCTGGACAAGCAGCGCGACGCCAATGGTCGCCCGCAGCCTGCCGTGCAGATGAACGGCGTGCGCCCGCAGGCGCCACAGGTCTACGGCGTCTACGAGCTGGAACAGCTACAGCCGTTCCTCGACGACCTCTACGCCGCCTGCGAGGTGCAGGGCCTGCCGGTGCGCACGGCGATCTCCGAATACGCACCGGGCCAGCTGGAGCTGACCCTGGAGCACCGTTTCGACGCCCTGCAGGCCGTCGATGAAGGCGTGCGCTACAAACGCCTGGTCAAGGGCGTGGCCAACAAACACGGCTTGCAGGCCTGCTTCATGGCCAAGCCCTTCGGCGACCTGGCCGGCAGCGGTCTGCACATGCACGTCTCGCTGGCCGACGAGAGCGGCAACAACCTGATGGCCAGCGACGACCCGCAGGGTACGCCGCTGCTGCGCCACGCCATCGGCGGCATGATGGCCACGCTCGACGATGCGCTGGCGATCTTCTGCCCCAACGCCAACTCCTTCCGCCGTTTCCAGGCCAACAGCTATGCACCGCTGGCCAAGAGCTGGGGGGTGAACAACCGCACCGTGTCCTTCCGCGTGCCGGGCGGGCCGGCCCACAGCCGTCATGTCGAACACCGCATCTGCGGCGCCGATGCCAACCCCTACCTGGCGGCGGCCGCGATTCTCGCCGGCATCCACAAGGGCATCCGCGAACAGATCGATCCGGGGGCGGCCATCGTCGGCAACGGCTACGAACAGGCCCGCGAAACGCTGCCCACGGATTGGCTTACCGCCCTGCGCAACCTGGAAGGTTCAAGCTGGGCGCGCGAAGCGCTGGGCGAGGACTTCCTCAAGGTGTTCCTGGCGATCAAATGGGCCGAGTACCGCCAGTTCATGGGCGAAGTGAGCGAACAGGACTGGCGCTGGTACCTGAGCCACGCCTGAGTCTGGGACGTGGATGAACACCATTGAGGGACTGTGTCACATCCTGCTCGATGGCGGTTGACCCGAGAGTGCCGGAACCTTCTAATTCCTTCCCTCTGCGCTAAACATGGAATGTTTATGTCTACCGCCAAAGATCCATCGGCACCTGCTACGTCATCCCCTGCCCCAATGCATATCGCTGCTCGACGGCAAAAACGCGCCGGGGTGCTCACCCTCAGCCTCATGGGGGTTACGCCTCTGGTTTTGCTGGCCTGGGATCCGATGTACCGCGACGTGCAGGTATTCCAAAACCTGGCAAGCTGTGAACAGAGCACTGGACTACCCACCGAGAAATGCAAACAACTCCGCGACGAGGCATGGCGCCGCACGACTCAGCTGGCGCCAAGCTACGCCAGCTTTTCGGCCTGTGAACGCGAGTTCACGCGCATCGATAACAACTGCAAGATAGGTGTGTGGTGCGCGGCCCAAGCAGTGACGAACTGTTCACTGGGGGACGACGGCCTGGCCCGCCCGGTACCAGCTGCCTTTCTCGTCAGTCGCGGACTGGTTGGGCAAATGCGCGGTAGCGAACCCGTCGACTGGACCGAAGTCGGTGCCGATGAGTTGCAACCGGTTTTCGGGATGACCGAAGAAACCATCTACGGCAGCAACAGCAGCGCCTATACCAGCAACTACTACGGTGCTCACTACGCCTATGCTGGCCGCAATCTGCTTCTGTTCACCAGCCAGGGGCAATATCTGGGTCATCAGAACAACCGACAGCTCAGCAGTCAACTCAACCTGCACCGCAGCCACCTGCAAGCCTCCAGCTATACCCAACAATTTCAGGGGAATCAGCTGCCAGCACGTTTCCAGGGTAGCGCCAGCCGTGGCGGGTTTGGTGCGACGGCTCGCAGCAGCATGGCGATGGCCAGTGGGTAATCAATGATGTGGTTACGAATTGGACTGTTGCTCGGCTGCCTGCTTTCCACCTCGATCTCCCAGGCGGACGACCTGGACAGCAGTATTGGTACCGCCAATGCGCTGCTCGATGACCTGCACCGGCTCATTGCCGAAAACCCCGCCAAGTTGCGAGTACGCCTGCCGAACAGCACTGAATGGGTAAACCTGAAGCCGCTTGGCCTTGCACCTGCCTGCCTCGCACCGGTGCTGGTGCACCCCTCAGCCCCGCAACGAGCACTGACGCAGTGCAGCGGCATGCAGATGACCAAGCTTGGGCCGGTTTTCATGACGGCCTCGATCTTCTGGACTTATGACAATGGCTGGGAGCTTGGCCAGGTGCTGCGGTTGCAGGTGAAGGGCTTCACTCGTGAGAGCAATCACACCGACGATGCAGACCTGAGCAAAGAGCCCCCCATGATTCAGGCCCTGGCGGCCGCCGAATCGCCCGAACTGAAAAAACTGGCAGGCCTCTGGGCCACGCTGCAAAAACAGCGTTTGCCGGCCCGGACAGACAAACAGTGGGGAGCATCTGAACCCTGGCCCATGAATCTGCTGGCGTTACATGAGGATGGCCGAGTCAAACTGAGCGGGTTGCGTCTGGCAGGACTGCATACCTGGCAGAGCTGGTGGGCAGAGCAACCCAGAACGGAGGGAATCAGGGCGCTGGTCGGGGTAGAGATACAGCAGGGAGGCAAGTCGCCTGCTCTGCAGGTGGGCGAGCTGTCCCTGGCCAAGGTGCCATTCGCGGTGGTGTTGCTACCAGCCGATCAGCAACCTAGCGAAGAGCTGCCGTTGTGGCAGGACGAGAATTGGCAATTGTTGATGGTACGCACCGATGGCAAATGATGAGCAGAACCTTGCAGTGGCAGGCGCAGAAGAATTCTTCGCCCCCCTCCCGCGCATCGTGCAAGTCGATCAGGCAAACGGCTGCGTCATGCTGGTCGGAGCCACGCACGGCTTGACCCTGATGCTGTGCTGCCTGATACCACTATTGCTCGGGCTGATGCTCGCCGCTCAGTTGGCCCTCGATTTTCTGCCCTGGCCCATAGGCAATTATGAACTGACGCTGCTGGTGTGGACCGCTCTTTGGCTGGCCTTTCTGGTCTACAGCTTGTGCTACGGCGCTTATGTAGAGACCTATCTGTTCAGCTCGCAGCGGCAACGGCTGTGGCACCTGAACAGTGGCGAGACCCTCGACCTGAAGGCGCTGGCCGAACTGTCGCGTACCCGCGAGTCGACACAGGATCCTGCCACCCTCGAACTATCGCCGCAGGAGCGTCTGTTACCGACGTCCGCCGAGCACCTGCTGCTGCTCGACTGGCAACAGACACAGAATCTGCCGCCCTACAGGCCTAGTTCGCTGCTTTCCTACTTGCGCAGCTTCTGGAGCACAGATGCCTGGTGGCTAATGGGCGTAACAATAGGTATCTGCCTGCTGGTAACCCTATTGGCCGTTGGCTCGCTGACAGCTCTGTTCCTGGCAGTATTGGCCCTGGCAGTGGCCTGGCTAGCCAGCGCCCTGGCCGGCTTCAGCCTGCAGCACCAGGCATCGAAGCGCGCCAAGGCACTGCTGGGCGAGCGCTCAATCGAGGATGTAATGCGGGACGAAGCGTGAGCTGTCCTGCGTGATGGCGCTACGATCTTCGCGAATACCTATACCCACTGGCTGGCCGCCGACCAGCCAACTACCGATGATAGGGTGCTGCCCATCCATGCAGGGCGGCGGGCACCAGGCCTGCAGAATAGCCGGCCCCTGATCGTAGGGGCCCGGCACAACAAGCTCCACCCCGCTGTCGCTCTCCACTTGGATATTCGCCCCCTCGCGAGAGAAGAAGGGCTTGCGTACCCAGCGCTGTCCCAGCTGGCTCATGTCCGCTTCATCGGCAAAACATGCAGGAAGCAAGTTGGGGTGGCCGCGGTGTCGTTGCCAGAGCAAGGGCAATATGGCCTTGTTTGAGAGCAGGGTCTTCCAGGCGGGCTCGATGAAGCGTGTGCGACTCTCAAGCAGATGGCGGGAGAAGTCCTCCTCGAGCAACCACTCCCAGGGGTAGAGCTTGAATAGCTGGATCAGCGGCTGATTATGCAGATCGACGAAGCCCTTGCCGGGTAAATGGCCGATATCGTCGATATACAAAAGCTGTGGCTGCAGGCCGGCCTGGTTAGCGCAGTCCGCCAGGTAAGTGAGGGTTCCCTCGTCTTCAATATGGTCGCGGCAGCAGGCCAGGTGGAAGGGTTGGCCTGCCAGGCCGATACGTTGCAGCCGCTCGATCAGTGCCTCCTGAACCAGGTTGTACTGATCTGCCCGTTCCGGCAGCAAGCCACGCTCACGGCACTGCTCCAACCATACCCATTGAAAGAAAGCCGCCTCGTAGAGGCCGGTTGGGGTATCGGCATTGTACTCATAGAAGCGCGCCGGCCCCTGGCCGTCGTAGGTCAGATCCATGCGCCCATACAACGCTGGCTCGCGTGAGCGCCAGCTATCTCTGATCAGCGTCCAGTGTGCTTCGGGCACCGCCATCCGCCGCAGCAGAACCTCGCTTTCCACTGCCTCCTCGACCAGTGCCATGCACATGGCCTCGAGCTCTGCTGTGGGGGTTTCTATATCGTCTTCGATCTGGCGCAGGCTGAAGCGGTAACAAACGTTCTCATCCCAGTAGGGTTCTCCGCCGATGGAATGGAAGTGAAAGCCGAGTGCCGTAGCTTGCTCGCACCAATCCTGGCGCGGAGTGATGGAATGTCGCTGCATGGAACGTCCGTGTAGTGCCCTGAAAAATGGGTCGCCATTCTAGCGCCAGCCTGTACCTTGATTGTTGATCAAGACGGCAACTCAGCGACGGCATCGCTCGACGGCCCATGCTCTCCACACATTGCGGTAATGGTCCCCTCTGCGCATCACCGACTCACCTTGATGTACCCGCCCGCCACGCTGATGCCCATGCCGCCGTAGTCCTGACAGCCGTCGTCGAACACCTCCAGCACGCGCAGGGCGATGCCTTCGCGCAGCAGCTGCACGGCGCAACCGGCGCCCAGCTGGGCGTCCTGCAGTGTCATCGCGGCGCCATCGCCGTGCAGGCGACCGTCCAGCTTGCCGATGGCTGCCGGGCCGTATTCCTCCACCCGCGCCCCGGCGCGCAGCGGCGAGAAGCGGGCGCGATAGCCACCCTGCGGGTCGGCGCTGATCTGCAGCTCGCTCCACACCGCCTGGCCGCCGTAGCGCAGGTAGCGACCCTGGGGACTGGCGGCCAGCGCCTGGTAATCCAGCGCCTCGGCCACCTTGCCCAGGTGCAGGCGGGTCGAGGCGCCGTTGAGCTGCCTGTCCAGGGCCACGCCCAGCCAGGCCCGCGCCATGCCGGCATCGCCAGCGCGCAGGTTGGCCAGGATCAGGTTGTTCAGGGCCAGTTCCAACTGTGCCGAGTCACCCTGCTCGACACGTCGTAACTGACGCTCGAACGCTTCGATGGCCGGCGCATACTGGCCGGCCTGGTAGGCGGCCGTGCCGCGCTGGTTGCACTGCACCACGGTGGCGCAGTCCTCGGTTGCCTGCGCACTGCCGGCGACGGCAAGCAGCAGGGACAGGTACAGACGTTTCGAGCGGATTGGCATGGATGGCATCCTTGCAACAGGAAGTGGCGAGTCTAGTTTGAATCTTGCATCCCCAGGGCCGACGGGCCTTACTCTCAGCAGCCCCACACGTACTCGGAGCCATGATGGAAGCCGGAACCGCGCAACTGACGATGACCGTACTGATGACCCCGGACATGGCCAATTTCTCCGGCAATGTCCACGGCGGCACCCTGCTCAAGTACCTCGACGAGGTGGCCTACGCCTGTGCCAGCCGCTACGCGGGGCGCTACGTGGTGACCCTGTCCGTGGACCAGGTGATCTTCCGCGAGCCGGTACACGTCGGCGAGATGGTCACCTTCCTCGCCTCGGTCAACTACTGCGGGCGCACCTCGATGGAGATCGGCATCAAGGTGATCACCGAGAACATTCGCGAACGCTCGGTGCGCCACACCAACAGCTGTTTCTTCACCATGGTGGCGATGGACGACCAGGGACGCCCGGCAGCGGTGCCCGAACTGCAACCGGACACCCCGGACGGCTTGCGCCGCCAGCGCCAGGCCGCACAGCGCCGGCAGATCCGCGAGGAGCTGCAGTTGCGCTACAAGGCACTGAGCGAGGAAAAGGCCTGAGCACGTCCTGCCAGAGGCCGCGCCTTCAGTCGTGGCCGATGTAGAACAACAGTTCGCGGCGCCGCGGATGGTCCTTGAGCCACTCGCGAATCTCGTCGGCACGGGCAATCGCCTCCTCCCCCGCGATGCGCGTGAAGCGCTCGCGCCGCGCCTGCTCGCTGGCCTGCTGACGCACCTGGCGCTGCCAGGCCTCGGTGAAGATCGCCGGCATGCGGTGGCTCAGCTCCAGCGCCTTGAGCAGCTGCCACTCGCCGCTGTCGAGCCAGGCCTCGTCACAGGTGCCGCAGAGGTCGAGACGGTTGGCACGGGTACCGCTGATCTGAAACTTGCTCATCAGCTTGGCGCACTTGGGGCAGCTCAGGGCGTGGCTGGACTCGCCCACTTGTTCCTCGGCGGCCAGTGTCGCCACACCCTCCTGCTCCGGCTGGCGCTCGGCCCAGTCGCGGTAATGCAGCAGGCTGACCAGGGTGCCCGAGCACTGCGGGCAACCATGGCCCAGCAGGCCGTCTTCGAGTTTCGCCGGTTGCAGGCGGCTGGTGCGGCAGGCGGGGCAGTGCATGGTGACGTCCTTTTCCAGTTGAATGCGCGCACGCTAATGCACAGCCGACACAAGGGCAAGTTGGTAGCTGAGAACTGCTTGGCGGATAGGCTAAGCTCTGTCTCCCGAAGTCGGAGTCACCATGATCAACCTGTTCGATGCATTCCTGTTGATACTGTTCGCCGCCGTCTGCGCCTGGCTGTGGCGCGGCCACGGCATTCGCGAGCGGGCCCTGCAACTGGCCAAGCAGCATTGCGCCAAGCTCGATGTGGAGCTGCTGGACGGTGCCGTGGCGCTGCGCCGCCTGGCCATCCAGCGCGACGCCAGGGGCCACCGCCGGCTGGCCCGGCTCTACGACTTCGAGTTCACCGTCACCGGCGAGCAGCGCCTGCGCGGGCAGATCAGCATGTTCGGCGCACACCTCGGGCGCATCGAGCTGGAGCCGCACCCGGTTCTGGAGCCGCAGCCCGAGCCGGTTTCGGTGCAGCATCCGGGCAACGTCATCCGCCTGGAAGACTGGCGCCGCAAGGCGCAGTAAGGCAGCGCGCAGCCTTGATCCCGGGCGCCGGCTTGCCAGCGATACCGTGCCACTCGATCGCCGGCAAGCCGGCTCCTACATGATGCGGAGCCCCATCAGCCGCGTTGCAGCAGGAAGTTCGCCACCCGTTCGGCACTGTCTGCCGGCTGTTCCTGCATGAAGCAGTGCCCGCCCGGCACCACCTGGCTGCGGACGTGGCCGTTACCTGCGCACCAGCGCGCCACCGACTTCGCCACGAAGGGGTAGGTACGCGCGCCGTGAATCACCTGCGTCGGCGTCGAGATCTTGCCCAGCGACGGCCACAGCCGGCGCGGGTAGGAGCCGAAGATGTCGGCTTCACGGCTTGGCCGGCACTTGAGTTCGACGCCACCCTCGACATCCTTCAAGGCATGCTCGACGTAGGCGGCGAAGGCCGCTTCATCCCAGCCCTTGAACATGCCACGGCCGTGCAGGGCAGCATGGGCGCTGGCGCGGTCCGGCCATTGCCGGCGGCGCTTCTGCGCCCGCTTGGCCATCCCGGTGCGCTGCGCCAGGCCAACCACGTCGGACAGCGCCATGACGCCGATCATCGCCGGGCTGAACAGCACCGGGTCGAGCAGCACGGCGCGCCGGAACAGCTCGGGATGGCGGGCCAGGATCAGGCTGGTGAGCACCCCGCCGAAGCTGTGCCCGACGGCAAAGCGCGCTACCTCGCCGAACGGGCCACGCAGGGCCTCGAAAGCCTCCACCGCCAGCTCGGCGCTGCGGTTCCAGCCGTGGAAGCGACCGCCATGATCACTGTCGCCATGCCCCTGGGCGTCGCACAGCCAGAGGTCGAAGTCCTCCGCCAGCAGCGCCAGCATCGGCGTGTAGACCCGCCCGCAGTAGCCGTTGCCATGCAGGAAATGCAGCAGCGGCTTGCCCGACGGCGGGCTGTGCCAGCCGCGCAAAGTGAAACCGGCAGAGGTGGCGTGAGACCAGGACAGCAGTTGCATGAGGTTATCCACAGCGATGAAAGCGCGGCGAGTGTATCAGCCAGCCGGGGCGATCCGGCAGCGGGCGAACGCCGCCGTCAGTGCATCGGCGTCGTGCGCCTGCGCGAAGATCAGCTCCAGACGCGAGTCCTTGCGCCATTCGCTCGTCCCCCAGTCCTGCAGCGCCTGTCCCTGCACGGCATTGAGCGAACGCCAGCCGGCCGCGCCGTGCACCACCGCCTTGGCACGCCGCCAGTCCAGGCCCTGCAACCACTGCCCGAGCGACGCCAGGTCGAAGCGCTGGCTCGGATGCCAGCGCCAGCCGATGCTCCAGTCTTCCGCCTGAGCCTGCACCTGGCAGATCGGCTCGGCCGCGTTGCGCCAGATCTGCTGCAGGCTCGCCGCACCTGTGGGTAACCCGGCGCCGGCCCCGCCCGCCGCGGCCTGCGCCGCCACGCCCGGCAGCTCGGCCAGATCGAGCTGCCCATGCTCGCTCCACCGCAGTGGCACGGGTGGGAGTGCGGCGGCAATCCGCGCGCGGCTCGCCGCATCCAGCCCGGCACTCTTGTTCAGCAGCAGCAAACCGGCATCCGCCAGGGCCTGACGCTGCACCTCCGGCAACGCCTGGCCCTCAGCCAGCGCCTGGGCATCGAGCACCAGCAGCGCCGGTTGCACGGCCAGCACGCCGAGCCAGGGCGGCTGACGCAGCTGCGCCAGCAACTGCGCCGGGTGACCGAGGCCGGACGGCTCGATCAGCAGGCGGTCGGGCCTGGCCTTGCGCAGCAGGCGGCCCAGGCCGACCTGAAACGGTGCGCCGTTGACGCAACACAGGCAACCGCCCGCCACCTCGGCCATGGCGACCGCATCGTCGCCCTGCTCCAGCAGCGCGGCGTCCAGGCCGATCTGGCCGAATTCGTTGATCAGCACCGCCCAGCGTTCGTGCGCCGGCTTCTGCGCCAGCAGATGACGAATCAGGCTGGTCTTGCCTGCGCCCAGCGGGCCGGCGATCAGATGAGTGGGGATGTGAGTGAGCATGGGCCTATGGTCGGTGCTTCATGGCACAGACTGCAACGGGTCGGCGTGCTAGATTCGCGGACGGTTTTTCCCGGAGTCGAGCAGATGCGTGCATGGTTGTTGCTGTTTTCCCTACTGCCGGGCCTGGCGCTCGCCGAGGCCTGTATCGTGCGTAGCCAGGCGGAGCGCCTGGATGTGAAGGTGTGCCAGGAGAACCGCAATATCCCCTCCTCGCTGTTCCACGAGGGCTTTTGCCAGCCGCAGCTGAAGGGCCAGAAGGTCGAGGTGGAGTTCGTCGAGCAATGCCCGCAAGGCGCCTACGGGGTCTGCCAGAACGCGCTCGCCGGCAACGACCTGTACCAGCAGGACATCCACTACTACGGCGTGGCCAGCGATGCGCTGTATCTGGAGCCCGCCTGCACCAGCCAGTATCGCGGCAAGTGGATCAAGCCCTGACATCAAAGCGTCATCGAACAAGCGCCTAATAGCCACGGGTACCTCACGTAACCCTCATGTCGAGTCACGCGTCGACATGATCTCTTGGTGCTTGAAGCCGGGGCAGTCGCTCCGGCTTTTTTTTGCCCCACCGGTGTCTCCGGCACCTGGCCGGCCAGCGGCGTCCTTGGCATGGAGCGCTCGCCTCAGGCCAGCCAGTCCAGCGTCAGCAGCAGGCGTCGTTCGCCGGCCGGAGGCTGCGGCGAGCGGTGGATCAGGCCGCGCCCTTCGTTGCCCTGCCATTTCTCTCCCTTGGCCAAGGCCACATGGCCAGCGCCCAGGCGGCGGATGCAGGCCTCATCCTGCGGCTCGGCAGCCGCCTGACCCAGCCGGCTGCGCGACATGTCCCCCTCCTCCAGCCACTCGCTGCCGACGCCGGCGTAGCTGGTGATCAGCCGCAGCGGCACATGATCGACGTGGAAGCGCGGGCACATGGCCTTGTCCAGCACCCGCAGGCGCAGGCCGATGCGCCGCGCATCGAGCAGACAGGCATAGGCGCCCACCAGCCAGGCCACGTCGGCGAGAAAGGCGCTCTGCCCCGGTATGTCGGCGTACTGCGCCACCAGGCCGAACAGGTTCGGCTCGCTGTCCGGCTGCGCCAGTTCCAGCGTCATCGACTGCGCCAGCGGCTCGCCCTGGGCCAGCAAGGTCTCGGCGAACAGGCTGATCCGCGCCGGCAGCTGGCGCTGCCAGACCGCCAGATTGACGCCGTCGTGCAGCACCTCGCCAAGCACCTCGACACCTTCGCCCAGCACCTGCCGGGAGGCCTTCGGCAACTGCAGGGCGAACATCAGGCCGCCTCCTGCTGCCAGGGCCCGAACGGGTCGGCGAGCAGGCGCCAGGCCTCCGGGCCACCGGCCATCTCGGCGTCGCTCAGCAGGCAGTCGTCCAGCTCACGGCACAGGCGTGCGAAATCGATGTTCTGGCCGATGAACACCAGCTCCTGGCGGCAATCGCCGACCTCGGCGCTCCAGTGCTTCATGATGGCCTGCAGGCCTTCTTCGTCCTGCGGCCAGTGCTGCCTGGGCACGAAACGCCACCAGCGCCCGGCCAGGCCATGACGCATCAGGCCGCCAGCCTGCGACCAGCTGCCCGCCTCCTGGTACTTGCTGGCCAGCCAGAAGAAACCCTTCGAGCGCAGCAGGCGACCGTTGCTCCACTCGCGGCTGAGGAAGTCGAAGAAGCGCTGCGGGTGGAAGGGCCGCCGCGCGCGGTAGGCACTGGAGGCGATACCGTATTCCTCGGTTTCCGGCACGTGCTCGCCGCGCAGCTCCTTGAGCCAGCCCGGCGCCTGCGAGGCGCGGTCGAAGTCGAAGCGGCCGGTGTCGAGGATCGTGTCCAGGGCGACCCGGCCCATGCTCATGACCTCGATCTCGGCATGGGTGTTGAGCCCACGCAGGATGGCCATCAGCTCCTCGCGCTCGGCCTGGCTGATCAGGTCGATCTTGCTGATGAGGATGACGTCGGCGAACTCCACCTGCTCGATCAGCAGGTCGGTGATCGAGCGCTCGTCCTCCTCACCCAGGGTTTCGCCACGGCTGGCCAGGCTGTCCGCCGCGTGGAAATCACGCAGGAAGTTCACCCCGTCGACCACCGTGACCATGGTGTCGAGCCGGGCCAGGTCGGACAGGCTGCGCCCCTGCTCATCGCGGAAGGTGAAGGTCTCGGCCACCGGCAGCGGCTCGCTGATGCCGGTGGACTCGATCAGCAGGTAGTCGAAGCGGCCCTCGCTGGCCAGGCGGCTGACCTCGTCGAGCAGGTCCTCGCGCAGCGTGCAGCAGATGCAGCCATTGCTCATCTCCACCAGCTTCTCTTCGGCGCGGTTGAGGCTGACGTCGCGCTGCACTTCGCTGCCGTCGATGTTGATTTCGCTCATGTCGTTGACGATCACCGCGACCTTGCGGCCTTCGCGGTTCTTCAGCACATGGTTGAGCAGGGTGCTCTTGCCGGCGCCGAGAAAGCCGGACAGCACGGTAACGGGTAGACGCTGATGCATGGGGTGTTCCTCGTTCAGTCACGGTCACGCTGATGTTTTTCGCGCTGCTCCTGACGCTCCTTGGCTTCGATGCAGAGGGTCGCGGTCGGGCGCAGCAGCAGGCGTTTCAGGCCGATGGGCTCGCCGGTTTCGGCGCACCAGCCGTATTCGCCACGGGCCAGGCGTTCGAGCGCCTGGTCGATCTTGTCCAGCAGCTTCTTTTCCCGTTCCAGCAGGCGCAGCTGCCATTGCCGCTGTTCCTCGGCGGCGCCGATGTCGGCGACGTCGCTGCTGCTGTCGGGTTCGCGCAACTGGGCGAATTCGTCGTCGATGCGCAGTTGCAGTTCGCTGCGCTGGCCCAGCAGCAGCGCCCGGAAGAACTGTTGCTGGGCCTCGTTCATGTAGTCGTCGGCCGGCTGGGCGAGCAGCTCGACCTGGGTGGGCACGGTCAGGGTCATGGCAAATCGGCTAGCTTGTTTTGATTGTTATAACATAACATTAATTTCTGACAGCGACCCACGGATTTACGATGAACGAACAACCCCTGCCGGATATCGCCGCCCAAGCCACCCACCACGACCTGTCGCTGGACTGGGTCGGCATGGCCGGCATCGCCCTGCCGATCCGCCTGGCGGGCGAGGCGGTCACGGCCAGCGTCGACATCGGCGTCAGCCTCGACGATGCCGCGGCGCGTGGCATCCACATGTCGCGCCTGTACCTGGCGGCCCAGCGCCTGGTGCACCTCGAGCTGAAGGTGCCGGCCATCCTGCAGGTGCTGGATGACTGCCTGAGCAGCCACCAGGCACTGTCCGACAGCGCCAGCCTGACCCTGCGCGGCGCGGTGCCGCTGAAGCGCCCGGCACTGGTCAGCCCGCTGCACGGCTGGAAGGCCTACCCGTTCGAGATACGCGCCCGCCAGGACGGCCGCGGCCTGACCATCGAGCTGCAGGTCGAGGTCGAGTACTCCTCCACCTGCCCCTGTTCGGCGGCGCTGGCGCGGCAGTTGATCCAGCAGCGCTTCGCCTGGGACTTTCCCGACCGGCAGGCGGACTACCTGAACACGCTCGACTGGCTCGGCTCGACCCAGGGCATCGTCGCCACGCCGCACAGCCAGCGCAGCACGGCTACGCTGCAGCTGCGCCTGCACCCGGCATGCATCGACCTGCCCCTGCTGGCGCTGATCGACAGCGCCGAGCAGGCCCTGGGCACACCGGTCCAGACGGCGGTGAAGCGTGCCGACGAACAGGCCTTCGCCCTGGCCAACGGGCAGAACCTGATGTTCTGCGAGGACGCCGCACGCCGCCTGCACCATGCGCTGGGCCAGTTGCCCGAGGTCAGCGCCTTCCGCCTCAGGGTGGTCCATGCGGAAAGCCTGCACGCCCACGACGCGGTGGCCGAAAGCCGCTGCAACTGGAGCTGAGGCATGCCTGCCCAACCCTTCTGGTTGCAGCTGGAGTCGGCCCGCGCCGGTCACACCCGGTCGTTGCAGGCAACGTTGGACGCCATCGCCTGGAACGACGCCGGCCTGATCCCGGTGATTACTCAGCGCCACGACGACGGCGAGGTGCTGATGCTGGCCTGGATGAATCGCGCCGCGCTGACGGAAACCCTGAGCAGCGGCCAGGTCTGCTACTGGTCGCGCTCGCGCCAGCGCCTGTGGCGCAAGGGCGAAACCAGCGGCCATCGCCAGCGCCTGCACAGCGCCCGCCTCGACTGCGATGGCGACGCCCTGCTGCTCAGGGTCGAACAGACCGGCCCGGCCTGCCATACCGGGCGCCCTGCCTGTTTCTACAACGAACTGGACGGCGAGCAGTTGCGCGTCGTCGTGAGCCGTCCGGGATGAAACGCATCGCCATCGCCCTGGTACACCTCTATCAGTACCTGCTCAGCCCCCTGCTCGGCCCGCGCTGCCGCTTTCATCCGAGCTGCTCGCACTACGCCATCGAGGCCCTGGAGAAACACGGCCTGCTGCGCGGCCTGTGGCTCAGCCTGCGCCGGCTGCTGCGCTGTCATCCCTGGCACCCGGGCGGCTACGACCCGGTGCCCGAACCCTCGCCCAAGGAACGCCCATGATCCGCAAGAACCCGTCCGGCCACCTGCCGCTCATCGCCGAGTCCGCCTATGTCGACAAGACCGCCATCATCTGCGGCAAGGTGATCATCGAGGACAACGTCTTCGTCGGTCCGTACGCGGTGATCCGCGCCGACGAGGTGGACGAGAGCGGCGACATGCAGCCAATCGTCATCGGCGCCAATTCCAACATCCAGGACGGCGTGGTGATCCACTCCAAGTCCGGTGCGGCGGTCACCATCGGCGAGCACAGCTCCATCGCCCACCGCTCGATCATCCACGGCCCGTGCCGGGTCGGGAACCGGGTGTTCATCGGCTTCAACAGCGTGCTGTTCAACTGCAGCGTCGGCGACGGCTGCGTGGTGCGGCACAACGCGGTGGTGGACGGCTGCGACCTGCCGGCGGGCTTCCACGTCACCTCCACCCAGCGCATCGGGCCGAAGACCGACCTCGCCAGCCTGCCCCGCGTCAGCGTCTCGGCCAGCGAATTCTCGGAAGACGTGGCGCGTACCAACATCGACCTGGTACGGGGCTACAAGGCCCTGCAGAACGAGTTTTGAGCGTGCTGATCCGCAACGCCCGGCTGGTCAACGAAGGCCGTGTGTTCGAGGCCGACCTGCGCATCCGCCACGGGCGCATCGACGCCATCGCCAGCAGCCTCGCCCACCTCCCCGGCGAGGCCGTGCTCGACGCCGCCGGTCAGTACCTGCTGCCGGGCATGATCGACGACCAGGTGCACTTCCGCGACCCCGGCGCGCCGCACAAGGGCAGCTTCGCCAGCGAGTCGCGCGCGGCGGTGGCCGGCGGCATCACCAGCGTCATGGACATGCCCAACACCCAGCCGCCGACCCTGACGCTGGAGGCGCTGGCGGCCAAGGAGCAGCGCGCCGCCCGCTGCTCGCGGGTCAACTACGGCTTTCACTTCGGCGTCAGTCACGACAACCTCGACACCGTTGCCGCGCTCGACCCTGACCGCGTGGCAGGGGTGAAGGTGTTCATGGGCGCCAGCACCGGCAACATGCTGGTCGACGACCTGCCTGCGCTGGAGCGCCTGTTCCGTGACTGTCCGACCCTGCTGCTGACGCATTGCGAACACACCCCGCGCATCCGTGAACGCGAGGCGAGGTGGCAGGCCAGGTACGGCGACGACATCCCCGCCGACCAGCACCCGGCGATCCGCGATGCCGAGGCCTGCTACCAGTCCTCCAGCCTGGCGGTGAGTCTGGCCCGCCGCCATGGCACGCGCCTGCACGTGCTGCACATCAGCACGGCACGCGAACTCGAACTGTTCATGCCCGGCCCGGCGGCCAGCAAACGGATCACCGCCGAGGTCTGCGCCCACCACCTGTACTTCGACGACAGCGACTACGCCGCCCTCGGCCACCTGATCAAGTGCAACCCGGCGATCAAGCAGCGTGCCGATCGCGACGCCCTGCGCCAGGCCCTGCTCTGTGGACGCCTGGACATCATCGGCACCGACCATGCGCCACACAGCCTGGAGGAGAAGCGGCGTCCCTACCGGCAGGCGCCGGCCGGCCTGCCGCTGGTGCAGCACGCCCTGCCAGCGCTGCTGGAGCTGGTGGCCGACGACCTGCTGCCACTGCCGCTGCTGGTGGAAAAGACCAGCCACGCCGTGGCCGAGCGCTTCGCCATCGAGCAGCGCGGCTACCTGCGCGAAGGCTACTGGGCCGACCTGACCCTGGTGGAGCGCCTGGCCGAACCCTGCCCGGTAGCGCAGCAGCCGATCCTCGCCCATTGCGGCTGGACACCCTTCCAGGGCCGCAGCTTCCGCCATGCCGTGCGCAGCACCTTGGTGTCCGGGCAGCTGGCCTGGCACGCCGGCCAGGTGCAGGACGACTGCCAGGGCCTGCCGCTGCGCTACCGACGCGCCTGAGCTACCAGCCGCCGCCTCCGCCGCCGCCAGCCCCTCCGCCGGAGGAGCCGCCGCCATGCGAGGCGGACGAGCCGGAGCCGCTGTCGTCGCTGCTGGAGCCGGAGAAGCTGTCGACCGATCTCGGCGCCTCGGGTGGCACGGACGCCGTCATCAGCATCCGGTCGAGGTTCCAGGCCAGCGTCATCGCCTCACCCGAGGTCATCAGTTGCGTGAAACCCTGTGGCTGGTAGTCCACCTCCACCGGCGCCAGCGTGCCCTTGCGCAGCTCGGCGGTGAAGCGCTGGGTCCACTGCCGCTCGACCCCCAGGGCCATGGCGTAGGGCAGATGCCGCTCGTACAGCGCGATGCTCATCACCGGAGCCTGACCCGCCTTGTCCAGCACGTCCCTCTCGGCCAGGCTCAGGTAGTTGCGGTAGCCCTCCAGCTCTTCGAGCAGGCGCCGTCCGGCGATGGTCGGCGAGCGCATGAGCTTGCGTGCCACGGCGACGATGGCGAACAGTGCCAGACACTGCAGCACGGCATCGCCGCCCACCAGGCCTGCGGCCACGCCCAGGCACGCCAGGGCGAACAGCAGCAGCGGGAGTCCGGCCCCGATCATCCCGTGGGTCAGGCAGTAGAGCGTCCCGGCCCCCAGCAGCATTGCCAGCAGCATCAGCCAGACGGCGTTGTTCGCAGCCTCCGCGTCGCCCGTGGACGTCACCAGCAGCGCGATCCCCGTCACCAGGGCGAAGAAGGCACCGAACAGCCAGTGCCCGGTAGCATTGCTGAAGTTGTTCCGCTCGATCCCTTTGACGCTCTTCAGCAGCACCTCCAGGGCGTTCGCCAGACGCGGTTCGTAGCGCCCGCCCAGAGTCAGCGAGCCGCCCTCCCGCGTGATCAGGGCATTGAGCACGCGCCGCTCCTCCTCGCGTATGGCATCCCCGTCCACCTCGCCCCGCGTCAGCACCAGGCCGCTGGTGTCGCGTTGCAGGCTGAGCCAGCCGCGAATGGCCAGGTCGGTGAACATGATGCTCAGCGCCCGCACGCCCTTGCGGTCATGCTTCAGGCCACGGCGCCACACGTACCCGGCCATCAGCGGACTGACGCCCCGTGGCAGCTCGAACAGCGGGATCACCAGGCCCTTGGCCGGCCCGCGCCCCTTCGCCCACCAGATCAGTGCGTAGAACAGCAGCAACCCGCTGAAAGCGGCCACCAGCAGAATGCGCCGCAGGTTGTCGGCGAGCAGCACCAGCAACTCGTCCCACCAGCCGGGGCGAGTGACCAGGCCCGCCTGCCAGGCCAGGGCGACGGTAAAACCTTCACGCGCATCCAGCTCGCGCGTGGTCGCCAGGCGCAGGCGGTTGCCCTGCTGCTCGAGCACCTCGTAGGCCCCTTCACGCGAACCCCGGTAGCCGGTGTAGCCGTGTGCCGCCTGGATCTGCGCGCCCTCCGGCAGCAGTACCTCGACGCTGGCATGGCGGATCGGCAGCGACCAGTCATTGCCGGTCACGTTCCAGTAGAGTTCATCGACGCTGGCGTGATGCAGCAGCTGCGCATTCATCCGGTAGGTCAGTTCGTAGACATGAGGCCCGGACTCGAGCCGCACATCGGCGCTGCCCAGACGCAGACGCAGGGCATGCTCGAGGCGCTGCTCGGTGACGCTTTCCGGACGCCCGTCACGCGTGGCCGATATCAGTGTCAGCGGCGTGCTGCGCAACAGGCCGTTGCCCAGGCGATAGCGGACGGGAATGTCGCGGTAGATACCACGGACGATCATCTTGCCTTCGGCCGTCACCGCGATGCGCTCGGTCACCAGCACCTCGCCACTCGGCTCGACCTGCATGCGCACGTCATAGGCCTGAATCGCCTCCTCGGCACGCAGGCCGAACGCACACAAACAGCACAGCCACAACAGCACCCGCAGTCTTCCTGACATGACACTCTCCTCGATGCGCGTACCTGCGCAGCCATCTCTCGGGCAAATCGGAGCGGCACCCTACCCGAGCGCCCCGGCGAGAAAAAGCGAATACCGCACAGGCGCGGGATATTCGCCGGCACGGCGACGGCGTGCTACCAGCCGCCGCCTCCACCGCCACCGCCGCCGCCACCGGAGGAGCCGCCCCCGGACGAACCACCCGAGGAGCCGCCCGACGAACTGCTCGACGGTGGCGTCGAGGCCAGGGCGGCCACACTGCTCAGGCCCGTGGCCAGGGCGCTGCTCATGACCTGCGCCGAGCTGAAACGGCGACGGCTCTCATACCAGTCCGGCTGGTAATCACGCAGCTGCGGATCGATCAGGCCACTGGCCAGCGCCTCGCTGAAACGCGCGCTCCATTTGTCCTCCACACCCAGGGCCATGGCGTAGGGCAGATGGCGCTCGTACAGCGCGATGCTCATCGCCGGGGCATCGGCGGCCAGCGCCAGGACGTCGCGCTCGGCCAGTTGCAGGTAGTCACGGTAGCCTTCGAGGCCGTCCAGCAGGCGGCGCCCGAGCAGCGTCGGCGCCGGCAGCAGGATGTAGGACACCACCAATAGCAGCAGATACAGCGCGATCAGCAGAATGGCCGCCCAGGACGTCACCTCGGCGATCATCAGCAGGCCCATCGGGACCGGCCAGAAGAACATCAGTGCGCCGAAGCCCATGCCGAGCTTCTTGCCGAACGACGGCTGGTGCAGCGCCAGCGTGAACATGATCAGCGACGCCACGGCGAAGGCCAGGCTGAACGCCAGCCCAACCAGCGCCATGGGCCAGTCGTCGTCGCCCCTGGCGTCGACCAGCAGCATCGTCAGACACGCCAGCAAGGCCCAGAACAGGCCCAGCGTCCAGATCCCACGGTTGTTGCTGAACCAGGCCTTGCCCTGTTTGCTCAGGTGTTCACCGAGGCCACCGAGGGCGTCGGCCATGCGCGGCTCGTACTTGCTGCCGACCTGCAACGAGGCATCCGCCTTATCGGCAGGCAGCAGGCGTTCGAGCACATCGGCGTCGAGCGCCGTCAGCTCACCACCTGCCTCGGTGCTGCGGCTCAGGATGAAGCCACTGCGCGGCCGGTCCTTGATCAGCAGGTGCTTGCCGATGGCCATGTCGGTAAGCCATACGCCGAAGGCGTGCGCCGCCGAGAAATCGCCACGCAGGCCGCGGTGCCAGAGGTAGCCCACCTGTACCGCCGTCATGTTCTGTGGCGCCTCGAACAGGGGAATGATCACGCCCTTGCGCGGGTCTCGCCCGACGCGACACCAGGCGATCAGGTAGAACAGCGCGAGCCCGACCAGCAACGCCGCGCCGAGGGCCAGGCCCAGATTGTCACGCAGCAACTGGGCGGCACGTTGCATGGCCGTGGGCCGTGGCACCAGGCCCGCCTGCCAGTCCACCGCGACCGTCAGGCCGTGATAGGCCGGCAGTTGCCCGGTAGTGGCCAGGCTCACGAAGTCGTCACTGCGCAGCAGTACCTCATAGTCCTTTCCCTGCGCGCCAGAGGCCCCCGTGTAGGCCGCCAGCTGGCCGATCCGCGCCCCGCCGGGCAGGCGCACCTCGACCGAGGCACGGCGAATGGGAAAGACCCAGCCGTTGCCGGTGACGTTCCAGTACAGCTCATCGCGATCGGCGTGATGCAGCAGGGCGCGCGCCACCCGGTAGCGCAGCTCGTAGCGATAGCGCCCAGGCTCGAGCAGCACCGACGACGAGCCGAGGTAGTAGCGCACCCAGGCGCCGTTGCGTTCGCTGTGCACCGACTCGGGCTGGCCATCGCGGGTCACCCCCAGCAGGGTGATCGGGCTGGTCTCCCGCAGGCCCGCCGGCAACGCATAGCTGACCGGCAGATCGCGGTAGATGCCACGCTGGATATCCTGCCCCTCGGCACGCACGAGGATGCGCTCGGTGACCAGCAGGTTGCCATCGCTCTCGACCTGCAGGGTCACGGCGAAGTGTTCGATCGCTTCTTCCGCCAGTGCCAGACCGGGCAGCAGGCAGGCCACCAGCAACAGGCCACGTAGCCATCCTTGCATGTTCAGAACTCCATCTTCGGTGACTCGGCGTCACCCGGATCATCCAGGCTGAAGTACTCGGCCTGCTCGAAGGCGAACGCCCGCGCCACCAGGTTGCTCGGCACCGACTCGACCAGCACGTTCAGTTCGCGCACCGCACCATTGTAGTAACGCCGGGCCATCTGGATATGGTTCTCGACCTCGCTGATCGAGCCCTGCAGCTCGCGAAAGCGCTGGTCCGCCTTGAGCTCCGGGTAATCCTCCACCAGCAGGAACAGCTGACGCAGCTGGCTGCCCAGTTGCGCCTCCACCGGCGCCCGCTGGCCCAGCGGCGAATCCGTCAGCTGCTCCGCGCGCTGCCGCTCACGCACCAGCCGCTCCAGCGTCTGCTGCTCGTAGCCCAGGTACTGCCGCACGCACTCCACCAGCGCCGGGATCAGGCTGGAGCGCCGCTTGAGCTGCACATCGATGCCGCTCGCGGCCTCGGCCACGCGGTGGCGATTGAACACCAGGCGGTTGTAGTAAAAGACCGTCGCACCGGCCAGCACCAGCAGCGCGCCGACGCTCCACCATAAACCCGAACCCTGCATAGCTTCTCCTTGTTCAGCCTGTTGTGACGGCGACTGTCCTCATCGCGACACCCCGGGGGGACATCCCGGCGCGATGCTCGTATCCTGTAATGCCAGCCAACCCGCGAGGCCCGCATGCAGATCGAGCTGATCGAGATACGCGATCACCTGAATCGCTTCGCCCCCTTCGACAATCTGCCGGAGCAGACCCTCGACGATATCGCCCGGCAAGTGCAAGTAGGCTACTTCAAGGCCGGCAGCGAAATCCTCATCGCTGGCGAACCGATCCACGAACTGCACTATGTACGCAGTGGCGCGGTGGAGATCCACCGGCGCAGTGGCGAGCTGCACAATCGCCTGACCGAAGGCGACCTCTTCGGCCAGGCCGGCCTGCTGCGTGGCAACAAGGTACGCCTGGCCGCCAGGGCGCTGGAAGACAGCCTGATCTATTTCATCCCCGGCCCGCTGTTCCAGCAGCTGTGCGACCAGTTCGACAGCTTCGCCGATTTCGTCGAGGCCGAAGGCCAGTCGCGGCTCAAGTCGGCCCTGGAAGACAGCCACGGCAAGGCCAGCGAGCTGATGAAGATCAAGGTGCGCAAACTGATCGGCCGGGCGCCGGTCAGCGTGCCGCTGGACATGCCCGTGCAGCAGGTGGCGCAGGTGATGAGCGAGCAGAGCGTGTCCTCGGTGATCATCGTCAACCCCGGCCGGCGCTGGCCCAACCCGGCGCAGGTGCAGGTCGCCGACCAGCAGACCCAGGTGATGGCGGGCATCCTCACCGACCGCGACCTGCGCGTGCGCGTCCTCGCCGAAGGGCTGCCCGGCGACACCCCGGTCAGCCAGGTGATGACACCCGGCCCGGTCACCGTGCAGGCCGACGAGTCGGTGTTCGAGGCCATGCTGTGCATGCTGCGCAACAACATCCACCACCTGCCGGTGCTGCAACGCCGGCGCCCGGTGGGCATGATCTCCCTCGCCGACGTCATCCGCTACGAGTCGCGCAGCAGCCTGTACCTGGTCAACAGCATCTTCAACAAGGACTCCGTGGACGGCCTCAAGGGCCTGCTGCCGGACCTGCACGCCACCTTCGTGCGCATGGTCGCCGACGATGCCAGCGCACACATGGTGGGCCGCGCCATGAGCAGCATCGGCCGCGCCTTCACCCGCCGCCTGCTGGTGCTCGCCGAGGAGAACCTGGGGCCGCCGCCGGTGCCCTACTGTTTCATGATCGCCGGCTCGATGGCGCGCGACGAACAGCTGCTGCTCACCGACCAGGACAACGCCCTGGTGCTCGACGACAGCTTCGACCCGGAACAGCACGACGCCTACTTCGCCGAACTGGCGCAGTTCGTCAGCAACGGCCTGGCCGCCTGCGGCTACGCCTACTGCAAGGGCGGCATCATGGCCAGCAACCCCAAGTGGCGCCAGCCGCTGAAGGTCTGGCGCAGCTACTTCACGCGCTGGATCGAGCAGCCCAACCCCGAGACCCTGCTCAACAGCAGCATCTTCTTCGACCTCGACGGGGTGTACGGCAAGACCGCGCTGGTGGAGAACCTCAAGGAGCTGCTGGCGGAAAAGGCCAGCGGTACCCCGGCCTTCCTCGCCGCACTGGCGCGCAACGCCCTCAACCGCACGCCGCCGCTGGGCTTCTTCCGCACCTTCGTGATGGAAACCGACGGCCGCCAGAAGAACATCATCAACCTCAAGGGACGCGGCACCGCGCCGCTCACCGACCTGATCCGCGTGCACGCCCTGGCCTGCGGCTCCAAGGCGCAGAACTCGCTGGAGCGCCTCGACGCCATCGCCGCCACCAAGCTGCTGCCCAAGGAAGCCCTGGATCACCTGCGCTACGCCTTCGAGTTCCTCAGCCTGGTGCGCATCCGCCACCAGGCGCGCGAGGTGGAAGCCGGCAACCCGCCGGACAACTACGTCGAGCCGGAGCAGTTCAGCTCCAGCGAACGCCACCACCTCAAGGAAGCCTTCCAGGTGGTGAGCAACGCGCAGAAATTCCTGCGCTTCCGCTACCCGGCCCAACCGCTGACCCGTCCGCAATGAGTGCCGATCACAACCCGGACTGGCCGCAGCGCTTCGCCGAACTCGCCGCCAGCAGTCAGGACGAACGCCTGCGCGCCTACTACGCGGCCGGCTGCATCACCGCCGATACGCCCCTGGCCGAGGCGCCGCTGGTGGCGCTGGACGTGGAAACCACCGGCCTCGATCCGCGCGAACATGCCATCGTCAGCCTCGGCCTGGTGCCGCTGGACCTGCAGCGCATCCGCTGCGCCGAGGCGCGCTACTGGGTGGTCAAACCCACCAGCGAGCTGAGCGCCGAGTCGGTCACCTTCCACCACATCACCCACTCCGACATCCGCCACGCACCGCGCCTGGCCCATGTGCTGGAGGAACTGCTGGAGGCCCTGGCGGGCAAGGTGGTGGTGGCGCACTACCGCAACATCGAGCGCAACTTCCTCGACCAGGCCCTGCGCGAGCACCTGGGCGAGGGGCTGCTCTTCCCCATCATCGACACCATGGAGCTGGAAGCGCGCCTGCATCCCAAGCGCACGGTCAGCTGGTGGGACCGCCTGCGCGGCCGTGAACCGCTGTCCATCCGCCTGGCCGACAGCCGCCTGCGCTATGGCCTGCCGCTGTACAGCGCCCACCACGCCCTGACCGACGCCCTCGCCTGCGGCGAACTGCTGCAAGCCCAGGTGGCCAGGCACTACCCGGCGCATACGCCGGTAGGCGCGCTGTGGAGCTGAAGCCGCTCCTACAGGCCCGTCGTGCCGGCCGAGTCACGCAGGGTGGATAACGCGAAGCTTATCCACCACCAGGCGAGCGGATGGCTAAGATATGGCCGGCGGAGCGCCATCTGCTCAACGCCGCAAAAGCATCGCGGCTGAAGCCGCTCCTACAGGTCCGTCGTGTCGGCCGCGTAGGGTGGATAACGCGAAGCTTATCCACCAGCAGGCTAGCGGATAGCCAAGATATGGCCGGCAGAGCACCGTCTGCTCAACGCCGCAGAAGCATCGCGGCTGAAGCCGCTCCTACGGGTCCGTCGTGTCGGCCAAGTCACGTAGGGTGGATAACGCGAAGCGTATCCACCAGCAGGCGAGCGGATAGCCAAGATATGGCCGGCGGAGCACCGTCTGCTCAACGCCGCAGAAGCATCGCGGCTGAAGCCGCTCCTACGGGGTCGGTGGCGCGAGCAAGTAGCCTGCACCCTACGGGCTCCGCGTGAGGATCATCCATTCAGGACAAAGCAGATACACACCCATGAATCGCCGCAAGAAGATCAAGCAACTACTCGAAGCCCACGCCAGGAAGGCCAACGCCAAGCTCGCGCCCAAGAGCAACAAACCCAAGTACATCAGCAAGGCCGACAGGGCGAAGCTGGCGGCTGAGGCCGCTCAAGAGAGCGTCACGCCCGCTGAGTAAGACGCAGACAGAGAACATCGCGGCTGAAGTCGCTCCTACAGGCCAGCCGCGTAGGGTGGATAACGCGAAGCTTATCCACCATCAGGCGGACGGATGGCCAAGATATGGCTTGGCTAAGCGCCGCAAAAGCATCGCGGCCAACGCCCCTCCCACAGGAGGCAGTGGAACTAACCCAGCACCTTGTCCGCCGTGTACACCGCCTCGTCGAGAAACGCGTTGACCGCCGGATGGTCGCGTTCGCCCTTGCGATAGGCGAGGAACACGCCGCGCTGGATGTCGGGCAGCAGGGGCACGGCGGTGACACCGGGCAGCGGGCGGACCAGGCGCAGGCCGGAGACGATGGAGATGGAGTTGCCGGAAGCGACCATCGCCGCGACCATCTCGAAACCGGCGCAGTGCGCATTGATGCGCGGCGCGAAGCCCGAACGGCGACACAGGTTGGTGATGAATTCGCCGAACGAGCTGCCGGTGGAGTCCAGCGCCCAGGCCTCCTCGCGCAGGTCGGCGATGGTCAGGCTGGCGTGCCTGGCCAGGGCGTGGTCGATGGGCAGCAGCACGTGCAGCAGGTCCTGGGTCAGCGGGATCAGCGCGTAGTGCTCGCGGTTCTCGTCCGGGGTCACGGCCAGGTCGTCGATCACCGCCACGTCGATCTGCCAGGCGCCCAGGGCACTGAGACTTTCCTGCGGCTCCAGCTCCAGCACCACCACGTTCAAGCGGGGATAGCTGCTGCGCAGGGCGCGCACGGTTTCCGCGATCACCGCCACGGAGATCGACGCGAAGGCCGCCACGCGCAGTTCGCCGGCCACTTCACCACGCAGCAGCGCCAGCTCCGAGCGGGCTTCGTCGAGCACCATGAGGATGCGCTCGGCATGCGCCACCAGACGCTCGCCGGCCGGCGTCAGCACGACGCCGCGCCCACGCCGCTCGATCAGCGCGACATCCACCTCGCGTTCGAGCAAGGCGACCTGTTGCGACACGGCCGACGGCGTCAGGTGCAACGACTCGGCAGCGGCCGCCATGGTGCGGCAACGGGCCAGTTCACGCAGGGTGCGCAGGCGGGTGATGTCCATGGCAGGATCTCAATAGTTAAGAGTTTCTAACGAATATATTAAAAATAAATCAGTATACATAATGATAAAGCCGTTCTTAGATAGGGTTGTCCACACGCGCGGAACCGGGCGCGTGTCCACTCACCCAGAAGAAGAACCTCGCCATGGCTATCAGCGTTTTCGACCTGTTCAAAGTCGGCATCGGCCCGTCCAGCTCCCACACCGTCGGCCCGATGCGCGCGGCCGCCCTGTTCACCCACGCCCTGGAGAACCACGGCCACATGCCGCAGGTGACCCGTGTCGTCGCCGAGCTGTACGGCTCGCTGGGCGCCACCGGCAAGGGCCACGGCAGTGACAAGGCAGTCCTGCTCGGCCTCAGCGGCCATGAGCCGGATACCGTCAACGTCGACCAGGTCCCCGAGTACATCGACACCATCCGCCGCGACAAGCGCATCGTCCTGGCCGGCAAGCACGCCGTCGCCTTCGACGAGAAGACCGACCTGAAGATGTTCCGCAAGGCGCTGCCGCTGCACGCCAACGGCCTGCGCTTCGCCGCCTTCGACGGCGCGGGCATCCAGGTGCACGAGGCCACCTACTACTCGGTGGGTGGCGGCTTCGTGGTCAGCGAGGCGATTCTCGCCGATGGCTCCAAGCACAAGGTCATCGCCCCGGACGCCACGGCCCTGCCGCTGCCGTTTCGCAGCGGCGCCGACCTGCTGCGCCTGAGCCGCGAGCACGGCATCGGCATCGCCGAGGTGATGCGCCGCAACGAACGCCACTGGCGCAGCGACGAAGAGACCGACGCCGGCCTGCTGGAAATCTGGAAGGTGATGCAGGCCTGCGTGGAGCGCGGCTGCCGCACCGAAGGCATCCTGCCGGGCGGCTTCAAGGTGCGCCGGCGCGCCGCTATCCTGGCGCGCAAGCTGGGCGGCTTCCAGCGCAGCTACATGGAAGATCCGCTGCGCATGCTCGACTGGGTCAACCTCTGGGCCCTGGCCGTGAACGAGGAGAACGCCGCCGGTGGCCGCGTGGTCACCGCGCCGACCAACGGCGCCGCCGGCATCATCCCGGCGGTGCTGCACTACTACGCCAACGCCATCTCCGGCGCCAGCGAACGCGGCATCATCGACTTCCTCCTCACCGCTGGCGCCATCGGCATCCTGTACAAGGAGAACGCCTCGATCAGCGGCGCCGAAGTGGGTTGCCAGGGTGAAGTCGGCGTGGCCTGTTCGATGGCGGCCGGCGCGCTGTGCGCGGTACTCGGCGGCACCCCGGAGCAGGTCGAGAACGCCGCCGAGATCGGCATGGAGCACCACCTGGGCCTGACCTGCGACCCGGTCGGCGGCCTGGTGCAGATTCCCTGCATCGAGCGCAACGCCATCGCCTCGGTGAAGGCGATCAACGCCGCGCGCATGGCGCTGTACGGCGACGGCGCGCACTACGTGAGCCTGGACAAGGTGATCAAGACCATGCGCGAGACCGGTGCCGACATGCTGACCAAGTACAAGGAAACCGCCCGTGGCGGCCTGGCGGTGAACATCATCGAATGCTGATGTTCGATCGCTAGACGCGAAAACGCCGCGAACTTGCAAAGGTTCGCGGCGTTTTCGTTGCTGCCGGGGAAGCCCTCTCCCAGTATCGGAAGAGGGCCAGCAGCCGCTCAGCGCGGCTCGCTGCTCAGCCCCTTGATGATCGCCACGCAGCCGACCAGCAGCACCACGGTGAACGGCAGGCCGGTCGATACCGCCATCGCCTGCAGGGCCACCAGGCCACCGCCAAGCAGCAGCGCGACGGCCAGGGCGCCTTCCATGATCACCCAGAACATCTTCTGCGAGACCGGTGCGTTGATCTTGCCGCCAGCGGTGATGGTGTCGATCACCAGCGAGCCGGAGTCCGACGAGGTGATGAAGAACAGCACCACCAGGACGATCGCGGCGAACGAGCTGATGGCGCTGATCGGCAGCTGATCGAGCATGACGAACATCTTCAGCTCCAGGGCCGCCTGCTGCAGTTCGGTGAGGCCGCCGAGGGCCTGGTGCAGCGCGGTCCCGCCGAAGGTGCTCATCCAGATCACCGACACCAGCGACGGCACCAGCAGCACGGCCGTGAGGAATTCACGCACGGTGCGGCCACGGCTGACCCGCGCGATGAACATGCCCACGAACGGCGACCAGCTGATCCACCAGGCCCAGTAGAACGCCGTCCAGCCCTGGCTGAAGTTGGCGTCCTCGCGCCCGACCGGGTTGGACAGCGCCGGCAGGTACTGCAGGTAGGCACCCAGGTTGTCCAGCACGCCGGTCAGCAGCAGGGCGGTCGGCCCGGCGAGCAGCACGAACAGCAGCAGCGCCAGGGCCAGGCCCATGTTGATCTCCGACAGGCGCTTGACCCCCTTGTCCACGCCGGTCAGCACCGAGCACAGGGCGATCAGGGTGATCACCGTGATCAGCAACACCTTGGTGGTGGTATCGGCCGGCAGGCCGAACAGCGCGTGCAGGCCCGCAGTGGCCTGCTCGGCGCCCAGGCCCAGCGAGGTGACCAGGCCGAACAGGGTGGCGAACACCGCGAGGATGTCGATCAGATGGCCCGGCCAGCCCCAGACGCGCTCACCGAGCAGCGGGAAGAAGATCGAGCGGAACGACAGCGGCAGGCCCTTGTTGAAGGCGAACAGGCCCAGCGCCAGGGCGACGATGGCATACACCGCCCAGGGGTGCAGGCCCCAGTGGAAGATGGTGGTGGCCATGCTCAGGCGCGCCGCCTCGGCGGAGTCGCCCGCAGCGGCACCCAGCGGCGCCCAGTCGGTGCGCACGCCGTTGGCGTCCACGCTGGTACCGCCCAGGGCCGTGCCGTAGTGCGACATCGGCTCGGCCACGCCGTAGAACATCAGGCCGATGCCCATGCCGGCGGCGAACAGCATGGCGAACCAGGAGAAGTACGAGTAATCGGGGCGCGCCAGCGTACCGCCGAGGCGCACCTTGCCCAGCGGCGACACGATCAGCCCCAGGCACAGCAGCACGAAGATGTTGGCCGAGCCGATGAAGAACCACGACAGGTGCACCGTCAGCCAGTCACGCACGGCCTTGAACAGCGGCTCGATCTGGTCGTGCATGGCCAGCGCCAGCGCGACGAAGATGAACGCGGTCACCGCCGAGATCAGGAAGACCACGCCATGGATGTCGAGATTGACCAGGTAGCGGCCACGGATGTTGTCCTGGCCGACCACGTAGTCGGTGTCGATGAGGGTGACGGCACCACTCGGGGCGGGAATACCGTCTGCGGATGAGTCGTTGTTGCGGGGTACGGGGCCTTGGCTCAAGGGGCTGCTCCTTCTTTTTCTAGGGCGCGCGCAGGGACTGCGAATCGCGGAAGCCGACGCTAGCAGAAGGAAAAAACGGCCTGCACCGCGGGAACGCCGCGGGTTTTCCCATTAACGACCCGTGACCCGGGAACGAAAAAGCGCGCCCGAAGGCGCGCTTTTGGCAACGGCGAACAGCCTGCTCAGCGCGGCTCGCTCATCAGCCCCTTGACGATGGAGATGCAGCCCACCAGCAGCACGATGGTGAACGGCAGGCCCGTCGACACGGCCATCGCCTGCAACGCCACCAGACCGCCACCGAGCAGCAGGGCGATGGCGATGACACCCTCGATGCTGGCCCAGAACACGCGCTGCGGTACCGGTGCGTTGACCTTGCCGCCAGCGGTGATGGTGTCGATCACCAGCGAGCCGGAGTCCGACGAGGTGATGAAGAACACCACCACCAGCACGATGCCGATGAACGAGGTGATGCTGGTCAGCGGCATCTCACCGAGCATGCTGAACAGCTTCAGCTCCAGGCCGGCATCCTGCGCACCGGTGAAACCGTCCACCAGCAGCTGATTGATGGCGGTGCCGCCAAAGGCGGTCATCCACAGCACCGACACCAGCGACGGCACCAGCAGCACGGCGATGAGGAATTCACGCACGCTGCGGCCACGGCTGACCCGCGCGATGAACATGCCCACGAACGGCGACCAGCTGATCCACCAGGCCCAGTAGAACGCCGTCCAGCCCTGGCTGAAATTGGCGTCCTCGCGCCCGACCGGATTGGACAGCGCCGGCAGGTACTGCAGGTAGGCACCGAGGTTCTTGAAGAAGTCGGTGAAGATCACCAGGGTCGGCCCGGCGATGATGACGAACAGCAGCAGGGCCATGGCCAGGGCCATGTTGATCTCCGACAGGCGCTTGACCCCCTTGTCCAGGCCGGCGACGACCGAGGCCAGGGCGATCATGGTGATGGCGATGATCAGCAGCACCTTGGTGGTGTCCGTGGCCGGAATGCCGAACAGGTACTCCACCCCGGCAGCCGCCTGCTCGGCCCCCAGGCCCAGCGAAGTGACCAGGCCGAACAGGGTGGCGAACACCGCGAGGATGTCGACGATGTGCCCCGGCCAACCCCACACGCGCTCACCGAGGATCGGGTAGAAGATCGAGCGGATCGACAGCGGCAGGCCCTTGTTGAACGAGAACAGCGCCAGGGCCAGGGCGACGATGGCGTAGATCGCCCAGGGGTGCAGGCCCCAGTGGAAGATGGTCGCGGCCATGCCCAGGCGCACCGCTTCCTCGGCGTTGCCTTCGGCCCCGCCCAGCGGTGCCCAGTCGGTGCGCACGCCGTCTTCACCGACGGTGATGCCGGCGATCGACGAGCTGTAATGCGACATGGGTTCGGACACGCCGTAGAACATCAGGCCGATGCCCATACCGGCGGCGAACAGCATGGAGAACCAGCCCATGTAGGTGTAGTCGGGGGTCGCTTCCTTGCCGCCGATACGTACCTTGCCCAGCGGCGAGACGATCAGCGCGAGGCAGAGCAGGACGAAGATGTTGGCGGCGCCGATGAAGAACCAGGCCATGTGGTGGGTGAGCCAGTCGCGCACGCCGCTGAACAGCGGTTCGATCTGGTTCTGCAGAGCCAGGGCCAGGATCACGAAGATCACCGCGACCAGCGCGGAAATGGTGAAGACCTTGCCATGGATGTCGAGGGCGAAGACGAACTGCCCTTTGATGTTGTCCTGACCGATGACGTAATCGGTGTCGATCAGGTTGGCTTCACCGGTCGGTGCCGGGATGCCCTCGTGGGTTTCCGCTGCGGGTGGCGGGGTCATGTCATGCGAAGGGACGTTTCCCATACGTGGCGTGCTCCTTGATGCGTTTGACTCGCTAGACGAGCGTGAACAGGACGGATGCCCTCCTCCAATTAAAGACGACCCACAGTCGGGTCGAACGGCAAAGGGTAACACATGAATTCCGCTCACTCAGAATCCAAGACACGTGAAAGCCTCGAATAATTCCCCGGAAGCTGGCCATCTGCCTGGCACTGCCATTCCCCGGATGGCCATGGCAGGATGACCATCGAACGCTGCGTAACCCCCGTGGTCAGCTGCACACAGCCCGTGCAAAGGAAGACCCTGCATGCCTGCGGATTTCGGCATTCCCCACCTGTTCGCCTACCTGATCGCCAGCATCCACGCCCTCGGCATGCTGGCCGCGATCCATGCCGTGCTGACCGTACGCACCGCCCAGGGCGCCCTGGCCTGGGGACTGTCGCTGTTCTTCATGCCCTACCTGACGCTGCTGCCGTACCTGGTGTTCGGCCGCAGCCGCTTCGACGCCTACGTCAAGGCACGCCGCCAGGCCGACAGGGAAATGCACCTGGCCATGGCCGAGCAGGACTGGCGGCCCTGGGTCGAGGAAGCCAAGGCGGCGCACCTGTCGCCCGCCTATGCACGCCTGCGGGCCCTGCCGCGCCTGTCGCACCTGCCCGGCCTGACCGGCAACCGGGTGCAGTTGCTGATCGACGGCGAAGCCACCTTCGCGGCGATGCTCGATGCGCTGGCCGGCGCCCGGCAGGTGATCCTGCTGCAGTTCTTCATCATTCGCGACGACAGCCTCGGTCGCCGCCTGCATGACATCCTGCTCGAGCGCGCCGCAGCCGGGGTGCAGGTCCACGTGCTGTACGACGGCGTCGGCAGCCATGCGCTGTCCGGCGCCTTCATCGATCGGCTGCGCCGGGGTGGCGTCCAGGTGCACGCCTTCCCCACCCGCTCCGGCCTGTTCAATCGCTTCCAGCTGAACTTCCGCAACCACCGCAAGATCGTCGTGGTCGATGGCGAGATCGGCTTTCTCGGCGGCCTCAATGTCGGCGTCGAATACCTCGGGCAGAAGCCGCCGCTGGCGCCCTGGCGCGACACCCACGTGGAAGTGCGCGGGCCGGTGGTGGCCAGCCTGCAGGAAGCCTTCGCCGAAGACTGGTACTGGGCCTGCCAGAAGCTGCCGCCGCTGCTGATGCCGAGCAAGCAGGACGAACCCGGCGTGCTCTGCCAGGTGATCGCCAGCGGTCCGGCCGACGCCCAGGAAACCTGCTCGCTGATGTTCGTCGAGGCGATCCACGCCGCGCGCGAACGCGTGTGGCTGAGCAGCCCGTACTTCGTCCCCGACGAAGCCCTGTTCGCCGCCCTGCGCCTGGCCGTGATGCGCGGGGTGGACGTGCGCCTGCTGCTGCCGGCGCGCCCCGACCACCGTATCGTCTATGCCGCGTCCAGCCTGTACGCCTTCGAGGCGCTGCGCGCCGGGGTGCGCGTGTTGCGCTACCAGCCGGGCTTCCTGCACCAGAAGGCGCTGCTGATCGACCACGACGCCTGCGTGCTGGGCAGCGCCAACCTGGACAACCGCTCCTTCCGCCTGAATTTCGAGGCCAGCCTGCTGATAGTCGACGCAGGCTTCAACGCCGAGGTCGCCCAGATGCTGGAGGCGGATTTCAGCCGCTCGCGCGAGCTGGTCAATGCCGACCGCCGCAACCTGCACCGCCTGCAGCAACTGGGCATGCGCGTGGCGCGGCTGATCTCGCCCATCCTCTGAGAAGCCTGAAACCTGCCCGTTCACTGCAATATCGCGCACTTTCGCCACCCCGGGCGCCTGCCGGCGCGACTTTGAACAGGCTCCGCGGCACGACTATGGTTATGGAGTCTGCCGCCCTTGGCACTGCCCCATGAAGACGCGCCTCGCCCAGCTGTTCTGCCTCTGCCTGCTCGCCCTGCCCTGCCTGGCGCAGGAGGTGATTCGTGTCGGCGTGGAACTGCAGCCCTACCAGCCCTATTCCGACGTGGAGAACGGCGAATACCGGGGCTATGCGCGCGACCTGCTGGATGCCTTTGCCGCCGAGCACGGCTACCGCTTCGTCTACGTGCCGCTGCCGGTGAGGCGCCTGCTGGGGGATTTCCTCGGCGGGCGGGTCGACCTGAAGTTCCCCGACCACCCGCAGTGGAACGCCGACCAGAAGGCCGGCCACGCCATCCACTACAGCCGCCCGGCAGCGCCCTATGTCGACGGCATCCTGGTCAAGCCGCAGCAGCTCGGCCAGGGCGTGGCGCGTATCCGCCTGCTCGGCACGCAGAACGGTTTCACCCCCTGGCCGTACCTGACGGAGATCCACGCCGGACGTATCAAGCTGATCCAGGCCAACCAGATCGAGTCGCTGCTGCTCATGGCCATCAACGACCGGGTCGACGCGGTCTACCTCAACCCCCGCGTGGTGGCCCACCAGCTGCGCCTGATGGACCTGGCGGAGCAGGCGCTGGTGCTCGACCCGCAGCTGCCGCACGTGGAAGACCACTACTACCTGTCGAGCATCCGCTACCCGCAGGTGATCGAGGCCTTCAACCGCTTCCTGGAGGAGCGCAGCGAACAGGTCGAGGCCATTCGCCTGCGTCACGGCCTGTGAAATCTAGCGTTTGAGCACGGCACAGTCCGCGCCGACCCAGCGCGCCCGGCTCTCCATGCTGCTCGGCTGGCCGTTGTAGGTACCGCTGACCTGGGTGGTGAATTCCTTGTCGCTGACGAAGCGCGTCTCCCCTTCGCCCTGGGCATCCGGGCAGGTGAAGCGAAACTTCCACAGCGTCGCGCTGCGTTCGAGGACCTCGTTGCGGCAACCGGACTCGGGGTCGTGCAGGGGAATGTCCTGGGCCTTGATCTGCTCGGCGGTGAGGCACATCTGCACACCACCCGCGCCGAGCCTGATGCCCTGTTCGGCCAGCATGTTCTCCATCATCTGGCGCTGCTCCGGCGGCAGGTTCTGCAACTGCGCCAGCATCTCCTCCATCGCCGGCATGGCCTGGCCGCCGACCTGCATGTTGTGCGAGCTGACCTCCCAGACGCCGGGCTGGATATCCAGCGCGCTGGCCAGGGTCGGTGACAGGCAGAGGGCGAACGGCAGGGCGAAGCGAAAGACAGGGTGCATGACGGGTCTCCTCGAACGGGGCGTTGCTCAAGCGTAGCCGCAGACGAACAAAACCCCCACCGGCTTGCACCGCATGGGGGTTTCCTTCTTTTTCAGCCGGCACTTGTGGCGCCGGGAGCATGGGTCCGCTCGGGCGAACCTAGCCTGCGTCAGGCGCAGGGGAGCTCAGCTCGCAGCTCCAGAGTTCCAACGCCGGCTGGCTCGCTTTTGGCGGGCCGAGCCAGTCGCTCATCGGGCGACAACGCTGGTCGATACACAGTTGGTAATCCCCGGCTTCGGGCGTACGCCCGACTCGCAGGGGTTGCAAAGGCGGTAGCTGACGCTGGTAGTGCCAGCTGCCATTGCGCAGTTCGGCGCCGTCGGGAATTTCCATCCCGGCGCCGGAACCCTTGACCCGCGCCTCGCCGAGGAGCAGGCCCTCGGCGGTGACGCGGTAATCCTCTTCCCAGCGGATCTTCTCGATGGTGTGGGTCCAGGCCAGGGTGAACTCGGCGGAGGGCAGCTCCGCCCACACCGCCCCGGCCAGTCCCAGACAGAGACCGATCACGCCGCCGCCACCTCGGCGCGACGCGCACGCCAGAAGTGCTGGCCGATGAACAGCGCGCTGAGGGCGAAGCCCAGCTCATCGCTGATCGGCGTGGCGAGAATCAGGCTGGTGCCCGCCGCCAGGCCCAGGATGCGCTCCCACCAGCTCAGCTTGGCCTGCAGGAAGCCGGTGAACACCACGCCCCAGATGCCGATGGCCAGCGCGGCCTTGAACACCACGTAGAAGGTGGCCAGCAGGCTGTCGCCCTGCAGCATCAGCGCCGGCGAGTAGACCGCCATGTACGGCACGACGAAGCCGGCGATGGCGATGCGCACCGCCCACAGGCTGATCTTCAGGCCACGCTCCTTGGCGATCGGCGCGGCCGCGAAGCAGGCCAGCGCCACCGGCGGCGTGAGGTCGGCCATGATGCCGAAGTAGAAGACGAACATGTGCGAGACGATCAGCGGTACGCCGAGGTCGAGCAGCGCCGGGGCGGCGATCGAGCTGGTGATGATGTAGTTGGGGATGGTCGGAATGCCCATGCCCAGCACCAGGCAGGTGAGCATGGTCAGCACCAGCGACAGGAACAGGTTGTCCTGGCCGATGGCGAGGATGTAGCCGGCGAAGGTCGAGGCCACGCCGGTCAGCGACACCACGCCGATGATCACCCCGACCAGGGCACAGGCGATACCGACCGGCACCGCATGGCGAGCGCCCTCGACCAGCGCGTGCAGGCACAGGGTCAGGGTGTCGCGACCGCCCTTGACGAACCAGCACACCGCCACCAGCACGGCGATGACGCCGAACACCACGCCGATCCCCAGCTGGAAGAAGCCGGCGCAGAGCACGCCCAGGGCGATCCAGAAGGCGAAGCGCATGATCTTGGACGACACCTGCAGGATGATCGCCGAGCCGAGGATGACCATGGCGGTCAGCGCCAGGCCGACGGTGCCGGAGAACAGCGGCGTGCGCCCGGAGAACAGCAGGTAGATGAGGATGAACAGCGGGATCAGCAGGAACCAGCGCTCACGTACGGACTTCCACGGGTTCGGGCATTCGTCCTTGGGCAGGCCGCGCAGGTTGGCACGCTTGGCCTCCAGGTGAACCATCCAGAACACCGAACCGAAGTACAGCAGCGCCGGGATCAGCGCGGCCTTGGCCACCTCGAAGAACGGCACGTTGATGGTCTCGGCCATGATGAAGGCCACGGCGCCCATGATCGGCGGCATGATCTGGCTGCCCATCGACGAGGTGGCCTCGACACCACCGGCGAAGGCCGGGCGGTAGCCGAAGCGCTTCATCAGCGGGATGGTGAACTGGCCGGTGGTGACCACGTTGGCCACGCCGGAACCGGTGATGGTGCCCATCAGCGCGGACGACACCACCGAGACCTTGGCCGGGCCGCCGACCTTGTGACCGAACAGGCCCATGGCGAAGTCGGTGAACAGCTTGATCATCCCGGCCTGCTCGAGGAAGGCGCCGAACAGGATGAACAGGAAGATGTAGGTGGCCGAGACGTAGGTCGGCGTGCCGTACAGGCCTTCGGTGCCGAACGACAGCTGGTTGACCAGCTGATCGATGCCATAGCCGCGGTGCACCAGGTCGCCCGGCAGGTACTGGCCGAGCATGCCGTAGGCCAGGAACAGCGCGCAGATGATCGGCAGGGCGATGCCCATGACCCGGCGCGCGGCTTCGAACACCAGCACCACCAGGGTCAGGCCGATGACCATGTCGGCGCTGGTCAGGTCACCCGAACGCTGGATCAGGTCCGCCTCGAAGTACCACTGGTAGATGGCCGTGGCCATGCCGGCCAGGCCCAGCAGCCAGGCCAGCGGCTGCCACGGACGGCCCTTGCCCAGCGCCGGGTAGCTGATGAACACCAGCAGCAGCAGGAAGCCCACGTGCACCGCACGCAGCACCTGGGTCGACACCGGGTGGAACGCCGCCGTGACGATCTGGAAGATGGAAAACAGCAGCGCGACGGCGAAGAGCGCCTTCGGCCAGTCGGACGGACTGGCGGACAGGCCGTTGTTCTGTTCACTCATGGAGTGCAAACCTCATGACTACTTCGATACGGGGCAGAGTCGCCAACAAAACCCACCGTCCATGAACGCCGGTTTTATTCGCGATTCTGTAGCAGGAGCCACGGCGCGCACGCCGTGGCCCAGGCCGTGATTACAGCGCGCCGACTTCTTTGTAGTAGCGCTCGGCACCCGGATGCAGCGGGATCGGCAGGTTCTTGGTAGCGGTTTCCAGCTTGATGTCCTTGGCCGCGGAGTGGGCGGTGCCCAGGCGGTCGAGGTTGTCGAACATCAGCTTGGTCATCTGGTAGGCCACGTCATCGGAGACGCCTTCGTGGCTGACCAGGATGTTGGTGATGGCCACGGTGGGCACGTCAGCGTCCTGACCGTCGTAGGTGCCGGCCGGGATGGTGGCGGCCTGGTAGGCAGCGTTGTCGATCTTCGCGGTCACGTCGGCCGGGATGGAGACGAAGCTGATTTTCATGGTCGAGGCCAGGTCGCGGATGGCGGCCATGCCCAGACCGGACGACTGCAGGGTGGCGTCCAGCTGGCGGTTCTTGATCAGCTCGACCGACTCGGCGTACGGCAGGAATTCAACCTTGCCCATGTCCTCGTAGCTCAGGCCGGCGGCCTTGAAGATGGCGCGGGCATTCAGCTCGGTGCCGGACTTCGGCGCACCGACGGAGATGCGCTTGCCCTTGAGGTCTTCCAGGCTCTTGATGCCGGATTCGGCGTTGGCCACGATCTGGATGTAGTTCGGGTAGGTGCCGGCGATGGCCCGCAGCTTCTTCAGCGGCGCCTTGAAGCCCGCGTCTTCCACGCCGTTCCAGGCATCGGCTACCGAGTCACCGAGAGCGAAGGCCAGTTCGCCACGACCCGCCTGCAGCAGGTTGAGGTTTTCCACCGAGGCCTTGGTCGCCTGGACCGAGGTCTTGGAGCCTTCGATGCCATTGGTGTACAGCTGCGACAGGGCGACGCCGATCGGGTAGTACACGCCACTGGTACCGCCAGTGAGCACGTTGATGAAGGTCGGCGCAGCGAGCACGGCGGTGCTGGCAGTGATGGCCGCGGCAGCGGCGAACAGGCTGATTTTCTTGGTCAGTCGCATGGAAGTATCTCCGTCGTTGTTATGGCTTTATGCAGAGTTTCACTCTAGACGACGCCGGCCTGGCGTCATCGGCGGTGCGCGATCAGCAGCGCAGGGTACAGCGTTGGACAAGAGCCGCGGCGAGCGCGGTGAGGAGGCGGCCCATGCTGAACAGCGCGTGCAGCAGGGTACGGGGGGCGTGGCAGTTCATGGGCTGACCTCTTGTCGTTGTTATGGTCGCCACGTCGACAGGATGCGGCGCGGCTGCCATGGCTATAGCAGATGCCGTGCCAGGGCGCGAAAGGCCCGAGGTAGAGGGGTTCTATCCAGCGACCAGACGGTCACTGAGCGAGAAACCGCCGACACCTGTGACGGGGTCGGCAGAAATCCGCTTATCGCGTGCCCCGGATGAAAGACCCGCCCGGATCAGGCTGTTTCCACGGCTTGCCCCGGGCCAGGCAGCCAGCCACATCGCCAGCGTCGCTGTCATTCCTCGCCGCCGGGCAGGTAGTCGCCGCGCGACAGACCGTGGCGCTGCATCTTCTCGTTGAGGGTGCGCCGCGGCAGCTGCAGCATCTCCATCACCGCCGTGATGTTGCCCTGGCAGTGCAGCAGCGCGTTGTGCAGGCACTGCGCCTCGAAGGCCTCCATCTGCTGCGCCAGCGCCTGGCCGGCGAAACGCTCCGCCGGGGGCGGGCTGGACAGGCCCAGGGCATGGCGCTCGGCGGCGTTGATCAGCTCGCGCACGTTGCCCGGCCAGTCATGCCCGAGCAGACGCGCCAGCTCGCTGGGCGCCAGCGGCGGCGCCTCGCGGCCATGCCGACGGGCCGCCTCCTGGGCGAAATGCTCGAACAGCAGCGGGATGTCCTCGCGCCGTTCGCGCAGCGGCGGGATATGCAGGGTGGCCACGTTGAGGCGGTACACCAGGTCCTCGCGGAAGCGGCCTGCCCTGACCTCGTCGAGCAGGTCCGGCTTGGCCGCGCTGATCACCCGCAGGTCGACCTGGATGCTCTTGTTCGAGCCCAGGCGTTCCAGGGTCTTTTCCTGCAGCACGCGCAGCAGCTTGACCTGCTGCGCCAGGGGCAGGCTCTCTACCTCGTCGAGGAACAGGGTGCCGCCGTCGGCATGCTCGATGCGACCGATGCGCTTGGCCTGCGCGCCGGTGAAGGCGCCGCTCTCATGGCCGAACAGTTCGCTCTCGAAGATGGTCTCGGGGATCGCCGCGCAGTTCAGCGCAGCGAAGGCCTTGCCGGCGCGCGGGCTGAAATCGTGCAGGCAGCGCGCCACGCGCTCCTTGCCGCTGCCGGTCTCACCACGGATCAGCACGTTGACCGAGGTGCCGGCCAGTTCGAGGATCTGCCGGCGCAGGTTTTCCATCGAGCGCGACATGCCGATCAGCTGGCTCTCGATGCGCCCCTTGTCGGCGACCTGCTGGCGCAGCTGGCGGTTCTCGCAGACCAGCCGGCGCTTGTCCAGGGCACGCCGCACGCTGTCGAGCAGGCGTTCGGGGGTGAAGGGTTTCTCGATGAAGTCATAGGCACCCTGGCGCAACGCCTGCACCGCCATCGGCACATCGCCATGGCCGGTGACCAGGATCACCGGCAGGTCGGTGTCCACCTGCAGCAACCTGTCGAGCAGTTGCAGGCCGTCACTGCCGGGCATGCGCACGTCGCTGACGACGATACCGGGAAAGTCACGGTCGACCAGGGCCAGGGCCTCGGCCGCGCTGGCACAGGTGCGCACCGTGAAGCCGGACAGCTCCAGCCACTGCTGGACCGCCTCGCGAATCGCCGCTTCGTCGTCGACCACTATGACCTGAGCGCTCATGACACCTCCTGAGGAAAACGGCAGGCAGTGTAGCCCGGAAGCGATCTCCTGAGACCATCCACAGCGTCAGGAGAAGAACCCGCAGGAGCGGCGTTGGCCAGCGGCCGTTCGCGGCTGAAGCCGCTCCTACGAAGGCTCGTCGCAGGGTGAATGACGCCTCACCCACAGGTATCAGGGTGCGCTCGGCAGCTTCAGGGTGAACACCGCGCCGCGCTCGCCGTTGTGCGCCTCGAGCATGCCGCCGAGGTCGCGGACGATGCCGTAGGACACCGCCAGCCCGAGCCCCAGCCCCTGGCCCACCGGCTTGGTGGTGAAGAAGGGCTCGAAGACTCGGCCGAGGGCCTCTTCGGCGATACCGCCGCCACTGTCCTCGACGCTCAGCACGCAGGCGGCGCCGTCACGGAAGATGCGTACCAGGAGGATGCGCGAATCGCTGTCGAGCATGGCGTCGAGGGCGTTGTGCAGCAGGTTGAGTATCACCTGCTCGATGCGGATGGCGTCCCCGAGCACTTCGGCCTCGCCGTCGACCTGGGTGCGCAGCTCCACCTGCTCGCTGCGCATGCGCGGCGCCAGCAGTTGCAGGGCCTGCTCCAGCACATCGCCGAGGCACAGGCGCTCGCTGAGACCGGCCGGCGTCTTGCGCGCGAAGGTCTTCAGGTGGCCGGTCAGCGCGGCCATGCGCTGCAACAGGCCATCGATGCGTTGCAGGCCCTCGTGCACCGCCTCCGGCCGGCCGCTGTCGAGCAACAGACGCAGGCTGCCGAGCTGCATCTGCAGGGCGGTCAGCGGCTGGTTGATCTCGTGCGCCAGGGCGGCCGACATCTGCCCCAGCGCGGCCATCTTAGCGGCGTGCACCAGGCCGTCCTGGGCTTCGCGCAGCTCGGCGGTGCGCAGCGCCACCTCACGTTCCAGGCGCTCGCGGATACCGGCCTGCAGGCGCTGGTTCTTGCGCCGCTGGGCGAGGAACAGCAGGAGGAAGGCCAGCGTCATCCACACCCCGGCGGCGGCCAGGCGGTAGCTGCGGATGCTGTCGGCCAGCCCCGCCGGTTCGCTGAGCAGGTGCAGGGTCCAGCCCTCGTCGGGCATGACCAGGCGTTGCCAGAGGTAATCGTGATTGCCATCGGGGCCGTCGACACGCGCCCAGTCGGCCTCGTCGTCGATACGTCGGTACACCCGATGCGTCAGCGGTTGCAGCGCCTGCTCGGCGTAGCGGCGCACCTCCACCAGCTCGGCGCGCGCCTGCTCGTCCAGCGGCTGCAACGCGCGGAAGCGCCAGGCCGGCTTGTTGCTGAGGATCACCACCTGGTAGCCATCGGCGACCAGCAGCACGCCGGGCTGCCCGACCCACTCGCGCTGCAGGTCTTCCAGCTCCAGCTTGACCACCAGCACGCCGAGCAGCTCGCCGTCGTCACCGCGCACCACATGGGACAGGAAGTAGCCGGGAATCCCGGTGGTCACGCCCACCGCGAAGTAACGCGCGCCGCCGTTGCGCACGGCGTTCTGGAAATAGGGACGGAAGGCGTAGTTGTTGCCGACGAAGCTGCTCCAGTCGCGCCAGTTGCTGGCCACCAGGGTTTCCCCACGGGCATCGAGCAGGTACAGCACGGTGGAGCCGGCAGCGGCGTTCAGGCGCTCCAGCCGCTGATTCAGCGCCAGGCGCAACTGGCGGTCGTGGGGCGCGCGCAACAGGCTGCGGATGTCGCTGTCCAGCGCCAGCACTTCGGGCACCGAGCTGAAGCGCTCGACCAGCGTGCGGATGGACTGGGCATACAGCTGCAGCTGGCCACGGGCTTCGGCGCTGCGCTCGTCCCAGGCCCGTCGTTCGGCGTAGCGCCCGCCCAGCCAGACGCTCAGCAGCAGGCCGACGAGAATCGCCAGAACGGTGAACAGAACACGGTAGCGATGGCGCTGCGGCAAAGGCATGGGACGGCTCGCGGGATCGACACGCGGGCCATTTTACTGCATCGGGCGTGCAGATCGGCGCACGTCCTGGGCAGATCGTGGCGCCCGTCGACGTGCGGCGGACAGGGTCATCCCTCCTGGGCGGATGACGTGGCTGACTAACGGCGCCTGAGCAGGGCCACGAAGAACACCCCGCCGATGGCCGCGGTGACGATGCCGATGGGCAGGTCCTGCGGCGCCAGCCAGGTGCGCGCGGCGACATCGACCCAGACCAGGAACAGCGCGCCGAGCAGCGCCGCCACCGGCAACACGCGGCGGTGCTCGGCACCGACCAGGAAGCGCGCCACATGCGGCAGCATCAGCCCGACGAAACCGATGGCGCCGGACAGCGACACCAGCACGCCGGTGAGCAGGGACGCCACCACGAACACCAGCAGCCGTACACGGCGCGGCTCCAGGCCCAGGCTCACCGCACTCTGCTCGCCGGCCATCAGGCCGTTCAGCGCGCGGGCCAGCCCCAGCAGCACCAGCAACGCCAGGGCCAGGCACAGCGTCGGCAGCCAGAGCAGCTCCCAGCGCGCCAGGCCAAGGCCGCCGAGCATCCAGAACAGCACCGAGCTGGCTGCATGCGGGTTGCCCAGGTAGAGCAGCAGGTTGCTCGCCGCCATCATCACGAAGGACACCGCCACCCCCGCCAGCAGCAGCCGGTCGCTGTGCAGGCGCCCGCCACGATTGGCGATCAGCAGCACCAGCAGCATGCTCGCCAGCGCGCCGACGAAGGCGGCCAGCGGCAGGCTCAGGACGCCGGCGAATTCACCCAGGTAGAGCACCACCACCACCGCACCGAACGCCGCTCCCGAGCTGACCCCGAGCAGGTGCGGGTCGGCCAGCGGGTTGCGGGTGACCGCCTGCAGCACGGTGCCGACCAGGGCCAGCCCGGCGCCGACCAGCGCGCCGAGCAGGACTCGCGGCGCGCGCAGCTGCCAGACGATGCTGTCCTGGCCGACGCTGATCGCCTGCTCGGGCTGGATGCCGAACAGGTGCCGGCCGAGAATCGCCAGCACGCGCTCGAGCGGCACCTGCGCCGACCCGAACGCCAGCGACACGGCGCACGACAGCAGCAACAGCAGCGCCAGCACCAGCAACAACAGGCGCAGGCGCGTCACGGTGCGAAGGCCTCGGGATGCAGCGCGGCGGCCAGGGTCTCGATGGCGGCGGCGTTGTCCAGGCTCGGCGTCACCGCCAGGTAGGGCAGCACCACGAAGTGCTGCTGGCGGATCGCGCTGACGCCCTGCAGCGCCGGATGCTGCATGAGGAAGTCGCGCTTCTGCGCCGCACTGCGCTCGCCATAGTCGACGATCAGGATCCATTGCGGGTCCTGCTCGACCACGGCCTCCCAGCCGACCTGCATCCAGTTGCCGGCGAGCCCGTCCATCACGTTGCGCCCGCCAGCGGCGTCGATCAGCGACTGCGGCATGCCCAGTCGCCCGGCGCTGAAGGGTACGTCCTCGCCGCTGTCGTAGACGAACACGCGCGGCCGTTGCGGCTGCTCGCCGAGGCGCGCCTGCACCGCCGCCACACGTGCCTGCATGCCCTGCACCAGCCCCTCGGCACGCGCCTCGACGGCGAAGATGCGGCCGAGGTTGCGCAGGTCGCCGTAGACGTCATCGAGGCTGGCAACGCGATTGGGCATGACATGCGCGCAGGACTCGCTCAGCTCGTACACCGGGATGCCGAAGCGCGCCAGGCTGGCCGGGGTCACTTCGCCGCCGACGCGCATGCCGTAGTTCCAGCCGGCGAAGAAGAAGTCGGCGTCGGCATCCAGCAGGTTTTCCAGCGAGGGGTAGCGCGGCGCCAGCTCGGGCAGGTCATCCAGGTCGGCCTGCAGTTCGGGCGCCGGCGTCTTCCAGGCGCTGACGCCGCTGTAGCCGACCATGCGCGCCTTCAGCCCCAGCTCCAGGAGCATGGCGGTCAGGCTGATGTCATGGCTGACCGCGCGTTGCGGCGGACGCTCGATGGTCACCTGGCGGTCGCAGCTGGTCACGGTGACGGCCCAGCTCGGGCTGCTGGCCAGCAGCAGCCCTGCAGCCGCTGCCACGAGGAACGAAACACGGCGACATGGAAGGCGCCTTGGCGTCGAGGTGAGGCGTGTCATCAGAGTATCCAGGTAATGCGCGGGTAACCCGCCAGTGGATGGGTATCGACCAGGGCCTGCACGCCGAATACCTGCTGCAGCAGTTCGGCGGTGAGCACCTCGGCCGGCGTTCCGACCGCCAGCAGGCGCCCGCGGTCGAGCACGCAGAGACGGTCGCAGAAGGCCGCCGCCAGGTTGAGGTCGTGAAAGCTGGCCAGGGTCGCCAGCCCCAGCGCCTTGATCTGCCGCAGCAGCTCCAGCTGGTAGCGTGGGTCGAGGTGGTTGGTCGGCTCGTCGAGGATCAGCAGCTGCGGTTGCTGCACCAGGGCCCGCGCCAGCAGCGCGCGCTGCTTCTCGCCGCCGGACAGGCAGGCGAACGGCTGCTGCGCCAGCTCGCCGAGACCGACCCGCGCCAGCGCCTCGCTGACCAGGCGCTGGTCCTCGGCATCGTCGCTGTCGAACAGCCCCTTGTGCGGCGTGCGCCCCATGGCCGCCACCTCATGCACGCGCAGGCCGAAGTCCTGCGGGAACTCCTGCAGCACCACCGCCACGCGCTGCGCACACCAGCGCGGCGAGCGCTGCCACAGCGCCTCGCCATCCAGTTCGACGCGGCCGGCGCTGGGCCGCTGGAAGCGATAGGCGCAGCGCAACAGGCTGGTCTTGCCGCTGCCGTTGGGGCCGAGCAGACCGAGCAGCTCGCCGTCAGCGACGTCGAGGTCGATGTCGTCGAGCAGCGGTTGCTGCCCGTTGGGCGACCAGGCCAGCTGGCGAATACGCAGGCGTTGCATCAGAAGCTGTAATCCGCGGTGACGAAGAACGAGCGCGGCGCGCCCAGGTACCACTGCTGCCCCGCGCTGCTGGCGGTGGTGGCGTACTGGCGGTCGAACAGGTTGTTCAGTTCCAGGCCCAGGCGCACGTCCGGCAGCGCCTGCCAGGCGATGTTGGCGTCGACCACGGTGTAGCCGGGTACCTCGATCTGGTTGGCGGCGTCGGCGTAGCGGGCATCGACATAACGCGCGCCGACACCGACATCCAGGCCAGGCCCCAGCGCCTTGTTCAACCACAGGTTGGCGGTGCGCCGGGGTACGTTGCTCGGACGATTGCCGCTGCGATCGCCACCGCCTTCGACGAAGTCGTCGTACTCGGCGCGGACGAAGGCCGCATTGGCCGATACTTGCCAGCCGCGCCCCAGCGCCAGCTCCAGGCTGGCCTCGAGGCCGTCGGCAGACTGCTGGCCGACCTGCTCGGTGGGCGAGCTGGGGGTCTCGCGGCTGAGCAGCTTCTTCTTGACGATGTGGTAGGCGGCCAGCGTCCACTCGCCCTGCCCGTTCCAGAACGCCTGCTTGAGGCCGACCTCGGTCTGCCTGGCCCGGCTCAGGTCGAACTGTTGCTGGCTGGGGCTGAGCGTGAGCAGGTTGTTCACCCCTTCGGTGCTGGTGGCATGCTGGCCGTACAGCGACAGCTCCGGGGTCAGGGCGAACACCAGGCCGGCGCGCCAGTTGCCACCGCTCAGGCTGCGGTCGACGCGGCTGTCGCCGAGCAGGTCGTCGCGCTGGATATGCACCTGGTCGCGGCGCACGCCGGTCACCAGCGACAGGCGCTCGCTCAGTTGCGTGCGGTTCTCGGCGAACAGCGAGAACTGCCGGGCCAGGTTGCGCTCGCGCGGGCCGTAGCCCTGCGGATCGTCGCTCTGGTAGCGGCCACCGCCAGAACCCGCCAGCGGCACGCTGTCGCTGAAGCTGCTGGCAAAGTCATGCTGGCGGGCGAAGTGGATGCGGTTGTAGTCCACGCCCACCAGGGTGCGACTGTCGAGACCGAACAGTGAGTGGTCCAGGGTGAAGCTCTGACGGTCGCCGACCTGTTCCTGGGTGTGCTTGATCTCGTAGAAGTCACTGCGCAGCACCAGGTCGCCGGGCTGCCAGCGGTAGGACTCGGCATTGCGCCAGTAGCGCTGGGTCTTGATGTAGTAGAGCTGGTTGCTCGCCGTCAGCGCATCGTTGATGCGCCAGTCGGTCACCAGGCGGGTGATCTGGTCGTTGTAGCGGACCTCGGCGTCGCCGACGTTGTAGTTGTGCTCGCGCAGGCTCTCGCGGTAATGGCCGTTGACCAGCGGGGTGCCGAAGTAGCGCTCGGGGTCCTGGTCGCCATGGTCGTGAGACAGGGTGAAGCTCAGCTCGTCACTCGCCTCCCAGCGCAGCGCGGCGCTGAACGCCAGGCTCTTCGAGTCGCCCCGGTCCACCCAGCCGTTGCTGGCCTGCTGATTGACGTTGAAGCGATAGCTCAGCGCGTCGCTCAGCGAGCCACCGCTGTCCAGCGCCACCTGCCGCCGGTCGTCGCTGCCGTAACCCAGGCGCAGCTGATTGTGGATCGGACCGGCGAAGGGTTTCTTCGGCACCACGTTGATCACCGCGCCGGTGGCGCCCTCGCCGTACAGCACCGAAGCCGGGCCGCGCAGCACATCGATACGCTGCACGGACCAGGTGTCCACCGGGAAGGTCACGGTGCCGGCTCCGACGTACTGGCGCGTGCCGTCGTACAGCTGCATGGTCGCGGAATGGCCGGTGAAGCCACGCGCCGACAGCGCGGTACCGCCGTTACCCGGCGTGCCGATGCTGCTGATGCCCGGCGTGCGGGTCACCGCATCCTGCACGCTGCGGTTGTTGCGCCCGCGCACCTCGGCGCCGCTCAGGCTGGTGGTGCTGGCCGGCGTCTGCAGGGCCGACAGCTCGAGCCGCGAGCCGGCGCTGGTGGGCGTATTCAGGTCGGTCTCGCCCTCCTCGGCGGCCTTGGCCTGGATGGTCAGCCCGGGCAGGTCGACGGGGTCTTCGCTGGCCACGGCCAGGCCGGCAAACGCCAGGGCGAGTGGCACGGAGCAATACAACAGGGAGTGAGACACGGCAGAACGTCCAGGATTGCGCAGGGAAACCGGCCCGGCGGGGCCCCGCGCCACTGGCTCGACAGCAGGTGTCGACGCGGATGAGGCAGACCCGAAAGGCATAATGTTATTGTTATAACATAACATTATGCTGTTTCGCAGCCGCTCGCCCGGGCCAGCCGGTAGGCGCAGGAAGTCCTGAGAAAAAAGGTCGTTGAAGCGGAAATGGCGCGCCATGAGTGTTCCATCGCAAAGGAAAAGGCACGGCAATCCGATGGAAATGCGCAACAGCAGACAGGGGCACGAACGCGCCCTACTGGAGTCAACGCCCGCCCACCGCGGGTTGCCAGACAGAGTGACTCCAGGCCGGTCTCCGGGCTTGCGAGGGGCATGAACGCATCGCCTTCCCATGCGCGTGGCGCACAGTGGCGTTTCGATGCGGTCGCTCGCTTACCGTTGCGGGGGCAGCGTCGGACTTCAACCGACTTCCCGTTTCACCTCACGCGCGGCGGCGTGAGACACCTGAAGCGGGGCGGATATGACCATCGCCGCCGCCTCGCGTCAAGGCACCTCGGGCATTGGGCCTGCGTGCAGCGCGCCGAGCCGCTAGACTGCCCCACCCTTTTCCCGGAGACGTCCATGACTCGAATCGCTTACGCCCGCGTCCTGTTCAGCGGGCCGGGCCTGTCCCGTGGCGCACTGGCCCAGAGCCTGCGCCAACGTGCCGAAGCCCTGCTCGGCGAGGCCCATCTGCACGACAGCGAGCAGGACCCCGAAGCCTTCTGGCAGGCCGTGGCGGATGCACCACGGCCGCTGCTGGTGGTCGACCTGGAACCCCGCGCCGATGCCATGCACCGTGACTGGCTGCGCCAGCGCATCGCCGAGCGCGGCAACGGCGAAACCGTCTTCGTGGTGTGCAGCGCCCTCGAGGACGCCTGGCTGGACGGCCTGGCCGCACTGCTCGAACAGACCGGCCGCCACCTGCCCTGCCAGGACGTGCCGGCCCTGCCCGAGCAGCACCCCTGGTCGCAGATTCCGCCGCACAGCCAGCGCCTGCTGCTGTGCAACGGTCCGCGCTGCACGCGCAAGGGCGCCCTCGGCCTGTGGAAAACCCTGCGCCAGCGCCTCAAGGCCGCCGGCCGCCTGGAATGTCCCGGCGGTGTGCACATCACCCGCAGCCAGTGCCAGTTCCCCTGTGACCTGGGCCCGACAGCGAGCCTTTATCCACAGGGCGAGTGGTACGGCGTCAGCGACGAGGCAGCGGTCATCCGCCTGGTGGACGAGCGCCTGGTCGCGGGGCGGGCCGTGCCGGAGCTGCGTATCGACCAGCCTGACGACAGTGCGCAGACGCACTGAACAGAAAGTTTTTTCCACCCCTGTAACGCCAGCGGCAGGTCCGACTCTAGTGAGTTGCCGGGCCTGAACGACGATGCTTCAGCCGGCCTCTCCAATTTCCAGAGGATAAGCGCATGACTATCAAGACCACCGCCGCTGGCGCCGCCATTGCCTTCGCCGCCGCCTCGCTGTTCGCCGGCATGACCGCCAGCGTCGCCTCGGCCGAGGAAGCGACCGTACACTGCTACGGCGTGACCTCCTGCAAAGGCCAGAACGACTGCAAGACCGCCGAGAACGCCTGCAAGGGCCAGGCAGTCTGCAAGGGCCACGGCTTCAAGGTGATGACCAAGGCCGAGTGCTCCGCTGCCGGCGGCACCGTAGGCGCCTAAGAGCCACGAGGGGCGGCCGGCCGGTCGCCCCGTTTTCACCTGCGGAGGCGGCGATGAAAGCAACGACGATGCTCGGCCACGGCCTGGGCCTGCGCAGCGAGTACTACCAGGAAATCCTCGAACGGCGGCCCGCGGTCGACTGGTTCGAGATCATCTCCGAGAATTACATGGTCGATGGCGGCAAGGCGCTGTACTACCTCGACGCCATCGCCGAACACTACCCGCTGGTCATGCACGGCGTATCGCTGTCGATCGGCGGACCGCACGCGCTGGACCGCGACTACCTGCAGCGCCTGGCGCAACTGGCCAGGCGCGTGCGCCCGGCGTGGATCTCCGACCACCTGTGCTGGAGCCGGGGCAATGCCCACCAGCTGCATGACCTGCTGCCGCTGCCCTACACCGAGGAAAGCCTGCAGCACGTCGCCGCACGCGTGCGCCAGGTGCAGGACGTGCTGGAGCGGCCGCTGGTCCTGGAGAACGTCTCCAGCTACCTGCGCTGCGCCGATGACCAGATGAGCGAATGGCAGTTTCTCTCGGCCCTGTGCGAACTCAGCGGCTGCGAGCTGCTGCTGGATATCAACAACGTCTACGTCAGCGCGCGCAACCATGGCTTCGAGCCGTGGGACTTCATCAGCGCGCTGCCGACCGAGCGCATCCGCCAGTTCCACCTGGCCGGCCACCACGACTACGGCGACTACCTGATCGATACCCACGACCACCCGGTGTGCGACCCGGTCTGGCAGCTGTACCGGCGCACCCTGGCGCACCTGGGCCCGGTTTCCACCCTGCTCGAGCGGGACGACCACCTGCCGCCTCTCGATGAGCTGCTGAGCGAACTGCAGCAGGCGCGGCGCATCGCCCGCGAGGTGCTCGACGAGGAGGCGGCATGCGCCTGAACGAATGGCAGCGCGAGGTCGAGCGCTACTTGCTCGGCAACCAGTCGACGCCCGATGCCGCCCTCGCCGCCAGCCTGCTCGGCAGCGCCGCACTGAGCGCCGAACAGGGCCTGGCGATCTATCACAACGCCTATCGCGCACGCCTGCTCGAAGCCCTGCAGGGCGACTACGCGGCGATCCACGCCTGGCTCGGCGACGACGACTTCGAGCGCCTCGGCCGCGACTACCTCGACGCCCATCCCTCGGCGCACTTCAGCCTGCGCTGGCTGGGCGCCAACCTGGCCGGCTTCATCGAGCAGCACCTGGTCGCCGAGCAGGCTGCACCGCTGGCCGAACTGGCGCGCCTGGAATGGGCCTTCACCCTGGCCTTCGACGCCCACGATGCCGAGCTGCTGCGTGCCGAACACCTGGCGCACCTGGCGGCACAGGACTGGCCGCTGCTGCGCGTGGCGCTGCAACCGAGCGTGCAATGGCTGACCTTGCAGCACAACAGCCTGGAGCTGTGGCGTGCCCTCAAGCACGAGCAGGCATTCCCGGGCAGTCATGCCCTGGAGCACGCCGAGACCTGCCTGATCTGGCGTGAGCAACTGGTCACCCGCTATCGCAGCCTCGACCCTGCGCAAGCGCAGGCCTTGCAGGCCATGGCCTGTGAGGGGCTGAACTTCGCCGAGCTGTGCGACAGCCTGCAGGAACTGGGGGAGCAGGCCCCTGTGCAGGCCGCGCGCTGGCTGCACCAGTGGCTGAGTGACGGCCTGCTGGTGAAGGCGACCTAGCGCGGCAACGCCTCGAGCAGCGTCTGCAGGTCGCAGAAACTGCGCGTTGCCGGCGCCGGCTCGGGCCGGCGCAACAGCAGCACCGGCAGACCCAGCTCGCGCGCCACCTGCAGTTTCGGCTCGGTCGCCTGGCTGCCGCTGTTCTTGCTCACCAGCACGTCGCAGCGGATACGGGCGAACAGGGCACGCTCCTCGTCCAGCGAGAAAGGCCCGCGGGCCCCGATGATCTCCGCGCGGGGCGGCGCCGGCTCGCTCTGCAGGCAACGCACCGTCCAGTGCTGGTGCGCAGGAATCTCATGCAGATGCGCCAGCGGCTCGCGCCCGGAGGTGAAGAATGGCCGCTGGAAGGGTGCCAGGGCATGGCTGAGCCCGTCCCAGCCCTCCACTTCGCGCCAGTCGTCGCCGGCCACAGGTTGCCAACCGGGGCGCCGCAGCGCCCAGCAGGGCACACCGCTGAGCGCGGCGGCCCGCGCCGCGTTGGCGCTGATCTGCGCGGCGTAGGGATGGGTCAGGTCCAGCAGCAGTTCGATGCCTTCGGCGGCGATGAACGCGGCCAGCCCGTCGGCACCGCCGAAGCCGCCCACCCGCACGCGACAGGGCAGGTCGTCCGGTACCCGGCCCAGGCCGGCCAGGCTGTACAGCGTTTCGGGGCCCAGCTGACGAGCCAGGCGCAGCGCCTCGCTGGTGCCGCCCAGCAGCAGGATGCGCGGCCTCACGGCTTGCGTACCGCCAGCAGGGTGATCGGCAACGCCGCCCGCCAGGTATCGAACCCGCCCAGCGGTTGCGCCTGCGCCACCGTCAGGCGCAGCAGCTCGCCGCCCTGCCGTTCGCGAAAGGCCACCAGCGCCGCCTCGCTCTGGATCGTCACCGCGTTGGCCAGCAGCCGCCCGCCCGGTTTGAGCGCGGCCCAGCACTGTTCCAGCAGCCCCGGCACGGTGACGCCGCCGCCGATGAAGATGGCATCCGGCGCCGGCAATCCGTCCAGGGCCTCCGGCGCATGCCCGGCCACCAGCTGCAGAGCGGGCACGCCAAGGACGTCGCGGTTGTGCCTGATATGCGCCTGACGGCCCTCATTGGCCTCGATGGCGATGGCGCGGCAGGCGGGATGAGCGCGCATCCACTCGATGCCGATGGAGCCGCAGCCGGCGCCCACGTCCCACAGCAGCTCGCCGGGCAGCGGCGCCAGGCGCGCCAGGGTCACCGCGCGCACGTCGCGCTTGGTCAGCTGGCCGTCATGCCGATAGGCATCGTCCGGCAGGCCGCAGGTCGGCGGCAGCACCTGGGTCCCGGCGTCCGCCAGGCACTCCACGGCGAGCAGGTTGAGATCGGCCGCGCGCGGCAGGCTCCACTGCGCGGCCAGGCCATCGACACGGCGCTCCTCGGGCCCGCCGAGGTGCTCCAGCAGGGTCAGGCGACTGGCAGCGAAACCGCGCGCGCACAGCGCTGCGGCAACCTGGGCAGGCGTGTCGCCGTCGGCGCTCAACAGCAGCAGGCGCACACCGGGAAACAGGCGGGCATTGAGCGTGGCCAGCGGCCGGCCGACCAGCGAGACCACGTCCACCTCCTGCAGCGGCCAGCCCAGGCGCGCCGCCGCCAGCGACACCGACGACGGTGCCGGCAACACCTGCAGCTCATCGGCCGCCAGTTGCCGCGTCAGGCTGGCCCCGACGCCGTAGAACATCGGATCGCCGCTGGCCAGCACGCATACCGCCTCGCCGCGCCGCGCCAGCAACGGCTGCAGGTCGAAGGGGCTCGGCCAGTGTTCCCGCTCGCCAGCGATGCACGGCGGCAGCAACGCCAGCTGGCGCGGCGCACCGACGATGCGCGTGGCCGCCAGCAGGGCCCGCCGCGCAGCCTTGCCCAGGCCGGGGTAGCCGTCTTCGCCGATACCCACCAGGGTCAACCAGGGTTTCATCCACCTTCCTCGCAAGTAGCCGACAGGGCGCGTGTCGCGACGCCGCGCAAAGCGGGCATAATAGCGCCTTCGTCGGTGCCCCTTGTATACGGGCCCAAGAGTCTGTTCACGATCTGCAGCACATGCGTCAGCCGCCGGTGGCTTTCCGAGCCTGGCGTTGCTGCGGTGGATCGTCGACAGCCTCGAAGAGGGAATCCGGAGCGATCAACCATCGCCACCGAGCTGCCCCCGCAACTGTAAACAGCGAGTCCGCCGCACATACGCCACTGGGCAACCGGGAAGGCCGCAGCGGATGAAGACCTGTCAGCCAGGAGACCTGCCGACGAACGCTGGTCGCGAGTGCCAACATCGGGCGGGGTGTACCGATGCCATGAAACCCTCTCGACGGGTTTCGCTGGTCCGGTCGCCGCGTCGTTGTTGCTGGTGAACCCTGTGCGCGACTGTCCCCTCACCGCCGAACTGCCAACCCCTCGGGCTTCTGCCTGTCCGGGCCTGCTGCGCATCGTGCCCGCACTGGACGGCGGCATCTGCCGCGTCAAGCTGCCTGGCGGCGTGCTGCACAGTGCCCAGGCGCGTGCGATCGGAGAGGCTGCCCGGCGCTACGCCAGCGGTACCCTGGAGCTGACCAACCGCAGCAACCTGCAGATTCGTGGCGTGCTGCCCGGCCAGGAGAGCGCGCTGATCGGCGCACTGCTCGCTGCCGGTGTCGGTCCGCGCGTGGCCGCCGCCGACGACGTACGCAACCTCCTGCTCAGCCCTGCCGCTGGCCTCGACCCGCAGGCACGGATGGACGTTCGCCCGCTTGCCGGGCAGCTCCTCGACCTGCTGCAGGACACCCCGGCGCTGCATGCCCTGTCAGCCAAGTTCGCCCTGCAGCTGGATGGCGGCGAAGCCCTGGCGATGCGCGAACACCCGCACGACCTGTGGCTGGCCGCCGAGGATGAACGCCACCTGTTGCTGGGCCTGGCCGGCTGCCCCAGCGACGCGCCGCTGGCACGCATCGAAGCCGCGCAGGCGGTCGAGCTGGTGCGCCAGTTGCTGCTGCTGTTCCTCGAACTGGCCACGCCCGAACAATCACGCATGCGCCAGTTGCTGGCGCAGCTCCCGGCCAGCGAACTGCTGCAGCGCCTGCAGGCACGCCTGGACTTCCCCCTGCAGCCGCCAACAGCCGACTGGCAGACGCCCGCTGGCGTCGAGCGGGCGCCCGCAGGGATTTATCCACAGGCCCGGGCCGGCCTGTGCATGGTCGTCGCCGGGGCCCAGCTGGGCCGCCTGCACGCCGAACAGCTGCTGGCCCTCGCCGAGCTGAGCGAGCGGCATGCCGGCGGCGAACTGCGCCTGACTCCCTGGCAGGGCCTGCTGCTGGGCAACGTGCCGCAGGCCGAGGCCGCAACCCTGTGCAACGCGCTGGGCGAACTCGGCCTGCTGCACGAGGCCGGCGACCCACTGCTCGGGCTGGTCGCCTGCACCGGATCGGCCGCCTGCGCCCGTGGCCTGGCCGACAGCAAGCACCACGCGCTGCACCTGGCCGAGCTGCTGCGCGCCAACGGCGCCCGCCCGCAGGCTCACCTCAGCGCCTGCCCGCGCAGTTGCGCCAGCGCGCGGGTGCAGCCCTACACCCTGCTGGCCAGCACGCCCGATCACTACCAGCTCTATCAACGCACCCCCGAGGTGACCGGCTTCGGTCGCCTGCTGGTGCCGTCCATGACCATCGACGAGGCCGGCGCCTGGTTCGCCCGCCACCTTCCCGCAGGACTCCCTGATGCTTGATTACATCCGCGACGGCCAGGAAATCTACCGCCGCTCCTTCGCCACCATTCGCGCCGAGGCCAACCTGTCCGGCATTCCCGCCGACCTGGAGAAACTCGCCGTGCGGGTGATCCACGCCTGCGGCATGGTCGACGTGGTCGAGGACCTGCGCTTCTCCCCCGGAGCAGGCGCCGCCGGCCGCGCAGCCCTGCTGGCCGGCGCGCCGATCCTCTGCGATGCGCGCATGGTCGCCGAGGGCATCACCCGCCCGCGCCTGCCGGCGAACAATCCGGTGCTCTGCACCCTGCACGACGCCGGCGTGCCCGAGCTCGCCCGTGAGGTCGGCAACACCCGCTCGGCGGTGGCCCTGGAACACTGGCGCGAACACCTGGAGGGCAGCGTGGTGGTGATCGGCAACGCCCCCACCGCGCTGTTCTACCTGCTGGAAATGCTCGACGCCGGCGCCGCGAAACCGGCGCTGATCATCGGCATGCCGGTGGGCTTCATCGGCGCCGCCGAATCCAAGGACGCCCTGGCCGCAGACAGCCGTGGCGTGCCCTACGTGATCGTGCGCGGTCGGCGCGGCGGCAGCGCCATGGCGGTGGCCGCGGTCAACGCGCTGGCCTCGGAGGTGGAGTGATGGCCGGTCGTCTGCTTGGTCTCGGCGTCGGCCCCGGCGACCCCGAGCTGCTCACCCTCAAGGCGCTGCGCCTGCTCAAGTCGGCGCCAGTGGTGGCCTACTTCGTGGCCAAGGCGAAACACAACGCCGGCCAGGGTGGCAACGCCTTCGGCATCATCGAGGCGCACCTGGACGACGCCCAGCAGCGCCTGCCGCTGGTCTACCCGGTGACCACCGAGAAGCTCGCCGCACCGCTGTCCTACGAGGATGTGATTGCCGATTTCTACGACACCTGCGCCGCACAGATCGCCCAGCTGCTGGACGCCGGCCAGGACGTGGCGGTGATCTGCGAGGGCGACCCGTTCTTCTACGGTTCCTACATGTACCTGCACGACCGCCTCGCCGAGCGCTACGACGTCGAGGTGGTGCCCGGCGTGTGTTCCATGCTCGGCTGCGCCTCGGTGCTGGGCACGCCGCTGGTGTACCGCAACCAGAGCCTGAGCGTGCTTTCCGGCGTGCTGCCGGAGGAAGAGCTCGAACAGCGCCTGCGCGATGCCGAGGCCGCCGTGGTGATGAAGCTCGGGCGCAACTTCGACAAGGTCCGCCGCGTGCTGCGCAAGCTCGGCCTGGACGACCGCGCCCATTACGTCGAGCGCGCGACCATGGCCAGCCAGAAGATCGTCGCGCTGGACGAGGTGGAGCCGATGGATTCGCCATACTTCTCGATGATTCTGGTGCCCGGCCAGAAATGGCGGGGGTGATCGATTGCCTGTGGGAGCGGAATGCGGCCCAGCCGCTCCTGGATTCGTAGGGTGGATGACGTTTTTTTCATCCACCATCGTGGCGGTGGATGGGTGAAGCGCCATCCACCCTACACGCTCCCCCCAGCTCGCACGTAGCCCGGATGCAATCCGGGAAACACACACCCCGGATTTCATCCGGGCTACAGGATCTACCGCATGAACATCGTCATCCTCGGCAGCAGCGCGCTGGCCACTGCACAACGCCTCAAGACGCTTTATCCACAGGCGCTGATCCATGGCCTGCGCGGCCGGGTCGAGGCTGCCGAGCGTCACTACGACGACTTCGGCGACAGCCTGCGTGCGCTCTATCGGGCCGGGCAACCGCTGCTGGTGCTGTGCGCCGCCGGCATCGTCATCCGCAGCCTCGCCCCGCTGCTGGCGGAGAAGGGCAGCGAGCCACCGGTGCTGGCCCTTGCCGAAGACGGCAGCGCCGTGGTGCCACTGCTCGGTGGCCTGGCCGGGGTCAATCGCCTGGCCCGCGAGATCGCCGCACACCTGGAGGTCACACCGGCGATCACCACCAGCGGCGAGCTGCGCTTCGGCACCTGCCTGCTGGAGCCGCCGGCCGGCTACGCCCTGGCCGACCTGCAACAGGGCAAGCGCTTCGTCAGCGACCTGCTCGGCGGCGAAACGGTGCGCATCGAAGGCCAGGCGCCCTGGCTGGAGGCCGCCCAGCTGCCTGTGGATAACGCTGCGAAGCGGGTTATCCACATCACCCCGCAGGCCCGCCCGGCGCAGCCCGACGAGCTGCTGATCCATCCGCGCAGCGTCGCCGTGCAGGTCGAGCGAACCGACGACCAGCTGGCGGCACGCATCCACCGGGCGCTGAGCGCCGCCAACCTGGCGCCACAGGCCCTGGCCGCTCTGCTCGCGGACAAGGCCCGGATGGCCGATGCCGAACTGCACGCAGCCGCGCGCGAGCTGAACCTGCCGCTGCGCTTCATTCACGGCGCAAGCGCAGAACTGCCCGCCCGGCAGCTCGCCGGCGACGGCCTGCGCCTGCTGCTGGCCGAGCAGCCGCTGGATGTCGAACGCCTTGGCCAGCGTCGTGGCCGCCTCAGCGTGGTCGGCCTCGGCCCTGGCGCCGCCGAGCACATGACCCCCGCCGTGCGCCGCGCCCTGGACGAGGCCGAAGACCTGCTCGGCTACGACACCTACGTGAAGATGGCCGGCCCGCTGCGCGCCGACCAGCGCCTGCACCCCAGCGACAACCGCGAGGAACTGCAGCGCGCCGCCCATGCCTTCGAGCTGGCTGCCACGGGCCGCCGGGTGGTGATGATCTCTTCGGGCGACCCCGGCGTGTTCGCCATGGCCGCCGCCGTGATGGAAGCGCTGGAAAGCCCGCAGAGCGAGGCCTGGCGCGGGGTCGAACTGGAGGTGCTGCCGGGCGTCTCGGCTGCCCTGGCCACCGCCGCCAAGGCCGGTGCGCCACTGGGCCATGACTTCTGCCTTATCTCCCTGTCCGACAACCTCAAACCCTGGGCGGTGATCGAGCAGCGCCTGCAGCACGCCGCCGCTGCGGATCTGGCCATGGCCTTCTACAACCCGATTTCCAGGGCCCGCCCCTGGCAGCTCGGCCGCGCGCTGGAACTGCTGCGCCAGCAGCGTGCGGCGGAAACCCTGGTGGTGCTCGGCCGCGACATTGGCCGCCCGGCCGAAGCGCTGCGCAACCTCACCTTGGGCGAGCTGACGCCGGAGATGGTCGACATGCGCACCCTGGTGATCATCGGCTCCAGCCAGACCCGCCGCTTCCCCCGCGCCGAGGGCGGCGACTGGGTGTACACACCGCGCTGGTACCCCGCGCAGGCCGACTAGACCATCGTCCTCAAGCAGTATTGCCAAGCGTTCGTAGGAGCGGATTTATCCGCGAATTTCGCGGCTGAAGCCGCTCCTACGGATCAAGGCGCCTGTTTTTATTCACAGCCCCTGCCATCTGCACAAACGTTCTAGGCATGCCCGGCAAACGGGTTAAGCTCGGGCGTTCCTCTTTCCACTGTGAGCCGGGCGATGAACGCGCAATCATGGGTCGACCTCAAACAGGATGCCGATACAGGCATCGAGGTGATCCGCGCGCATTTCGAGGGGCATGCCTACGATCCGCACTGGCACGACAGCTACCTGATCGGCTTCACCGAGCAGGGCGTGCAGCAGTTCAATTGCCGCCGCGCCCTGTTCAGCAGCGTGCCGGGGCAGACCTTCTTCCTCGAGCCCGGCGACATTCATGACGGCAACGCCCCGGCGCCAGGGGGCTTCACCTACTCCACGCTGTACCTGGAACCGGCCTGGCTCCAAGGCGCCTTGCCGGCGCTGTTCGAACAGGCTCCCGTCGACTGCCTGCCCAGCGTGCCACGCACCCAGCCGGACGACCCCGGCCTGCTGCCGCACATCGCCAACGCCCTGCAGGCGCTGCGCGAGGGCGAGCCGCGCATGGTCCGCGATGCGGCCCTGGATGGCCTGCTCGAACGCCTTTCGCGCAACCTGCAATGGCGCCAGCGCATGCAGGGCAACCCGCAGATTCCCGGCGTGGCCCTGCGCGCACGCGACTACCTGCACGCGCACTTCCACGAGAACATCGGCCTCGGTGAACTGGCCCGGGTCTGCGGCGTGGACCGCTTCCACCTCACGCGAGCCTTCAAGGCCGCCTTCGGCATCGCCCCGCACGGCTACCTGATCCAGTTGCGCCTGGTGCGCGCGCGCCGCCTGCTGGCCCTTGGCAGTGCGCCCGCCGACGTCGCCAGCGATCTGGGTTTCGCCGACCAGAGTCACCTCGGCCGCTGGTTCCGCCGCGCCAATGGCGTCACCCCCGGCGCCTACCGCAGCCTCTGCACAAAGCTTCAAGACCGCTGAGCGGGGCCACTGGACAATCGCCACCATGACCCGACATGGAGCGATCATCGATGCCCCTCACCGCACCAGGGCCCCGGCCATGAACCAGTGGCTGCCCTTCATCCTCTTCGCCTCGGCGGCTTCGATCACCCCGGGGCCGACCAACCTGCTGATCCTCGGCAGCGCCTCGCGTTTCGGCCTGCCCATTGCCCTGACCATCGCCCTCGGCGCCAGCCTGGGTGCCAGTCTCATGCTGCTGGTGGTCGGCCTCGGCCTGGGCGAGCTGCTGGCGCGCACGCCGCTGCTGCAAACGGCGATGACCTGGGCCGGCGCCGCCTGGATCAGCTGGATGGCCTGCAAGCTGATGCGCCGCGACGCGGCCGGTATCGAGGCACGGCCCATCGAGCGACGCCAGGGGTTCGTCCAGGGCGCCGTCCTGCAACTGATCAACCCCAAGACCTGGCTGATGACCCTCTCGGTCACGGCAATATTTCTCGATGGCCAGGCTTCACCAAGCCGCGTGGCCATCCATGCCGCGCTGTTCCTGCTGGTCTCCACGCCCTGCCTGCTCAGCTGGGGCCTGCTCGGCGCCGGCAGCGCCCGCCTGCTGCGGCAACCGTCGCGGCTGCTGCTGTTCAACCGGACCATGGCGCTGTTGCTGCTGGCATCGGTGTGGCTGCCGTTGCTGATGGATCGATGAAGCACAGCGGCGCATGCGCTGACGGTGGATCGGTGAAGCGTGATCCACCCTACGACGGCATGCCGCCCTGGCGACGGAAAGCGCCGGGAGCGACACCGAACCGCTGGCGAAACAGCTTGCCCAGGTGGCTGGCGTCGCTGGCACCGATCTCGTCGGCGATCTGCGCCAGGCTGTGACTGGAGTTGAGCAGGCGCCAGCGCACGTGTTGCAGGCGCAGCTCGTTCCAGTACTCGCGGGCACTCATGCCCTGGCGGGCGCGGAACAGGCGGTCGAGCTGCCGGCGACTGATACCGACACTGGCCGCCAGTTGCTCGATACCGTCGGCGCTGGCCAGGCCGTGGCGCATCAGGGCGATGGCACGGTCGACATGACGTTCGCCGCTGGACGTGCCATGCAGCGAGCGCAGTGCGTGCTGGCCACTGCGCGTCTCGTCCACCAGCATGTCGGCCAGGCCCTTGAGCGCCCGCGCCCGTCCGCTGCCACGGGCCAACAGCTCCACCGCCAGGTCGATGGCCGCCGTGCCCCCGGCGCAGGAAATCCGCTCGGAATCGATGCTGTACAGGCGCTCGTGCGCCAGCCGCAGGTGGGCGAAGCTGGCGCGAAACTCCGCCTGGTGACGCCAGTGCACCGCGACCTGATGGCCATCGAGCAGGCCACAGGCGGCCAGCAGGAAACTGGCGTTGTCGATCGCCACCAGCTTCACCCCGGCACGTACGGCGCGGCGCAACAGGGCCCGGTAGGCCGGCGCCAGCGCCGCCGTGGCCTGCGCGTTACGCCCGCCGAACAACACCAGATAGTCGTGCTCGGCCAGCGTCAGCTCCTGCGGCGTGGCCTCGATTCGCAACGCCGCACCGCTGCTCGACGACACATGCCCCGGCTGCAGGCCGAGAATGGTCCAGGTGCAGTAGCGCTGACGGCTGTAGTCCTCGTCGTCGGCGCTGAAGCGCAACTTGTCGAGAAAGCCGCCGAACGGCAGCAGGGCGAACTCCGGCAGAGGCAGCAGGAGGAAGCGCAGGTCAGGGCGTTGCAACATGAGTCGTCCAGAATCGACTGGTAGATGACCAGAATCTACCTCATTACCGGCTGTAGCGCTGAGTAGACTGGCCACCTTCCCAGGAGACCCACATGGCCCTCGAACTCTGGCTCGTCTACTTCGTCGCAACCCTCGGCCTGGCGCTGACGCCCGGCCCCAACAGCCTGCTGGCGCTGACCCATGGCGGGCTGTACGGCGCACGCATGGCGCTGGCGACCATCCTCGGCGGCGTGGTCGGCTTCGGCACGCTGATCGCCCTGGCCATGTTCGGCCTTGGCGCCCTGCTCAAGACCGCACCCACCGCGCTGCTGGCACTCAAGTGGATCGGCGGCGCCTACCTGGTGTGGCTCGGCATCCAGCTCTGGCGCGCGCCGCCGATGAACCTGACGCTGGCCGACAGCGGCGTGCGCCCCAGCGCCGGGCGACTGTTTCGCCAGGGCCTGCTGTCGGCCTTGTCGAACCCCAAGGTGATTCTGTTCTACGGCGCCTTCCTGCCGCAGTTCCTCGACCCCCAGCGCGGCCTGGCCGTGCAGTTCGTGGTGATGGCGGCGACCTTCGCCGTGGTCGAGTTCCTCGTCGAACTGCTGCTGGCCCTCACCGCCGTGCGCGTACGCCCCTGGCTGCAACGCGGCGGCCACACCTTCAACCGCAGCTGCGGCACGCTGTTCGTGCTGATCGGCATGGCGCTGCCATTGGCACGCTGAGGCGAGCGCCTGGCTGCAGCAAGACATGGGCCTCGTCCATTCAGGCCTTGAGCGCCTCGCCAGTCGCGTAGTAATGCCCGCCCGCCACGTGATGCAGGCTGCGCAGATTCGGGTCGGCCGTTTCGAAATGCCAACGGCCATCGCGGAACACCCGCTCGTCGGCCCAGGCGGCGATCACCTCGCCGATGAACAGGTCGTAGGCCTGCTGGTTATGCGGCTCATTGATCATCCGGCAGACCAGCCAGGCCGAGCAGCCGGCAACCAAGGGCACATCGTGGCCTGCCATCTCGAACAGCTCGACCCCGGCGTGCGCCAGCTTCGCCGGGTCATCGCCAAGGCTGGCATTGCCCACCGCCTGGGTCAGCTGCAGCTGCGCCACGGTCGGCACCTGAACGGCGAACAGGCTACTGCCCTCGACCAGCGCACGGGTGCGGGTGGCCTTGTCCAGCACCAGGCTCAGCTTCGGTGGGTCGAAGTCCAGCGCACAGCACCAGGCCGCCGCCATGACGTTATCCACAGCCTGGTGACGTGCGGACACCAGCACGGTGGGGCCGTGGTTGAGCAGGCGGTAGGCCTTGGCCAGATCGACCGGACGAATGGACGCGCTCATGCAGACTCCTGAAAGCGAAAAAGGCGCCTGCATGCTGGTCCGTACGGACCCGCATCGCAAGCGCCCGGATGCAGCGGATCGGGATCAGAACTCCTGCACGGTCGGACGCAGGACGATCTCGTTGATATCCACATCCGCCGGCTGCTCGATGGCATAGGCAATGGCGCGGGCCACCGAGTCCGCCGGGATGGCCTGCTTGTAGAAGTCGACGACGAAGTCGCGGCTCTGCTGGTGCGAGCTGCCGAACTTCAGCTCGGAGTCCACCGCACCCGGCTCGATGGTGGTGGTACGGATGCTGCCGCCGACCTCGTGACGCAGGCCCTCGGAGATGGCGCGCACGGCGAACTTGGTGCCGCTGTACACGGTACCGCCCGGGCTGAACACCTTGATCCCGGCCACCGAGGCGATGTTGATGAAATGCCCGGCGTTCTGCTGCTGGAACACCGGCAACGCAGCGGCGATGCCATACAGCACGCCCTTGATGTTGATGTCGATCATGCGATCCCACTCGTCGGTGCGCAGATCGCTCATCGGCGCAATGGCCATCAGCCCGGCGTTGTTGACCAGCACGTCGACCCGGCCGTAGGTATCCACGGCACCCTGGATCAGGGCCTTGACCTCATCGGCACGCGTGACGTCGGTCTGGTAGGCGACCGCCTCGCCACCGGCAGCGACCAGTTCGCCGACCAGTTGTTCGAGGCGCTCCTTGCGCCGTGCAGCCAGCACCACCTTGGCGCCCAGTTTGCTCAGATGACGTGCGCTGGCTTCGCCCAGACCGCTGCTGGCGCCGGTAATGACCACGACCTTGCCGGAAATGTTGTTGCTCATCGGTAAGCCTCTCTTTCGGATTCGTTGAAGTGTCCGCGCCGTATGCCGGACATGGGCTCACACTAGAGGCGATTTTCGTTTCAATGAATGGAAGTGTTTGGATTAGGCTATTCCACATTCTGGAATACAAAGGCGTAGCGACATGCTCAACCGCATGGAGATGATCCGCATCTTCTGCAGCGCGGCCGACTGCAGCAATTTCCGCGAGGCAGCGACACGGCTCGGCGTCTCCCCGCAGGCCGTGACGCGTGCGATCAAGGCGCTGGAGGAGGAGCTGGGCGAGATTCTCTTCCACCGCAACACGCGCCAGGTGCACATCACCGCCTTCGGCGAGGCCTATGCCGTGCGGGCACGGCAGACGCTGGAAGGCTTCGACTCGCTGTTTCGTGGCCATCGTGCCGATACCGAGTCGGGCTTCAGCGGGCGTGTCGGCATCACCGCGCCACAAGCGATCGGCAAGCGCTTTCTGGTCGGCTTCCTGCAGCCCCTGCTCAAGCGCCACCCGCACCTGCAGCTGACCCTGCGCCTGGAGGACGAGATCACCGACGCGGTCGATGCGCAGATCGATATCGGCATCCGTATCGGCTCGTTGCGCGACAGCCGCTACGTCGCCCGCACCCTGGCGCCCGTGCCGCTGCAGGTGGTGGCCACGCCCGAACTGATTGCCACTACCGGCAGCCCGCGCACGCTAGCCGAGTTGCAGCAACGCCCGCTCTCGGTACTGATCGACCGCAAGAGCGGCCGGCCCTGGCCCTGGACCTTCGCGGACGGCCCAAGCCTGCTTCCCGCCAACCCGGCACTGACCTGCGACGACCCCGAAGCCGAGCTGGAAGTCGTGCTCGCCGGCCTGGCCTACGGACAGTTGCCCGCCTACCTGGCCCAGCCGCACCTGGAGAGCGGCCGCCTGCAGGCCGTGATGGCGCAGCAGGCCCCCGCTCCCTGGCAACTGTTCATATACCGCCCGCAACAAGGCCCCGTATCGCCCAGGGTGCGCCTGGTATTCGATCACCTGCGCGCCTGCTTTTCCGACCCGGCGCAGTTCCCCCAGGGCTGAGGTCGCTCAGAGCAACGCCACCGTCGTGTCGGAGGCGCCGGCTCGCGAGCACCCTGCGTAACGTGCCTGAACCCGTCTGGATCAGGGATCAGGAGCAACGCATGAACGCCATAACCCACACTCGGCAGGTCAGCCCGGCGACCCTGCGCAAGGTGATCGCCGCCTCGGCCATCGGCAACTTCGTCGAGTGGTTCGATTTCGCCGTCTACGGGTTTCTCGCCGTGACCATCGCCGCCCTGTTCTTTCCCCAGGGCAACCCGACCCTGGCCTTGCTGCAGACCTTCGCGGTGTTCGCCGTGTCGTTCGCCCTGCGCCCGCTGGGCGGGATCTTCTTCGGCACCCTCGGGGACCGCATCGGGCGCAAGCGGGTGCTGTCGATCACCGTGCTGATGATGGCCGGCGCCACCACACTGATCGGCCTGCTGCCGACCTACGCCAGCATCGGTCTGTTCGCCCCGCTGCTGCTGGCGCTGGCGCGCTGCCTGCAGGGCTTCTCGGCCGGTGGCGAATACGCCGGTGCCTGCGCCTTCGTCATGGAGCACGCGCCCACCGAGCGCAAGGCGCGCTATGGCAGTTTCGTGCCGGTCTCGACCTTCCTCGCCTTCGCCTCGGCCGCCGGACTGGTGTTCGGCCTCGACCAGTTCATCAGCAACGAGCAGATGCAGGCCTGGGGCTGGCGCCTGCCGTTCCTCATCGCTGCGCCGCTGGGCCTGGTCGGCCTGTACATGCGCCTGCGCCTGGACGAATCGCCCGCCTTCCAGGCCCTGGCCGCCGAGCAGGCCCCCGAGCATTCGCCGCTGCGCGAAACTCTGCGCAGCCACGGCGCCACCATCGTCTGCCTGGGCGCATTCATCTCCGCCACGGCGCTGTCGTTCTACATGTTCACCACCTACCTCAGCACCTACATGCAGGTGGTCGGCGGCGCCAGCCGGCCCACGGCACTGCTGGCCAACCTGATGGCGCTGGTGTTCGCCGGCCTGCTGTGCCCGTTCGTGGGGCGCTACTCGGATCGCGTCGGCCGCCGCCGGACCATCCTCAGCGCCTGCCTGGCGCTGATCGTCGCGGTCTATCCGGCCTTCTCCCTGGCCACGTCCGGCCAGCTGCTGCCCTCGGCGCTGGGCGCCATGCTGCTGGCCGTCGGCGCGGTGATCTGCGGCGTGGTCACCGCCGTGCTGCTCTCCGAACAGTTCCCCACCCGTGTGCGCTACACCGCCTCGGCCTTCACCTACAACATCGCCTACACCCTCTTCGGCGGCACCGCTCCGCTGGTGGCGACCTGGCTGATCGAGCAGACCGGCGACCGCATGGCGCCAGCCTACTACCTGATCGTCATCGCCCTGATCGCCATGGCCGGTGGCATGGCGCTACCCGAGTCGTCGAAACGCCCACTGCACTGAGTACCGACAGCCATGGCGCAGTGCTGCGCCATGCACCGAGTAGCGGGAGGCACACGCCTCTGCGCAAAAGTGGACCAAGCAGAATTGGGTGAAATGGATCTATGTGACTGGCCCACCGGTGCGTAGATTTCTCTTCACCGGGCCGCTGTGGTTCTGCCAGTCGCAGAGACGCATCGGTTTCTTCTCGACTCGGATTAAGGGTGAAAACCATGAGCCAGCGTCTCGACTACTTCAAACTCTCCCCGAAGGCCTCCAGCAAGTACGCGGAATTTTCCACCCTGCTGAGCAAGACGCCGTTCCTCACCGAACTCGCCCACCTGGTCACCCTGCGCGCCTCGCAGATCAACGGCTGCGCCTTCTGCGTGGACATGCACGTCAAGGAGGCGAAGATTCACGGCGAACGCGAACTGCGCCTGCACCATGTCGCCGTCTGGCGCGAATCGCCGCTGTTCTCCGACCGCGAGCGGGCCGCCCTGGAGTGGACCGAAGCCCTGACCGTCCTGTCGCCGCACGGCGTCAGTGATGCCATCTACAACAGCGTGCGTGAGCAGTTCTCCGAGCAGGAGCTGGCCGATCTGTCCCTGCTGGTGGTGGCCATCAACGGCTGGAACCGTCTCAGCGTGGCCTTCCGCAACGTCCCCGGCTCCGCCGACAAGCTGTACGGACTGGACAAGGCCGGCCTGGCCTGAGGGCCCGTCTACAGGGCAAGGTCGGCCATAGCCCGAGCGCCCCATGGCTCCCTGAGCGTAACGCGAGTGACGAGCCCGTCGGTGGTGACCAATCCCCGGTGGCATCCATCAGACACACTCGCTGTCCGCTCAACGGAGCCCTTGCATGCCGCCCCTGCAACTTTCCCGCCAACCTGCCCGACTCACCCTGCTGGCGCTCGCCAGCCTGGGCATCAATCACGCCCGGGCCGACGAACCCGTGCAGCTCGATGCGTTGCACATCAGCGCAACACCGGTCAGTGAAGCGGACGCCGCGCGCAAGACGCTCGAGCGCGTATCCGGTGCCACCAACCTGGTAGACATGGACCAGGTCGATCAGGGCCGCGTGGCCGGTGTCGCCGACGTGCTGGCCTATCAGCCCGGCGTCTATGCGCAATCGCCGGGCAATGAAGGGGTGAAGATCAGCATGCGGGGTTCCGGCATCAACCGTGGTCCCGGTGCCCATGCCTCCGGCACGCACATCCTGCTCGACGGCCTGCCGCTGACCGGCTCCGGTGGCACCCCCTACGAGCTGCTGGAACCCCTGTGGATAAGTCGCGCGGAGGTCCTGCGCGGCGCCAACGGCTTCGAACGCGGTGCGCTGGCCCTCGGCGGTGCCATCGACTACATCAGCCACACCGGCTACAGCGCACCCAAGCTGCAACTGCGCTACGAGGCCGGCAGCCATGGCTACCAGAAACGCAGCATCGCCTCGGGCCAGGTTCTGGGCGATGTCGACTACTACCTCAACCTCACCGACAGCCACTACGACGGCTATCAGGATCACGCCTCCGGACAGGGCAAGGGCATTGCCGGCAACGTCGGCTATCGCCTCAACGACAGCCTGGAAACGCGCTTCTACCTGCGCTACCGCGAGACCGAGCACGACACGCCGGGGCGCCTGAGCAAGGCACAGATCAAACACGATCCGCGCGATGCCGCAGCCGCGAACCTGCGCATCGACGCCCACCGAGACCAGCCTGGCAGCACCTGGCTGGCCAACAAGACCACCTGGTACCTGGACGCCGACGCCACCCTGGTCGCCGGCCTGGCGTACCACCACTACCCGATGGATATCGTCGAGAGCCCCTACCGCAACAGTGCCTACCGTGTCCGCGTCGACTACAGCGACATCAGCGCCACGCTGAACTACACACGCCGCCACAGCCTGTTCGGTCTGGACAGCAGCACCAGCGTCGGCCTGCGCAGCACCCGCAACCTGCCCGGCAGCAAAGCGCGAGAGAACGCCACGCAACCGCTGACCGTCGATGGCAACACCTACCCGGCCGGCACCCTGATGCGCGAATACATCCACCAAGGTTCGGACAACACGCTGCACATCAGCAACGAACTGCAGCTACGCCCCGAGCTATGGCTGGATACCGGCCTGGCGCTGATCAATACCCGGCGCAAGGTCGAGGTGACCGCTCCGGCCAATCCCTACAGGCTCGACACCGACACCTGGGACTACGCTCCCCGCATCGGCCTGCGCTACCAGCTCGCCCCCGCCGTACAGCTGTATGGCAACATCAGCCGCTCGGTGGAACCAGCGCATGCCTGGTCGATGATCTGGAGCTCGAACGACTATTTTCCGGCCGGCAGCGGCCCGGCGACAGGCCGCTACCGCGCCCCGGTCTCTCTGGATAACCAGACGGCAACGACCTTCGAAGTCGGTGGTCGTGGCGATTCGCCGCTCGGCCAATGGGACCTTGCGCTCTACCACGCGCAAGTACGCCACGAGTTGCTCAGCGTCGAAGTCGCTCCAGCAGTCACCCGCGAGTCCAACGCCAGCCCCACCGTGCACCAGGGCATCGAAGCCGGCCTGAACAGCCTGCTCTGGCAAGACCACGGCAGCGCCTTGAGCCTGCGTCAGGCCTACACCTTCAGCGACTTCCACTACCGCGATGACGACAGCTTCGGCGACAACCGCCTGCCCGGCCTGCCGCGCCACTACTACCAGGCCGAACTGCGCTACGACCACCCGAGCGGCTTCTATGCCGGGGTGAATACCCGGTACGCCTCCAGGGTCGCGGTGGACTACGCCAACTCCTACTACGCCGACGCCTATGCCCTCTTCGGCGCCACCCTCGGCTACGCCTCGCCGAAGGACGACTGGCAGGCCTGGCTCGACCTGCGCAACCTCACCGACAAGCGCTACGCCGCCACCGTCACTCCCGGCTATGACGACAAGGGCGCGGACGCCGCGCGCTCCACGCCCGGGGAAGGGTTCGGGGTGTACACGGGGGTTTCCTGGAGCTGGCTGTAAACCGCCCTGCTCGCCGGTGGATGACGCTATTTGCATCCACCCATCGGACTTCTGGGGCCACATGCTGGCGGACATGAAAAGCGCTGTCCGCCCTACGCATGACCCGGCGTAGCGTGGACAACGCGAAGCTTGTCCTCCAACGAAGCACCAACACGCCGACGATAACAACGCACGGCAAGCGCCGGGTTATAGTCCGGCTCTGTCCGTGAGGTCCGTGATGAGCCAACCCTATACCACCTACTACCTGGAGATGACCCGCGCCGAACAGCTGCGCGCCAAGGCGCCACGCAGCGAACTGCAGATCGTCGAATGCGAGGAGTCACAAGGCGCGTTCAACCGTTTTCTCTACCAGTTGGTCGGTTCGGCCTGGGAATGGGGTGATCTGGACGACTGGGACGACGCGCACTGGCAGGCCATGGTGGAGAACCCGGCGCACCGCACCTGGGTGGCGTACCACCGTGGCGCCATCGCCGGTTACTACGAGCTGCTGCGCCCCGATGGTCACAACACCGAAATCCGCTATTTCGGCCTGGCCCCGCAGTTTCTCGACCGTGGCTTCGGCGGCGCCCTGCTCAGCCACGCCATCACTTCCGCATGGCAGTGGCCCGGTACCGAACGTGTCTGGGTACACACCTGCACCTTCGACCATCCAGCTGCCCTGGCCAACTATCAGGCACGAGGGATGCGGGTCTATCAGGAAGAGATCAACAACGCCGATTGAGTCGTTGACCGACAAAGGAGCGAGAACAGCATGGACTGCATGATTCGACCGGCGACACAGGACGATGCGGCAGCGATCAGTCGAGTCGTGATTACCGCGTTACGCGAGTCGAACGCCCGGGACTATGCACCCGAGGTGATCTCTCGGATCGAGCAAAGCTTCACACCTCAAGCCGTGGCTGCACTGCTCGGCACGCGCAGGGTCTTCGTCGCCTCGCTGCACGGAATGCCGATCGCCACCGCCAGCCTCGATGGCGAGGTGGTCAGGACGGTCTTCGTCGATCCGGCGTACCAGGGCGGCGGAGTGGGTCGCCGACTGATGGAAGCGCTCCACGCCGAAGCGCTGAACCTCGGCATGGCCAAGCTGCTGGTGCCGTCGTCGCTGACTGCCGAAAGCTTCTACGCAGGCCTCGGTTACCGCAAGGTACGTGATGAATTCCATGGGGCGGAACGCACCGTGGTGATGGAAAAGACGCTGCCGGCTTGTGGATAACGCTTCGCTGCCCAGCATTCTTGCGCGGAAGCAGCCTGGTCAAGCAAGAAGGTGGACGACGCTCTTCATCCCCCCCATCGGATTCCTGAGTCCACATATTGGCGGACATGAAAAGCGATGTCCGCCCTACGCATGACCCGGCGCAGGGCGAACAACGCCCCCTCACCTCAAGCCTGCACCGTCCCTTCCTTGCGCAGCAGGTAGCTGTCCATGATCCAGCCGTTACGCTCGCGCGCCTCGGCGCGGGTGATGGCGATCTTGTCGGCCAGTTCGTCCAGCGGGCCGGCCATGAGGATTTCGTCGGCGGTGCCGACGTAGGCGCCCCAGTAGATGGTCAGGCCCTGGCCGGTGAAGCGGCGGTAGGTGTCCTTGGCGTCGAGCATCACCGCCACGCTGTCCACACCCTGCGGCCAGCCTTCGGCGAGCAGGCGCCCGGTGGTGATTTCCACGGCGCGGCCGATGCTGTTGAGCGGGATGCGATGGCGTGCGGTGAGCGCCTGCAGGCTGGTGATGCCGGGAATCACGTCGTAGGCGAAGTCGCTGCGACGGGCAGCGATGGCCTCGATGATGCGGATGCTGCTGTCGTACAGCGACGGGTCGCCCCAGACCATGAAGGCGGCGGTCTCGCCGTCCGCCATCTGCTCGTCGAGCAACTGCTCGAATACCGCCTGCTTGTCGCGGTTGAGCTCGTCGACGCTGGCGCGGTAGTCGGCGGCGTCGCGCTCGCGCTCGGGCTGCTGGCCCTCGGCGAAACGCGGCGTGTGGCCATCGAGAAAGCGTGCGCAGATCTCGCGGCGCAGGGCATTGAGCTTGTGCTTCGCCGCGCCCTTGTCCATCAGGAAGATCACGTCGCTGCGGCGCAGCGCCTTGATCGCCTGGTAGGTGACGTAGTCCGGGTCGCCGGCGCCGATGCCGACCAGCAGCAGGGTTTTCATGGGGTTCTCCAGGGAATGGACAACCCGTAGGAGCCGGCTTGCCGGCGATCATCGCCCGCCAGCGGGCTCCTACAGGGCAGTAAGTCATCGATATGCTGGTAATCGGCGCCCAGCTGGCGCGCCAGCTCGCGGCCGCGGCCGAGGCGGATCGGCGCGCGCTCGCTGTCGATCAGCAGGGTCGGGCAACCCAGTGGCTGCATGGCCGGCCAGTCGCGCAGGCGGCCGTCGGTGAGGATCAGCAGGCGCTGCTGCTCGGCGGGCTTCTGTCGCCGCCGCCGCACCAGCCAGTCACCGGCCTGCTGCAGTGCATCGAGCAGTGGCGTACCGCCGCCGGCGCCGAGTTGCTGCAGCCAGGCATGCAGTTCGGCACTGGCCTTGCGCCCCTGCCACAGCCACTGCGCCTCGCGACCACCGGCCTGCAGCACGGCCAGGCGCGCGCGCTGACGGTAGGCGCTGTCGAACAGCTCGGCGAGCAGGCCCTTGCTCAGGCTCAGCGCGCCATGGCGGCGGGTCGAGGCAGAAGCATCCACCAGCACCAGCCAGAGTTCATCGGCCTGACGGCTGCGCGGCCGTAGCACCAGGTGCTCGCGGCGTAGCGGGCGACCATGGCGCAGGCTCGCCGGCCAGTCGATGCGGCCGTGCGCACCCGCCCGCGCGGCGCCGCGCAAGCCGCCGCCGAGTCGTCCGGGCCGTTTGCCGGCATCCGCGCCTGTGGCGTTGCGCGGGCGGATGCTCAGGGCTTTTTTGTCCAGCGCGGCGGCACCCGCCGCTCACCCATGGCCTGCACCTGCGCCGGCAACTCGCCCCATTGGCCTTCGCCCTGCTGTGGCGACTGCTCGGATTGCTGCGCCTGCGGCCGCTCGGGCGGCGTGGCGGCAGGCGCTTGTGGTGCCTGCTGGCGACGGCGATGACGCAGGACGAAGTCCTCCACCGCATCGATATCCACAGGCTCGATGACCCCGGCACCCCGCCAGGCGGCATGGGCGCGGGCGGCGCGCAGCCAGACCAGGTCGGCGCGCAGGCCGTCGACGCCAGCGGCGAAGCAGCGCTGGCTGATCTCGCCCAGCGACGCATCATCCAGGGCAATGGCGGCCAGCTGTTGGCGGGCGCTCTGGCAACGCGTCGCCAGGGCCTGTTGTTCAGCTTGCCAACGCTGTACGAAGGCATCCGGAGACGCATCGAAGGCCAGGCGCCGGCGAACGATCTCGGCGCGCTCGGCCGGCTGCGGCTGGCCATCCAGCGCCAGGTTGAGACCGAAGCGGTCGAGCAGCTGCGGGCGCAGCTCGCCTTCCTCGACGTTCATGGTGCCGATCAGCACGAAGCGCGCGGCGTGGCGATGGGAGATGCCATCTCGCTCGACATGGTTGACCCCGCTGGCAGCGGCATCGAGCAGCAGGTCGACCAGATGATCGGGCAGCAGGTTGACCTCATCGACATACAGCACGCCAGCATCGGCGCGCGCCAGCAAACCCGGGGAAAAGCGCGCCTGGCCCTGACCCAGCGCGGCGTCCAGATCCAGGGTGCCGACGATACGTTCCTCGCTGGCGCCCAGCGGCAGGGTGACGAAACGCCCGCCGTCGAGCAGATCGGCCAGGCCACGGGCCAGGGTGGACTTGGCCATGCCGCGCGGGCCTTCGATCAGCACCCCGCCGATGGCCGGGTCGATGGCCGCCAGGCACAGCGCCAGCTTCAGCGAGTCGGCGCCGACCACGGCGGCAAGGGGGAAGTGATGTTCGGTCATGGCGGCATTCACTGGCGACAAAGATCGGCATTGTAGACCAGAGCCCTCGGCCACTGGCGTTTCACAACACCTCGTGCAGCCAGCCAACGGCCGTCCACTGCAGGCGGTCGGTCAAGGCCAATGCGTCGAGAAAGGCGCCGTCATGGGAAACCACCAGCAGCGCCCCTCGATAGGCCCGCAGAAAGCGCTCCAGCGCCAGGCGCGAGTCGAGATCGATAAAGTTGTCCGGCTCATCCAGCATCAGCAGTCGGGGCTGTGGCTCACGGGCCAGGACTCCGGCCAGCGCCACCTTCAGGCGCTGACCGCCACTGAGCCTGGCACAGGGCAACAACGCGGCATCGGGGCCGATGCCCAGGTGATCCAGGCGGGTACGCAGCACACTCTGCGCGCTGCCGGGTGCCAGGCGGTGCAGATGTTCCAGCGCCGACTCCTGCGGCGCCAAACCGTGCAGTTCCTGGTCGAGCAACGCCCAGGGCACCTCGACCCGACACTCGCCCGAGCGCGCGGCCAGACGACCGCTGAGCACCGCCAGCAGGCTCGACTTGCCGCAGCCGTTGGGGCCCACGATGGCCATCCGCCGCGAGCCGAACAGCTCGACATCCGGCAACGGCGCCGAGCCGAACGGCAGGCGCAGATCACGCCAGGACAGAACCCGGCGTCCCGGCGGCAGCGGCGCCGCCTGCCCATGCAGGGTCACCTCCCGCTCCTCGTCCAGCGCCGCTGCGGCGTCGCGCACTTGCTCGTCGAGCTTCTGGCGCTGCGCCTGCAAACGCGTGGCAACGCGCCCGGCGCTGCTCTCGCTGCGGTTCTTCTGCATGCCCAGGAGGATTTTCGCCTGGTTGCTGTCCTTGCCCTGGCGCAGGCCGCTGGCCATGCGCTGCTGCTGACGCTCATGCTGCTGGCGCAACGCCCGCTCACCTCGCTTGCGCTCGACACGGGCGCTGTTCAAGGTCTGCCACGCAGCCTCGCGCTCCTGCTCACGGCTCGCCTGATAGAAGGCATAGCCACCGCCATAGCTGCGCAAGCCGGAAGCCGACAGCTCGACGATACGCTGCATGCCCGCCAGCAAGTCACGGTCATGGCTGATCAGCAGCACGCCGCCGCGCCGACTCGCCAGGCGCTGGCCCAGGCGCATGCGGCTGGCCTGGTCGAGGTGGTTGCCGGGCTCGTCGAGAATCAGCAGATCGGCATCCGCCTGCAGCGCGCCAAGCAGGGCAATGCGGCTGCATTCCCCGCCGCTCAGCTGCGCCGCCGGCGTCTGTACATCGAGGTGACCGAGGCCCTCCTCATGCAAGGCAGCTTGCAGCCGCTCGACCAGGTCCCAGCGCCCTTCGAGGCGCTCGATATCGTCCTCATGCGGCTGACCACGCATGACCCGCTGCATGGCATCGAACCAGTGTGCGCAACCCGCCAGGTCAACGACACGGGCGTCGGCGGCGGCCACGATGCGTTGCGGCAGGTAGGCGATACGCCCCTGTCGCACGACACGCCCCTCGCTGGGCTGCAGGTCACCGGCCAGCAAGCGGCCGAGCAGCGTCTTGCCAACGCCATTGCGTCCGACCAGACCCGTGTGACGGTCATCGAATACTTCGCTGAGCCCCTCGAACAGCATGACGCCATCGGCAAAGCGAAAAGAAACGCGCTCGAGCGCGATATGCGGGGAATCGGTCATCCATGCCTCCAGGCAATGCCGTGAGTACGCGCGGGCTGAAGCCGCGATCGATCACTGGTCGTGCGGACACGACGGCATTACTGACGCATTGGACGAGACTCCGACATGAAATGAGCGCTCAGGGTAAGACCCCGAGGCATCTGCGACAAGTGTTGGGTCAGCGAGGAGAAGTGTTCCGTGCCCAAGTAGTGGCGACTTGATCTGTGCCTGCTGTGGATAACTCCATCCCCTGAGTCACCCGCAAGCCGCCAGACAAGGTAGCCCGGATGAAATCCGGGAATGCAGGCTCAGGCAAACGGAAACCGTTTCAGGACCCTACGGAAACGAGTCGCTTCAGGATTCCTCGCTGTCGAGCAACAGATTCTCCAGCGCCTCGCGGTACTCGCCGGGATGCTCCCACAGACCACGTTGCTGGGCCTCCAGCAGACGCTCGAGCATGTCGTTGAGAGCACCGGGGTTGTGCTGCTGGATGAACTCGCGGGTGTCGCGGTCCAGCAGGTAGGCATCGGTGAGCAGCGCGTACTGGTGGTCGTCGACCAGTTCGCTGGTGGCGTCGAAGGCGAACAGGTAGTCGATGGTCGCCGCCAGCTCGAAGGCGCCCTTGTAGCCATGGCGCTTCATGCCCTCGATCCACTTGGGGTTGGCCGCGCGGGCGCGCACCACGCGGTTCAACTCTTCCTTGAGGCTGCGAATGCGCGGCGTATCCGGCTGGCTGTTGTCGCCGAAGTAGCTGGCCACCTTGAGCCCGCGCAGGGTCTCCACCGCTGCCAGCATGCCGCCCTGGAACTGGTAGTAGTCGTTGGAATCGAGGATGTCGTGCTCGCGGTTGTCCTGGTTGTGCAGCACCGCCTGCATCCGCTCCAGGCGCTCGACGAAGCGCTGCCGCGCCGGCGCGCCCTCGGCGCCGCTGCCGTAGGCATAGCCGCCCCAGTTCAGGTACACCTCGGCGAGATCCTCGCGGCTGTGCCACAGGCGCTCCTCGATGGCGTTCTGCACCCCGGCGCCATAGGCGCCCGGCTTGGCGCCGAACACACGCCAGCCGGCCTGGCGACGCGCCTCGGCTTCGTCCAGGCCGCCGTCCTCGAGCGCCAGCGACTCGCGCCAGACCCGCGCCGACAGCGGGTTCATGTCTTCCGGCTCGTCCAGTTCGATCACCGCCTGCACGGCATCGTCGAACAGGCGAATGAGGTTGCTGAAGGCATCGCGGAAAAAGCCCGACACGCGCAGGGTGACATCCACCCGTGGCCGGCCCAGCTGTTCCAGCGGCAGCACCTCGAAGCGTTCGACACGCTGGCTGCCCGGCTGCCATACCGGGCGCACGCCCATCAGCGCCAGCGCCTGGGCGATATCGTCACCGCCGGTGCGCATCGTCGCCGTGCCCCACACCGACAAGCCGAGCTGGCGCAGGTGGTCGCCCTCGTCCTGCAAGTGGCGTTCGAGCAGGCGCTCGGCGGCCTGCACGCCAAGGCGCCAGGCAGTCGGCGTGGGCAGGTGGCGCACGTCGACGGTGAAGAAGTTGCGCCCGGTAGGCAGCACGTCGAGGCGCCCGCGACTCGGCGCACCGCTCGGCCCGGCAGGGACGAAACGCCCGGCCAGCGCGGCGAGCAGGCCGCCCATCTCGGCGTCACCACAGGCATCCAGCAGGGGCGCGACATGCCCGGCCAGGCCATCGAGAATCGCCGCGACGTCGGCGCCGAAGGCATCGATACGCTCGCCGTTCAGGCGGCGCTCGATCAGCGCCAGCGCCAGCAGCTCGAGCCGCTCACGGGTATCGCCGACCGTACGCCAGGGGCTGTTGTCCACAGCCTGCAGAGCATCCGCACGGGCACCGTCCCAGGGCTGGCCCATGTCGCAGTCGAGCGGGTCGAGGCCCAGCTCCAGAGCCCGAGCCAGCGCACGCAGCAGGCTGGCGTTGGCGCCCTGGCCGTCGCCACGGGGGATGCGCAGCAGCGCCAGCAGGGTGTCGCGACGCAGTTGTCCACAGGGCGATTCGCCGAACACATGCAGGCCATCGCGGATCTGCGATTCCTTGAGGTCGCACAGGTAGGCGTCGAGCTGTGGCAGCCAGCTGTCACCGTCGTCATTCAGTTGCAGGCCCAGCTCGCGGTCGAGGCAGGCCTCGCGCACCTTGGCCAGAATCTCGCCGCGCAACTCGACGGCGCGGCGCTGGTCGAGCTGGCTGGCGTCGTAGTACTCGTCGGCCAGCCGCTCCAGGTCGCGCAGCGGGCCGTAGCTCTCGGCGCGGGTCAACGGCGGCATCAGGTGATCGATGATCACCGCCTGGGTGCGTCGCTTGGCCTGCGCGCCCTCACCCGGATCGTTGACGATGAACGGATAGACGTTGGGCAGCGGGCCGATCAGCGCCTGGGGCCAGCAGCTCGCGGAGAGACCGACACTCTTGCCCGGCAGCCATTCCAGGTTGCCGTGCTTGCCGACATGGACCAGCGCATCGGCGGCGAACGCCGTGCGCAGCCAGGCGTAGAAGGCGATGTAGCCATGCGGCGGAACCAGGTCGGGGTCGTGATAGACCGCCGCCGCGTCGAGCTGATAGCCACGCGCCGGCTGGATACCGACGAAGGTCAGGCCGAAGCGCAGGCCGGCGACCATCATCCGCCCGCTGCGGAACATCGGGTCGTCCTGCGGCTCGCCCCAGCGCTCGCGCACTGCCTGCTGGTTGGCCGCCGGCAGGCGGTGGAAGAACGCCAGGTAGTCGTCCAGCGCCAGGCTCTGCGCACAGGGGCGCATGTCGAGTCCGTCGAGGTCGTTGGTGACGCCACCGAGCAGGCTGTGGATAAGCGCCGTGCCGCTGTCCGGCAGGCTATCCACCGGGTAGCCCTCGGCCTGCAGGGCGCGGAGGATGTTCAGCGCAGCGCCCGGGGTATCCAGACCGACCCCGTTGCCAATCCGTCCGTCACGCGTCGGGTAGTTGGCAAGAATCAGCGCAATACGTTTGCTTTCATTGCTTTTATCCGCAAGATCGCACCACTTTCTCGCCATTTCCGCGATATGAGCCATGCCCTGCTCATGCGCCTGGTAGCACACCACATCGCTCTGGCTGCGCTCGCTGCGCCAGGCCAGGCCCTTGAAACTGATCGCCGTGCCGATCAGGCGCCCGTCCAGCTCCGGCAGCACCACGTGCATGGCCAGGTCGCGGGCCCCCAGGCCCTGGGCGCTGGCCTGCCACTGCGCCTGGTTATCCAGCGCGCAGATCGCCTGCAGCACCGGAATGTCGCGGCGGAACGGTCGGCTCTGCGGCGCCTCGGGGTTGGACAGGGCAAAGCCGGTGGTGTTGATGATCAGCGCGGTGGCGGTTTCATCCAGCCAGTCCTGCACCTGAGCCAGGCAGGCCGCCTCCTTGAGGCTGGCCACGGCGATCGGCAGCGGGTTGAGCCCCTGGTGGCGCAGTTGCGCACAGAAGGCATCGACGAAAGCGGTATTCGCCGCCTGCACGTGATTGCGGTAGAACAGCAGCGCCACCACCGGCGCACCGGGCTGCCAGTGCGCCTGCCAATCGGCCAGCGTGGCCGGACTGCGGTGCGGGTGATAGAGCCCGACCCGGGGCAACGGCTGCGGCTCGACCCAGCTGTCGCTGCGTCCCAGCCAGCGACTGCCGATGAAACGGAACAACTGCCGTGCGTTGTCCAGCCCACCCTGGCGCAGGTACTGCCAGAGACGGCGGCTGTCGTCCTCGCTGGCGTTGCCCATGGCCATCAGCTGCGGATCGGGCTGATCGTCGCCCGGCACCATGATCACCTGCGCACCGAGCCCGGCCAGTTCGACCAGACGTTCGATGCCGTAGCGCCAGTAGCTTACCCCGCCATGCACGGAAATCAGGATGACCTTCGCATGCTGCAGCACCTGCTCGACGTAGAAGTCCACCGATGCGTGGTTGCTCAACTGCGCCGGGCTGGCCAGGCGCAGGCTGGGGTAATCGTCCGGCAACTGCCGGGCGGCCTCGGCGAGCAGAGACAGGTGCGAGTCGCCGGTGCAGAGAATCACCAGCTCGGCCGGCGTCTGGCCAAGGTCGGCGATGCTGTCGGCCGGCAGCTGGGCGCCAGGCTGGGTGCGTAATAGATGCATGGTCGTTCCGTGGGAGGGGCTTTCAGCCGCGACGATCAGCGAGCCAGGTCGCGGCTGAAGCCCCTCCCATGATCACTCAGGCCAGCGCCGCTTGCAGCTCGGCCTGAATGGCCGCACGGTCGAGCTGCTGGCCGATCACCACCAGACGGCTGATGCGCGGCTCGTCCGCCTGCCAGGCACGGTCGAAGTGACGGTCGAAGCGCTGACCCACGCCCTGTACCAGCAGACGCATCGGTTTGCCGGGGATGGCGGCGAAGCCTTTCACCCGCAGGATGCCGTGCTTGACCACCGCCGCCTTCAGCGCAGCCAGCAGGCGCAACTCCTCGGCTTCCGGTAGTTCCACGTGGAACGAGTCGAATTCTTCATGATCGTGATCCTCGTCTTCATCGTCATGATGGGTGCGACGATTCTCGATATGCAGCTCGGTTTCGCTGTTCAGTCCCAGCAGCACATCCATCGGCAGATCGCCGCCATGCGCTTCGATCACCTTCACCGCCGGCGGCAGCTCCTCGGCGACTTCCGCGCGTACCGCCGCCAACGCTTCGGCATCGAGCAGATCGGCCTTGTTGAGGATCACCAGGTCGGCGCTGGCCAGCTGATCGGCGAACAGCTCATGCAGCGGCGACTCATGGTCGAGGTTGGGATCCAGCTTGCGCTGCGCGTCGACCTGCTCGGGGAAGGCGGCGAAGGTGCCAACGCTCACCGCCGGGCTGTCGACCACGGTGATCACCGCGTCGACGGTGCAGGCGTTGCGGATTTCCGGCCAGTTGAAAGCCTGCACCAGCGGTTTGGGCAGGGCCAGGCCACTGGTCTCGATGAGGATATGGTCGAGGTCGCCACGGCGCGCGACCAGCTCGCGCATCACCGGGAAGAACTCTTCCTGCACGGTGCAGCACAGGCAGCCGTTGGCCAGCTCGAATACGCGGCCGTTGGCCTCTTCCTCGCTGCAGCCGATGGAGCACTGCTTGAGGATCTCGCCGTCGATCCCCAGCTCGCCGAATTCATTGACGATCACCGCGATGCGACGGCCGCCGGCATTGGCCAGCAGGTGGCGCAGCAGGGTGGTTTTACCGGCACCGAGAAAACCGGTGACGATGGTGACAGGCAGTTTGGCGAGGGTTTGCATGAAAGGCCCCGTGGCGACGATGAATTCGGCGGACGGGTACGGGCAGACAGGCACGCGCGAGCATGCAGGCCGCATCGGATCACCCCGTCCGAACAGTTGGCTGACGAAACGAGGCAGGTCTCCTGGCTCACGGTCTGCACAGGGTGCGCCCTTCACCTTCCCGCCCTGGGCAGTGGTGTATCGAAGGGTTTGAGACCGTTCACAGTTGCGGGGGCAGCCAGGGCATCGACCCTGTTCCCTCTTAGCTTCACGACAACCGCGCCATGAAGAACCTCGAATGCGCGAAGGCTACGCAGGCCACGGCGGCCGGTCAATCACGGTTGACCGCCGGCAGGTGCCATGATGAGCTACGCCCCCGTCCAAGCCGAATGCCGCTCATGCTGCCGACCCCCTCCGCACGCCATCCAGTCTCGCCGATGCAGGTCGTTGCCGGGCTGGGCTGCAGAAGTGGCTGCGCCATGCAGGAGCTGCTCGACCTGCTCGTCGACAGCCTGGCGCAGCATGAGCTGACGCTGGGCAACCTGGCAGGACTGGCCAGCAGCGCCCACAAGCGCAACGAGGCGGGCCTGCAGCAACTGGCCGAGCATCTGCAGCTGGAGTTGCACCTGTTCACGGCCGCAGAGCTCTCGCCCTACCAGCCACCAGCACCCGGCAACCCCCGTGTCCAAGCAGCCACTGGCGCTGCTGCCGTGGCCGAGCCCTGTGCGCTCGCGCTGGCCAGACGCATGGGCAAGAGCACGGCGCACCTGCTTGGCGAAAAACGCAAAACCGCCAGGGCAACCTGCGCCCTGGCAGCATTCACGAGAGAGTCCGTATGACCGTCTATTTCATCGGGGCCGGCCCCGGCGACCCCGAGCTCATCACCGTCAAGGGCCAGCGGCTTATCCACAGCTGCCCGGTGATCCTCTACGCCGGCTCGCTGGTGCCCGAAGCCGTGCTGCAGGGCCATCGCGGCGAGCAGGTGGTCAACACCGCCGAGCTGCATCTCGGGGAAATCGTCGAGCTGCTGCGCCTGGCTCATGAGCGCGGCCAGGACGTGGCTCGCGTGCATTCCGGCGACCCTTCGCTGTACGGCGCCATCGGCGAACAGATCCGCGAATTGCGCCGCCTGGGCATTCCCTTCGAGATCGTTCCCGGCGTCACCGCCGCCGCCGCCTGCGCGGCGTTGCTGGAAAGCGAGCTGACCCTGCCGGGCATCGCCCAGACGGTGATCCTCACCCGCTACGGCACCACCTCGCCGATGCCCGAAGGTGAACAGTTGCACGATCTCGCCCGGCATCGGGCGACCCTGGCCATCCACCTCGGCGTGCGCCAGCTACCCGCCATCGTCGGCGAACTGCTGCCGCACTATGGCGCCGACTGCCCCGTCGCGGTTATCCACAGAGCGAGCTGGCCGGACCAGGACTGGGTGCAAGGAACGCTCAGCGACATAGAGGAGAAGGTCGCAGCCAAGGACTTCCGCCGCACGGCGCTGATCCTGGTCGGCCGCGTGCTCGACCCGGGCGCCTTCGCCGAGTCGGCGCTGTACGACGCCGCGCACCGTCATCTCTATCGCCCGAGCAGCGACTGAGCCGAGCTGCGCTGGCGATAAACTGCACAAAGCGCTGGAGCCCTTGTAGACAGCTGCCTGCAGCACCTTATCAACAGGTTAGAAAAGAACTTATCCCAACTCTTTGTGGATAGCCCTGAAACAAGGCTCAGTTTTTGTACAACTTCCTGAAACGCCCTGAACACAAGGACTTCAGCCAGGTATCACGAGGATATCCACAGGATGATCCACGCCAACTGTTAGCAACCGCTCAAAGCTGTACTTCCAACCGCTTGATACCCACCGCCCGCAACTCGACCACAAGCTCGTCGAGGCTGGCAAAGCTCTCGACCTGTTCGGCCGCATCCACCAGGAAGAAGCTGCGCCCGGCGTCCTTCTTGAAGAAGACGATCCACTCGGCGGTATTGGCCGGGTTCGCCATGATCTGGGTGTCGAACGTGACCCCTTCAGCCGTTCTGCGTTTTACATCCGCACGTTTCATCGTCTCTCCCGTTTCAACCTGACTGCAATGTCCTGCCATCGCACCTGCCATGCGAGCAGCCCCCACAGTTTAAAGGATGGCGCCCCCTGTTGAAGAAACTGGCGAAACGTGGCCATATGATTCATATATATTTCATATAGACGGGAGGCCTCATGGGTATCGTCAACATCGATGACGAACTGCACGACCAGATTCGCCGGGCGAGCAGCGTGTCGCATCGCTCCATCAATGCTCAGGCCGGGTTCTGGATTCGCATCGGCATGCTCTGCGAAATGAACCCGACGCTGAGTTTCAACGACGTGATGGCGGCCGAGATGCGCGCAGCCGGCATTACCGTGCAGCCGAGCCTGGCAGCGACCTCATGACCAAGACCGCGCAGGAGATAGCGCTGATGGCCGAGTCCGGCAGGTTGCTGGCGTCGGTGTTCGGCTATCTCGATCGTCTGGATCTTCTCGGCCTGTCGACGCTGCAGGTCAACGACCTTGTGGAAAAGTACATCGTCGACACGCTCGAGGCGCGCCCGGCGAGCAAGGGCCAATATGGATTTGCCTATGCCATGAACACCTCGCGCAACGAGGTGGTGTGCCATGGCGTGCCCAGCGCCAGCGACATCCTGCGCGATGGCGATCTGGTGAACTTCGATATCACCCTGGAGAAGAACGGCTACATCGCCGATTCCAGCAAGACCTATCTGCTTGGCTCCGTTTCAGAAGCCGGGCGCAAGCTGGTCGACGTCACCTACGAAGCCATGTGCAAAGGCATCGAGGCGGTGCGCCCGGGTGCCCGCCTCGGCGACATAGGCCACGCCATAGAACGGCACGCACGGGCCCATGGGTATTCGGTGGTTCGCGAATACTGCGGTCACGGCATCGGCCGGGACATGCACGAGCCGCCCGAAGTGCTGCACTGGGGCAAGGCCAATACCGGCCTGACCTTGCGCGAGGGCATGACCTTCACCATCGAGCCCATGCTCAATCTGGGCAAGGCGGATGTACGCACGCTGGCCGATGGCTGGACGGTGGTCACCTGCGATCGCAGCCTCTCGGCGCAGTTCGAGCACACGGTGGCGGTCACCCGTGATGGCGTCCGTGTGCTGACCCTGCGCCCGGACGAGCAGCGCCTCGGTGCCTGAGCCGGGCGCCGCTCTCACGCCAGCTCGAGAATCTCCTTCACCGGGCGGCGCGGTTTCTGCGGCCAGTTGTTGGCCTGCGCCTTGCCCAGGGTCACCAGCATCACAGGGATTTCCTCGTCGCCCAGGGCGAAGGCACGGCTGACGCCGGCGATGTCGAAACCACTCATGGGGCTGGCTGCCAGCCCCAGTGCCTGGCCGGCCAGCATCAGGTTCGACGCGGCGAAGGTGGCGCTGCGCACGGCCTCGTCACGCCGGCTGTGTGGCACCTCGGCATACATTCGCGCAGCGCTGGACTGCCAGCTGAGCGCCATCTCGCTCGGCATCAGCCCCGACGCCACCGCAGGCGACAGGCGCTCGCCAAGCGACTCGGCGCACGGCAGCACGCCGCAGACAATGAAGGTCACAGCCGCTTCGCTGACCTTGGGCTGGTTCCAGGCCAGCTCGCGCAGGCGCTGTTTGCCCACAGCGCTGCGCACCGCGACGAAGCGCCAGTTCTGCAGGTTGAACGCGCTGGGCGCGCGCCCGGCCCAACCGATCAGGGCTTCGATGCTGGCGTCGTCGAGCTGGTACTGCGCGTCGAAGTGGTTGACCGAGTTGCGTTGTTCGATGGCGGCAAGCAGAGGGTGGGTCATGGCGATGTCCTGTCGTGAGTGAATGATCGACAGGTTAGTTACATGGACCCTGGTTGATAATCTCGTTTATCGTGTGATGACCATTCACTAGAAGTTGATAATCGATGGATCGCCTGACCGCCCTTGCCGTGTTCCGCCAGGTCGTCGAACGTGGCAGCTTCGCCGCCGCCGCCCGCCACCTGAAGCTTTCAGCGGCCGCCGTAAGCAAGAACATCGTTGAACTGGAAGCCCACCTGGCAGTCCGCCTGCTCAATCGTACGACACGCTCCATGAGCCTCACCGAGGCTGGCCAGCGCTACTACGAGCAGGTGGCGCGAATCCTCGACGACCTGCAGCAGGCCGACAGCTCCCTGGGCGAGCTGCAGGCGACCCCCAGCGGCACCCTGCGCGTCAGCGCGCCGATGTCGTTCAGCCTGGTCTGCCTGGCCGATGCCATCCCGCGCTTTCTCGCCCGCTACCCCGAGCTGACGCTCGACCTGCAGCTCGATGACCGTCGTGTGGACATGATCGCCGAGGGCTTCGATCTGGCGGTGCGCGGCAGTGATCGTCTGGAGGACTCGAGCCTGGTCGCCCGTCCGCTGCTGACACTGCGCCACGTGCTCTGCGCCGCCCCGCAATACCTGCGCCGGCACGGCACGCCGCAGGTGCCGGAGGACCTGCAGGCGCTGGAGTGCGTGCAGTTCTCGCTGTCCGGGCATGCCCGCGAATGGGTGTTCCAGCGCGGTGAGCAGGTGCGCCGCCTGGAGGTGTGCGGACGCTACAGCGTCAACTCCAGCCTGGCGCTGTGCGCCGCCCTGCGCGCCGGCCACGGTATCAGCCTGGTCCCGGAGATCTACGTACGCGACGACCTGGCCCAGGGCAGGCTGCAGCCGCTGCTCGAAGACTGGCAGATGATGCAGACGCAGCTCTACGCCATCTACCCGTCACGCCGTCAGTTGCAGGCCAAGGTCCGCGTGTTCATCGACTTTCTGCTGGAGGAACTGGGCCAGCAGGCATGAGCTGCCGGCCCGGCGAAAGCCGTTATTCGACCGTCACGCTCTTGGCCAGGTTGCGCGGCTGGTCGACGTCGGTGCCCTTGAGCACGGCGACGTAGTAGGACAGCAGCTGCAACGGCACGGTGTAGAGGATCGGTGCCAGCAGGTCGTGGATATGCGGCATGGCCACCACGTGGGTGCCCTCGCCGTTGCTCATGCCCGCCTGCTGGTCAGCGAAGACAATCAGCTCGCCGCCACGCGCACGCACTTCCTGCAGGTTGGACTTGAGCTTCTCCAGCAGCTCGTTGTTCGGCGCCACGGTGACCACCGGCATGTCGGCGTCGACCAGGGCCAGCGGACCATGCTTGAGCTCGCCGGCCGGGTAGGCCTCGGCATGGATGTAGGAAATCTCCTTGAGCTTGAGCGCACCTTCCATCGCCACCGGATACTGCGCGCCACGGCCAAGGAACAGGCTGTGGTGCTTCTCGGCGAACAGCTCGGCGATCTTCTCCACGGTCTTGTCCATGGCCAGCGCCTCGCCCAGGCGAGTCGGCAGGCGTCGCAACTCTTCCACCAGCTCGGCGCTCAGCGCCTTGTCCAGGGTGCCGTGTACCTGCCCGAGCGACAGGGTCAGCAGCATCAGGCCGACCAGCTGGGTGGTGAAGGCCTTGGTCGAGGCCACGCCGATTTCCGGGCCCGCCTGGGTCAGCAGGCACAGGTCGGACTCGCGCACCAGCGAGCTGGTGCCGACGTTGCATATCACCAGGCTGGCCAGGTAGCCGCCCTGCCCCGGCGCCTTCTCCTTGGCATTGCGCAGCGCCGCCAGGGTGTCGGCGGTTTCCCCGGACTGCGAGACGCTGACGAACAGGGTGTCCGGCTGCACCGCGACCTTGCGGTAGCGGAACTCGCTGGCCACTTCGACCTGGCAGGGAATGCCGGCCAGTTCTTCCAGCCAGTAGCGGGCGACCATGCCGGCGTGGAAGCTGGTGCCGCAGGCGACGATCTGCACGTTCTTCACCTTGGCGAACAGCTCGGCGGCCTGCGGGCCGAAAGCCTGCACCAGCACGTGATCGCTGCCCAGACGGCCTTCCAGGGTGCGCTGCACCACCTTGGGCTGCTCGTGGATTTCCTTGAGCATGAAGTGGCGGTATTCGCCCTTGTCCGCAGCCTCGGCGCCCTCGTGGTACTGCACGGCTTCACGCTGTACCGGGTTGCCGCTGGCATCCCAGATCTGCACGCCATCACGACGGATTTCGGCGATATCACCCTCTTCCAGGTACATGAAACGGTCAGTGACCTGGCGCAGGGCGAGCTGGTCGGAGGCGAGGAAGTTCTCGCCCAGGCCCAGGCCGATCACCAGCGGGCTGCCACTGCGGGCGGCGAGCAGGCGATCCGGCTGCCTGGCGCTGATCACCGCCAGGCCATAGGCGCCATGCAGTTCGGGAATCGCCGCCTTGAGCGCGGCGCTGAGGTCGCCGAGCTGCCGCAGCTTGTGGTCGAGCAGATGGACGATGGTCTCGGTGTCGGTATCGGAGGTGAAGACGTAGCCCAGGCCCTTGAGGCGCTCACGCAGCGCCTCGTGGTTCTCGATGATGCCGTTGTGCACCACCGCCAGTTCGTGCCCGGAGAAGTGCGGGTGCGCGTTGCGCTCGCTGGGTGCGCCGTGGGTGGCCCAGCGCGTGTGGGCGATGCCCAGGCGGCCCGCCAGCGGCTCGTCCTGCAGGGCCGCCTGCAGCTCGCTGACCTTGCCGACACGGCGGCGGCGGTCGAGCGTGCCCTGCTCGGTCAGCAGTGCCACACCGGCGCTGTCGTAGCCGCGATACTCCAGGCGCTTGAGGCCTTCGACCAGGATCGGGGTGATGCTGCGCTCAGCGATGGCGCCAACGATTCCACACATGGGGCTCTCCTTCAGTTTTCCAGCGGCGCGAGGATCAGCTGGATGCCGCGCGCGCGTATCTGTTCGGCAGCCTGGGCATCCAGGCGCTCGTCGGTAATCAGGGTATGGACGCTGCTCCAGGGCAGTTCCAGATTGGGGATGCGTCGGCCGATCTTGTCGCTCTCGACCATGACGATGACCTCGCGGGCGACTTCGGCCATCACCCGCGACAGCCCCAGCAGTTCGTTGAAGGTGGTGGTGCCACGCTCCAGATCGATGCCATCGGCGCCGATGAACAACTGGTCGAAGTCGTAGGAGCGCAGCACCTGCTCGGCGACCTGCCCCTGGAAGGACTCCGAGTGCGGGTCCCAGGTGCCGCCGGTCATCAGCAGGACGGGCTCGTGCTCGATGTCGCGCAGGGCATTGGCCACGTTGAGCGAGTTGGTCATCACCACCAGCCCCGGCCTGTGCCCCAACTGGGGAATCATCGCCGCCGTGGTGGTGCCACTGTCGATGATGATCCGCGCGTGCTCACGGATGCGCGCCACGCCGGCGCGGGCGATGGCCTGCTTGTGCGGGGAAACCGGCTGGGCGCCGTCGCCGATCAGTTCCTGGGGCATGGGCACGGCACCGCCATAGCGACGCAGCAGCAGGCCGTTCTTTTCCAGCGCGGCGAGGTCCTTGCGGATCGTCACCTCGCTGGTGGCGAAGTGCTGGGCCAGCGCATCCACCGACACCTCACCCTGCTCGGCGAGCAGGGCCAGGATGGTGTGGCGACGCTGCGGTGTGTTGCGCTTCGACATGCTTAAGTTTCGATTCGAAAGATAATGGCGCGAATCAAAACATAAGGCCGTTCGCTCTGCAAGCAACCGTTGGTCAGTTGAGGGTCAGCTTCACCCCGAAGCCCAACAGGCTGAGCCCCGCCAACTTCTCCAGGCCACGGGCGATACGCGGATTGGCGCGCATGCGCTCGGCGAGAAAGTGAGTCAGCAGCACGATCAGCAGCCCGTAGAGGAAGGTCAGCGCCATGATGGTCACGGCCATGAAGCCGAAGGTGATCAGCCCCTGATGCCGCTGCGGATCGATGAACAGCGGGAAGAACGCCATGTAGAAGATGATCGCCTTGGGGTTGAAGACGGTGATCATCAGCGTCTGCCACAGGTAGTGGCGCGGCTCGATGTTCAGCGTCGGTGCGGCCCCCGGCTTGGCCAGCAGCATGCGCAGGCCGAGATAGATCAGGTAGGCCGCCCCCAGCCATTGCACCAGGTGGAAGGCCGTCGGATAGGCCTTGAGTAGCGCGGCGACACCGGCCACCGCCAGCCACAGCAGCACCTGGTCGCCGAACATGATGCCGAAGGTGGAGGCCAGTCCACCGCGGATGCCGCCCTTGCCGGTGGACAGGATCAGCGCCAGGTTACCCGGGCCGGGAATGGCCAGCAGGATGATGAAGGCCACCACGAAGGCGGCGTAATCCGTCACACCGAACATGAAGTCAGCTCCAAGCCACAAGCCACAAGCCACAAGCCACAAAGCATAGAGGAAATGGCGTCAGCCAGGGCTCTTACTTGCAGCTGGAGGCTTGCAGCTCATCGCTGCTTTTGCGGGCGTTTCCAGCCCTCGATGTTGCGCTGCTTGGCCCGACCGACGGCCAGGGTGTCTGCCGGCACGTCGCTGGTGACCACCGAACCGGCGCCCGTGGTGGCACGATCACCAAGGTTGACCGGCGCCACCAGGGCGCTGTTGGAGCCGATGAACACGTCCTCGCCCATCACCGTACGGAACTTGTTGGCACCGTCGTAGTTGCAGGTGATGGTGCCTGCGCCGATGTTGCTCCGCGCACCGATCTCGGCATCGCCCAGGTAGCTGAGGTGACCGGCCTTGGCGCCCTCGCCCAGCACGGCGTTCTTCAGCTCGACGAAGTTACCCACATGGGCCCTGGCCCCCAGTCGGGTGCCCGGACGCAGACGCGCGAACGGACCGCAGTCGGCGCCCTCGCCCATCTCGGCACCTTCCAGATGACTGTTGGCCTTGACGATGGCGCCCTTGCGCAGGACGGAGTCCCTGATCACGCAGTTCGGACCGATCTGCACATCGTCCTCGATCACCACCCGGCCTTCGAGGATCACGTTGACGTCGATCAGCACGTCACGTCCCACCGTCACCTCGCCGCGCAGATCGAAACGCTGCGGATCGCGCAGGGTCACGCCCTGCGCCATCAGGCGGCGCGCGGCGCGCTGCTGATAGTGGCGCTCCAGCTGCGCCAGCTGGATACGGTCGTTGGCCCCCAGCACTTCCATCTCGTCGGCCGCCTGCTCGGTAGCCACGATCAGGCCATCGGCGACGGCCATGGCGATCACGTCGGTGAGGTAGTACTCGCCCTGCGCGTTGCTGTTGGACAGGCGCCCCAGCCAGTCCCCCAGGCGCTTGCCCGGAACCGCGAGAATGCCGGTGTTGCCTTCGCGGATGGCGCGCTGCGCGTCATTGGCGTCCTTGTGCTCGACGATCGCCTGCACCACGCCGTTGTCATCACGGACGATGCGGCCGTAGCCTGTCGGGTCGGCCAGCTCGACGGTGAGCAGCCCCAGCTGGTCATCACTGACCAGGGCCAGCAGGCGTTCGAGCGTCGCGCTCTCGATCAGCGGCACGTCGCCATAGAGGATCAGCACGGTGTCGGCGCCGAGCTGCGGCAGCGCCTGAGCAACGGCGTGGCCGGTGCCGAGCTGCTCGGCCTGAATGACGAAGTTCAGGTCGGCGGCGGCCAGGCGCTCGCGCACGGTATCGGCGCCATGCCCGATCACCACCTGGATGCTGCTGGGCTGCAGGCTGCGTGCGGTGGCGATGACATGCCCGAGCATGGGCTTGTCAGCGACCGGGTGCAGGACCTTGGGCAGGGCGGAACGCATGCGGGTGCCTTGCCCTGCAGCGAGGATGACGATATCGAGCGACATGAACGACGATTCCTTGGCAGCCTCCGTCGCGGGGCGCCGGAGGGTGAAACGGCAGAAATGAAAAAGGGTAGCCTAGGCTACCCTTTCTCTTGCAACGGTTGAAGTGGGGGCCTCAGCCGCCGAACTTCTTGCGCAGTTGCTGGACGGTACGCAGCTGGGCTGCGACTTCGGCCAGGTGAGCGGCGGCGGAGCTGTAGTTGAACTCAGCACCCTGCTCGCTCAGCGCTTTCTCGGCGGCCTTGAGGGCCTCCTGAGCAGCGGCTTCATCGATGTCTGCTGCACGCTGCACGGTGTCGGCGAGAACCTTGACCATGTTCGGCTGCACTTCGAGGAAACCACCGGAGATGTAGAACACCTCGGCTTCACCACCCTGCTTGATCAGGCGGATCGGGCCCGGCTTCAGGTCGGTGATCAGTGGCGCGTGGCCTGGAGCGATACCCAGATCACCCAGGTTGCCGTGCGCAATCACCATCTCCACCAGGCCGGAGAAGATCTCCGCTTCCGCGCTGACGATATCGCAATGGACTGTCATAGCCATACGCTTGCCTCAGGTTGCAGGCTGTGGACAACCCAGGTTATCCACAAACCTGATGCGCCCGTTGCCAGGCGCATGGGTGATTACAGTTTCTTCGCTTTCTCGATGGCTTCGTCGATGCCGCCAACCATGTAGAAAGCCTGCTCCGGCAGGTGGTCGTAGTCGCCCTTGAGGATACCGCTGAAGCCAGCGATGGTGTCCTTCAGGGAGACGTACTTGCCTGGGGAACCGGTGAACACTTCGGCCACGAAGAACGGCTGGGACAGGAAGCGCTGGATCTTACGAGCGCGCGATACCAGCTGCTTGTCCGCTTCAGACAGCTCGTCCATACCCAGAATGGCGATGATGTCCTTCAGTTCCTTGTAACGCTGCAGCACGTACTGAACGCCACGAGCGGTCTCGTAGTGTTCGTTGCCGATGACGTTCGGATCCAGCTGACGGCTGGTGGAGTCCAGCGGGTCAACGGCCGGGTAGATACCCAGGGAAGCGATGTCACGGCTCAGTACGACGGTGGCGTCCAAGTGGGCGAAGGTGGTCGCCGGGCTCGGGTCGGTCAGGTCGTCCGCAGGTACGTATACGGCCTGGATCGAGGTGATCGAACCTTTCTTGGTGGAGGTGATGCGCTCCTGCAGAACGCCCATCTCTTCGGCCAGGGTCGGCTGGTAACCTACTGCCGACGGCATACGGCCGAGCAGTGCGGATACTTCGGTACCGGCCAGGGTGTAACGGTAGATGTTGTCGACGAACAACAGTACGTCACGGCCTTCGTCACGGAACTTCTCGGCCATGGTCAGGCCGGTCAGGGCGACGCGCAGACGGTTGCCTGGTGGCTCGTTCATCTGACCGTAGACCAGGGCTACCTTGTCCAGAACGTTGGAGTCCTTCATCTCGTGGTAGAAGTCGTTACCCTCACGAGTACGCTCACCCACACCGGCGAACACGGAATAACCGCTGTGCTCGATGGCGATGTTACGGATCAGTTCCATCATGTTCACGGTCTTGCCGACACCGGCACCACCGAACAGACCGACCTTACCACCCTTGGCGAACGGGCAGACCAGGTCGATTACCTTGATGCCGGTTTCCAGCAGGTCGTTGCCGCCCGCTTGCTCGGCATAGCTCGGCGCAGCGCGGTGGATTTCCCACTGCTCTTCTTCACCGATGGGGCCGGCTTCGTCGATCGGGTTGCCCAGCACGTCCATGATACGGCCCAGGGTCGCTTTACCGACCGGTACCGAGATGGCCTTGTTGGTACGAGTGATGTCCAGACCGCGCTTGAGGCCTTCGGTCGAACCCATCGCAATGGTACGCACCACGCCGTCGCCCAGCTGCTGCTGAACTTCCAGGGTGGTTTCGGCGCCGACTACTTTCAGCGCCTCGTATACGGCTGGCACCTGATCACGCGGGAATTCCACGTCGATAACGGCGCCGATGATTTGAACGATACGTCCGCTACTCATCTTTGGTTCCTCTGAATATTTGAACCGTTCTTAAACCGCGGCAGCGCCGCCGACGATTTCCGAAATCTCTTGGGTGATCGCTGCCTGACGCGCCTTGTTGTAAATCAGCTGCAGGTCTTTGATGAGCTGGCCAGCGTTGTCGGTGGCGTTCTTCATCGCGATCATCCGTGCAGCCTGCTCGGCCGCATTGTTCTCGACCACTGCCTGGTACACCTGGGATTCGACGTAGCGAACCATCAGGCCTTCGAGCAGTTCCTTGGCATCGGGCTCGTACAGATAGTCCCAGTGATGCTTGAGGTCTTGATCCGGATCGGCCACCAGCGGAACCAACTGCTCCACTGTAGGCTTCTGCGTCATGGTATTGATGAACTTGTTCGAGACCACGGACAGACGGTCGATACGCCCCTCGAGGTAAGCGTCGAGCATGACCTTGACACTACCGATCAGGTCGTTGATCGACGGCTCTTCGCCGAGGTGGCTGATCGCAGCGACGACATTGCCACCAAAGTTGCGGAAGAATGCCGCACCCTTGGAGCCAATCACGCAGAGATCGATCTCCACGCCTTGCTCGCGATCTTTCGCCATGTCCTTGACCAGGGCCTTGAACAGGTTGGTGTTCAAGCCACCGCACAGACCACGGTCACTGCTCACCACCACATAACCGGCGCGCTTGACGGGGCGCTCGATCATGAAGGGATGGCGGTATTCCGGGTTGGCGTTGGCCAGATGACCAATCACCTGGCGGATACGCTCCGCGTAGGGACGGCTAGCAGCCATGCGCTGTTGTGCCTTGCGCATTTTGCTGACCGCCACCTTTTCCATGGCGCTGGTGATCTTCTGCGTGCTTTTGATGCTCGCAATCTTGCTGCGAATCTCTTTTGCGCCTGCCATTTCACACCTATCGGGTTAGCAGGCGGGCGTCTTGCGACGCCCGCTGCGGCTTACCAGGTTTGGGTGGCTTTGAACTTCTCGATACCGGCTTTGATGCCCGCGTCGATTTCGTCGTTGAAGTCACCTTTCACGTTGATCTTGGCCATCAGATCGGCCAGCTCACGGTTGAAGTAGCCCAGCAGGGCTGCTTCGAAGGCGCCAACTTTGTTCACTTCCACGTCGGTCAGGAAGCCACGCTCGGCAGCGTACAGAGACACGGACATGTCGGCGATCGACATGGGTGCGTACTGCTTCTGCTTCATCAGCTCGGTAACGCGCTGACCGTGCTCGAGCTGCTTGCGGGTGGCTTCGTCCAGGTCAGAGGCGAACTGGGCGAAGGCCGCCAGTTCACGGTACTGAGCCAGAGCGGTACGGATACCACCGGAGAGCTTCTTGATGATCTTGGTCTGAGCGGCACCACCCACACGGGATACCGAGATACCGGCGTTGACGGCCGGACGGATACCCGAGTTGAACATGGCCGATTCCAGGAAGATCTGACCGTCGGTGATCGAGATCACGTTGGTCGGAACGAACGCGGAAACGTCACCCGCCTGGGTTTCGATGATCGGCAGAGCGGTCAGGGAACCAGTCTTGCCAGTCACGGCGCCATTGGTGAACTTCTCGACGTATTCCTCGGAAACGCGGGAAGCGCGCTCCAGCAGGCGGCTGTGGAGATAGAACACGTCGCCCGGGTAGGCTTCACGGCCTGGCGGACGGCGCAGCAGCAGGGAGATCTGGCGGTAGGCAACGGCCTGCTTGGACAGGTCGTCGTACACGATCAGGGCGTCTTCACCGCGGTCGCGGAAGTATTCGCCCATGGTGCAGCCGGAGTACGGCGCCAGGAACTGCAGTGCGGCGGATTCGGAAGCGGAAGCGGCCACCACGATGGTGTTGGCCAGCGCACCGGTTTCTTCCAGCTTGCGCACGACGTTGGCGATGGTCGATTGCTTCTGACCGATAGCCACGTACACGCAGCGGATACCGCTGTCTTTCTGGTTGATGATGGCGTCGACGGCCAGAGCGGTCTTACCGATCTGACGGTCACCGATGATCAGCTCGCGCTGGCCACGGCCGACCGGGATCATGGCATCGACCGACTTGTAACCGGTCTGTACCGGCTGGTCGACGGACTTACGCCAGATCACGCCCGGTGCAACCTTCTCAACCGCGTCAGTTGCCTGAGCGTTGATCGGGCCTTTGCCGTCGATCGGGTTACCCAGTGCGTCGACGACGCGGCCCAGCAGTTCCGGACCAACCGGGACTTCCAGGATGCGACCGGTGCACTTGGCGCTCATGCCTTCGGCCAGGCTGGTGTAAGCACCCAGCACAACGGCACCGACGGAGTCCTGCTCCAGGTTCAGTGCCATACCGTAGACACCGCCCGGGAACTCGATCATTTCGCCGTACATGACGTCGGCCAGACCGTAGATACGCACGATACCGTCGGAAACGGAGACAATGGTGCCTTCGTTGCGGGCTTGGGAGGCGACGTCGAGTTTCTCGATGCGCCCCTTGATGATTTCACTAATTTCGGAAGGATTGAGTTGCTGCATAGCTCTGCTGCCCCTTCAAACTCAAGATTTCAATGCTTCGGCCAGTTTCGCGAGCTTGCCGCGAACCGAGCCATCGATTACCAGGTCGCCGGCGCGGATCAGTACACCACCGATCAGGGTGGCATCTTCCGCGGCGTGCAGACGCACTTCTCGGCCGAGCCGTGCACTGAGAACCTTGGCGAGTTTGTCTTGCTGTTCATCGCTCAATGCGAAGGCACTGGTGACATCCACGTCGATCGACTTCTCTTGCTCGGCCTTGTACAGCTCGAACAGGGCGAAGACATCCGGCAACAAGGCCAGACGATCGTTCTCGGCGATAACGCGGATGAAGTTCTGTGCCTGGGCGTCGAACTTGTCACCACACACCTCGACAAAGGTGGTGGCCTTTTCTGTACTCGTCAGACGCGGGGCCTTGAGCACGCGCTGCATGGTGTCGTCGAGCGACACCGCTGCAGCCAGGCCGAGCATGGCTGACCAATTGGCCAGTTGCTGGTGGGCCTGGGCGTGCTCGAAGGCAGCCTTAGCGTAAGGTCGGGCCAGCGTGGTCAGTTCTGCCATGATCGCGCCCTCGCTTAAATTTCGGCTGCCAGTTTGTTAACCAGCTCCGCATGCGCGTTTTGGTCGATGGATGCGCCCAGGATCTTCTCCGCACCGCTGACTGCCAGGCCACCCACTTGGGCGCGCAGGGCGTCTTTGATGCCGTTGATTTCCTGTTCGATCTCGGCCTGAGCCTGAGCCTTCACGCGGTCAGCTTCGACACGGGCCTGATCACGGGCTTCGTCGACGATCTGAGCAGCACGCTTATTGGCTTGCTCGATGATTTCGGCGGCCTGACCTTTGGCTTCGCGCAGTTGCTGGGCCACTTTCTCGTGGGCCAGCTCCAGATCACGAGCCGCGCGGTTGGCAGCGTCCAAGCCGTCTGCGATCTTCTTCTGACGTTCCTGCAAAGCCGCAATGACCGGAGGCCATACGAACTTCATGCAGAACAGCACGAAGATGAAGAAGGCAACGGACTGGCCTATCAGGGTTGCATTAATGTTCACGCCAACACCTCGCTCGTTCGTTGTCCGTCACACCAATTCACTCGAAGACGAGTGAATTAGCCTGCGATTTGACCAACGAAGGGGTTCGCGAAGGTGAAGAACAGTGCGATACCAACACCGATCATGGTCACGGCGTCGAGCAGACCGGCGACGATGAACATTTTAACTTGCAGCATCGGGACCATTTCCGGCTGACGCGCAGCGCCTTCCAGGAACTTGCCACCCAGCAGACCGAAACCGATGGCGGTACCCAGGGCACCCAGGCCGATCAGCAGTGCAACGGCGATAGCGGTCAAACCAACTACAGTTTCCATTTTTCCTCCCGACTTACAGTCGTATTGGTTAAGGTTTTTGTTGAAGCGGTAAAGCGAAATCGTTTGTTTACAGCAGCCCTCATGCCCGCGGGCAGTGAGGGTTTGTCCTGGCAGGCGCCGCCTGAGCGGCGCCGCGGAACCTTAGCGCGCCTTAGTGGTTGTCTTCATGCGCCATCGACAGGTAGACGATGGTCAGCATCATGAAGATGAACGCCTGCAGCACGATGATCAGGATGTGGAAGATGGCCCAGGCCAGCTGCAGCACACCACCCAGCGAGCCCAGCAGCATGCCGCCGCTGAACATGATGGCGATCAGGATGAAGATCAGCTCGCCGGCATACAGGTTGCCGAACAGTCGCAGTGCCAGGGAGACCGGCTTGGCGATCAGGGTGACGAATTCCAGCAGGAAGTTCACCGGGACCAGCAGGATCTTCATGGCAATGTTGTTGGAGCTGAACGGGTGCATGGTCAGCTCGCCGAGGAAGCCGCCGATGCCCTTGACCTTGACGCTGTAGAACAGGATCAGGGCGAACACCGACAGGGCCAGGCCCAGGGTCGCGTTCGGGTCGGTGGTCGGCACGACACGGAAGTACAGGTGCGGATCGCCAACCAGGGTGGCAGCCAGTTTCGGCAGCCAGTCAACCGGGATGAGGTCCATGAAGTTCATCAGGAAGACCCAGACGAAGATGGTCAGGGCCAGCGGGGCAATCAGCGGATTGCGACCGTGGAAGGTGTCCTTGACGCTGCCATCGACGAACTCGACCAGAACCTCGACGAAGTTCTGCAGGCCGCCCGGCTGATCCGAGGTGGCCTTGCGCGCCGCCAGGCGGAACAGGACGATGAAGATCAGGCCGAGAACCACCGACACCGCCAGGGTGTCTACGTGGAAGGCCCAGAAGCCCATTTCTTTGGCTTCCTGTGCGGTGTGGGCGAAACTCCAGCCGTTCACCGGGTGCTGACCATAGGTCAGGTTGGTGAGGTGGTGCTGGATGTAACCCGAAGCGGTTTCTGCTGCCATTATTTGCCTCGAACGCTTTAAGGTCTTGAAAATTTCGTTATCAGCAGCGGGGCGAACCAGCTGACCATCAGGGTCAGCAGGTAGACACCGAACAACATCGGTGCCTCCAGGGGTTTCACGCCCGCAAACGTCAGTGCAAAGAGCACGAACGTCAGAATCAGTTTTCCCGCTTCGCCCGCATAAAAAGAACGGACGATTTCCCTAGCCGCCCGCGCGCCGCTGTAGCGGAACGCCTTGTGGGCGAAATACAGATTCGGCAACCAGGCGATCATGCCCCCCAACAGTGCCGAATAACCCGCCACGTTGCCTCGCCATTGCCAGGTCAGCGTAGCAGCGAGCAGCAATACGACGAGTTGTGCCATCAGCACCGGGAAGACCGGTAGGCGATGGAAGGGCAGGCGCTTCGGCATGCGGCGTTCCATCAACTGATGTCCCTCGACTATCGACCGCTTTAACTCAATGAATTGGCATAAAAAGTGCCAACAAAATTGCGCGCAGAGTATAGGGGGCGTATTCCCCCCATTCAACTGTCCGGTAGTGATTTCCGACCATGCGCTACATGGTCAGGTGTGGCGAATTGTTTCAGCGGATGTGAGCGAGCACGCCCTGCAATTCGTCGAGGGAGTTGTAGCGGATGACCAACTGGCCCTTGCCCTTGGCGCCGTGTTTTATCTGCACTGGCGAGCCCAGACGCTCTGCCAGACGCTGCTCGAGGCGACTGATGTCCGGGTCGGGCTTGGCTTTTGCCGGCGCCGGTTTGGCACTCAGCCACTGGCGAACCAGCGCTTCGGTCTGGCGTACGGTGAGACCGCGTGCGACAACGTGTCGCGCAGCTTCGACCTGCTGTTCGAGGGGCAGACCGAGCAATGCACGGGCATGACCCATCTCCAGGTCGCCATGGGACAGCAGTGTCTTGATCTCGTCCGGCAGGGCGATCAGACGCAGCAGGTTGGTGATGGTGACGCGCGATTTGCCGACGGCATCGGCGACCTGCTGCTGGGTCAGCTCGAATTCCTGCTGCAGGCGCTGCAGGGCGACGGCTTCCTCGATCGGGTTGAGGTCCTCGCGCTGGATGTTCTCGATCAGCGCCATGGCGATGGCGGCTTCGTCCGCCAGCTCGCGAACCATGGCCGGGATCTTGTCCTGGCCGGCCAGCTGGCTGGCTCGCCAGCGACGCTCACCGGCGACGATCTCGAAACGACCATCGCCGATCGGCCGCAGCACGATGGGTTGCATCACGCCCTGGGCGCGGATGGAGGCGGCGAGTTCTTCCAGAGCGGTCTGGTCCATGTCGCGACGCGGCTGGTACTTGCCCCGCTGGATCAGTTCCAGCGGCACGTATTGCAGCTCACGCGTATCGACCTGGGCGGCCTCTTCCTGCAGTGCACTGACGGTGTTGCCACCGAGCAGGGCGTCCAGACCTCGACCCAGACCTCGTTTCTTCGCAGCCATGCGGATGTTCCTTAAGCGGTAGCGGTTTTCGCGGCGGCGCGCTGACGGCGCACCAGCTCGCCGGCCAATGCCAGGTAGGCGATGGCACCACGGGATTGTTTGTCATACACCAGCGCCGGCATGCCGAAGCTCGGAGCCTCGGCCAGGCGCACGTTACGCGGGATCACGGCGTCGTACAGCTTGTCGCCGAAATGCTCCTTGAGCTGAGCGCTGACATCGTTGGTCAGGCTGATGCGCGGGTCGTACATGGTACGCAGCAGACCTTCGATCTGCAGCTTGGGATTGAGCAGCTGGCCGATGCGCTGGATGCTGTTGACCAGATCGGAGAGCCCTTCCAGCGCGTAGTACTCGCACTGCATGGGGATGATCACACCGTCGGCGGCGACCAGGGCGTTGATGGTCAGCATGTTCAGCGACGGCGGGCAGTCGATGAGGATGTAGTCGTAGTTCTCGCGGATCGGCGCCAGGGCATAGCGCAGGCGACTTTCCTTCATCTTCATTTCCAGCAGCGCGACTTCGGCGGCCGTCAGGTCGCGGTTGGCCGGCAACAGCTGGTAGCCGCCATGCTCGGAAAACTGCATCGCCTCGCTGAGATCGCATTCGCCGATCAGCACGTCGTAGATCGAGTGCTCGAGGGCATGCTTGTCGATGCCACTGCCCATGGTCGCGTTGCCCTGCGGGTCGAGGTCGATGAGCAGCACGCGGCGCTTGGTCGCCACCAGAGAAGCAGCCAGGTTGATGCACGTCGTGGTTTTGCCCACGCCGCCTTTCTGATTGGCGATCGCGAATACCTTGGCCATCTTCCTTCCCCCTTAGACCGAGCGACGCAGTATCAACAGATGGCGTTGGCCTTGGCAACCGGGAACCCGCAACACGTGCGTGGCACTGAGGCGGAAGTCCGCCGGCAACGCCTGCAGCTCATCGTCCGGGTGGACCCCTTTCATCGCCAGCCACTGGGTGTCGGCATTGCCAAGGTGGCGCGTCCAGTCGCTGAAATCCTGCAGGCTGCTGAACGCCCGCGAGCTGATGCCGTCGAAGGGCCGCTCGGGTCGATACGCTTCGACCCGGCTGTGGACAACCTCGAGGTTGTCGAGTTTCAGCTCGAGCTTCACCTGGACCAGAAAACGGGTCTTCTTGCCATTGGAGTCGAGCAGGGTGAAACGCCGTTCGGGGAACATGATCGCCAGCGGAATGCCGGGCATGCCGCCGCCGCTGCCGACGTCCAGCCAGTTATCCCCACGCTCGGCCACGAAGGGCACCACCGACAGGCTGTCGAGCAGGTGACGCGACACCATCTCGTCGGGATCGCGCACGGCGGTGAGGTTGTAGGCCTTGTTCCACTTGATCAGCAGGCCCAGGTAGGCGAGCAGTTGCTGCTGTTGTGGCTCGCTGAGCTCGACGCCAAGCTCGCGAGCGCCCTGGATCAGTTCTTCGGCGTGACGCTGGGTGACCGACATCAGGCGCTCTGCTCCAGTTTCTGACCCGCACTGCGTTTCTTCAGGTGAATCAGCAGCAGGGAGATCGCCGCCGGCGTGACACCGGGAATGCGCCCGGCCTGGCCGAGGGTGGCCGGACGGGTGTTGCCCAGCTTGAACTGGATTTCCTTGGACAGACCGGAGATGGCGCTGTAGTCCAGGTCCTCCGGCAGCTTGGTGTCCTCGCTGGCCCGCAGCTTGGCGATCTCTTCCTGCTGGCGGTCGATGTAGCCGGCGTACTTGGTCTTGATCTCGACCTGCTCGGCCACCTGGTTATCCACAGCCGGTGACTCGGTCACTTCGGCAAGGGTGGCGTAATCGATCTCCGGACGGGCCAGCAGATTGAGCAGGTGGTATTCGTGGGCCAGCGGGGTCCCGAAACGCGCGGCGATGGCATCGCCCTGCGGGGTGCCCGGGCGTACCCAGGTGCTCTTCAGGCGCTGTTCTTCCTGGATGATGCCCTCACGCTTGGCTTCGAACGCCGCCCAGCGCTCGTCATCGACCAGGCCCAGCTCGCGGCCCTTCTCGGTCAGGCGCAGGTCGGCGTTGTCCTCGCGCAGAATCAGCCGGTACTCGGCCCGCGAGGTGAACATGCGGTACGGCTCCTGGGTGCCTAGGGTGATCAGGTCGTCGACCAGCACACCGATGTAGGCCTCGTCACGGCGCGGGCACCAGGCTTCCTTACCCTGGGCACGCAAGGCGGCGTTGCAGCCCGCCAGCAGGCCCTGGGCGCCGGCTTCTTCGTAGCCGGTGGTGCCATTGATCTGCCCGGCGAAGAACAGGCCGCCGATGACCTTGGTCTCCAGGCTGTACTTCAGGTCGCGCGGATCGAAGTAGTCGTACTCGATGGCATAGCCCGGACGCACGATATGGGCGTTCTCCATGCCGCGGATGCTGCGCACGATCTGCAACTGCACATCGAACGGCAGCGAGGTGGAAATACCGTTGGGATACAGCTCATGGGTGGTCAGGCCTTCCGGCTCGATGAACACCTGGTGGCTGTCCTTGTCGGCGAAGCGGTGGATCTTGTCTTCGATCGACGGGCAGTAGCGCGGCCCCACGCCCTCGATGACACCGGAATACATCGGCGAACGGTCGAGGTTCGCCGCGATGATCTCGTGGGTACGGGCGTTGGTGTGGGTGATCCAGCAACTGATCTGCTGCGGCTGATGCTCGCGCTTGCCGAGGAAGGACATCAGCGGCGTCGGTGTGTCCCCCGGCTGCTCGGTCATCACCGAGAAGTCCACGGAGCGTCCGTCGATGCGCGGCGGAGTGCCGGTTTTCAGGCGACCGACACGCAGCGGCAGTTCGCGCAGGCGCTGGGCCAGGGCGATGGAAGGCGGGTCGCCGGCGCGGCCGCCGGAGTAGTTCTGCAGGCCGATGTGGATAAGTCCACCGAGGAAGGTGCCTGTGGTCAACACCACGGAATCCGCATGGAACCTGAGGCCCATCTGGGTAACCACGCCCTTGACCTCGGCGTTTTCCACAATCAGGTCATCGGCGGCCTGTTGAAAAATCCACAGATTGGGCTGGTTTTCCAGAATCTCGCGTACCGCCGCTTTGTACAGCACGCGGTCGGCCTGGGCACGGGTCGCTCGAACGGCCGGACCCTTGCGGCTGTTGAGGATACGGAACTGGATGCCGCCCTTGTCGGTGGCAGTCGCCATGGCACCGCCGAGGGCATCGATTTCCTTGACCAGGTGGCTCTTGCCGATCCCGCCGATGGCCGGGTTGCAGCTCATCTGGCCAAGGGTCTCGACATTATGGGTGAGCAGCAGGGTCTTCACGCCCATGCGCGCTGCAGCCAGGGCTGCCTCGGTACCGGCATGACCGCCGCCGATCACGATCACGTCAAAACGGGAAGGGAAATCCACCACGCACCTCGTGCCTGTTGAGAAAGGGGTCTGAAAGAAAGGCGGCAAGTATAGGGACTTCGCTCTCCTGAATGAAGCCTTCTGCACAAAAAATAGCCAACCGGTTACCGCCGTTCTCTGCGCCTGTGCGCCCGACCTGATCACCTTCCTGACCTGTCAAAGCGGGTACTGGCTTATAAAGAATAGAAAGAGAGAATTTTTATAAAGCTTGTTCTTTATGTTTATGTATAGAGCAGGCCATTTCTGTGGATAACAAGCTACAGGCCATGTACATCAAGGTGTACAGAGAATGATAAGCCTGTGTCGATCCTGCTCGTTTGCGCTGGGAAAGCTGCTGAACCACTGTGGATGGAATGGATGGTTATCAACAGGGGCGGTTACGCCCAGCTTTGTCATAGGCTTATGGGCAGGGTTCAGGGGCTGTTTTCCACAGGGTTTATCCGGGCCTGAATAACTCGCTGGCGAGGCGGCGCACGCTGGATATGTGAGGCGAAGGAAAGCTGCAGGCAGCGGGCATCAGCCCGGATGCGAGCCAGGAAGTGGCAAGGAAGGCTGAGTCGGCGCTGGGAGAAGGCTGGAGGAGCGCGCTTCGTACAACGGGAAGAGAGCGACGCGGCGGCCTGTCTCTGCCTGCCGGTGTCACTTGCCGATGCAGAAGCTGGAGAAGATGCGCCCCAGCAGGTCGTCGCTGCTGAAAGCGCCGGTGATCTCACCCAGGGCCTGCTGGGCCATGCGCAGGTCTTCGGCGAGGAGTTCGCCTGCGCCCATCAGGGTCAGCTGGTTGCGGCCGTGATCGAGGTACTGTTCGGCCTGGTGCAGGGCTTCGAGGTGGCGGCGACGGGCGCTGAAACCGCTTTCGGCGGTCTGTTGATAACCCATGCAGGCTTTCAGATGCTCGCGCAGCAGTTCCAGGCCTTCGGCAGACTTGGCCGACAGACTGAGGGTGACATGGCCATCGGCGCTGGTTGCCAGCGTGACGGTCTCGCCTGACAGGTCGGCCTTGTTGCGGATCAGGGTGACGCGCACGGGATCCGGGCGCTGCTCGAGAAACTCCGGCCACAGGGCGAAGGGATCGGCTGCCTCCGGTGCGGTGGAGTCGACCACCAGCAGCACCCGGTCGGCCTCGCCTATGGCCTTCAGCGCGCGCTCCACGCCGATGCGCTCCACCTGGTCATCGGTAGCGCGCAGGCCGGCGGTGTCGACCACGTGCAGGGGCATGCCGTCGATGTGGATATGTTCGCGCAGGACGTCGCGGGTGGTGCCGGCGATATCCGTGACGATGGCCGCCTCGCGCCCGGCCAGGGCATTGAGCAGGCTGGACTTGCCGGCGTTGGGACGGCCAGCGATGACCACGGTCATGCCGTCGCGCAGCAAGGCGCCCTGGCCAGCTTCACGCAACACTGTGGATAAGTCTGCGCGAACGCCGTCGAGTTGCTTCAGCACATGGCCGTCGGCGAGAAAATCGATTTCTTCCTCGGGGAAGTCGATGGCCGCCTCGACATAGATGCGCAGCTGGATCAGCGCTTCGGTCAGCGCGTGCACGCGCCTGGAAAACTCGCCCTGCAACGAGCGCAGGGCGTTGCGTGCGGCCTGTTCGGAGCTGGCCTCGATCAGGTCGGCGATGGCTTCGGCCTGGGCCAGGTCGAGCTTGTCGTTGAGAAATGCACGTTCGCTGAACTCACCGGGTCGGGCCAGGCGTGCGCCCAGCTCCAGGCAACGGCGCAGCAGCAGGTCGAGCACCACCGGGCCACCGTGGCCCTGCAGTTCGAGCACGTCCTCGCCGGTGAAGGAGTTCGGGCCGGGAAAGTAGATCGCCAGGCCTTCGTCCAGTACCTGCTCGGCCTCGCCGTGAAAGGCGCCGTGATGAGCGAAGCGGGGTTTCAGCTCGCGCCGGCAGATCGTCTGCGCCAACCGCCCGGCCAGTGGCCCCGAGACCCGCACGATGCCGACGCCGCCGCGTCCCTGGGCGGTGGCTACGGCTGCGATGGTGTCTCGGGCATGGGTCATGGCATTCACTCGGTTGTAGGCAGGGCCAGGGTCGCTACGGGGACGATGGATAGCAAAACGCCCCAATCATGGGGCGTTTGCTTGATGCTTGGAAGCCTTGTCGAATCAGGCGTTGGCCGGTTTCGATGCGGCTTCGATCCTGCGCGTAATGTACCACTGCTGGGCGATGGACAGGCAGTTGTTGACCACCCAGTACAGCACCAGACCAGCCGGGAACCACAGGAAGAAGAAGGTGAAGATGATCGGCATCAGCTTCATCACGCGCGCCTGCATGGGGTCCGGCGGCGTCGGGTTGAGCTGCTGCTGGATGAACATGGTCGCGCCCATGATGATCGGCAGGATGAAGAACGGATCCTTGATCGACAGGTCGGTGATCCAGAACATCCACGGTGCCTGACGCATCTCCACGGATTCCAGCAGTACCCAGTACAGGGCGAGGAACACCGGCATCTGCACCAGGATCGGCAGGCAGCCGCCCAGCGGATTGATCTTCTCTTTCTTGTACAGCTCCATCATCGCCTGGGACATCTTCTGGCGATCGTCACCGTGCTGCTCTTTCAGGGCCTGCAGCTTCGGCGATACGGCACGCATGCGCGCCATCGAGCGGTAGCTGGCGGCCGACAGCGGGAAGAAGATCAGCTTGATGATGATGGTCAGGAAGATGATCGACCAGCCCCAGTTGCCCAGCAGGCTGTGGATGACTTGCAGCAGCCAGAAGATCGGCTGGGCGAGGAACCACAGGAAGCCGTAGTCGACGGTCAGCTCCAGGCCCGGGGACAGGGTACCCAGGTGTTCCTGCAGCTTGGGACCGGCATAGAGGACGGCACCGGTTTCGCCCTTGGCGCCGGCAGCGACCTGTACGGCCGGGCCGGTGAAGCCGACGATGTAGTTGCCCTGGCTGTCCTTGCGGGTCTGGATCAGGTTGCTGGCATCCTTGCTCGGCACCCAGGCGGTGACGAAGTAATGCTGCAGCCAGGCCACCCAGCCACCCTGGACGGTTTCCTTGAAGGCGTGCTTGTCGATGTCTTTCATCGACAGCTTCTTGTAGGGCTCGTCAGGGGTCCAGACGGCGGCGCCCAGGTAGGTGGCGGTTCCGGTCGCGGTGGTCGAGGACGGATCGCCGCTGCTGTCACGCTTGAGCTGGGCGAACAGGTTGCCGCTCCAGGCCTGATCGCTCTGGTTGTCGATCAGGTAACGAACGTCGACCTGGTAGGCGGACGGATCGATGCAGCCAGGCTTCTTCAGCTGCTGCTCACGGGCCGAGCACTCTGGGTTGAGGCCACGCTTGAAGCTGTAGCGCTTGATGTAGCTGACGCCGTTTTCGCTGTAGGTCAGGTCGACCACCAGGCTGTCCTGGCCTTCGGCCAGCGCATAGCTCTGCTTCTCGCTGCTCCACAGGGCACGGCCGCTGGATTTGTCCGGAGCGTTCTGGCCGATCAGGCCGCTCTGGGCCAGATAGGTGCGCTCGCTGCCATTGTCGAACAGCTGGAAGGGCACGTCCGGGCGGTCCTGACGGCGAGGGTACTGAGGCAGACGCAGTTGCACGACGTCGCCACCGCGAGGATCGATGGCCAGCTCGAGCACGTCGGTCTTGACCCGAATCAGCTCGTCGCTGGTGGCAGCGGTCGGCGCCACGGCAGCAGCGCTGGGCTCGGCCACGGCAGTGGGGATGTCATCGCCGCTGGTGCTGGCGGATGCCGCTGGCGTGTCAGGCAGGTTGGGCGTCGCGACGTTCGAGGTGCTTACCTCGGCCGGCAGGGCAGCCTGGCCATAGTCCTGGTTCCATTGCAGGACCATGAGGTAGGACACGACTGCCAGGGCGACGATCAGGATCGAGCGTTGGATATCCATGATTATTCGGCCATCGAAGGGGATCGGGATGTTTTCGCGGGGGGCACCGGGTCGTAGCCACCTGGATTCCAGGGATGGCAGCGACCTAGCCGGCGGGCTGTCAGCCAGCCACCACGCAGGAAGCCATGTTGATCGATGGCTTCGTAGGCATAGCAGGAACAGCTTGGGTAGAAGCGGCAGTGACTGGCCATCAGGGGGCTGATGGCGTAGCGATAAACCTGGATGCAGGCTAGGGCCACTTTACGCATGGGGCGTGTCGCTTGTCCCGGGGGATGGTTCTGCGTCGTGACTGGGCCGGTTACGGGCCAGGCGTTTCCAGAGTTTGCCGAACTGCTGAGCGAGTTCGGCATTTTCCAGATCGCCTAGCCCTTTCCGGGCGACCACCACGATGTCCCAGCCAATCAGGTTGTGCTGATTGAGCCGGAACGACTCGCGGATTTGACGCTTGATGCGGTTGCGCTCGACGGCGAGCTTGACGCTCTTCTTGCCGATCACCAGACCTAGACGGGAATGATCAAGCTGGTTGTCGCGCGCTAGCAACAGGACACTTTTGCCCGGAGCCTTACCGCTTGGGGAGTCGAAGACTGCCTTGAATTGCCGGGGAGTCAGCAGTCGCTTTTCCCGGCCGAAGCCTCGACTCACCACCTGTCTGGATGAATTAGACAGTCAGACGCTTGCGGCCCTTGGCGCGACGACGCGACAGGACTTGACGGCCGTTCTTGGTGGCCATACGAGCACGGAAACCGTGGGTGCGAGCGCGCTTGATGGTGCTGGGTTGGAAAGTGCGTTTCATGGTGCGTTACCTGGGTGATCGACTAGGGTCGGAATGACCCCGGTTTAAAGAGACCGGCAATTCTAGAGAAAGCCGCACGGTAGGTCAATTTCCAACCAACCTTATTCGCCAGATAAGAATAGAAAGAAGGAAAGGGTTTAAAGAACCTTTTCTCTTTTTATGATGATTAGCGCCGTGCCCCGTTGTGGAAAACCCGCTGCAGCGCCGGCTGCCTGTGGCGTGCGCGGAATCATAAGCCTGTCTGAAACGGGTGCGTGAGGTGTGTGCCCGCTGGGTACAGCCTGAGGACAGAATGCTGGTTTACCCACAGGTCGTTTATCCCTGCACTCATCCCCAGGCTTTTGCAGAATGTTCAGGGGCGCTTATCCACAAGGTTTGGCGCGCCCAAGATAAGCCTGATGAATGTAACTAAGGCTTTGATTTTACTTGGCCATCTTCATCTTGCTATGTGGATAACTCGGTCGTGGCTCGCTACAATGGCAGCTGTTTTTGCACGCCGCCTGGATAGGGGATAGTCAGTGTCAGTGGAACTATGGCAGCAGTGCGTCGAGCTCCTGCGCGATGAATTGCCGGCCCAGCAATTCAACACCTGGATACGTCCTCTGCAGGTCGAAGCCGAAGGCGACGAGCTGCGTGTCTACGCGCCCAACCGCTTCGTGCTCGATTGGGTCAATGAAAAGTACCTGAGTCGTCTGCTGGAGCTGCTCGGTGAGCGCGCCGGTGGCCTGGTGCCTGCGCTTTCCTTATTAATAGGTAGCAAGCGCGCGGCAACCGCTCGTGTTGCACCGACCGCGCCGCCACCGGCTGCCGCTCGTGCCGCGCAGCAGCAGAAAGTCGCCGCGACCAGCAAGCCCGTTCCGCCACCCGTGCAGGAAGAGCCTTCGCGCGCCAGTTTCGACTCCATGGCCGGCGCTGCTCCGCAACCGCCGACACCGGCCGTTGCGCCGCGTACAGAACGTACGGTGCAGGTCGAAGGTGGGCTCAAGCACACCAGTTACCTCAATCGCACCTTCACCTTCGACAACTTCGTCGAGGGCAAGTCCAACCAGTTGGCGCGTGCCGCTGCCTGGCAGGTGGCCGATAATCCCAAGCACGGCTACAACCCGCTGTTCCTCTATGGCGGTGTCGGCCTGGGCAAGACGCACCTGATGCACGCGGTGGGCAATCACCTGCTGGCGAAGAACCCCAATGCCAAGGTGGTCTATCTGCACTCCGAGCGTTTCGTCGCCGACATGGTCAAGGCGCTGCAGCTCAACGCCATCAACGAGTTCAAGCGTTTCTACCGTTCGGTGGACGCGCTGCTGATCGATGACATCCAGTTCTTCGCCAAGAAGGAGCGCTCCCAGGAGGAGTTCTTCCATACCTTCAACGCGCTGCTCGAAGGTGGTCAGCAGGTCATTCTCACCAGTGACCGCTACCCGAAGGAGATCGAGGGGCTGGAGGAGCGCCTGAAGTCGCGCTTCGGCTGGGGCCTGACCGTTGCGGTCGAGCCGCCTGAGCTGGAGACCCGTGTCGCGATCCTGATGAAGAAGGCCGACCAGGCCAAGGTGGATCTGCCGCACGATGCGGCCTTCTTCATTGCCCAGCGCATTCGCTCCAACGTGCGCGAGCTGGAAGGTGCGTTGAAACGGGTGATCGCTCACTCGCACTTCATGGGACGTGACATCACCATCGAGCTGATCCGTGAGTCGCTCAAGGATCTGCTGGCCCTGCAGGACAAGCTGGTCAGCATCGACAATATCCAGCGCACCACGGCCGAGTACTACAAGATCAAGATCTCCGACCTGCTGTCCAAACGACGCTCGCGTTCCATCGCACGGCCGCGTCAGGTGGCGATGGCTCTGTCGAAGGAACTGACCAACCACAGCCTGCCGGAAATCGGTGTGGCCTTCGGCGGTCGTGATCACACCACGGTATTGCACGCATGCCGTAAGATTGCTGAACTTAGGGAATCCGACGCGGACATCCGCGAGGACTACAAGAACCTGCTGCGTACCCTGACTACCTGATTCGCAGCTCCACGAGGCAAGGGACTAGACCATGCATTTCACCATTCAACGCGAAGCCCTGTTGAAACCCCTGCAACTGGTCGCCGGTGTCGTGGAACGACGCCAGACGCTGCCGGTTCTGTCCAACGTCCTGCTGGTGGTCGAAGGCCAGCAGCTGTCGCTGACCGGTACCGACCTGGAAGTCGAACTGGTTGGCCGCGTCACGCTGGAAGATGCCGCCGAGCCGGGCGAAATCACCGTGCCGGCACGCAAGCTGATGGACATCTGCAAGAGCCTGCCGAGCGACGCGCTGATCGATATCCGCGTCGACGACCAGAAGTTGCTGGTCAAGGCCGGTCGCAGCCGCTTCACCTTGTCGACCCTGCCGGCCAATGACTTCCCCACCGTCGAGGAAGGTCCGGGTTCGCTGACCTTCAACCTGCCGCAGGCCAAGCTGCGTCGCCTGATCGAGCGCACCAGTTTCGCCATGGCTCAGCAGGACGTGCGCTACTACCTCAACGGTATGCTGCTGGAAGTACAGAGCGGCATGCTGCGCGCCGTGGCCACCGACGGTCACCGTCTGGCCATGTGCTCGATGGAAGCCAGCATCCAGCAGGACGGCAAGCACCAGGTGATCGTGCCGCGCAAAGGTATTCTCGAGCTGGCGCGCCTGCTCACCGAACAGGACGCAGAAGTGGCCATCGTCCTGGGTCAACACCACATCCGTGCCAACACCGGCGAGTTCACCTTCACCTCCAAGCTGGTCGACGGCAAGTTCCCGGATTACGAGCGCGTGCTGCCACGCGGTGGTGACAAGCTGGTGCTGGCGGATCGTCAGGGGCTGCGTGAAGCGTTCAGCCGTACGGCGATTCTCTCCAACGAGAAGTACCGCGGTATTCGCCTGACCCTGGCGGCCGGTCTGCTGAAGATCCAGGCCAACAACCCGGAGCAGGAAGAGGCCGAGGAAGAGATCGTTGTCGACTACAACGGCAGCGGCCTGGAGATCGGTTTCAACGTCAGCTACCTGCTGGACGTGCTGGGTGTGATGGGCACCGAACAGGTTCGCCTGATTCTCTCCGATTCCAACAGCAGTGCCCTGCTGCAGGAAGCCGACAACGACGATTCTGCCTACGTCGTCATGCCGATGAGGCTCTAAGCCTTTAATGTCCCTCAGCCGCATCATGGTCACCGCGGTGCGCAATCTGCACCCGGTGACCCTCTCCCCCTCCCCCCGCATCAACATCCTTCACGGCGCCAACGGCAGCGGCAAGACCAGTGTGCTGGAGGCCATCCATCTGCTCGGCCTCGCTCGCTCCTTTCGCAGCACGCGCCTGCAACCCGTCATTCACTACGAGCAACCGGCCTGTACCATTTTCGGCCAGGTGCAACTGGCGGAAGGTGGCACCAGCAATCTGGGTATTTCCCGTGATCGTCAGGGTGAATTGCAGATTCGCATCGATGGTCAGAATGCACGCAGTGCTGCTCAGCTCGCCGACCTGCTGCCGCTGCAGCTGATCAACCCGGACAGTTTTCGCCTGCTGGAGGGCGCGCCGAAGATCCGTCGGCAGTTCCTCGATTGGGGTGTGTTCCACGTGGAACATCGCTTTCTCGGTGCCTGGCAGCGGCTGCAGAAAGCCCTGCGGCAGCGGAACTCGTGGCTGCGGCATGGTACACTTGACGGTGCTTCGCAGGCCGCATGGGACCGCGAATTGTGCAGTGCCAGCCAGGACATAGACACCTACCGAAGGGCCTATATCCAGGCGCTGAAGCCGGTGTTCGAACGTACGCTCGCCGAGCTGCTGCAGCTGGAAGGACTGACCCTGAGTTACTACCGCGGCTGGGACAAGGATCGTGAGCTGAGCGACGTGCTCGCCTCATCCCTCCAGCGTGACCAGCAACTCGGGCACACCCAGGCCGGACCACAGCGCGCCGATTTGCGTCTGCGCCTGGCGGGGCATAACGCGGCAGAGATCCTGTCGCGGGGGCAACAGAAACTGGTGGTGTGTGCATTACGCATCGCCCAGGGCCACTTGGTCAACGAAGCCAAGCGAGGCCAGTGTATCTATCTGGTGGACGACCTACCGTCGGAACTGGATGAACAGCACCGTCAGGCGTTATGCCGGTTGCTGGAAGATTTGCGCTGCCAGGTGTTCATCACCTGTGTAGATCATGAATTGTTGAGGGAAGGCTGGCAGACGGATACGCCGGTTGCCATGTTCCACGTGGAACATGGCCGTATCACCCAGACCCAAGACCATCGGGAGTGAAGGCATGAGCGAGAACCAAACGTACGACTCCTCCAGCATCAAGGTGCTGAAAGGACTGGACGCCGTACGCAAACGTCCCGGGATGTACATCGGTGACACGGACGATGGTAGTGGTCTGCACCACATGGTGTTCGAGGTGGTCGACAACTCGATCGACGAGGCGCTGGCCGGTTATTGCAGCGAAATCACCATCACCATCCACCCTGATGAGTCGATCAGCGTGCGTGACAACGGCCGTGGCATCCCGGTCGACACGCACAAGGAGGAAGGTGTTTCCGCCGCAGAGGTCATCATGACCGTGCTGCACGCGGGCGGTAAGTTCGACGACAACAGCTACAAGGTCTCCGGTGGTCTGCACGGCGTGGGTGTCTCGGTGGTCAATGCCCTCTCCAAGGAGCTGGTGCTGACCATTCGCCGTAGCGGCAAGATCTGGGAGCAGACCTATGTGCATGGCGTGCCTCAGGCGCCCCTGACCGCTGTCGGCGATACCGATGGCACGGGCACGCAGATCCACTTCAAACCGTCCGAAGAGACCTTCGCCAACATTCACTTCAGCTGGGATATCCTGGCCAAGCGTCTGCGCGAGCTGTCTTTCCTCAACTCCGGCGTGGGTATCCTGCTGCGTGACGAGCGCACCGGCAAGGAAGAGCTGTTCAAGTACGAAGGCGGCCTGAAGGCCTTCGTCGAGTTCCTCAACACCAACAAGACCGTGGTCAACCAGGTGTTCCACTTCAACATCCAGCGCGAAGAAGATGGCGTAGGTGTGGAAGTCGCCCTGCAGTGGAACGACAGCTTCAACGAGAACATCCTCTGCTTCACCAACAACATTCCCCAGCGTGACGGTGGTACCCACCTGGCAGGCTTCCGCTCTGCCCTTACCCGTCACCTGAACAACTACATCGAGCAGGAAGGCCTGGCCAAGAAGTTCAAGGTCAGCACCACCGGTGACGATGCCCGTGAAGGCCTGACCGCGATCATCTCGGTCAAGGTTCCGGACCCGAAATTCAGCTCGCAGACCAAGGACAAGCTGGTCTCCAGCGAAGTGAAGACCGCGGTCGAGCAGGAAATGGGCAAGTACTTCGCCGACTTCCTGCTGGAAAACCCGAACGAAGCCAAGGCCGTGGTCGGCAAGATGATCGACGCTGCCCGCGCCCGTGAAGCGGCGCGCAAGGCGCGCGAGATGACCCGCCGCAAGGGTGCACTGGATATCGCCGGCCTGCCCGGCAAACTGGCGGACTGCCAGGAGAAAGACCCGGCGCTGTCCGAACTCTACATCGTGGAGGGTGACTCCGCGGGCGGTTCTGCCAAGCAGGGCCGTAACCGCAAGACCCAGGCGATCCTGCCGCTCAAGGGCAAGATCCTCAACGTCGAGAAGGCGCGCTTCGACAAGATGCTCTCCTCCGCCGAAGTCGGCACCCTGATCACCGCGCTGGGCTGTGGTATCGGGCGTGAGGAGTACAACATCGACAAGCTGCGTTACCACAACATCATCATCATGACCGATGCTGACGTCGACGGTTCGCACATCCGCACCCTGCTGCTGACCTTCTTCTTCCGTCAGCTGCCCGAGCTGATCGAGCGTGGCTATGTCTACATCGCCCAGCCCCCGCTGTACAAGGTCAAGCGCGGCAAGCAGGAGCAGTACATCAAGGACGACGAGGCCATGGACGAGTACATGACCCAGTCGGCCCTGGAAGACGCCAGCCTGCACGTCAACGAGAATGCCCCGGGTCTGTCCGGTGGTGCGCTGGAGAAGCTGGTCGGCGACTATCGCGGCGTGATGAAGACCCTGGATCGCCTGTCGCGCGTCTACCCCAAGGACATCACCGAGAACCTCGTCTACCTGCCGCGCATCGGCCTCGAGCAGCTGGCCGACCATGCCGGCATGCAGGCCTGGCTGGACAGCTTCAGCGCGCGTCTGAAGTCGATGGAGAAGTCCGGGCAGACCTACACTGCCAGCCTGCGTGAAGACCGTGAGCGCCACGTCTGGCTGCCTGAGGTCGAGGTCAAGGCACACGGTCTGTCCAGCTACACCACCTTCAACCGCGACTTCTTCGCCAGCAACGACTACAAGAGCGTCACGGCGCTGGGCGATCAGCTGAACAGTCTGCTGGAAGACGGTGCCTACGTGCAGCGTGGCGAGCGCAAGAAGCCGGTGAGCACGTTCAAGGAAGCCCTGGACTGGCTGATGACCGAAAGCACCAAGCGTCACAGCGTGCAGCGATACAAAGGTCTCGGCGAGATGAACCCGGATCAGCTGTGGGAAACCACCATGGACCCGGAAGTGCGGCGCATGCTCAAGGTGACCATCGAGGATGCCATCGCGGCCGACCAGATCTTCAACACCCTGATGGGCGATGCCGTGGAGCCGCGCCGCGACTTCATCGAGTCCAACGCCCTGGCGGTGTCGAACCTGGACTTCTGATCACCAACCTCTGGTATCGGAAACAGAAACCCCGGCCTGTGTGCCGGGGTTTTTTATGGCTGTCGCTATGGCAAAAGGCTTACAAGGAGAAGCGCCATGGGCGTCTCCCCTCGCCTGCGGGTCTTGGCTAATCTACACACACCTACTGGGAACTGGATGTCCCGGGTCACGGATGACAGACCGCGCCAGGATGGCAAACGACAGGAAGTCGGAAGGTCATGAAAAACCCGCCTCGGCGGGTTTTTTATTGCCTGCAGAAAAGGCGGGCCGTCAGGCCCACCAGTAGCGCACCATGTGGAAGAACACCGGGGCGGCGAAGCACACCGAGTCCAGTCGATCGAGCATGCCGCCGTGGCCTTCGATCATGTGGCCCCAATCCTTCACGCCGCGATCGCGCTTGATCGCCGACATCACCAGGCCGCCAGCGAAGCCGAGCATGCATACCAGCAAGGCGAAGAGCGCCGCCTGCCAGAAGGCGAACGGGGTGATCCAGCACAGCGAGGCGCCGATCAGCGTGGCCAGTGCCACGCCGCCGACGAAGCCTTCCACGGTTTTCGAGGGCGACAGGTTGGGCGCGATCTTGTGCTTGCCGAACAGCTTGCCGCAGACGTACTGCAGGACGTCCGAGAGCTGCACGACGATGATCAGCCAGGCGATCAGCAGCAGGTTGCGCCCTTCGTAGCCGGGAATGTCCAGGGTCAGCAAGGCGGGCACCGAGGAGATGCAGTACACCGCGATCATCAGGCCCCACTGCACCTTGGCTGCACGTTCCAGGTAGCGCGTGGTGTCGCCGCCCAGCGAGGCGAGAATCGGCAGCAGCAGGAACAGGTAGACCGGGATGAAGATGGCGAACAGGCCGTACCAGCCCAGGGCGATCAGCAGGTACTGCATCGGCAGGGCGAAGTAGAAGGCCGCGACCAGTGCGGGATAGTCGCTGCGGCGGGTGGGCGTCAGCGTCATGAACTCGCGCAGGGCGTAGAAGGACACGAAGTAGAACAGCAGGACGACGCCGTTGTTGCCGAACAGGAAGGCGATGCCGATGACCAGCACCATCACCCACCAGGCGTTGATTCGCGCGTTGAGGTTGTCGATGACCGGGTTGGGGCGATCACCACTGCGCTTCTTCAGGAAGAAGCCGACCAGGCTGGCCAGCAGCAGCAGGGCACCGATACCGGCGAACAGCAGCAGGGTATTGCGATCCATGTCAGGCCTCCTCGGGTGCCAGTGCCAGCAGGGCGTTGCGCGCGCGTTCCAGGAAGGCTTCCTTGCCCTCCCCCTCGATGGGCTCCACGGCTGCACCGAAACTCAGGGTGCACAGCAAAGGCAGAGGCAATGCACGGCCCTTGGGCATCACCCGGTTGAGGTTGGCGATCCATACCGGCACCAGCTCGACCTGCGGGCGTTGCTGAGCCAGGTGGAAGAGCCCGCTCTTGAACGGCAGCAGCGGCTCGTCGCTGAGGTTGCGCGTGCCTTCGGGGAAGATGATCAGCGAATCGCCACCGTCCAGCGCATTGAGCATCGCCTGCAGCGGATTGGCGCCCTCTTCCTTGCGCTCGCGATCGACCAGCACGCCGTTGAACACGCGATTGATCAGGAAGCTGCGCATGCCCGGCTTCTGCCAGTAATCGGCACCGGCTACCGGGCGCGTGGTCTTGCGCAGCTCCGGCGGCAGTGATGCCCACAGCAGGACGAAATCGCCGTGGCTGCTGTGGTTGGCGTAGTACAGACGCTGGGTGGGCTGGGCGGTGCTGCCCAGCCAGAGGGCGCGGGCCCCCGTGAGCAGGCGGGCCGCCGAGGTGATGGCGAAAGCGGTCAATGCAGCGAGCATGGCGACTCCTTAACCGGGTGGGGGAAATGCGTGAATGAAGACGATGCCCGACAGCACGAGCACGGCCTGGAACAGCAAGCACAGTACCTGCCTACGCAGCAGGCCGAGTGCACCCTGGCAGCGCAGGCTCCAGCTGCGCCCGGCCTGTTCGGCAGGTTGCAGGCCGAGGCGCTGCAGCGCCTGATCCAGCGCCTGGGTGTGCGCGTCCAGCTGCTCACCGGCGCACGCCAGTTGCTGGAACAGTTCGGCGTCCAGGGCGACGCGCAGCGCCCAGTACTTCTCGGCGAGCCCGACCAGCAGCAATGCCGCGCAGAACAGCCCCAGGCCGAGGCTGCCCGGCGCACCCAGCAGGGGCGACAGCCCGAGCACGACAGCGACCAGGCTCAGCGCAGTGGAAAAGTGATCGAGGCTGCGTCCACGTCGCAGCAGCGCGGCGACCAGTTGCAGGTCAGCCTGCATGGGCGACCTCCACCTGTGGTGGGGCCTCAAGCAGGCGCTGCAGCGCTGCCAGATGCTGTGGGCCGAGCACCACCTGTGGGCGGGCCTGGCGGATCAGCTCGACCGCGCTGTGCACATCGCTGCAGCGCCCGCTGTGCAGCAGCCAGGCCGCGACGGCGGTGGCGCTGCGTGAGTAGCCCAGGGCGCAACAGACCAGCAGTGGGCCCTGATGGCGCAGGCGCTCGATGGCTTCGGCGGCGTGTCGGCATGTCGCGGCATCCGGTGCGACCAGGTCCAGTGTCGGCAGGCTGCAATAGGCCAGCGTGCCCGGCGCTGCCGGCAGTTCGGCGCACAGGTCGACCAGCGCGGCGTAGCCGTCGAGATCGCCCGCCGCGGGCAGGCGGCCGAGGTGAATACCGTCGACCACCAGGCTGGGCGCGGGCTGGCGGTACGTCCATAGCCGCGAATTGATCCAGGCGGCGAGCAGGTAAGGGCCGAGCAGTGCCGTAGACGCCGGACTGAGACGCCCATTGGCCTGTTTCTGGAAGCCGGCCGCGCCGAACAGCAGGTAGTTGAGTGCGACCATGGCCAGGGAAACGCTCGGCCACAACAGCCACAGCCAGGCACCGCCTAGGTTGACCGCCAGTGCCGAGCACAGCAGCGCGCCGAGGCTGTAGCGCAGTGCCAGGCGCCAGTGACGAGGATCAGTGGCCAGGCGCATGTGCTGCAACGGCGTGCTGCCCTGCAGCGGCAGCAGCCAGAGGCAGAAGAAGCCGGCGAGCAGCCCGGTGGGCACGTCGATGAAGTGGTGTTGCCAGGTGGTCAGCACGGACAGGCCGATCAGCCCCATCCACAGGTGCAGCAGTCCGCGCCAGAACGGGCCGCGGGTGTGGTTGGCGAACATCGCCCAGATGATCACCAGCAGCGTGATGTGCAGGGAGGGCGCCTGGTTGAAGGGTTTGTCGAAACCCATCAACAGGTCGAAGAGCATGCCGAACGTGCCCTCCAGAGGGGGGCGCTCGAAGGTGAAGCGCAGCGGCCAGAGGAGGAAGCAGGCCACGCAGATCACCTGCGCGGCGAGCAGGCGCAGTGCATGGCGGTCCATCTCACGGCGGCACGCGGGCAGCAGGAACGACAGGCCGTAGAGCAGGTCGATCGACCAGTAGGGCACGATGGTCCAGGGCCAGAGCGGCACCTGCGTCTCCCAGGCGAAGACCAGGTTGCCGACATCGTCACGCTGGCCGGTGAACCAGTTGGCGAAGCCGTAGCTGGCGAAGAACAGCGGGCCGAGCAACAGCAGCCAGAGAACGCCCCGCTTCCACAATCCCTGCTCGCGGGTGCTCTGCATCACTTCACCCGTTGCGCCAGGGACACGCTGAAGATGCCCCACTGATCGATACGCTGGGCCACCTTGCGGAAGCCTGCTGCCTCGACCAGCTGGTCCATCTCCGCCTGGCTGCGCCGGCGCATGACCCAGGCCTGGCCGTCACGGTGGCTGGTCAGGGCGCGGGCGATCAGCTCCAGCTGCGGGTGCCAGGGTTGCCCCGTGTAGACCAGGTAGCCGCCCTCCTCGACCGCTGCCGCTAGGCCCGCCAGTGAGTCGCCGACCATCTGGTTGCTGCCGAACAGTTCGTACAGGCCGGAGACCACCGCCAGGGTCGGTTTGGGATCGAGCGCCGCGAGGCCTTCGCGGTCGAAGGCATCGCCCTTGACGAAACGGGCGATGTCGCCGAGATCCTTCTGCTGGATCAGCGCATTGCCGTCGCGAACGTTGATGTCGCTGTAGTCGCGCAGGAGGATCGAGTCCGGACGCTGTTCCTGGCCCTCCAGCGATTCGAGGATGTAACGGCCATGGCCGGCGGCGATGTCGACGATGCGCACGGCCTTGCCTGCCTCACGCAGCCTGAGCATGGCCAGGCGCAGCAGCTCCTCGGCATGCAGCTTGCGCTGGCGGATGCCACGCCAGCCGATGGAGTCCAGGTAGTTCCGGTCGATCAGCCGGCCCAGCGCGCCCTTGCCGCTGGGCTGGTTGCGGTAGACGTAGTCCAGCGTGCTGCCGGAGTCGAAGCCGGTGTCGAAACCCAGCTTGACCCCGTCCGACAGGCCGCTGCCGAGGCGCATGCCGGCGCGGGTGGCGCGCCAGTACAGGTCGCGCAGCGAGTTCTGCGGCAAGGGCGCAGCCAGCTCCTCGGCTTCGGCGCAGGTGACGCCCAGGCGGTCGGCGTCGAGCAGCGACGGCCGTGCCATGGGTTGCTCGAAGTTGCGCAGGATGAAGCGGCGGGCGCGGCTCAGTGCATGGGCCCGGTCACGCTCGCCGAGGGTGTCGTGGAAGAAGCCGGGCAGCAGGTGCTTCTCCTTGCGTACGCTGCCGAGGCGCTCGAAGAAGGCTTCCTGCGGCTTGCGGTGCACGACGAAGTCCGCAGCGGAGATCAGCAGCTGGGTCGGCACCTGAATCGCCTGGGCATCGGCGACGATGCGATCGGCCGCCTCGTACAGGCCCAGGAGCATGGTGACCGAGATAGGGCGGGCGATCAGCGAATCGTTGTCGAACGAGGCGATGCGCTCCGGGTCGTGGGTCAGGAACCTGGCCTTGACGTAGCTGTTGACGAAGAAATTGCCGCGCCAGGCATGCAGCAACTTCAAGCCGGGGCGGGCGAACGGCACGTAGAGCTTGACCTTGAAGGCCGGCGAGGCGAGCACCAGGCAGCGCACCTTGGGGGCATAGTCGTGGGCCCAGGTGGCGATGATCACCGCCCCGACGCTCTGTGCGACCACGGCCAGGTCCTGCTCGACGATGCCGTGCTGGCTGCCGATGTGCTCGACGAAGGTCTGCACGTCACGCACGCTGGTGGCGAAGCTCGGGCTGTCGCCCCGCGCGCCGGGCGAAAGGCCGTGGCCACGGGCGTCCCAGGCGAAGAAGTCGCAGTGTGGCAGGTCCAGCTCATCCACCAGGTGAGCCATGCGCCCGCCGTGTTCATGGCCGCGATGGAACAGCAGGACCGCCTGTCGCGGGCCCTCTTCGGGGGCGGTGGCGGGCCAGTGGCGATAGCTCAGTTCGACGCCGTCGTGGGTGGTGAAGGTGTGCAGTTGGATGGGGCGCATGGAATCTCCTTATTCCGAGGATGGCTCAGGCCGTTTCGGCCAGCCCGTGGCGAACGCGGTTGTAGAGGGTATAGAGCAGCAGGGCCAGGACCAGTGCCAGCAGGGCGTTGATCCACCAGGCCGAGAGCAGCCCGGTGGCGACGCCGGCACCGAGCACGCCGAAGCAGAAGGCGCGGTCGCTCTTGCCCATCGGGCCGTCGTAGCGGCGTGACGCGCCGACCATGGGGCCGAGCACGCCGGCGTATTCGCTGATCACTGCCAGCAGGACCACGACCACCACCAGCAGCGGTGAGACGCCCGGCAGCAGGGCGAAGGGCAGGTACAGGGCGCTGTCGGCGATAACGTCGCAGAGTTCGTTGAGGTAGGCGCCGAGTTTCGATTGCTGGCCGAATTCACGGGCCAGCATGCCGTCGACGGCATTCAGCGCCATGCGCAGCAGCATCCACAGCGGGATCAGGGCGAACAACCAGGCCAGCTGGCTGTAGGCCGCAAGCAGGGCACCGAGCAGCAGGGAAACGATCGCGGCCGCCAGGGTCACCTGGTTGGCGGTGACGCCACGCGCATGGAGGCGTTCGACGCCCGGGCGCAACAGGTTCTGGAAGGCAGGCTTGAGCTGGTAGATCGATGGCATGGCAGCGAATTCCTTTTCCCGATCGGATCATCGGCCATCTGCAGGGGCGAGACTGTGCGCCCGTCGAGCCTTGTGAGGCATGCATTGGCATTCAGGCAAGTTATACCCTACAGGCCGATTTTCCTAGTGCTGCCCAATCTCCAGGAAAATCATGTGCTTGAATCCTGTGATGGCGCATTGCTGGTATTTGACGCACAGCTTATCCACAGCTAGAGCGATTCGCCCAGGCGGCTCAGTACCGGTTCTTCACCGCGCATCGCGGCCTGTTGCTGGCAGACCCACTGGAAGGCACGCTCGTTGAGCTCGGCGATGGCACGCGGGCCCTCGCCCTCGGCATGCATGGGCGCGCCGATGATCACCTGGATGGTGCCGGAGCGCTTGCCCCAGCCTTCCTTGGGCCAGAACTCACCAGCGTTGTGGGCGATGGGCAGTACCGGCAGACCGGCGTTGACCGCGAGCGCCGCACCGCCGCGAGAGAACTTGCCGATCTGCCCTGGCTGAATGCGCGTGCCTTCGGGGAACACCAGGACCCAGGCGCCCTGCTTGAGGCGCTCGTCGCCCTGCTTGGCCATCTGCTTGAGCGCCGCCTTGGGGTTGCTGCGGTCGATGGCGATGGGCTTGAGCAGGGCCATGCCCCAGCCGAAGAACGGCACGCGCAGCAGCTCGCGCTTGACCACTTGCGACAGCGGCTCGAAGAAGCCGGAGAGGAAGAAGGTTTCCCAGGTGCTCTGGTGATTGGCGAGGATCACGCACGGGCGCTCGGGGATGTGCTCCAGGCCACGCACCTCGTAGCGGATGCCGACGATCACCTTGGCCAGCCAGACCGCGCAGTTGCACCAGGCCTGGACCACGAAGCGATAGCGCTGGCGGAAGGGCAGCAAGGGCGCGACCAGCAGGCTGATCAGGCACCAGAAGAAGGAGCTGGACGACAGGAGCAGGTAGAAAAGCGTGATTCTGAGGGCCTGCACGATCGCCATTGAACTTCGCACCTTATGAGAGCAGTCGATCGGCGACAGCCGCCAGATCGTCGAATACCAGGGTTCCTGGCGGCAATGCCTTGGCCAGGGTTCGTTCGCCCTTGCCGGTCTTCACCAGCACAGGTTGACAGTCGACGGTCAGCGCCGCCTGCAGGTCACCGCTGCTGTCACCGACGAACCAGATACCTGCCAATTCCGTGCCGTAGTGCGCAGCGATCTGCCTGAGCATACCCGGCTTTGGCTTGCGGCAGTCGCAGCCATCGTCCGGCCCGTGTGGACAGTAGACGATCAGACCGACTTCGCCGCCCTGCTCCGCCACCAGCTCGCGCAGGCGCGCATGCATCGACTCCAGGGTCGCCAGGTCGTAGTAGCCTCGGGCGATTCCGGACTGGTTGGTGGCCACGGCCACCGTCCAGCCGGCACGCGACAGGCGCGCGATGGCGGCAATCGACGAGGGAATCGGCAGCCACTCGTCGAGGCTCTTGATATAGGCGTCGGAGTCTTCGTTGATGACACCGTCGCGGTCGAGGATCAGTAACTTCATAGCAGCAAGCTCCGAGCCGCAAGCTACAAGTCAGCGACGGCCTGCTTGCCGCCATGCTGCCTGTAGCTTGCCGCTGCCGTGTGTCAGCCGAGCAGGGAGATATCCGCGACGCCGAGGAACAGGCCACGCAGACGGGCCAGCAGGGCATAGCGGTTGGCACGTACGCGTGCATCCTCGGCGTTGACCAGCACCGCCTCGAAGAAGGCGTCCACCGGCTCGCGCAGGCTGGCCAGCTTGGCCAGGGCCTCGTCGTACTGGCGGCCAGCGGCCAGCGGCTGTACGGCCTGGTCGGCCTGCTGGATCGCCGCGTGCAGGGCGAACTCGCTGGGGTTGTCGAAGTAGTGCGCTTCGACCTGGGCGGCGACGCCACCTTCGGCCTTGCTCAGCAGGTTCGACACGCGCTTGTTGGCGGCGGCCAGGGCCTCGGCCTGTGGCAGTTTGCGGAAGGCCTGCACGGCCTGCACGCGCTGGTCGAAGTCCAGCGGCGAGGTCGGGTTGACCGCCCGCACGGACTGGTACACGGCGACGTCGATGCCTTCGTCTTCGTAGCGCGCACGCAGGCGGTCGAAGATGAATTCCAGCACCTGGGCCGCCAGGCCATCGTGCTTGACCTTGCCGGCGTACTGGGCGACGGCGAAATCGACGGCGGCAGCCAGGTCCAGGTCCAGACCCTTCTCGATGAGGATGCGCAGCACGCCGAGGGCAGCGCGGCGCAGGGCGTAGGGGTCCTTGGAGCCGGTGGGCAGCATGCCGATGCCGAAGATGCCGACCAGGGTGTCGAGCTTGTCGGCCACGGCCACCGCGGCACCGGTCAGGGTGCTCGGCAGCTCGGCACCGGCACCGCGCGGCATGTACTGCTCGTTCAGGGCCAGGGCGACGTCTTCCGGCTCACCGTCGTTGAGCGCGTAGTAGTAGCCGGCGATGCCCTGCATTTCCGGGAACTCGCCGACCATCTCGGTGGCCAGGTCGCATTTGCTCAGCAGGCCGGCACGGGCGGCACGCTGGGCATCGCCACCGACTTCGCGGGCGATGAAGCCGGCCAGCGCCGAGACGCGCTCGGCCTTGTCGAACACCGAACCGAGCTGGGCCTGGAACACCACATTGGCCAGGCGCTGGTTGAAGCCTTCGAGCTTCTGCTTCTTGTCCTGCTTGAAGAAGAACTCGGCGTCGGTCAGGCGCGGGCGCACGACCTTCTCGTTGCCGGAAACGATCTGCGCCGGGTCCTTGGACTCGACGTTGGCCACGGTGATGAAGCGCGGCAGCAGCTTGCCGTTCGCGTCCAGCAGGCAGAAGTACTTCTGGTTGTCCTGCATGGTGCTGATCAGCGCCTCCTGCGGCACCTCGAGGAAGCGTTCCTCGAAGGAGCAGACCAGCGGCACCGGCCATTCGACCAGGGCGGTGACTTCGTCCAGCAGCGCCGGCGGCACGATGGCCGTGCCCTGCTCCGCGGCGGCCAGCTGGTCGACGCGCTGGCTGATCAGCGTACGGCGCTCGGCGAAGTCGGCCAGCACATAGGCGCTGCGCAGGTCCTCGGCGTAGTTCGCCGGGCTGCTGATGCGCACGTCACGGTTGGCGTGGAAGCGATGGCCACGGGACACGCGGCCAGCCTTCTGGGTGAGGATCTCGCAGTCGACCACGCTGTCGCCGAAGAGCATCACCAGCCACTGGGTCGGGCGCACGAATTCGTCGCGGCGAGCGGCCCAGCGCATGCGCTTGGGAATCGGCAGGTCGTTGAGCGAGTCGGCGACGATGGTCGGCAGCAGGTTCACGGCCGGCTGGCCAGGGATGTGCTGGGCGAAACGCAGTTTCGGCCCACTGCGGTCGATCTCGGCAATGTCCACGCCGCACTTGCGGGCGAAGCCCAGGGCAGCCTGGGTGGGATTGCCGTCGGCGTCGAAGGCGGCCTGGATGGGCGGGCCGTCGAGGTTCATGCTGCGGTCGGCCTGCTGCTCCTCGAGCTGCTCGACCAGCACCGCCAGGCGGCGCGGCGCGGCATAGGCACGGGCGCTGGCGTAGTTCAGGCCAGCGGCCTTGAGGCCCTTCTCGATACCGGCGAGGAAGGCGTCGCCCAGGGTTTTCAGGGCCTTCGGTGGCAGCTCTTCGGTGCCCAGCTCGACCAGGAAATCTTGTGCACTCATGCTTGCGCCTCCAGCTTGGCCAGTACTTCGTCACGCAATTCCGGGGTGGCCATGGGGAAGCCGAGTCGGGCACGTGCCTGCAGGTAGCTCTGCGCCACGGCGCGAGCCAGGGTGCGTACACGCAGGATGTACTGCTGACGCGCGGTCACCGAGATGGCGCGGCGGGCGTCGAGCAGGTTGAAGGTGTGCGAGGCCTTGAGCACCATCTCGTAGGTCGGAAGCGGCAATTGCAGCTCGATCAGGCGGTTGGCTTCGCTCTCGTAGAAGTCGAACAGTTCGAACAGTTTCTCGACGTTGGCGTGCTCGAAGTTGTAGGTCGACTGCTCCACTTCGTTCTGGTGGAACACGTCGCCATAGGTCACGGTGCCGAACGGACCGTCGGTCCAGATCAGGTCATAGACCGAGTCGACGCCCTGCAGGTACATGGCCAGGCGCTCCAGGCCATAGGTGATCTCGCCGGTCACCGGGTAGCACTCGATGCCACCGACCTGCTGGAAGTAGGTGAACTGGGTGACTTCCATGCCGTTGAGCCAGATTTCCCAGCCCAGGCCCCAGGCGCCGAGGGTCGGCGACTCCCAGTTGTCCTCGACGAAGCGGATGTCGTGGACTTCCGGATCGAGGCCGATGGCCTTGAGAGAACCCAGGTACAGCTCCTGGAAGTTCTCCGGGTTGGGCTTGAGGACCACCTGGAACTGGTAGTAGTGCTGCAGGCGGTTGGGGTTTTCCCCGTAACGGCCGTCGGTCGGGCGGCGCGAGGGCTGCACGTAGGCGGCGTTCCAGGTTTCCGGGCCGACGGCGCGCAGGAAAGTGGCGGTGTGGAAGGTGCCGGCGCCGACTTCCATGTCATAGGGTTGCAGCACGACGCAGCCCTGTTCGGCCCAGTAGTTCTGCAGGGCCAGGATCAGGTCCTGGAAGGTGCGTGCGGCAGGCTTGTTCTGGCTCACGAAGAAATCACCTGTGGAGGCTTGCGAGGGAAAGCCGGGGAGTATATCGAAACTCGACGCAAGCCGCAGGGTACGGCACATCGGCATCATCCTGCGGTTGTGCGTGCTGTATTTATATCCAGTTGTTTTGCGGCTATAGTCACCCCCTCATCCTGACCGAGGCCTACCGCCATGCCCCGTTGCTTCTGGTGTACCGACGATCCGCTCTACCAGGCCTACCACGACGAGGAATGGGGCGTGCCGCAGCGCGATGCGCGCCATCTGTTCGAGATGCTGCTACTCGAAGGCGCGCAGGCCGGGCTGTCGTGGATCACCGTGCTGAAGAAGCGCGAGCGCTATCGCCAGGTGCTGCACGGCTTCGACCCCGAGCGCCTGGCGCGGTTGAGCGACGAGGAGATCGAGCAGCTGATGCAGGACCCCGGCATCATCCGCAACCGCCTCAAGCTCAAGGCCGTGCGCCAGAACGCGCAGGCCTGGTTGCGCCTGGAGGACCCGATGACGCTGCTCTGGTCGTTCGTTGGCGGCGCGCCGAAGATCAACCACTTCAGTGACCGCAGCCAGATGCCGGCCGTGACCCCCGAGGCCGAGGCGATGAGCAAGGCGCTGAAGAAGGCCGGCTTCACCTTCGTCGGCCCGACGATCTGCTATGCCTTCATGCAGGCCACGGGTATGGTGATGGACCACACCACCGACTGCGACCGTTACGCGCAATTGAAGGGCTCATGACCACCATCACCACGCTGGATGAACTGCTCGCACTGTACGGCGAAAGCCACGAACGTTCGCGGCGCAAGGAGCTGCCACGGCTGATCGCACCCTACCGTGCGCTGATCGAGGCCTCGCCCTTCGTGGTCCTGGCCAGCACCGGCGCGGACGGCATGGACTGCTCGCCGCGAGGCGATGCGCCGGGGTTCGTGCAGATTCTCGACGACCAGACCCTGTTGCTGCCGGACCGCCCCGGCAACAACCGCATCGACAGCCTGCGCAACATCGTGCAGAACCCTCAGGTGGCGCTGCTGTTCCTGATCCCCGGAGTCGGCGAGAGCCTGCGGGTCAATGGTCGCGCGGAAATCTCTCTCGACCCCGAACTGCTCGAACTGGGGCGCGCTCAGGGCAAGTTGCCACGCAGCGTGCTGCGCATCCGCATCGACAGTTGCTACTTCCAGTGTTCCAAGGCGGCGCTGCGCTCCGGGTTGTGGGATGCCGCGCGTCAGGTCGAGCGGGCCAGCCTGCCCCGTGCCGGCGATATCTTCCGCTGCATCCTCGACGACGAGTTCGACGTCGAGGCCTACGAGCGCGACCTGCAGCAACGGGTTCGGACGAGCCTGTACTGACTGCACGGCTCCTGCGCCGCTACAATTGACGCCTTTCCGAGCGGTTGGAGTCTGTCGTGGAGAAACTCAAGGGCGCCCTGGTCGTGGGGTTCCTGCGCTTGTTCGCACTGCTGCCCTGGCGTGCCGTGCAGGCCGTGGGCAATGCCATCGGCTGGTTGATGTGGAAGCTGCCGAACGGTTCGCGTGACGTCGCGCGCATCAACCTGGCCAAGTGCTTTCCCGAGCTGAGCGAGGCCGAGCGCGAGCGCCTGGTCGGGAAAAGCCTCAAGGACATCGGCAAGACCCTGACCGAAAGCGCCTGCGCCTGGATCTGGCCGGCGCAGAAGTCGCTCCAGCTGGTCCGCGAAGTGGAAGGCCTGGAAGTGCTGCAGCAGGCGCTGGCCTCCGGCAAGGGGGTGGTCGGCATCACCAGTCACCTGGGCAACTGGGAAGTGCTCAATCACTTCTACGGCAACCAGTGCAAACCTATCGTTTTCTACCGCCCGCCGAAGCTCAAGGCGGTCGACGAGTTGCTGCAGCAGCAACGCGTGCAGATGGGCAACCGTGTGGCCCCGTCAACCAAGGAAGGCATCCTGCGCATCATCAAGGAAGTGCGCTCGGGCGGCGCCGTGGGTATTCCCGCCGACCCGGAGCCGAGCCGTTCGGCGGGGGTGTTCGTGCCCTTCCTCGGTACCCTGGCCCTGACCAGCAAGTTCGTCCCTGGCATGCTCACCGGCGGCAAGGCGGTCGGGGTGTTCCTGCATGCCGTGCGCCTGGATGACGGCAGCGGTTACAAGGTGATTCTCGAGGCCGCGCCGGAAGGCATGTACAGCGAAAACGTGGAAGAGGGCGTGGCGGCGATGAGCGAAGTGATCGCACGTTACGTGCGCACCTATCCGAGCCAGTACATGTGGAGCATGAAGCGCTTCAAGAAGCGCCCGGATGGCGAGGCCAAGTGGTACTGACGTCCTGCTTCAGGGCAGGATTGTCGAAGAAGGCGCCATGATGGCGCCTTTTTTCTGCCACCTGCTGGGCCTCGGCGCGGTAATGCGCTATTAAAGGCGACATCGCTCGACCAATCCTCGGAGCCGTCATGTCCAACCAGCGTCAGCAGGTACGTACCCCGATGAAGTGCCGGATCAAGATCAGCCATCCGAGTTTCGGTGAGCTGCTGGCACAGACTCGCGACCTGTCCGACAGCGGCGTGTATGTGAAGCATCCGGACATGGCCGGCCTGGCCGTTGGCACCCACGTCACCGGGCAGGTCCAGGATCTGCCCTTCCCCGCGCCCATCCTGCAGATGGAAGTGATGCGGGTGGATGCCGAGGGCGCGGGTCTGCGTTTCCTCGACGAAGCCTGACGGCGCAAACGCTGCGGTACGCGTGACGAAAAGCGGAAAGCCGAGGAACATTTCGTTACATCTGCACTCTGACCAAGACCTCGCTCCGAGGTGGCGTCCATCAGAGGCGTTTCGACATGAGTCGAGCGGTATCCGAACTCCCCGCTAACGGCGCCGATGCGCCGGAACTTCCTCCCCCTTCTCGACCCGGCTGGCTGCACCGTCAGCGTCACCTGATCGGCCTCGGCCTGTCGTTGCTGCTGTTCGGCCTGGCGCTGCTGGCCTGCTGGCATCTGGTGCGCGAGATCAACCCGGATCAGGTGCGCGACTCGCTGGCGGCGGTGCCGCCACGGGCGCTGTTCACGGCTATGCTGGCCACCGTGCTGGGTTTTCTGCTGATGCTCGCCTACGAGTGGTCGGCCAGTCGTTATGCCGACGTCCGCCTGCCCGCGTCGACCCTGGCGCTGGGGGGCTTCTGCGCCTTCGCCATCGGCAACGCGGTGGGGTTGTCGGCGCTGTCCGGGGGCTCGGTGCGCTATCGCCTGTACACGCGCAATGGGCTCGGCGCGGGCGATGTGGCGCGAATGAGCCTGTTCGCCAGCCTGTCGCTCGGCATCAGCCTGCCGATTCTCGCGGCCCTGGCCGCCCTCTTCGACCTGGCGGACGCCGCGGCGGCGCTGCGCCTGCCCGCGCCGTTGCTGGCGCTGCTGGCCGTGGCGGTGCTGCTCGCCGCCCTGACGCTGGTCCTGCTGCTGGCGCGCAAACGCCTGGCCGAGCGGCCTGCCCCCGGCTGCTGGCAAGTGGACCTGGGGCGCTTCAGCCTGCGCCTGCCCGGCGTGCGCATGAGCCTGGTGCAGCTGCTGATCAGCAGCCTCGACGTGCTGATCGCCGCCAGCGTGCTCTACTGCCTGCTGCCCGAGGCGCCGCCGTTCTCGTCCTTCGTGCTGATCTACATGCTGGCGCTGGCCGCCGGTGTGCTGAGTCATGTGCCGGGTGGTGTCGGGGTGTTCGAGGCCGTGCTGCTGGCGGCGTTCTCCTCGCGCATCGACCCGGCCGGGCTGGTCGCGGCCATGCTGCTCTACCGTCTGCTCTACGTGCTGCTGCCGTTGCTGGTCGCCGGGCTTCTGCTGCTGGCGGTGGAGGCGCGGCGCTTGTGGTTCCCGCGCCACGTGGCAAGGGTGGCCAGCAACCTGGCGGTACCGCTGCTGGCACTGCTGGTGTTCTGCGCCGGCGCAGTGCTGCTGTTTTCCGGGGTCACGCCGACCATGGACGAGCACCTCGAGGCCCTGGGTTTTCTCATGCCGCCGCCGCTGATCGCCGCCTCGCACCTGGCGGCGAGCCTGGTCGGCACGCTGTGCCTGCTGCTGGCGCAGGGGCTGCGCCGGCGCCTTTCCGCCGCCTGGGTGCTGACCCTGGTGTTGCTCTGCCTGGGCGTGGTGCTGTCGCTGCTCAAGGGCTTCGACTGGCCGGAGGCGCTGGTGCTGGCGGCTATCGCCGGGGTGCTCGCGCTGTTTCGCCGGGAGTTCTACCGACCCAGTCGGCTGCTCGACATGCCGGCCTCGGGCCTGGCGCTGGCGGCTACCAGTGGCGTGATCGCGGCCTCGGTCTGGCTGCTGCTGTTCGTCTATCAGGATGTCGCCTACAGCCACCAGCTGTGGTGGCAGTTCGAACTGGACGGCAATGCCCCGCGTGGCCTGCGTGCCGCCCTGGGCAGTGCCCTGGTGCTGCTGGCGGTCGGCCTGACCTGGCTGCTGCGTGCCACGCCACCGAGCATCCGCCTGCCTGACGGCGAGGCGCTGGCGCGGGCACGGGCCATAGTCGAGGCCTCGCGGCAGCCGGAAGGTGGCCTGGCGCTCAGTGGCGACAAGGCGCTGCTGTTCCACCCGGATGGCCAGGCGTTTCTCATGTACGCCCGCCGTGGCCGCAGCCTGGTGGCGTTGTTCGACCCCATCGGCCCGCCAGCGGCGCGCGCCGAGCTGATCTGGCAGTTCCGCGACCTGTGCGACCGTCACCATGCGCGGCCGGTGTTCTACCAGGTGCGGGCGGAGAACCTGCCCGGCTACATCGACATCGGCCTGACCGCACTGAAACTGGGTGAGGAGGCGCTGGTGGATCTGCACACCTTCGACCTGGCCAGCAACGGCAAGGAGATGAAGGCGCTGCGCTACACCTGGAACCGTGGCCAGCGCGATGGCCTGAGTCTAGAGTTGCATGCCCCCGGCGCGGCACCCCTGGACGCTTTGCAGGGCATATCCGCTGCCTGGCTGGCGGGCAAGCAGGTACGCGAGAAGGGCTTCTCCCTCGGCCGCTTCAGCCCCGAGTACCTGGCGCACTTTCGGATTGCGGTGGTGCGCTTCGAGGGGCGCGCGGTGGCCTTCGCCAACCTGCTGGAGTGCCAGACGCGAGCGGTCGCCAGCCTCGACCTGATGCGCGTGCTGCCGGATGCGCCGAAGTCGACCATGGAATTCCTCATGCTCGGGCTGATCCAGCAATTCCAGGGCGAGGGCTATGCGCGCTTCAGCCTCGGCATGGTGCCGTTGGCCGGCCTGCAGACGCGCAAGGGGGCGCCGCTGCCGTTGCGCCTGGGCGCGCTGGTGTTCGATCGCGGCGAGAGCTTCTACAACTTTCAGGGGCTGCGCCGCTTCAAGGACAAGTTCCTGCCGCAGTGGGAACCGCGCTATCTGGCCGTGCCGGCCGGGCTCGACCCCTGGGTGGCATTGGCCGACACCGCCGCGTTGATCGCCGGCGGTCTGGGTGGACTGGTGAGGCGTTGAGATGAACAAGGCGACAGGGGTACTGGGCGGGTTGTTGCTGGTGGCTGCCCTGGCGGTGGGCGGGGTGACCTGGTGGTGGTCGATGCGTGCGCTGCCGCATCTGCAGACGGTGCAGATCCAGGGGCTGAGCGCGCAGCTGCTGAGCCAGGGCGAGGCGCGCCAGCGCCTGCTGCTGATCGCGCCGCCCGAGCAGGCGCTGGACGAGGCGCTGCTGCGACGGCTGGCTGACGCAGGAGACGTGCGCGTGCTGCAGATGCCCTTCGTGGCGCACGACTGCGGCGCGCAGCGGCGCCTGATCGTTCAGGCCAGCGGGCTGCTGGGCGGCAAGCCGACCCTCGTCGCCGGCGTCGGGCCGGCCGCCGCTTCGGCCTGGCGCTGGCTGGCCACGCAGGACGATGACCAGGCGCAGGCGCTGTCGGTGGGCTTCGACCTGGGCCAGCCCGATTGCGCCGAGGCGCTGCCGAAGAAGGCCGCGCACGGCCACTGGATCGCCCTGTGGAACGACAACCCCGGCGATGCCAACGCGCGCTTCCTGCGCGAGCAGGGCAATGGCGAGCCGCGCATCGGCACCCTTGGGACGCCGCTGCCGACCCTGCTGGCCGACCAGTTGCAGCAGCTGCTTGCCGGCCAGGGCGCGCCGCTGCCGGTGGTCGAGCACCCTTCGGCGCAGGCGGCCGATACCCTGACCCTGTTCTACTCCGGTGACGGCGGCTGGCGCGATCTCGACCGGGCCTCGGCCGAGTACCTGGCCGCAGCCGGCTATCCGGTGGTGGGCATCGATACCCTGCGCTACTACTGGCAGCGCAAGAGCCCGGAACGCAGTGCCGCCGACCTGTCGCGCCTGATGCAGGAGTACCGCGAGAAATGGCACATCAGGCGCTTCGTGCTGGCGGGCTATTCCTTCGGCGCCGACGTGCTGCCGGCGATCTACAACCGTCTGCCGGCGAGTGACCAGCAGCAGGTGGATGCCATGCTGCTGCTGGCCTTCGCCCGCAGCGGCAGCTTCGAGATCGCCGTCAGCGGCTGGCTCGGCAAGGATGGCGCGGAGGCTGCCACCGGACCGGAGCTGCGCAAGGTTCCGGCGGCCAAGGTGTATTGCATCTACGGCAGCGAGGAAGCGGCCGAGAGCGGCTGCACCGAAGCCGGAGCCCCCGGAGAGCGCCTGCAGATCAGCGGTGGCCACCACTTCGACGGTGACTACGCGGCGCTGGCGCAGAAGATGCTGGCGGCGATCAGGGCGCGGCAGCAGCGTTAGTCTCGTTGACGCATGCCACTGAACTGGCGTGATTCCGTAGGAGCGGATTCATCCGTGAACAATCGCGGCTGAAGCCCCTCCTACGACAGGGCCTGCGACGGCCTCAGTGGGCCTCGTTCACCGCGCTGAGAAATGCCTGCGTGCGCTCCTGCTGCGGGTTGCCGAACAGCTCCTCGGGGGTGCCCTGTTCGTGGATGCGGCCCTGGTGGAAGAAGCACACGCGGTCGGCGAACTCGCGGGCGAAGCCCATCTGGTGGGTGACCATCAGCATGGTCAGGTTGTGCTCGCTGCCGAGGCGGCGGATCACCCCCAGCACTTCGCCGCACAGCTCCGGGTCGAGCGCCGAGGTGACCTCGTCGAACAGCATCACCTTGGGCCGCATCGCCAGCGCACGGGCGATCGCCACGCGCTGTTGCTGGCCGCCGGACAGTTGCGAGGGGAAATGGCGCAGCTTCTCGCTCAGACCGACCATCGCCAGCAGCTCCTCGGCGCGTTCGCTGGCTTCCTTCCGGCCCAGGCCGAGCACCTGCATCGGCGCCTCGATGACGTTCTGCAAGGCGCACATGTGCGGGAACAGGTTGAAGCTCTGGAACACCATGCCGATCTTGCCGCGCACCTTGCGCTGGTAGCTGGCGCTGGCCGGCACCAGACGGCCGTCGCGGGTACTCATGTGGGTCAGCGGCTCGTCGTCGACGGCGATCAGGCCTTCGTCGATGCTTTCCAGGGTCATCAGTGCGCGCAGCAGGGTCGACTTGCCCGAGCCACTGGGGCCGATGATCGCCACCTTCTCGCCGGGGGCGACATCCAGGTTGAGCTTGTCGAGCACGGTGAGGTTGCCGTAACGCTTGGTCACGTCGGTGAAGCGGACGATGGGCTGGGGCATGCTGGAACTCCCTGCAGCGGCGGTCGAGTTGATAAAAGCAGTCATCGGGCAGTGACCTCCAGGCGATCTTCCATGCGCCGCACGCACCAGGCCAGGACCAGGCTGAGGGCGAGGAAGAACAGGCCGACCAGGGTGATGGGCTCGAGGTAGCGGAAGCTCTCCGAGCCGATGTTCTTGGCTTGCTGCATGATCTCCACCACGGTGATCGCGGACAGCACCGGGGTGTCCTTGAGCATGGCCACCAGGTAGTTGCCCAGCGCGGGGAGGATCGGCCGCAGCGCCTGCGGCAGGATGATCTGCCGGTACGCCGACAGCTGCGCCATGTTCAGCGCCGTCACCGCTTCCCACTGGCCGCGCGGCACGGCGTCGAGGCCGGCGCGATAGACCTCGGCGGTGTAGCAGGCGTAATGCAGGGCGATGCCGAGGATCCCCGCCTGCAGCGCGGTGAGGTTCAGCCCGTAGTTGGGGAACACGTAGAACAGGAAGTACACCTGGATCAGCAGCGGCGTGCTGCGGATGAATTCGATCAGCCCGGCCACCGGCCAGGACAGCCACAGGTGCCTGCTCCGCCGGGCGATGGCCAGCAGCAGGCCGACGACGATGGCGATGGCGAAGCCGGCGAAGGTGATCAGCAGGGTATTGAGCGAGGCCTTGAGCAGGTCCGGAAGGATGCTCAGGGCGAAGTCCCAGTCGAAGAAGTTCATTGCAGGCCTCCGCGCATCCGGCCACGGGCAAGGCGTCGTTCCAGCAGGCGCATGCCGAGGTTGATCACCTGTGCCATGAGGAAATACAGCAGCAGCGCCAGGGCGAAGATCTCCAGGGTCATGAAGGTCGCCTGGTCCAGCTGGCGGGCACGGAAGGCCAGGTCCGACAGGGTGATCAGCGACACCAGCGAGGTGTTCTTCAGCAGCTCGATCAGCAGGTTGGTGCCGGGTGGAATCGCCGCCAGCAGGGCCTGTGGCAGGATGATGCGGGTGAAGCGCCGCAACGGCGTCATGTTCAGCGCGGTGCAGGCTTCGTACTGGCCTTTGGCGACCGAACGGATGGCGCCGCGCATGACTTCCGCGCCATAGGCGCCGATGTGCAGGCCGAGGCCGACCACGGCCACGGCGAAGGCGCTCATCTCGATGTTGAACGGCGGCATCGGCAGCACGAAGTACAGCCAGAACAGCTGCACCAGCAGCGAGGTGCCACGGAAGATCTCGATGTAGGTGATCGCCAGCCAGCGCAGCGGGCCGATCGGCGACAGCCGGCCGAGGGCGGCGAGCACGGCGCTGGCAATCGCCAGCAGCGAGCCCCAGAAGGTGACTTGCACGGTGACCCAGGCGCCTTGCAACAGCAGGGGGAGAAGATCGGTCATGAATGTCTACCGGTCGAAGGATTCATGCCGCGCACTGGCGTGCGCGGCAGACACCGCAGGTTACTGAGCGCAGAGTTCGGCAGCGGTCTTGTCGGTGATGTTGGACTGGTCGAAGCCGAAGGGCTTCACCGTGGCCAGGTGATCCTCGCTGCCGAGCCATTTTTTCAGCGCGGCGTTCACCGCATCGCGCAGATCCTTGTCTTCCGGGCGGAAGGCCAGGGCGCCATAGCCGGTGTGGGCCGGGTCGTCGTTGAATTCGGCGATGGCCTCGACGCCGTCGCCACCCTTCTCGGCCAGGCCCTTCATGGTCAGCTGGGTGCCGACCGCCGCATCGGCGCGACCGGCGCGCACGGCCTGCAGCTGGGCGGTGGTGTCCGGCACCTGGAGAATCTGCTCGTCGGTGATACCGGCGCTGCGGGCGTATCCGAGGTTCACCGTACCGGCCATGATCGCCACCTTGGCACCGCTCTTGGCGATGTCTGCATAGCTGTGCAGGTTCTTCGGGTTGCCGGCCTTGGTCAGCAGGGTATCGGGCAACTGGTAGTGCGGATCGGTGAACAGCACCTGCTTGCAGCGTTCGGGGGTGATGTACATGCCGGCGGCGATCAGGTCGAAACGACTGGCACGCAGGCCGGGAATCAGTGAACCCCATTCGGTGAGCACCGGGTTGATGGTCTTGACGCCCATCTGCTCGAAGATCTTCCTGACGATCTCCGGCGACTCGCCGGTGACGCTGCCGTCCAGCGCGGTGTAGGCGAAGGGCGTCTCGTTGGCGTAGCCGATGCGCACGCTGCTGCTGTCCTTGACCTTGTCCAGGGTCGAGGCCTGGACGCCGGCGACGAAACCGCCGAGCAAGGCGCAGGTCAGTGCGAGGTGACCGAAGCGGGAGGGGATAACGCTACTCATCTTGGTGTTCTCCTGTTTCTTGTAGTCCGCCAGCGGCGGCGTGCTGTGTTAGGAGGCAGGTAAATCAAGAGCGTTGGCGCGCAGATCGGGACCTGCGCCGGCCGGGTGGTGTTGTTCTGGGGTGCCGAGGCACTGTTCTCCACCCTTGGCCCGAGCATACAAAGGGTTTTTTCGCTGCGGCATTGCACTAGGACAATTGAATCGCACTGCCCCACGCGGGATGCTTGCCTGCAGTCGCCAGAGGAAGCCATCGATGCAGAACTGGAAGAAGGCCCTGGCCAACGCGCGTCCGGGCGAGTCGAAATACAAGCTCCTGGTCCAGGCGGTCGCCGCCGACATCGAACAGGGTAACCTGATCGACGGTCAACGGTTGCCCCCGCAGCGGCAGGTCTCCGATGCCCTGGGCATCAGCGTGCAGACCGTGACCAACGCCTACAAGGAGCTGGAGCGCCAGGGCCGCGTGCGCTGCGAGGTGGGCCGTGGCAGCTTCGTCTCGCGGCGCACCAGCGAGCGGGTGGCCAGCAGCATGCTCGACCGCAGCGAGCAGGCGCTGATGGACTTTTCCAACGCGCGCATCCTCCACACCGAGGCCCACGATCGCCTGTGGCGGCAGACCTGCCTGGAGCTGGCGCAGGAACCTGACCAGCCCTGGATTCACGCCTTCCGCCCGATTGCCGGCATGCAGCACCAGCGCGAGGCGGCGGTACGCTGGCTGGCACGTCTGGGCATGGATGTGGGGACAGAGGACGTGTTGCTGACCAGCGGCGCGGCCCACGGCATCTTCCTCGCCCTGGCGACGCTGGCCGGCCCGGATGACGTGGTGCTCTGCGAAGGCCTGACCGACCACGGCGCCATCGGCAGCTCGCAGGTGCTCGGCTTTACCCTCAAGGGACTGGAGATGGACCGCCACGGGTTGAATCCCGAGCACTTCGAGGACATGTGCGGCAACGAGCGCATCACCGCGCTGGTCTGTACGCCCAACCTGAACAACCCGACCAGCGCGCTGATGCCCGATGAGCGCCGCCGCGAGATCGCCGAGATCGCCCGTCGCTATGGCGTGTACATCATCGAGGACGACGTCTACGGCCCGCTGCTGGCCGGTCAGCAGGCCTCGCGGCCGCTGAGCCATTACGCGCCGGAGCTGTCGTTCTACTGCACCAGCCTGACCAAGTCGGTGCTCACCGGCCTGCGCATCGGCTACCTGGTGATGCCCAAGCGCCTGGCGCTGCGCACCGAGAGCATCCTGCGGGTCAACAGCTGGATGGCGCCGTCGCTGCTCGGCGAAGTGGCGACGCGCTGGATCGACTCCGGCGAAGCCGAGGACCTGGTGCAGCTGCAGCGTCAGCTCCTGGCCAACCGCCAGGCGCTGGTCGAGCAGGAGCTGGGCGAGCACCTGATCGGCAACCACCCCTACTCGCTCAACAGCTGGCTGCGCGTGCCGGAGGGCTGGGAGACCGACAGCCTGCTGCGCGAGCTGCGCCGACGCAACGTGGCGCTGACCCTGCCCGACCCCTTCGTCCCGCCCGGCATGCCCAGGCCACGCGCGGTACGGCTGTGCGTCGGCGCCGAATGCAGCGAGGCGAAGATGCGCCAGGGCGTGCAGATCGTCCGTGACGTGTTCGGCCAGTACCCGAAGGTGCATGATTTTTGAGAACCGTAGGGTGGACGTCGCTTTTCACGTCCACCGTGATGGTGGATCGGTGAAGCGTGATCCACCCTGCGTTCACTGGCGTGAGGGGTGCGTTTCGCGGCTGAAGCCGCTCCTACGACCCGCCCCGTAGCGCGGATGAAATCCGGGAACGTAGGGTGGACGTCGCTTTTCACGTCCACCGCAACGGTGGATCGGTGAAGCGTGATCCACCCTGCGTTCACTGGCGTGAGGTGTACGTTTCGCGGCTGAAGCCGCTCCTACCACCTGCCGTAGCCCGGATGAAATCCGGGAATGTGGGGTGGACGTCGCTTTTCACGTCCACCGCAACGGTGGATCGGTGAAGCGTGATCCACCCTGCGTTCACTGGCGTGAGGCGTACGTTTCGCGGCTGAAGCCGCTCCTACCACCTGCCGTAGCCCGGATGAAATCCGGGAACGTAGGGTGGACGTCGCCTTTTACGTCCACCGCAACGGTGGATCGATACAGCGTGATCCACCCTGCGTTCGCCGGTGTGACGACACCCTTGCGGCAATGCCTATCCGCAAGCCGAAGAAAAAATCGTCCTAGTACATTCGGTCAGTCAATTTCCCGCTCATACACTCGGCCGCACACCTTCACGGAACGTGCGCCATGCCCTCCATCGCCTTCGATGACCTGCTCCAGGCCCGCCAGCGTATCGCCGGCCTGGTGCGCCAGACGCCGCTGGAGCACTCGCCCAGCCTGAGCCGCCTGCTCGGCGTGCCGGTGTGGCTGAAGCTGGAGTCGCAGCAGGCCACCGGCAGCTTCAAGCTGCGTGGCGCGAGCAACGCGGTGGCGCAGCTGGATGCCGGGCGCAAGCGCTGCGGCGTGGTCACCGCCTCCACCGGTAACCACGGTCGCGCGCTGGCCTTTGCCGCCGCGCAGCAGGGCGTGAAGGCCATCGTCTGCCTGTCCGAGCTGGTGCCGCAGAACAAGGTGCGCGCCATCCGCGAGCTGGGCGCCGAGGTGGTGATCAGCGGCCGCAGCCAGGACGATGCCCAGCTCGAAGCGCTGCGCATCGCCCGCGAGCAGGGCGCGGCGTTCATCCCGCCCTTCGACCATCCCCATGTGATCGCCGGCCAGGGCAGCCTGGGCCTGGAGATTCTCGAGCAATGCCCGGACGTCTGCGAGGTGCTGGTGCCGCTGTCCGGCGGCGGTCTGTTTGCCGGCGTGGCGCTGGCGATCAAGGCGGCCAGCCCGGCAATTCGCGCTCACGGCATCAGCATGCGGCTGGGGGCGGCAATGCACGCCAGCCTGGAGGCCGGCGCACCGGTCGAGGTGGAGGAGCTGCCGACCCTGGCCGACTCCCTTGGCGGCGGCATCGGCCTGGACAACCGCTACACCTACGCCATCACCCGCGACCTGTGCGACCAGGTGCATCTGCTCGACGAGGCGTCCATCGCCCGCGGCATCCGCCACGCCTACCGCGAGGAGCGACTGGTGGTCGAAGGTGCGGCCGCAGTGGGCATCGCCGCGCTGCTCGACGGCCTGATTCAACCGCGAGGTCCGGTGGTGGTGGTGATCAGCGGGCGCAACATCGATATCGACCAGCACCTGCGCATCATCAATGGTGCGGAAGCCTGAGGAGTGGCCATGGCCAAGACCCTGATTCTCAACCAGGCCGACCTGCGCGCCTGCGTCGGCCTCGACAGCGCCAGCCTGGCGGTGGTGGAGAACGCCTTCCGCCTGCTCGCCACCGCTGCCGTGGCCATGCCGCCGATCCTGCGTCTGGACGTCCCCGAGCACAACGGCGAGGTGGACGTGAAGACCGCCTACCTGCCGGGCGTTGCGCACTTCGCCATCAAGGTCAGCCCCGGATTCTTCGACAACCCCAAGCTTGGCCTGCCCAGCCTCAACGGTCTGATGATGCTGTTTTCCGCGCAGACCGGCCTGGCCGACGCCCTGCTGCTGGACAACGGCTACCTCACCGCCGTGCGCACCGCGGCTGCCGGCGCCGTCGCGGCCCGCTGGCTGGCGCGCGAGGACGCCGGGGTGGTCGCCATTCTCGGCGCCGGCGAGCAGGCGCGCTTGCAGTTGCAGGCGCTGCGCCTGGTGCGCGAAGTACGCGAGGTGCGTATCTGGGCACGCGACCCGGCCAAGGCCCGCGCCATGGCTGCCGAGCTGGAGGATGCCCGCGCCGTGGACAGCGTCGACGCCGCGCTGGAGGGCGCCGATATCGCCGTCAGCACCACGCCCAGCCGTGAACCGCTGATCCAACCCCGGCACCTGCGCCCCGGCCTGCACATCACCGCCATGGGCTCGGACGCCGAACACAAGAACGAGATCGCCCCGGCCGTGCTGGCGCAGGTCGACGCCTATGTCGCCGACCGCCTGAGCCAGACCCGCGTGCTCGGCGAGCTCAACCACGCCATCGCCGCAGGCCTGGTGGCTGCCGATGCCGACTTCGCCGAACTGGGCCAGGTGATCGCCGGCCAGCGCCCCGGGCGCAGCGCAGATGAGCAGATCACCCTGTGCGACCTGACCGGCACCGGCGCCCAGGACACCGCCATCGCCAGCCTGGCCTATCAGCGTGCGCGGCAGGCCGGCAAAGGCCTCAACTTCGATTCATGACTCTGTGAGAGGAGCTTCGTCGCGGCGCAAACGGAACGTCGCCCGGCCCCTCTCACAGTCCCACAAAAACACGGGGATTCATCCATGTCCGAAATCGTCGTCAACCTCCCCTTCAGCCGGGAGGAATATGCCCAGCGCCTGGCCAAGACCCGCAGCGCCATGCAGGCCAGGGGCATCGAACTGCTGATCGTCAGCGACCCGTCCAACATGGCCTGGCTCACCGGCTATGACGGCTGGTCGTTCTACGTGCACCAGTGCGTGCTGCTGGCGCTCGACGGCGAGCCGGTCTGGTATGGCCGTGGCCAGGATGCCAATGGCGCCAAGCGCACGGTGTTCATGGAACAGGGCAATATCGTCGGCTACCCCGATCACTACGTGCAGTCCACCGAGCGCCACCCGATGGACTACCTGTCCCTTGAGGTCATCGCCGCACGTGGCTGGGACAAGCTCAGCATCGGCGTGGAGCTGGACAACTACTACTTCAGCGCCGCCGCCTACGCTTCGCTGCAACGCAATCTGCCCAACGCACGCTTCGTCGACTGCACCGCGCTGGTCAACTGGCAGCGGGCGATCAAGTCGCCGACCGAGATCGGCTACATGCGCATCGCGGCGAAGATCGTCGAGAAGATGCATGCGGCGATCTTCGACAAGATCGAGCCCGGCCTGCGCAAGAACGAGCTGGTCGCCGAGATCTACCGCACCGGCATCCTCGGTGCCGACGGCCATGGCGGCGACTACCCGGCCATCGTGCCGCTGCTGCCCACCGGGGCGGACGCCAGCGCGCCGCACCTGACCTGGGACGATTCGCCGATGCGCAGCGGCGCCGGCACCTTCTTCGAGATCGCCGGCTGCTACAAGCGCTACCACTGCCCGCTGTCGCGCACCATCTACCTGGGCAAGCCGCCGCAGCATTTCGTCGATGGCGAGAAGGCGGTGGTCGAGGGCATCGCCGCCGGCCTGGAGGCGGCCAGGCCGGGCAACACCACCGGCGATATCGCCCGTGCCTTCTTCAAGGTGCTGGAGAAGTTCGGCATCCACAAGGACAGCCGCTGCGGCTACCCCATCGGTATCAGCTATCCGCCGGACTGGGGCGAGCGCACCATGAGCCTGCGTCCGAGCGACGAGAGCGTGCTGCAGCCGGGGATGACTTTCCACTTCATGCCCGGCCTGTGGCTGGACGACTGGGGCCTGGAAATCACCGAATCGATCCTGATCACCGACCGTGGCGTGGAAACCCTCTGCGACGTGCCGCGGCAGCTGTTCGTGAAGGATTGATTGCCCTCGGTCGCAGGAGCCGGCTTGCCGGCGATCCGCATCAACAGCTTATCGCTGGCAAGCCAGCTCCTACGAAAAGCGACGCCACAGAGACATACATTCATGCCGGGCTTTGCATCATGACCCAACTGCGCGACAACCCCATCAGCCCCACGCTCGACTTCGAACGTGACGGCGTGCAACACGGCTATCTCAAGCTGCCCTATTCCCGTGACGATTCGGCCTGGGGCGCGGTGATGATCCCGGTGACCGTGGTGAAGAACGGCAGCGGCCCCACCGCGCTGCTCACCGGCGGTAACCATGGCGACGAGTACGAAGGCCCGCTGGCGCTGAGCAAGCTGGCCCAGCGCCTGCGCGCCGAGGACGTCACCGGCCGGGTGATCATCGTGCCGTTCATGAACACCCCGGCGGTGCAGGCCGGCAGCCGTACCTCGCCGATCGACAAGGGCAACCTCAACCGCAGTTTCCCCGGCAAGCCGGATGGCACGGTGACGCAGAAGATCGCCGACTACTTCCAGCGCACGCTGCTGCCCATGGCCGACGTGGTGCTGGACATCCATTCCGGTGGCAAGACCCTGGACTTCCTGCCCTTCGCCGCCTGCCACGTGCTCCCGGACAAGGCCCAGGACGCGGCCTGCGCCGCCGGCATGCGCGCCTTCGCCGCGCCCTACTGCATGCGCATGCTGGAGCTGGACGCGGTGGGCATGTACGACACCGCCGCCGAGGAGCAGGGCAAGGTGTTCGTCACCACCGAGCTGGGTGGCGGCGGCAGCAGCACGGCGAAGAGCCTGGCCATCGCCGAGCGCGGCGTGCGCAATCTGCTGATCCATTTCGGCCTGTTGCAGGGCGAGATCGAGGCCGGCGAGTCGGTGATGCTCGACATGCCCGATGGCGACTGTTTCGTCGCCAGCGAGGACGACGGCCTGCTGGAGATGTGCCGCGATCTGGGCGACAGGGTGGAGAAGGGCGAGGTGATCGCGCGCGTGCACAGCCTGCGGCGCACCGGCGCGCCCGCCAGCGAGTACCGCGCCCGGCGCAGCGGCCTGCTCGCCGCCCGGCATTTCCCGGGGCTGGTGCAGTGTGGTGATACCCTCGCAGTCATCGCCGAGGTGGTGGGCTAGCCTGTCGCGGCTAAAGCCCCTCCCACAGACTTACAGATCGTGGGGGGTTAGCCGCGACCGGGGGCCATACACCCCATGAACGCTCAATCGACCGAGGCACCGATGCACAAGCTCGACCGCTATGACCTGAAGATCCTGCGCATCCTCGCCGAGGACGGGCGGATCACCAAGTCGGCCCTGGCCGAGGCGATCAACCTCTCGGTGACCCCGGCCTGGGAGCGCGTGCGCAAGCTGGAAAGCGCCGGGCTGATCAAGGGTTACCGCGCGCTGATCGACTGGGCGGCGCTGTTCCGCAGCCAGCAGGTGCTGGTGGAAATCACCCTGGCCCGGCATACCGCGCAGGACATGCGCCGCTTCGAGCAGCGCCTGAGCGAGGCGCCGGAGGTGGGCTTCTGCTACGCCACCGGCGGCGGCGTCGACTACATCGCCATGATCCGCGCCCGTGACATCGACCACTACCAGCGTTTCATCGACCAGCTGCTGCTGGAAGACCTCGGCATCGAGCGCTACTTCACCTACATCGTCACCAAGACCATCAAGGCGGACGCGTCGGGTGCGCCCGCCGAACTGGACGACTGACCTACGCCAGGCCTGAGATGTCGGGCATCTGCAGGCTGACGTGGCATCAGAGCCTGGCCTTCACCGCGGCCAGGCCGTCAGCGCCGTCGCGGGTGGTCACCCCGTCCAGCCAGCGCTCCAGCACCTGCGGGTTGGCCTTGATCCAGGTGCTGATCGCCGTGGCGTTGGCCACCTTGCGGTTGAGCACCTCATCCATGATGGTGTTTTCCATTTCCTGGGTGAAGGTCAGGTTGCTCAGCAGCCTGCCGACGTTCGGGCACTCGGCGACATAGCCCTTGCGCGCCAGGGTGTTGACCGAGCCGGTGCTGCCGAAGAATTTCTCGCCGCCCTTGAGGTACTGCATGTCGAACTGCACGTTCATCGGGTGCGGCGTCCAGCCGAGGAACACCACGAACTCGTCGCGCTTCACCGCGCGGCCGACCTGCACCAGCATCGCCTGTTCGCTGGACTCCACCAGCTTCCAGTCGCCGAGGCCGAACTCGTTGCCCTCGATCATCTGGCGGATGTAGTCGTTGGCCGGCGAGCCGGAGCCGATGCCATAGATCTTCCGGTCGAAGCGCTCGGCGAAGCGCTTCAGGTCGCTGAAGTCCTTCACCCCTGCGGCGTAGGTGTAGGTGGGCACGGCCAGGGTGTACTCGGTGCCGCCGAGGTTCTCCACCACCTTGTCCACCTGGCCGCTCTCCACGTAGCGCGCATAGTCGTGCTGGCCTGCCGGCATCCAGTTGCCGAGGAACACATCCACCTGGCCCTTCTGCAGCCCGGCGAAGATGATCGGTACGGCCAGGGTGCGGGTCTGTGCCTTGTAGCCGAGGCCGTCGAGCAGCAGGCTGGCGATGCCGTTGGTCACGGCGATGTCGCTCCAGCCCGGATCGGCGAGGGTGACTGCGCCGCAGCTGGCGCTGTCGGTCTGTGCCTGGGCGCCAAGGCTGACGGCCAGCAGCGAGGCGGCGAACAGGGTGGTTCTCAGGTTCATGCACGAGTCCTTTGCAGTGGTGGGCAGCCGGGTGACCTTAACGGTCGAGCGGGTGCTGCTCAACAGTCGGGGCACAAATGGCGGTGATCGGTCACGAATGTGCAGCTTCAGGCCGGGAACCGTTCGTCGATTGACGAGGCCGGCAGTGAACCAGGTGGGCTTTTCGATGGTCCGTCTCCGGGACGGGCGGGAAGCCCGTTTTCTATGCAATGCCTTGATTCGGAGAGGGTTCCGTTCGCTGGCCAGTCACCAGGATCACTGGGTTTGAACAAGTTTTTCACGTCACTTTGCCTGGGAGGCGCTCTTTTACTGGGAATTTGTACCCAAGCCTCCGCCACCTTCCGTATCCAGACCATTCCCGCCACCGCGCCAGCGGCCGAGCCGGCCCCGGCCCGCGAGGTGATCGACCGCGCCCTGGGCGCCCTGGGCATACCCTATCGCTGGGGCGGCACCAGCCCCCGGCAGGGCTTCGATTGCAGCGGCCTGGTGCAGTACGCCTTCAAGACCCAGAGCGACCTCGACCTGCCACGCACCTCTCGCGCCCTGTCACGCCTGGACGCGCCTTCGGTGAAGCGCAGTGACCTGCAACCGGGCGATCTGCTGTTCTTCCGTATCCGTAGCCGCTCGGTGGACCACGTGGCCATCTACCTGGGCGACGGCCGCTTCATCCATGCCCCGCGACGTGGCAGCAACGTGCGCATCGATCACCTCAGCAACGCCTATTGGCAGCGTCATTTCCAGCTGGCCAAGCGAGTCGTGCCGGAAGCCTGAACAATCGAGCGGACCAACGGCGCGGGAGCGTTCGGGCAAAACCTATCCCGTGAGTCAACAACGCGCTAGAATGCGCGCCGCTCGTGGCCATGTCGGCTGCGGCAGTGGGTTCCCTCACCCCACTTCACGAAAAAGGACATCGACATGACCCTGATTCCCGCGTCGGTCAGTCGGCCCGTGCTGGCCGGCCTGATCGCCTTCCACATCCTCATCATCATCGCCAGCAACTACCTGGTGCAGCTGCCGATCACCCTGTTCGGCTGGCATACCACCTGGGGTGCGTTCAGCTTCCCGTTCATCTTCCTCGCCACCGACCTCACCGTGCGCCTGATCGGCAAGCATGCTGCGCGCGTGGTCATCGCCCGTGTGATGCTGCCGGCGCTGCTCGCTTCCTATGCGGTCTCGGTGCTGTTCCACGAGGGGGCCTTCGGCGGCCTGGCAACGCTGGGCGAGTTCAACCTGTTCGTCTTCCGCATCGCCGTGGCCAGCTTCCTCGCCTATGCCTTCGGCCAGTTGCTGGACATCCAGGTCTTCGACCGCCTGCGCAGGATGCGTCAGTGGTGGGTGGCGCCCACCGCCTCGACCATCTTCGGCAACCTGCTGGACACCTTCCTGTTCTTCTCGGTGGCCTTCTGGCACAGCGACGATCCGTTCATGGCGGCCAACTGGGTGGAAATCGCCACGGTGGACTACGTGATCAAGCTGGCCATCAGCTTGATGCTGTTCGTGCCGCTGTACGGCATGTTGCTCAGCGCCATCGTGCGTGCCCTGCCGCAACGTATTGCCACGACGTGAAGCACGCTCGCCGCTAAAGCGCCTCCCACGGTGGCCGGTGGCGAGTGTGTGTGAGGGACTTTAGCCGCGATTGTCTGAGTGCCGCTGCCGAGGTGCGGCGGGGCCTGAGAAATCTTCTGTTCGCCGCGCTCCTTCAGAAAAAACTGCGGTAACGCGGTGGCGGCTTGGAAAAAACACCAGGCCGCCCTTCCCTAGCATGTCTCCCATGCCCATCGGCCCGGAGACATCGCCATGCCCCTCGACCACCCCCTGCTGTTCAAGTCGCTCTGCTATGTCGACGGTCACTGGGTACACAGTGACGACGGCGCCAGCGTCGCGGTGCAGAACCCGGCCGACCAGAGCCTGATCGGCCATGTACCGATGCTCAGCGCGCAGCAGATCGGCAGCGCCGTGGATGCCTCCCAGCGTGCCTTCATCGCCTGGCGCGAGCAGAGCCTGGACGCCCGCGCGGCATTGCTGCGGCGCTGGGCCGAGCTGATCCTGCAGCATCAGGAGGACCTGGCGCGCATCCTCAGCCTGGAGCAGGGCAAGCCGCTGGCCGAGGCGCGTGGCGAGATCCGCTACGCCGCCAGCTTCATCCCTTGGTTCGCCGAGGAGGCGCGCCGGCTCTACGGCCAGACCATCCCCAGTCATATCCCCGGCGCCCAGCTGGGTACGCTCAAGGAGCCGGTGGGCGTCTGCGCCCTGCTCACGCCCTGGAACTTCCCCAGCGCGATGATCACTCGCAAGGCCGCTGCTGCCCTGGCCGCCGGCTGCACCGTGGTGGTCAAACCGGCGCACGAGACGCCCTACTCCGCCTTCGCCCTGGCCCAGCTGGCCGAGGAAGCGGGCTTCCCCGCCGGTGTGTTCAACGTGGTGCTGGGTGAGCCGCAGATGGCCATGGAGACCCTGGTCAAGGATGCGCGGGTGCGTTCGGTGAGCTTCACCGGCTCGACCCGCGTCGGCAAGCTGGTGCTGCAGGCTGCCGCCGATGACGTGAAGAAGGTGGTCCTGGAGCTGGGCGGCAACGCGCCGCTGATCATCTGCGCCGATGCCGACCTCGATCACGCCGTGCAGGTGGCGCTGGACGCCAAGTTCCAGACCTCCGGGCAGGACTGCTGCGCGGCCAACCGCATCCTGGTGCAGCGCCCGGTCTACGAGCAATTCCTGCAACGCTTCGCCAGGGCCGTGCGCGACCTGCGCGTGGGACCGGGGCATGACGAACGCAACCAGATCGGCCCGCTGATGCACCAGGCGGCGCTGGACGGCACGGCTGCACGGGTGGCCGATGCCATCGAGCAGGGTGCGCGGCTGCTGGTCGGTGGCGAGCCCCATGCGCTGGGCGGCTGGTTCTGGCAGCCGACGCTGCTGGCCGACGTCACAGGCGGCATGCGCATCTACCGCGAGGAGAACTTCGCGCCCATCGCCGGCGTGCGCGCCTTCGACAGCCTGGACGACGCCGTGGCCATGGCCAACGACACCGAGTACGGCCTGGCCGCCTACATTTGTTCCAACCGGGTGGACGTCGTCCATCCGCTGATTCGCCGCCTCGAGCATGCCATGGTCGCGGTCAACGGCAGCAAATTCACCGGCCACCCGATCCCCTTCGGTGGCATGAAAGCCTCCGGCCTCGGCCGCGAAGGCGCTACGGAGGGCTTCGAGCCCTTCGTCGAAACCAAGTACTTCTGCATTCATCACCAGGGCCAGCGCTACCCCTGATGCACCCGGAGAGCCGCTGGGAGGGACTTCAGCCGCGCCTGACCTTGCAGGCGCTGCAAGCCCCTCCCACAAACCTGTGAATGACCTTTATCGCCACCCCAGCGAGTCAGATGGAGACCGCCATGACCGACTACCAGAAGCTGTTCGAGCAGGACCGTGCCCACTTCATGCACCCGTCCACCCACGCCCACGATCATGCCAGCGGCGCGCTCAAGGGCCGCATCATCAAGGGCGCTTCGGGCATCCGCATCCAGGACCACGAGGGCCGCGAGCTGATCGACGCCTTCGCCGGTCTGTACTGCGTGAACATCGGCTATGGCCGCACCGAGGTGGCCGAGGCCATCTACAAGCAGGCCAAGGAGCTGGCCTACTACCACACCTACGTCGGCCACTCGACCGAGGCCATCATCGAGCTCTCGGCGCGCATCATCGACTGGGCGCCGCAGGGCATGAAGAAGGTCTACTACGGCATGTCCGGCTCGGACGCCAACGAGACCCAGATCAAGCTGGTGCGTTACTACAACAACGTGCTCGGGCGCCCGGCGAAGAAGAAGATCATCTCGCGCCAGCGCGGCTATCACGGCTCGGGCATCATGACCGGCAGCCTCACCGGCCTGGCCAGCTTCCACCAGCATTTCGACCTGCCGCATGCCGATATCAAGCACGCCGCCTGCCCGCACTTCTACAAGGCCCCGGCCGGCATGGACGAAGCCGCCTTCGTGCGGCACTGCGCCGAGGACCTGGAGCGCCTGATCCTGGCCGAGGGCCCGGAGACCGTGGCGGCCTTCATCGGTGAGCCGGTGATGGGCACCGGCGGCATCATCGTGCCGCCCAAGGGTTACTGGCAGGCGATCCAGGCGGTGCTGGCGAAATATGACATCCTGCTGATCGCCGACGAAGTGGTCTGCGCCTTCGGCCGCCTGGGCACGCCGATGGGCAGCCAGATGTTCGGCATGCAGCCGGACCTGATCACCACCGCCAAGGGCCTGACCAGCGCCTATGCACCGCTGTCGGCGGTGATCGTCGGCGAGAAGGTGTGGAACGTGATCGAAGAGGCCTCCAGCCGCGACGGTGCCATGGGCCATGGCTGGACCTACTCCGGCCACCCGATCTGCGCCGCCGCTGCGCTGGCCAACCTGGATATCCTGGAGAAGGAAAACATCGCCGCCAACGCCGCCGATGTCGGTGCCTACCTCAACCAGCAACTGCGCCAGACCTTCGAAGGCCACCCGCTGGTGGGCGAAGTCCGTGGGGTCGGCATGCTCGCCGCGCTGGAATTCATGGCCGACCGCGAGGCGCGTACGCCCTTCGATGCCGCGCTCAAGGTCGGCCCGCGTGTCTCCGCTGCGTGCCTGGAGCGCGGCATGATCGCCCGCGCCATGCCGCACGGCGACATCCTCGGCTTCGCCCCGCCGCTGGTGCTGAACCAGGCCGAGGCGGACGAGGTGGTGGGTATCGCCAAGGCGGCGGTGGACGCGGTGGCCAGCGAGGTGCTCTGAGCCGCTGCAGTGCGCAGGAGCGTGCGCTTCAGCCGCATGCTCCCTGCGCCCGTGCCGTTGGCGAGGTCAAGAGCGCGTCGCCGAAGTGCCTGGCGCAGAGCGCGCTACGGCATGCGTGGGAGGGGCTTCAGCCGCGACCGCCTGGAGCCTGTCCCCGGATTGCATCCGGGCTACGTTGGTGCGTCGATAGCTCGCGGCGGCGTTGTCGATCAGCGCGGCTTGTCCAGCTTGCGCAGGAACACGCTCATTTCCTTCTCGGCCTGCTTGTCGCCCTTGGCCTGGGCGGCGGCGATGCCCTGTTGCCAGGCCTGGCGCGCGGCGTCGTGCTCGCCCTGGGCCAGCAGCGCCTTGCCCAGCAGCTTCCACGCCGCCGAATAGCCCGGGTCGAACTCGACGCAGCGTTGCAGGTGTTCGGCGCCCTGTACGGCGTCGCCGCCGTCCAGGTGGGCCTTGCCCAGGCCGAAGCGCAGCAGGGCGTTGTCCATGCCCTTGGCCAGCATCTTTTCCAGTGCCTCGGTACTCATTCGGCCCTCCTTCGTTGGCCAGCCACAAGCCTCAAGCTGCAAGCCACAAGCGCTTTACGTGCCGCTTGAAGCTTGCTGCTCAGAAGAACGTCAGGCCGGCCTGGAACAGGCGCTCGACGTCGCGGATGTACTTCTTGTCGACCAGGAACAGGATCACGTGGTCGCCGGACTCGATCACCGTGTTGTCGTGGGCGATCAGCACTTCCTCGTCGCGGATGATGGCGCCGATGGTGGTGCTCGGTGGCAGGGCGATGTCCTCGATGGCACGGCCGATGACCTTGCTCGACTTGGCATCGCCATGGGCGATCACTTCCAGCGCTTCCGCTGCGCCCCGGCGCAGGCTGTGCACGCTCTCGATGTCGCCACGGCGCACGTGGGTCAGCAGGGTGCCGATGGTGGCCAGCTGCGGGCTGATGGCGATGTCGATCTCGCCGCCCTGCACCAGGTCGACGTAGGCCGGGTTGTTGATGATGGTCATCACCTTGCGCGCGCCGAGGCGCTTGGCCAGCAGCGACGACATGATGTTGGCCTCGTCGTCGTTGGTCAGGGCGAGGAAGATGTCGGCGTCGTTGATGTTCTCTTCCACCAGCAGGTCGCGGTCCGAAGCACTGCCCTGCAGCACGATGGTGCTGTCGAGGTTCTCCGAGAGGTAGCGGCAGCGTGCCGGGCTCATCTCGATGATCTTCACCTGGTAGCGGCTCTCGATGGCCTCGGCCAGGCGCTCGCCGATGTTGCCGCCGCCGGCGATGACCACGCGCTTGTAGCTGTCCTCGAGGCGACGCATCTCGCTCATCACCGCGCGGATGTGGGCCTTGGCGGCGATGAAGAACACCTCGTCATCGGCCTCGATGACGGTGTCGCCCTTGGGCATGATCGGCCGGTTGCGCCGGAAGATGGCGGCCACGCGGGTATCCACCGTGGGCATGTGCTGGCGCAACTGGCGCAGCTGCTGGCCTACCAGCGGCCCGCCGTAGTAGGCCTTGACCGCCACCAGCTGGGCCTTGCCCTCGGCGAAGTCGATGACCTGCAGGGCGCCGGGGTATTCGATCAGGCGCTTGATGTAGTTGGTCACTACCTGCTCGGGGCTGATCAGCACGTCGACCGGGATCGCCTCGTTGTCGAACAGTGCTTCGCGGGTCAGGTACGCCGCCTCGCGCACGCGGGCGATCTTGGTCGGCGTGTGGAACAGGGTGTAGGCGACCTGGCAGGCGATCATGTTGACTTCGTCGCTGTTGGTCACGGCCACCAGCATGTCGGCGTCATCGGCGCCGGCCTGGCGCAGCACGGTGGGGAACGAGCCCTTGCCCTGCACGGTGCGGATGTCCAGGCGGTCGCCGAGGTCGCGCAGGCGGTCGCCGTCGGTGTCCACCACGGTGATGTCGTTGGCTTCGCTGGCGAGGTGCTCGGCCAGGGTGCCACCGACCTGACCTGCGCCGAGAATGATGATTTTCACTGATCGCTCCGTTAGCCGTGGGTCGCCACGGCAGTCTTTATCAGCTTGGCATAGTAGAAGCCGTCATGGCCGTCCAACTGCGGCAACAACTGGCGGCCGTGTTCTGGCTGCAGGCCGAATTCACCAGCGATGGCGAGCTCCTGCGCATCGGCCGTGCGGGCGAGGAAGGCGGCGATGGTGTCGCTGTTTTCCGTCGGCAGCACCGAACAGGTGGCGTAGAGCAGGATGCCGCCCGGGGCCAGCGTCGGCCACAGGGCATCGAGCAGCTCGCCCTGCAGCGTGGCCAGGGCGGGAATGTCTTCGGCCTTGCGGGTCAGCTTGATGTCCGGGTGACGGCGGATCACCCCGGTGGCCGAGCAGGGCGCGTCGAGCAGGATGCGCTGGAACGCCTGGCCATCCCACCAGGCGCCGGTATCGCGGCCATCGGCGGCGATCAGCGTGGCGTCGAGCTGCAGGCGTTCGAGGTTTTCCCGCACGCGGGCCAGGCGCTTGGCTTCCAGGTCGACGGCGACCACTTCGGCCAGTCGCGGCTCGACCTCGAGCAGGTGACAGGTCTTGCCACCCGGTGCGGCGCAGGCATCGAGCACGCGCTGACCAGGTGCCAGCTCGAGCAGCTCGGCGGCCAGCTGCGCGGCCTCGTCCTGCACGCTGACGCGGCCTTCGCTGAAGCCGGGCAGGCTGGTCACGTCGCAGGGCTGCAGCAGGCGCACGCCATCGCGGCTGAAGTCGCAGGGCGCGGCCTCGATGCCGGCGGCGCGCAGTTCGACGAGGTAGTCGTCACGGCTGCCATGGCGGCGGTTGACCCGCAGAATCAGCGGCGGGTGGGCGTTGTTGGCGGCGCAGATGGCCTGCCAGTGCTCGGGCCAGTGTGCCTTGAGCGATTTCTGCAGCCAGCGCGGATGAGCGGTGTGCAGCACCGGGTCGCGATCCAGCTCGGCGAGCAGCGCCTCGTGCTCGCGCTGCGCACGACGCAGCACGGCGTTGAGCAGGCCCTTGGCCCAGGGCTTCTTCAGCGCGCCGGCGCAGCCGACCGTTTCGCTGATGGCGGCGTGCTCCGGGATGCGGCTGTGCAGCAACTGGTAGAGGCCGACCAGCAGCAAGGCTTCGACGTCCTTGTCGGCGGCCTTGAAGGGCTTTTCCAGCAGCTTCTCGGCGAGCAGTTGCAGGCGCGGCTGCCAGCGGGCGGCGCCGAACGCCAGGTCCTGCGCCAGGGCGCGGTCGTGGTGTTCGACCTTGTCCAGCTGCGGCGGCAGGCTGCTGCCCAGCGAGGCCTTGCCGGACAGCACGGCGGTCAAGGCGCGGGCGGCGGCCAGACGTGGGTTCATTGACCGAGCACCAGGCCGGGGGCGAACTGTTCGCGACGACTGTTGTACAGGTCGCTGAAGGCCAGCGGCTTGCCGCCGGGCAGCTGCAGGCGGGTCAGGCGCAGCGCGCCCTCGCCGCAGGCCACGGTCAGGCCGCTCTTGTCCGCGGCGAGAATGCTGCCGGGGACGCCAGTGCCGTCCGCCAGCTCGGCGGCATGCACCTTCAGGGCCTCACCGTTCAGCGTGCTGTGGCAGATCGGCCAGGGGTGGAAGGCGCGCACCAGGCGCTCCAGCTCCACGGCAGGCCGGCTGAAATCGAGGCGTGCCTCGTCCTTGTTCAGCTTGTGCGCGTAGTTGGCCAGGGCATCGTCCTGCACCTCGCCCGCGAGGGTGCCAGCCGCCAGGCCGTCGACGGCCTGCAGGACCGCCTGCGGGCCGAGCCGGGCCAGGCGATCATGCAGGCTGCCGCCGGTGTCCTCGGCAGAGATCGGTGTCGTCACCTTGAGCAGCATTGGCCCGGTATCCAGGCCGGCCTCCATCTGCATCACGGTGACGCCGCTCTCGGCATCGCCGGCCTGCACCGCGCGCTGGATCGGCGCGGCGCCGCGCCAGCGCGGCAGCAAGGATGCGTGACTGTTGATGCAGCCCAGGCGCGGGGTGTCGAGCACCACCTGCGGCAGGATCAGGCCGTAGGCCACCACCACCATCAGGTCGGGTTGCAGCGCCGCCAGTTCGGCCTGAGCCTCCGCATTGCGCAGACTGGCCGGTTGGTAGACGGCGATGCCGTGCTCCAGGGCCAGCTGCTTGACCGGGCTGGGCATCAGTTTCTGGCCACGCCCGGCCGGGCGATCCGGCTGGGTGTAGACGGCGATGATGTCGTGCTGGCTGGCCAGCAGGGCCTTGAGGTGCTCGGCGGCGAATTCCGGGGTGCCGGCAAAGACGATACGCATGGGGCAGTCACCAAAGAAAAAGGCTTGCCGTGGCAAGCCTTTCGGGTAAACGGGGGTCAGGCACGCTGGCGATGCTGTTTTTCCAGCTTCTTCTTGATCCGGTCGCGCTTGAGGTTGGACAGGTAATCGACGAACAGCTTGCCGTTGAGGTGATCGCACTCATGCTGGATGCACACGGCGAGCAGGCCTTCGGCGATCAGCTCGTAAGGCTGGCCATCGCGGTCCAGCGCCTTGATCTTGACCTTCTGCGGGCGATCGACGTTCTCATAGAAGCCGGGCACCGACAGGCAGCCTTCCTGGTACTGGTCCATCTCGTCGGTCAGCGATTCGAACTCGGGGTTGATGAACACCCGCGGCTCGGACTTGTCTTCGGACAGGTCCATGACCACCACGCGTTTGTGCACGTTGACCTGGGTTGCGGCCAGGCCGATACCCGGAGCGTCATACATGGTCTCGAACATGTCATCGACCAGCTGACGGATGGAGTCGTCCACGACGTCCACCGGTTTAGCGATGGTACGCAGGCGTGGATCAGGAAATTCGAGGATATTCAGGATCGCCATATGCGTTTGTGATGCACTTGTGGAATAAAGTCAAAATCCGCTGCTAAGATGATGAACAGCATTGAAAAACGGCTTCACGCCGCGTATTCAGCGGGTTTGGCACGCGGCGCTAGGGCGCTTCACGTGAAGACACATAATAAAGGGATTCACCGTATGAGGAAATCACTACTCGCCTTGCTCCTGGCAGCTGGCGGAATGGCCCTGACCTGCATGGCTCAGGCCGCAGTGCAACTCAAGGACGGTCATCCGGACCGTTACACCGTCGTCAAGGGCGATACCCTCTGGGACATTTCCGGCAAGTTCCTCAGTCAGCCGTGGAAATGGCCGGAGATCTGGCACGCCAACCCGCAGGTGGCCAACCCGCACCTGATCTACCCCGGCGACACCCTGAATCTCGTCTACGTGGATGGCCAGCCGCGCCTGATGCTCAATCGCGGCGAGTCGCGCGGCACCATCAAGCTGTCGCCGCAGGTGCGCAGCACGCCGATGGCCCAGGCGATCCCGACCATTCCGCTGGAGGCGATCAATAGCTTCCTGCTGAGCAACCGCATCGTCGATACGCCCGAAGAGTTCAACGGCAAGCCCTACATCGTTGCCGGCAACGCCGAGCGCGTGGTCAGTGGCGCCGGTGACCGTGTCTATGCCCGTGGCCAGTTCGACGAGCAGAACCCGATCTACGGCGTGTTCCGCCAGGGCAAGACCTACACCGATCCGGATACCAAGGAATTCCTCGGTATCAACGCCGACGATATCGGCACCGGTGAGATCGTTGCCGAGGAAGGCGATATCGGCACCTTCGTGCTGAGCCGTTCGACCGAGGAAGTGCGCCTGGGCGACCGTCTGTTCCCCACCGAGGAGCGGGCGATCAACTCCTCCTTCATGCCCAGTGAGCCGACCAGCGAGATCAAGGGTGTGATTCTCGACGTGCCGCGTGGTGTCAGCCAGATCGGCCAGTTCGACGTGGTCACCCTGAACAAGGGTACCCGTGACGGCCTGGAGATCGGCAACGTGCTGGCGGTGTACAAGACCGGCGAGACCGTGCGCGATCGCGTGACCGGCGAGAACGTCAAGGTCCCGGACGAGCGCTCCGGCCTGCTGATGGTGTTCCGCACCTACGACAAGCTCAGTTATGGGCTGATCCTGCAGGCGAGCCGCCAACTGGCGGTGATGGACAAGGTTCGCAACCCGTAACACCCGACGAGCCCCGCTGATGCGGGGCTCGTGCTTTCTACCGGTGTCGCCAGGATGGCGACTGCACCGCTCAGGGAAGAATCGCCATGTCTGCGTCCTCCTCGCTGTCCCCCAGCATTTCTCCCGCCGAACTCGAAGCGCGCCTGCGCCTGCATCTGTTGCCGGAGCTGGGGCCCCGTCGCTTTCGCAAACTGCTCAGCGCCTTCGCGAGTGCCTCGGCCGCGCTCAGTGCGCCGGCCAGTGCCTGGCGTTCGCTGGGCTTGCCGGCCGCCTGTGCCGAGCCGCGGCGCAGTGCCGAGATCCGTCAGCGGGCCACGGAGGCGCTGCGCTGGCTGGATGAGCCAGGCCAGCACCTGCTGATGTGGGACGATCCACGCTATCCGGCGCTGTTGGCGGAGCTGGCGGATGCACCGCCGCTGCTGTTCGTGGCGGGCGACCCGCTGGTGCTGGAGGCGCCGCAACTGGCGATGGTCGGCAGCCGCCGCGCATCGACGCCGGGGCTGGACAACGCCCGAGCCTTCGCCCGCAGTCTGGCGGCGGGCGGTTTCGTGATAACCAGCGGCCTGGCCCTGGGGATCGACGGGGCGGCCCATCAGGGCGCGCTGGACGCGGGTGGCCGGACCGTCGCGATTCTCGGCACGGGCCTGCAGCGCCTCTATCCGCGTCGCCATGAACGCCTGGCGAGGCAGATCGCCGAACAGGGCGGCGCACTGGTTTCCGAGTTGCCGCTGGATTGCCCACCCCAGGCGAGCAACTTCCCGCGGCGCAACCGCATCATCAGTGGCCTGTCGCTTGGGGTGCTGGTGGTCGAGGCCAGCCCGTCGAGCGGTTCGCTGATCACCGCCCGGCTGGCGGCCGAGCAGGGGCGCGAGGTCTACGCCATCCCCGGTTCGATTCATCATCCGGGCGCGCGTGGCTGCCACCAGCTGATTCGCGACGGCGCCACGCTGGTGGAGAGCACCGAGCATGTTCTTGAGGCCTTGCGGGGCTGGCACGTGTCACCCATCGCATCCCCGTCGGCGCCGCCGGCCCGCGTCGAGCATCCACTGCTGGCCCTGTTGCATGCCGCGCCGCACAGCACCGAGGCGCTGGTCCAGGCCAGTGGCTTGCCGCTGGCAGAGGTTCTCGCCGCCCTGACCGAGCTGGAGCTCGAGGGGCGGGTATGCAGCGAGGCCGGACGCTGGTTGGCGCGCCAGGCGTGAGCGGCGTCTGCTGTTCGCCGCCGTGCGATCCGCGCAGGGCGGATGGCGCCTCACCCTTCCATCGGGCTGTCCGTAGGGTGGATGGCGCTTCATCCATCCACCAGGCCGCATCAGGCTCACTCGCCACGGTGCTTGCAGAAGGCGCCGGCGGCCCGCTTTGTCGTGGCGCAGGCGCCGATGTGATCCCCGCATGGTCGCCGGGCTACAGTCGCCGCCCCGTCTTGGATAGACTGCCGGCCATTCGTTCAGCGGGAGACAGTCGATGGCCAGCAACTGGCAGATACAGCAAACGGCGCGTGTGGTGCGTGAGGGTGGCGTCATCGCCTATCCGACCGAGGCGGTCTGGGGGTTGGGCTGCGACCCGTGGAACGAAGAGGCGGTGGACCGACTGCTGGCGCTCAAGGAGCGCCCGATGCACAAGGGTCTGATTCTGGTGGCCGATGCCATCGAACAGTTCGACTTCCTGCTCGGGGACCTGCCCGAGGTCTGGCAGGAGCGTCTGGCCGGCAGCTGGCCGGGACCGAACACCTGGCTGGTGCCGCATCAGAACCGTCTGCCCGAGTGGGTCACCGGCATGCATGACACCGTCGCCCTGCGCGTCACCGATCACCCGCTGGTGCGCGCGCTGTGCCGCTACACCGGGCCGCTGATTTCCACGTCGGCCAATCCGGCTGGCCGCCCGTCGGCGCGTTCGCGCCTGCGCGTCGAGCAGTATTTCCCCGGCGAGCTGGACAAGGTGCTGGGTGGCGCACTGGGTGGTCGGCGCAACCCCAGCCTGATCCGTGACCTGCGCACGGGCGATGTGATCCGCCCGTCCTGAAGCGCTGAAAGCTCGCGGCCAAAGCCCCTCCCACACGTAGCCCGGATGCACTCCGGGGGGCTTGAATCGTCCCCCGGAGTGCATCCGGGCCACTGGCTCAGGGCAGCAGGATGGTCGAGCCGGTGGTCTGCCGTGAGCTCAGTGCGTCCTGCGCGGCGGCGGCGTCCTTCAGCGCGTAGCGGCTGCTGATCTCCACCTGCAGCTGGCCGCTGGCGATCATGCCGAACAGTTCGTCGGCCATGGCCTGCAGGCGCTCGGCGTTGGTGGCATAGCCGGCCAGGGTCGGGCGGGTGACGAACAGCGAGCCCTTCTGCGCCAGGATCCCCAGGTTGACCCCGGTGACCGCACCCGAGGCGTTGCCGAAGCTGACCAGCAGGCCGCGCGGCGCCACGCAGTCCAGCGAGGTTTCCCAGGTGTCCTTGCCGACGCCGTCATAGACCACCGGGCACTTGGCCCCGTCGGTCAGCTCCAGCACGCGCTGCGCCACGTTCTCATGGCTGTAGTCGATGGTCGCCCAGGCGCCCTGCTCTCGGGCGCGTGCGGCCTTCTGCGCCGAACTGACGGTGCCGATCAGCCTGACGCCCAGCGCCCTCGCCCACTGGCAGGCAAAGGAACCGACACCACCGGCGGCGGCATGGAAGAGGATGGTCTCGCCGCCCTTCAGTTCGCAGGTCTGGCGCAGCAGGTACTGCACGGTCAGGCCCTTGAGCATCACTGCGGCGGCCTGCTCGAAGCTGATGCCGTCCGGCAGCTTCACCAGCTTCTCGGCGGGCAGCACGTGCAGCTCGCTGTAGGCGCCGAGCGGGCCGGTGGCGTAGGCGACGCGGTCGCCCACGGCGAAGCCGCTGACCTCGCTGCCCACCGCCTCGACCACGCCGGCACCCTCGGTACCCAGGCTCGAAGGCAGGGCCGGTGGCTGGTACAGGCCGCTGCGGAAATAGGTGTCGATGAAGTTCAGGCCGATGGCCTGGTTGGCCACCCGCACTTCGCGCGGGCCCGGGGCGGCCGGCTGGTAGTCACGGTACTCGAGCACGTCGCTGCCGCCGTGCTGGCTGAACTGAATGCGCTTGGCCATCTCCGATTCCTTGTCTGACATGAGCCGCCTGCTGGCGGCGAAAGGGCCTATCCAATCCTCCCGATTGACTGACGTCAACTGCGGAGCGGGGTTGTCGAGTGCTATGCTGCCCTCCGATTTCGACCTGCTCCCTGTTCAAGGTGCCGCCGTGACTGACCGTACCGAGGCCGTTAAGGCCTATCTGCTCGACCTGCAAGACCGTATCTGCTCCGCCCTGCAAACCGAAGACGGTCAGGCCGTGTTCATCGAAGATGCCTGGCAGCGTCCGGCCGGCGGCGGTGGCCGCACGCGGGTGATCGAGAACGGCGCGCTGATCGAGAAAGGCGGGGTCAACTTCTCCCACGTGTTCGGCGACAGCCTGCCGCCTTCGGCCAGCGCCCACCGTCCGGAACTGGCCGGACGTGGCTTCCAGGCCCTCGGCGTGTCGCTGGTGATCCACCCGGAAAACCCCCATGTGCCCACCTCGCACGCCAACGTGCGCTTCTTCAGCGCCGAGAAGGAAGGCGAGGAACCGGTGTGGTGGTTCGGTGGCGGCTTCGACCTGACGCCCTACTACGCCAACGAGGAAGACTGCGTGTTCTGGCACCAGGTCGCGCATGACGCCTGTGCGCCGTTCGGTGCCGAGGTGTACGCGAAGTACAAGGCCTGGTGCGACCGCTATTTCCACCTCAAGCACCGTGGCGAGCCGCGCGGTATCGGCGGGCTGTTCTTCGATGACCTCAACGAGTGGGATTTCGACACCTGCTTCGCCTTCATCCGCGCCATCGGCGATGCCTACATCCAGGCTTACCTGCCCATCGTGCAGCGCCGCAAGCTGACCCCCTTCGGTGAGCGCGAGCGCGAGTTCCAGGCGTTCCGGCGTGGCCGCTACGTCGAGTTCAACCTGGTGTTCGACCGTGGCACCCTGTTCGGCCTGCAGTCCGGCGGGCGTACCGAGTCGATCCTCATGTCGCTGCCGCCGCACGTGCGCTGGGGTTACGACTGGAAGCCGCAGCCGGGCAGTGAAGAAGCGCGCCTGACCGAGTACTTCCTCACCGACCGCGACTGGTTGTCGACCAACCCATGATGTAGCCCGGATGTAGTCCGGGGCCATTCCATGAGCGCTCCCGGATTGCATCCGGGCTACGAGTCATCCCCGTACCTCGTAGGAGCCCGCTTGCGGGCGATCTGGCTGCAGAGCGAATCGCCAGCAAGCTGGCTCCTACACAGATAGGATTTTCCATGGACCGCTACTGCGTCTTCGGCAACCCCATCGGCCATAGCAAGTCGCCGCTGATCCATCGTCTGTTCGCCGAACAGACCGGGCAGGCGCTGACGTACGAGGCGCGTCTGGCGCCCCTCGATGACTTCGTCGGCGATGCCCGTGCCTTCTTCGCGGAAGGCCTTGGTGGCAACGTCACCGTGCCCTTCAAGGAAGAGGCCTTTCGCCTCGCCGACGAGCTGACCGAGCGCGCCCGCCGGGCCGGCGCGGTGAATACCCTGAAGAAGCTGGAGGACGGTCGCCTGCTCGGCGACAACACCGACGGCGCCGGGCTGACCCGCGACCTGCAGGACAACGCCGGTTTCAGCCTGGCCGGCAAGCGCATCCTCGTGCTGGGTGCCGGTGGCGCCGTGCGCGGCGTGCTCGAGCCCTTCCTGGCGCAGCGTCCGGCAAGCCTGGTGGTGGCCAACCGCACGCTGTGCAAGGCGGAGAAACTGGTGCTGGAGTTCACCGAGCTGGGCCCGCTGAAGGCCGTCGGCTTCGACTGGATCGACGCGCCGGTCGACCTGATCGTCAACGGCACCTCGGCCAGCCTCGGCGGCGAGTTGCCGCCGATTGCACCGGGCCTGATCCAGCCCGGCCACACGGTGTGCTACGACATGATGTACGGCCGCGAGCCGACCGCCTTCAACCGCTGGGCCGCCGAGCAGGGTGCGGCGCAGTGCCTGGACGGCCTCGGTATGCTGGTCGAGCAGGCTGCCGAGGCCTTCGCGCTGTGGCGCGGCGTGCGCCCGGACACGGCGCCGGTGCTGGCCGAACTGCGTCGTCAACTGATGGCCTGAGGAGCGGCAGATGGACGAGATGGTGCGTATCAGTGGTTACCATGCCCACGTCTATTTCGATGCCGCTACGCTGGAGCAGGCGCGCGCCCTCTGCGAGAACGCGGCGAAGCGCTTTCCAGTGAAGATGGGGCGGGTGCACGAGCGCCTGGTCGGGCCGCATCCGTGCTGGAGTTGCCAGCTGGCCTTCCGCGCCGACCTGTTCGCCGACCTGGTGCCCTGGCTGATGCTCAACCGCGGTGGCCTGGACGTCCTGCTGCACCCGATCACCGGCAACGAACTGCGCGACCATCGCGACTGTGCGATGTGGATCGGGCGTTCGCACGTGCTGGATCTGAGCGTGCTCGATGACGCCGAGGACTGAGGGTCAGCCGCGTAGGGTTCGACGCCGCTCACTCAGTCTTCGAACTGCACCGGGCAGTGCTCCGCGCCTTCCAGCTTGAGAATCTCCTCGATCACCTGGGGCCGCGCCTGACGCAGCACCAGGCTGCGCTGCAGGGCCTGCAGGCGGCGTGCTTCCTGATGCAGCATTTCCACCCCGGCGTAGTCGATGAAGTTGATGTGCCGCGCGTCGATCACCAGGCGCTGGCCACGGCTGCGCTGCAGCAACTGCTGGATGTACTGGCAGGCGCCGAAGAAGATCGAGCCATCGATGCGCAGCACCTCGTCGTCGCCGTCATGCCACAGGCGTACGCGCGGCTGCGAGGTGCGCTTGAGGTAGAAGAACAGCGATGCCAGCACGCCCGCGTAGATCGCCGTCTGCAGCTCCAGCACCAGGGTGGCGGCGAAAGTCAGCAGCATCACCGCGAACTCGGAGCGGCTGACCCGGCGCAGTGCTCGAATCGCCGGCAGGTCCACCAGCCCCCAGCAGATCAGCAGGATGCCTGCGGCCATCACCGGCAGCGGGATGTGGGTCAGCAGCGCCGCACCGAACACGGCGAACAGGGCCACCAGCAAGGCCGAGAAGATCCCCGCCAGAGGAGTGCGCGCACCCGCCTGCAGGTTCAGCGCCGAGCGGGTGAAGGAGCCAGCCGACAGCGAGCCGGAGAACCACGGGCCGACGATGTTCGACAGACCCTGGGCGCGCACTTCCTGGTTGGCGTCGAGGAACTGATGCGATTTCACCGCCAGGGCGCGGGCGATGGACAGGCTGGTGACCAGCCCGAGCATGCCGCAGGCCACCGCTGCAGGCAGCAGGCGCAGGACGTCGTCGAGGTCGAAGCTGAGCATCGTCAGTGGCGGCAGGCTGCCGGCGAAGGGCGCGACCAGGGCGATCTCCCCGACCAGGTGCGCCGGTAGCAGCCAGGCCACCAGGCTGCCGCCGACCAGGCCGATCAGCAGTGCCGGTGCCTTGGGCCAGAAATGCCGGATGGCGACGCTCAGCAGCAGGGTGAAGGCGGCCAGCGCCAGGCTGGGCCAGTGCGTCTCGGGCAGGTGCTGGCCGATCTGCAGCAGGCTGCTCAGCGCGGTGGCCTGGCTGGGCATTTCCACGCCCAGCAGGTTGGGGACCTGGCCGAGGGCGATGACCAGCGCCGCGCCAAGGGTGAAGCCGAGCACCACCGATTGCGAGACGAAGTTGACCAGCGCGCCGAAGCGCAGCAGGCCGAGCAGCCACTGGAACAGGCCGGCGAGAAAGGTCAGCAGCAACACCAGGGCGATGAATTCTTCGCTGCCCATGCGCGCCATGGGGCTGACGCTGGTGAACAGCACGATGGAGATGGCCGCCGTCGGCCCACAGATCAGGTGCCAGGACGAGCCCCACAGGCAGGCGATGATCACCGGCACGATGGCGGCGTACAGGCCGTATTCGGCCGGCAGCCCGGCGATCAGGGCATAGGCCAGCGATTGTGGCAGGGCCAGGATGGCGCCGGTCAGGCCTACCAGCAGGTCGTTGCCCAGGGTCTTGCGGCTGGTGCCAGGCAGCCAGCGCAGAAATGGCAGCAGGGTCTGTCGATCGGGTAGGCGCATGGTCAGGCTCGAGGGTGGGCCGCAGGCGACTCCACCCTACTCACTTGTGCCGGCTAATTCAAAGCCGGGCTTTCACCGCCGCCAGGCCGTCGCCACCGTCACGGGTGGTCACGCCCTGCAGCCAGCCGTCGAGCACCTGCGGGTTGGCCTTGAGCCAGGCCTTGATCGCGGCATCGTTGCTGGCCTCCTTGCTCAGCACCTGGTCCATGATGCTGTTCTCCATGTCCTGGGTGAAGGCGAGGTTGCTCATCAGCTTGCCGACGTTGGGGCACTGCGCGGCATAGCCCTTGCGCGCCAGGGTGTTGACCTGGCCGCTGTCACCGAAGTACTTCTCGCCGCCGCGCAGGTACTGCATGTCGTACTGCACGTTCATCGGGTGCGGGGTCCAGCCGAGGAACACCACGAACTGCTCGCGCTTCACCGCGCGGCCGACCTGCACCAGCATCGCCTGCTCGCTGGACTCCACCAGCTTCCAGTCGCCCAGGCCGAACTCGTCAGCGGCGATCATCTGCTTGATCGACTCGTTGGCGGGTGAGCCGGAGGCGATGCCGTAGAGCTTCCTGCCGAACTGGTCGGCGTGCTTGTCGAGGTCGGCGAAGGTCTTCACTCCGGCCTCATAGGCATAGCTCGGAACCGCCAGGGTGTACTCGGTGCCCTCGAGGTTCTGCGCCAGCTTGTCCACCTCGCCGCTGGCGACGAACTTGTCGTAGTTGCTCTGCTGCGCTGGCATCCAGTTGCCGAGGAACACGTCGACCTGGCCCTTCTGCAGCCCGGCGAAGATGATCGGCACGGCCAGGGTCTGGCTTTTTGCCGTGTAGCCCAGGCCTTCGAGCAGGAAGCTGGCGATGCCGTTGGTCACGGCGATGTCGCTCCAGCCCGGATCACCCAGCTTGACCGTGGAGCAGGCTGCGTCCTCGGCCCAGACATTGCCGGCGCTGCAGAGCGCGGTGGCGAGTAACAGCACGCTGAATCGGTTCATGGCGTCTCTCCTTTTTTCTTCTGTTTTGGGGGCGGCAGTCGGTAAAGGTTCATACCTGAGGGAAGCGCGCGCGGCGTTCCAGGTCGTCGAGGTCGATGTGGTTGCGCATGTACTGCTGGCTGGCGTCGACCCAGGGCTGGTGGTCCCAGCTGGTCAGCCGGCCCTGGCTCAGGGCGGCGGCGACCAGGCGCCGGCGGCGCTGGCTGGCCAGGGTCGCGGCATGGATCGCCGCCAGGTCCCAGCGCTCACGGGCTTCGGCGAGAAAGCCGGCGACGGTGCTGCGATGCGCGCTGCTCTCGGCGAGGTTGTGCTGCTCCTGCGGATCCGCATGCAGGTCGAACAGCAGCAGCGGGTCGCGCTCGGAGTAGACGAATTTCCACGGCCCGCGGCGGATCATCATCAGCGGGCTGTCGGTGCCCTCGGCCATGTATTCGCCGAGCACCTCGTCATGCCCACCCTCGCCCTTGAGGTGCGGCAGCAGCGAGCGCCCCTCCAGTTCCAGGTCGGCATCGAGCTGGCCGCCGGCGAGCTCCACCAGGGTCGGCAGCAGGTCGAGGGTCGACACCGACTGGCTGACCCGCTGCGCGGCGAAGCGCTGCGGCGCGTGCACCAGCAGTGGCACGCGGGCGGACATCTCGAACCAGTGCATCTTGTACCAGAGGCCGCGCTCTCCAAGCATGTCGCCATGGTCGCCGGAGAAGACGATCAGGGTGTCCTCGGTCAGGCCGCACTCTTCCAGGGTCTTCAGCAGCTTGCCGATGTTGTCGTCGATATAGCTGCAGGAGCCGAAGTAGGCGCGCCGCGCATCGCGGATCCTGTCCTCGGGCAACGGCTTGTCCCACAGGTCGATGACCTTCAGCAGGCGCTGCGAGTGCGGGTCCTGCTCGCTCTGCGCGATGTGCTGGCGCGGCATGGGGATGTCCACGCCCTCGTAGCGATCCCAGTACTCGCGCGGGATGGTGTAGGGGTCGTGCGGGTGGGTCATCGACACGGTCAGGCAGAACGGCTGCTCGGGTGTCAGGCGCACGTGGTCGTAGAGGTACTGGCGCGCTTTGAACACCACTTCCTCGTCGAAGTCGAGCTGGTTGCTGCGCACGCAGGGGCCGGCCTGCAGCACCGACGACATGTTGTGGTACCAGGTGGCGCGCGTGTCCGGCTCGTCCCAGTTCACCGCCCAGCCGTAGTCCGCCGGGTAGATGTCGCTGGTCAGGCGCTCCTCGTAGCCGTGCAGCTGGTCCGGGCCGCAGAAGTGCATCTTGCCCGACAGCGCCGTGCGGTAGCCGAGGCGACGCAGGTAATGGGCGTAGGTCGGCACATCGGCGGGCAGGTCGGCGGCGTTGTCGTAGGCGCCGATCTTCGACGGCAGGCGGCCGCTGACCAGGGTGAAGCGTGAAGGCGCGCAGAGCGGGCTGTTGCAGTAGGCCGAGTCGAACACCACGGCCTGCTCGGCCAGCTTCATCAGGTTGGGCATCTGCACCGGCGAGGCGGCATCGTGCAGGGGCAGGATCGGCGCGGCCATCTGGTCGGCCATGATGAAGAGGATGTTCGGGCGTTTCATGGTGGCGGGTATTCCATACTGTTGGTTTATGCGACAGTGCTGGGGCCATGATTCCGGTAGAACCCCGGCAGGGTAAACCCGGCTGAGAAACATGCCTCGGATAAGCAGAACTTATGTTTAAAGCCATCGATGGCCTGTCCCTCGACGCATTGCGGGTGTTCGAGTCGGCCGCGCGCCAGCTGAGCTTCACGGCGGCCGCGAACGAACTGGGCAGCAGCCAGCCGGCCATCAGCCAGCAGATCAAGCGCCTGGAGCAGCAACTGGCCACGCGCCTGTTCGACCGCGTCTACCGCGGCATCGTGCTGACCGAGGCGGGCGAGCTGCTGCTGGCTCACGTGCAGGAGGGCCTGGCCAGTCTCGACGCCGGACTGGCGGCGGTCACCGCACGGCAGCAGCACGAGGTGCTGCAGGTGGCCACCGACTTCGCCTTCGCCGCCTATTGGCTGATGCCGCGTCTGCAGCGTTTCAATCGTCTGTACCCGGAGGTGGACGTCAGCCTGATCACCAGCGAGCGCGATCCGGCCACGGTACCCAGCGACATCGATGTGGCGATCCGCTTTGGCGATGGCCGCTTCAAGCACGGCGAGGCGCACCTGCTGTTTCGCGAGGAGGTGTTTCCGGTGTGCAGCCCGCGCCTGCTGGGCGAGCGCCAGCCGCCGTTGCCGGTTGCGGCGCTGGCCGAGCTGCCCCTGCTGCACCTGCGCCCCGAGCACCGCTCGCGCTGGTTCGACTGGGACGGGCTGTTCCGCGCACTGGGCATCAGCAGCCTGCCCACGCCCGGCGCGCTGCGCTTCGACAACTACACCCTGCTGATCCAGGCGGCCATTGCCGGCCAGGGGGTGGCCATCGGCTGGCGCCACCTGGTCGACGAACTGCTGGCCCAGGGCCTACTCTGTCGTCTGGGTGATGCCGAAGCTCAGTCGGCGTTCGGTTATTACCTGGTATTGCCCGAGCGCAAGCGGCGCCAGCGCCTCACCGCGCGCTTCGTCGACTGGTTGCAGGCCGAGCTGGATGCGCCAGGCGCAAGTGTTTGATCGGGCCATACTGCAAGAGCGCGGGCACAATCCCTATACTGGTTGTTGCCGCCATCTCGTCGGCTTCCTCATACAACCGGTGAAGTGAACCGTGAAATTCCGTCATTCGATTTTAGGCTTGCTGCTGTGCGGCAGCCTTGCAGTTTCGAACCTTCAGGCTGCGCCTATTCAGCCCCAGCAGGAGCTGGCCGCCGGTAGCGCGCTGTTAGTGGATCTGAAGACCGGAAAGGAACTCTATTCCAGCAACCCCGACCTGCGTCTGCCGATCGCCTCGGTGACCAAGCTGATGACCGCCATGGTCACCCTCGACGCCAAGCTGCCGCTGGACGAGGTGCTGCCGGTCAACATCCGCGACACCAAGGAAATGCAGGGCGTGTTCTCGCGCGTGCGCGTGGGCAGCGAGCTCAGCCGTCGCGACATGCTGCACCTGGCGCTGATGTCCTCGGAGAATCGCGCGGCGGCCAGCCTCGCCCATCACTATCCGGGTGGCCAGGTCGCCTTCATCAGGGCGATGAACGCCAAGGCGAAGGCCCTGGGCATGAACCGCAGCCACTTCGTCGAGCCCACCGGTCTCTCCGAGGAGAACGTGTCCACCGCCCGCGACCTGGCATTGATGGTCAAGGCCGCGGCCCAGTATCCGCTGATCCATCAGTTCACCACGGACTCGGAAGCCACCGTGGCCTTTCGCAAGCCCAACTACACCCTGGGCTTTCGCAACACCAATGCCCTGGTGCGCAAGGCCGACTGGAACATCAACCTGAGCAAGACCGGCTTCACCAATGCCGCCGGTCGGTGCCTGGTGATGGCTACCACCATGGCCAATCGTTCGGTGGCGTTCGTCGTGCTCGGCGCGTTCGGCAAATACACCCACATGGCCGACGCCAACCGCCTCAAGCGCTGGATGGAGACCGGCAAGGTCACGCCGGTGCCGGCAGCGGCGCTCAGCTACAAGCAGCAGAAGCTCGCCGAGTGGAGCCTGCAGGCGGCGCAGTGAGCGTTTGGCGGGACAAGGGGGCGACTCGCTGAGTCGCCCTTTTTCATCGTGCCTCCGGTGCGTTGCCGGGGCTGCAGCGGCTAGTTTCGCGGTTCGCCGCTCATACCGCCCTGGCCCGGGTCGCCCAGGTGTTCGCTGAGAAAGTCCAGAAAGCAGGTGATGCGTGAGGCCAGCGCGGTGTTGCGGTAGTACACCGCATTGATCGGCTGGCGCACCTCCACGCGTTGTTCGGCCAGCACCTCCACCAGCGCGCCACGGGCGCGGGCCGCGTCTGTCATGAAGTCCGACAGGCACACCAGCCCTTCGCCGGCCAGGGCCAGTTCGAGCATGGTGTCGCCGCTGGAGGCGCGCAGGCTCGGGGTGATCCGCCAGCGCTCGCCGAGGGCATGGCGCAGTGGCCATTCATTCAGGCTGTCGGGTTCGGTGAAGCCGATCAGGCAGTGCCCCTGCAGGTCTTCGCTGCGCGCCGGGTGGCCATGCCTGCGCAGGTACTCCGGGCTGGCCAGCACGCGCCGGCGGCTGTGATACAGCGGTCGGGCATGCAGGCTGGAGTCCGGCAGGTGACCGATGCGGATGGCCAGGTCGGTACGCCGCTCGAGCAGGTCGATGATGCGGTCGTCGCTGTTCAGCTCCAGCTCGATCTGCGGGTAACGTGCGCGAAACTCGCCGATCAGCGGAACGATCACGTGCAGCATGAAGGGCGAGGCAGTGTTGATGCGCAGGCGCCCGGCGGGTGCCTGGCGACGCAGGGCCATCTGCTCCTCGGCCTCCTCCACGCTGGCGAGGATGCGCCGGGCCTGGGCGAGAAACAGCTCGCCCTCCTCGGTCAGCTCCAGGCGTCTCGTGGTACGGCGCAGCAGGGTCACCGCGAGCTTTTCTTCCAGGCGGCTAAGGGCGCGGCTGACGCCGGAGGCGGTCTGCTCCAGCTGTTCGGCGGCGGCGCTGATCGAGCCGCTGTCGACCACGCTGACGAAGGCGAGCATTTCTTCCAGGCTGGTCTTCATTGTTGAACTTCAGTCAAAGGTGTTTGCCAGGTTGTCGGCTTTTTCCGCATGAGTCTGGCCCGGATACTGCGTCTCCAGCAAGCCTGCTCGCCCTGTCTGGCCGGCGCCATGTGCCTCCTGGCTGCGGCCGTGCAACTTTTCCCGCGGTGAGCGGGCCGAACCTTTCATTCCCTGAGCCACTCCGCGCTCGGTAAGCGCTGCGCAACCCATGAGGAGACCCGTCATGACATTTCTTCCCCCTGTCGGCCTTGGCACATTCCGTCTCAAGGACCAGGTCGCCATCGACGCTGTGCGCAGCGGCCTCGAACTGGGCTACCGGCATGTCGACACCGCGCAAGCCTACGGCAACGAAGCGGCGGTCGGTCAGGCCATCGCCGAGAGTGGCGTGGCCCGCGACGAGCTGTTCGTCACCACCAAGGTCTGGACCGAGAACCTCGGCCGTGGCCGGGTGCTCGCCAGCCTGCAGGAGAGCCTGCAACGCCTGGCTCTGCAGCGCGTCGACCTGACGCTGATCCACTGGCCATCGCCGAACGACGAGATTCCCGTGGCGCAGTACCTGGAGGAACTGCTGGAAGCCAAGCGCCAGGGGCTGACATCGGCCATCGGTGTCTCCAACTTCACCATCGCCCATCTGCGCGAGGCCATCGCTGCGGTGGGTGTCGAGGAGATCGCGACCAACCAGGTGGAAATCCATCCGCTGCTGCAGAACCGCAAGCTGGTCGATTTCGCCCGCCAGCAGGGTATTCACCTGACGGCCTACATGCCGCTGGCCTACGGCAAGGTGCTGGTCGAGCCGGAGATCCAGCGCATCGCTGCCGCGCATGGCGCCAGCCCGGCGCAGGTGGCCCTGGCCTGGTCGCTGCAGCAGGGCTATGCGGTGATTCCGTCGTCGACCAAACGCGAGAACCTGGCCGCCAACCTGGCCGCCGCCGACCTGCGTCTGAGTGACGCCGACATGGCCGCCATCGCCACCCTGGAGCGCGCTGAGCGGGTGGCCAACCCGGGCTTCGCGCCGCGCTGGGATTGAGCTTGCCGGTCCGCGCGAGTGACGTCAGCGCGGGGCTCATGCGAGAAGCTGCCAACCGGGGCTGGATGGCGGCCGACGCTCAGAATCTCGCGCTCAGGGTCAATTGCAGGTTGCGCGGCTCGCCATACCAGAGCTGGCTGTAGAAGCCGACCTGCTCGAGGTATCGCTTGTCGAAGACGTTGTTGAGGTTGGCGGTCGCCGCGATGTGTTCGCTGATCTGGTACCTGGCCATCAGGTCGACCAGGGCATAGCTGTCCGCGCTGACGTCCACCGGGCCGTTGGGGCTGCCGGTGTTGGCGCGTGAGATGTCGCTGCGCCAGGTCGTGCCGCCGCCCAGGGTCAGGTCCCGCAGTACACCGTCCAGCCGGTAGGTGGTGAACAGCTTGAACTGCGTGCGTGGGTGGGTGGTATTGATCGCCTTGCCCTCGGCATTGCGGGCGATGAAGTGGGTGTAGCTGGTGGACAGGTTCCACGCCTCGCTCAGCGCGCCGCTCAGTTCCAGGTCGAAGCCGTCGACCACGGCCCCCTCGCCGGCCTTGTAGGCCTGCTGGCTGGGGTCGGCGCTCAGGAAGGTATCGGGAATGGCCTCGGCCAGGCCCTCCTGCCTGGTGCGATAGACCGACAGGGCGGCGTTCAGCTGGCCGTCCAGGTAGCCCGCCTTGATGCCGAGTTCGTAGCTGTCGCCGCTGACCGGATCGAGGAAGCTGCCATCCGGCGCGCGCTGCGTCTGGTTCTTGAAGATGCTGGTGTAGCTCGTGTACAGGCTGTAGGTCCGGTCGAGGTCATAGACCAGGCCGGCGTAGGGCGTGACCTCGTCGCTGTAGCGATAGGTGCGCTGGGTGCCGAAGTAGTTCTGTTCGATCTCCCAGGTGCTGACGCGGACCCCCAGGATCAGATGCAGCGGATCGGCCAGCGACAGGCGCGTCACCGCATAGCCGCCGGTCTGGCGGATATCGGTGCGGTCGCCGTTGGCGCGCGTGCCCGACCAGATGGGCTCGGCAATCGCGCCGTTGCTCCAGTCCAGTTGCGAGTCGGCAATCGGCGCGGTGCCGGGCAGCGGCAGGTACTGGTCCATCTGCAGGTCGTCGGCGATGCTCATCCAGCCGAACGCGGCGTCATGCGTGCGGCCCAGCAGCTCGAACGGCCCGCTGCCGGTCAGGTGCCAGTCGTCACGGGTGCGCTCGCCGTCATACTTGAGGAAGCTGGCGCTCATGCCTGCGTCGTTGCGCTCTGGATAGCCGCCGCGAAACACATAGCGCATCGCGTAGTCGGCCTCGGTGCGGCTGTAGGCCGCGCGTAGCGTCCAGTCGTTTTCCAACTGGTGTTCGAGATCGATGAAGGCGGTGTTCGACTCGGTGCCGAAGTACGACCACCGGGTGTTGTTGGCCGTGGAGCGTCCATAGTGGGTGCGCGACCCGTCGGCGTAGAACATCGGCACGCCCGCGCCCATGCCGTCGGTATCGTTCTTCTGGTGTTCGAGGCTCAGCGTGAGTTGCGTGCGTGGGGTCAGCTCCGCGCTGATCACGCCGTACAGGGTTTCACTGTCGTAGTGCTGATAGTCGATGAAGGTATCGCGCTCGGAGTAGGCCGCCACCACGCGGGCTGCGATCCGGCCGTCGGCCGTCAGCGGGGTGGAGACATCGATATCGCCACGGCGCTGGTCCCAGCGTCCGCTGCCGAGCGAGCCGCCGATGGCGAACTCTGGCAGCGGGCGCTTGCGGATGAAGTTGACCGCAGCCGAAGGGTTGCCGGCGCCGGTCAGCAACCCTGTGGAGCCCCGCACGATCTCGACGCGATCGTAGATCGCCGAGTCGACATCGGTGGCGCCGAAGTTCCAGAAGTTGTTGATCGGCGAAGCCAGGCCATCGAACTGGAAGTTGTCGATGTCGAAGCCGCGAGCGGAGAACGACACGCGATTGCTGTCACTGCGGCTCATCGAGATACCGGGGGCGCTGGCGAGTATCGCGGCGGTGTCGCGCAGGCCGCGATCTTCGATCTGCTGGCGGGTGACGACGCTCACCGATTGCGGTGTCTCGCGGATCGACAGCGGCAGGCCCACGGCGGTGGACATGCTGCCGGTGGTGTAGCTGCCGGTGCCCTCGGTTTCGGACTGCGGCAGCTGCGTGCCCTGCACGTTCATCGCCGGCAGCGTCAGGCTGCTTTCGTGTGCGTCTGTGTCTTCAACGTCCTCTTGCGCGGCTGCGCCTGCCGTCAGGGGCAGCAGGGCGCTGGCGAGCAATGCGCGGCGCAGGGTCGGGGCGAGCGGGAGGATCGAGCATTTCGACATTGCAGGCGTCTCATCGGGAAAATTTGTCGATGAGAATTATTCACATTTGTCCGGGCGATACCTTTGCTCGATGCCAGTGTTCCTTTGCCGGATGCCAGGCCTGGAACGACGCTGCGAGGATGCTGTCGGGCCAGGCTAGATGGATTCGCGGGGCGCTACGCCGAAGTGCTGCCGGTATGCGGTGGCGAAGTTGCTGGCATGGCGGTAGCCGACGTAGTGGGCGACATCCTGAACGCGCCAGCCCTGTCCGAGGTACTGCCTGGCCAGCTCCATGCGGCGCTGGCGCAGGTAGGCCATGACGCTGACACCATAGGCCTGCTGGAACTTCTGGCGCAGTGAGCTGGGGCTCATGCACGCCAGCTGTGCCAGCTGATGCAGGCTGTGCTCGGCTCCAGGTTCCTGATGCAGGTAGTCGCGTACCCGCTCCAGCAGGCTGCGGTCACGTGGGTTGAGCGAGGGCGCGTGGCGCTCGTCGGCGTCGATGGCGTTCAGGCCATGTGCCAGCAGCTGCAGTGCCAGGCCTTCGTGCAGCAGGCGCTGCAGGCAACCGTGCGAGCGTTCGCCGGCCAGGGCCTGCAGGGCAGGCTGCAGGTCTGCCGGAACGCTCCAGCGTTGCGTGTACACGCGGCGCTGTCGGAGGCTGGCACGCAACAGATCGGCCAGTTGCTCATCCGCCAGGTCATCGATGTCAGCGATGGACAGGTTGAGGCCACGCAGGTGGTGATGAGCGTGATGCCGGGCACTCTGGCCGGGCCCGTCCTGGCTGAGCAGGGTGACGCCCTGACCCGGCGTGAGGGTGGTGGAGGTGGTGCCGTCGAGCTGGGCCTGTCCTTCCAGCAGGACGATCATGGTGAGACTGGGGGCGGTGAAGGACTGCGCCTGGTAGCCGTGCAAGGTGTGCACCTCGGAGCTGACCAGGGTCATGCCCAGACGGGTTTGCTGCTCGTTGATGTAGCCCCGCATCACGCACGGGTTGTCTTCATGCTGTGGGCCAATCAGGCTGTAGTGCACATGATGACGGCGGCCCAGCTGGCGCAGGTCATCCAGCGAGTAGAGGCATGGGGCGTGCAGGGGCTGGACCATGGGCGTCACCCGGGCGGCGAAAACGCAGATGATAACATTGATTATCATTTGCGTATTTCGATGATATGGCGCGCCCTTGCTGCCCTGGGACTAGCGCCCGCCGGCGATATCCAGCAGTGCGCCGGTGGTGTAGCTGGCCTTGTCGTCGAGCAGCCAGACGATCGCCTCGGCGACTTCCTCGGCACGTCCGGCGCGTCCCAGCGGGGTGCCCTTGCCCAGGCGCTCGGCACGATCCGGCTGGCCGCCGCTGGCGTGGATGTCGGTATCGATCAGCCCCGGACGCACGGCGTTGACCCGCACGCCCTCGCCGCCCAGCTCCTTGGCCAGGCCACGGGTCAGGACGTCCATGGCGCCCTTGGCCCCGGCATAGTCGACGTACTCGAAGGGTGAGCCGAGGCTGGCTGCTACCGAAGACACCAGCACCATCGAGCCGCCCGCGCCGCCACGGCTGCGGGCCATGCGTCGGGCGCCTTCGCGGGCGGTGAGATAGCTGCCCAGCACGTTGACCTCGAACATGCGCCGCAGGCGCTCGCCGCTCATGTCCAGCAGCGGCAGGGGCGGTGCGACGATGCCGGCATTGACCACCAGACCCTGCAGCGGTCCGAGTGTGTCCATGGCTTCGAACAGCCGCTGCACGTCGGCTTCGATGGCCACGTCGCCCTGCAGCGCGACGGCCTGGCCGCCGGCCGCCTGGATCTGCGCCACCACCGCGTCGGCGGCCGCGCGATCCTCGCGATAGTTGACGCCGACCGTCCAGCCCTGCGCGGCGGCCAGCAGGGCAGTGGCGCGGCCGATGCCACGGCTGGCACCGGTAATCAGCAGGTTCTTGCTCATCAGCGGGATCCTCGTCGGTTTCCGCTCAGGTTACCCGCGCGCGCCATCCAGCCCAAGCCGCATTGCACGCAGATCGGAATGCCGCCACCGCCCTCTGCTGGCGAGCTTGGCCCGTTGCCATCAGTCAGTGTTTTGCCCGCTTCACTGGTTGCCCAGGCGCATGGGCGCTACCATGCGCCCCCCTTTTTTCTTCATCCGCCATCGCCCGGTCCAGCCGGCTAGCCGAGACGTCATGAAACCCGCACGCATACGCGCCGACCTGCTGGCCGGCCTGACCTCCTCCTTCGCCCTGGTGCCGGAGTGCATCGCCTTCGCCCTGGTCGCCCAGCTCAACCCGCTGATGGGGCTGTACGGCGCCTTCATCATCTGCACCCTCACCGCCCTGTTCGGGGGCCGTCCCGGCATGGTTTCCGGTGCGGCCGGCTCGATGGCCGTGGTGATCGTCGCCCTGGTGGTGCAACACGGTGCGCAGTACCTGCTGGCCACCGTGCTGCTCGGCGGCGTGCTGATGATCCTGTTCGGCCTGCTGCGCCTGGGCAAGCTGGTGCGCATGGTGCCGCACCCGGTGATGCTCGGCTTCGTCAACGGCCTGGCCATCGTCATCGCGATGTCGCAGCTGGAGCACTTCCATGCCGAAGGCGGCTGGCTGCAAGGGGCCGCGCTGTCCTGGATGCTGGGCCTGGTGGCGCTGACCATGGCCGTGGTCTACCTGCTGCCGAAGCTGACCCGCGCGGTGCCGCCGGCGCTGGTGGCGATCCTCGGCGTCGGCCTGCTGGTGTACCTGCTCGACCTGCCCACCCGCACCCTTGGCGACATGGCGCATATCGCCGGCGGCCTGCCGCAATTCGCCCTGCCGGACATTCCGTGGAACCTGGAGACCCTGCGCATCATTGCCCCCTACGCGGTGCTGATGGCGCTGGTCGGCCTGCTGGAAACCCTGCTGACCCTCAACCTCACCGACGAGATCACCCAGAGCCGCGGCAACACCAACCGCGAGTGCGTGGCGCTCGGTGCGGCCAACATGGTCTCCGGCGCGTTCGGCGGCATGGGCGGCTGTGCGATGATCGGCCAGACCATGATCAACCTCAGCTCCGGCGGCCGTGGCCGGCTGTCCGGCGTGGTCGCCGGGGTGATGATCCTGCTCTTCGTGCTGTTCCTCTCGCCGCTGATCGAGCGCATCCCGCTGGCCGCGCTGGTGGGCGTGATGTTCGTGGTGGCGCAGCAGACCTTCGCCTGGGGCTCGCTGCGGGTCGCCGGCAAGGTGCCGGCCAACGACGTGCTGGTGATCGTCGCGGTGACCGCCATCACCGTGGTCACCGACCTGGCCACCGCGGTGCTCTGCGGCATCGTCATCGCCGCGCTCAATTTCGCCTGGCAGCATGCCCGTGAGCTGTATGCCGACAGCGACCTGCAGGCCGACGGCAGCAAGCTGTACCGTGCCCATGGCACGCTGTTCTTCGCTTCCTGCACCACCTTCCTCAATCAGTTCGAGCCGGCCGACGATCCGCAGCAGGTGACGCTGGACTGCCGCCACCTGAGCTTCGTCGACTACTCCGCCATCGCCGCGCTGAAAACCCTGCGCGAACGCTACGAGCGCGCCGGCAAGCACCTGCGCGTGGTGCACCTGTCCGAGCGCTGCAAGCAACTGCTCAAGCGTGCCGGGGCGGGCGAGTAGGGGCGTCCGCCCATGTGCAGGCGTTAGCACGGGGCAGTGATCAGCGAGGGTGGTGCCGGCAGCGCTGCCTGCAATCTTGCTGAAAGAGCATTGAAGAGTCCCTGTTTAGGACTTATCGTTCCACTATTGGGACTCAACGGGGCTTCTATGCCAACTCTTTCATTAAGCGAGGCGCTGTTCACCGGCACCCAGCGCAAGGTGCTGGGGCTGCTGTACGGCAAGCCGGAGCAGAGCTTCTATGCCAACGAGATTGCTCGTCATGCGCAGGTTGGCAAAGGCAGTCTGATGCGTGAACTGGAGCGGTTGCAGCAGGTGGGCATCCTGACCCTGACCCGCCAAGGCAATCAGACCCATTACCAGGCCAACCCGGATTGTCCGATCTATGCCGAGTTGCAGGGTATCGTGCGCAAGACCTTTGGCATCGGTGCGCCGCTGCGCGAGGCGCTCGCGCCGCTCTCCGCGCACCTGACGTGGGCTTTCGTCTATGGTTCGCTGGCCAAAGGCCGCGAACATGCCGATAGCGATATCGACCTGATGCTGATCGGCGACAGCCTGCGCTATGCCGAGGTGATGGAACACCTGCTGCCGGTCGAGGCGCAACTGCGGCGTACCATCAATCCGACGCTGTACACTCCGGACGAGTGGCGGGCCAGGAAAGCCGCTGGCAACAGCTTCGTGCTGCGCGTGGCGCAGCAGGAAAAGATCGAGTTGATCGGCCACGATCCGGAGGGAACCGAACATGGTCAGTAACGACAATCTTGAAAACCTGCTGCGCACGGGTGGCCTCAAGGCCGAACCGCCAGACCGCAGGGAATGCGAAGGACTGCTACGCTCGGCCATTGATCGCCTGCAGGATGCCCATGCACCCAAGCTGTCATTCGCCAGCCGCTTCGACCTCGCCTATAACGCTGCGCACGCACTGGCGTTGACCGCGCTGCGTCTGCGTGGCTATCGCTCCGACCGTCGATACCTGGTGTTCCAGTGCCTGACGCACACGCTGGCGGTCAGCAAGGCACAGGTGCGCCTGTTTGCGCTGTGCCATGATCGGCGCAATCTGGCGGAGTACGAAGGGTACATGGACATGGATGAGCCGCTGCTGGCCGAGTTGGTCGCGGCGACCGATGAGCTTTTACCTGTGGTCCAGGAAGCCATGGCGACGGCTTGGCCGGCATGAGCGCTCAGGCTGGCTCCAGCCTGGCGAATCCTGTCGGTCAGTTCGTAGCGACCGCTGTTCTCCACTCGGGCGCCCGTGCCAGAGAAAAAAGCCGCCGACGGATCGCTCCGCCAGCGGCTTCTTCACTTGCCGGAGATGGGCTCAGCGGCGTGCGTTGCGCACGCCTTCGGCCAGTTCGCGGCACAGGCTCAGTACGCCGTTGACCGCTTCGCTCGGCGAGGTCGCCTGGGCGATCTTGTCGATCAGTGCCGAGCCGACCACCGCACCTTCGGCGCGCTTGGCCACTTCGGCGGCGTGCTCGGGGGTGCGGATGCCGAAGCCGATGCACACGGGCAGGTCGGTGTGGCGGCGCAGGCGCGCCACGGCTTCCTCGACATGATCCATGGTCGCCGCACCGGCGCCGGTGACGCCGGCCACCGACACGTAGTAGACGAACCCGGAGCTGCCGTTGAGGACGGTCGGCAGGCGCTCGTCATCGGTGGTCGGCGTGGTCAGGCGGATGAAGTCGATGCCGGCGGCCTGGGCCGGTTCGCAGAGCTCGTCGTTGTGCTCCGGCGGCAGGTCGACCACGATCAGACCGTCGACGCCAGCGGCCTTGGCATCCGCGATGAAGCGCTCGACGCCGTAGCAGAAGATCGGGTTGTAGTAGCCCATCAGCACCAGTGGCGTGTCCTGGTTGCCGGCGCGGAACTCGCGGACCATCTGCAGGGTTTTCACCATGTTCTGCTTGCCGTCCAGCGCACGGATGTTGGCCAGCTGGATGGCCGGGCCGTCGGCCATCGGGTCGGTGAACGGCATGCCCAGCTCGATCACGTCGGCACCGGCATCGGGCAGGCCCTTGAGGATCTCCAGCGAGGTGGCGTAGTCGGGGTCGCCGGCGGTGATGAAGGTGACCAGCGCGGCGCGGTTCTCCGCTTTCAGTTCGGCGAAGCGGTTGTGCAGGCGGCTCATGCGTGTTTCTCCTGTTCGCCCATGTGGTGCATCACGGTTTGCATGTCCTTGTCGCCACGACCGGACAGGTTGATCACCATCAGGTGGTCCCTGGGCAGCTTGGGTGCGCGCTTGAAGGCTTCGGCCAGCGCGTGGGACGACTCCAGCGCCGGGATGATGCCTTCCAGGCGGCAGCAGTGGTGGAAGGCCTCCAGGGCCTCGTCATCGCTGATCGGCACGTACTCGACGCGCTTGATCTCATGCAACCAGGCGTGTTCGGGGCCGACGCCGGGGTAGTCGAGGCCGGCGGAAATCGAGTGGGCGTCGGTGATCTGGCCGTCCTCGTCCTGCAGCAGGAAGGTGCGGTTGCCGTGCAGCACGCCCGGCGCGCCGCCGGCCATGCTCGCCGCGTGCTTGCCGCTGTCGATGCCGTGGCCGGCCGCTTCGACGCCGACGATCTGCACGCCGGCATCATCGAGGAAGGGGTGGAACAGGCCAATGGCGTTGGAGCCACCGCCGATGCAGGCGACCAGCGAATCGGGCAGGCGCCCTTCCTTCTCTTGCAACTGCTCGCGCACTTCGTTGCCGATCACCGACTGGAAGTCGCGGACCATTTCCGGATACGGGTGCGGGCCGGCGGCGGTGCCGATCAGGTAGAAGGTGTTGTGGACGTTGGTCACCCAGTCGCGCAGCGCTTCGTTCATCGCGTCTTTCAGGGTGCCGGTGCCGGCGGTGACCGGGATCACCTCGGCGCCGAGCAGCTTCATGCGGAAGACGTTGGCCTGCTGACGGTCGATGTCGGTGGTGCCCATGTACACCACGCACTGCATGCCGAAGCGCGCGGCCACGGTGGCGGTGGCCACGCCGTGCATGCCGGCGCCGGTCTCGGCGATGATGCGCCGCTTGCCCATGCGCTTGGCCAGGAGGATCTGGCCGATGCAGTTGTTGATCTTGTGCGCGCCGGTGTGGTTGAGGTCTTCACGCTTGAGGAAGATCTTCGCCCCGCCGAAGTGCTCGGTCAGGCGCTCGGCGAAATACAGCGGGCTGGCGCGGCCGATGTAGTCGCGCTGAAAGTAGGCCAGCTCGTCGAGGAACGCCGGATCATCCTTGGCCTTCTGGTATTCGGCGGCCAGCGAGTTGATCAGCGGCATCAGGGTTTCGGCGACGAACTGGCCGCCGAAGCGACCGAACAGGCCGCGATTGTCCGGGCCGTTACGCAGTGAAGTCATGGCAAGCTCTCCTGGGATTCTCCATGTAGGAGGCGGCTCCTACGCGATGTGTCCACCCTAACTGCATGCAGCGGGGAAAAAAAGCGATAAGATCGCCGCAATACGTCAGGAAAACTCACCTATGAAGAGCAGCCTGCCTCCCCTCAATGCGCTGCGTGCGTTCGAAGCCGTGGCCCGCCTGGGCAGCCTGAAGCAGGCGGCAAGCGAGCTGAACGTGACGCACGGGGCGATCAGCCGACAGATCCGGCAACTGGAAGAGCAGCTCGACCTGAGCCTGCTGGCCAAGGACGGGCGTGGCGTAAAACTCACCGATGCCGGCCTCCGCCTGCGCGATGCCGCAGGCGAAGCCTTCGAGCGCCTGCGCAGCACCTGCGCCGAGCTGCGGCGCGAGGCCGAGGAGCGCCCGTTCGTGCTCGGCTGCCCGGGCAGTCTGCTGGCGCGCTGGTTCATTCCTCGGCTGGATCGCCTGCAGCGCGAGCTGCCTGAGCTCAACCTGCAACTGTCGGCCAGCGAAGGCGAGCTGGACCCACGGCGCCCCGGTATCGACGCCACCCTGCTGTTCGCCGAGCCGCCCTGGCCTGGCGACATGCAGGTGTACGAGCTGGCGACCGAGCGCATCGGCCCGGTGCTCAGCTCGCGTCATGCCCGTCATGCCGAACTGGCCGGGCAGGCAGCGGGGGTGCTCCTGGGGGAGCCGCTGCTGCATACCGCATCGCGGCCGCAGGCCTGGCCGCAGTGGGCGGCGGCCCAGGGCCTGGCGCCGGCGGGGCTTAAGCTGGGGCAGGGCTTCGAGCATCTCTACTACCTGCTGGAGGCCGCTGCCGCCGGGCTCGGCGTGGCCATCGCGCCACAACTGCTGGTAGCCGACGACCTGGCCGCCGGGCGCCTGAGTGCGCCCTGGGGCTTCATCGACACGCCGGCTCGTCTGGCGCTCTGGGCGCGGCGGGACGACCCGCGCAGCGAACGCCTGGCCGCTTGGCTGCGCCATGAACTGCAGCGCGCGGCATGATCCCGGTGACGTGCGGGCGATCGGCTTCATGCTGGTGATAACTATTCTCGATTGCGTGTATGCTGGCGGTCCCTTTCAGCGGTCCGGCCTGCGCCGGGCCTTCGAGAACCTTGCGATCCTCATGCGGCGCCGCGCTCCCTCCTCCCTGCTGCACAGCTTCCAGACCCACTACGGGGATCTGCTGCGCTTCCTGTCCCGGCGCCTGGGCGACTCCCAGCGCGCGGCGGACGTCGCGCAGGACACCTGGCTGCGCCTGGCCGATCATCCGGACGAGCAGCGCGTGGAGAATCCGCGCGCCTATCTGTTCCGCGTCGCCGGCAACCTGGCCATCGACAATCTGCGGCGTGACAACCGTCTGGCCGAGCTGCACGTGGAGGAGGACGTGCTCGACGAGCTCAGCGATCCGCTGGCGGCACCGGAAAAACACCTGCTGGCGCGGGAAAGCCTGGTGCAGCTCGATGCGGCGCTCGCACAGTTGCCGGCCAAGGCGCGCGAGGCCTTGCTGCTCAATCGCCTCGACGGCCTGACCCACGCGCAGATCGCACGGCGCCTGGGGGTGTCCGAGAGCATGGTCGGCAAGTACCTGGCCCAGGCCATGCGTCATTGCCGCCAGTGGCGCAGCCAGCAGGGAGGTGAGCGATGAGCGAGGTCGAGCCTCTCAGCCTGGACGATCAGGCCGTCGATCATCTGCTGCGCCTGCACAGTGGCACTGCGGGGGCCAGGGAGCGTGCGGAGTTCCAGCGCTGGCGCAGGCAGAGCGCGGCGCACGAACATGCGGCCCGCGAAGCCGAGGTGCTGTGGCAGGCGCTGGGGCACACCCAGGCGGCGGCCCGCCATCGCCGGACCGCGCAGCGCAGCTGGCGCCTGCCGGCCATGGCCGCAGTGCTGTGCCTGGCACTGCTGCTCGGCCTGCTGGCGGCGCCGCGCACCCTGGTCGGGCTGTATGCCGACCACAGTACCGCCGTCGGCGAACGACGCCTGGTGCAGCTGGATGACGGCAGCCGGGTGTGGCTCAACAGCGGCAGCGCCCTGTCGGTGGATTTCAGCGCCACGCGGCGCGATGTGCGCCTGTACCACGGCGAGGCGTTGTTCGAGGTGGCCAAGGATCGCCAGCGGCCTTTCGTGGTGAGCGCCGGGGACGGCCAGGTGCAGGCGCTGGGGACGCGCTTCGACGTGGACCTGCATGGCGCGCAGGCGCAGGTGACGGTCAGCGAGGGCGTGGTGCAGGTGGACAGCGGTGGCGCCGTACCGCTGCGCCTCGGCGTGGGGCAGCGCGTGAGCTATCGGCCCGGCGTGGCGCCGGGTGCGGTGCAGGCGCTGGACCCGAGCAGCGCCAGTGCCTGGCAGCGCGGCAAGCTGATCTTCAACCAGCGTCCGCTGGGCGAGGTGCTCGCGGAGCTGGAACGCTACCTGCCCGAGCGCATCCTGCTGCGCGACGAGGCACTGCGCCGGCGCAAGATCAGCGGCGTCTTCGACCTCGACGATCCGCAGGCGCTGCTGACCACGCTGGAGCGTCTGCAGCCGGTGCAGATCACCCGGCTGCCCTGGTTGATCCTGGTACGACCGGCGCCACGCGGCTGACGGGCAGAATTTTTTCTGCACGCGGCTGCAAGATCCTGGCGGCTGTTTCGTCGTGGGTATGAACGCGACTTATTCCTAAGTAGCGCCACCTGCCACACGACATGGAAACCTCTGTAATGCGCTGTCATGTTTCTCCGCTGCACCGTGCCCTGCTGCTCGCCTCGCTGCTCGGCGGCGCCACCCCGCTGGCTCTGGCCGCCGAACCGATCAGCGTCGAACTGCATATCGCCCCGCTCAGCCTGGACAGTGCGATGACCCAGTTCGCCGACCAGGCCGACCTGCACCTGATGTTCAACTCCGATGACCTGCAGGGGCTGCGCAGCGCCGGACTGGACGGCCATTTCACCGTGGAGGAGGCGTTGCAGCGTCTGCTCGCCGGCACCGACCTGAGCTGGACCTTCACCGATGCGCGCACCGTGCTGCTGCAGCGCCGCGGCCCTGACGCGTCCGGGCGGCTCAAGCTGGAGTCCATGCAGATCAGCGTGGCCGCGCGTACCCCGACCGAGATCAGCGCCATTCCCGGTACCGTCTGGGTGGTGGACCAGACCCAGCTGCGCGAGCAGCTCGACGTCGGCGTCAGCCTCAAGGAGGCGCTCGGCAAGCTGGTGCCCGGCCTCGACCTGGCGCCGGAAGGGCGTACCAACTATGGCCAGAACATGCGCGGGCGCAGCGTGCTGGTGATGATCGACGGGGTCAGCCAGAACAGCTCGCGCGGGCTGTCGCGCCAGTTCGACAGCATCTCGCCGTTCAACATCGAGCGGGTCGAGGTGCTCTCGGGCGCCAACGCGCTGTACGGCGGCGGGGCCACCGGCGGCATCATCAACATCATCACGCGCAAGGGTGAGCCGGGCGAGGCCCGTTACCAGACGCGCGCCAGCGTCAGCAGCGGCTTCAACAACAGCGATGACCTGGCCATGCGCCTGGCGCAGTCGGTGAGTGGCGGCAACGAGCGGCTGAGCGGGCGCATCGGCGTTTCGGTGGAGAAGAACGAAGCCTTCTACGACGGCGACGGCGAGCAGATCTTCATCGACAACACGCAGACCGACCTGCAGTACAACCGCGCCATCGACGTGCTGGGCAACCTCAGCGCGCGTTTCAGCGACGAGCAGAGCCTCGACCTGCTGGCGCAGTACTACGACTCCGGCAACGATGGCAGCACCGGTATCTATTTCCCCAACCTGAACTACCGGGCGCCGTCCGACCTCAACGACGCCGAGATTCGCAGCGGGCTGGATACCGACCTGCAGCCGCGCACCCGTCGCGCCCTGCTCAACGCCAGCTACCACCACAGCGACCTGTTGGGCCAGGATTTCTACCTGCAGGGTTATTACCGCCGGGAAGACAACAACTTCTACCCCTTCCCCTACTACAACTCCGGCAGCCCGCGCGGCAGCAGCGGCGTGTATTTCGCTGGTTCGCAGCAGAACTTCGAGGTGAGCGGGCTCAAGGGGCTGTTCAGCAAGCAGTGGCAGCGCTTCACCCTGACCTACGGGCTGGACTTCGACCATGAGCGCTTCAATGCCGAGCAGAAGGTCTTCGACCAGCAGACCTCCTCTGCCAGCGGGGGCCTGGTGCTCGACACCGCCAGCAGCGCGCCGCGTTACCCCAGCTACGTGGTGGACAGCCTGTCGGCCTATGCCCAGCTGGACTGGAAGCTCACCGAGCGGCTGACCCTCTCCGGTGGTGCGCGCCACCAGCGCATGGATGTCGAGGTCGGCGACTTCAAGGGCGTGGCCGGCGGCCGCAACGACTATGACGTCAACCTGTACAACCTGGGTGTCATCTACGACTTCGCCAACGGCCACCAGCTGTGGAGCAACTACAGCGAAGGCTTCGACCTGGCCGACCCGGCCAAGTACTACGGCAAGCCCGGTCTGTCGGTGGAAGACAACCCGCTGGCCGGCATCAAGAGCCGCCAGACCGAACTGGGCTGGCGCTTTGCCGATAGCCGCTGGCAGGCGCAGGCGGCGCTCTACTACATCTGGTCGGACCAGGTGATCAGCTACGACAGCAGCACCCTGACCATCGACGTGGAAGATCAGAAGAGCCGCGATTTCGGTTTCGAGGGGGCCCTCAGCCACTACTTCGACAGCGGCTGGCAGGCCGGTGCGACCCTGCACCTGGTGCGTTCCGAGGAAGAGGACGCCGACGGTGGCTGGATCAAGCGCGATGCCCGCTACGCTTCGCTGTCCAAGTACACCGCCTTCGTCGGCTGGAGCGACGGCAACAGCAGTGCACGGCTGCAGGCCAACCATGCCGTCGACCTGGACGACGACGCCGGCCACGAGATCGACGGCTACACCACCTTCGACCTGACCGCGCAGCGCCAGACCGACTACGGCACCTTCAGCGCCGGTATCCAGAACCTGCTGGACGAGCGCTACAGCACCGTCTGGGGGCAACGCGCCACGCTGTTCTACTCGCCGACCTACGGCCCGGCCTACCTGTACGACTATCAGGGTCGCGGACGGACCTTCACCCTGGGCTACGAAGTGGCGTTCTAAGCGCCGCTCCGTGTCGGCAGCCGCGCCTGGGCGTCGCGGGCGCGGTCTGCCGACGCTTGGCAAGCGTGTCGGGATGGATGACAATGCGATTCATTGTCATTTGATCCGTATTCGCTTTCATGTCCGTCGACGCCCAGGCCCTGCACAGTCTCTATCACGATCACCACACCTGGCTGCAGGGCTGGCTGCGCCGGCGCCTGGGCAACCGCTGCGATGCCGCCGACCTGGCGCAGGACACTTTCGTGCGCCTGCTGCGTGCCGGCAATGCGGCGAGCATCCGCGAGCCACGCCACTACCTGGCCACGGTGGCGCGGGGGCTGATGGTCGACTTCCTGCGCCGGCGTTCGCTGGAGCAAGCCTACCTGGACGTGCTGGCCAGTCAGCCTGCGGCCGAACAGCCTGGTGCGGAGCAGCAGGCGCTGCTGCTGGAGGCGCTGATGGAGGTCGACCGCCTGCTCGAGGGGCTGGGCACCAAGGTGCGCGAGGTGTTCATCCTGTCCCAGCTCGATGGCCTCACCTACGCCCAGATCGCCGCGCACCTGGGCATTTCCCTGCGCAGCGTGAACACCTACATGGCCCGTGCGGTGGAGCACTGTTGCCTGCTGCAGGCCGGCTGGCAGGCATGAGCACGCCCACCCCCGGCGAGCGCGCCGCGCTCAAGGCCGCCAGTAGCTGGTATGCCAGCCTCAACTCCGGCAGCAGTGGCGCGGCCGAGCAGCAGGCCTGGCAGCATTGGTACGACGCCGACCCCGTGCATCGTCAGGCCTGGCAGCAGATCGAACGCCTGCGCGATCAGCTCGGCCTGCTGCCGGCGCAGATCGCCGCGCCGACCCTGCGAGGCGCCGCCTACAGCCGTCGGCGCGTGCTTGGCAGCCTGTTGCTGGCCGGCGCCGCGCTGCCACTGGGCTGGTTCGCCTGGCGCAGTGACAGTCGCCGTTACTGGACCGCCGACTACCGCAGCGGGGTCGGCGAGCAACGCCACTGGCAACTGGCCGACGGCAGTCGCCTGCTGCTCGGCAGTGCCGGCGCCGCCCAGTTCGACGGCACCCGGCGCCAGCTGCAGCTGCTCGACGGCGAGGCGCAGCTGGACATTGCCGATGGGCCGCAGGCGCTGCACGTGCTGACCCGTGACGGGCTGATCCGCGCCGGCGGCGGTCGCCTCAACCTGCGCTGCGACCCGCATGGCAGCCGCATCGCCCTGCTCGAAGGCTCCGTCGAGGTCAGTTGCGCGGCGCAGCCCGCACGCTGGCAACGCCTGCAGGCCGGCCAGCAACTGCTGCTGCAGCGCGAGCGGATCGGCGCACCGCAGCCGCTGGATGCGCGCAGCACGGCCTGGGCCGAGGGCAGCCTGCTGGCCATCGACCAGCCACTGGGCGAGGTGGTCGCGGAGCTGGCGCGCTACCGCCACGGCATCCTGCGGGTCGATCCGGCGCTGGCCGGGCTGAAGGTTTCCGGCAGCTTCCCGCTGCTCGACAGCGACCGCGCGCTGGCCGCCCTGCAACACAGCTTCCCGCTGCAAGTGGTACGGCGCAGCGACTACTGGGTGACACTGGTACCGCGCGGCGCCTGAGCGGTGCAGCCGTTTCGCGGCTGAAGCCGCTCCCACAGGGTCGTCGGGTTCTACCCGTAGGGTGGATGACGCTTCATTCATCCACCAGCAGGGCGGCCTGGCGGCCTGAGCGCTGCTGAAAGCGATCCGTTCCAGGCTGTAGCAGGCACTCCGGCGGTGCGTTCGTTTCGCGGCTGAAGCTGCTCCCACGGATTCGTCGGGTTCTACCCGTAGGGTGGATGACGCTTCATCCATCCACCAGCGGGGCTCCCTGACAGCCTGAGTACAGCTGAAAACCATCCGCTCCCGGCTGTAGCAGGCACTTCGGCGGTGCTGCCGTTTCGCGGCTGAAGCCGCTCCCACAGGGTCGTCGGGTTCTACCCGTAGGGTGGATGACGCTTCATCCATCCACCAGCGGGGCTCCCTGACAGCCTGAGTACAGCTGAAACCATCCGCTCCCGGTTGCAGCAGGCACCCCGGCGGTGCTGTCGTTTCGCGGCTGAAGCTGCTCCTACGGGGTCGTCGGGTTCTACCCGTAGGGTGGATGACGCTTCATCCATCCACCAGCAAGGCGCCCTGGCAGCCTGAGTGCTGCTGAAAGCGATCCGTTTTCGGCTGCAGCAGGCACTTCCGCGCTGCGGCGGTTTCGCGGCTGAAGCCGCTCCTACAGCCGTCCCTACAGCTGCTCCTACGGGTGGAGCGCGGCATGGCGAGAAAAAATCTCCGGTTCCTTGCACTTTTTGCCGCGCGGCTTCGGCCCTCCCTGCAAACACCCACTCCGCGTCTTGTCGTCAGGGATCCGCCATGCAGTCACCACGCTCCATCCGCTCTGCGCTTCGTAGCGCCATCCGCAACGCCCTGTTCTGTTCCGGCCTGGCCCTGGGCACTGCGCTGCCGACACTGGCCCAGGCCGACAGCGCGCACACGCAGGCTTATCAGATCAGTGCCGGGCCGCTGGCCGAGGTGCTCGGCCGCTTCGCCAGCGCCGCCGGGGTTGCCCTGTCGTTCGATGCGGCGCTGCTGCAGGGCCGGCAGAGCCAGGGGCTGCAGGGCCAGTATGGCGTCGAGGACGGTTTTGCCCGGCTGCTGCAGGGCAGTGGTCTGCAGGCGGTGCGCCAGGCCGAGGGCGTCTACGGCCTGACCCCGCAACCACAGGCCGCTGTGGCCAGTCCGGCACCCAGCCGGGTCGCTGGCGATGTGCTGCGCCTGCAGGACACCGAGGTGACCGTCAGCACCCTGCGCGGTGATACGGCCGTGGGCCAGACCAGCCAGCGCGTCACCGTCATCGACCGCCAGCAGATCGAGCGCCAGCTGGCGCTGAGCAGCGACCCTGGGGCGGTGCTCGCCAACCTCATTCCGTCCTACTCGCCGAGCCGGCAGAAGCTGTCCAACGCCGGCGAGACCCTGCGCGGGCGGGCGCCGCAGTTCCTCGTCGACGGCGTGCCGCAGGCCAGCTCGCTGCGCAACGACGGACGCAGCAGCTACACCATCGACCTGCAACAGGTGGAGCGCATCGAGGTGATCCACGGCGCCTCGGCCGAGCACGGCGGCGGTGCCACCGGTGGCATCATCAACTTCATCAGCCGTCGTCCGCAGGGCTATGGCGTGCGCCAGCACGCCGGGATCAGCCTGGAGAGCGACGACACCTTCAGCAGCGACGGTTTCGGCTACAAGCTCAACTACCGCGTCAGTGCCCAGCAGGGCGACTGGGAGGCCCTGTTCGGCAGCACCTGGCAATCGCGCGGGATGTTCTACGACGGCGACAACACGCGCATCGGCGTGGCCTATCCCGGCGAGATCCAGGACACCCGTGACCGCGACCTGATGCTCAAGCTCGGCTACTGGATCGACGATGCCCAGCACCTGCAGTTCAGCGCCAACCACTACCGCCTGACCGGCAACAACGACTATCTGCCGGTGCTTGGCGACCGCGACGCCGGTATCCCGACCAGTGCGACGCGCGGCGACGTGCCCGGCGAGGCGCCGTTCAACGAGAACCGTCAGTACAGCCTCGACTACAGCCACTCGGACTGGTTCGGCAACATCCTCGACGTGCAGCTGTACCAGCAGCGCTATCGCGGCCAGTTCGGCGCCCTGCTCAGCGGCTCCTTCCAGGACCCGGGCATCGCCCCCGTCGGCACGTTCTGGGAGCAGAGCCGCAGTGACTCGGAGAAACTCGGCGGCAAGCTGACCCTGCGCCGTACGGGCCTGTTCGACGGCCTGCTGGACCTGGCCGGCGGCCTCGACCTGATGCGCGACGAGGGCGAGCAGGTGCTGGTGCTGAGCAACCGCAGCTACGTGCCGCCGTCGACCTACGACAACCAGGCCGGCTTCCTCCAGGGCGACCTGCACCTGGGCGAGCGCCTGACCCTGATGGCCGGCGTGCGTCGCGAGCATGCCGAACTGGACGTGGATGATTTCCACACCGTGTGGGGCACCAACAACGCCGGAGGCGTGGATGTCGGCGGCGGTACCCTCTCCTTCGCCAAGACCCTGAGCAACTACGGCTTCACCTACCAGGCCAACGACTGGGCGCAGTTCTACGGCAGCTACTCGGAAGGCTTCGGCATGCCCGACATCGGTCGTGTGCTGCGTGCCGTCGACACGCCCGGGCAGGATGTGGAAAACCTGCTGGAGCTGGAGCCGATCATCACCCGCTCCAACGAGCTGGGCCTGCGCCTGAACTTCAGCGATGTCGACCTCGAGCTGAGCTACTACGAATCCTCCTCCAACCTCGGCGAACGGCTGTCGGTGAACAGCGCCGGCAATTACATCGCCAATCGCGAACGGGTGGAAATCCAGGGTTACGAACTGACCGGCAACTGGCGCCTGAACCAGGGCCACAGCCTGCGTGCCAGCTACACCCACAGCGAGGGCGAGTCCGACACCGATGACGATGGCAAGGTGGACACCAAGCTGACCGGCCTGAACATCGCCCCGGACCAGTTCAGCCTGAGCTGGAACGCACAGTGGAACGACGACTGGGCCAGCTACCTGCAGTACAACCTGTACCGCAGCCGCGAGTTCGATGACCCACGGCTGAAGTTCGACGGCTATGCCCTGCTCGCGGCCAGCGTCAGCCGCCGCCTGCCGCTGGGCAGCCTGTCGCTGGGCATCGACAACCTGCTCGACGAGGACTACTTCACCTACTACTCGCAGTCCGCGCGGGTCGCCGACGACTACAACTTCAAGGGCCGTGGGCGCACCTTTACCCTGGCCTACCAGGTGGAGTTCTAGAGCCCCGGCCCGGGCCGCATCGGGGGGCGCCGGTGCGGCTCAACCGCTCGGGAGCGATGACGTGAAGGCAGGTGCCGCGCCTGCGAGCGTCTAGTCTTCAGCGTGAGCCTTTCACCACGAGCGGAGTTCCAGCATGTCCAACCATCACACCTACAAGAAGATCGAGATCGTCGGTTCGTCGCGGACCAGCATCGAAGAGGCCATCGACAATGCCCTGGCCGAATGCGCCAAGAGCGTGCGCAACATGGACTGGTTCGAAGTGGTGGACACCCGTGGCCACATCGAGAATGGCAAGGTGGGGCACTACCAGGTGACGCTCAAGGTGGGCTTTCGCCTGAGCGGTAGCTGATGCCCTGGGCGCCGAGGAAGGCGAGCAAGGCTTCGCGGCTGGTGTAGCGCAGCTGATAGCCGAACTCCTGCTTCAGGCGCCGGTTGGCCAGTACCGGGCGGTAGCGCAGGAAGTCCAGTTGCTCCGGGCCGTACTGACTCAAGCCCAGTGGCTTGAGCAGGTGCAGTGCGCCGGCGAGCAACGCCGCCGGCAGCGGGCTGTAGGGCTTGCCGAGTATCCCGGCGATCTCCGCCAGGCTCAGGGCGCCGTCGCCGGCCAGGTTGTAGATGCCCTCCCGGGCCTCTTCCAGGCCCTGGAGGATGATGCCGACCACATCCTGTTCCCAGATGAACACGAAGCGGCTGGCATGGCCACGCACCCCCAGCACCGCGCGTTTCCTGAACAGGTCGCTGATCGGGTTGTTCAGACGCTTGCCGAGGATGGTGCCGGGGCGCAGTACCAGCTGGCGCAGCTGCGGATGTTCACCACGGCAGCGCGCCAGCAGCTGCTCGATCTCCAGCTTGTGCCTGGCGTAGGCGAAGCGCGGATGGCCGCGCAGGGGGTGGTTCTCGTCGATCCACTCGGCGTTTTCCGCGCTGTAGCCGTAGGCGGCGCCGGAACTGGTCACGATCAGCTGGCGCACGCCGTTGGCGACGGCGCTGTCCACCAGGCACTGGGTGCCGCCGACCTCGATGGCGTGCAGACGCGCCTCGCTCATGTCGCGTGGGGGGCGAATCACTGTGGCCAGGTGCACGATGGCATCCGGCTGCCAGCCGCTGATGCACGCGCGGACCTGGGCCGGGCGGCCCATGTCCAGCAGCACCGGCTCGATGTTGGCTTTCAGCCCACGGCCATCGAGGGGGCGAATGTCGGCGGCGATCAGCGTCCACTCCGGGTGCTGGATGGCCAGCTCCTCGAGCAGTTGATGGCCGATGAAGCCGGCGGCGCCGGTGATCAGAACACGCATGGCGGTCTCCTGCCGGGCTGGCCGGGTGCGGATCGTTGCTGTCGATGTTCAGCCTAGGTGGATGGGGTGAGGCGAGCAGTGACACAGCCGGTCAGCGACACTGGCGATTCGCGCCAGGCGGATGAACGGTGTGCCCGCGCGCACAGCCTCGGCCGGCCCGGGTGGTCAGGCGGGGCCGGATCGGGCAAGCTGCCTGCACTCATTCAGGGAGGAATGCCATGTTCAGACCGATACTGTTGCTGGGCCTGCTGGCGCTCGCCGGCTGCGTCGAGGATGAAGTGCCGCTGGCCGAGGAGCAGCACCTGCTGCTCAGTGGCGAGGACTTCGCCGCCTATGAGGTGCCGGTGGACGGCCACTACGACAAGCAGGTGACCTACGCCGCGCGCACCATCGACCTCAGCTTCGAGAGCGATGACAACGAGTGGTTCTACCTCTACAGCGGGGTGTCGCTGTATCCGCGCGCCAGCGATGCGCTGATGACCAGCTACGCCGAGACCTTCGGGGCGTCGTTCGGCCTGCGCGACAGCGGCCTGGAGCAGCAGGACCTGCCCCTGGAGACCGAGCTGGCCAGCCGCATCAGCCTCAAGTTGCTGACCCAGGACGGCGAGCCGGTCGGCAACCTGTTCTATGCCACGGTGGGCAACAAATCCATGTTCACTATCTTCACCGGCATCTACTTCGAAGAGCCCGGCGACTTCGAGGCATTCATCGCTCCCAAGTTGCGCGCGCTGCGCGAGTACCGGCATGACGACCCACTGCTGACCTGGGCCGGGCGAACGCTGGGCTTCGCCGACTAGCGGACCTCAGCCGAAGAACCAGTAGCACACCGCGATGGCGGCGACGATGCCGGCCGCGTCCGCGACCAGGGCGCAGCCCACGGCGTGGCGTGCGCGTTGCAGGCCGACCGCGCCGAAGTACACCGCCAGCACGTAGAAGGTCGTCTCGGTGCTGCCCTGCACCGTGGCGGCGATCAGCGCCGGGAAGCTGTCGACGCCGAAGTTCTCCATCGTCTCGATCAGCATGGCGCGTGCGGCGCCGCCGGAGAACGGCTTGATCAGCGCGGTCGGCAGCGCGTCGACGAAGCGTGTGTCCCAGCCCAGTGCCTCGACCAGCCAGCGGATGCCGTCCAGGCCGAAATCCAGAGCGCCGGAAGCACGCAGCACGCCAATGGCGCAGAGCATGGCGACCAGGTAGGGCAGCAGGCTCTTGGCCACGTCGAAGCCTTCCTTGGCACCTTCGATGAAGCTTTCGTACACCGCGACGCGGCGCAGGGCGCCGACGACCAGGAACAGCAGGATCAGGCCGAACAGGGTGAGGTTGCCCAGCAGCGAGGACAGCGCGGCCAGGGCCGTGGCGCTCATGCCGGCGAGCAGGCTCATGAAGCCTCCCAGCAGCAGGGCGGTGGGAATCAGGTAAGCCAGCACCACCGGGTCCCACAGGCGCAGGCGCTGCATCGCCGCCACGGCCAGCAGGCCGGCGAGGGTCGAGGCGCTGGTGGCCAGCAGGATCGGCAGGAAGACCAGGGTCGGGTCGTCGGCGCCCTGCTGCACGCGGTACATGAAGATCGACACCGGCAGCAGGGTCAGGGACGAGGTGTTGAGCACCAGGAACAGAATCTGCGCGTTGCTCGCCGTGGTCGCGCTGGGGTTGAGATCCTGCAGGGCGCGCATGGCCTTGAGGCCGATGGGCGTCGCGGCATTGTCCAGGCCCAGGCCGTTGGCAGCGAAGTTCATGCTGATCAGGCCGAGCGCCGGATGGCCGCGCGGTACCTCAGGCATCAGGCGGGCGAACAGCGGCCCGAGCAGGCGTGCGAGCAGGTCGACCAGCCCGGCCTTCTCGGCGATGCGCAGCAGGCCGAGCCACAGGGTCAGGGTGCCGAACAGCACCACCATCAGCTCCACCGAGAGCTTGGCCATGGCGAACAGGCTCTCGACCATGGCGCCGAATACGCTGGCGTCGCCACCAATCAGCCAGCGTGCCAGGGCGGCGATGGCGCCCAGCACGAAGAAGCTCAGCCACAGGCCGTTGAGCATTGCGATCCCCCTTGGGTTATGGCGGGGGATGATAGCGCGCCGGCCGCTTCAATGCTGCGGCCAGCGTACGGGCTTCAGTACCAGTTCGGGTCGCTGCGCAGCTGTTCTTCCAGCAGCTCACGGACCTCTTCGTCCGGATCGCCCAGCCAGCGCAGGCTGGCATGTTCGCTGGGGGCGCGGTCCTCCGGCAGACCGTCCGGCACCTGTACGTAGAGCGCATAGGCATCGTCGTCTTCCCATTCGAAGGCGACGTAGACGCGCTGGTTGAAGCAGTTGTGCGCTTCGCACACCTGACCGACCAGGAAGCGATCGCTCTCGGCCTCCATGGCCTGCATGGGGGTGGAAAGGCCGCTGAGGTTCATCAGCCATTCCGGCAGGCGCTGTTCGTCCCTGACCAGGTCTTGCCAGGCTTCGCGGTACTCGGCGTTGCTGGTCAGCAGTTCACCGGGGTGGAAGCTCGCGTCTCGATCGGCGGCCTGAGCCGCCAGGCCGCCGCCCATCAGCAGGGCGGCGGCAATGGCGTGGATCGACTGCATCTAGGTCTCCTTACACGCGGGGGCGACGGCCCATCACGAACGAGATGATGAACAGCACCAGGAACACCACGAATAGAATCTTGGCGATACCTGCAGCGGTGCCGGCGATACCACCGAAGCCCAGTACAGCAGCGATGATGGCGATGATCAGAAAGGTAAGTGCCCAGCTCAGCATGGCGTTTCTCCTCGATGACTCAGTGAGTGATGGCCCAGGCAGGCCATGGGTCTTGCGTGTCGCTCGCAACGGCCGGCTGCGGCGAGTTGCCCGTGGGCAGCTCCAGTTCGGCGGTGTTGCGGCTTGCGCACAGGGTCTGGCCGATCAGCAGGACGCTGGCGAGCGTCAGGCCGAGCAGAAGCAGCAAGCTGGCAAGTACCAGGGCGACTATCCACATGGCGGTTCTCCTGTTGCACCTGAGGCGGATCGCTCGGGTTGCTGGCGGGTCCGTCTCTTCCTTCAACGCTGCGACCGGTACATGACAGGTCGCTCACTGAAGGTATTGCAGCGCCCGTGCCAGTCTTTTCTGATAATTAAAGTTCTTGAAAATCATATGGTTACGAAATTCCTGCGACGAACCTGGCGGGCATCCTGCCCGAATGGGCCTGCGCCGGTCGTGCGTTTTGCCCGATCGGTCAGGCGTCATGACGCGCCGGCGCTTGCCAGAGTGGTCGCCCGTCGACTGCGCAGTCGGTATACTCGCAGCGCCTGCCATGCGGGTTCCGCGCCCAGAACAACAACCGCGCCGCGAGTCTCGAGCCGATGAACGACTACGAACAGGAAGACCCGATACCCCAGGGCGACCTCGCCCTGCAGATCACCGCGCTGCCGCGTGAGACCAATGGTTTCGGTGATATCTACGGCGGCTGGCTGGTGTCCCAGATGGACCTCGCCGGCACCGCCATGGCCAGCAAGGTCGCTGGCGGCCGGGTGGCCACCGTGGCCATCGATCGCATGGCCTTCCTGGTGCCGGTGGCGGTGGGCGCACAGCTGTCCTTCTACACCCAGGCGCTGGAGGTCGGTCGCAGTTCGATCCAGATGATGGTCGAGGTGTGGAGCGACGACCCGCTATCCAACGAGTGGCGCAAGGTGACCGAGGCGGTGTTCGTGTTCGTCGCCATCGACGGCAGTGGCCGCACCCGTCCGGTACCGCCACGTCGCGGTTGAGCGACCGCGCAACGGGAAAGCGAACAGCTACAACGAAAACGCCGGCGACAAGCCGGCGTTTTGTTTGCTGCCGAGTGATCAGCCGCGGATGTTGTAGATGTCCTTGTCGGCCACTTCCGCATAGTCGTACAGGCGCTGCAGGTAGGCTTTCTGGTGTTCCCAGACCTTGGCCGCTGCCGGGTCGGCCGCTGCGCTGGCCTCGACCACTTCACCCGCCACTTCCTTCAGGCGTGCCAGCACCTCGTCGGGCAGGCGACGCACTTCGACGCCATCGGCCTTGAGTTGCTCCAGGGCTTCCATGTTCTTGGCGTTGTAGTCGTCGAGCATGTCGCCGTTGACGTCACGCGCGGCGGCACGAACGATCGCCTTGAGGTCGGCCGGCAGGGTTTCCCAGGCCTTGATGTTGATGTCCAGCTCGAACAGGACGCTCGGCTCCTGCCAGCCCGGGGTGTAGTAGTACTTGGCTGCCTTGTGCAGACCCAGGGCCAGGTCGTTGTATGGGCCGATCCACTCGGTGGCGTCGATGGCGCCGGTCTGCATGGCGGTGAAGATCTCACCGGCCGGCATGTTGACCACGGTGCCGCCCATCTTGGTCAGCACTTCGCCGCCCAGACCCGGGGTGCGCATCTTCAGGCCCTTGAAGTCGTCGACCGAGTTCATTTCCTTGTTGAACCAGCCAGCGGTCTGTACGCCGGTGTTGCCACAGGCCATCGGCAGCACGCCGAACGGCTTGTAGACTTCTTCCCAGAGGGCCTGGCCGCCGCCGTAGTGCAGCCAGGCGTTCATTTCCTGGGCATTCGGGCCGAACGGCAGGGCGCAGAAGAACTGTGCGGCCGGCACCTTGCCCTTCCAGTAGTACGGTGCGCCATGACCCATTTCGGCGGTACCGCGAGAGACTGCATCGAACACTTCCAGGGCCGGCACCAGTTCACCGGCTGCGTACACCTTGACCTTCAGGCGGCCGTTGCTCATTTCATCGACCAGCTTGGCGAAGCGCTCGGCCCCCACGCCGACGCCGGGGAAGTTCTTCGGCCAGGAGGTGACCATCTTCCAGGTGAAGGTCTGGGCACTCGAACCCTCTTGAGGTGCTGCGCTGCTCTTGGCCTCTTCTTTGCAGCCAGCCAGTGCGGTTGCTGCAAGGCCTACGCCCGCTGCGGCGAGTATGTCGCGACGTTTCATGCAATGCTCCTTCTTGTTGTATTGGTCTGACCACGGGATCGCCGAAGGTAGACCGGGCGTGAATAACATAGGGGGTCGTGACCCACAAGCCTAGTTGCTACGACTAAAGTAGTACGGGCATTGCTGCATCACCGGTAGCCTGCCTAGAATCCCCGGCCTGCGGCCCACAAGGACGCGGGCGGCGTGATGTGCAGCCAACCGGTTTGCTGTCCTGTCTCCTACTCATAACGATAAAGGACTCACTATGTCCGACAAGCCTCCACTCCCCCTCGCTCTTGCGTACCTGATCGATGCTCTCAACGCCTGGCTGGGCAAGGCCTGCGCCTGGCTGACCCTGTTCCTGGTGATCGGCACCGCCATCGTCGTGGTGCTGCGTTACGGTTTCGGTATCGGCGCCACCGCCCTGCAGGAGGCGGTTCTCTACGCGCATGCCCTGGTCTTCATGGGTGCTGCCGCCTGGGTTCTGCAGCGCAACGGCCACGTCCGCGTGGATATCTTCTATCAGAACTTCAGCGGCCGCCGTCAGGCGCTGGTGGAGGTGCTCGGCAACCTGCTGCTGCTGTTGCCGGTGGCGCTGTTTCTCGGCTGGGCCAGCTGGGACTACGTCAGCAACTCCTGGTCGACGCTGGAGGCCTCCAGCGAGTCGGGCGGCCTGAAGTTCGTCTACCTGCAGAAGAGCATCATCCTGGTGCTGGTCGCCAGCCTGGTGCTGCAGGGCATTTCCAACCTGATCAAGGCACTTTGCGTCATCAGCGGTCGCCTGCCGGCTCCGGAGGTGAAACATGGCTGAGTTGATGGCGATTCTGCTGTTCGTCAGTATCTGCGTGGCCCTGATGGCCGGCTTCCCGGTGGCGTTCACCCTGGCCGGCGTGTCCCTGCTGTTCGCCGGTATCGGCGTGCTCACCGGAACCTTCGACGCAGGCTATCTGAGTGCCCTGCCGAACCGTCTGTTCGGCATCATGAACAACCAGACCATGCTCGCCGTGCCGTTGTTCGTGTTCATGGGGGTGATGCTGGAACGCTCACGGGTGGCCGAGGACCTGCTCGAGTCCATGTCGCGCCTGTTCGGTACCCTGCGTGGCGGCCTGGCGATCTCCGTGTGCGTGGTCGGCGCCCTGCTCGCCGCGAGCACCGGCATCGTCGGCGCCACCGTGGTGACCATGGGCCTGCTGGCGCTGCCGACCATGCTGCGGCGTGGCTATGACCCGGCGATCGCCACCGGCACCCTGGCTGCCACCGGCACCCTGGGGCAGATCATCCCCCCGTCCATCGTCCTGGTCCTGCTGGGTGACGTGATGTCCAGCGCCTACCAGCAGGCGCAGCTGAAGATGGGGATCTTCTCGCCGAAGACCGTATCGGTCGGTGACCTGTTCGTCGGCGCGCTGCTGCCCGGCCTGCTGCTGGTCGGCCTGTACATCGCCTACATCATCTTCGTCGCGATCTTCCAGCCGAAGAAACTGCCGGCGCTGCCGCAGGAAGAGCTCGGCCCGATCGAATGGGGCAAGCTGGCCAAGGCGCTGATTCCGCCGCTGATCCTCATCGGCGCGGTGCTCGGCTCCATCCTCGCCGGCTACGCGACGCCCACCGAGGCGGCTGCGCTGGGCGCGGTCGGTGCCATGTTGCTGGCGCTGAGCAAGAACAAGCTGAACCTCGGCCAGCTCAAGGAAGTGGCCTACGGCACCACCGAAATCAGTGCCATGGTCTTCATGATCCTGATCGGCGCCTCGCTGTTCTCCCTGGTGTTCCGTGGCTTCGGTGGCGAAGTGCTGATCGAGGACGTGTTCGCCCAGTTGCCGGGTGGCGTGCTCGGTGCGTTCTTCCTGGTGATGCTGGTGATCTTCCTGCTCGGCTTCATCCTCGACTTCATCGAGATCACCTTCGTGGTGGTGCCGATCGTCGGGCCGGTGCTGCTGGCCATGGGGCTGGACCCGATCTGGCTGGGCGTGATGATCGCCCTCAACCTGCAGACCTCGTTCCTCACCCCGCCGTTCGGCTTCGCGCTGTTCTACCTGCGGGGCGTGACACCGGCCAGCGTGGCGACCAGCACCATCTACAAGGGCGTGCTGCCGTTCATCCTGATCCAGATTCTGCTGCTGGTGATCGCCTACCTGTTCCCGGGGCTGATCACCTGGCTGCCGGAACAGGTTTATGGTCCGTAGGTCATAGCTTGCAGTGAGCAGACGCCCGTCCCTGTGACGGGCGTTTTTGCTTCCTGTGCACGGCATGCTTCAACCAGACCCTACTTCGTGGAGCGAGAGGCCCTCATGAGCAAGACCCAAGTCGAACGCGTGGAGCTGGACCAGCTCACCTGCTGGCGCATACGGGCGCAGCGCAGCGAGCTGCTGGTTGCCCAGCAGGGCGCGCAGATTCTCAGCTACCAGCAGGATGATCAGCCCCCGCTGATCTGGCTGAGCCCCGACGCGGCCTATCGGCATGGCCAGAGCGTGCGTGGCGGCGTGCCTGTCTGCTGGCCCTGGTTCGGCGATCTGCGGCGCAACCCCGAGGCGGTACAAGCGCACTATCAGCACGCCGAGGCGCCGGCGCACGGCCTGGTCCGTGGCCTGGACTGGCAACTGCTGGGCATCGCCGAGGAGGATGGCGCGGTCAACCTGCGCTTTGCCTTCGACAGCCGCGAACAGCCGCTGCCCGGTTGGCCGCGCGATGCCGCCGTGCACTTCGACATCCGCCTGGGAGACGACCTGCAGCTGCGCCTGGAGACGCAGAACCGCAGCGACCACCCGCTGACCCTGAGCCAGGCACTGCACACCTATTTCGCCGTCAGCGACGTGCGCCAGGTTCACGTGGAAGGGCTGCAGGGGTGCCGCTACATCGACACCCTGCAGGACTGGCAGGAGCTGCGCCAGGAGGCGGCGCCAGGATTCGCCGGCGAGACCGACCGCATCTACCTCGACACACCGGCTCGCCTGAGCATCGTCGACCCGGCCTGGGGGCGGCGCATTCACCTGGACAGCACCGGGTCACGCTCGGCGGTGCTGTGGAACCCGTGGATCGACAAGGCCAGGCGCCTGTCGCAGTTTCCCGATGAGGCCTGGCAGAACATGCTGTGCATCGAGACCGCCAACCTGCTGGAGGATGTCGTACAGCTGGAAAGCGACGAACGGCATCGATTGCAGCTACGCCTGTCCAGCGAGGCTACGGCGTCCTGACGGGCGTCGTCCTCGCCTGTCGCTCTGGCATAAAGCCAGCACTGCAAACAGTGGTCGGCATCACAAAAAGACAATATCAATAAGCCATCAAATGTGATGCGCCACTAATTTGCTAGTAAGTTATTTCCTACAGCTATCGAAGAACTTATCCGTACGGCAAAACATCGATAACAACTTGTTGGAAGTGCGCGACAAATACCAGGTACTGACGTTCCGGCAATAATCCGGAAGATGTCGACGAATGTTAGGCATTTCACACTTTGGGCGGTTGCCCACCTTCGATCATGGGGCTAGGATGCCCGACTCATAAGGATCTTGCGCAATTTGTTGCACAAACAACTGCGCAAAAAGTTGCGCATTGCGGTGTTTTTGCGATGGCCGGATGGCCGTTTGCGATGCCGTGGAAGTTGCCCACTTTAATAGTCGAGTCATGGAATGACGTACTCCAGCAAGCTGACAGCGCATTATCTCGATCTGGCCAGGACGCCTATTAATGAAGGCAACTTCGCCGGCGAGGATGTGCGCTATTCCAGCGAATACGAATTGCTGGAAACCGAACTCGGCAAAGCGGCCTCCCTGCATGAAACCGGCGGCATCGACTGGCAGAAAGTGCGTGAGGGCAGCGAGAGCCTGCTGAGCACCCAGTCCAAGGACCTGCGGGCCGCCACCTGGCTGACCTGGGGGCTGTTCCAGCGCGAATCCTTCGCCGGTCTTCAGGCCGGCCTCAACCTGCTGCACTACCTCTGCGAACAGCACTGGCACGAGCTGCATCCGCGCAAGGCCCGTACCCGCACCGCCGCCATCAACTGGTTGCTGCCCCGCCTGGAACAGGCGCTGGCCGAACACGTGCCGATCAGCGAGCAGCTGCCACTGTTCCGGCGCATCGCCGAGCACCTGCACGGGCTCGAAGCCAGCCTGTCCAGCCACCTGGGCGAGGACTCGCCCCTGCTGCTGCCGCTGTGCCGGCGCCTGGACGAGCAGATCAAGCGCGCCAGCCAGGGCCAGGCCGAGCCCGGCGCGGTGGGAGCGGCGATTGCGCAGGTCAAGCAGGTCGCGACCCAGATCATCACCGGCACTGGCCCGATCGAGAGCGAGAAGGATGCGCACAAGGCCCTGCGCACCCAGCAGGACGCGGCTCGGCCATTGTGCAGCTGGTGGCTGAAGAACAAGGCCACCGACCTCAAGCCGCTGCGCCTGTCACGCACCCTGCTCTGGCTGCCCATCGAGTCGCTGCCGGAGCGCAACGCTGAACAGATCACCGCCCTGCGTGGCCTGCCGGCCGACAAGCTGGCGTCCTATAAGGAGCGCTTCGCCCAGGGCGCCTATGCCGACCTGCTGGCCGACCTCGAGGCCAGCATCGCGCGTGCGCCGTTCTGGCTCGATGGTCAGCGCCTGGTCTGGGAGTGCCTGCAGGAACTCAAGTCCGAGCAGGCCGTGCGCGAGGTGGAGATCCAGCTGGCGCTGTTCCTGCAGCGCGTGCCCGGTCTCGACGAACTGCGCTTCCACGACGGCGTGCCGTTCGCCGACGCCGAGACCCGTGCCTGGATCGGCGCTCACGTGCTGCCGCACCTGCAGGCCCCGGAAGTCGAGAAGAAGCCCAGCGCCACTGAGCAAGGCGCCACGCCGCCATGGGAAGAGGCCCTGCAGCAGGTGTTGCCTGGCCTGCGCAAGGACGGCCTGAAACCCGCCGTGCAGCAGCTCAAGCAGGGCATGTCGCGCGCCCGCGGCGGCCGCGAACGCTTCTTCTGGCAACTGACCCTGGCCCGTCTGTGCTTCGCGGCGAAGAAGTACGACCTGGCCAAGACCCAACTCGAATCGCTCGACCAGACGCTGCAGGCCTCCGGCCTCGGCGAGTGGGAACCCGATCTCGCCCTGGACGTGCTGCGTCTGCTGCACAACTGCTGCGAGCTGCTGCCGCAGAACCATGCGGTGCGTGACAGCAAGGACGAGATCTATCGCAGGCTGTGCCACCTCGATCTCGAGGTGGTGCTGGAGTAAGGCGCCAATACGCCAATCAAGGCCTCCGGGCCATCAACGCAAAGGAGAACACCCATGGCCAAAGAAGGCTCGGTAGCCCCCAAGGAACGCATCAACGTCACTTTCAAACCCGCCACTGGCGGCGCCCAGGAAGAAATCGAACTGCCCCTGAAGCTCATGGTGCTCGGCGATTTCACCCAGCGCGCTGACGATCGCAAGATCGAAGACCGCAAGCCGATCAGCATCGACAAGAACAGCTTCGACGAAGTGCTGGCCAAGCAGGAACTGAACCTGACCTTCGCCGTACCGAACCGTCTGCAGGACGAAGAGACCGACGACGAGCTGGCCGTGCAGCTGAAGATCAACTCCATGAAGGACTTCAACCCGGCCAACCTGGTCGATCAGGTCCCGGAGCTGAAGAAGCTGATGGAACTGCGCGACGCCCTGGTCGCGCTGAAAGGCCCGCTGGGCAACGCCCCGGCCTTCCGCAAGGCCATCGAGAGCGTGCTCTCCGACGACGACTCGCGTGACCGCGTGCTCGGCGAACTGGGCCTGGCCGCCAAAGACAAGCTCGACTCCTGATACTCACTGACAAGGACGCATATTCATGAGCACGACCAGCGCAGCCGTAGAAAGCAGCCAAAGCGCCGCCGACCTCGGTATCCTCGACCGCATCATCGCTGAAACCAAGCTGACTCCGGACGACGAAGCCTACGACATCGCCAAGCGTGGCGTGTCGGCCTTCATCGAAGAGCTGCTCAAGCCGCAGAACGAAAACGAGCCGGTGAAAAAGGCCATGGTCGACCGCATGATCGCGGAGATCGACGCCAAGCTCAGCCGGCAGATGGACGAAATCCTCCACCACCAGCAGTTCCAGTCCCTGGAATCCTCCTGGCGCGGCCTCAAGCTGCTGGTGGATCGCACCAACTTCCGCGAGAACATCAAGCTGGAGATCCTCAACGCCTCCAAGCAGGATCTGCTCGATGACTTCGAAGACAGCCCGGAAATCGTTCAGTCCGGCCTGTACAAGCACATCTACACCGCCGAGTACGGCCAGTTCGGTGGCCAGCCGGTCGGCGCCCTGATCGCCAACTACTTCTTCGATCCGAGCGCCCCGGACGTCAAGACCCTGCAGTACGTCGCCTCGGTGGCCTGCATGTCCCACGCGCCGTTCATCGCTGCTGCCGGCCCGAAATTCTTCGGCCTGGAAACCTTCACCGGCCTGCCGGACCTGAAGGACCTCAAGGATCACTTCGAAGGCCCGCAGTTCACCAAGTGGCAGAGCTTCCGCGAACAGGAAGACGCCCGCTATGTCGGCCTGACCGTACCGCGCTTCCTGCTGCGCAACCCGTACGACCCGGAAGACAACCCGGTGAAGACCTTCGTCTACAAGGAAAACGTGGCCAACAGCCACGAGCACTACCTGTGGGGCAACACCGCCTACGCTTTCGCCAGCCGTCTGACCGACAGCTTCGCCAAGTTCCGCTGGTGCCCGAACATCATCGGCCCGCAGAGCGGTGGCGCGGTGGAAGACCTGCCGCTGCACCACTTCGAGAGCATGGGCGAGATCGAGACCAAGATCCCGACCGAAGTGCTGGTTTCCGACCGCCGCGAGTACGAACTGGCCGAGGAAGGCTTCATCGCCCTGACCATGCGCAAGGGCAGCGACAACGCCGCGTTCTTCTCCGCCAACTCGGCGCAGAAGCCGAAGTTCTTCGGCATCAGCGAAGAAGGCAAGACCGCCGAGCTGAACTACAAGCTGGGCACCCAGCTGCCGTACATGTTCATCATCAACCGTCTGGCCCACTACCTGAAAGTGCTGCAGCGCGAGCAGATCGGCGCCTGGAAAGAGCGCACCGACCTCGAACTGGAACTGAACAAGTGGATCCGCCAGTACGTGGCCGACCAGGAGAACCCGAGCGCCGAAGTGCGTAGCCGCCGTCCGCTGCGTGCCGCCCAGGTCATCGTCAGCGATGTCGAAGGCGAGCCGGGCTGGTACCGCGTCGGCCTGAACGTGCGTCCGCACTTCAAGTACATGGGTGCCGACTTCACCCTGTCGCTGGTCGGCAAGCTGGACAAGGAGTAAGCATCGATGGCCTACGGCAGCCTGTTCGAGCGCCTCGGTGGCGAGGCCGGCCAACGTGCCGGCTGGAGCCGCGAGGTCGCCGCCATGGCCTCGGTGGCTGCCCATCTGGCCAAGATGCTCAGCACCCGTGCGGGCAGCGTGCAGACGCTGCCCGACTACGGGTTGCCCGATTTGAACGATATGCGCCTGTCGCTGCACGACTCGTTGCAGCAGGCGCGTATCGCCATCGAACGCTTCATCGAAGCGTACGAACCGAGACTGTCCCAGGTGCGCGTGATTTCCCTGCCGCGCACGCACGATCCGCTGCGTCAGGCCTTCGCCATCGACGCGATGCTGGAGATGGACGGTATCAAGCGTCAGGTCAGTTTCTCCGCGAGCCTGGATGGCAGCGGTCAGGTCAACGTCAACCCAGGAGCCTCACATGTCCGGTAAACCCGCCGCTCGCCTGAGTGATCCCACCGCATGCCCGATCCCGGGCCACGGCACCAACCCGATCGCCGCCGGTTCGCCCGACGTGCTGTTCGACGCCCTGCCCGCCGCGCGCATGGGCGATGCCTCCGCCTGTGGCGGCGCCATGGCCGGCGCGGTGATTCCCACCGTGCTGATCAACGGCAAGCCGGCGGCGGTGGTCGGTAGCGTCGGTAGCCATGGCAATGTGGTGGTTAGTGGGTCGGGGACGGTGTTGATTGGAGCGTCACACTCCGCCGCGTCATTCATTTCGCCATCAACACTGTCCTTCCAAGGCAGCTTCGATGCTCAGTACCAGCTCACCAATAGCCTCGGGGATCCCCTGGCCAATACCCGTTATTTGATCGTTCGTCAGGACGGACGCGAAGAGTCCGGGATAACTGATGGGCAGGGGATGACCCACCGCTTGGCAGCGCATGGCGCGGCCGAGCCGCTCGAAGTTTTTATCGAATTCTGAGGAGGCGCAAGATGGCCGGCCAACCCACTCGAAAGAGAGACGGTGTTACCTACGTTAAAGCAGGTACTTCCACCTCGACAGAGGTGCAGCAAACCGAACCGGAAGTGCTGTCGTACTGCCGCTGCACGGGCCAAGAACTGACCACCCTTCCTGAGTATGCGAGCATACCGAGTTATACGGGCGACCTGCCCTCGCCCCTGCAGTTCATGTGGTACGTCCCCGAGGGTAACGAAGTTCTCAAAACCGAAATTCCGGACTCTGAAATTCGCGGTTGGATCAGGGATGCCGCCAAATACCATGGCATTCCCCACATCTTGCTTGCGGTGATATTGCAACAGGAGAACGGCCCCGGAGCCAGCAAGACCCTGCAGACCCTGCAGTTCGGTGAGCGCTCGCTCACGACCTTTCTCGCTATTGTCGACGAGGTCGCATTCGACATCGTTCCGGACAGGATCGCTGGCAGCTCCAGCGGCTTCGTCAATATGAGCCGCAACACGCTGCGAAAGGCTGCAACCTATACCGAAGATTACTACTGCAAGCGGCCCATGCCGGAGGACGTCCAGTACCGCATCTTTGGCTACAACCAAGACACCCGTATTCCCGGCGACGACTGGAAGGCTGACCTCTACTACGCCGCCGCCCACCTGCGTGAACTGATTGATCGCGTAACCGGCACCCCCTGCCACAAGGGCAACCTGACAGCGCAGCAACTGAAGGCGGTTATCGGTGCCTACAACGGCTCGGGCCCTCTGGCCGAAAAGTACGCCAGCGATGCCATGAATCTTCTTGAGCGCGCCAAAATGGGCACCGCGAGTTTGTATTTCTATGAACGCTAAACGAGCTGTCTGTCTGGCCATGGCGGTCGTCCTGCTGGGCGTGTTGCTGTTCACCCGAGTGGTCGGCAACGGTCTGATGCTACTTATGGATCGCGAGAACTTCGTACCCGCAGAGGCTTCGATCTTCACTCTCGATCCTTATGTCATCAACGAGGGATCAAGTTCGTACTGGCTGTATGCCGAAGACAACGACAACTACTACCACTTCACCTATGAGCCAGGGCGGGAATACCTGCTAATGAGCAAGGGCCAGCCCTGCCAAGACTTTCAGAGGAATGATGTCAGTACTTGGTGTGCCCCCAAAGCCAAAAGCAAGTTGGGAGGTAATTAATGAGCCTGAAAAAAGTTACGGATTTGGTATGTCATCACTTTGTGTGCCTACCTTTCCCAGTGTTTGCCAGCCTGGGCTTCAGAACCTACACATCACCCTTCGGTGTATCGTTTTTCGGAGGCCTCATTTGCGAGGTGTTCTTCAGGGCAGCTAATTCAGGGCGCAAGAGATGAGTGTTAAGAAGGTCTCTATGATTCTGTTGTTGCCAGTATCGTTCTTGATCTCCTTATGGGGAGCGGTTCATGTGGCCACGACTCAAGGTGTGCAGTACTCATATGCCAGCCCATCAGGGCAATTTATTATTCAAAATGTATTGTTGTTACCATGGTTCGGCACTTGGTGTGATCTTGCCTACATCCGAGTTATCGACACCCATACGCCGGATTCCAGTTTCCGTACGCCGCTCTACAGCAAATATTATACCGATATGCGTATGCACGAAGATGATCGAGTTGTAGGCGTTATTTGGTTCGACTTCGACAAGCAACAACAGTCCTTCAGTGTGGGGGTTCCAGACTGGAAAGATAGCTGGATGAACGTCTTTATCAGTAACACGCCTTACCAAGTTGTTGAGAACTGACGCGATGTGCTTTCTCTGCATTGAAGAACAGGGCTTTAGCTTTCTGCGGCCAGCCTCTGCACAGCCGGGTTCCGGGTTCTGTTGCCCTGAGGGGATGAAAAGTGGTGCCGGAAACTTGTGGTTTGTGAACGCTGAACGTGCTGCCTGCATCGCTGCGCTGTTCGCATCGCTGGGTACGCTGGTGCTTTCCAATATGCTCATCAACAGTCTGATGCTTGCGGCTTTCTTTGTGCTCGCGGCCTGTGTTCCCTACCCGCACTCGGTGACCCGAAACGCTGCCATCGAGGGCCGTGTGCTGTCTGCCGAGACAGGGTTGGGCGTGGCGGGCGCCACGATCGAGCTGCAGGTTCGCAGTGACGCGTCGTGGGTATCCGAAACCCTCAGCGATTCCGCTGGGCGCTTCGCCTTTGCCGAGCGCCGCGACCATCGCCTGATGGTCCAGCTGGCCGATGCGCCACGCTGCCTGACCGCGCTCTCGGTCAGTGCCCCGGGTTATCACACGCGTCGCTGCGGCTGGATCAGCCTGCAGGGATGCTCGTCAGAACCGATGAAGCTGCCACGGCTGCTGCTGCAGCCGGAACACCTCGCAGAGCGCGAAGAAGAGATGCCGGACAGCCTCTGGCAATGCACCGAATCGGCCATGGAGAAGGCCCGCTAATGTCTTTCAACCATTACTACCAGAGCGAACTCACTGCCCTGCGTCAGCTGGGCAAGCGCTTCGCCGAGCGCAGCCCGGCGCTGGCGCCGTTCCTTGGCCAGGCGGAGCCCATGCCTGAAAAGCCGAGCGTAGCCCAGTGAATACGTCAGTCTCCCGATTTTTCCAGCTAGCCCTCTGGACACCTGCGGCTCTCTTATTATCGCTACCTTTTCTTGAGGTCTTGAGTCGCGGCAAGGGAAGTCTTGAGGACATGCTCGTGACCTATGGGCTTTGGTTCGGGACCCTGGCTTATTTTATTTTTGCAGCATGGACTACTTGGTTCATCAAGGAAAGAACAGAGTCCGCCGTTGTTCGGCTTGTTTGGTGGGCACCTCTCATATTTATTCCGTTCTATGGGATTCCCTGGATTACGTATGGATTGTTTCATGTCGCAATGGGTGATATGTCGGGTTTTGCCATGGCTATCCTATGGGTTGCTTTCTCGCCTTGCATAATCGTAGTTGGTTATGTGTTTGTGGTGCTGACAATTCTTGTTTATCAAGTTTTTTTTAAGTCGGTTGGCACAGGTCGTGAGGCCTTTTGTATGTCGCCAAGCTCAGGTATGAAGATGGTGGGGAATACCGAGCTGTTCGGCAAGAGAGCTGAGTTCGGCATAGATGCTGGTAATGAAGAGGACTTTGCTTTTTATCCTCGAAAGACTTTTCTCGGACAGCAAGATTTATTTGCTTGTCACGTAATCATGATGATCGCCGAGAGTGAATTTGAAGAGTTTTGCAGTTTAGTGGATAGGCTATTCGATCACTCGAAAATAAGCCTGGAGCAAGATTCCGTCTATTCGAATGGTGATGGTAGCAGTCTGAAGCTTAACGTACGCCGAGAGTTCAACGGCTTGATTATCGAGTTGATCACTAATTCGAATACCTTTCTCGAGGAGCTAGATGCGACCTTCAAGGCACCTCCAGCACCATGGTTTGCTTTTCCCGACATGGCACCCATCGAGTCGATCACGAGTAAGCAGGGCAGCCTCGAATACTGGTGGGACTGGATCTGGAGTCCCTTTTGGCAGCACGCCTCCGATGAAGTCCGCATGGCTTATCTGAGGAAACACAAGGCCAGTGATGAATGGATTGAGTACTTGGCTGGACAAGCTAATGGCTCTGACTGATCAAGGATAGATAGATGTCTTTCAACCACTACTACCAGAGCGAACTCACGGCCCTGCGTCAGTTGGGCAAGCGCTTCGCCGAACGCAGCCCGGCGCTGGCGCCGTTCCTTGGCCAGGCGGGGCGCGATCCGGACGTCGAGCGCCTGCTGGAGGGCTTCGCCTTCCTCACCGGGCGCCTGCGGCAGAAGCTCGATGACGAGCTGCCGGAGCTGACTCACTCGCTGATGCACCTGCTGTGGCCGAACTACATGCGCCCGCTGCCGGCCTTCAGCATGCTGCAGTTCGATCCGCTGACCCGGCCCGGCCCGGCGCTGCCGGTCAATCGCGGTACGCCGGTGGAAGCCAAGGCCATCGAGGGCGTTACCTGCCGCTTCCGCACGTGCTTCCCCACCGAGGTGCTGCCGCTGTCGCTGAACGGCCTGGATTACTCGGTCAAGGGCGATGGTGCGCTGCTCAGCCTGCGCCTGGGCATGACCGCCGATGGTCATATCGGCGAGATCGGCCTGAACAAGCTGCGCCTGCACCTGGCCGGCGAGCGATACATCGGCCAGATGCTCTACCTGGCGCTGCTGCGCAACCTCGGTGGCATCCAGGTGGTGCCCCTCGATGCCGCAGGCAAGCCGCTGCTGGATGCCTTCGGCCAGGCCCTCGGCACCCTCCAGCTCAAGCCCGAGCTGGTGCAGCCGGTAGGGTTCGCCGAAGACGAGGCGCTGATTCCCTACCCGCTCAACACCTTCCGCGGCTACCGCTACCTGCAGGAGTACTTCGCCTTCCAGGAGAAGTTCCTGTTCGTCGACCTGCTCGGCCTGGATGCCGTCAACAGCCTGCCCGAGGACCTGCTCAAGCAGGCGCGCGGCCTGGAGCTGCGCTTCGATATCCACAAGGCCGGCGTGCAGCGTATTCGCCCGACCCTGGAAAACGTCCGCCTGTACTGCACGCCGGTGGTCAACCTGTTCCAGCACGACGCCATTCCCATCCGCCTCGACGGCAAGCAGGACCAGTACCTGCTGCTGCCCGCCGAGTTCGATGCCCAGCACTGCGGTGTGTTCTCGGTCGACCGTGTCACCGGCTGGAAGCCGGGCGGCATGGGTTACGAGGAGTACGTGCCGTTCGAGTCGTTCGAGCACGACCCCAGCTTCGACGTGCCGATGGCGCGCCCGCACTACAGCGTGCGCCAGCAGCCGTCGATGCTCGGTGATGGCCTGGAGACCTGGCTCAGTTTCGGCCTGCGCAACCTGGACCGCCACGAGACGCTGTCCATCGAGCTGACCTGCACCAACCAGAACCTGCCGCGTCAGCTGAGCCTGGGCGACATCTGCCTGCCCAGCGAGGACACCCCGGACTTCCTCAGTTTCCGCAACATCAGCGCGGTCACGCCGTGCTACGCGCCACCGCTGCATCGCGACTTCCTCTGGAAGCTGATTTCCAACATGTCGCTGAACTACCTGTCGCTGGCCAACGTCGAGGCGCTCAAGGTGATCCTCGAGACCTACGACCTGCCGCGCTACTACGACCAGCATGCCGAGCGGGTCAGCAAGCGCCTGCTGGGCGGCCTGAAGAAGATCGGCCACCGCCATGTCGACCGCCTGCACCGTGGCCTGCCAGTGCGCGGGGTGCGCACCGAGCTGGTGATGAACCCGGAGGGCTACCTGGGCGAAGGCGACCTGTTCCTCTTCGCTTCGGTACTCAATGAATTTTTCGCGCTGTACGCCAGCCTCAACTCGTATCACGAGCTGCAGGTACAGAGCACACAGGGAGAGTTGTACAAATGGACGCCACGTATGGGGCAGCAGCCCCTACTCTGAATCGGTTCAGCCGAGGCATCCGCGAGTACAGCCTGTTCCAGGCCGTGCAGCTGGTGCTGGAGCGCCTCGGGGCCGCCCATCCGCATCTGGATGAAGAGCGCCTGTACGAGTACCTGGAATTCCAGGCCAACCCGAGCCTGGGCTTTCCGGGCAGCGATATCGATCGCGTGCAGTTCTTCGAGGAGCACGGTGAGCTGCGGGCGCGCATGCGCGTCAACCTGGTCGGCCTGTTCGGTGGCGGCTCGCCGCTGCCGGCGTTCTACAGCGAGCAGGCCCTGGGGGACAGCGAGGACGGCAACCCGACGCGCGACTTCCTCGACCTGTTCAATAACCGCCTGCAACGCCTGTTGCTGCCGATCTGGCGCAAGTACCGCTATCGCGCCTGCTTCCAGAGCGGTGCGCTGGATGCGTTCTCGGCGCACCTGTTCGCCCTGATCGGGCTGGGCAGCGAGCAGATTCGCCAGGCCCAGGAGCTGAACTGGAAGCGCCTGCTGCCCTACCTCGGCCTGCTCAGCCTGCGCGCCCACTCCGCAGCGCTGATCGAGTCGGTGCTGCGTTACTACTTCAAGCATGCCGAGCTGTTCATCGAGCAGTGCCTGGAGCGCCAGGTGGTGGTGCTGGAGGAGCAGCGCAATCGCCTCGGCCGCGCCAACAGCCTGCTGGGCGAGGACACCGTGCTCGGTGAGCGCGTGCGCGACCGTGGCGGCAAGTTCCGCATCCACGTGCGCCAGCTGGGCTGGACACGCTTTCACGAATTCCTGCCGATCGGCACGGGGTACCAGCCGCTGTGCGCGCTGGTGCGTTTCACCCTGCGCGATCCGCTGGATTACGACATCCGCCTGGAGCTGCGTCAGGACGAAATCCGCGACCTGCGCATCGGCGAAGGCAACCCCTGCCTGCTGGGCTGGACCACCTGGCTCGGTCGTGAGAACGCCGACGGCCTGGTGACGCTCGGCAGCAAGATTCATTAAGGACAGATGAAAATGATCAACGTCGATCTGCAACAACTGGTTCAAGCCCTGGACGCCGCGAGCAAGCGCGACCTGGAGATGGCCGCCGAGCGCTGCGTGGTGCGTGGCGGCAACAAGATCCTCGTCGAAGACCTGCTGCTGGGCCTGCTGGAGCGCCCGGAGAGTCTGCTGGCGCGTGCCCTGCAGGATGCCGAGCTGGACGCCGGTGAACTGGCGCAGGCGCTGCAGCCGCGCGGCGAGCACAGCGAGTCGCGCAACCCGGTATTCAGCGCCGAGCTGGTGCAGTGGCTGCAGGATGCATTGCTGGTGGCCAACCTGGAGCTGGGCGCCAGCCAGATCGACCAGGCGGCGCTGATTCTCGCCTTGCTGCGCAACCCCATGCGTTATGCCGGCAGCCGTTACCAGGCCCTGCTCGGCAAGCTCAACGCCGAGCGGCTGCGTGATTTCGCCCTCAGCCAGCAGCCGCAGAGCGCAGGCGGCAAGCCGGCCGCGTCTGGCGAGTCGAACCTGGCGCGCTTCACCCACAACTTCACCCAGCAGGCCCGCGACGGCAAGCTCGACCCGGTGCTGTGCCGTGACGGCGCGATCCGCCAGATGGTCGATATCCTCGCCCGTCGCCGCAAGAACAACCCGATCGTGGTGGGCGAGGCCGGCGTCGGCAAAACCGCCATCGTCGAAGGCCTGGCCCTGCGCATCGCCATCGGCGAGGTGCCGCAGGTGCTCAAGGGCGTCGAGCTGCTGTGCCTGGATCTCGGCCTGCTGCAGGCCGGTGCCAGCGTCAAGGGCGAGTTCGAGCGTCGTCTGCAGGGCGTGATCGATGAAGTGAAGGCCTCGCCCAAGCCGATCATCCTGTTCATCGACGAAGCCCACACCCTGATCGGTGCCGGTGGCCAGGCGGGCAGCGGCGATGCCGCCAACCTGCTCAAGCCGGCCCTGGCCCGTGGCGAGCTGCGCACCATCGCCGCCACCACCTGGAGCGAATACAAGAAGTACTTCGAGAAGGACCCGGCCCTGGCCCGCCGCTTCCAGCCGGTGCAGCTGCATGAGCCGACCGTGGAGGAGGCAGTGACCATCCTGCGCGGCCTGGCGCCGGTGTACGAGAAGAGCCACGGCATCTACCTGCGCGACGATGCGGTGGCTGCTGCCGCCGAACTGTCGGCGCGCTACCTGGCCGGCCGCCAACTGCCGGACAAGGCCGTGGACGTGCTCGACACCGCCTGCGCCCGTGTCCGCATCAGCCTGGCGGCGGCCCCCGAAGCGCTGGAGCGCCTGCGTGGCGAGATCGCCGAGGGCGAGCGTCAGAGCGAGGCCATGCGCCGTGACCTGGACGCGGGCCTGAACATCGACGGCGAAGCGCTGGATACCCTGGAGAGTCGTCTGGTCGCCGCGCGCGCCGAGCTGGAGCAGGTGGAAACGCGCTGGAGCGCGCAGCGTGAGCTGGCCGAGCGCCTGCTGGAGCAGCGCAAGCAATGCGCCGCCGCCCGCCTGGCCGGCAACGAGGCACTCAACGACGAGTCGGCTGAAGCGCCGTGTGCGAGCCTGGAAGAACTGGAAGAGCAACTGCGCGCCATTCAGGTCGAACTGGCCAGCGCCCAGGCCGGCGAGCGCCTGGTCAGCTTCGAGGTCTGCCCGCGTCTGGTGGCGGAAGTGATCAGCCACTGGACCGGGGTGCCGCTGAGCCAGCTGGCCCGTGAGCACAATACCAAGGTCATCACCTTCGCCGACGACCTGCGCCAGCGCGTGCGCGGCCAGGAGCAGGCGATCCAGGCGCTGGACAAGGCCATGCGCGCCACCGCCGCCGGCCTGAACAAGCCCGATGCGCCGGTGGGCGTGTTCCTTCTGGTCGGCCCCAGTGGTGTCGGCAAGACCGAGACCGCGCTGGCCCTGGCCGACCTGCTGTACGGCGGCGAGCGCTTCCTTACCGTGATCAACATGTCCGAGTTCCAGGAGAAGCACACCGTTTCGCGTCTGATCGGCGCACCGCCCGGCTACGTTGGCTATGGCGAGGGCGGCATGCTCACCGAGGCGGTGCGGCAGAAGCCCTACTCGGTCATTCTCCTCGACGAAGTGGAGAAGGCCGATCCGGACGTGATGAACGTCTTCTACCAGATCTTCGACAAGGGCGTGGCCAACGACGGCGAAGGCCGCGAGATCAACTTCCGCAACACCCTGATCCTGATGACCAGCAACCTGGCCAGCGAGCGCATCGCCAGCCTCTGCGCCGGCGGTGAACGTCCGGCGGCCGAGGACCTGGAGCTGGCCATTCGTCCGCAGCTCAGCCAGCACTTCAAGCCGGCGCTGCTCGGGCGCATGCGCGTGGTGCCCTACTACCCCATGGACGGCGACCTGCTGCGCCAGCTGGTCGGCCTCAAGCTGGCCCGTTTCGGCGAGCGCCTGGCGCGTCGCCAGCTCGCGTTCAGCCACTGCGACGGTCTGGTCGAGCATCTGGCCGAGCGGTGCACCCATGGCGACAGCGGTGCTCGTCTGATCGATCACCTGATCGACCAGCACCTGCAGCCGCTGGTGGTCGACCGCCTGCTCGACGCCATGGCCGCAGGGGAGACCCTGCAACGTGTGCACGCCACGCTGGACGCCGATTCGGCCGTGACCTGCGAGTTCGTCTGAGGTGCCGCCGATGTTCGCCGAAGTCCCGCAACCCCTGCGCTACGCCGAGGCCCTGCTCGGCCGCTATGCCGAGCTGGCTGGAGCGGCCAGTGCCGAGAGCCTGCTCGCCGGCCTGGTGCGCGCGGCAGCGGAGCTGGCCGACTGCGCGTTGGGGCAGCTCTACCTGCTGGACCACACCAATACCCGGTTGGCGCTGACGGCCGAGTGGCTCGATGGCGTGCTGCAACCGCGTGAGGCGGCCAGCCTGCCCAGCGACTACGACGGCGAGCAGCTGCTGCAGTACTGCCTGTGCCAGAACCAGGTGCTGTGCATCACCGAACTGGACAGCGCGCTGCATTCCATCGCCTGCCTGCCGGAGACCAACCGTGCCTGGCGCAGCCTGCTGTGCCTGCCGCTGCATGACGGCGCCGGTCACGTCCGTGGCCTGCTGCTGGTCGCCAGCCACGAGCGGCGCATCCTGCAGGGCTTCGCCAGTTCCTTCGCCCAGCTGGGTGGCTTCGCCCTGGCTCAGTTGCACCTGCTGCAGCGCCTGCGTGCGCCGACGGCCGACGGCGAGGCGCTGGCCGCGCCCGTGGCCTCCGCTCCCGGCACGCCCTGCGCCAGTGGCTATGGCCTGCTCGGCCAGAGCCAGGCCATGCGCCGCGTCTACCAGTTGATCGGCAAGGTGCTGCACAGCCCGGTCAGCGTCCTGCTCACCGGCGAGACCGGCACCGGCAAGGAACTGGTCGCCCGCGCCATCCACGATTGCGGGGCGCGGCGAAGCAAGGCGTTCATCGTGCAGAACTGCGCGGCGTTGCCGGAGAACCTGCTGGAAAGCGAGCTGTTCGGCTATCGCAAGGGCGCCTTCACCGGCGCCGACCGTGACAAGCCGGGCCTGTTCGATGCAGCCGACGGCGGCACCTTGTTCCTCGATGAGATCGGCGACATGCCGCTGGCGCTGCAGGCCAAGCTGCTGCGCGTGCTGCAGGAAGGCGAAGTGCGTCCCCTGGGCAGCAGCGAAACGCACAAGGTGGATGTGCGCATCGTCGCCGCCACCCATCAGGAGCTGCGCAAACGCGTCGAGGACGGCCGCTTCCGCGAGGACCTGTTCTATCGCCTGTCGCACTTCCCCATCGAGCTGCCGCCGCTGCGTGAGCGCGACGAGGACATCCTGCTGCTGGCGCGTCATTTCGCCAGCACGGCCAGCGGCCTGCTGCAGCGTGATGCCTGCCGCTGGAGCGACGCCGCGCTGGGGCACCTGGCCGGCTACGGCTTCCCGGGCAACGTGCGTGAGCTCAAGGGCCTGGTCGAGCGCGCGGTGCTGCTCTGCGAAGGCGGAGAGCTGCTGCCCGAGCACTTCAACCTCGAACAGATGCAGAGCACGGGCAACGAGCCGCTGAGTCTGCGCGAGCGCATGGATCGTCTCGAGCGCAACCTGCTGCTCGACTGCCTGCGCAAGAACCGCGGCAACCAGACCAACGCCGCCAACGAACTGGGTCTGCCCCGGCGCACCCTCCTGTACCGCATGAATCGGCTGAAGATCAGCCCGAGCGAGGTCTGAGCATGCTCGCCCGTTTCTTATCCACTTACCTCCTAGGAGCGCATTCCATGTTGCATCGCTATCGCGCCGCCGCCCTGCTGGCGCTGGCCATCGTTCTGGCCGGCTGCTCCGGCAACTACAAGTTCAGCGACGATCAATACCGCCCGCTGGGCGATCCGCAAGCCGAGAAACGCGGCCACTGACCGCAAGGAGTAGGTTCACCATGGAACTGGTATTCGATGTGGTCAGCGCACAGCAGTTCGTGCCAGGTCTATTGACCACCAAGACCTTCAAGCAGGCCGGCGGGGTAATTGGCCGCGCTGAGGAATGCGACTGGGTGATCCCGGATCGCAAGCGCGTGCTGTCCAGCCGTCATGCGGAAGTCAGCTACCGTGATGGCGCCTTCTACCTGACCGACACCAGCAGCAACGGCATCGCCCTCAAGGACAGCGGCGCCAGTCTCGGCAAGGGTCGGCCGCAGCGTATCGAGCACGGCAGCGTCTACTGCCTGGGCGACTTCGAGATCCGCGCCCGGCTGATTCAGGACCCGGCGATGTTCGAGGGCGATATCGGCCTGCCGCAGGCCGCCGGCAGCATCATTCCCGACGACGCCTTTCTCGACCTCGACCCGCTGACCGCCCTGGATCAGCAGGAGCGCGTCTACGCCGAGGTGGATGACCTGACCGCCGTATTGCGGCCCGACACCGCCCATGCGCAGCAGCGCGACTACGCGCAGATCGACGAGGAAAACCTGCTGGTTCCCGAGCTGGTCGTGCCGCAGCCCGCGCCGCAACCGAAGCCTGCGCCGGAGCCCGAGCGCCTGCCGCCGAGCTTCTGGGAGAAGTTCTCCGACGCGCTCGGGGTTCGCCTCGACGACCTCGACGAAGACGCACGTCAGGCCCTGGCGCTGAATGCCGCCCGGCTGCTCAAGCAGAGCGTCGGCAGCCTGCAGCAGGCGTTGCGTACGCGCAGCGAGCTGAAGAACGAACTGCGTCTGGCCCTGACCACGGTGCAGAGTGCCGGCAACAACCCGCTCAAGCACGGCCTGGACAGCAGCGAGACGCTGGGCGCCCTGCTGCGTGGCGGCAAGGCCGGGCAACTGCCCGCGGAACAAGCCATCAGCCGCAGCTTCCGTGACCTGCAGGCACACCAGGTGGCGCTGCTCGCCGCCAGCCGTGCGGCGGTCAAAGGCATGCTGGAGCAGTTCGACCCCGAGCAACTGACCCTGCGCTTCGAGCGCAGCGGACGCAAGCCGCTGCTGGCCACCGACGGCAGCCGCTGGCGTGCCTACCGTCGTCTGCATGCCTCGCTGGAGCAGAACGACGACTGGAGCGATCGCCTGTTCGCCCGCGACTTCGCCAATGCCTACGAAGAACAGGTCCGCCTGATCGCCACCCTCAATACCGACCTTCAAGGATGATGCCCATGCCTCGCCTGTTTTCTCTGGCGCTGTGCGCCCTGTTGCTGACCCTGAGCGGCTGCTCCGCCCTGTCGCCCTACTCGCACATGACCAAGCTGGACCTGAGCCTGGCCGGCAGCGATCAGCTCAACCCCGACCTCAATGGTCGTCCGTCGCCGATCGTGGTGCGCCTGATGGAGCTCAAGCACCCGGTCGCCTTCGAGAACGCCGATTTCTTCTCCCTCTACCAGCGTCCCAAGGAGGCCCTGGCCCCGGACCTGGTGGCCCAGGAAGAGCTGGAGCTGCGCCCGGGTGAAACCCGTGAGCTGAAGCTCTCGGTGCAGGAAGGCAGCCGTTACGTCGGCGTGCTCGCCGCCTACCGCGACCTGCCGGAAGCCAGCTGGCGGTTCGTGATCGACATCGACGAGCAGGAGCGCAACGCGGCGAACCTGCGCCTCGACGAGCGCGGCATCCGCAACCTCGACGACGAGCAGGAGCAGAGTCGATGAGCCAGCACAAAGTCATCTGGCAGGAAGGCATGCTGCTGCGCCCGCAGCACTTCCAGCAGAACGATCGCTACTTCGATCAGCAGCTCAAGCTGCGTACGCAGAAACTGGCCAGCTACGCCTGGGGGTTCTTCGAGCTGGAGATCGACCGCCAGTTCCTCAACATGGGCAAGCTGGTGGTGAGCAAGGCCAGCGGCGTGCTGCCTGACGGCAGCCTCTTCGACCTCGGTGCCGAGCGCGAGCCGCTGGGCCTGGACGTGCCGCCGAATACCGGCAATACCCCGGTCTACCTGGCGCTGCCGCTGGTCACGGGCAACCATATCGAAAGCCGCCGTTCCGAACAGCAGGACGTGCTGGCCCGCTACATCGCCTTCGACGAGGAAGTGACCGACTCCAACGCCGGTGACAGCAGCGTCAGCCAGGTCAGCACCGGCCGCCCGGATTTCCGCCTGCTGCTCGGCGAGCAGCAGAGCGATCAGGGCTATGTGCGGATCAAGCTGTGCGACGTGCTCGACACCACGCCTGACGGGGTGATCAGCCTCGATCCGGAATTCAGCCCGACCTACGTCAACTTCCAGGCCTCCGGCTACCTGCTGAGCTGCCTCAAGGAAGTGATCAGCATGCTGGCGCACCGCGGCGACATCCTCGCCGAGCGTATCCGCGCCACGGGCAAGGTGGGCGGCGCCGAGGTCGGCGACTTCATGATGCTGCAGCTGATCAACCGCTACGAGCCGATCCTGCGCCACCACTTGGGGGTCGAGCAGGTCCACCCGGAGCAGATCTACCGTGAACTGGTCGGGCTGCTCGGCGAGCTGGCCACCTTCTCCAGCGAGACCAAGCGTCCGCGCCTGGAGGGCCGCTACCTGCACAGCGACCAGGGCATGAGCTTCCGCAAACTGATGGACGCCATCCGCCAGGTGCTGTCGATGGTGCTCGAACAGCACGCCATCGAGCTGCTGCTGCAGCAGCGCCAGTACGGTATCCAGGTCTCGCCGCTGCACGACCACAAGCTGCTCGGCACCTCCAGCTTCGTGCTGGCCGCCAGCGCCCAGTGCGATTCCGAAGAGCTGCGTCAGCGCCTGCCGGCCCACCTCAAGGTCGGCCCGGTCGAGCGTATCCGCCAGCTGGTCAACCTGCACCTGCCGGGGATCAAGGTCAAACCGCTGCCGGTGGCGCCGCGCCAGATTCCCTTCCACTCGGGCAAGACCTACTTCGCCTTGGAGCTCAGCTCCGAGGAACTGGCGCAGCTGGAACGCTCCGGCGGCTTCGCCTTCCACGTGTCCGGCGAATTCTCCGGGCTTGAGCTGAAATTCTGGGCGATCAGGAACTGACCATGACAACCAAGGAAATGGAATACGGCCAGGATGACAAGACCGTCATCCTCAACCGCCAGGGTGAAGCCCGCGCCGAAAGCCCGCTGACCGACTTCAGCGCGCCGCCGAAATTCGAACAGCTGGAAGAGCGCATGATCTTCGCCGCGCGCCTGCGCCCGGCGGAGAGCTTCAATATCAGCCTCAACCCGCTGGTGGCGGCGGCCTCCTCGCTGCTTTCCGAAGTGGTGCGCCTCAAGCACAGCTTCGAAAGCGAGGACCTGGACGCCCTCAACCAGCGCCTGACCCGCGAGATCAAGGTGTTCGAGCACCGGGCGCTGCACGATGGCGCCGAGAGCAGCCAGGTGATGGCCGCGCGCTACGTGCTGTGCACCGTGGTCGACGAGGCCGTGGTGACCACGCCCTGGGGCAACGAGAGCGAATGGTCGCAGATGAGCCTGCTGTCCTCGTTCCACAACGAGACCTTCGGTGGCGAGAAGTTCTTCCAGCTGCTCGAGCGTCTGTCGCGCAACCCGGTCAAGCACCTGCCGATGCTGGAGCTGATGTACCTGTGCCTGTCGCTCGGCTTCGAGGGCAAGTACCGCGTGCTGCAGCGCGGCATGCTCGAGCTGGAGGCCGTGCGCGACAGCCTCTACCGGCAGATCCGCCAGCTGCGGGGCGACGTCCCGCGTGAAGTCTCGCCGCACTGGCAGGGGCTCAAGGACACCCGTCGGCGCCTGGTGCGCATCGTGCCGTGGTGGCTGGTGGCGCTGTTCACTCTGATGTGCCTGGTGATGATGTACGCCGGTTTCGCCTGGGTACTCGGCGAGCAGCGCGACACCGTCCTCAAGCCGTATCAGCAACTCGACCCGGCCTCGGGTGTCAGCATGGATGACGTGAAATGAAGAGCTTCTTCGCCAAACTTGGCGCCTTTTTCCGCAAGACCTGGGTCTGGAGCCTGCTCCTGGTCCTGATTCTCGCGCTGCTGGTGTGGTTCGTCGGGCCGTTGCTGGCCGTCAATGACTACAAGTTCTGGGAGTCCGCCACCAGCCGCCTGCTGACCATCAGCCTGCTGTTCCTGCTCTGGGGCCTGGCCATGGTATTCGCCAGCTGGCGCGCCACCGCACGCAAGAAGGCCGCCGAGAACGATGCCGACGCCCAGGAGCGCATGCGCCGGGAAGAGCAGATCAACGAGGAACAGGCCGAGCTGCGTCACCGCTTCAAGGACGCCCTGCGCACCCTCAAGCGCTCCAGCCTGTATCGCGGGCGCAGCGAGAAGTGGCGCAACGACCTGCCCTGGTACCTGATCCTCGGTCCGCAGGGCAGCGGCAAGACCAGCCTGCTGGACTTCTCCGGCCTGGATTTCCCGCTCAATCGCGGTGAGAACCAGCGCCTGACCAAGGACGTTTCCGGTACCCGTTACGCCGACTGGTATTTCGCCGATCACGCCGTGCTGATCGACACCGCCGGCCGCTACCTGACCCAACCCGATGCGCAGATCGATGGCCGTGCCTGGGGCACCCTGCTCGGTCTGCTGCGCCAGCGCCGCGCGCGTCCGCTCAACGGCGTGCTGGTGAGCATTCCCGTCGAGCAGCTGCAAGGCGGCAGCGAGGTGGAGCTGGAAACCCTGGCCCGCCAGACCCGCCAGCGCCTGCAGGAGATCCATCAGCGCCTGGGCGCCGACGTGCCGGTCTATCTGGTGCTCAACAAGGCCGACAAGATTCTCGGCTTCGACGAGTTCTTCGACCAGCTGTCGCGCGAGGAAAGCGAGCAGGTACTGGGCGCCAGCTTCCGCAAGGAGCAGAACGCCACCGACGTGGCCGTGGTGCGCCAGGAGTTCGAAGAACTGCTGCGCCGTCTGAACAGCCAGGTGATCCTGCGCATGCACCAGGAGCGCGACACCCAGCGCCGTGGCCGCATCCTCGACTTCCCGCACCAGCTCGGCCAGATCGGCGAGCGTCTGTGCCTGTTCGTCGAGCTGGCCTTTGCCGGCAACCGCTACCAGCGGGCCAGCAAGCTGCGCGGCTTCTACCTGACCAGTGCGCCGCAGCTCAACGAGCAGCTCGATCCGCTGACCGCCGGCATCGGCCGCAACCTCGGTCTGGCGGGCAGCGCGCTGCCGACCTTCCGCAGTGGTCGGGCGCGTTTCATCCATCACCTGCTCAGCCGGGTGATCTTCCCCGAGGCCGACCTGGCCAGCCTGGACCAGAAGGAAGTGCGCCGTATCGACTGGGGCCAGCGTGCGATGTACGCCACCGCTTTCGCGGTGCTGGCGCTGTTCGGCGTGCTCTGGGCCACGGGTTTCTCGGCCAACCACGGACGCCTGGAAGAACTGCGCGAGATCGCCCAGAAGCTGACCCGCGAGCATGATGCGGTCAACCCTCAGGACGACGCCCTGCAGGTCCTCAAGGCGCTGGACAGCAGCTACGCCGCGACCCAGGTATTCCCGCCCAAGGGTGACGTTTCCTACCTGCAGCGTACCGGCCTGTTCCAGGGTGAGGCGGTCAATCCGCCCGTGTACTCGACCTACCGTGCCGAACTGGAAAACCTGCTGCTGCCGCGCGTTGCCCGTCAGCTGGAGGCGCAGATTCGCGCCAACCTCAGCGACCGCGAGCGCCTGCTCGGCAGCCTGCGTGCCTACCTGATGCTCAACCTGGAAGAGCGTCGCGACGCCGACTTCCTCAAGGAGTGGGTGGCCGCCGACTGGTCGCTGCGCTACACCGGCAACAGCCCGGCGCAGCATGGCCTGAACACGCACTTCGCCCGTCTGCTGGACGAGTCGTTCGCGCCTTACGCGCTCAACGCCCAGCTGGTCGCCCAGGCGCGCCAGGTGCTGCGCAGCGAGTCGCTGGCCAACGTGGTCTATCGCATGCTGCGTGAACAGGCGCGCAGCCTGCCCGACTATCGCCTGAGCCAGAAGCTTGGCCCGCAGGCGGCCCTGATCGTGGGCAGCGACTACGCCATCCCCGGCTTCTACACCCAGACCGGCTACAGCAAGACCTTCACCGCCCAGGGCGCCAACCTGGTGCGCGAGATGCTGCGTGACAACTGGGTGCTGGGCGAGGGTGAAACCCTCAGCGCCGCCGACCTCAGCCGTCTGATGGTCGAGCTGGAGCAACTGTACTTCCGCGACTACGGCAACTACTGGGGTGAGGCCATCGCCCAGCTCAGCCTGGAGCCGATCGGCAGCGCCGGTCGTGGCGCCGCGTTGCTGGGCGGCCTGACGGCAGCCAATTCGCCGCTGCTGCAGATGCTCGTCGAGGTGCGTGACAACACCCGCTTCAAGGGGCTCGCCGAGGCTGCCGATGACGCCGGCGCTGCCGCCGACGCGCTGGAAGGCGCCAAGGGCAAGGTGGGCAAGGCTGCCAAGCTGGCCAGTGCCGCCGCCGAGCAGGCGCAGCAGGCCCTGGCCAAGAACACCCCGGACACCGCGCGCAAGACCCTGGAGCGCCGTTTCGAGAGTCTGCACAAGCTGCTCGACGAGAACGGTGGTGCGGGTGTCGATCTGGCCGCCGGCCTGCAGGCGCTGGATGACCTGCAGCGTCAGCTGGCCAGCCTGGCCAATGCCGGTGCCAGCGACCAGGCCGCGTTCGAGATGGCCAAGGCACGCATGGGCGGCAAGCGCGACGCCATCAACCAGGTGCGCAGCGCCGCGGCACGCCTGCCGCAGCCGGTGGGCAACTGGCTGGCGCTGCTGGCCGAGGACAGCTGGAGCCTGGTGTTGAACGACGCCTACCAGTTCCTCAACCAGCGCTATCAGAGCGAGCTGTACGCGGCCTACGACAACTCGTTGAAGCAGCGCTACCCGTTCAGTGCGCACAGCGAGAGCGACGTGGCGGTGGCCGACTTCCGCGAGTTCTTCAAGGCTCAGGGCATTGCCGAGCGCTTCTTCGACAGCTACCTGCGGCCGTTCGTCAGCGGCAGCGCCGACCAGTATCGCCTGCGTCGCGTCGACGGCCGTGGCCTGCCGCTGTCGCGTGAGTTCCTGCTGCAGATGAGCCGTGCCCAGGTGATCCGCCGCAGCTTCTTCGCCGAGAACCCGGCCGAGCCGCAGGTGCTGTTCAAGCTCGAGCCCTACTCGCTGGATTCCAGCCTGAGCCGCGCCGACTTCCGCTTCGGCAACCAGCAGATGGAGTATCGCCATGGCCCGATCGTCGCGACGGCCTTCCGCTGGCCGGCGGCAAGCGACGAGGACCGTACCAGCCTGGTGGTCGAGGAGCTCGGCGGTCGCCGTGTCGGCATCGAGAAGAACACCGGCCCCTGGTCACTGTTCCGCCTGCTCGACCTGATGGACGTGGACTACCACAGCGGCCGTGACGTGCTGATTCTCAAGGCCAACCTCGGCGGTCTGCACGCCAACTACCTGCTGCACAGTCAGCGCTCGCCGAACCCGTTCGACATCGGCCTGCTGCGCAGCTTCAAGTTGCCGGCGACACTCTGATGAGTGAAGTCGCCAACGCCTGGCGCAGCGCTGCGCGCACCGACACCGGCAAGGTGCGGGCGCGCAACGAGGATGCCTTCCTGGCCCTGCCCGAGCAGGGCCTCTGGGTGGTGGCCGACGGTATGGGAGGGCACCAGAACGGCGCCCTGGCCAGCCGTCTGATCGTCGAGCAGCTGGCCGAGATACCGGAAGGTGACCTGACGCAGCGCCTGGCGCAGCTGCGCCAGAGCCTGCACCGGCTCAACCACCGTCTCGGCCAGGAACTGACGGTGACTGCCGAGCGCCCGGATACGGTGATCGGCAGTACCGTGGTCGCCCTGTTGCTGGAGGGCGAGCGCGCCGCCTGCGTCTGGGCAGGCGACAGTCGCTGCTACCTGTGGCGCGGCTCGCGGCTGTATCAGCTGAGCCGGGATCACTCGCTGGAGCAGCAACTGATCGACGAGCAGGGCATGACCCCGCAGGAAGCCGCGCGCCACCCGGCGGCTCATGCACTGACGCGTGCCATCGGCGCCTGCGAGACGTTGCAGCTGGATATCCTCGAGCTCGACGTATTGCCGGGCGATGTCTTCCTGCTGTGCAGCGACGGGCTCTATCAGGGCCTCTCTGCCGACGAGCTGGGCGCCTGCCTGAACCTGCCTTCGCCACACCTGGCCGTGGAGCGACTGTTCCAGCGCGTGCTCGACGGCCCGGCCCGTGACAACCTCAGCGCCGTGGTGATTCGCCGATGACCGAAGCCGCCGAAGCCAGTGACCTCACCTACTTTGCCCTGGCCGCTACCGCAGCCAGCCCGCCCGTGCGCGAAACGCCGCGTCAGGCGCCGGGCGAGCTGCCGGACGTGCTCGGCGGCCGGTACAAGATCGAACGCCTGCTCGGCGTGGGCGGCATGGGCGCGGTGTACCGTGCCCGCGACCTGTTGCGCGAGCAGTTCGGCGACCCCGAACCCTATGTCGCGCTGAAGACCCTCAGCGACGACTTCGCCGAGTACCCGGATGCCAATGCCCTGCTCTACAGCGAGTTCGCCCTCACCTCGCGGCTCAACCACCAGCATGTGGTGCGGCTGTTCGGCTTCGAGGTGGATACGACGTGCGAGCGCGCCTTCATCACGCTGGAGCTGATGCGCGGTCTGACCCTGGATCAGCTGCTCTGCGAACGACCCGAGGGCCTGCCCTGGGACGAGTTGCGCAGCATCGCCATCGCCCTGCTCGATGCGCTCGCCTACTCCCATGAACTGGGCGTGCTGCACGGCGACCTGAAACCCAGCAATGTGATGTTGGCCGAAGACGGTCTGCGGCTGTTCGACTATGGTCTGGGGCAGCCCGTGGAGGGCCTGTTGCCGGGCCTGCCGCGCTTGTGCCGAAACCGCATCGCCGCCTGGACGCCACGCTACGCCGCCCTGGAACTGCTTGAGGGCGCCGCCCTGTCGGCGGCTGCGGATGTCTATGCGGTGGCCTGCGTCCTGGTCGAGCTGGCCTGCGGGCAACACCCGTTCCGTCGCCTCAGCGCCAAGCAGGCCAAGAGCATGGAACTGGACAAGCAACTGCAACGACCGGCGCAGGTACCGCTGCATTGCTGGCAGGCCCTGCGTACCGCGCTGGCCTTCGACGAAGGCCAGCGGCAGATAGGTTGCAGCGAGCTGCTGGAGGCATTTCGCCGGCCGCCGGCGTCGCGCCTGCAACGCTGGCTGGGCAGAGCATGACAGGCTGTTGAAAAGGACTCACTCGAAAGGATACGTATATGTTCAACCCGGCCAACGAAACCCATTTCAGCCTGAACATCGAAGGCGTCGAGCATGACCTGCAGGTGCTCGAGTTCAGTGGCCGCGAGGCCATCAGCCAGCCCTATCGCTTCGATGTGGAGCTGATCAGCGAACGCCCGGACATCGACCTGGAAAGCCTGCTGCACCAGCGTGCCTTTCTCGCTTTCAGCCCGAACGGCGAGGGTATTCACGGCCTCATCCACCGTGTCGAGCAGGGCGAGTCCGGCAAGCGCATGACCCGCTACCGACTGGCCATCGTGCCGCAGCTCAGTTACCTGGCGCACCGCACCAACCAGCGTATCTTCCAGCACCTGACGGTGCCGCAGATCGTTGCCCAGGTGCTTGAAGAGCACGGCATCGTGGAAGGGGGCTACCAGTTCCAGCTCGGTCCGACCGTCTACCCCGAGCGCGACTACTGCGTGCAGTACGACGAGAGCGACCTGCACTTCGTCCAGCGTCTGTGTGAAGAGGAAGGTATTCACTATCACTTCCAGCACAGCGAAAGCGGCCACGTGCTGACCTTTGGCGATGATCAGACGGCATTCGCCAAGCTGGGCCGACCGACGCCCTACATCCAGGACAGCGGCATGACCGCCGACGACCCGGTGATCAAGCGCCTGGCCCTGCGCCTGGAGACCCGGACCCGCAGCACCACGCGGCGCGACTACGATTTCGAGCAGCCACGCCTGTTGCTCGAGGCGACCTACCAGGGCGAGCAGGCTGGTGAGAACGACGGCCTGCCGGATCTGGAAGACTACGATTACCCCGGTCGCTACACCGACCGAGCGCGCGGCAAGCACCTGGCCAAGCGCGCCCTGGAGCGTCACCGCGCGGACTACCAGCAACTGCAAGGCAATAGCGACGAGCCGCGCCTGGTCAGCGGCCACCTGCTGGAAATCTCCGAACACCCACGCAGCGAGTGGAACGACCTCTGGCTGCTCACCGAAGTGCTGCACGAAGGCAAGCAGCCGCAGGTGCTGGAGGAGTCCATCACCAGTGATTCGGTACTGGGCAAAGGCCTCTCCAGACTGTTGCGTGGCGTGACCGGCGAAGCGGACTCCAGCGAGGGTGCTGACTTCCACCAGGGCTACCGCAACCGTTTCCTCGCCACGCCCTGGGATGTGCCCTATCGCCCGCCACTCGAGCATCCCAAACCCAAGGTGCTGGGTAGCCAGACGGCCGTCGTCACCGGCCCGGCCGGCGAAGAGATCCACTGCGACGAATACGGCCGGGTGAAGGTGCAGTTCTTCTGGGACCGCGAAGGCCAAGCCGACGACAAGACCAGCTGCTGGCTGCGCGTCAGCTCCAGCTGGGCCGGCGATCGCTACGGCGCCATCACCATCCCGCGCATCGGCATGGAAGTGCTGGTCACCTTCCTCGAAGGCGACCCCGACCAGCCGCTGGTCACCGGCTGCCTGTACCACGCCGAGCACGTGGTGCCCTACGACCTGCCGGCGAACAAGACCCGCAGCGTGTTCAAGACCCTGAGCAGCCCCGGTGGTGGCGGCTACAACGAACTGCGCATCGAGGACCGCAAGGGCGCCGAGCAGATCTACGTCCACGCCCAGCGCGACTGGGACGAGAACATCGAGCACGACCAGAAGATCCGCGTCGGCAACGAGCGCCACGACACCGTCGAGGCCAACAGCTACACCGAGCTCAAGGCCGAGGAACACCTCACCGTCACCGCCGAGCGCAAGGTCGAGGTCAAACCGCAGGACCATCTGACGGTGGGCACCGACCAGCACATCAAGCTGGGCACCGCGCAACTGACCAAGGCCGGCCGCGAGATCCACCTCAAGGCCGGGCAGAAAATGGTCATCGAGGCCGGCATCGAACTGACCCTCAAGGCCGGTGGCAGCTTCATCAAGCTCGACCCCGGCGGTATCACCATCAGCGGCCCACTGGCCCGCCTCAATGCCGGCGGCTCGCCGGGCAAGGGCTCGGGTATCGGCATCAAGCCACCCGTGTTGCCGGGCGCGGCGGATAGCGACAAGGCGGGGGATGTGCTGGAGCAGGTCCTGGGCAGCTTGTCCATGACTGAGCCGGCAGATCCACGCGAATACCGATTCAACATTCGTCTGCAGGATGTTCCAGGCGATGAGGGCTTTCCTTTGGCATACGCGCCATGGCGCATCGAGCGGGGTGACGAGAACGAGTTGCTGATGGAAGGTGAGGCTGATGCCGATGGTCGTGTGTCGCTTGATGAGACTCAGCAGAAACAACTATCGAAGGTATACGCTCAGGCGCCTCGAAGTCTTTGGCTTAGCTACCCCGGCCAGCGGATAGCCTTGCGTGTTCACATGGAGCAGCAGGGTTGGGACAGTGAGCGTTATGCACTGGGGTCGATGGACTTCAGTAGCTGCGTCAGTCGTAACTCCAAAGGTAATGCGCTGCTGGAGAAAGATCGTAGTCAGCAGGATAGCCAGTGCAGTAGCGATCTGTTTACCCACCTTCAATCCAAGGAATGAATGCTCATGGCAACTGACTCTGCCTACAACGGGATCCGCGCAAAAGAACTCAATCAGATTAATGCGCAGGACGGGCGTGCCTATGCGGCCTACTCCGCTCCGGATTTCTTTCTCAACGGAGAAAATCTGTTTGCACCCAAGCGTACGGGCAATCAGGTTCGTTTTTTTACCACGGGAAGTGACTACTTCAAGGACGTTGCAGCTTCCATCGATCAAGCCAGTCGATGCATTTTTATCACTGGCTGGCAGGTCAACTACGACGTCTTGCTCGATGGCAAGCGAAGCCTTTGGCAGTGCCTGCATCAGGCTCTCAAACGCCAGTCGACCTTGAAGATTTATGTCATGCCCTGGCTGAGTCCATCCGGCAGCGTAGGTACTTACGACTTCGAGACCATGCTGGCCGTCTTTCAGCTCAACGCTGGTTTGCCGGGCGGCCCTCGCGCCTTCTGCACACCGGCTATCCAACAGAGCGATATGAAGGGACTCGGCGTTGCGTTTTCTCACCACCAGAAATCAGTCGTAATCGACAACCGAATCGCCTATGTCGGAGGAATCGACCTTGCCTACGGGCGGCGTGACGACAATAACTTCAGCCTGGATGCCAGTGCCAGGCAGGGTAATGATGCCTACAACCCTGGGCTGCCGAAGTTGGGGTGGATGGATCTGGATAAGCATGTCAGCTCGATGGGGCTGATGATGGCCACGCTGTTCGACATGTCCAGGCCCGTGTCGGAGACCAGCCTGATTCCGCTCAGCAGGAGTACGGCGTTAAACGGTGCTAGCCATGTTGCGGACTTTTTCCGCAGTCCACCGTTCTCCGCTCTGCAGTGGTTGAATCGCGCCAAGAACAGCGCACAGGAGAATCTCGACGAGGGCTTTGAGCGTCTCAGTGCTGTCCAGCGTCAGATGGTCGGAAAAAGTATCCAGGCTATGGCCAGATTGATTGGCGACAACCTCGATACAGTTCCGATGGCAGAGGAGTTGAAGCAACGCTTGCGAGAGTGGTTGCAGGAGCTTCGTGAGGCAGCGGGTAATCTTTATGAGTCATTACGTATCAAGAGCATCCAGCTGATCAGCCAGTGGATGAGTGAGACCGAGCTTGGTCAGGTGCTTACCGTTCTCAGCGGCAAGAGTTTCGATGATATTCCCGGCGCATATCGAGAGAGGACCAACGAGTTGGCCAGCTCGATGCTTTGGTTCATCTATCACTTGCTACAGGAACGCTCGGGGCAGCATCTGGAGCCTTATGCTTATCTGCATGAGGAACCGCAGCCACTGGCGTCACCGGACAATGGCCGTTTGGCGGAGGATCAGCCGCGCATGCCCTGGCAGGATGTGCACTGCCGCATCGAAGGTCCCTCCGTATATGACGTGGCGCGTAATTTCATCGACCGCTGGAATGGGCAGCAAGCCTACCTCGCCGATACGCCTGCACTGCAGGACACCACGCTGGTGCGTAATCTGCTAGAGGCAGTCGTACGCTGGCTCAATACGTTGGTAAGTGATCTCGGCCTGGAACGTCTGGGTGTCAAACTCAAGGTGAGCGATGCTCCGCGCCTGAACTTCCCCAAACCACAACCTGTATGGATCAATGCTTCCGAACAGTTGCCCGTGGCGCCCAGCGCACAGCCAGGTGGCATGAGTGTGCAGGTGCTGCGCAGTGCCTCCAGCCGTATGACCCAGCAGGAGCAGGTGGGGAGAGGCAAGGCAGGCGTCAACCTGCCCTTGCCTGCGGGTATCGACAATGGAGGAGTCCAGGCAAACTGTAAGGCCGCCATGCTGCAGGCTATCTCTAGCTCGCAGCACTTCATCTATATCGAGAACCAGTTCTTTCAGAGTGCGTATGGAGACGAGCGCGAAATTTTTGATGACGCTCCTCTTTCTGGCCCGATGGCGAGCCTGCGTGATCCTGGCAGTTTGCGCCAGGATTACGTCGCTCGCGTGCGGCTGCGCGAAGCGTTGGAGGCCGAGGATATCTGGCAGCTGGACTGGAAGGAAATCGATAGCATTGCCCAGGAGCCCAGTACCGAGGCGCGCCAGTTTTTGAAAAGTTTGCAGGCCATGTGGGGCATCAATGTCCAGGGCTGGCTAACCCACAAGTTGGGTGCAGCGCAGAGGGGACTGATCAATGGCATTGGCGAGGCCTTGGCCAACCGTATTGGGCGGGCTATCGATGAGGGGCGTCCCTTTCATGTCTACATGATTCTACCGGTGCATCCAGAAGGTGCGCTGAACGTTCTAAACATCATGCATCAGGTTAGTTTGACCATGCAGAGTCTGGCTTTTGGCGAGAACAGTCTGATCAAACGTATCCAGAAACGCATGGCCTTGCGCGAACTGCTGGATCGCAAAGTGAGCCGCGCCGAGGCACTCAAGGTCATCGAGCGCAAGGACGCAACCAACCGGCCTGTATACGAGCAACAGGACTGGAGTCGCTACCTGACCCTGCTTAATCTGCGCACCTGGGAAAGCTTGACGGGGCGTGTGGTTACTGAACAGATCTACGTGCACAGTAAGTTATTGATCGCTGATGATCGTGTGGCCATTCTCGGTAGTGCGAATATCAATGACCGTAGCCTACTGGGTACCCGTGATTCCGAGCTGGCAGTCATCGTTCGCGATAGTACTCCGGTGCAGGCCAAGCTCGACGGCAAGCAGGTACATACCGTCGGTAAGGCCGTGCATCAGTTACGAGTCGATCTATGGAAGAAGCACTTTGGCTTGTCCATGGCCGCAGGCTCATCCGGCGTCACTCCGGCAACCGGGCTGGAGCAGTATCTGGAGCAGCCCGCGGCGGAGGGCACTTGGAAGGCGATACAGGCGCGCGCGCAAACGAATGCGGATTTTTATAACAGTTCTTTTGATTTCATTCCGCAGAACATCAGCCAGGTACAAGCACGCAAAACGCCGGACTTGAAGCAATTTAGAAAAACAGGCTTCCCTGCCTCAACTTGGCCGACCTGGGCATACCGAGATCTGGTGCATATCGATCACGGTGGGGAGTTGATGGCCCCCATGCCTCATGAAGAGCGCTTCTGGCGTTCCAATACCCTGGATGATGTACAGACATTCTCGCCACCCGTCGGTGTGCAGGGCTTTATCTGCGCCTTGCCCGTCAACTGGACACGCGGTGAGAACAATGACTCCGGTATCAACCTGAGCATTCTTGCTCAGAATTTTGAGCAGCCCGAGCGTGATCGCGCACTGGCTCAAACTGATAGCGAACGGAAAGAAGAGAGCCGCCACGCATGAAGATTTTATTCCGGTGCCTGAGCCTGGGTCTGATGTTCCCGGTGAGCATGGTGTTCGCCGAGACGTTGCGCCAGGAATGTCTTGGGCGCATGACCTTTGATGTGCCAGAGGATATGCAGTGGGCAACCTATTCCGCTCAGCGAACTGACAGAATTACCGATGGACGAGGGGGGCATGTCTTTACCCCCAAAGTGACGGCAAAAGGGGATGTGGGCAGTTATGATTATGACGGCCTGACTATTCGAGTGAGTGCTATTGTTGATCGCGACACATTTGATGGGGCTGCAAGGTATATCAAAGGCACAGCGAGTTTGTATCAAGAAGAGCTGACCAAAGAGCTGGCCAGAAAAAAGAATGCGCTTGAGGAATTAAGAGAGCTTGATAGGAAGGAAAGTACAGAGGTAACTAGAGAGGCTGTAGAGAGGTTTGCGAAAAACATAGAAGAAGTTGAGCGCCAAATACCTTTAACAAAAGTCTACGATTTTGATCTTGGCATCCCCGATGCTTATTTTCTAGGAGACGATGTTTCTCCCGCAGATGCCTTGCTCTGGCGCAATAATCGAGTTTACTACTTTGGTTTCTCCAAGGCCGGCCCCGATTCCGCCAAGCGTATCAAGGCGCTGATGGAGCGTTTTCAGCCGCGTGAATTGTATGAAGTGCCCAAAGGCCCAGGTTTCTGCTTCCCCTACGGGTTTATCGCCGATGATGGCAAGACCGCCTACAGCATCAAGAATAGTCTGCGTTTCACCCAGACTCCCAACGTGATCTTTACCCTGATCAATGCCTCAGCCAACGATCCTTGGCAAACCAAGCCCACGTTAGGTACCTATGACACGGACTATCGCCCAGGCTATGACGCCGAAAAATGGCAGAAAACTCCGTTTATCGAGCGCATTCAGCTTGGCAAGCGCCTGGCAGGTCTGGAAGGCTGGCGCCTGGATCCCAAGTTGGAGTCTGGTGAGCAGGAGCGTGCCTGGTTCGCCCTGGCACACCGGGGTGGCACGGCTTCTCCCTTGTTGGCAGTACAGATGACCACCTTTCAGAAAGGCACGGACGACCTGTCCCAGCATACGCCGCCACCGGAAGCAGTCATCCCTCGCTTCAAGAAACTCAGTGAAAGCATTCGTGAGGACTTGGCCCGGTAGGCAAGCTTATTTCCAGGGAACAAAAAGGAACAGATTTATTTGCTGACGTCATTTGACTTGGCTTGGATGAATCTGTCCTTTTTGACAAATCTGTATTGGTAGTGGCCTGAGCATGAAGGTTATTGTTTCTTTCATGGCTGTTTTGTTGTTGCTTGAAGGGAACTGTGCGATGGCCGAGTCCGACTATCGTAACTTTGTATGCGTCCATGAAAAAGACCATTTGCCACTCTTGGATGCAGAGGCCGATGCTTGGTACAAAGAGGCGCTTTCCCTGACCAAACGCCAATATGAAATACGTGGCAGCGTCCGTCAGGACATTCTGGCGCTTTACCACAAAGCTGCAGCCCGCGATCACTGGAAGGCCATGCATAATTTGGCGGGGTTATACCGTACTGGCTGGCCTGATGCGTTGGACAAAGATCCGCAGAGGGCACTGGATCTATACGAGCGCATGGTACAACTAGGGGTTCCGCAGGGTTTCTACGATATAGCTGCGATGATTGGCAAACGTAATGGCTTGACCAATCCAGCAACTGATGGTTTGACCTATCTCGACAAGGCCGCACAGCTGGGCAATCCGGCAGCTCAGCTTAGGCTTGGACAGATTTACATTTACGAATTGAAAGAAATTAACTTGGGCCTTAAGTATGTGAACTGCTCCGCAGAGCAAGACTATGCTGAAGCGTATTACGAACTAGGCATGTTTTACGGTATTAAAAGTAACTTCCCGCTGGCAGCTAGGAACTATCAAATAGCAGCTTCGCTTGGGCACGGTACTTCAGCAATGAAGCTGGCTGGGTGCTTCGATAAAGAGACTCCAGCTCACTTGGCACTTTATTACAAGCCAGATGAAAAGCTGTATGCATTGTACGATCATATAAGCAACCAACTTAATGACGACCCTGATCTGCGCTTTCCCAATCTGGTAAAAGACCATCCTCTCCCCCCTCATCCGACCCAGGGTTACGATGCTGATAAACCCATCGACTGGAAACCGGATGAATTGAAATGAGGGGCAAGGCAGAAGCGCTTGTAAACAAAATGCTTGAAATGCACCACGTTGTGTTCACGACAGTGCTGCTCTTGTCTGCGGACAGTTATGCCATAGCCGAGCCCGGATTCCGCCTTTTCATGTGAAGGTCGATGCTTGATATGCAGACTCACTGGCTCTGAACAAGTGTCAATGTGAAAGGCGTAGCAGTGCCTGCCAAGGCACGCTGAGTCCGTGCGATGAAGCCGCCTTTCACGATTATTGGAAATTGATTCAAGGAGGAAGAACCAATGAAAGTACTGTTGATCATCGCCACGTCGCTGCTCGGGGTTCTGGCGTTGCTTTCGGCGTTGCTATGGATGGGGG
>NZ_SBHZ01000008.1 GCF_004521985.1 Ectopseudomonas khazarica
CCCCTCGCCCCGCCGGTACGCCCCTGATTACCCCGGAGGGCGAAGCGCGCATGCGCGCCGAACTGCACGAGCTGTGGCATGTGCGCCGGCCACAGGTGACCCAGTCGGTCAGCGAGGCGGCGGCGCAGGGCGACCGCTCGGAGAACGCCGAGTACACCTACGGCAAGAAGATGCTGCGCGAGATCGACAGCCGCGTGCGCTTTCTCACCAAGCGTCTGGAGAAGCTCAAGGTCGTCAGCGACAGGCCCTCGGACCCGAACAAGGTGTACTTCGGCGCCTGGGTCACCATCGAGGACGAGGACGGCGAACAGTCGCGCTACCGCATCGTCGGCCCGGACGAGTTCGACCTCAAGCAGGGCCAGATCAGCATCGACTCGCCACTGGCGCGCGCTCTGGTGGGCAAACCGCTGGATGCCGAGGTTCGGGTACACAGCCCGGGCGGCGAGAAGACCTGCTACATCGTCGAGATCGACTATCCGTGAATCGACGGTGCGCGACCGGCGCCCCTGCCGCAGGGGCGGTCGGCGGCCTCGGATAACGAAGAGTCGTTGCTAGCGCCGGGTGATCAGGCCCTGACGCGCCACCCGCACCAGCTCGCCAACGGTCTGCTCGAGCTGCTCGGCGCTGGGTGCCTGGATCACGGCCAGATCGAAGCTGTCGCGGGCGAAACGGCTCAGCGACTCGCCGTTCTGCACGAACTGGATGCGAAACGCACGCGACCCCGACCAGCGCTTGGGCCAGCCTTCGAGATAACGCAGCAAGGTGGGTTGATGGCTGCCGCCAAGCAGCACGCGCGGATTGCGCAGCAGCAGGCCCGAAGTGATGGGCGCCAGGCGAATAAGGGGTTGGGGACAGATCATGGTCGAGTCTCCGCCTCGAGAATCCCGCTGGGCAGCGGTGAGAGGCGACACCGAACCAGCGCTTTAGCGGAATTTCAGGTGTCGATGACAACACCCTGAGGCGCCCCGCAAGTAGCTGTTTAAATCGGCGCAGGGCGAATCCTAGAGAAGCCCACGACAAACTGTCAAGGCGCTTCTGAGCCCGACCCCAACCTTCGATTGGCCGAGAGGGCATCCCGGCGTTCGACGGCGCCTCCACCCGCCTTCGCGGCGCCGTTGCAGCCCTCCGCATGCTGCCAGCCCACAGCATTTCCTCGCCTGGACGTGTCGACCCGTAACAGCGAAATGCACCCGAGGTATGCGGCGATCTGCAGCGAACGACCGGAATAGAGGCGTCCCGCGCCAATCGATGGCGCTGGCATGGTTCCTGCCATCGTTCTTGCGCCGTACGCGCCACGGGATGGGCGCGATCCGCTTGCAGGAAGCACTTGACTGCCCAACAAACCACGAGAGCGCCCATGAAGAACAATAAAACCCTGCTCGCCCTCTGCCTCGGCGCCGGCCTGCTCGCCAGCGGCCAGACCCAGGCATTCTGGTTCGGTTCCTCCGGCTATACCCAGACCAAGTACCCCATCGTCCTCGGCCACGGCATGCTCGGCTTCGACAGCATCCTCGGTATCGACTACTGGTACGGCATCCCGGCTGCCCTGCGACGTGACGGTGCCAGCGTGTACGTCACCGAGGTCAGCCAGCTGGACACCTCCGAAGCGCGCGGCGAACAGCTGCTGCAGCAGGTCGAGGAGATCGTCGCCATCAGCGGCAAAGGCAAGGTCAACCTGATCGGCCACAGCCACGGCGGGCCGACCACTCGCTACGTCGCCGCAGTGCGTCCGGACCTGGTCGCCTCGGTCACCAGCGTCGGCGCGCCACACAAGGGCTCTGCCGCCGCCGACTTCCTCAAGGGCATCAGCGACGGGCCTGCCGGGCCGGTGGCCACCCCTCTGCTGGCCGGTATCGTCAACGGCCTGGGCACGCTGATCAACTTCCTCTCCGGCAGCTCCAGCACCACGCCGCAGAATGCACTCGGCTCGCTGGAGTCGCTCAACAGCGAAGGCGCCGCGCGCTTCAACGCCAAGTTCCCGCAGGGCCTGCCCACCAGCGCCTGTGGCGAAGGCGCGTACAGCGTCAATGGCGTGCGCTACTACTCCTGGAGCGGCACCAGCCCGCTGACCAACCTGCTCGACCCCAGCGACCTGCTGATGGGCGCCTCCTCGTTGACCTTCGGCAGCGAAGCCAACGATGGCCTGGTGGGCCGTTGCAGCTCCCGCATGGGCCAGGTGATTCGCGACAACTACCGGATGAACCACCTCGACGAGGTCAACCAGACCCTGGGACTGACCAGCCTGTTCGAGACCGACCCGGTCACCGTCTACCGCCAGCACGCCAACCGCCTGAAGAACGCCGGGCTCTAGGCTGACCGAGTGCACCACCCGAGCCATGGGCATCGCGACATCGATGCCCATGGCACACCCCCTCCCTGACGCATCGAGTCACATGTGAAGAAAATCCTCTATGCCCTGCCGCTGCTGATTGGCGCCAGCCTGGCGCTGATGTTCTACCTGCAACCCGCACACCAGGGCCCCTCGCCCAGCGCAGCCAGCACGGCGCCAACCGCGCCGCAGATCGCTGCGCCTGCGACGTCGGCGGACACCCTCGCCGTGTCCCCACCCGCACCCGAAAAAACCGCGAGCCTGGCCCTGCCCGGCTCCTTCGTCGGCACCGAGGTCGACGGCAGCTTTCGTGTCGACGCCGCCGGCAACCTGATCGTCAGCGAGGATATCCGCCGCATCTTCGACTACTTTCTCGCCAGCATCGGCGAAGAGAGCCTGGACGCCAGCGTGTCACGCCTGCGCGGCTACATCGACGCACAGCTGCAGGAGCCTGCGCGCGCCCGTGCCCAGGCATTGCTGGAGCAGTACCTGAACTACAAGCGCGAGCTGGTGCTGCTGGAGCGGGACCTGCCGCAGATGGCCAACCTCGACGCGCTGCGCCAACGTGAAAGCGCGGTGCAGGCCCTGCGGGCGCGGCTTTTCGATGACGAAACCCACCAGGCCTTCTTCGGCCGCGAGGAAGGCTACAACCGTTTCACCCTGGAACGCCTGGCCATCCAGCACGACGCCGGCATGAGCGCCGAGGAGAAAGGCGCCGCCATCGACAGGCTGCGGGCATCGTTGCCGGAAGCGCTGCAGGACGCCGTGCTGCCGCAACTGCAACAGGAACTGCGCCAGAACACCGCGCGCCTGCAGGCGCAGGGTGCCAGCGCGGCGCAGATTCGCCAGATGCGCCAGCAACTGGTCGGCGCCGAGGCCACTGCCCGCCTGGAGACGCTGGACGGTCAGAGACAGAACTGGCAACGGCGCCTGGAGGCCTATCTTGCCGCCAAGGCGCAGATCGAAGCCAACCCGGGGCTCAGCAGCGCTGACAAGCGCGCCGCCATCGACGCGCTGGCAACGGAGCGCTTCGACGAACGTGAGCGCCTGCGCCTGGAAGCAGCCGAGCAACTGGCCGCCGCGAACAAGGGCCAGTAATCGCGTCAGGCGCTGTCGCGCATCACCAGCTCGAAGCCGACGTCGACGCAGTGCTGCTCGGGCGTCTCGCCACGCATCAGCGCCAGCAGCATGTTCGCCGCCAGCTCGCCGATCTGCCCACGGGTGGTGCGCACGGTGCTCAGCGCCGGGTGCATCCAGGCCGCTGCCGGCAGGTCGTTGAAACCGGCGATGGCCAACCGCCCCGGCACATCCAGGCCCAGCTGACGCGCACGGAACAAGGCCCCCATGGCCAGGTCGTCGTTGTTGAAGAACACCGCATCGATCTGCGGCTGTTGCGCCAGCAGGCGGTCGAGCAGCTCGGCGCCCAGACCGATGGACGACAGCTCCGGCGTCAGCAGCTCCAGTGCCGGGTCGTGACGCTGCAGATAGCGCATTACCTGGCGGTACCCTTCGGCCCGCTGCAAGGTGCGCGGGTCGAGCTGCGCGGCGGCGAAGGCGATATGCCGATAGCCGCGCTGCACCAGGGCACGGGTCATCGCCGCACCGGCCTCGATCTGGGAGAAGCCGACGCAGTAGTCCTCCGGCTCCTCGCTCAGTTCCATCAGCGTCACCAGCGGACAGGTACTGGCACCGAGAATCTCGCGGGCCGCGTCACTGCGCTCGAATCCGGTCACCAGCAGGCCGGCCGGCTGGTGCGCCAGGTAGGAGCGCAGCAGGCGTTCGTCCTCCTCGACCCGGTAATGGCTGACGCCGATCATCATCTCGAAGCCGGCGGGCATCAGCACCCGCTGGATCGCCTCGACGGTATCGACGAACACCGAGTTCGACAGCGAGGGAATCACCACCGCCACCAGGTTCGAGCGCGAACTGGCCAATGCCCGCGCCGCCGGGTTGGGCACGTACCCGAGCGCCTGGGCCGCACGCATCACCTGCTCGCGCAATGCGTCGGACACCCGCCCCGGCTGCGAGAGCGCGCGCGACGCGGACATCAGCGAACACCCCGCGGCCTTGGCGACATCGGACAGGGTGACACGCTCTGCAGAGCGGCGACGGCGTTGGCTCATAGCGCCTCCATTGATGATCAGCGGGCAATTCTACCAGCCCTGCCGATGAATAAAGCGCGGGACACGCCGCCCGGGGCAACGCCACCATGCAAGGAGCGTTGCCACCTGCGTGCCCCGCGAAACCTCGAGTCGGCCCGTCAGTCGTGCACGGGCCGGCTCTTACCGTGCAGCCTTGTCGACCTCGGCCTGGACCTGATCGAACAGTTGCTGCCCCACCGTATCGACCACCTTGGCGATCGCCGGGGCAGCCTGCTCACGCATGCGCTGCACCTCGGCGGGGGCCACTTCGTTGATCTGCATGCCCTTGTCCTTCAACTGCGCCAGTGCACGGGCGGCCTCCTCGCGGGTGTCCTGGCGCTCGAAATCGCGGGCCTTCTGCGCCGCCTCCAGGAGGATCTGCTGCTCGGTCTGCGACAGGCCGTCCCACCAGCGCTTGGACACGGTGACGATCCACGGGCTGTACACGTGGTTGGTCACGGTGAGGTACTTCTGCACCTCATAGAACTTCGAGGAGAGAATGGTATTGAACGGGTTTTCCTGACCGTCGACGGCCTTGGTCTCCAGGGCGGTGAACAGCTCGGAGAACGGCAGCGGCACGGCATTGGCGCCCATCAGCTTGAAGGTTTCGAGGAACACCGGATTGGGCATGACCCGCAGCTTGACGCCGGAGAAGTCTTCCAGCCGGTTGATCGCCCGGGTGTTGTTGGTCAGGTTGCGGAAACCGTTCTCCCAGTAGACCAGGCCGACCAGCCCCTTTTCCTCCAGCTTGTCCATCACCTGGCGGCCGACCGGCCCGTCGAGCACGGCATCGGCCTGCTCGGCGCTGCTGAACAGGAACGGCGTATCCCAGACCGCCATTTCCCGGGTGATGCCCACCAGGGTCGCGGTGGAGCCGACCATCATCTCCTGCGCGCCACCAATCAGCGCGCTCTGCATCTGGTCGTCGGAGCCCAGGCTGGCGGCACCGAAGGTGCGCACCTTGAGCTTGCCCTCGGAGGCCTTGGCCACCTCCTCGGCGAACAGCTTGGCCGCGCGGCCCTGGTTGCTGTTCTCGTTGAGGCCATAGCCGAAGCGGATCATGCGCGAGCGCACGTCATCGGCATGCGCGCTCAGGCTGGCCAGCGGGCTGCACAGCATGGCAGCGGTGAGGACGGCGAGCAGTGGACGTTTCATCGGGACTACCTCTTATTGTTGTGAATGAAACCGGCGTGCCAGTGCCGGTGGGTCAACTCAGCGCAACCAGGCCAGCGGCACGGTGACGACAGCCGGGAACGCCACCAGCAAGGCGACGATGCCCAGGTAGATCAGGAAGAACGGCAGCACGCCGCGCACCAGGATCTCCATGCGCAACTTGCCGATGCCGCCGACCACGTTGAGCACGGTGCCGACCGGCGGGGTGATCAGGCCAATCGAGCCGATCAGCACGAACATCACGCCGAAGTACACCGGGTCGACCCCGGCCTTGATCGCGATCGGCGCCAGCACCGGTGCCAGGATCAGGATGGTCGGCGTCAGGTCGAGGACCATGCCCACCGCGATCATCAGCAGCATGATCGCCAGCATCAGCAGACGCGGGTGTTCGGCCAGCGGCCCGAGCATGGCGCCGATCTCGTCGGGCAGCTGCGCCAGGGTGATCATGTAGGCCGATACCGTTGCCGCAGCGCAGAGGAACATCACCGACGCTGTGGTGCGACTGGCGCGCGTCAGGGTTTCCATCAGCCCTGCCCAGTCCAGCTCGCGGTACAGCAAGGTGGAAACCGCCAACGCATAGACCGCCGCGACCACCGCCGCCTCGGTGGGCGTGAAGATGCCGAAGCGCAGGCCGCCGACGATGATCACCGGCAGCATCAGCGCAGCCGCGCCGTCGACCAGCACGCGACGGCGCTCGGCCGCACTGGCCTTCTCCGGTGTCGGCTCGGTGAAACCGCGGGCGATCAGGGTCCAGGCGATGATCAGGCCGCCGCCCATGATCAGCCCCGGCACCAGGCCGGCCATGAACAGCTGGCTGATGGAGGTGTTGGTGACCACGCCATAGATCACGAACGGCATCGACGGCGGAATGATCGGCGCGATGATACCGCCCGCCGCAACCAGGCCCGCCGACGAATGCAGCGGATAGCCACGCTGGCGCATCATCGGCAGCAGCAGCGTCGCCAGCGCGGCGGTGTCGGCCAGCGCCGAACCGGACATGCTGGCCAACAGTACCGCCGCGGCGATGGCGACATAGCCGAGGCCACCGAGCAGGTGCCCGAAATAGGCCTGGGCCATGGCGATGATGCGCCGCGAGATGCCGCCCGCGTTCATCAGCTCGCCGGCCAGGATGAAGAACGGCACGGCCAGCAGCGGAAAACTGTCGGCGCCCGCCAGCAGGTTCTGCGCCAGCAGCTGCACGTCCCAGAAATCCAGGTACCACATCAGCACTGCCGCCGTGAGGATCAGGGCGAAGGCAATGGGCATGCCGAACGCCATGAACCCGAGCAGGGAGGAAAGAAACACTGCGACAGTCATCGGCGCATCCTCGTTGGGCACTGCCCGTCTTGTTGGAGTGGGCCCGGCATCATTCGGCCAGCGCCCGGTTCAGCGAGCGCTCGGGGATGCGGCGCCAGAGGTTGATCAGCTGCACGAACGCCAGGATCGCCAGCACCAGCATGCTCGCCAGCACCGGGAACATGGCCAGCACCACCGGGTAGCCGACCACCGTGCTGACATTGCCCCAGCCGAACTGCACCTGGTTCCAGGCGCCCCAGGCCGAGAGCAGGCTGGCGCCGGCCACCAGGATCCAGCTGAGCGAATCCAGCAGGCGCTGCGCCAGTACGGGGAAGCGGTCGCGAATCATGCGAAAGGTCATCAGCTCGCCGCGGCGCATGCTCGAGGCCACGCCGACGAACACCAGCCAGACGAACGCCAGGCGTGACAGTTCTTCCGCGCCCGGCCAACCGGTGCCGAACACGTAGCGCAACACCACGTTGGCGAACACCGCCACCACCATGAACGCCATCAGTGCGGCCATCAGGCCGTCGGTCAGGCGATCGAAGAGGCGTGCCACACGTCCTTCATAGATGGGCTCAGCACCCAGCTGCGCCTCTTGGTTAGCGCTATCAATCTCAGTCTCGAGAATGCCGGCGGCGTCACCTGCGTCAGTCTCCGGCAGGTTGTTCCGCACCCAGGCGGTGATCTGTTCGACCAGCGCCTGCCGCGACTGCCGGGCATCCAGCACCCGTACCAGCGGCTCGTCAGCGGGCGATTCGAGGGTAGCGAACTGGCTGTCGACCAGCGATGTCGGCATGAAATGCCCGGGCCGTGCGCCCACGCGCTGCAAGGCAGTGGCGTGATCGATATGCAGGTGCGCGAACTGCAACCCCGCCACCGCGCCGCGCAGACGCTCGCGATAGGCGCCCTTGAGCGCCGAGCAGGCCAGCACGAAGCCCTCGCCTGCGGCCTGCGCCGCCTGCATCTGCTCGCACAGGGCATCCAGCCACTGGCGGCGGTCAGCATCGCTCAGCGGGATACCGGCGCGCATGCGCGCGACGTTCTCGGCAGGATGGAAATGATCGGCCTCGATATGGCGCCAGCCCAGCGCGGTGGCGACCGCCTGGCTGATATCGCTCTTGCCGGAGCCACTGACGCCCATGACCACCAGGGCGGTGCGGGCAGGCGGTACGGAAGGCTGCTGTTGCATGGAAACTCCAGGGCACCATCGATGTGGGCCGCTCATTGTTTGCGCCGGATGTTAGCGCTATCCAAAACATCCGACAACCCTCCCCGGCAACATTTCGTAGAGCATTTCTGTCGCCGCCTGCGGCTTGTCACTGGTCGCCACTGATCGACCAAGCCAAGATCATCCACCTGCTTCCTGGGAGACCTTTCGCTCATGCACCGGCCAAGCCCTCGCCTGTGGCTGCCCACGCTGTTCCTGCCACTGGCCGCGCAGGCCGAAGACACCCGCTATCAGGCCGAGCCCCTGGTCGTCACCGGTAGCCGCTACCAGGCCAGCGGCTGGCGGCTGCCCTTCTCCGTCAACCGCATCGACGCCGAGCAGGCCACGCAGGGCAAGCCCGGCGTCAATCTCTCGGAGGCACTGGGCAGCGTGCCCGGCCTGGTGGTGCAGAACCGCCAGAACCATGCGCAGGACCTGCAGATTTCCTCGCGCGGCTTCGGCGCCCGCGCCGCGTTCGGCATCCGTGGCATCAAGCTGCTGGCCGACGGCGTGCCGCTGTCCAACCCCGACGGCCAGGGCCAGGCGGCCACCTTCGACCTCGACACCCTGGAGCGCATCGAGGTCCTGCGCGGGCCCTTCGCCAGTGTCTACGGCAGCAACTCCGGCGGGGTGATCCAGCTGTTCTCGCGTGACGGCCAGGGCGCGCCCAGGGTCTCCGCCGACACCTCCCAGGCCGCCTACGGCACCCGCCGCACGCGCCTGGCTGCCGAAGGCGGCAACGCACAGGCCGGTTTCATCATCAACCGCTCGCACTTCGAGACCGACGGCTACCGCGACCACAGCGGCGCCATCCTCGACAAGACCTTCGCCAAGCTGACCCTCCACCCCGATGACCTCAGCACGCTCAGCCTGAGTGTCAGCGAGCTGGACCAGAACGACACCCAGGACCCGCAAGGCCTGACCTGGGCGCAGGTGCAGAGCGACCGCCGCGCGGCAGCGCCCAGTGCCCTGCTGTTCGATACGCGCAAGAGCGTCGACCACCGCCAGCTGGCCCTCAACTATGAGCGCAGCTTCGCCGCCGGTACCTGGCAGAGCACGCTGTACAGCGGTACGCGCCGGGTGATTCAGTACCAGTCGATTCCGCCTGCGGTACAGGGCAACCCCACCCACTCCGGCGGCGTGATCGACTTCGAGCGGCGCTTTCACGGCATCGGCAACCGCTGGATTCAGCCCTTCGACCTGGGTGGCAGTCTGCTCACCCTCACGGCCGGGGTGGACTACGACCAATCCCGCGACGAGCGCCAGGGCTACGAGAACTTCAGCGACAGCACGCTCGGCGTCAAAGGCGCCTTGCGCCGCGACGAGCGCAACCGGGTGACCAGCCTGTCGCCCTACGTCCAGGCCGCCTGGCAGCTGGGCAAGCTGGATCTGCAGGCGGGCCTGCGCCACAACCAGGTCGAATTCGAGGTGGACGACCGCTTCCTCGGCAACGGCGACGACAGCGGCTCGGTCACCTACCGCGAGCTGACGCCGACCCTGGGCGCCAGCTACGCCCTGCTGCCGGCACTGAGTGTCTATGCCAGCTGGGGCCAGGGACTGGAGACACCGACGCTCAACGAGCTGTCCTATTCCGGCGCCAACGGCGGTTTCGGCTTCGACCTGAAACCGGCCACCAGCGAGCAGATCGAAGTCGGCCTGAAGGCGCGCCTGGCCGCCGGCACCCGCCTGCAGCTGGCGCTGTTCCAGATCGATACCGACGACGAACTGGTGGTGGCGTCGGCCAGCGGTGGTCGTTCGCGCTTTCAGAACGCGGCGCAGACCCGCCGGCACGGCATCGAACTGGCGCTGGAGAGCCGTCTGAGCGAGACCCTGCGCGCCCACCTCGCCTATACCCGGATCGACGCCACCTACAGCCAAGCGTTCAGCAGCAACGGCCGGATGATCGACGCGGGCAATCACCTGCCGGGCATTCCCGCGCACAGCCTGTATGGCGAGCTGAACTGGCAACCGGCATCAGGCGTCAGCACGGCCATCGAGGCGATGTACCGCAGCGAGCTGTACGTCGAAGACAGCAACAGCGCCAGGAGCGCGCCGAGCTACGCGCTGTTCAACTGGCAGGCACGTTTCGAGCAGAGGGTCGGCGCACTGACCTTCAACCAGGTCCTGCGCATCGACAACCTGCTGGACCGCGACTACATCGGCTCGGTGATCGTCGGTGACGGCAACGGTCGCTACTACGAGCCCGGCCCGGAGCGCGCCTGGTATGTCGGCGCGGGGGTGCAGTACCGGTTCGATTGAACGCTGCCTTCGTAGGAGCCGGCTTGCCGGCGATCATTACTTCAAAAGCATCGCCGGCAAGCCGGCTCCTACAATGAACAAACCACCAGTCAGAGACTGCGCGCGATCACCATTCGCTGCACGTCGCTGGTGCCTTCGTAGATCTGGCAGACGCGCACGTCGCGGTAGATGCGTTCGACCGGGAAGTCCTTCAGGTAGCCATAGCCGCCCAGCGTCTGGATCGCCGCCGAGCAGACCTTCTCGGCCATTTCCGAGGCGAACAGCTTGGCCATCGACGCCTCGGTCAGACACGGCTGACCCGCCTCGCGCAGGCTGGCGGCGTGATGCACCATCTGCCGCGCCACGGCGATCTGCGTGGCCATGTCGGCGAGGCGGAAGGCCACCGCCTGGTGCTCGATGATCGGCTTGCCGAAGGTCACCCGCTCGTGAGCGTAGTCCCGCGCCGCCTCGAATGCGGCACGGGCCATGCCCACCGACTGCGCGGCGATACCGATGCGCCCACCTTCCAGGTTGGCCAGGGCGATACGGTAGCCCTCGCCCTCCTCGCCCAGGCGCAGGCTCGCCGGAATGCGCACTTCGTCGAGCTGGATCTGGCAGGTGTCGGAGGCATGCTGGCCAAGCTTGTCCTCCACCCGCACCACCGAGAACCCCGGGGTATCGGTCGGCACGATGAAGGCGCTGATGCCCCGCTTGCCCGCCTGAGCATCGGTGACGGCGAAGACGATGACCATGCCGGCCTGGTTGCCGGAGGTGATGAACTGCTTGGCGCCGCTGAGCAGGTAATGATCGCCATCGCGCCGCGCGCGGGTGCGCAGGTCGCTGGCATCGGACCCGGCCTGAGGCTCGGTCAGGGCGAAGGCGCCGAGCATGCTGCCTTCGGCCAGCGGGCGGAGAAAGCGCTGCTTCTGCTCCTCGCTGCCGTACTTGAGAATCGGCATGCAGCCCACCGAGTTGTGCACGCTCATGATGGTCGAGCAGGCGCCGTCACCGGCGGCCACCTCCTCCAGCGCCATGGCGTAGGCCAGGTGGCCGGTCTCGGCGCCACCCCATTGCTGCGGCACCAGCATGCCCATGAAGCCGAGCTGCCCCATCTCGGCGATGGCCTCCGCAGGGAAGCGATGCTCGCGGTCCCAGTCGGCGGCAAAGGGCTTCAGGCGTTCCTGGGAGAACTGGCGGGCCATGTCGCGGATGAGGATTTCATCTTCGTTCGGAATCATCTCGTTCTCCTTACAGGCGCTCGACCGCCACCGCCGTGGCCTCGCCGCCGCCGATGCACAGGGAGGCCACGCCGCGCTTGAGGTCGTATTGCCCCAGCGCATTGAGCAGCGTCACCAGCACGCGCGCGCCGGAAGCGCCGATGGGGTGACCCAGGGCGCAGGCGCCACCGTGGACGTTGAGTTTGTCGTGGGGGATGTCGAGGTCGCGCATCGCCACCATGGGCACCACGGCAAAGGCTTCGTTGACCTCGAACAGGTCCACCTCGCCCAGGCTCCAGCCCGTGCGCGCCAGCAGGCGCTGGATCGAGCCGACAGGCGCGGTGGTGAACAGGTTCGGCGCATGGGCGAAGGAGGCATGCCCGGCGATCCGCGCCAGCGGTTGCAGGCCCCGCTTCTCCGCCTCCTCCAGGCGCATCAGCAGCAGCGCCGCGGCGCCATCGGAGATGGAGCTGGCGTTGGCCGCCGTCACCGTGCCGCCCTCGCGGAAGGCCGGCTTGAGGCCGGGAATCTTGTCCATGCGCGCCTTGGGGGGCTGCTCGTCCTGGCTGACAGTCATCCACTCGCGACCGCAGCGGGCCTGTACCGGGACGATCTCGGCGGCGAAACGGCCCTCGCGCATGGCCTTCTGCGCTCGGGTCAGCGAGGCGATGGCGAAGGCATCCTGCTGCTCACGGGTGAAGCCATAGGCCTGGGCGCAGTCTTCGGCGAAGGTGCCCATCAGACGCCCCTTGTCGTAGGCATCCTCCAGGCCATCGAGGAACATGTGGTCGAGCACCTTGCCGTGGCCCATGCGATAGCCGCCACGCGCGCGCTCCAGCAGGTAGGGCGCGTTGGACATGCTCTCCATGCCACCGGCGAGTACCACGTCGGCGCTGCCGGCCCGCAGCAGGTCGTGGCCCAGCATCACGGCCTTCATCCCCGAGCCGCACATCTTGTTCACCGTCGAGCAGACCACCGACTGTGGCAGCCCGGCCCCCAGTGCGGCCTGACGCGCCGGCGCCTGGCCCTGGCCGGCCTGCAGCACGCAGCCCATGATCACCTCGTCGACGGCGTCGCCGGCGATACCGGCCCGCTCCAGAGCCGCGAGGTTGGCAGCGGCGCCGAGCTGGGCCGCGCTCATCTCCCTGAAGTCCCCCAGGAAGCCACCCATGGCGGTACGGGCGGCACTGACGATGACGATGGAATCCTTGTTCATGACGGTCTCCTCACTTCGCGGCCATGCGTATGGCGCCGTCGAGGCGAATCACCTCGCCGTTGAGCATGGCGTTCTCGACGATATGGCGCACCAGTGCCGCGTACTCTGCCGGCCGGCCAAGGCGCGGCGGGAACGGCACGGCGGCGCCGAGGGCATCGCGGACCTCCTGGGGCATGCCGGCCATCATCGGGGTCTCGAAGATGCCGGGCGCGATGCACATCACGCGGATGCCGTGGCGAGCCAGTTCGCGGGCAATCGGCAGGGTCATGCCGACCACGCCGCCCTTCGAGGCCGCATACGCGGCCTGGCCGATCTGCCCATCGAAGGCCGCGACCGAGGCCGTGTTGATGATCACGCCACGCTCGCCATCGGCATTGGCCTGACCCTGGGCCATGCACTCGGCGGCCAGGCGCAGCATGTTGAAGCTGCCGACCAGGTTGACGCTGACCGTGCGGGCGAAGCTCTCCAGGCCATGCACGCCATTGCGGCCGATGACCTTCTCCGCCGGCGCGACCCCGGCGCAGTTGACCAGGCCCTGCAGACCGCCGAAGGCTTCGGCAGCGGCATTCACCGCAGCGCGGGCATCCTCCTCGCGGGTGATGTCCGCTTTCACGAAGCGGGCGTTGCTGCCCAGTTCCTCGGCACGCGCGGCGCCGGCCTCGGCGTTGATGTCCACCAGCACCACCTTGCCGCCCTGCTCCAGCAGTTCGCGGGCGGTGGCCAGGCCCAGACCGGAGCTGCCACCGGTCACCAGGAAAACGGAATTCTCGATACGCACGTTCTTTACTCCTTCGAATCAGTGAGCGGCGGCCTCCTGGGCCTTGGCGATTTCCTGGTTGCGCAACAGGAAGCGCTGGATCTTGCCGCTCGGGGTCTTGGGCAGCTCCGCGACGAACTCGATCTCGCGCGGATAGGCATGGGCGGACAGGCGCTGGCGCACGTACTGCTGCAACCCCTCGGCCAGTGCGGCGTCGGCGGCATGGCCGGCATGCAGCACGACGAAGGCCTTGACCAGCTCGGTGCGCTCCGGGTCGGGCTTGCCGACCACGGCGGCCTCTATCACCGCCGGGTGTTCGATCAGCGCGCTCTCCACATCGAAGGGGCCAACGCGGTAGCCGGAGGTGGTGATCACGTCATCGGCGCGGCCGACGAAACTGATGCTGCCATCCGCATTGAGCTCGACGGTGTCACCACTCAGATAGTAGTCGCCGACGAAGGCGCGGGTTTCCAGGCCCTGATAACCGGGGAACCAGAACAGCGGCGAACGCGGCATGTCCAGGGCGAGGATGCCGGGCTGGCCGACCGCCAGTTCGCGCTGCTGCTCGTCCAGCACCACGACACGGTGGCCGGGCATGGCGAACCCGGCGGCGCCCGGGCGCACCGGGTGCTGCAGCGCGTGGTGGTTGCACAGCACCATGCCCAGCTCGGTCTGCCCGTAGTGGTCGTGGATGACGCAGCCGAGCCCTTCGGCGAACCAGCGGATCACCTCCGGGGTCAGCGGCTCGCCAGCACTGCTGACGGCGCGCAACTGCCCCTTGATCGCGGCTTCCACCTCGCCCTTGCCCGCCAGCAGCAGGCGGTAGGCGGTGGGCGAGCCGGCCAGGTTGCTGATGCCGTAGTCGCGGATGATCCGGCAGGTGCTTTCGACGCTGAAACCGCCTTCGTAGAAGAGCGTGGCATGACCCATCGCCAACGGCCCGGTCACCGCGTAGTAGAGACCGTAGGCCCAGCCTGGATCGGCCAGGTTCCAGAAGCGATCCTCGGCGCGCAGGTCGACCGCCTCGCGCATGTAGCTGACGAAGGCGACGATGGCCTTCAGCGGCACCGCCAGCGGCTTCGCCAGGCCGGTGGTGCCGGAGGTGAACATCAGCAGGAAGGGATCGGACGCCTTGCGCATGACCGCTTCGAAGTGTTCCGGCTGGCGCTGCAGCTCGGCCTGGAAATCGTCACCCACCGTCAGCACCGGCGGCGCGTCCGCTACCTCGTCGAACTTGGCGCGATTGGACAGATCGGTGACGACCAGCTTGCTGCCGGCGCTGCGCACGCGGTGTTCGATGGCCTTGGGCCCGAAGGCGGTGAACAGCGGCTGGTACACCGCGCCCGCGCGCCAGGTTCCGAGGATGGTGATCAGCAGTTCCGGCGTGCGCGGCAGCATGCCCGAGACGCAATCGCCGGGGCCCACGCCACGGGCCTGGAGCAGGTTGGCAAAACGCGACGCGGCGTCCTTGAGGGCGGCGAAGGTCCACTCGGCACGCTCGCCGTTGCGCCCCTCCCAGAGCAGCGCGACGCGCCCTGGCTGGGCATGGCGGTCGCAGCATTCGACACAGGCATTCAGGGCGTCGAGGTCGCCGGCCAGGGTGCTGGAAGCGGCACTGGCGTAATCGAACTCGCGGGCAGCGGTGAAGTAGTCGCGCATCGGGTAGCCTCCGGTGTTCTTGTTGTTGGAGTGCCACGATGGTCGCGCCAGGGGCCGCGAGGCGGCAATGTCGAAACAGGTCGATCGAACCGAGCGTTTTTGACAGCGCCGCTCAGTCCACGCCCTCCAGGGCGCGATACTGTCCCGGGGTGGTGCCGGTCCACTTCTTGAAGGCCTTGTAGAAGGCGCTGGTGTCGGCGAACCCCAGCTCGTAGGCCAGCTCGGCGAAGTGGCTGGCGCCCTCGTCCAGGCGCGCGATGGCCAGGTCGCGGCGCACCTGGTCCTTGAGCCCCTGGTAGGACTGGCCTTCCTGGGCCAGCTTGCGGCGCAGGGTCGAAGGCGCCATGTAGAAGTGCCCGGACAGGGCGTCGAGATCGGGCCAGCGCCCGGCGTTGAGGCTGCGCAGGTAGGCCTTGATGCGCGCGCCGAGGCTCTGCGGGTCGCGATAGCGCACCAGGATGTTGCCCGGCGCACCGGCGAGAAAGCGGCGCAGCTCACGCTCAGTGCGACGCAGCGGCAAGTCCAGGCAGTCGGCGTTGAACAGCAGGCGATTGCTGGCGCGCCCGAAGCGCAGGTTGTCGCTGAACATCACCCGGTAATCGCCGCAGTAATCCGGCATGGCGCAGCGCAGCTCGACGCTGAGAATGGCGATGCGCCGCCCCACCAGCCAGCAGGCCAGGCCGTGCAACATCAGCCACAGGGTGAAGCTGGAGAATGCCCGCCCCGGCACTTCGCCAGACTCGTCGAGGACGATCTGCGCCAGGCTGCCCTGACGCTCCAGGCGCGGCCGCAGGTCATCGAAGATCAGGCCGAGAAAGCCCAGCATGCTCTCCAGTGCACTGCCCAGGTCGGCCTCGCGCAGCGCCGTGCGGGCCATGAAGGCAAAGCTGCCAGACTTCATGCGCCGCGCATTCATGCCGAAGAACTCGTCGTCCATGGCCAGGGCGATGGCCCGCCACAGCTGGGCGTAGGCCGATGCCGAGACCCGCGCATAAGGTCGCAGCAGCTGCCCCGGTGTGATGCCGGCTTGCGCCAGCAACGGCGCCTCCGGCAGGCCGCGGTGGCGCCACTCGAGCAGTGCCTCGGCCACCAGCTGGACGGAGATGGTGCCTTTCTCGGCGACGATGGCCGTCATGTCTTTCCCTGCAACGCCTGACGAGCCGCCACTGTCGCAGGGCAACACCGCGCTGGCAATCGCCACCGTCACTCAGCCGCTCTGTACCTGGGCCAGGCGCTCGATGCTGATCTCGCGCATGCGGAATTTCTGGATCTTGCCGGTGACCGTCATCGGGAAGCCGTCCACGAAGTGGAAGTGACGCGGGACCTTGAAGTGCGCGATGCGCTCCCGGGCCCAGGCACGCAGCTGTTCCTCGCCGAGTTCATGGCCGGGGTGCAGCATGACCCAGGCGACGATCTCCTCGCCGTAGCGCTCGCAGGGAATGCCGATCACCTGCACGTCGGCCACCGCCGGGTGGGTGAAGAAGAACTCCTCGAGCTCGCGCGGATAGATGTTCTCGCCACCGCGGATGATCATGTCCTTGCTGCGCCCGACGATGCAGACGTAGCCATTGTCGTCCATCGACGCCAGGTCACCGGTGTGCATCCAGCGCCCGGGGTCGATGGCATCGGCCGTGGCCTGCGGGTTGTTCCAGTAACCGAGCATCACGCTGTAGCCGCGCGTGCACAGCTCGCCGATGGTGCCGCGCGGCACTATCCTGCCGTCGCTGTCGACGATCTTGCTCTCCAGCTGGGGCTGGGTGCGGCCGACGGTGGTCACGCGCAGCTCCAGCTCGTCCTCGGGGCCCGTCTGCAGCGATACCGGGCTGGTCTCGGTCATGCCGTAGGCGATCTGCACCTCGCTCATGTGCATTTCCCTGATGACCCGGCGCATCACCTCGATCGGACAGGTCGCGCCGGCCATGATGCCGGTGCGCAGGCTGGACAGGTCGAATTCGCCGCGCCGCGGATGGTCCAGCTCGGCGATGAACATGGTCGGCACGCCATACAGGGCAGTGGCCTTTTCCTCGGCCACGGTCTGCAGGGTGGTCAGCGGATCGAAGGCATCGCTCGGGTAGATCATGGTCGAGCCATGGGTCACGCAGCCCAGGTTGCCCATCACCATGCCGAAGCAGTGGTACAGCGGCACCGGGATCACCAGGCGGTCGTGCTCGGTGAGGCCGAGACTCTCGCCCACCATGTAACCGTTGTTGAGGATGTTGTAGTGACTCAGCGTGGCCCCCTTGGGGAAGCCGGTGGTGCCGGAGGTGTACTGGATGTTGATCGGGTCATCGAACTGCAGGCTGGCCTGGCGCTCGGCCAGCGCCTCGACAGGGACCGAAGCGGCGCTTGCCTGCAGGCTGGCCCAGGACAGGAATGCCGCGGGTGGATTGGCCGCGAGGCTGACCACGCCACGCAGTTCCGGCAGGCGCTCGCACTGCAGCCGGCCCGGCTCGGCGTCCGCCAGCTCCGGCACCAGGCCGAGCAACATCGCATGGTAGTCGGAGGTCTTGAAGGCATCGGCGCAGATCACCCAGCGGCAGCCGGACTGCTTCAGCGCGTACTCCAGCTCGCTGCTGCGATAGGCGGGATTGATGTTGACCAGGATGGCACCGATCTTGGCGCTGGCGAACTGGGTGATGCACCACTCGGCGCAGTTCGGTGCCCAGATTCCCAGGCGGTCGCCGCTCTCGATGCCGAGGGCGAGCAGGGCGCGGGCATGACGTTCTACCACCTCGGCCAGCTCTCGCCAGCTGTAACGCAGGCCCTGATGGCGCACGACCAGCGCCTCACGCTCGGGGAACCGGGCGACCGTGGCGTCGAACGCCGCGCCGATGGTCATGGCGAGCAAGTCCTTGTCCTGCCGCCCGCGGGTGTAACTCGGGTGATTCATGGCTTTCCCTTCTTGTCTTTGTAATGGGATCGTCGCTGAACAGGCGGCCAGCCATTGGGGCACGGGCCGCGGAACCTGTCGATTATCACAGCGGAAGGTCGCATGGGTATGCGACCTTCGCCACTGCGAGCAACCTTATCGAGTAAATACCTGAGTGGTGGTGATCGCCATATCGCCACCTGGCAGCTTGATGTTCTTGATCTTCTCCAGCGTATCCGGGTCGAACACCGCGATGTCGTTGAAGGTGCCGGCCAGGTACAGCTTGCTACCCTCGGTGTTGAAGGCGATGCAGTAGTAGGTGTGCTCCAGGTTGGCAGCCTTGATCAGCTTCTGTTCCTTGATGTCGTACTTGGCCAGGCGGTTGAGTACGCCGAACATCTGGTTGGCATCCTTGGGCGAGCGCAGGCCGGTGAAGTACAGCTCGGTCAGCGAGGCGAAATCCTCCACGACCGCCTTGCCGGTCTTCAGGTCGATGCTCAGGTAGCCGTAGCGGTAGTCGGCGCTCGCCAGGTCTTGCGTGTCATCCTGGAAGCGGGCTGCCGTGTAGAGCATCGAGAAATCGTGCATCGCGGTCTGGTGCGGCCAGAAGTACAGCACGTCCGGTGCACTGTAGAGCGGCCGCTGCCAGTTGCGCAGGGGCACCGCCACCTCGTACTGGCCGGTATGCACGTCCATCTTGTAGATGTCCGGCCCGGCGACGAACAGCGAACCGTCATCGGCGGCGCGCATCAGGTACACCTGGCGCGGCATCGGGAAGCTGCGCAGCGGCTGGGCATCGAGCCCGGCGGCGGTATCGAACACCTCCAGACGCGGCGGCTTGACCACATAGTGATCGCTCATCATCTGCGTCGGGTTGACCGAGGTGTAAAGCTCCTTGCCATCCGGGCTGAGGGCGAAGGAGAACATCGAGCGCACCTTTTCCCCCGGACTGCGCGACAGCCGGGCGTGGAACACCGTGCGACAATCGTCCAGATCGATGCCGTAGAGGTCGCCGTAGTGGTTGTTGAGCAAGTACGCCGTCCTGTTGTCCGGCGCCATCATCGCGGTACCGGGGCCGAACGCATCGGGTAGCTGGCAGGTCTTGTACAGGCTGTCGCTGGCCAGATCGACCACATGCAGGTTGTTCGGATAGTTGGTGGCGATCAGGTATTCCTGACCGACTTTCAGTGCCGGGCCGGCCTGCGCCGCAGCATTGGCATGACTGCCCAGGGCGAGCCCGGCGACGACGGTCGCCAGGCTGGCGATGGTTTGGAGTTTCATACGCTGTCCCCTCTTGTTCTGCGCGCCGGTCATTTGTCTTTCGGGAATACGGTGTTGAGGTTGCGCCAGTCCTGCGACGAATCCTGGGCAGTGGCGTTCCAGTCCTGATAGGTGCTCATCATGTCGGGCACCTGAGCCGGCCACCAGCAAGGGTCGGAGCATCCGTAGAGGTCGGCCTCCATCGGCTGACAGAGGGAGCTCACACCGCCGAAGGCGTCCACCTCCCAGCCCGGATCGGTGGTGGCGGTGCAGCCGGCCACGGCGCTCATGGCCACGACCTCTTCGATACGATCTTCGGCTGCAGCTTGTTCGAGCAGTTGTGCTTTGTTGTTGAGCGGCTTCAGATGTTTCATGTCAGTGCGCCTTCCGCGGAGAGATGTAACTGCTGATGAAGGCCGGGTTGACGGCCATGATACGGCTGTAGACCTCGATGCCGAAGTCCACCCAGTCGCGCATCAGCTCGCAGTAGTGATAGGTCGGGTGAGTCGGGTCGCCGTAACGGGCGTAGCTCTCGTGATAACAGCCCCCGGAGCACAGGTTGCGAATGCGGCAGCTGTCGCAGCCGGTGCCCGAGCGATCCAGGCGCTGGGACAGGAAATCGTTTAGCTCGACCTGCTTCACGCCACTGTGCACATTGCCGAAGGTCGGCATGCTGGAACCGGTGAAACGGTGGCAGAGGTTCAGCTCGCCCTTGTGGTCCACCGCCAGCATCTTCAGGCCGGCGCCGCAGGGCAGCGCCTTCTTGTGCCCTTCATGGATGTCGGTGATCAGCTGGTGCAGGTTGGAGAAGCCGATGTTGCGGTGTTCCAGCGCCGCGTCCAGGTAGCGCCGGCCGAGGGCCTTCATGTTGGCGAAGACCTCGACCAGTTCCTCAGCGGTCAGGTTGTAGTCGGCCATGTCTCCCGAGGTGACCGGCGCGAAGCCGACTTCGGCGAAACCCAGTTCGTTGAACAGGTGGTTCCAGATGGTCTCGACATCGGTGATGCCGCGCGTCAGGGTCACCCGCGCCCCCACCGGACGGCTGCGATAGCGCGACAGCAGCAGGTCGACCTTGCGCCGCACCACGTCATAGGTGCCCTGCCCGCCCACGGTGATGCGGTTGCGATCGTGCACCGTCTTCGGCCCGTCGATACTGATCGACAACCCGAAGCGATGGGCATTGAGGTAGTCGATGATCTCTTCGGTGAGCAATGTGGCATTGGTGGTCATGATGAACTCCACCTGCTTGCCCGCCTCGGCGAAACGCCGCTCGCAGTAGTCCACCATGTGCTCGATCAGTGCCCGGTTGGAGAGCGGCTCGCCGCCGAAGAACACCACGCTGTAGCGCGGCTCGTCCGGCGACTCCTTGAGCAGCATCTCCACCGAGGCCTCGGCGGTCTGCGCCTGCATCTTCTTGCCGGCCGAGGGCTTGTCCAGGTCTTCCTTGTAGCAGTAGGTGCAGCTCAGGTTGCAGCCGGTGTTGACGTTCAGCACCACCGTGTTCAGCGCCGTGCGTTCGACCCTGGCGATGCCGATTTCCGGCGTCAGTGGCGAGCCGTCGCTGACCACTTCCAGCGCGATCAGCTCGCGCAGCGTTTCATCGATGGCCTGCCCGGCGAAACGGTCGGCCAGACGCCGCACCAGGTCTTCGGACGAGCAGCTCTGCTGACGCAGCGCGTCGATGATGCCGCCCGTCACGTCATCGGCGGCGAACAGCGAACTGCTCGGAATGTGGAACAGCATGCGGTCGGCATCCACTCGCACTTCGTGCAGGTTGCGCTCGACCAGATTCAAGATTGCGCCCATGGCGACCTCCCGGAAGTTTTCCCAATCGTCGTTGCGAATCCGGGCAGGGCGTGGCCCCGCCCGGGCCGTTGCCCCTCAGGGCAGCGGCGGGTTGTTCCAACGCTGTACGGTGACGATCAGCTGGCCTTCACCCTTCTGGCCACCCTCCTCCAGCTCGGCGATCACCTTCAGGTTGCCGGCGTTGTTGGTCATCATCTTGCGCTGCGGGTTGGGACCAGCAGCGCCAGGGACGAACACGCCGTCCTTCTGCATCTGCCCGGCGAACTTCACGTCCTCGTCTTCCCTGGCGCGCTCATCGAAGGGCTGTACCGACCACTTGGCCGGCAGGTAGCCGATCCGGTAGGGCTGACCTTCGTCATCCCTGCCCCAGGCCTCGGCCTCGAAGCGTCCCTGCACCTTGGGCGTCGAACCACCGTTCTCGCCCACGCGGGCGATGGAGAACGCGGGCACCACTTTCACTTCGGCGATGTCCTTGTACACCGCCAGGTCGACGCCCCCGAGATCGCCCAGTACGACGCTGCGACGGCCCGGCGCAGCCGTGGCTGCGGCCTTGACCCGCAACCGCACCTGCGTCGGGGTGGCCTCGAGTACCTTCACCACCTCGAGGCCCGCACCGAGCTGCACGCTGCCCTGCAAGCCGCTGCCCACCAGGGTCAGCTCGACTTCGCTACCGGCCCTGACATACGCCGGCTGCACGGCCAGCAACCTGGCCTGGCCTTGCTGGGCGGCACTGAAGTCCAGACCACGCTCGTCATGCTCGGCATCGAACATGCGCCCTTTCATCTCGCCGTTCAGGGCCGCGAAGACCTGGCGCATGCGGGTGTCACCGATCTTCACGTTGCCGCGCCATTCGTAGCCGTTGTAGAGAATGGCCGAACCGCCACCGACGAAGGGCGTGCCATCGGCGTACTGGCCGTTGACCTCGACCTTGAAGGTGTCACCCGTGTCGGCGCTCACCGTCATTACGCCACGCACATCACCCTTGGCCAGCATGTGCCCACTGAACGCCCATTGGCCCAGCAACACCTTGGCCTCGGGTCTGGCCTTCTGCCATTCGGACCAGGCCTGGCTGTCCAGCGGGTAGCGCTTGGCCAGCTCCGGCACCATCTCCGCGAGGGCGAGATCGAGCCAGTCACGGTCACGCGCCTGCGCCTGGTACTCGAGCGACGGCCACTGCCCCAGATGGAAGTGGACCAGATGCTCCCACTCCTTGGCCGGCCGGCGCTGCAGGGCGACACGGGCCCCGGAGTGGCAACGGCCACAGGTCTGGCTCAACTGCTCGTCGAACGTCTCGACCGTGTTCAGGCGACGCTCCATGGCGTAGCGCACCCCCTCGGTTTCATCCGGGGCCAGGCCCTGCTTGTCGGCCAGGTACTTGACCAGGGTGCGGCGCTCGTCATCGGCGATGTTCAGGCCATGCATCAGCTGCATGCGCGCGATGCTCATCAGCCAGCCCTCGGGGGTCTTGCGCTGGTGGCTGATACGACTGATGGCGTCGCCGCCTTCGGGAATATGGCAGCCCACGCATTTGGACTCGAGGAGGGCTTGCCCCTCCTGCGCTGCCTGGGCCTGGGCGAGCATCAGCGAGGTCATGGCCAGAGCCAGGATGCCCGCACGCTGCCGGAGTCGAGTCGTCTTCAAGGTCAGACCTCCACGGTGTTGTTCTTATGATCCGCACCCCGAGCAGGTGCGCCTGGCCAGAGCAAATACACATTGCGTGCCACACAGGGACAAATGCATTCGCAGCAAGGACTTAGCGGTAAAACGAGGGTTTTCTGGCCGACGGGATCGAGCCTGCGGCGTCTAAATTCGCGACAGGCTGTTCCAGCTTGAGACGAACGCACCCAGGCTTCTCCGATGCGGGACGCCGAGGCCGTCCCAGGCCCGTCTCAGGCCGTCTCAATCTGCAACAGCGGGCTGCCGCGACAGAGCACGAATCTCCGAACCTTTTCTTTCCATATCAATCTCTTACCTCGCAGATCGAGCATTGGCACGAGGGTTGCGAAAGGTCACCGCGACTCCAATAAGCAGAGGTACCCCCAATGTTTGCCGACCTGCCCGTCCTGCCCCAGACCCACGCCTTCCTCAACCGCAAGCTGCAGATGCTGATCGGCGCCGAATGGTGCGACGCCATCAGCGGGGCCACCCTGGACTTTCGCAACCCGGCCACCGGCGAGGTCATCGGTCAGGTGCCCTCGGCCAGTGCCGACGACGTCGACCGCGCCGTCCGCGCCGCCCGCCGGGCTTTCGATGACTCGGCCTGGAGCCGCATGCGCCCGCGCGACCGCCAGAACCTGCTGTGGCGCCTGGCCGAGCTGATGGAGCGCGATGCGCAGCAGCTGGCCGAGCTGGAGTGTCTGAACAACGGCAAGAGCGCCGCCGTGGCTCAGGTCATGGACGTGCAACTGGCCATCGACTTCCTCCGCTACATGGCCGGCTGGGCCACCAAGATCGAAGGCAGCACGGTCGAGCCCTCGCTGCCGCTGATGCCGGGCGAGGACTTCCATGGCTTCATCCGCCGCGAAGCCGTCGGCGTGGTGGGCGCCATCGTCGCCTGGAACTTCCCCTTGCTGCTGGCCTGCTGGAAGCTCGGCCCGGCGCTGGCCACCGGCTGCACCCTGGTGCTCAAGCCTGCCGATGAAACGCCGCTGACCGCTCTCAAGCTGGCCGAGTTGGTGCTCGAGGCCGGCTACCCGGCCGGGGTGTTCAACGTGGTCACCGGCACCGGCCTCAATGCCGGCGTCGCCCTCACCCGCCATCCGGGTGTGGACAAGCTGACCTTCACCGGTTCGACCGAAGTGGGCAAGCAGATCGGCAAGGCCGCCATGGACAACATGACCCGCGTGACCCTGGAACTGGGCGGCAAGTCACCGACCATCGTCATGCCCGACGCCAACCTCGCCGAGGCCGCGGCCGGCGCTGCCAGCGCGATCTTCTTCAACCAGGGCCAGGTGTGCTGCGCCGGCTCGCGCCTGTACGTGCACCGCAAGCACTTCGACAATGTGGTTGCCGACATCGCCGGCATCGCCAACGGCATGAAACTGGGCAACGGCCTCGACCCCAGCGTGCAGATGGGCCCGCTGATCTCCGCCAGGCAGCAGGAGCGCGTCACCGGCTACATCGACCTCGGCCGCGAACTGGGTGCCACCATCGCCTGTGGTGGCAAGGGCTTCGGCCCAGGCTACTTCGTCAAGCCGACGGTGATCGTCGACGTCGACCAGCAGCATCGCCTGGTGCAGGAGGAGATCTTCGGCCCGGTGCTGGTCGCCATGCCGTTCGAGGACATCGACGAGGTCGTGCGCCTGGCCAACGACAACCCCTACGGCCTCGGCGCCAGCATCTGGTCCAACGACCTGGCCTCGGTGCACCGGATGATTCCGCGCATCAAGTCCGGCTCGGTCTGGGTCAACTGCCACAGCGCGCTCGATCCGGCCCTGCCGTTCGGCGGCTACAAGCTCTCCGGCGTCGGCCGGGAAATGGGCGCAGCCGCCATCGACCACTACACCGAGCTGAAATCGGTGCTGATCAAGCTGTGACATGGTCCGGCCCGATCAGGGCCGGTAGCCCTGCTGCAGCAGCCAGCCCTGGACAGTCCGCCGCGATGCGGGTGCCAGAGCGGCCAGCGCAGCCTCCAGGCGCCCCGCCTGCAGGCTGCGTACGATGGGCGCCAGTGCCACTCCGTCGATGTGCCAGATCCCCAGCGGCTGATCGGCCGTCAGCACCACCTCGGCCTCATCGATCAGGCCATCGTTGAGCACCGGCATGCTCGCCACCTGCAGCCGGGCGATATCGGCGTCGACATGCAGTGGCTGTGCGTCCGGCCAGCCACGCCGCGCGCGCCAGAACGCAGCATCGGCCCAGCGCGGCTCCGCCGTATAGAAGTCACGCCCGGTCCGGGCGAAACGCATGAACAGATGCTCGATGCGCTGCTGGTGAAAGCGGCAGGCCAGTTGCGTGCGTTCGGGGTGCTGCAGCAGGGTGTTGATCACCGCCGGGGCCTGCAACGCCGAGGACAGCGACTGGAACACGCCGTTGCCCGATAACGGATCGACCGCCATCGCCGCATCGCCAACGCGAATCCAGCCCGGTCCCACCACCTGCCGGGGCAGAATCGCCGTGCTGCTGCGCGCATGCACCGGCGCAGCGGCGTTGGCCGAATCGCCGAACAAGGCCTGGACCAGCGCCGATGCCTGGCGCCGCGCCGCACAATAGGCTGGCAGTTCGTCGCGCGGGGGCAGTTCGGCGGCAGCGGCGTCCAGGGTGATCTGCCAGTAGCAGCGGCCATCGGCCAGCGCCGCCATCCAGGCCCAGCCATCTGCCAGGCTCTCGACGGCCGAACCTGCACGGCCCGGCTCAGCCTGCCAGCTGCTGAGCAGACTGAGAGTCTCCGGCCCACGCAGGCGCCCTTCGCCCAGCGGTGCCTGACGTCCCCGGGCTTCCACCAGGAAGTCCGCCAGCAGCGACCGGCCATCCTCCAGCACGATCCGTTGCTGCTCGCCCTGTTGCCCGAGCTGGCGTATCCGCCCCTGCAGCAGCTCGACGCCAGCGTCCGCCAGGTCGCGGCGCAGGGCCGCGTCGAACAGCGGGCGATCCAGCAGGCGCTCGTCGTTGAGTAGCTGGTCCACACCGCTCCAGCGTACCCGACGCGGCGTCGGCGGCGCCGCACTGGCCAGCGCCTGGTGCAGGCCGACCTGACGCAACCCCTCCAGCACCCGTGCGGACACCCCTTCCACCGCAGCGAAACGACGCCACTCGCTGATCACCCAGACCCGGTAGCCCAGGCGCTGCAAGCCCAGCGCCACCGCGCAGCCGGCCGGCCCTGCGCCGAGCACCGCGATCCGTGGCGCGTTCACCGGCGCCGCTCCGGGCCGAGATGCGCCGCCTCATGGCGCAGCCAGTCGTACACCGCCTGCCGATCGGCGCTGCGATGCTGCGCCAGGTAGCCGGCGATCTGCCCGCTGAGCGCCGCGCAGGCCAGGCTGGCCCCGGCCAGTCCCGAAGGACCGCGAACCTGGGCGCCGAAATCGGCCTGGGCGCTGTTCAGCCAGGACCACTGTCCGGCCTGACAACGTGCGTCGCCACTGATACGGATGACCCCGGGATAGCTGGCCGGGTAGACCGGCTCGCCCTGCGCCGGGCTGGCGGCGCAGAGGATCACGCCGACGGCCTGCAGTTCGGCACAGGTCTCGCGCAGCACCGGGCGGTCACTGCGCAGGCCCAGGCTCAGGTTGATCAGGCGCACGTCCTGCTCCAGCAGCCAGTACAGGGCCGCCGCAATCTGCAGCGGACTGGTCTGCCAATGCCCGGCGAACACCTGGGCGCTATAGATGCAAGCCCGCTCTGCCGGTGAGGACAGCGCATCGAGCACCGCAGTGCCATGCCCCAGGGCATCGGGCAGGGGCTCGCCCTGCTCCAGCACCTCGTGCTGCAGCCAGAAGCGCCGGGCATGGCTGACGCGGGCGGCCTGATGCGGGGCGAATCCACTGTCGACGAAGCCGATACGCAGCGTGCTGTCCATGCTCATGCCGGTTCCAGGCGCTGCAACCGGCCCTGCTGCAGACACAGGCTGAGGTCGGCCTCGCGCAGTGTCGATGGCCGGTGGCTGATCAGGATGCGCGTGCGCCCGGCGAAGAGCTGGTCGATGGCGGCGATCACCTCGCGCTCGGTGGCCTCGTCCACCGCCGAGGTGGCCTCGTCGAGCACCAGGATGCGCGGCTCCTGCAGCAGCGCGCGGGCAATGGCGATGCGCTGCCGCTGGCCGCCGGAGAGCTGCTGGCCACGCTCGCCCAGCGGACTGTCCAGGCCCTGTGGCAGGCTGGCGATCAGCTCGTCCAGGCGCGCCAGCCGGGCAACCCGTTGCAGCGCCTCGCGGCTGGCGCTCGGTGCGCTGTAGGAAAGGTTTTCTGCCAAAGTGCCGCGAAACAGCACGATATCCTGGCTGACCACCGCGATACTGCGGCGCAGGGCGAACAGGTCCAGCTCGCGCAGGTCGACGCCATCGAGCAGCACCCGGCCCTGGTCAGGATCATAGAAACGCTGCAGCAGATCGATCAGGGTCGACTTGCCCACCCCGGACGCGCCGCTGATCGCCACCTTGAGCCCCGCCGGGATCACCAGGTCGACGCCCCTCAACACTGCACCGCTGCGCTGCTCATGGCTGAAGTGCACGTCCTCCAGGCGCAGTTCCCCGCCCCCCTCGGCAAGGGGTGACGGCGCAGCGGGCTGGCGCACGCTGACCGGCTCCTGCTGCAGCTCCATGACCCGGCCGAGGCTGACGGTCATGCGCTGCAAGGCCACATACAGGCCCAGCAGGCTCTGCACCGGCCCGACGGCCATCCCCAGGTAGGTGGAGAACGCAATCAGCGCGCCCACCTGCCAGGTGCCCTGGATGACCCAGTAGCCACCGATCAGAAAGGCGCAGGCGCGTGACAACGAGGTCAGGGTGCCGGGCAGCGCGTGGGTGAAGAACTCCGTCACCTGCACCTTGAGCAACTGGCGCATGTAGCCCTGGCCCAGCCCTTCCAGGCGTGCTGACTCACGCTGCTGGGCAGCGCTGGCCTGGATGAACTTCATCGCCGGCAGGGTCTCGACCAGGAACGACGAGACATCCGCCGAGCGCTCGCGCAGGCTGCGCACCTCGCGCTCGACCTTGCGCCGCATCCAGCGCAACCAGAGAACCTCGAGGGGGATCAGCAGCGCCAGCAGCAACGACAGCTGCCAGGACAGGACCAGCATCAACGCCACCGCGCCGAGCAGGCCGATGACGCTGGAGACGGCGGAGAACAGCGAGTCCACGGCAAAACGCTGGATTTCCGCCACGTCGCCATCGAGCCGCGAAAGGATGTCGCCCAGCCGCTTGCGCCCGTAGAAGGCCGGCGACAGCTGCTGCAGGTGGCGATACAGGTCATCGCGCAGAGCGAACAGGATGCGCCCGGACAAACCTGTATGCAGGTAACGATTGATACCGGACAACAGGGTACCGAGGATGCCGACCGCTACCATGGCCAGCGCCACCTGCAGCAGGCGCGGGAAGTCCCTGGCCAGCAAGCCGTCGTCGATCAGGCTCTTGGTCAGCCACGGCTGCGCCAGCACCAGCAGCGAGGCGCACAGCGACAGCCCGAGCAAGGCCGCGATGGCACGCCGATGCGGCCTGACGAAGCCGAACAGCCAGGCCAGCGATCGGCGCAACAGTTCGGGGTCGTGGGTATCGACCAGCTGGGTCAGCAATCTGGGCATGGCCGCCCCGCTACAGCGCCCGCAGCAAGGGGGGGAGCCATCATTTGCCCATCTGCTTGAGCTTGCGATACAGGGTCGCCCGGCTGATGCCCAGGGCATCGGCCGCGGCGGAGACATTGCCCTGGTGGCGCTCCAGGCTGGTGCGGATCAGCTCCATCTCGTTCTCGCGGATGCTGCCACTCTGCCGGCAGCTGCCGGTCAGTTCATCGAGCAGGCTGTCCGTGAGGTGATCCAGGCCGATCACCGTTTCGCCCTCCTCGCGCATCGCCAGCGCCGCGCGCAGGACCATTTCCAGCTGGCGGATGTTGCCCGGCCAGTCGTAGCTGCCGAGCAGCTCGGCCAGCGGCCTGTCCAGGGTCACATGTGCGGCTCCATGCCTGTGCAGCACGCTCGCCACCATCTGCTCCAGGTCGCTTCGCTCGCGCAGGGCCGGCAGGCGCAGGCTGACGCCGTTGATACGGTAGTAGAGGTCTTCACGGAAGTGCTTTTCCAGCACCAGGCGCTTGAGGTCATGGTGGGTCGCGCAGATCAGCGCCACGTCGATGTCCTGTTCTTCGGCTGCGCCCAGCGGCGCCACCTTGCGTTCCTGCAGGACGCGCAGCAGACGCGCCTGCAAGGCCAGCGGCATGTCACCGATCTCATCGAGAAACAGCGTGCCGCCCTGGGCCTGCATCAGGCGCCCGACCATGCCGCCACGGCGCGAGCCGGTGAAGGCGCCCTCGCGGTAACCGAACAGTTCGGATTCGATCAGCCCCTCGGGGATCGCGGCGCAGTTCACCGCGACGAAGGGTTTGTCCGCCCGCCGCCCCGACTGGTGCAGGGCACGGGCCACCACCTCCTTGCCGGTGCCGGTCTCGCCCAGCAACAGCACGGGCAAGTCGCTGGCCAGGCCCTGGCGCGCCATGCGCAAGGCACGTGCGTAACGGGTGTCCTGCCCGGCCAGGTCTTCCAGCGGTCGGGCAACGGCACCCGGGCGGGTACGCGGCGGCACTCCCGTACCCGGGCTGGCAGGCCGGGGAACCTGCAACGTGCGAAAGAAGAATTCGCCCTTGGCGGTCTGCACGCTGCTGATGCCACCCTGGAGCAGGCGCGCGATGAACTGCGGCGAGCGCTCGCCGATCAGCTCGCTGGCGCGACGCCCGGTGAGCGTCTCACGCGACAGCTGGAGCAACTCGCACGCCCGCTCGTTGGCAGCGAGGACCTCGCCATCCAGGCTCAGTGCCAACAGGCCATGCCAGGCGCTGCCGAGGTATTGCGGGCGGCTGTGGAAGGCCAGTACCAGGTGGTCCGGATAGCACAGGCCGAACAGCCGGCTTTCGATGTTGCCGGCCGCCAGCATCAGCATGGTCAGGCTGTCCTGGGGTTGCGCCATGATGCCTTCGCGGGTCACGTCCAGAACGCCGACGATCCGTCCCTGGGGGTCACGCAACGGCACCGAGGTGCAGGAGAAAGGGCTCAGGCGATCGAGGTAATGCTCGCCGCAGTTGATCAGCGTCGGCCGGCCCTCGACGACGGCCGTGCCGATGGCGTTGGTGCCACACAGGGTTTCGCTCCAGCAACTGCCGGGACGCAGGTCACGCAGCCCCGGTTGCTTGAGGTAGTCGTCAGGGCCTTCGATGGCCAGGACATTGGCCTGGGCATCACCCAGTATCACCAGGCCAGCGCGCCCCTGCTGCGTCACCAGGTACTCCATCTCCGGAGTCGCGGCATCGATGAGCATGCGATTGTCGTCGAGCAGCAAGCGCAGGTCGTGGAAGAAATCGCTGCGCTCGCCCTCCAGGCAGTCGAGCCCATGGCCCAGGCTGCGCCGCCACGACGCGTCGATCTCTTCGCGCAGTACGCCTGGCGGAAGCTGGCCGTCGGCGACCAGGCGCAGGCGAGCCTGTCGTGAATCCTTGAGTGGGTCTGTCTGGAAGCTCTGCGCCATATCTCGCTCCAACTCGGCAGCCTCGTGCACCGGTAAAGGTCTACACCCAGGACTCGAGCCCGTAAAGAGTGCCTGCCCTGGCAAGCACAAGTGATGCCACTCTCGGGCCCCTCGGGGGTGTTGACAGGAAGATTCGCACAAGCTTACGTTAACGTAAAGGTAAACGAGACAGCCCCATGCCCACGACTTTTTCGATCTCCGATCTGGCCCGCGAGCTGGACGTCACCACCCGCGCCATCCGCTTCTATGAAGAGCAAGGCATGCTCAGTCCCGAGCGGCGCGGCCAGGAACGCATCTACTCGCCCAAGGACCTGGTCGCCCTGAAGCTGATTCTGCGCGGCAAGCGCATCGGTTTCTCGCTGGCCGAGTGCAAGGAACTGATCGACCTCTACGACCCCAGCGGCGGCAACCGCAAGCAGCTGGAAACCTTCATGAACAAGATCGCCGCCCGCCGCGCCCAGCTCGAGCAGCAACTGCTCGACATCCAGCAGATGCAGCTCGAACTGGATACCGCGGAGGAACGCTGTCTGGCGGCACTCGCCGAGACGAACAGCTGATCCCCTTTCAACAAATACAAGACACAGGTGGAACCATGAGCTACCCAACCCTGAATTTCGGCCTCGGCGAGACCATCGACATGCTGCGCGATGCCGTGCACCACTTCGCCCAGGTGGAGTTGGCCCCGCGCGCCGCACAGATCGACCGCGACAACGAGTTCCCCATGGACATGTGGCGCAAGTTCGGCGACATGGGCCTGCTCGGCATGACCGTCGACGAGCAGTACGGCGGCACCAACATGGGTTACCTGGCCCACGTCGTGGCAATGGAAGAGATCAGCCGCGCATCGGCCTCCGTCGGCCTGTCCTACGGCGCGCACTCCAACCTGTGCGTCAACCAGATCCACAAGAACGGCAGCCACGAGCAGAAGCTCAAGTACCTGCCTGGCCTGTGCTCCGGCGAACATGTCGGCGCCCTGGCCATGAGCGAGCCCAACGCCGGCTCCGACGTGGTGTCGATGAAGCTGCGCGCCGAGAAGCGCGGCGACCGCTACGTGCTCAACGGCAACAAGATGTGGATCACCAACGGTCCGGATGCCCACACCTACGTGATCTATGCCAAGACCGACGTCAACGCCGGCTCGCGCGGCATGACCGCGTTCATCGTCGAGCGCGACTTCAAGGGCTTCTCCCGTCACCAGAAGCTGGACAAGCTGGGCATGCGCGGTTCCAACACCTGCGAGCTGCTGTTCGAGGACTGCGAAGTGCCGGAGGAGAACGTGCTCGGCGCCGAGGGCTGTGGCGTGCGCGTGCTGATGAGCGGCCTGGACTACGAACGTACCGTGCTGTCCGGCGGGCCGACCGGGATCATGAGCGCCTGCATGGACGTGGTGCTGCCCTACGTGCACGAGCGCCAGCAGTTCAAGCAGTCGATCGGCGAATTCCAGCTGGTGCAGGGCAAGCTGGCCGACATGTACGCCGGCATGAACGCCTCCAAGTCCTACCTGTACAACGTCGCCCGTGCCTGTGACCGTGGCGAGGAATCGCGCAAGGACGCCGCTGCGGTGATCCTCTACACCGCCGAAATGGCCACCAGGATGGCGCTGGACACCATCCAGCTGCTCGGCGGCAACGGCTACACCAACGAGTACCCGGCCGGCCGCCTGCTGCGTGACGCCAAGCTCTACGAGATCGGCGCCGGCACCAGCGAAATCCGCCGCATGCTGATCGGCCGCGAGCTGTTCAACGAAACCAAATAACCCTCAAACAGCGCGGACAGTCCCCTCTCCCACTTGTGGGAGAGGGTTAGGGAGAGGGCCGGAGGTGCTAGCACCACCCTCTCCCCCAGCCCCTCTCCCGTGAACGGGAGAGGGGAGCTAAAGCCTGCAATTCGGAGTGCGCCAATGGCCATCCTGCACACCCAGATCAACACCCGTTCGCCGGAGTTCGCCGCCAACCAGGCCGCCATGCTCGCCCAGGTGGACGACCTGCGCGCCCTGCTCGCCCGCGTTCAGCAGGGCGGCGGAACCAAGGCGCAGGAGCGCCATACCGCGCGCGGCAAGCTGCTGCCGCGCGAACGCATCAACCGCCTGCTCGATGCCGGCTCGCCCTTCCTCGAGATCGGCCAGCTCGCCGCCCATGACGTCTACGGCGAGGACGTGCCGGCAGCCGGGGTGATCGCCGGCATCGGCCGTGTAGAGGGCGTGGAATGCATGATCGTGGCCAACGACGCCACGGTGAAGGGCGGCTCCTACTACCCGCTGACGGTGAAGAAGCACCTGCGCGCCCAGGCCATCGCCCGCGAGAACCGCCTGCCGTGCATCTACCTGGTGGACTCCGGCGGCGCCAACCTGCCGCGCCAGGACGAGGTATTCCCGGATCGCGAGCACTTCGGCCGCATCTTCTTCAACCAGGCCAACATGAGCGCCCTGGGCATCCCGCAGATCGCCGTGGTGATGGGCTCCTGCACCGCTGGCGGCGCCTATGTGCCGGCGATGAGCGACGAGACCATCATGGTCCGCGAGCAGGCCACCATCTTCCTCGCCGGCCCGCCACTGGTGAAAGCGGCCACCGGCGAGGTGGTCAGCGCCGAAGAACTGGGCGGCGCCGACGTGCACTGCAAGACCAGCGGCGTGGCCGACCACTATGCCGAGGACGACGAACACGCCCTGGCCCTGGCCCGGCGCAGCATCGCCAACCTGAACTGGCGCAAGCTCGGCCAGTTGGACAGCCGTGCGCCCATCGCCCCTCGCCATGCGGCCGAGGAGCTGTACGGGGTGATTCCGGCCGATGCCAAGCAGCCGTTCGACGTGCGCGAAGTCATCGCCCGTATCGTCGACGACTCGCAGCTGGATGAGTTCAAGGCGTTGTTCGGCACCACGCTGGTGTGCGGCTTCGCCCGCATCAACGGCTACCCGGTGGCGATCCTGGCGAACAACGGCATTCTCTTCGCCGAATCGGCGCAGAAAGGCGCGCACTTCGTCGAGCTGGCCTGCCAGCGCGGCATCCCGCTGCTGTTCCTGCAGAACATCACCGGCTTCATGGTCGGCAAGAGGTACGAGGAAGGCGGCATCGCCAAGCATGGTGCCAAGCTGGTCACCGCCGTGGCCTGTGCCCAGGTGCCGAAGTTCACCGTGATCATCGGTGGCAGCTTCGGCGCCGGCAACTACGGCATGTGCGGCCGCGCCTACGACCCACGCTTCCTGTGGATGTGGCCCAACGCACGCATCGGCGTGATGGGCGCGCAACAGGCCGCTGGCGTGCTGGTGCAGGTCAAGCGCGAACAGGCGCAACGCGCCGGGCAGCCTTTCGGCGATGACGAGGAACAGCGCCTGAAGCAGCCCATCGTCGAGCAGTACGAGCACCAGGCGCACGCCTTCTACTCCAGTGCCCGGCTGTGGGACGACGGCGTGATCGACCCGGCACAGACCCGCGACGTGCTGGCCCTGGCGCTGTCCGCCAGCCTCAATGCGCCGATCGAGCCGACCCGTTTCGGCGTGTTCCGCATGTAAAGCAGCCGGTAGGAGCCCGCTTGCGGGCGATCAGCAGCATCGCCGGCAAGCCGGCTCCTACACCGCAGATCTGAGAGCGACGAGATATGACCGACTTCACCACCGTACAGCTTGAAACCGATACACGCGGCTTCGCCACCCTGTGGCTGAACCGGGCGGAAAAGAACAACGCCTTCAACGCCGAGATGATTCGCGAGCTGATCCTCGCCCTCGATGCCGTGGGCGAAGACAAGAGCCTGCGCTTCCTCCTCCTGCGTGGCCGCGGCAAGCACTTCTCGGCCGGCGCCGACCTGGCCTGGATGCAGCAAGCGGCCGGGCTCGACTACAACGCCAACCTGAATGACGCGCGCGAGCTGGCGGAGCTGATGTACAACCTTGCCGCACTGAAGATTCCCACCCTCGCCGTGGTGCAGGGGGCGGCGTTCGGCGGCGCGGTGGGCCTGACCAGTTGCTGCGACCTGGCCATCGGTAGCGAGGACGCACTGTTCTCCCTCTCCGAAGTGCGCATCGGCCTGGCCCCGGCGGTGATCAGCCCGTTCGTGGTGCAGGCCATCGGCGAGCGCGCGGCCAGGCGCTATGCCCTGACTGCCGAGCGTTTCGACGGCAAGCGCGCCCGCGAACTGGGCCTGCTCGCCGAGTGCTACCCCGCTGATGAACTGGAGTCGCAGGTCGATGCCTGGGTCGCCAACCTGCTGCTGAACAGCCCGCAGGCCATGCGCGCCAGCAAGGACCTGCTGCGCGAAGTGGCCAGCGGTGAGCTGACCCCGGCCCTGCGTCGCTACACCGAGAATGCCATCGCCCGGATCCGCATCAGCCCCGAGGGCCAGGAAGGACTCCGAGCCTTCCTGGAAAAACGCACGCCCGCCTGGCAGGAGCCGCAAGCATGAAGCCCACCCATATCGATACCCTGCTGGTCGCCAACCGGGGCGAGATCGCCTGCCGGGTGATGCGCACGGCCAAGGCCATGGGCATCCGCACCGTGGCCGTGCACAGCGCCATCGACGCCGAGGCACGGCATGTCCGGGAAGCCGATATGGCGGTCGATCTCGGCGGCGCCAAGCCCGCCGACAGCTACCTGCTGATCGACCGGATCATCGCCGCCGCCAAGGCCAGCGGTGCCCAGGCCATCCACCCCGGCTATGGCTTCCTCTCGGAGAACGCCGGTTTTGCCCAGGCCATCGAGCAGGCCGGGCTGGTCTTTCTCGGCCCGCCCGCCTCGGCCATCGAGGCGATGGGCAGCAAGTCGGCCGCCAAGTCGCTGATGGAAGCGGCCGGCGTGCCGCTGGTGCCCGGTTACCATGGCGACAAGCAGGACCTCGAGACCTTCCGCGAGGCCGCCGCACGCATCGGCTACCCGGTGCTGCTCAAGGCGGCTGCCGGCGGCGGCGGCAAGGGCATGAAGGTCGCCGAGTCGGAGGCGCAACTGGGCGAAACCCTGGCATCCGCCCAGCGCGAGGCGCAGTCGGCCTTCGGCGATTCGCGCATGCTGGTGGAGAAGTACGTGCTCAAACCCCGCCATGTGGAAATCCAGGTTTTCGCCGACCGACATGGCAACTGCCTGTACCTCAACGAACGCGACTGCTCGATCCAGCGGCGCCATCAGAAGGTGGTCGAGGAAGCCCCCGCCCCCGGCCTGAGCACCGAATTGCGGCGTGCCATGGGCGAGGCAGCGGTCAAGGCCGCGCAGGCCATCGGCTATGTCGGTGCAGGTACGGTGGAGTTCCTGCTCGACGAGCGCGGCGACTTCTTCTTCATGGAAATGAACACGCGCCTGCAGGTCGAGCACCCGGTCACCGAGGCCATCACCGGCCTCGACCTGGTGGCCTGGCAGATTCGTGTCGCCCGTGGCGAGCCACTGCCGATCAGCCAGCAACAGGTGCCGCTGAACGGCCACGCCATCGAGGTGCGCTTGTATGCCGAAGACCCGGATCATGACTTCCTGCCGGCCACCGGCACCCTGGCGCTCTACCGCGAAGGTGCGGCCGGCGACGGTCGCCGCTTCGACAGCGGCGTGGCCGAGGGCGACAGCGTTTCGCCCTTCTACGACCCCATGCTGGGCAAGCTGATCGCCTGGGGCGAGGACCGCGAACAGGCACGCCTGCGCCTGCTGACCATGCTCGACGAAACCCTGGTCGGCGGCGTCAGGACCAACCTCGCATTCCTGCGCCGCATCCTCTCCCATCCGGCGTTCGCCGCCTGCGAACTGGATACCGGTTTCATCCCCCGCCACCAGCAGCAGCTGCTGCCCAGCCCCGGCGAACTGCCGGAGCGCTTCTGGCAGCTCGCCGCCGACGCCTGGGTGCAGACCGAGGCGGCCCTGCAGCGTACCGACGACAGCCACTCGCCCTGGGCCAACCGCAGTGGCTGGCGCAGCGCCGGGGCGGCAGAAGTCGACCTGCACCTGAGCTGCCAGGGCACAAACCGCAAGGTGCGCGCCGGCAACCAGGCGCATTTCGGTGACGACACCCTGCAGGCGGATATCGAGGGCACGCGCCAGCGCCTGCGCTGCATGCGCCGTGGCGATACCCTCTACCTGCAATGGCATGGCGAGTTGCATGCCATCACCCGCTTCGACCCCATCGCGGCGGCCGAGGCCAGCCATGCCCAGCACGGCGGCCTGGGCGCGCCCATGAACGGCAGCATCGTCCGTGTGCTGGTCGAGGCCGGCCAGACGGTCGAGGCCGGCACCGCCCTGGTGGTGCTGGAGGCGATGAAGATGGAGCACAGCATCCGCGCGCCCGAAGCTGGCACGGTCAAGGCGCTGTATTGCTGCGAAGGGGAAATGGTCAGCGAAGGCACAGTGCTGGTGGAACTCGAGTCGTAGGGTGGATCACGCTGTATCGATCCACCACAAGGGCACCCACCCGCATCGAGGTGGACATGAAAGGCGATGTCCACCCTACGCACTACGCGCGGATTGAACGCGAACCGCAGGGTGGATCACGCTGTATCGATCCACCATCAGGGCACCCACCCGCATCGAGGCGGACATGAAAGGCGATGTCCACCCTACGCACGGATTGAACGCGAACCGTAGGGTGGATCACGCTGTATCGATCCACCATAAAGGCCCCCACCCATATCGAGGTGGACATGAAAAGCGATGTCCACCCCATGCGTTACAACCGGATACCGACGAGGAAACCCGATGAACCTGCCCCACTCCGTGCGCCTGGTCGAAGTCGGCCCGCGCGACGGCCTGCAGAACGAGAAACAGCCGATCAGCGTCGCCGACAAGGTACGCCTGGTCGATGACCTGAGCGCCGCCGGCCTGCGCTACATCGAAGTCGGCAGCTTCGTCTCGCCCAAATGGGTGCCACAGATGGCCGGCTCCGCCGAGGTGTTCAGCGGCATCCAGCGCCGGCCAGGCATCACCTATGCGGCGCTCACCCCCAACCTCAAGGGCTTCGAGGCCGCGCTGGAGGCGAAGGTGGAGGAAGTGGCGGTGTTCGCCGCGGCCAGCGAAGCCTTCTCGCAGAAGAACATCAACTGCTCCATCGCCGACAGCCTGCAGCGCTTCGTGCCGCTGCTGGAGGCGGCCAAGGCCGCCAAGGTGCGCGTGCGTGGCTACGTCTCCTGCGTGCTGGGCTGTCCCTACGACGGCGACGTCGCCCCGCAGCAGGTTGCCGCAGTGGCACGCGAGCTTCATGCCATGGGCTGCTACGAGGTTTCGCTGGGCGATACCATCGGCACCGGCACCGCCGGCAAGACCCGCGCGCTGCTCGACGTGGTCAGCCGCGACGTTCCGCGTGAGCGGCTGGCCGGGCACTTCCATGACACCTACGGTCAGGCCCTGGCCAACATCTACGCCAGCCTGCTCGAAGGCATCAGCGTGTTCGACAGCTCGGTCGCCGGGCTCGGCGGCTGCCCCTACGCCAAGGGCGCCACCGGCAACGTCGCCAGCGAGGATGTGCTCTACCTGCTGCAAGGCCTGGGCATCGACACCGGCATGGACATGGACGGGTTGATCGCCGCTGGCCAGCGCATCTGCCAGGTACTGGGCAAGGCCAACGGTTCACGCGTGGCGCGCGCGCGCCTGAGTCACTAGCGCCGGGAGACGATGAGGCCCGGTGGTCGAGCTAAGCTGAAGGCTGAGCACGACGACCACGAGGACTCATCATGCCGCAACCTCTGTGGAGACCCTGCGCCGAACGTGTCGCGGCCAGCCGCATGGAAGCCCTGCGCCACTTCGTCAACCACCGCCATGCCCTGCAGCTGGCCGACTACCCCGCCCTGCACGCCTGGAGCGTCGCGCAGCGCGAGGCGTTCTGGCAGGCCATCGCCGATGTCTTCGACGTGCGCTGGCACGCTCGCGCCGAGTGTGTGTTGCACGAAGGTCCGGCCATGCCGGATGCGCAGTGGTTTCCCGGCGCCACCCTGAACTTCGCCGAACACCTGCTGCGCCGCCGCGACGGCCACCCGGCGCTGGTGGCCGTGAGCGAAGACGGTCGCCGCGAGCAGCTCAGCTACGCGCAACTGGCCGCGCATGTCGCCGGCCTGCAACGCAGCCTGCGCGATGCCGGCGTCGGTGTCGGCGACCGGGTGGCGGCGTTCATGCCCAATACCTGGCAAACGGTGGTGGGCATGCTGGCCAGTGCCAGCCTGGGCGCCACCTGGTCAAGCTGCTCGCCCGACTTCGGCACCCAGGGCGTGATCGACCGCTTCGGCCAGATCGAGCCCAAGGTGCTGATCGCCGCTGCCGGCTACCGTTATGCCGGCAAGGACCTGGACCTGAGTGCCAAGCTGGGCGAAATACTCGAGCGACTGCCCAGCCTGGAGCAGCTGCTGATCGTGCCGTACACGCGCCTGCAGGCCAGCCCCGAGGATTACAGGTCATCCGCGCAGGTCAGCCTGTGGCAGGACTTCTACCAGCCCGGCGGCGCGCCGCAGTTCGTCCCGGTCGCCTTCTCCCAGCCGCTGTACATCCTCTACTCCAGCGGTACCACCGGAGTGCCCAAGTGCATCGTCCATGGCGTCGGAGGCACGCTCCTGCAGCACCTCAAGGAACTGGGCCTGCATACCGACCTGGGCGCCGACGACACCCTGTTCTACTACACCACCTGCGGCTGGATGATGTGGAACTGGCTGGTATCCGGCCTGGCACTGGGCGCCACCCTGGTGCTCTACGACGGATCGCCGCTGCACCCCGAGCCCACCCGCCTGATCGACCTGATCGACGCCGAGGGCATCTCCGTGTTCGGCAGCAGCGCCAAGTTCATCGCCGCGCTGGAGAAGGCCGGCGTCAAACCACGGGAAAGCCATCGCCTGACGACACTCAGGACCCTGCTGTCCACCGGCTCGCCGCTGGCGCACGAGAGCTTCGACTACGTCTATCGCGATGTGAAGCGCGATGTCTGCCTGTCCTCGATCTCCGGTGGCACCGACATCGTCTCCTGCTTCGCCCTGGGCAACCCGACCCTGCCGGTATGGCGCGGCGAACTGCAGTGCAAGGGCCTGGGCATGGACGTGCAGGTATGGGACGAGGACGCCCGGCCGCTGCATGGCGCCAAGGGCGAGCTGGTCTGCGCCCGGCACTTTCCGTCGATGCCGCTCGGCTTCTGGAACGATGCCGATGGCGAAAGATTCCGCTCGGCCTACTTCACCACCTTCCCTGGCGTCTGGGCGCACGGCGACTACGCCGAGGAGACCGCGCACGGCGGCCTGATCATCCACGGTCGCTCCGATGCAGTGCTCAACCCCGGCGGGGTGCGCATCGGCACCGCGGAAATCTACCGCCAGGTAGAAAAGGTACCGAGCGTGCTGGAGTCCATCGCCATCGGCCAGGAATGGGACGGCGATGTGCGCGTCGTGCTGTTCGTGCGCCTGCGCGATGGCGCGACCCTGGACGACGCCCTGTGTGACGAGATTCGCCAGGTGATCCGCGCCAACACCACGCCACGCCATGTACCGGCGCGAATCGTTCAGGTCGCTGACATTCCCCGCACCATCAGCGGCAAGATCGTCGAACTGGCCGTGCGCAATGTCGTTCACGGGCGACCGGTGAAGAACACCGATGCGCTGGCCAACCCCAAGGCACTGGAGCTGTATCGCGACCTGCCACAACTGCAGAACTGAAATCCCGCATCAGTCTGCAACGCGCATCACGGCGCGTTCGCGCCAGCCGAACCGGGCGAATGCCGGCAAATCCCCATGCCAGAGCCTTCGCGCGGCACAGGCAAGCGCACCGAATAATGGCAATTAGCCTTCAGGCATATTTGTTCATTATAATGACGCCATTTTACCGACGAGCACCTGCCCGGCCGCACCACCTGCCAGTCACGGAGACTCACGGACCCCAGGGTAATAGCCGCTTGCGTCTATTGTTTCTCCACTGAACAACAGGATGTTCACCGTGCCTCATTTCAAACACCTGCTGTTTGTCCTGACGTTGTGCGCTGCCGTCTGTGCAGCGGCAGCAGGGCCGGTAAAGCTGTACCTGCCCGACGCCCCGCCGCTGACCTTTCACGACTATGAAGGCGGCAACGGCATGGTCGGTGATGTGGTGCTGGCCGCCGCCGCCCGCAGCGGTCGCCTGACCGAAATCATCGCCGAGCCCTGGTTGCGGGCGCAGGCCACCGTGAGCAAGGGCAAGGACCTGCTGATCATCCCGCTGTCACGAACCCCGCAGCGCGAGGCGCGCTACACCTGGATAGCCCCGATCATGCTGCTCGAGCGCGCCTTCTTCAGCCTCGACGAGCCGGTGGCCAGCTTCGCCGAGGCGCGCCGGCGCTACCAGCGCATCGGTGTCGGGCTGGGCACCGCACAGGTGGAGACGCTGCGCCGCGAGGGCTTCGCCGAGCAGCAGATCGTGCAGATCCGGCTTGGCGAGAACCCGGCCCGCCTGCTCGAACTGCGGCGCATCGATGCCTGGTTCACCGGCATCGACGAGGCGCTGTACATCTGGCACAAATCGGCGGCGCGCCGGCACGAGCTGCGCATGAGCCCACCCCTGGCAAGCACCGACCTCTACCTGGCCTGCTCGCTCGACTGCGACCGCCAGCTGGTGACGCAGCTGCGCGACGCCATCGCCCAGCTCGACCACGACGGCGTCAGCCAGCGGCTACGCCAGGCCTACCGCCCAATGCTCTGGCCCACGCCCTAGATACCCTGGCGCCCCGGATCCTCCGGCGGCTGCTCTTCCTCGATGTCCTCGAGCTTCAGTTCCAGCCCCCAGTCGCCCGCCTCGGCGGCCTTCGGCGCTGCAGCCGGCGCCGCCACCGGAGCCGCCGCGACGGGCGCGGGCTTGGCATTGGCCGGGTTGTCGCGGTAGAGCTTGAGCTTCAGGCGCACGTTGTTCGCCGAGTCGGCGTTCTTCACCGCCTCTTCCTCGTCGATGGCGCCGTCGTGCACCAGGTCGATCAGCGCCTGGTCGAAGGTCTGCATGCCGAGGTTCTTCGACTTCTCCATGATTTCCTTGAGCTCGGAGAATTCGTTGCGCTTGATCAGATCACGCACCGTCGGCGTCCCCAGCATCACCTCCACCGCCGCGCGGCGCTTGCCGTCGATGGTCTTGACCAGGCGCTGGGAAACGAAGGCCTTGAGGTTGTTGCCCAGGTCATTGAGCAACTGCGGGCGACGCTCCTCGGGGAAGAAGTTGATGATGCGGTCCAGCGCCTGGTTGGCGTTGTTGGCATGCAGGGTGGAAATCGCCAGGTGCCCGGTGTCGGCGAAGGCCAGTGCGTGCTCCATGGTCTCGCGGTCGCGGATCTCGCCGATCAGGATCACGTCCGGCGCCTGGCGCAGGGTGTTCTTCAGCGCTGCATGGAAGCTGCGTGTATCCACGCCCACCTCGCGCTGGTTGATGATCGACTTCTTGTGCCGGTGCACGTACTCCACCGGGTCTTCGATGGTGATGATATGGCCACCGCTGTTGCGGTTGCGGTAATCGATCAGCGCCGCCAGCGAGGTCGACTTGCCCGAACCGGTACCGCCGACGAACAGCACCAGGCCGCGCTTCTCCATCACCGTGCTGAGCAGGACCTCGGGCAGCTTGAGGTCTTCGAAGCGTGGAATCTCCATCTTGATGTTGCGCGCAACGATGGACACCTCGTTGCGCTGCTTGAAGATGTTGATGCGGAAACGACCGACCCCGGCCAGCGAGATCGCCAGGTTCATTTCCAGTTCGCGCTCGAACTCCTCGCGCTGCGCGCTATCCATGACCGAATCCGCGATGGCGGCCACGTCCCCCGCCTTCAGCGGCTCCTGGCTGAGCGCCTTGAGCACGCCATTGAACTTGGCACAGGGCGGCGCGCCGGTGGAGAGATAGAGGTCGGAACCGTCCTGCGTGGACAGGACTTTCAGCATTGCAGGGAGATCCATGGCGGCGCTTCCGTCAACAGCGATTGAAATACCATAGGCCATGATTACCTGCAGTGCGGACAACGCACGACCCATAAAATTGACGTCATTCTGCTGGCGCAGCGAATGCTGGCACAATAGCGCGCTGACAGAATTGAGGAGCCCATCAATGGCAAAGGCAATGGCCCGCCACATCCTGGTCAAGACCGAAGCGGAAGCGGCGGCCCTGAAGAAGCGCATCACCGCCGGCGAAGCCTTCGATGTACTGGCGCGCAAGCACTCCACCTGCCCGTCGGGCAAGAAAGGTGGCGACCTGGGCGAAGTCCGTCCCGGACAGATGGTCCGCGCGGTGGACCAGGTGATTTTCAAGAAGGCCCTGCGCGAGGTGCACGGCCCGGTGAAGACCCAGTTCGGCTATCACCTGATCCAGGTGTTCTACCGCGACTGAGCCCCGCTCAGGCGCCCGGCTCGCCCATGAACTCGACGATCTTGCTCCTGATCCAGCGCTCGGCCGGATCGTTGTCGGTCACCCCGCTCCAGACCATGGACAGGTCCGAGTTGACCAGCTCGAATGGCGGGTCATCCGCGCGCAGGCTGGTGCCTTCGATCAGGGCTGCCGCGGCGAAATCCGGCACCGTGGCGAGCATTTCCGTCCCCGCGATGATCGAGCGCAAGCCACTGAACTGCGGCACTGCCAGCACCACGCGCCGCGAACGGTCGAGGCGCGCCAGATCGTTGTCGATGTTGCCGCACAGGTCGCCCGAGAAGGACACCAGCGCATGCGGTCGGGCGCAGTACTCGTCCAGCGTCAGCGGCCCTGGCCGCTCATCGCCGCGCAACACCTTGACGCGCATCTCGCGCAGCTTGCGGCGCTTGGCATTGGCCGGCAGCTCGGTGGTGTAGCTGACGCCGACGGAGATCTCCCCCGACGCCAGCATCGACGACATCAGCAGGAAGTTGACCCGCCGCACCACGATCACTACCTCCGGCGCCTCCTCGCGGAGCTGATTGAGCAGCGCCGGAAACAGTCCGAACTCGGCATCGTCCGACAGACCGATGCGGAAGGTGTCGCGATTGGTCGCCGGGTTGAACTCCCGGGCACGGCTCACCGCGCCCGAGATGGTGTCCATCGCCGGCTGCAGCTCCCGGAGAATCGCCAGGGCCCGCGCCGTCGGCTCGAAACCCCGGCCGTTGCGCACCAGCAGCGGGTCGTCGAACAGGTCGCGCAGGCGCGCCAGCGCTGCACTGACTGCCGGCTGGCCGAGGAACAGCTTCTCCGCAGCCCGCGTCAGGTTCTTCTCGAACATCAGGGTCTCGAAGATCACCAGCAGGTTCAGGTCGACACGGCGCAGATCGTTGCGATTCATTCGGCATCCTTGGGGTTCGGGGTCATCGACGCATTCACGCAGCAAGTCCCGTGCCTGCGAGCCGCTCAGAGCCCCAGTTCGGACAGACCCGGATGATCATCCGGACGGCGCCCCTGTGGCCAGCGGAACTTGCGCTCGGCCTCGGTGATCGGTAGGTCATTGATGCAGGCGTAGCGATTGACCATCAGGCCGTCAGCGCCGAACTCCCAGTTCTCGTTGCCGTAGGAGCGGAACCAGTTGCCCGAGTCGTCACGCCACTCGTAGGCATAGCGCACGGCGATGCGGTTGTCGGTGAACGCCCAGAGTTCCTTGATCAGGCGGTACTCCAGCTCCTTGGCCCATTTGCGTTCGAGGAAGGCCTGCGCCTGACCGCGCCCGTCGACGAACTCGGCGCGGTTGCGCCAGCGCGTATCCAGGCTGTAGGCCTTGGCGACCTTGGCCGCATCCCGGCTGTTCCAGCCATCCTCGGCGAGACGGACCTTCTCGATGGCACTCTCGCGGGTGAACGGCGGTAGCGGCGGACGGATTTCATCATTGGACGACATAACGGCACCTCTTGCTTTCAGGGAATGGCGCCCATCACTGGGCATTCGGGGTCTGCAACAGCATCGACGCAGTCTGGCCGGCACAGTCGGCGGCATCGGCCTGGCCGGTGACCATGGCAACGGCGGTAGCGCCGTCGATCAACAACAGCAGTTGCCTGGCCACGCCGGCAGCGTCGGCCAGGCCACAGGCGGCGGTGATTTCGTTCAGGTAGCCGAGCAGGCGCTGCTTGTGCAGCCGCGCCACGGCGCGAATCTCGCTGCTCGGATCGCCGGTCTCGCCAGCCGCATTGATGAACGCGCAGCCGCGAAAGTCCGCTGACTCGAACCAGCTGCGCAGCAGCGGGAAGATCGCCAGCAGCCGCGCACGCGGCTCGCCGCTGGACGTGCCATCGATGAACCAGCGCATCCAGCGCTCGTCACGGGCACGCAGCGCCGCCGCCACCAGGGCCTCCTTGGTCGGATACAGGCGATAGATGCTTTTGCGCGCCACCCCCGAGGCCCTGACGATGGCATCCATGCCGGTGGCGTTGATGCCCCCGGCGTAGATCAGGCTTTCGGTGGTCTGCAGCAGGCGCTGCTGGATGGAAGCATCTTCGAGCATGGTTCATGCACCACAGAGAATGATCGTTCTCAGCAAGGTAGAACGATCATTCTCTGCGGTCAAGACAATTCTTTGCTGCCCGCTCGTCAGCCTCGTGGAGGGCGGCCCTCTTGGCTCAGCGATGCGCCGACAGCGGGGTATGCTCGGCCATCAGCGCCACCACCCAGTCGATGAACACCCGCAGCTTGGCGCTGACGTGGCGGTTCGGCGCGAACGCCAGGTACATCGGCATCGGCGCCATCTGCCAGTCCTCGAACAGGCGCACCAGCTCGCCGCTGGCCAGGTGCGGCGCGGCCATGTAATGCGGCAGCCAGAGCATGCCCAGGCCTGCCAGGCCGGCCGCGAGATAGGCATTGCCATCATCGACGGTCAGCAGCGGCCGGCCTTGCGCCTCGATGCGCTCATCGCCCCGCTGCATGGCGTAGGGCAAGGCCCTGCCGGTCCGCGACCAGAGAAAGCCCACGGTGCTGTGCCCCGCCTCTTCCAGTTCGCGCGGGTGGCCCGGCGTTCCGCTGCGCTGCAGATAGCCTGGCGTGGCGTAGATGCCCAGTTGCAGGTCGCCCACGTGGCGGGCGATCAGCGACTGGTCGGTGATCTCGCCACCACGCACCACGCAATCGACGTTCTCGCCGATGATGTCGACGATGCGGTCGCTCACCCCCAGGGTCAGCTGAATCTCCGGATAGCGCGCGTAGAACGCCGGCAGTGCCGGAATCAGCAGCATCCGCGCAAAGGGGCTGGGCACGTCGACCCGCAGGCGTCCACGGGGCGCCATCGCCGCGCTGGACAGGCTGGTCTCGGCGTCGTCGACATCGGCCAGCAGGCGCACCACGCGTTCGTAATAGGCCGCGCCGTCGGCGGTGACATTGACCTTCCGCGTGGTGCGGTTGAGCAGACGCACGCGCAGGCGCGCCTCGAGTTGCTGGACGAGCTGGGTCACGCTGGTCTTGCTCATGTGCAGGGTGCTGGCAGCCTTGGTGAAGCTGCCGGTCTCGACCACGCGCGCGAACGCCTGCATCGCATCGAAACGGTCCATTTCGCGTCTCTCTCGACTGTTGATTGTTTGGATTCTACAAACAGTCATGACCAGAGTTGCGCGTTTATCCAGGCCAGGCGTCTTCTTACAGTGACTCCATCGTTAACAACGGCTGCAGCGCAGCCCAGATGGAGGTGTGCAATGAACCCCAAACGTGACGTGGTCTTCCCGGCCGATCGCCATGCGCTCTATGAACTTCACCGCTACTCGCCGGCGGTGCGCTCCAATGGATTCCTGTTCGTCTCCGGTCAGGTCGGCAGTCGCAAGGACGGCTCGCCGGAACCGGTTCTCGAAGAGCAGGTGCGCCTGGCCTTCAGCAACCTCAATGCGATTCTTGCCGCGGCGGGCAGCAGCTTCGACGATGTGGTGGACACCACCATCTTCATGGTCGACCCGCATTCGCGCTTCGAGACCATCTGGGAAGTCGCGGCCGAGTACTGGGGCGAAGCCCCCTACTCGACCGCGACGGCCATCGGCGTGACCTGGCTGGCCGGCTTCGACTTCGAGATCAAGGTGATCGCCAAGCTGCCGGAATGATGGCGACGCGGCCCCTGTGCAGGGGCCGTGTGCTCAGAGGTGGGTGAAGACGCGCTCGGCCGGCAGGCGCGACTTCGGCAGCGCCGCATTGAAGTCGCCGTCGCTGTGGTACCCCAGTGCCACGGCGACGACACTGCTCAGCCCCAGGGCAGCCAGGCCCAGCTCCTCGTCCAGCGCCACCCGGTCGATGCCCTCCATCGGCGTGGCATCCACGCCCTTGGCAGCCGCGCCCAGCAGCAGGGTGCCCAGTGCCAGGTAGGCCTGTTTCTCCGTCCAGTGCGGCATGTCGCCAAGGCCGCGATGCAGTTCGACGTAGCTGCTGCGCGTGTTGTGTTGGCCGGTGCGCGCCGCATCGTCACGGAAGCGGCCATCGTCGGCTTCCTGTTGCAGCACGTCGGCCAGGTAGGCGTCGTCGATGTCGCGACGCGCGCAGATCAGGACCACGTGCGAGGCGTTGAGGATCTTCGGCTGGTTGTAGGCGAAGCCATCCTGGGCGCCCTTGGCCAGACGCGCCTTGCCCTCGGCGGTACTGGCCACGACGAAGTGCCACGGCTGCGAATTGACCGACGACGGGGCCAGACGCAGCAGTTCGAGCAGCTCGTCGATGATCGCCTGATCCACCTGGCGACTGGCATCGTAAGCCTTGGTGGTGTAGCGCTGGCGGGCGAAGGAAACGGGGCTCATGAACACTCTCCTGATCAATGGAGGGAAGGAAATGCGCGCTAGTCTGCAGCATTCGAATGCATGAAAGAAGCCGATGAACGCGCTAGGAGTTTCAAAGCAGAAATGAAAATGACCACCCTGCAGACACCTGTCACAGGCGGAGCTTGAGCGATGTCCTTGTAAAAACTTCGTAAACGCAATGGATTTTCATTACGCTTGAGGGTAAAAGATAGCTTGCTTTCGATCCTGTATGGGGCGGCGTCATTGCAGCCCTTTCGGCCTGGAGTCCTGCATGTCCATCCCCTCTTTCGTGCAACGCACTGCGCTGGCGTTCGCCGCCACGCTGCTGTTCAACCTTCCCCTGCAAGCCAGCGAACGCACGCTGGACAGCGCCAATGGCCCGCTGACACTCAGCGGCACGCCGCAGCGCGTGGTCGCACTGGGCGATAGCGCGCTGGATGCCGCCTTGTCGCTGGGCGTGCAACCCGTCGGCACGCTGGCCAGCCGGGGTGGCAACGACGTGCCGGACTATCTGAAGGCCAAGGCCGGCGCAATCACCCTGGTGGGCAGCGTGCGCGAACCCAACCTGGAGGCGATCCTGCGCCTGCAGCCCGACCTGGTCCTGGCCTCGAGCGAACTGTCACCCGAACTGTACGCCAAGCTGAACCTGATGGCCCCGACCGTGGTGCCCAAGGGCAACAGCTTCGAGGACTGGCGCATCACCTACGCGACCTACGCCCAGGCGCTCGACAAGGCGCAGCAAGGCCAGCAACGCATCGCCGAAATCGACGCGCGCAGCTCTGCCCTGCGCCAGCGCCTGCCGCAGGGCCAGGCGATCAGCGTGGTGCGCTGGAACCCGCAGGGGCCGGTGATCATGTCCAGCCACCTGTTCGTCGGTCAGCTGCTCGCCGACCTCGGCCTGCGCCCCAACGCGCTGGCGGCCGCCCAGGAGAAGAAGCCACACAGCGACGTGCTCAGCCTGGAAAACCTGTCGCGCATCAATGCCGACTGGATCTTCCTCGCCACGCTCAACCCCGACGGCCGCAAGGCCCTGGACGATGCCCGCAAGCAGCCGGCCTTCACGCGCCTGAAAGCCGTCGCCGAGGATCAGGTGATGACCGTGGATGGGCAGATCTGGAGCAGCAGCTCCGGCTACCTGGCGGCCCAGCAGGTGCTCGATGACGTGGAGAAGGCACTGCTCGACTGATGCCCGCCTCACGCCTGACCGTTGCCAAGGCACTGGGCTTCGCCGCCCTGTGCCTTTTGCTTTTATGTGGCGCCAGCCTGCTGCTCGGGGCCAGTGACATCGGCATCCTGCCCAGTTTCCATGCGCTGCTGGGCGGCCAGGATGACGACGCCCGCTTCATCGTCTTCGAGCTGCGCTGGGTGCGCACGGAGCTGGCTCTGCTGGTGGGCGTCGCCCTCGGCGCGGCCGGGGTGCTGCTCCAGGCCGTGACCCGCAATCCACTGGCCGAGCCGGGCCTGCTGGGCGTCAGTGCCGGCGCCTCCTTCGCCGTGGTGCTGGCCATCAACCTTGGCGCCTCCGCCGCCAGCCTGCACCTGGGCGTCGCCATGCTCGGCGCGTTGCTGGGTTGCCTGCTGGTGCTGCTGGTCACCCGTCTGCGCGGTGTGGGCGATGACCCGGTGCGCCTGGTGCTGGCCGGCGCCGCCTTCTCCGGCATGCTCGGCGCGCTCAGCAGCCTGTTGCTGCTGTGGGACCAGCGCACCGCCGACGAGATGCGTTTCTGGGTCATCGGCGCCCTCGCCGGACGCCCCCTCGACACGCTCGAGTGGAGCATGCCCGGGCTGCTCGCCGGCGTGTTGCTGGCACTGATCGTCGTCCGTCCACTGGCGGCACTGGCCCTCGGTGAGCGCGTCGCCAGCGGCCTTGGCCACCACCCGCAACTGACCCGCCTGGGCACGCTGCTGACCGTGGCGATCCTGGTGGGCACGGCAACGGCTGCAGCCGGCCCCATCGCCTTCATCGGCCTGATCGTGCCCTACATCGCGCGGCGCCTGGTCGGCTCCGACATCCGTCGCACGCTGGCGCTGAGCATGTTGCTGGGGCCTTGCGTCCTGCTCCTGGCCGACGTCATCTCGCGCCTGCTGGTGCAGCCTTACGAACTGCCGGTGGGGGTGGTGAGCGCCTTCGTCGGTGCACCGATCCTGATCGCCGTGGTGCGCAACCATCGCCTGCCGACCTTGTGACATGAAGCATCTATCCGCACGCCCCCGCCTCGCCCCCAGCGGCCACTCCCTGCTACGCCTGGGCGAGTGCAGCCTGCTGCTGCATCGACGCAGCCTGGCGGTCGGCCTGATTCTGGGGGCCCTGCTGGTCGCCGTCAGCACCTGGCTCCTGGCCAGTGGCGATGACGCCCTCACGCCCTGGAAGGCACTGCAGGCCGCCTTTGGCCAGGGTGAGCCGTTGCAGGTGTTCCTGATCCAGGAGCTGCGCCTGCCGCGCCTCGTCGCCGGCCTGCTCAGTGGCGCCGCCCTCGGGGCCGCCGGCTGCCTGCTGCAGACCCTGGCGCGCAACCGCCTCGCCACGCCGGGGGTGATCGGCATCGACAACGGCGCCACCGCCTTCGCGGTCGCCTCCATCGTGGCGGTGCCGACCAGCCTTGCCCCCTCGGCGCTGGCCCTGAGCGGGGCCGCCACCGCCGCCGTGCTGACCTTCGCCCTGGCCGCAGGCGGCGGCGCACGTGGCTACCGCTTCATCGTCGTCGGTATCGCCATCGGCGCGCTGTTCGGCGCACTGACCAACCTCATGCTGGCGCGCAGCGACATGGACGCGGCCAACGCGGCCTACCCCTGGACCGTCGGCAGCCTCAATGCGCGCCCGGCCGACTCGGTGCTGCTGCTCGGCATCGGTCTGGCGCTCGGCCTGCCCCTGGCCAAGCTGCTGATCAACGCGCTGAGCCTGATGCGCTTTTCCGACAGCGTCGCCATCGGCCTCGGCGTGCGCCTGCAGCTGATGCGCCTGCTCACCCTGATCCTCTGCGTCTGGCTCACGGCCCTGGCCGTTGCCGTCGTCGGCCCGGTCGGCCTGATCGCCCTGGCGGCGCCGGAGATGGCACGTCACCTGGGCCGCCGGCATGGCGTGCCGGTGCTCAATGCCGCGCTGTGCGGCGCACTGATGATGATCCTCGCCGACTGGGTCGGGCGCACCCTGCTGGCCCCCATCGAGATTCCGGTGGGCATCATCGCCGCCGTGGTCGGCGGCCCCTACCTGCTGTGGATTCTGCTGCGCCAGCCCTCACGGAGTTCGACATGACCCATCTTTCCTCCCTGCTCGCCGACGCCAGACCGACGGACGTGAGCCTGGAAGCCCGTGAACTGAGCATGGGCTATGCCCAGAGCCTGATCATCGACACGCTCAACCTGACGATCCCCAGCGGCCAGGTCAGCGCCATCGTCGGCCCCAACGGCTGCGGCAAGTCCACCCTGCTTGCCGGCCTGGCCCGCCTGCACAAGCCCAGCGCCGGTAGCGTGCTGCTCGACGGCAAGGCCATCGGCAGCCTGCCCTCGCGCGAGGTCGCACGGCGGCTGGCCCTGCTGCCCCAGGATGCCAGCGCGCCGGATGGGTTGACCGTCAGCGAGCTGATCCGCTTCGGCCGTCAGCCGCACCAGAGCTTGCTGCGCCAGTGGAGCGAGGAGGATCAGGCGATCGTCGACGCCGCGCTGGCGGCGGCGGACCTGGTCGAACTGGCCGATCGCCCCCTGGAGTCCATGTCCGGGGGCCAGCGCCAGCGTGCCTGGCTGGCCATGGCCATCGCGCAGACTACGCCGCTGCTGCTGCTCGACGAGCCCACCTCGGCGCTCGACCTGGGCCATCAGATCGAGGTGTTCGAGCTGATCCGCGAGTTGGCCGCCGCCGGCAAGACCATCGTCATGGTGGTGCATGACCTGTCCAGCGCCTGCCGCTACGCCGATCACCTGATCGCCATGCACCAGGGGCGGATCGTTGCCAGCGGCAGCCCGAACGACATCGTCACGCCGCAGCTGGTGGAACGCCTGTACGGCGTGCGTTGCACACTGCTGAGCGACCCGCTGAGCGGTACCCCGGTGATTGCCGGGGTGAGCCGGCTGTAAAGCGCCAAGCCGGGTAATCCGGTCCGGACGCTGCACTCTGAAAACCCTGTAAGCCATCACCGATTCGTCATTCCGGTTATTACTTACACGGACAAATTCTCCTGACCAATCAGTCATTTATTCGCAATATTCGTTGCCTGCGCCAACCGGACGGGGCGGGCCGTCTTTGAGCCTCCGACGAGCTTGAACTATGGTCCAAGCAACTCCGTTTGGAAGGGACTCGAGCGATGAAGCGCGTCATGAGAAGCGCCGTACTGACCCTCTTCTTCTTCTCCGCACCGGCGTTCTCGGCCGGCGAGTTGCAAGGTCAACTGAACATCCAGATCACCATCGGCAGTGGCTGTACGGTCACCAACGGCAGTGCCAGTGGCAGCGGCAACACCTTCGGCTCGCTGTCATTCGGTGACTACAACGACCTCAACAACCTGATCGACGGACGCTCCCTCGGCAACTCCGGCGGCAGCTCGTTCGGCCTGCAGTGCACGCAGAACACGCCCTACACCATTGCGCTGAACGCCGGGCAGAACGCCAGCGGCGGACAGCGACGCATGAACAGCGGCGGCGTCCTCATCGACTACAACCTCTACCAGGATGCCGGTCGCACGCAGTCCTGGGGCGATGGCGGCGCCACCGGCAACGTGCTTTCCGGCACCGGTACCGGCAATGACGAAGAAGTGGTCGTCTACGGTCGCGTACCGGCGCAGACCACGCCCGTCGCCGGCACCTACACCGACACCGTGCAGGTAACCATCGCCTGGTAATCCCTCACGGCCCGTGCAAGAGGACGTCACGCCTACCAAGGAAGAATCGCCATGCACCGCCTGATCGCCCTGCTACTCCTGCTGACCCCGGGCGTTCTGCCTGCGGTCGACAAGACCGCCACGGTCGGCCTCAGCGTGGAGGTACTGCCGGCCTGCCAGGCAGGCGGCGACAGCGGTTCCGGGGTCAGCTTCGGCACCCTGGATTTCGGTACCCACCTCAGGCTCGACAACCTCATCGAGCGCGTGGGCCAGCCTGGAGCAGGTGCCCTGCGCATCAACTGCCAGCAGAACATTCCCTATCGCGTGCTGATCAACGCCGGCCACAGCGGCACCACCAGCAACCGGCAGATGGCGGGGCCTGGCGCCGACGTGGTGAGCTACAACCTCTACACCAGCGCCGACCACGCCACGGTCTGGGACGATACGACCGGCGTCAGCGCCATGGGCAACGGCCAGGACCAGTGGCTGCCGGTCTATGCCCGGGTACCGGCCCAGGGCGCGCCGCTGCCGGGCAACTACAGCGACACCCTGACCATCACGGTGAGCTGGTGATGCCGTGCCGAACCCTTGCGCCCACGACAGCCGGCCTCGCCTGCCTGACCCTGCTGGCTGCACCCGTGGTGCCGGTCCTCGGCGATACCGGGGTCAACGATCAGATCGTCAGCCAGAGCTTCCAGCTGCGCGCGGAAATCGTGGCGGGCTGCCTGCTTGGCAGCGGCGCCAGCGACGCCACCTCGTTCGGCAACCTGTCGTTCGGCCAGGTCAGCAGCCTGCCAGGCAACCTGGACATCGCCAGCACGCCGGGCAACGGTTCCATCGTCCTGCAGTGCTCTCCCGGCACCTCGGTCAGCGTCTCGCTCAATGCCGGGCTCAACGCCAGCAGCGTCGGCCTGGGCCGCTACCTCGCCCTGGGCAGCGAGCGCCTGCGCTACCAGCTCTATCAGGATGCCGCCCGCAGCATCATCTGGGGCGACGACAGCAACGGAGGCACGCGCATGAGCATCAACTTCCCCAGTGGCGGCGGCAGCCAGACCTATCCGGTGTACGCCCGCCTGTTCAGCGTCAGCCCGATGCCCTCGGCCGGCCTCTACACCGATACCGTCACCGTTACCGTGAGCTACTGAGCCATGTGCACGCGCGCCCTGCTGCTCGGCTGCCTGCTGGCGACAGCGATGCTCAGCGTCGCCGTGCAGGCGGCCACCTCCATACTCATCTGGCCCATCAACCCGATGATCGAGGCGGATCGCCAGAAGTCAGCCGCACTGTGGCTGGAGAACCGTGGCCTGGAGCCGGTGGACCTGCAGGTCAGGGTGATGACCTGGGAGCAGGAAGCCTTCGCAGACCGCCTGAGCCAACAGAAGCAGGTGGTCGGCAGCCCGCCGATGGCCACCGTGCAACCGGGCAAGCGCCAGCTGGTCAGGCTGGTCAACCTGCAACCGCCGCCGCCAGGCACCCTGCGCACCTACCGGGTACTGGTCGACGAGGTGCTGCCGCCGAGGGCGAATCCGTCGCAGCTGGGCGTGCAGTTCCAGATGCGCTACTCCGTACCGCTGGTCGTGGTCGGCCCCGGAGCCTATCTGGATGACGGCTTGCGCGAAGCACCCGATCAGGGTCAGCCACTGGCGCCGGACCTGCGCTACCGCTTCGTCGAGGAACGCGCCGGAACCTTCCTCCACCTGCACAACGTCGGCCCCGCACCGGCCAGGCTGTCGCAGGTGGAACTGCTGCGCGCCAACGGCCCCCAGCCCGTCGCCGAAGGGCTGCTCGGCTACGTCCTGCCCGGCGCCAGGATGCGCTGGCCGATGCCGAGCGGGGTTCGCAGCGGGCGCATACAGGCGCGTATCAACGAGAGTCGCCAAGCGCAGGTACTGGCCACTGAGTAGCTCACTGCCCCTGTTGCTGTTACTGGCAGCCGTGCTCTGCATACGCACGGCCCATGCCGATGACGCCGAGCAACTGGCCCAGGCTCAGGTGCTGTATCTGGAACTGATCGTCAATCAACTGCCCAGCGGCAAGGTAACGGAAGTGAGAGAACATCAGGGCCGGCTGTTCGTCCAGCGCGAGGATCTGCTCGCCGCCGGCGTTCGCCTGCCCCCCGAGCCACCGCCCTGGGTCGCCCTGGACCGGATCGACGCGCTACGCAGCGACTATCAGCAGGAAAGCCAGCGCCTGCTGCTGACCCTGCCCAGCGAATGGCTGCCACACCAGCGCTTCGGCCCCAGCAGCCTGAGCGAACCGATGCCGGCGCAAAGCGCCTTCGGCGCGCTGTTCAACTACGACCTCTACTACAGCCACACCGAGAACGCCGGCCACTATGCCAATACCTGGCTGGAGCAACGCGTCTTCGATGGCTTCGGCATGATTTCCAACACCGGCGTGTATCGCCACAGCTTCTCCGGCCCAGGCTACCGCGACGGCTACACCCGCTACGACACCACCTGGCGCTTCAACGACCAGCAACGCATGCTCAGCCTGAGCGGCGGCGACCTGATCACCGGCGCGCTGACCTGGAACAGCGCGGTCCGCCTCGGCGGCGTGCAGCTGTCGCGCGAGTTTGCCCTGCGTCCGGACCTGATCACCTACCCCCTGCCCCGCTTCGACGGCGATGCCACGGTGCCCAGCACGGTGGACCTGTTCATCGACGACGCCCGCGTCAGCCAGCAGGACCTGCGCCCTGGCCCCTTCACCCTCAACACCGTGCCCTATATCAGCGGCGCCGGCACCGCGACCCTGGTCACCACCGACGTGCTGGGCCGCCAGGTATCGACGACCGTCCCCTTCTACGTGACCGACAGCCTGCTGCGCGAGGGCCTCTCCGACTTCTCCCTGTCGCTGGGCAAGCTGCGCCGCAACTATGGCGTGGAGGATTTCGCCTACGGCCGTCTCGTCGGCAGCGGCAGCCTGCGCTACGGTCTGAGCGACAGCCTCACCCTGGAGGCGCACGGCGAGAATGGCGCCGGGCTCAGGCAGGCCGGCATCGGCGCCACCGTCGGGCTCGGCCTGCTCGGTACCCTGACCAGCTCCATCAGCCACAGCGCTGGCATCGGCAACGGCCAGCAGTACAGCCTCGGCTACAGCTACTACGGGCGCCGCTTCGGCGTCACCGCCCAGCGCATTCAGCGCACCGCCGACTATGCCGACCTCAGCGTCGCCCAGGCGCTGGACAGCGACCTCGCGGGCGGCCCGCTGAGCAAGCTGCAGGATCAGCTGACCTTCAGCTTCAGCCCGGAAGGGTTCGGCTCGTTCGGTATCGGCTACTTCGCCAGCGAAGAACACAGTGGCCAGCGGACCCGCCTGATCAACCTGTCGTGGTCGCGCAGCCTGTGGGGCAACAGCAGCCTCTACCTCTCCTTCAATCGCCAGCTGGACGATGCGACGCACGCCATCCAGGCCCAGCTGGTCGTGCCCTTCGACCTCTACTCCAGCCTGACCACGGGTGTGGAGCGGGACAGCAACGGCAAGCAGAGCGTGCGCGCCAACTACAGTCGCAACGCGCCCAGCGACGGTGGCCTGGGCTGGAACCTGGGCGTGGCCGAGGGTGACAGCGACTTCCGCCAGGCCGACCTGACCTGGCGCTCGCGCCATGCGCAGGTGCAGGCGGGGGTCTACAGCAACGACGGCCAGACCACGCAGTGGGGCGGCGTCAGCGGCTCCCTGGTGGCGATGCAGGGACAGCTGTTCGCCAGCAACCGCATCGAGGACGCCTTCGTCCTGGTCAGCACCGAAGGCCAGTCAGGCGTGCCGGTGCACTACGAGCACCAGTTGCTCGGCCGCACCGACAGAGCGGGTTATCTGCTGGTGCCCTGGGTGCCGTCCTACTACCCCGGACAGTACGAAGTCGACCTGCTGGACATGCCCAGCAACCTGCACCTGAGCGAAACCCAGAAGCGCATCGCGGTTCACCAGGGCAGCGGCGCCCTGCTCAACTTCGCCATGGTGATGACCCTCTCCGCCAGCATCCAGCTGGTCGACGGCCAGGGCCGCCCGCTGCCGCGAGGCAGCCAGGTGACGCATCAACCCAGCGGCCAACGCAGCTACATCGGCTGGGACGGGCTGCTGTACTTCGAAGGTCTGGCCAAGGACAACCGCCTCGACGTGCGCCTGGCCGATGGCAGGACCTGCAGCAGCCGGTTCACCCTGGATGACGACGCCGTGGAAATTACCCTGGTCGGCCCGCTTCCCTGCCAGTACGACGGTGCCCGGCCATGACCCGCTGGCTGGCCCTCGCGCTGACGCTCTGCAGCCTCCTGCTCGTCGCCCCGGCCCACGCCTGTGGCATCTATGCGGCGTCGGTGAGCCTCGGCAGCAGCAACTCACTGAGCCTGCGCACCACCCAGCAGCAGGCCGCGGCCGGTGCGGGTCTCTCCTGCCCCGGCGTGCTCCAGGTACTGGCCGCCGCCTATGTCAGGGTCACGCTGCAGAATGCCGGGACCCTGGCCCTGCAGGACGGCCAGGGCAACCAGATACCCTTCTCGATCTACCGCGACTCCGGCTACAGCCAGACGCTGGTAGCCGGCCAGCCCCAGCAGCTCGACGCCATCAACCTGGTCGCACTGGGCGGCAGCTCCAGCGCCATCGGCCTGTACTTTCGCACCAACCCCGGGCCCAATGTGCCGGCTGGCACCTACACCGCCACGATCACCCTGCGCTGGGACTGGGCCATCTGCACCGTCGGTGCGCTCAACCTCTGCTCCTGGAGCCGCAGCCCCGGACTGACCCAGAGCTGCCTGCCCATCTGCGGCGCCCCCACCAACTGGGGCAGCGGCTCCCTGGCGACGCTGACCATCACCCTGGTCGTGACCAAGGCCTGTCGCATCGATACGCTGCCTGCCGTGGACTTCGGCGCCAATGCGCTGATCAGCCAGTTTTCCGCCCAGCAACGTACCTTCGCGGTGACTTGCACCAGCACCGAGGGCTACACGCTGACCTTCGATGACGGGCAGAACTACCTGGCCCCCTGGCGACGGCTGAGAAACGGCAGCGACTACCTGCGCTACAACCTCTATCACAACGGCAGCAGCCTGATCTGGAACAGCGGCTCGCCACTGAGCGCCAGTGGCACGGGCGATTCGCAGACGTTCACCTACCAGGCGATTCTCGACCCGTCACAGGCCAACGCGCCGGTCGGCGTGTACACCGACAACGTGCTGCTGATCATCAACTACTGAGGCGTTACCAGTAGACCACCAGCGTCGAGCCGGCATCCGCGACGGACTGCGTGGAGACCGACGCCGCCCCTGCATCGGGCTTCAGCGGCAGCGCTCGCCCGCGTCCGTCCTGCAGCTGGTACGCGGCCTGCTCGCAACCGTTGCCGAGCACGCGAACGGCCTGCTGGTCACGCTCGGCGGATACTTCGCAGCGCTTGAGAATGGTGAGACTGATGTGCAGCTGCCCGCTGATCTGCTCAGCGAGAGACTGATTGGCGACGAGGCACAGAGCCACGGCCAGGAGGGAGGCAACAAGTCGGCGGTACGGCATGACAACGCTTCTACTGTGATGGTGGCCTGCTGGAGTTGAAGGTCAAAATCCATCCGTAGAAACGGTCACGGCTTCGAGGCGCGACCGAAAACAGGGCCAGATTACCGCGATATCACTTTGAGATCACGCCGATTCCGACGAACGCCCGTTCAGGACAAGCGCCTGGCCAGGAAAGCACGGACCGGCTCGACGATCTGCTCCTGCGCCGCGACCAGCGGCAGGTCGCGCGCGCCCTGCGCCGTTCGCTCGACCAGCGCGTAGAGCGTCGCGGTCGCCAGCTCCAGCGCCTGCGGCAGGGCCTGACCCGCCAGCAGGCGACCCAGCAAGGTGGCGGAGAACACGTCGCCCATGCCGTTGGGCAACGGGTGCAGCGCCAGTCGCGGTGTCGTCACCAGCCAGACGCCCTCGCCGTTCACCGCCAGGGTGCCCAGCTCGTCCTCAGGGATGTCCGCAGTCGCCAGACTGGTGACGATCACCACATCCGGCCCGCGTCCGCGCAACTGCCTGGCGACCTTGACGGCCTCCTGCAGGCTGGCCGGCTGGCTGCCGGTCAGCAGCTCGAACTCGAACTGGTTGGGGGTGATGATAGTGGCGCAGGGAATGGCCTGATCCCGCAGAAAGTCGGGAATCGCCGGATTGACGAACACACCACGCCCGACATCGCCCATCACCGGGTCGCACAGGTAACGCAGCGCCGGGTTGTGCTGGCGAATCTCACCCACCGCTTCGAGAATCACCCGCCCGCTATCGGCATCCCCCAGATAACCGGAAAGCACGGCAGCCAGACGCGGCAGCACGCCACGTTCACGCAACCCAAGCAGCACGTCGCGGATATGTTCGGCACCGAATACCTGGCCGCGAAACTGACCATAACCGGTGTGGTTGGAGAACTGCACGGTATGGATCGGCAGCACTTCGAAGCCCAGTCGCTGCAAGGGGAAGACTGCAGCGGCGTTACCGACATGGCCCCAGGCCACATGCGACTGGATCGACAGAACGAGGGGCGGCAAGGTGGTGCTCATGGACATTCCGACAATGGCTCGACGACGATGAAGTGGCCGCGATTATTCGCCAAGTCACGCGCCCGCACCACCACTGACGCCCTCGCGATCCTCTTCGGTTCGCTGCGCCTGGCCATGGCCATGGCCAGCGATCCGGCAGCCGTGAAGCAGGAAGCAACCGACTGCCGGATCGAGGCGCGACCACGACGACTCACTCAGCGAACGTGAATGCCGCCGGCGCCGGAAGCTCACCGGGCATGACCGCCTCGACGTGGTAGACCTGCGGCTCTTGCGCAAAGTACGCCTCCAGCCCCGCCATGAAGAGGCGGTGATCCTCACTCGCCTCGAAGCCCGGCGCGTGATCCTCGAGTGAACGCCAGCGCACGATGAGGTTGAACACCTCCGGCGTCTCGATGCCTTGCGCCAGCAAGTGGCCGGCGTAACCCTCGGCACGCCGGAGCAGGTACTCGACGTCGGCGAAGGCGCGCTTGAACGGCTCGATACGCTCGCGGTGAATGGGCAGCAGCGCAATCTCGTGAATCATGGGGTTGCCTCCGGGGTGGCTTGAACGGTCGAGTGCGCTGACGAAAGCAGTGAGGGCTCGATGGCAATCGCGATCTTGCCGCGCAGGCCATTGTTGGGGCTCTGCAGCAGCGCATGGGCACGTGGAACGTCCGCAAGCGAATAGACGGCGCCAACGTGTGGCCGCAGCTGGCCACGCTCCACCAGGGCACGGAGCTCATCGAGCTTGCCGCGGTTCTGCCGGGTGAAGACGAAGTGATAGCTGGCGTTCTTGCCCCAGGCCTGGATGACGTTCTGCGGCTGGGCAATGTCCACGATCGAGACCACGCGCCCCAGTTGCGCGAGCGCATCGGGGCTGCGCGACAGCGTGTCGCCGCCGATGGTGTCGAGGATCACATCGACGCCCTGGCCATTGGTTTCCCGCAGGATGGCGTCAACGTAGTCCTCTTTCTCGTAGTCGATGACCACGTCGGCCCCTATCCCTCTGGCGAACTCGACGTTCGCCTCGCGCACGGTGGTGAACACCCTGGCGCCCATGGCCTTTGCCAGCTGGATCGCCACATGGCCGACGCCACCGGCACCGCCATGCACGAGGATGCGCTCGCCCAACCTCAGCGCAGCACGCACCACCAGTGCTTCCCAGGCCGTGCCACCGACCAGGGTGAGGCTGGCGGCCTCCAGGTGACTCAGCGCCGCCGGTTTCTTGCCGACAATGCCTTCGGCGGCGACGTGATATTCGGCATAGCTTCCCGGACCGTCGAAGATCTGTGGCGTGTACCAGACCTCGTCGCCCGGCGCGAAGCTCGTCACGCCCGGCCCGACCGCCTCGACGACACCGGAGACGTCATGCCCGGTAATGCCCGGCAATGGCACCAGATCGGCGTAATCACCGCGCCGGACCTGGAAGTCCAGCGGATTGATGGACGTTGCATGCACCCGCACCAGGACCTGCCCTGCCTGCGCCACTGGCTTGGGTACGTCGCGCAGCTCGAAGGCTTGCGGGCCGCCAAATGTGTTGAGAACCAACGCTTTCATGGTATTTCCTCGCTTCGATAAAAAGGGATATCGAGATTTTTCGATATATAAACGCAAAAAGATTTACGGAATTTCCTGCTCTCAGGCCATCTTCAATCCTCACTTCGCGAAACAGGGATATCGGGAAATATCGATATATCAGATCAAAAGATTACAGCTCCTTGCCAAGGAACTCGGCAAGCGCACTGATGTTCGCTTCGTTGCGTTTGTAGTAGGTCCACTGCCCGACACGACGAACCTCCACCAGCCCCGCTCGCTGCAGCGTCGCCAGGTAATCGGACACCGTCGACTGCGACAGACCGACACCTTCCTGGATGCTGCTGACGCAGACACCCACCGTGTGCACGTCCCCTTCATCCTGCGGAGGAAAGCCCTTCTCGGGATCCTTCAACCTTCTGAGGATCTCGAGGCGCGTAGGGTTCGACAGGGCTTTGAATATGCTGATCAGGTCCATGTCGCGATAATATCGAGATTTACCGATATGTCAATTCAGCATTTAGCCGCCCGTCGGGCACATGCCCCGGACCTCCGCCTGAACAATTCGCCCTCGCCGACAGATGGCACGAACGGGTAGCCCCCTCGATGTTTTCAGCACGGCCGCCTGACTGATGGTGACTGAGCTCCGGAGACCTCCCCGTCCTCGTCAGCAGAGCCTGTTCCAGGCCTTGCAGAATGGCGACTGCAGGAACGCCTGGCTGGAAACGAAGCGGTGGTAGCCCCCACCGCTTCGTCCTGGGTCAGCAGCAACGCCGTCGATACAGGCCGAAGCCAGGCCCGAGCACTGTGTGGCCTGCGCTGCGGCACATCGCTCATCGACGAAGCGATGGAGTGGACCCGATCATTCCTGGGCGCCGCTGGTGACGACCGTGAATTTCCGGCTGAACTCGAGCACCTCGCACACACCGGTTCGCCCGGCCGGAATCGAGATGGCATCCCCAGGTCCCATCTCATGGCGCTCACCATCATCCATGGTGATCACGATCTTCCCCTCGATCAGAACGAAGGCTTCATCGTTGTCGAACCGCCAGTGAAACTTCGCCGGCTGCGAGGTGAAAAAAGCCACCGACTTGTGTGGCGTTTTCACACCCACGGTACGCAGCAATTTCATCCTGGTATCGGGCTGGCCCTCGAGGACATCGTCTCCCAGGGGGTATGGCAACCAGCCATCCCGGGTATCGAGCGACGCTCTGGATATCGAGGTAATCGGGTTGGGAAGCAGCGGGCGGGTATTCATGTTGTTGTCGCCTCATGCGGACAGGGGTGGAAGACGACTATGCCACGTGACATAGTGCCACGACTGAGACTACATCAAATATGACAGATGGCATAATCAAAACATGACTCTATCGACACGCGATCGGATGATCCTCGGCGCTGCGGACCTGCTGCGCCGACGCGGGGTATGCGCCACCAGCGTTCGCGAGGTGGTCCGCCACTCCGCTACGCCAAGGGGGTCCATTGCCTACCACTTCCCAGGGGGCAAGCAGCAATTGCTCGAGGCGGCGGTCGAGCATGCAGGCCGTGAGGTGAGTATTCCGCTGGCAGAACTTCTCGCCCGGCACGGCACCGTGGTCGGCCTGGAATGTTTCGTCGCAAGGTGGCGGCAGATGCTGGAGGAGACGGACTTTCAGGCCGGCTGTGCGGTGCTCGCCGTGGCCGTCGAGCAGTATTCGTCGGAGCAGCGCGGGGATGCCAGCCCGGAACAGGATCACCGGATCCACGAGCAGTTGCTGGACCAGGCCAACGCCATATTCCGCGAGTGGCAAGGCATCATCAGCCAGTCGCTGCTGAGTTCCGGCGCGTCGGAGGCTCGAGCAATGAGCCTGGCAGTGCTGGTCATCGCCTCGATCGAGGGCTCGGTTGCGTTGTGTCGTGCCGCGCGAAGTGCCGAGCCCCTGAACGCCATATGGCAGGAACTCCAGCGGGCGCTGGAGAGCTCGACTTGAGTCCTGCACAGGGGCCTGAAAGATCAGGCCCGACGCCGACACTCACTTGCCCGAAGCTGGCTTTTCCATGATCAGCAGCGTGGAGGTCGCCGAGGCCAGGAGCCTGTCCTGGCTGTCCACGATGCGGGCTTCGGTAAAGGCCACTCGCCTGCCGGCGCTCATCACCTCGCCGATGGCACGCACCTGACCGGTGTCACGGGTGATGGGACGGTGGTATGCCACTTTCAGCTCCAGGGTGGTATAGGCCTGGTTGGCCTGCAGCAGGGTGTGGGTGGCGCAGCCACAGACCGAGTCCAGCATCGTCGCAGCGTACCCGCCGTGCACCGTCCCGATCGGATTGTAGGCATGCGCGTCGGGGATCCCGGCCACCACCACACGCCCTTTGGTCACCTCGGCGAACTCCAGCTTCAATGACTCGAATATCCCGACTTTCCTCGGTGAGCGAAGCAGCGCTTCCATCTGCTCCAGACCGTTCAGGTCTGCGGCAATCTCATCGATCAGCGACGTTGCTTTCTGCATATCCAGTACCGTTCAGGGAATCACTCAGGTGAGGGATGCTGACCAATACCCAGTCCGCTGGTACCCCAGGGGACAAGGTTCCTAGTCAGTCGGCTTGAGCTGTTCGATGGCTCGCCGTGTTACCGCGTCGATATAGGACGGGTCGTTGTAGATTCGCGCCAGCAGAATCGCCCCTTCGTAATCGGCAACGAGCTGCCTGGCCTTGGGTTCAGCGCCAGCGGCATCTCCTGGCTCGAAGAGCTTGGCGAATGCGGCGATCCAGTCGTCCAGAAATGCGCGGATCGGCTCCATCAACTCCTTTCGGCCGTAGCTGGCATCAACGGCGATGACCCCCATCAGGCAGCCGATGGAGTCGTCCTGGAACAGCTTTTTCGCCTTCTGCCCCATGTCATGCAGCCTCTCCTCGGGAGGGCTCCCCTCTTCATAGGCGAGCGAGAACAACGACACCTTCAGACGCTGGTGCGTCCACCCCAGGACGTCCTTCAACAACGCGTCCTTGTTGGGGTAGTGGTGATAGAACGATGCCTTGGTCAGGCCGCAGGCCGTCGACAGCGCATCCATCGTGGTGCCGTGATAGCCCAGGCGCTTGAAGGTGTTGGCGCAACGTTGCAGCAGCTCTTCGCGAGAAATCTTTGACGGACGCACGGACATTTCCTGCTCTCGATAATGCGGGCTGATCATACGACATAAGCCATGTCTTCTCAATTTGACGCTTACCAAATGTTTGGTTAGCTTTCTCAAACCGAACATTCGGTAAGTAATAATTCACTGCCTAACCCATCGCAGGAGAAGCATCTCATGAGCGAAGCGAATAGCGGCCCAGGTCGCGTCACCCGTGAACAACGCGGCAACCTGTTCCTGGTCGGTCTGGACAGGGCCGGGAAACGGAACGCTTTCGACAGCGCCATGCTCACGGACCTGGCCCTCGCCCTCGGCGAATACGAAGGCAACGACGAACTGCGTTGTGCGGTGGTCTTCGCTCACGGCGAGCACTTCACGGCCGGGCTTGACCTGATGGAACTGACGCCGAAGCTGGCCTCCGGCGGATTCAAATACCCGGACACAGGCATCGATCCCTGGGGCGTGTCCAAACCGCGCCGCACCAAGCCGGTCGTCGTTGCGGTACAGGGCACCTGCTGGACGGCCGGGATAGAGCTGGTGCTCAACGCGGACATCGCCATCGCCGCCCGGAACACGCGCTTTGCGCACCTGGAGGTGCTGCGCGGCATTCCGCCTTCCGGTGGCTCCACGGTGCGCTTCACCCAAGCGGCCGGCTGGACCAACGCGATGCGCTACATGCTGACGGGTGAAGAGTTCGGCGCAAACGACGCACTGAACATGCGCCTGCTGACCGAGGTCGTCGAGCCCGGCCAGGAGCTGGCCCGCGCCATCGAGTATGCCGAGCGCATCGCCAAGGCAGCGCCTCTCGCGATCAAGGCGACGCTGCAGTCAGCCTTCCAGGCCAGAGACGAGGGCGATGACGCAGCGCTTTCGCAGCTCAACGCATTGCTGTTCAGCCTGATCAGCAGCGAAGACGTGCGCGAAGGCGTCATGGCCATGCTGCAGAAGCGTGAGCCGCTGTTCAAAGGCCGCTAGCACCCGCCCTGGCGAGAGAGGCGTGCCCTCGCCCCTCTCGTACACCCGTAGCCAATGCCCACATGGTCAGCCAGAGCAGCCCTCGATGAATCATCCGAACAAGAAAGAGAACAGCAGGTTGAGGGTCGTGAGCACCCAGGACAACAACGAACTGCATGAACCGGCATTGGACACGCTGGATGAACTGCTTCGCCGAGGTGCTGTTCGCGCGCCTGAAGCCGCTGCGCTTTCGGCCCTGGGCGTGGATGTCAGCTATGCCGACCTGCAGGCCATGAGTGCCTCGATCGCAGCCTGGCTGACACGTCAGGGGCTCGAGCCAGGCGCCTGCGTTGCTGTTGTCCTGCCCAATCTCCTGGCGCATCCCATTGCCTGCCTGGGCATCATCCGCGCAGGACTGACAGCCGTATGTGTAAACCCGCTCTACACCGGGCAGGAACTGGTTCACATATTCCAGGACAGCGACGTCAAGGCCGTATTCTTTTTCGACCCCATGAGCGGCCCGATGCAGCATGCAGTACAGGCGGCAGGCATCGCAATCTCGGTCCGAGTCACCCCGGGCGACATGCTGGGATGGAGGCGCCCGCTGGTGAACTGGATCGCCAAGAGACGCCTTCGAGGACAATCGGCAGCCGTAGAGAACGCGGTGTCCTGGCGGCGCGTGACATCGACCCGCCCCGTCGCCAGCGAACAGATGGCAAGGCCCGAGGCTCGGCAGATCGCCTTCATCATCTATAGCGGCGGAACGACGGGACAACCCAAGGGCGTCCCGATCAGCCATCGTGCCCTGCTGCACAACGTGGCACAGCAGTACTCGGCATTGCGGCAGCATCTGAGCGGTCGGGCCGAGCACGAATACGTCCTGCTGCTGGCCGTCCCGCTCTACCACATCCTCGGCCTCGGCAACCTGTTGTTCAGCCTGGCCCGAGGAGGCAAGGCCGTGCCGGTGATGAACCCACGAGATACTGCAGCCCTGGCCAGAGAGTGGGCACGTCATCGCATCAGCAGTTTTCCCGGCGTGAACACGCTGTACAGCGCTCTGCTCGAGCACGGTGAGTTCAGAGCCCTTGATTTCAGCTCGCTGGTCATCTGCCTTGGCGCCGGCATGCCCGTCTCTGAGGCTACCGCCAAGCACTGGCATCAGGTTACCGGGTGCCACATAACCGAGGCCTACGGAATGACCGAAACCGGGTTGATTTCCTGTAATCCGGCGGGTCGTTCCCGGCCTGGATCGGTCGGCCTGCCGGTCAGCGGAATCGAAATATCGCTGCGTGACGAGAGCGACAGCGAGGTCACCATCGGAGAGGGCGAGATCTGCGTCAGAAGCCCGGCAATCATGAGCGGCTACTGGAAACGTGAGGCTGACAACGCCTCGGCGTTCACCTCCGACGGCTTCTTTCGAACGGGTGACGTCGGCACCTTCGATGCCGACGGCTATCTCCGCATCATCGACCGCAAGAAGGAGATGATCATCTGCTCCGGATTCAAGGTTTTCCCTTCTGAGGTCGAGCGCGTCCTCAATGCCCATCCAGGCATCCGTGAGTCGGCGGTGATACCCACACCTGATGACAAGGCCGGAGAAGTGCCTGTCGCCTATATCGTCCGCCGCCAACCCTACCTGGAGGAGCAACACGTGATGAAACACTGCGAAAAACACCTGGTCAGCTACAAACGACCACGGCGCATCATCTTTTGCGACGAACTGCCCAAGAGCGCCGTGGGCAAGGTCCTGCGCAAAGCGCTGATCGAAAGCCATGCGCGGGAGCGAAACCAATGAGTCGCCTGTCCGCGCATCCCGGTATGGTCGAGCCGATCAGCCTGCTGGCCAGCGATGGCTATCGTCTCGCGGCCACCCGCTACGCTGCCTGTGGCAGGCAAAAGGGCAACCTCATCGTGGCCGGCGCCACCGGCGTTCAGCAGCGCTTCTATCGGCGTTTCGCAGAACACGCGAGTGCACAGGGTTTCAATGTGCTGACCCTTGACTACCGGGGCGTCGGCGACTCACGACCCAGGTCGCTCAAGGGCTTCGAGATGTCCTATCTGGACTGGGGGTTCCAGGACCTGGCTGCGGCAGTGGAGTTCATGGCAGACGACCTGCCGCTCTACTGGGTGGGACACTCGTTCGGCGGTCATGGCCTCGGCCTGCTGCCCAATCACCACAAGGTCAGCGCCGCTTACTGCTTCGGCTCGGGTGCCGGCTGGGCCGGCTGGATGCCCAGGGCAGAAGCGTTCAAGGTTCGCCTCCTGTGGTCCACCATCCTGCCGCTGATCGTTTCCTGGAAAGGCTATATGGCCTGGAGCCTTCTCGGCATGGGCGATGACCTGCCGCTGGGTGTCTACAAGGACTGGAAACGCTGGTGCGCGCACCCCCACTACTTCTTTGACGACCCGTCCATGCAGGCTGTGACCAGGAAATATGCCGACATTCGCCTGCCCTGCGTGTTCTCCAACGCCGTCGATGATCCCTGGGCACCTCCCGCGTCGCGGGACGCGTTCGTCAAGGGCTACCGCAATGCAGACCTGGCGATCCAGGACCTGAAGCCTGGCGAAACGGGTGAGCCCATCGGCCACATGGGCTACTTCAGAGCGTCCTCCACATACATCTGGGATGAAATGCTCGACTGGTTCCAGGCGATCAGCGCTGATAGCAGCGCCCACCCATATGCCGATGCGAGCGTCGCGCAATGACCACGGCGGACGGCACGACGACAGATAGCACAGCCGCCGGCTTTCGCGCGCTGGTCGACGGGCGCCGTGCGGTACGTTGCTTTACCGGGCAGCAGGTGCCCGATGCCGTCATCAGGGATTGCCTGGAGACCGCCGTCCTGGCACCCAGCTCATGCAACCTTCAGCCATGGTCGTTCGTCGTCATCACAGACCCGCAGCGGCTCGAACGCCTGCACCCGGTCTGTCTGGGACAACGTGCAGCCAGAGCGCCCCTGATCATTGCCGTTCTGGCACGCCCCGATACCTGGAAGTCCGCGTGCCAGGAAATTCTGCAACGCTGGCCCGCCACCGAGGTGCCGCCCGCCGTCGAGCGCTTCTACACGACGAGCGCGCCACGCCAGTACAACCAGGGGCAACTGGGATGGAGGGGCTTGCTGAAGCGCGGCCTGACGTACGTGACAGGCTTGCGCAAAGCGGTCATGCGCACACCCAACAGCCAGGGCCAGATGCGCCTTTGGGCGGTGAAATCCACCGCACTGGCGGCGCAGAACCTGATGCTGGCGTTCCAGAGCCATGGCTACGCCACCTGCCCCATGGAAGGCTTCGATGAGAAGCGGTTGAGGAAGGTCCTGCCCCTGCCCCGCCAGGCAATCCCCATCATGCTCCTGGCAGTAGGCCAACCGGGGGAGCGGGCGATCCACGCTCCCAGGCTACGCTTCCCTGTCGAACAGTGCGTCACCTGGTACTGAAGCGTCCCGATAACAACAAGAGAGCCGCCGAAATGGTCTTTACCGAAATCGAATACGAGGCCCTCGGGCCGATCAGGATCATCCGCCTGAACCGTCCCGAGAAACGCAACTGCATTGGCCCCACCACGCATGAAGAACTGATCGAGGCCTGGCGCCGCTTTCGCGACGACGATGAGGCGCTGGTCGCGATCATGACAGGCGCCGGCGACAAGGCATTCTGCGCCGGCGGCGACCTGGAAGCAGGATTGACCCTGGTGCCATCTTCAGCCGAGGAGATCGCAGCACACGATCGTGGAGAGCGCCCCGGCATTCTCGGCCCCAGCCGCTGGACCGACATCTACAAACCCGTGATCGCGGCAGTCAACGGCGTGGCGTACGCCGGGGGCCTGGAATGGGCCTGTTTCGCGGACATCCGTATTGCCGAGGAACACGCCTCGTTCGGCGTGACATGCCGACGCTGGAACATCGGACTCGCTGACGGTGGTAGCCAGCGACTACCGCGAATAATCGGCATGGGCAGGGCCATGGAGCTCATCCTGACCGGGCGAGTCATTTCCGCGCACGAAGCGCTGGCCATGGGGTTGGCTAACGAGGTCGTCGCGAAGGGCCATTCATTGGCCCGCGCGATGGAACTGGCGACCTTCCTTTGCGCACTGCCACAACCAGCCATGCGCTCTGACAAGGAAGCTGCAGTGCGTGGATTCGGCCAGCCTCTGGCCGAGGGGTTACGCATCGAGGCCGAGTGTTTCAACCGGTCCATACACCACGAAGAAACCCGAGAAGGCCTGAGGCGTTTTCTTCAGCGTGATCACCCGGATCGCCGGGTCGGCGAGCCCAACCAGACACCTGGTCTGGTTCGAGACCAAGGGGGTAAGTGATGAACCACTATCAGTTGCTTCAGCTTCACCTGTTCGCCGTTGCCTTCTGGTTGGGAGTGGTCGCCGTGGAATATCTGCTGGAACGGACCCGAGCCCAGAGCAGGAGTCACGGCTTCACCGTTGCCCAGTTGCATCGCAAGATCGATCTGTTCTTCGAAATGCCTGCCTTTCTGGTCGTGCTGCTGACCGGCATCCTGCTTTTCGAGCCTGGACGCTTCGATGGCATCTACGCGCTGAAAGTAGTCGCCGGTGCAATAGCCGTAGTGGGCAACATGATTTGCCTGGTGCCGGTACTGCAACGGCATGCTGCCGCGCAACGGGACGACCTGGGCAATGTCATTGCCCAGTCCAGACTGATCGACAGGATATCGCTGACGGCAATACCGGCCGGACTGATCGCGCTGGCCTGCGGCCTGTATCTGGCGGCTGTGCGCTGACTTCGCGTGCGGGCGCACTGACGCACGCGCTACAACAGGGCTACTCCCCTGCTTGCCGGCCCTTCGGGTTGGCCCTTTGAGCCGCCTCGTTGGGCGGCTTCTTTTTTAATCATGGGCAGGCCGCTCAGGCGCCGCCGCAACGCGGAGCCTGGCGCTACAGCGCCAGGCTTTGCACGAGCGCCGGCAGCGTGGCCACGAGCAGCACCAACGCCATGCTCAGGTTGAACAGCAACGCATAGCGGGGGTGCATCAGCAGACGGCGAAACGTCGCGCCGCCAACCGCCCAGATGCCGACGCACGGCACGGAGACCAACAGCAATATCACGGCCGCGAGGAGGACGTTCTGAGCGTGATGCTCAGCTGGTACGTAAGTCGCCACGCCGCTGATGGTCACGGCCCAGGCCTTGGGATTGACCCACTGGAATGCCACCCCGCCGAAGAACCCCATGGGTGCGGTGTCGTCATCACGAACCTGCAACGGGCCACTGCTGGCGATCTTCCAGGCAAGCCAGAGGATGTAGGCTGCGCCGACGACACGCAGCGCCACATCGAAGCCGGGTATGGCCGACAGCAGCGTGCCGAGGCCCAGCCCCAATGCCGCCAGGAGCAGGCCGACGCCGACGGAAATGCCCGCCACCAGCGGCATCGCACGCCATACCCCGACACGCGCACCGACCAGCAGGACCATCGCATTGTTCGGGCCTGGCGTGCCGGTCATCACCACGCAGAAGAGCAGAAACGAGAGAAGCACGCTGGTATCGGTCATTGGCTGGGTCATGTCCATCTGGGTTTCGATTGCACAATTTTATTGCCCTTAGCGCGCAATTCGATTGCAATTCATTGATGCCATAGCGAACGAAGCACAAGATATGACCAATATCGATCGAATAGACCAACGTATATTGCACGAGCTTTCCAGAGACGCCCGCCAGACCAACGTGAAGCTGGCCGAGCAGGTGGGGCTGTCGCCCTCCGCCTGCCTGAGACGCGTGCAGGAACTGGAGCGCAGCGGCGTGATCACCGGCTACAAGGCGGTGATCGACAGGTCGCGACTCGGCATCGGCTGCGTGGTCTATCTCACGGTGGGGCTGTCCAAGCACACCAAGGCCAGCCTCGAAGCGTTCGAACGGGCCATTGCCGAGGCGCCCGAGGTCGTGGAGTGCCACACCATCACCGGCGCGGTTGAATACCTGCTACGCGTCGAGGTGGCCGACATCGGCGCCTACAAGGACTTCCACACCAACGTGCTGGGCACCCTGCCCCACGTCTCGTCCATCACCAGCCATATCGTGATGGACAGCAGCAAGAGCACCCGCTCCTGACGAGGCTTTAGCAACACGCGGGTTCATGCGCCATCCGCAGGGCCACCGGCAGCCGCGCGTCTAGACTCTGGAGTCCATGCTGCAACCGTGGACATTCAGGATGAACAGCAAGAACACCATCTGCCTCTGGTACGACCGCGACGCGCTGGAGGCAGCCACCTTCTATGCCGAGACCTTTCCCGACAGCGCCGTGCTGGCCGTGCACCACGCCCCCGGCGACTACCCCTCCGGCCAGCAGGGCGATGTGCTGACGGTGAGGTTCGACGTCATGGGTATCCCCTGCCTGGGACTCAACGGCGGCCCGCTGTTCCGCCACAACGAGGCCTTCTCGTTCCAGGTGGCGACCGACGATCAGGCCGAAACCGATCGCCTGTGGCAGGCGATCATCGACAACGGCGGTCAGGCCAGCGAGTGCGGCTGGTGCAAGGACAGGTGGGGGATATCCTGGCAGATCACCCCGCGCATCCTCACGGCCGCCATCGGCAGCCCGGACCGTGCGGCGGCCCGGCGTGCCTTCGAGGCGATGATGACCATGAGCAAGATCGACATCGCCAGGATAGAGGCCGCGTTGCAAGGCTGAACGATGGGGGAATCAGCCGCGCGCGTTCTTCCGCTGCAGGATAGTCGAGGCGTCGTTGTAGGCAGCCTGGAAGGCGTCGCTGCCGATCCAGGTCACGGCGGCCTCTTCGTCTTCGTCGTGGAAGGCTGCACGATAGGCGATCAGCAGGCCCATCATGAAATCGGTCGCGTCATCCTGCGCCTCTTCGGCAACCACCAGTTCCAGCACCGGGTATTGCAGGAACACCAGGCACAGTGCGAGCAGGCTGATGCCCTCGGCCGCTGCCATCGCCTGGAACAGGTCGTCGAAATGCGCCGGGTCGAAACCGTTTTCCTTGATGTCGGCGAAGTCGAAGGTGCTCAGGTCGATCTCCACATCATCGAACGGCTCATCGATCTGCGCGTTGGCCAGCAACGGATGGATGGGATGACTCTTCGGCTTGCCCATGCGGTTCTGCTTGGCCTTGGCCTTGGCCCGCTGGGCGCGTTTCTTCTGCTTGTCTGGGGAGGCCATGGGGCGTATTCCTCGTTCGGGGCAGCCATGTGCATGGCTCGAAATGATCAGGCGCGCATTGTATGCAGTCTTGCTCACGGGCTGTGGGTGAATTTGCCGTTGCAGGATCGCGGCGGGAGCGGCCCGTGACCGCCATCGAGTAGAAGGACAACGCCATGATCGACCATGAACGCCTGCGTCAGGACGGCTACGTGCTGCTGCGCCAGGCCGTGCCGGCGGATGGGCTGGACGCGCTGCGCGGCCTGTTCGATGCCCGTGTCAGACCTTCGGATCAGTGGCCCGTGCCGCGAGGTGCGGACTGGCGCCACGCGCAGCTCGACGATGATGCGCAGGTCCTGGCCATCTGCCGCCTGCCGCTGCTTCTGGCGGGGGTGAGTGCGTTGATTGGCGAGCGTTTCTTCATCGCCCAGGTGGAAGGCCGCGAACCCCTGGCAGGCGGTGGCCATCAGCAACTGCATCGCGATCTGTCACAGCAACGCCCGGGCGACATCGCCAATGCCCTGGTGTACCTCGACGACTACGGCCAGGACAACGGCGCCACCCGCATCGTGCCCGGCAGCCATCGGACGCAGCCGGGAGCGCCGCCTGACGAATCCCTCGCCGTGCAGCTCTGCGGGTTGGCCGGTGACATCCTGCTGTTCGATGTCGACCTGATTCACGCGGGCAGCCTGAACCCGAGCGGCGCACGTCGCCGCTCGCTCCTGATCAGCTACTTCGCCGAGGCACTGCATGCCTCGTACCTGCACACCCGGCACCTGCGCGGAATTCGCCTGGACACCGGCGAGCGCTTCGACCCTGCGGATCATCTGCCGAGCGCCGGCTAGCCTGTGCGAAGGCCAGCCGGGCCGAAACCTGTTACGGGCTCAGCTGGCGCTGCAGCGCCTGTTGGGCGCGCTCGGCAGCTTCGACGGTGACGCGCTCCCCCAGCACCTCGCTCAGCTGCCGTAACTGTGCGGCACTGACACCGATGTTCATGCTCATGCGCATGTGCGCCTGCAGTTGCGCCTCGGCGCCGGGCAGTGCCGCGAGCATGCTCAGGGTCGCCAGTTCACGGCTCTGCCAGTCGAGGTTGTCACGTTCGAAGATGGCACCGAACAGGTGAGCGCGCAGGTACTCGTTGGCTACCGGGGCGAAGTCGAACAACGGCCCCTCGACCACGGCTCCGGCCAGCCTGGTCTGGTTGGCCGTGCCGGCAGCCAGCAGCGCATCGCCCTTGGGCACGGGCTGACTGGGCTCGCGCCCGGGCGCATCTTCGATGCCCCTGGCCTTGCGTGCCTCGACGACCCTCATCAGTTCGGACAGCGCATTGAGACTGCGCGGAAAACCCGCATAGGCGTAGAGCTGTACCAGCACCTCGCGGGCGTCGCTGATGCTCATGCCGAGGTCGAGGCCCTGTTCGAGGGCGCCGTTGAGCCTCGCGATATCACCGGCGGCAGCGAACGCAGCGATCGGCACGATGGCCTGCTGACGTGAATCGAGGGTTGCACGGCTGCTGGCGGGTTGCTCCGGGTTCTCCTCGGCGATGGCGCTGCGCGCCGGTTCGCCGAGGCCCAGAACGACGCCGAGTGCAGCGATGGCCAGGCCTGACCTAGTCCCGATGCGTTTGGCCATACTGCTCATCGCTCACTTTCTCCAGCCAGTTGACGTTCTTGCCGTCCAGGGTCGCGGTGATCGCCATATGGGTCATCGCCGTGTCCGGAGCCGCGCCGTGCCAGTGCTTGACGCCTGGCGGACACCAGACCACGTCGCCGGGGCGGATTACCCGGACCGGCTTGCCCCATTCCTGGGTCAGGCCGACGCCGGCGGTAACCAGCAGACGCTGACCGGCCGGATGGGTATGCCAGGCCGAACGTGCACCAGGCTCGAAGGTAACCAGCGCACCGGAGGTATTGATGTGCTCATCGGCCGGCCAGATCGGGTCGATCCGCGCACGGCCGGTGAAGAACCGCTCCGGGCCGGCGATCGAGGCCTGAGTGCCGGCACGCACGATCTGCTGCTCGCCCCCGCCCGTATCTGCAGCGCGGGCTGGGCCGGTCTGCAGGACCGCGACGCAAAGCGCCGCGGTGAAAATCCGCTTGTTCATGCTGATCACATCTCCTTGAGTTGACGTGCGGTGCAACCACTGTCGGCCGGCGGGCTCCCCGTCAGCTGGCGGTTGGTCATTGCAGGGCGTCGTGGAAGAACGCCTGCAGCTGGTCGAAAGGAATCACATCGGTACGGTCGTACAGGTCGACGTGATTGCTGCCGGGCACCACCAGCAACGTCTTCGGCTCGCTGGCAGCGGCGTAGATGTCCTCGCTGTAGAAGCGCGAATGGGCGTGCTCGCCGACGATCAGCAGCAGCGGCCGTGGCGAGATCCACTGCAGCTTGTCCAGCAGCGGGAAGTTCATGAAGCCCTGTGCCGAGGTCTGGGTGAACTGGGTGCTGGAATTGGCGTGATAGCCGCGTGGCCGTGAATAGAATTCGCCGAACTCGCGGCCTATCGGGTGTGTATCGGCATCGATCTGCAACGGTGCTCCGCGCTCGCCCAGCGTCGCCCGCCCGCTGGCGAACTCGCTCCAGCGCTGCTCGGCCAGGGCCTGCAGCGTCGCCCTGCGTGCGGCCTCGTCCAGACTGCCGGCAAAGCCCTCGGCATGCAGGCGCGAGATGTCGTACAGACTCACGGTGGCCACGGCCTTGATGCGCGGGTCGACCTGCGCGGCGCTGAGGCCGAAGCCACCGGAGCCGCAGATGCCGATCACGCCGATGGCATCACGTGCGATGCCAGCCTGGTTGCCGAGAAAGTCGACACCCGCGTGGAAATCCTCGACGAACAGCTCAGGCGACGACAGACGCCGCGGCGAACCGCCGGATTCACCATTGTGCGAGGCATCGAAGGTCAGTGCCACGAAACCGCGCTGGGCCAGTTCGTTGGCGTACACGCCCGGCCCCTGCTCCTTAACCCCGCCATAAGGCGCGCCGATGATCAGGGCCGGCCAGTCGTCACGACTGTGGAAGTCAGCGGGCAGGTAGAGGTCGCCGGCCAGCTCGATGCCGAAGCGATTGCGATAGCTGACCGGCTGGCGGCGCACCTGCTCACTCAACGCGAAAATGTAGTTGCTCATGAGAGGCTCCTGTTTGAGGGGAAGGGAATGACGGCGGCTCAGTCCTTTTTCACCGGGCCGGCGAGGAACTCGGCGTCCGTCACCGGCGCCAGCCAGTCGACCGGCTTGCCATCGAGCGACTCGTTGATCGCGATGTGCTGCATGGCGCTGCTGTCGGTTGCACCGTGCCAGTGGCGGCGGCCGCAGTTGCACCAGATCAGGTCGCCGGGGCGAATCTCGGTCTTCGGCCCACCCTCGCACTGTGTCCAGCCCACGCCATCGGTCACCAGCAGTACCTGGCCCAGCGGATGGGTATGCCAGTTGGTCCGCGCCCCTGGTTCGAAATTGACCACCGCGACGCCAACCCGCGCAGGAGCCGGCGCATTGAAGATGCGGTCGATGCGCACACGCCCGGTGAACCACTCGGCCGGGCCGACGATGGCCTGGCTCGACCCTGCGCGGTGAACCTGCATGTCGGCACTGGCCAGATCGCTGTCACTCATGTCGGTCACCTCATTCGTTGCTCGAGGAGACAAAGGTAGCGACGGCAGATTGATTCGTGTATACGCAAAATAATTAACTCGGCATGAAGCAGTACTTAACAATGTTCACAAGCGGCATGGATGATCTGGTGGTTTTCATCGCGGTGGCACGGGAGCGCAACTTCACCCGCGCCGCCGCGCGCCTCGGCGTCTCGCCTTCGGCAGTCAGCCAGACCATACGCGGCCTGGAGGAGCGCCTTGGGGTGCGCCTGCTGACGCGCACGACCCGCAGCGTCACGCGCACCGAAGCGGGAGAGAAGCTGCTGCTCGAGATCGCGCCGCTGCTCGAGCGCATCGACGCGCACCTGAGCGCCATCTCCGACCTGCGCCAGCACCCGTCCGGTACGGTGCGCATCACCGCCGACGAGTTCGCTGCCCGCCAAGTCGTCTGGCCCAAGCTGGCGACGCTGCTGGAGACCTACCCGGACGTGGTGGTGGAGTTGATCACCGACTACGGGCTCACCGACATCGTTGCCGAACGCTTCGATGCCGGCATACGCCTGGGCGGCATCATCGACGCGGACATGATCGCCGTTCCCATCGGTCCCGAGATGCGCATGGTCACCGTGGCCACCCCTGGCTATCTGGCGCGGTACGGTACCCCGCGCCGTCCGGAGGAGCTGACCGCGCATCGCTGCATCAACCTGCGCCTGCCCACGCACGGCGGCCTCTACTCCTGGGAGTTCGGCAGCGGCGAGAACGAATTCCGCGTACGTGTCGGCGGCCCCCTGATCATGAACAGCGTGCTGCAGATCCTCGATGCCTGCCTGGCCGGCGTCGGCCTGGCGCAGCTACCGGATACCCAGGTACGGCCCTATCTGGACAGCGGAGCGCTGACCGAGGTACTCGGGGCATGGTCCGACAGTTTCCCTGGCTATCACCTGTACTACCCGAGCCGGCGCCAGCAGACGGCCGCCTTCCGCGTGGTGCTGGATGCACTGCGCGACTGGCAGGCGCCAGGTTGACGAGACGTTCTGCATGCTCGGCAGGCAGGCCGAGCGTGGCGACGGATCGCCTTCTCGCACGCCATTGCCTTAACATGTGGCGGGTCAACCGCCATCGCATCGATGGCCAGGAGTCTCGTCCGTGAGTCGACGCAGTGCTGAACGTGACTGGGTCCGGCATAGCCAGATGCCGGGAAGGATCGAACGCATCGAGGCGTATTTCAGCGGCCACGGCTACGATCCGCACCGCCACGACACCTACGCCATCGGCCGCACGCTGTCCGGCGTGCAGAGCTTTCGCTATCGCCGCGCCATGCGCCACAGCCTGCCTGGCGGCACGCTGGTGCTGCACCCCGACGAGGTGCACGATGGCATGGCCGGCACCGACGAAGGCTTTCGCTACCGCATGCTCTACATCGACCCGGTGCTGATCCAGCAGGTGCTCGGTGGTCGGCCCCTGCCCTTCATCGCCGGCGGCCTCTCCGACGACATCCGTCTGCGCCACGCCAGCGAGTCCTTCCTGCAGACCATGGACCATGCGTTCGAAACGCTGGAGGAAGACGACGCCATCTATGACCTGGCCCACGCGCTGCAAGCCGTGGCCGGCCAGCGTCGCGGCCGCCGCGCCTTCGACTACGTCGCAGCGGAACGCGCCCGTGCCTACATCCATGCCCACCTCGACACGAACATCGCCCTGGACGACCTGGAACACGCCAGCGGCCGGGATCGCTGGAGCCTGTCACGGGATTTCCGCGCCCTGTTCGGTACCAGCCCCTACCGCTACGTCACCCTGCGCCGCCTCGACCATTGCCGCGCGCTGATGCATGCCGGCGTGGCACTGGCCGATGCCGCACTGATCGCCGGTTTCTTCGACCAGAGCCACATGACACGCCACTTCATCCGCGCCTTCGGCCTGTCACCGGCACGCTGGCTCGGCATGCTCAAGCTGTAGGATCGTACAAGAAGCCTCCGCGGCGCCTCGCTAGGCTGGTGACAACCAGAACGAGGAGCCCCCGCATGACCCAGCAATCCCCTACCCCGGCCACCCAAGCGATCAACCTGCAGCAGAAGCTGGCGCTGATCGACGAGCACTGGTCGCCCAGAGTGGTCGCCGAGATGAACGACTACCAGTTCAAGGTGGTCCGCATCGAAGGTGACTTCATCTGGCACTCGCATGCCGACACCGACGAAGCCTTCTTCGTCCTCGAAGGCCAGCTGCGTATCGACTTTCGCGATGGCCACGTGCTGCTGCAAGCCGGCGAACTCTACGTGGTGCCCCGCGGCGTCGAGCACAAGCCCTACGCCGCGCAGGAGGTGAAGATGATGCTCATCGAACCCCGTGGCGTGCTCAATACCGGCGAAGAAGGTGGCGAGCGCACGGCGCAGAACGATCGCTGGATCTGAAGCGAGCCCGCCACCCGCGCAGAGCCCCTGCTGGCTCTGCGCCCTGGCTCTAGCGCTCCGGCATCTGCTCGTAGCGCCTCTGGATACGGGCGAGCTCTCCCGACAGGCGCAGCTGCTCCAGGGCGTCGGCCCAGGCGCTGACCAGGGCATCGTCGCTGTCCCGGCTGAAGGCGATGTACAACGACGAGCGATACAGCTCGACGGGGATCTGCCGCAGCGCATCGGCAGCGATGTTCAGTTGCCGACAGTAGTACGCCACGCCGGCATCGGTGTCCCCCGCTATCACCTCGGTGCGCCCCGCCAGCAGCATGCGGTAGAGCTGATAGCTCTCCGCCGCACTCCTGTCCAGGTTGGTGAACCCCAGCGACTGCAACACATCGGGAACCAGGCCGGCATGCCGGGTGGTGACACGTGGCGCCTGCAGCAGTTGCTCCAGGGTGTCTATCGGCTGTGCCGTATCGGCCCGTTGATAGGGATGGATGGACTCTTCGAGGATCGGCCCCACCCACTTGTACAGCGGCTCGCGCTCGCGGGTGCGAAACAGCGAATACATGATCGTGCGCGGTTGGCTCTGCAGCGTGCGCGTGGTGCGCATGCTGGGCAGCAGGGTGATCTCGAAGTCATCACCGGTCAGTGCCATGATCGCCCGCACGATCTCCGTGGCCATGCCCGTGAGCCGGCCATTTTCCCGATAGTTGTAGGGTGCCCACTCTTCGGTGATCACTCGATACGCATCCGCGCGGGCCAGCGGGCTCAGGAGCAGACACAGCAGGGCTGCGGTGAGTATCGAACGCTTCAAATGGTCTGCCTGGTGAAGAAGTTGTCGCGAGCCGGAGACTTGCCGGATTGAAAAGTCAGACAAGCATAGACGCGAAGCATTGCACCCTGCCGGGCACATTTCGCCAAACCCGCATGCACCCGAGGTCGCTCATGGCCAGACCTGAAGGTTAAAGTTAGGCTTAATCGGACGACCTTTCAGAGTGGCGGGACAGAGATGAAGATTGGTGAACTGGCGACGCGCACGGGGCTTGCAGCCTCGCGTATCCGCTTCTACGAGAGCATCGGCCTGCTCAAGCTGGTGGAGCGTCAGGCGAACGGCTATCGCAGCTACCCGGAAGAAGCCGTGCTGGTGCTCAACCTGATCACCACCGCCCAGCAGGCCGGTTTCAGCCTCGACGAGCTGCGCAGCCTGCTGCCGCAGGACCTGTCGCAATGGGAGCATGGCAAGCTGCTCGACACCCTGCAGGGCAAGGTCCGCGACATCGAAGCGCTGGAGCAGCGGCTCGCCCAGAGCAAGACGCACCTGCTCGCGCTGATCCACGAGATCGAGAGCAAACCCGGTGACCTGGACTGTGCAGCCAACGCCAAGCGGGTCCTGTCGAAGATGAATCTGGGGGAGATGAACGAGGCGGGCAAGCGCGTGAAGAGGTAGGCAGGCAGCCGACTCGCCAGCGCGGCCTGTGCTGACGAGCCGGCCAACCCCTACACCCGGCAGAACGGCCGCTACCGACGACGCCTGATCACTCCCGGGCGAGCATTCGCGCCAGCGGCTCAGGTGCGTAGAGCGCGCTCTGGAAGTCCGGCACGTACTCGTACTTCAGCATCCTGCCCAGCTGCAACGACTGAATGTAGGCCGACAGGCTGCCCTGGCTGAGCGTCAGTTTTACTGCCGCCGCATCCGAGCTGGAGGCATGGCTCAGCTGCCGGGAAACCGCATAGCCGTAAGCCAGCTCGCCGTCGTGACCGATATTGGTGAAGCTGTTGGTCACCAGCTCCGGCTCGCTGGAGGGCGCGTCGAGCTTCTGCGCTTCGAAGACCACGTCCGGCTGACCGGTCGCACTGTCGGCAATTTCGAAGATCAGGCTCTTGTCGGTCTCGCGATAGTCGATGGGCGTCAGCCACTTCGGCAGGTTGTAGCCGACCACCCCGCGTACCCGCGCCAGTTCGGTGTTGACCGGCAGCTTGAGCACATAGCCCCAGAAGTCCCTGGACAGCGCCTGGCCGGCCAGGCTGATGGGCCCCAGGCTGGAATGCCCGGGCTTGCTGGTGACGATGGACAGCGCAACCTCGTTGTAGCTGTCGTTATCGCAGTAGTGATAGGCGTAGGCGGTGAACGCCACCAGTCCCCTGCCCGGCCAGACCTGCAACGGCTGCACCTGTGCCAGCACCTCGGCCGGCATCAGCGCGCGCAAGCGCTGCAGATCGGCGGTGAACACTGCCGTCACGCGGCTGTTGCGGTAGTAGAAATTGGGCGAGTAGGACTCGAAGCCGATGTCCACGCGGGTTTTCGCCAGCCCGCGAAACCAACTGAGGTCGACATCTGGCGCCTCGGCCGCGATGACCGACAGCGGCGGGTTGGAGTGAAAGCGATCGTAGAGCCCGCCCGCCACCACCGGCACGGTGTGCCCGGCGATGTCGACCGTGGCACTGGGCACGCTGGCATCCTGCGCCCACAGGGGCATGGCGACGGCATGGAGAACCATCCCCGTCAGCAGCGCAATGCGCTGGCGTTTCAGGCGTTGTGTAAGCTCGGCAAACTGCTCCATCGTCGTTATCCGCGTTGAGGAATCGATAAGTCCCCTGCCATCGGAGCGACCTCCGGGCAGACGCGGCAACCCTAAGGTTAAACAGAACTTTAAGGTCAAGCGGCTCGAACGCTGTTCTTTCAGGGTTGCAAAAATACTGTTCCGGGATGAAATGGGCCATTGACATTAAAGTGAACTTTAAAGTTAAGGTCACCTCACGCTCAGCCGAGGAAGCCCCCCATGAATCTGTTCGACAGTCTCACCCTGCCCAATGGCTCTACCCTTCCCAACCGCATCGCCAAGGCGGCGATGGAAGAAAACATGGCGGACACCGACCATGCACCGTCCGAACCGCTGCTGCGCCTGTATGAGGCCTGGGCGGACGGCGGCAGCGGCCTGCTGATCAGCGGCAACGTGATGGTCGACAGACGCGCCATGACCGGGCCGGGTGGCGTGGTGCTGGAGGATGAGCAGCAGCTGGCCCGCTTCCAGCGCTGGGCCCGCATTGGCCGCGCCAAGGGGGCGCAGTTCTGGCTGCAGATCAATCACCCTGGCCGGCAGATGCAGGCCAACCTGGGCCAACCGACCTGGGCGCCCTCGGCGGTGCCGCTGGAGCTGGGCAACCTGTCGAAGCGCTTCGCCACGCCGCAGGCGATGACCGAGGCGATGATCGAGGACGTGATCGAGCGCTTCGCCCGCACCGCGCGCCTGGCTGAACAGGCGGGTTTCACCGGGGTGGAAGTTCACGCCGCCCATGGCTACCTGCTCAACCAGTTCCTGTCGCCCCTGACCAACCAGCGCAGTGACCAGTGGGGCGGCTCGCTGGAGAACCGCGCACGCCTGCTGCTGGAGATCGTCAAGGCAGTGCGCGGCGTGGTCTCACCCGGCTTCGCCGTGGCAGTCAAGCTCAACTCCGCGGACTTCCAGCGCGGCGGCTTCAGTGCCGACGACGCACAGCAAGTGGTGCGCCTGCTCAACGAGCTGGATGTGGACCTGGTCGAACTGTCCGGCGGCAGCTACGAGGCCCCGGCCATGCAGGGCCAGACACGCGATGGGCGCACCCTGGCGCGTGAGGCCTACTTCCTCGAATTCGCCCGCGAGATTCGCGCGGTGGCGCACATGCCGATCATGGTCACCGGCGGTATCCGTCGCGCACCGATCGCCCAGGACGTGCTGGCCAGCGGCATCGAGATGGTCGGCATCGGCACCGCGCTGGCCATCGAGCCGAACCTGCCGCGCGACTGGCAACTCGGCCTGGGCAGCGCCCCGCAACTGCCGCCGATCACCTGGAAGAACAAGGTGCTGGCCTCGCTGGCGAACATGGCAGTGGTGAAATACCAGCTGCACAAGCTCAGCCAGGGCCGGGACAGCCAGCCCGGCGTGTCGCCGTTGTGGGCACTGCTGACGCAGCAGGTGAAGGACATCTTCCGGACTCGCCAGTACCGGCGCTGGATGACGCAGCGCGCGGCAGGCCGGGATCAGAACGTCAGCACTTCGCCATCCTGAGGTATCAGCAGCGCGACCAATCTGCGGCGCCTGTTCAAGGCGCTGACCGGCTTGACGCCCGCGCAATATCGCCAGCAATACGGGCGTGCCTGACCCCGCATGCCACGGCCACGCGCCGGCGCCGAGTGCCCCTTGACAACGAAAAATCCATTTCGCTCGTTGCATGGGTGCAACAGTCCTTTGCCAGATCGGCGGTTTAATTAGCTTGCTAACGAAGCGTATAAACGGAATGCGACATTTCGCCGCATCCGTATTTCGAGGAGACAAGCATGAACGTGATCGTGCACGAGCGTGACAGCGAACATCTTTCCCGTGAAGCCCGCGCCATGGGAGCCGTGGTCTGGGATGTGATCCAGAATGGAGAGCTGGTCGGCATCTTCCCCTCGCAGGACGAAGCCGACGCCTACCGCAGATCGCTGGAAGAGGCACAGCCACAAGGATGATCCGAGACTGCTGCCGTTTTCGTGAAAAACGGCAGCAGCCTTCCCGCTTTGCAGCGCCCTTGTCGGCCCTGATCCGAAACCTCGGGCCCTTCCGCGCCTGGCGACAGCCACCTACGGCACGACCGCCCATCCGATTTCCGCCCCCAGCGCAGCCCTCTCGTCCGGGCGCGTCGCCCCTCGCCAAACCCTGGCCAGTCCGACGCCAAACGCCCTGAATCTCGCAGTTGCCACGGAGCAGCCAATCCGCCGCGGCACCGCCAGCGTCGGGCCCTCCCTGCACCGGCTGACTATCTGCCATGAACCACGGCGCAAACGCCCTGCACATGTCACGAACTGGTCTAGTCTCACCCTCAGGAAAGTGGAGTTCCGGAGCTATTGCATGTCTGAAAACAGGTTCGACCCGTCTCCCGTCATTCTCATCGTCGATGACCAGTCCAGCGACATCAGAATCCTGCAAGAGGCGGTCGGTGAGCTGGCGCAGGTGCATATCGCTCATGACGGACGCATGGCGCTGGAGGTCGCACGGTTCTGTCGGCCCGATGTGGTCCTGCTGGATATCGAGATGCCCGGCATGAGCGGTTTCGAGCTGTGCCGCCTGATCAAGGCCGACGCCAAGCTGTGCGATGCCGCCATCCTGTTCGTCACCGCGCACACCCAGACGGAGAATGAAGTGGCGGCGCTGGAGCAAGGCGCCATCGACTTCATCCAGAAACCGCTGAGCATTCCCGTGGTGCGCGCCCATGTCCGTGCGCACCTCAACCTGCGGACGGAAGCCAAGCGGCTGGCCTACTTCGACGCGCTGACCAACCTGCCCAATCGCATGCTGCTGCGCGACCGCGCCGAGCAGATGCTGCAGAAAGCGCGGCGCAGCGGCAGCCGCCTCGCCCTGCTGTTGCTGGACCTGGACAACTTCAAGGGCATCAACGACACCCTGGGCCACTCGACGGGCGACCTGATTCTCAAGGAGGTCAGCGCACGCCTGACCGAGGTATCACGCAACCTCGACACCGTCAGCCGCCAGGGCGGTGATGAGTTCGTCATCCTGGTGACCGATATCCAGCGCTCGGAGGTGATCAGCGACTACGTGGAGCGCTTGCTGGAAGTCATCGCGATGCCGATGAACATCGCCGGCAGTCGCTTCGACCTGTCCGCCTGCATCGGCGTGAGCGTGTTCCCGGATGACGGCGACGACCTCGAATCCCTCTATCGCCAGGCCGATGCCGCGATGTACCAGGCCAAGCAGGAGGGTCGCAACCGCTATCGCTTCTTCTCCCAGAGCATCGAGAGCGATGCCAGAGCCCGCCACCTGCTCGAAAGCCACATGCGCAGCGCGCTGGAGTCGGGGGTCTTCGAAGTCTTTTACCAGCTTCGTTTCGATGTCAGTCGTCAGCAGAGTTGCGGCATGGAGGCGCTGATCCGCTGGCGCCGAGCCGACGGCGAACTGGTCTCCCCTGCCGAGTTCATCCCGCTGGCGGAAGAAACCGGCCTGATCGTACCGATGGGCAAGCAGGTCCTCCACCAGGCCTGCCACGACGCCAAGCTGCTGCTCGACCAGGGCAAGCGCCTGTGCGTCGGGGTCAACATCTCGGTGGTGCAGTTCCGCGAGGAGTCCTTCCTCGACATGATCAAGGAAGTGCTCAACGACACCGGCCTGCCAGCGGAACTGCTGGAACTGGAGATCACCGAAGGGGTGCTGGCGCGCGACATGGACCAGACCCGGGCCCTGCTCGACGAGCTCAAGCACATGGGCGTGCGCATCGCCATCGACGACTTCGGCACCGGCTATTCGAGCCTGTCCTACCTCAAGCGCCTGCCGATCGATGTGCTGAAGATCGATCAGAGCTTCGTGCGCGACATGCTGACGGATCGCAGCGATGCTGCGATCATCGAGGCCATCGTGCGCATGGGCCAGGCACTGGACCTGGAGCTGGTCGCCGAGGGCGTGGAGTGCAGCGAACAGTCGCAGCAACTGCTCGCACTGGGCTGCGAGTTGATGCAGGGTTACCTCTACTGCCGCCCCATGCCCTTCGAGCAACTGCGCAAGAACCTGGATCTGCTGCCAGCACTCGAGCACAACTGATCACCTCGCAGAAAAGAAGAAACCACATTGAGACTGATCGTCCTGCTGACTTTCGCAACGGGCATGGCCGCTACCGCGCTGGTGGCCGGTTGGGTGCATCAGGCCAACGAAAAACAGGCCCGCGATGAACTCGCCAAAGCCACGGAGCGCGCCGCGGATGTCGTCACCAAGCGCATCGAGCTCTATCAGTACGGCCTGCGCGGGGCACGCGGAGCCGTGCTGGCCAGCGGTGACGGCGGCATCACCCGCAAACGCTTCCTCAGCTACAGCAAGACGCGCGACGTCGACCGCGAGTTTCCCGGCGCCCGTGGTTTCGGCTTCATCCGGCGGGTGCCGGCAGCGGAACAGGAGCGCTTCATCGCCCAGGCCCGCGCCGACGACATGCCCGGTTTCGAGATTCGCCAGCTGACGCCACACGATGGCGAGCGCTTCATCATCCAGTACATCGAGCCGGTCGAGCAGAATCTCCCCGCCGTCGGCCTGGACATCGCCTCGGAAAACAACCGCCGCAGCGCAGCGCTCGCCGCACTGACCAGCGGCGAGGTGCGTATCACCGGGCCCATCACCCTGGTGCAGGCGACCGGCAATCCCCTGCAATCCTTCCTTATCCTGCTGCCGATCTATCGCGGTGCCGTCACCCCGGACAGCGTCGAGGAACGCATGGCCAAGGGCATCGGCTGGAGCTACGCCCCGCTGCTGACCGAAGAGGTCCTGCAAGGCCTGAAACTGAGTAACGACGGCTTGCAGTTGCAACTGAGCGACGTCACCGACGCCGGGCATGTCGTCGATTTCTACGCCAGCGAAGCCAGCGACGGTGCCCCTGTCATCGCTCGGCATGCGGTATCACGGCATATCTACGGGCGCGACTGGCAGGTCGAACTGCTGGCCCACCCCGGTTTCGTCGCCGGCCTGCACCAGGCCTCGCCGCGCCTGGTGATGCTGGTCGGCAGCCTGGTCAGCCTGCTGCTGGCGAGCCTCGCCGGCGTGCTGCTGGTCAATCGCCAGCGCCATCGGCAGATCCTCGCCGAACAGGCACGCTCCGCCGCGATCGTGGAAAGCTCCAGCGACGGCATCATCGGTCAGTCACTCGATGGCACGGTGATCAGCTGGAACCACGGCGCAGAACGGATCTTCGGCTACACCGCGCACGAGGCCATCGGCCATACGCTGATCGAACTGATCGTGCCCGAAGCCCTTTTTCAGGAAGAACGAAACATCCTCGCCAACGTTGCGGCCAGCAAGCCGATCGGCAACTTCGATACCCAGCGGCATCGCAAGGACGGCAGCCTGGTGGACGTTTCCGCTTCGATCTCCCCGCTGATCGATGCCAGTGGCGTATTGACCGGCCTGTCGAAGACCGTGCGCGACATCTCGGCGCAGAAAGCCGCCGAGGCACGCATTCTCGAACTCAACGCCAGCCTCGAAGAACAGGTGGGCAAACGCACCCAGGAGCTGAGCGAGCTCAACCTGCTGCTGAACAACGTACTGGAGTCGGCCTCCGAGGTGTCGATCATCGCCACCGACCTGGAAGGCACCATCCGCGTGTTCAATCGCGGCGCGGAACGCCTGCTGGGCTACAGCGCCGAGGAGATGATCGGCAAGCAGAAGCCGGCGGTGTTCCACCTGCCCGAGGAGGTGGAGGCGCGCAGCCGCGAACTGAGCGAGGAATACGGCCAGCCGATCAGCGGTTTTCGCGTCTTCGTGCACAAGTCGGAGCTGGAGGGCGCGGAGAGCCGCGAGTGGTCCTATATCCGCAAGGACGGTTCCAGGCTTGCCGTGACGCTGATGGTGACCGCCATGCGCGACACCAGCGGACAGCTGACCGGCTACCTGGGCATCGCGCTCGACCTCTCCGAAGAACAGCGGCTGCGCCGCGAAGCGCTCGCCGCGCGGGATCAGGTGGCCATGGCAGCCGAGGTGGCCGAGCTGGGCATCTGGTCCTGGATCCCGGGCGATGACCAGCTGCAGTGGAACGAGCGGATGTTCGAGCTCTACGACTACCCACTGTCGCAGCGCGAGCAAGGCCTCAGCTATGGGCACTGGCAGGCACGCATCCACCCGGAGGATCGCGCCGCCATGGAGGCCAGCCTGCAGGAGGCCCTCGCCCGGGTTTCGACCTTCGACGTGGTGTTCCGCATCGTCAGGCCCGATGGCCAGGTGTTGCATATCCAGGCCGGCGCCCACGTCGAGTACGACGCCATGGGCCGGCCGGCGAAGGTGACGGGTATCAACCGCGACATCACCGCCCAACTGCAGCTCGAATCACGTCTGCGCCACGCCAAGGAACAGGCCGATGCCGCCAGCGCGGCGAAAAGCGCCTTCCTGGCCAACATGAGCCACGAGATTCGCACGCCCATGAACGCGGTACTGGGCATGCTGCAGCTGGTGCAGGCGACCGAACTCAACCCGCGCCAGCTCGACTACATCCTCAAGGCCCAGGGAGCGGCTCACTCGCTGCTGGGCCTGCTCAACGACATTCTCGATTACTCGAAGATCGAGGTCGGCAAGCTGCAGCTGGACCTCCACGACTTCGAGCTGGAACCCATGCTCAGCGACCTGGCGGTGGTACTGGCCGGCAATCAGGGCGACAAGGACATCGAGGTGATGTTCGATGTCGACACCTCGCTGCCGGACGTGCTCTGCGGCGACAGCCTGCGCCTGCAGCAGGTCCTGATCAACCTGTCCGGCAATGCGCTGAAGTTCACCGAATCCGGCCAGGTGGTCGTCAGCCTGCATCAGGTGGCGCGTTCGCCGCACCAGGTGCGCCTGCGGATCGCCGTCAGCGACACCGGCATCGGCATCAGCGAGGCGCAGCTGCAGCGCATCTTCGACGGTTTCACCCAGGCCGAGGCATCGACTACCCGGCGCTACGGCGGCACCGGGCTGGGCCTGGTGATCTGCAAGCGCCTGGTGGAGCTGATGGGCGGCGAGCTGCAGGTGGAGAGCCGCCAGGGTGAAGGCAGCCGCTTCTGGTTCGAGATCGAGCTTGGCATTGGCGCGCAGGCGAATCTGCTGGCCGAGCCGGCGGACCGGTCGGAGAGCCTGCGCCTGCTGATCGTCGATGACAACGCGCTGGCCCGGCAATTGTTGCAGCAGACGGCGCACAGCCTGGGCTGGCTGGCCGACACTGCGGTCGGTGGCCAGGAGGCGCTGGACCAGGTGCAGCGGGCCGAGCCGCCCTACGACATCGTGCTGATGGACTGGCGCATGCCGGGCATGGACGGCCTGGAAGCGGCCCAGCGCCTGCGGGCACAGGGGCGGAACGAGCGCACACCGCCCACGGTGATCATGATCACCGCCCATGGCCGCGAGGTCCTGGCCGATCGCTACAGCGAGGCCGACGCCCCGTTCGCCGGCTTCCTCACCAAACCGGTGACCCCACGCCAGCTGATCGCCAGCATCCTCAGCGCACGTCACGGCGACAGTCGCGCCCTGCCCGTTCCGGGCTACAAGCTGGGCCAGCGCCTGCAGGGCCTGCGCCTGCTGGTGGTCGAGGACAACGCCCTCAACCGTCAGGTGGCGCGTGAACTGCTGATCGGCGAAGGTGCCGAGGTCAGCCTGGCGGAAGGTGGTCTGCAGGGTGTCGAACTGGCGCTGGGCAGCGAGCCGCCATTCGACGCCATTCTCATGGACATCCAGATGCCCGATATCGACGGGCTGGAGGCGACGCGACGCATCCGCCAGCAATCGGGGCAGCCGGCACAACCCATCATCGCCATGACCGCCAACGCGTCGAACAGCGACCGCGACTCCTGCCTTGCGGCCGGGATGAACGACCATGTGGGCAAGCCCATCGACATCGAAAAGCTGGTCGCCGTGATCCGCACCTGGTGCGGCCTCGACGACGCTGCCGCGAGCGACCCGCAGCCGCCGGGCAAAGTGGAAGGTGCCGAAGCCATCCTCAAGCGCTTCGGCGGCAACCTGAACCTGCTGCGCTCGATGCTGGTCCTGCTCCCGGACGAACTGAACAAGCAGCTGACGCAACTGGAGGCGCACCGGCAGGCACGTGATCTGCCGGCCATGCTCAAGGACCTGCATACCCTCAAGGGCACTTCCGGCACCATGGGCGCCATGGAACTGTCCGCCCGATTCGCCGAGCTGGAACGGCGTTTCGCCCAGACCCCGGACAGCGCCTATGGCGACGATGACTGGCTGAGCGAGCTCAAGCAGTCGCTGCAGGAGAGCCACGCCCGTCTGCAGGCGATGTTCGCCATCCCCGAGGAGCCGACCAGCCCAGCCGCGCCAGCAACCACTGGATTGTGGACGCAGGAGGTGGAAGCGCTTAAGGTACAACTTGATACGGGCAACCTTGCAGCGCTGGAGACCGTGCAGGCACTCGCTGCCCATGCACCGCAACATCTCGACAGCCTGTTCGATGCGCTGCGTCAGGCCGTGACCTCCCTTGACTTCGAGCGAGCCAAGCGATTGCTTCAAGATTTACAGCACTCTGCCATAGGGGATTGATTTGGAGCGCCTGAAACCGTTTTTCCATGGACGCCCAAAACTGCTGGTGGTCGATGACCAGCCAATCAACATCCGGGTTCTGCACGAGCTGTTTCGTCCCGAGTGCGATGTCTTCATGGCCACCCATGGCGAACAGGCACTGACCATCAGCCGTGAACTGCGCCCTGACCTGATCCTGCTCGACGTGGTCATGCCCGGCATGGACGGCTATGAAGTCTGTCGGCGCCTCAAGGCCAATCCCGAAACCAGCGAGATCCCGATCATCTTCGTCACCGGCAAGAGCCATGAGGACGATGAAGCCACGGGCTTCGAGCTCGGCGCGGTGGATTACATCCGCAAGCCCTTCAACGCGCTGGTGGTCCGCGCTCGCGTGATCAACCACCTGCGCCTGAAACTGCAAGGCGACTACCTGCGTCAGATGGCCCTGATCGACGGCCTGACCAGCATTCTCAACCGCCGTGGCTTCGACGAGCGCTTCGACGCGGCCAGAGCGCAGGCCCAGCGCGAGCAGAAGCCGCTGTCGCTGCTGATGATCGATGTCGACTACTTCAAGCGCTACAACGACCAGTACGGACACCTGCGCGGCGATCAGTGCCTGCGTGACGTCGCCCAGGCGCTGGCCAACACCCTGAACCGTCCCTATGACCTCGTCGCGCGCTTCGGCGGCGAGGAGTTCGCCGTCCTGCTGCCGGATACCGACGAAGCCGGCGCGCGCCAGGTAGCCGAACGCCTGCAGGAAGCCATCAGGCGCCTGGCCATCGAACACCGCAGTTCGGACGTGGCCACGGTCCTGACCCTGTCCATCGGCAGCGCGACCCTGCCGCCGAACGCTGGCGCCAGCGTGGAGCAGCACCTGAACTGGGCCGACGAGCAGCTGTACAGGGCCAAGGCCGAGGGACGCGATCGCATCTGCGGCCAGACCTACACCTCGCCCGTGAGGATGATCAGCGAGGCCTGACAGGCGCCCGGGCCTCGCTCAGAGGTCCAGCACCAGGCTCTGGCGCTCTTCGCTGGCAGCCGGCACCGCGCAGCAGATCAACACGCTATCGCCCTCCGGCAGCTGTGCCGGTGGATTCGGGTAGTGCACCGCACCGCTGACCAGCCGCGTCTTGCAGGTACCGCAGGAACCGCCACGGCAACTGAACTCAGGCGTCAGCCCGCGGCTCTCCGCCAGTTCCAGCAGGCTGCCGCTGCCCGGTGTCCAGCGGGCCTCCTTGGCCGAGGCGGTGAAGTACACCGGCACCGGCTCGCTCGCCGCAGGCGGCTGGGCCGCTTCACTGGCCCCTCCGGCCTGGCGGCGTGTCAGCGTCGAGGGACCGAACGCCTCGGCATGGATGCGCTCATCGGCCACATTGAGGTCGCGCAAGCCGTCGTAGATCGTCTGAGTGAAGGCCGCCGGCCCGCACAGGTAGAAGTCGTAGTCATCGAACGACAGCGCGTGCTTGATCTGCTGCAGATCGATCCGCCCCTGCTGTTCGTAGTCACGTCCCAGCTCGGCATCGGCCTCTGGCGCGCTCAATGCGCGGTGAACGTGCAACAGCCCCTTGCCACGTTGCTGCAGTTCACGCAGTTCGGCCTGGAACGGCAGGTCGCGCAGGCAACGCGCGCCCTGGAAGAAATGGATGCGCTTGCCCTGCCCCAGCGCCACCTGTTCGCGCAGCATCGACAGCAGTGGCGTGATGCCGACACCGGCACCGATCAGCACCACGGGACGGGGGCTGTCGCTATCGAGGGTGAAACTGCCCAGCGGTGGCCGTACCTCGAGCAGGTCGCCGACCCGGACCTGCTCGTGCAGGTGCCTGGAAACCTGGCCCTGCGCCTTGACGCTGATACGCAGGTGAGCATCCGATGGCGCGCTGGACAGGCTGTAGGTGCGCAGCAGCTGCTGCCCGTCGGCGCGGGTGATCCGGATCGGCAGATGCTGGCCCGCGGCGAAGCGTGGCGCATCGCCCAGTTCGGGTGCCAGCACCAGTGAGCGGATATCGGCGCTCTCCTGCTGCACGCTGCTTACGCGCCAGCGCTGCCAGGCGTTGCGCTGCTCGCGCTCGCGCAGCCTTGCGTCGGCCTGTGCCCAGGTGCCGGTCATCAGGCTGGTCGGTGCGTAGGCTTCGAACGCCCAGCGCAGCGACGCCGCCGCAGGACGCAGGACCACCTGCTCGACATCGAAGGTCCACAGCCGCTCGGCACCCTCGAACAGCCTGATCAGCGGGCTGTCGAGAATGATCTCGGCACGCCCGGCCAGCTGCAGCACGTCACCGCTGCTGAAGTCGACGAACAGCAGGCCGGCCCGCGGGTTGACGCTGAGGTTGCCCAGGGTGTTGAAGTGCAGGTTGCCGGCGTAGTCCGGGATGGTCAGGCGATTGCCCTGCACGCGCACGAAACCGGCGCGCCCGCCACGGTGCGAAACGTCCACCGAGCGCCGGCCATCGTCGTGTTCGACGTAACTGGCCACGAAGAAGGTATCGGCGCTGGCGATCATCGCGGCGCTGCGCGCATCCAGCTCGTGCGCATCCAGGCGCTCGCTGGCCCGCCCCTCGGGCACCCGCTGATAGTGGCGCAGCTGGATGTACTGCGGGCAGTTGCCGAAGGAATGCTCCACGCCGATCTCCAGGCGCTGCGCCGAGGCCCGCTGGATATGCCCGTTGATACGGTTGCGCCGCCGCGTGTGCAGCTCGATGCCGAGCAGGCCGATGGCCTCGCCGGCAGCGAGGCCGGAGGTGGCCGGGTCGAGCGGATCGAGCGCCATGGCGTCGAGATCGAACGACAGGCTGCGTGGATCGGGCGAGGTGACAAAGCCCTCCTCGCCCTCGATCAGGGTCGCCCAGGGCTGGCCCGAGCCATCGACGGCGGCGGCGATCATGAGGGGCAACTGGTGATAGAACTCGCGATGCTGATCCGGCATATAGTCGCGAATCACCTTCTGCCCGAGCACTTCCATGCGCTCGGCGACGCCCACCTTCTCCTGCAATTGCCTTTCACCTGCATGCCAGGGCGAGTGCCGGTGACTGGGGAGCTGTTGCATGTTGCGCCCTCCTTCAGAGGTGCTGCCGGTAACCCGGCAGCGGGCGTGGATCAGGCCTGCAGACCGGCAGCGGTACGCGGCATGGGCACGAAACCCGGCAGCGCCTCGATGCGCGCCAGCCAGGCACGGATATTCGGGTAGGGCTCCAGCGACACGTTGCCCTCCGGCGCGTGAGCGATGTAGGAGTAGTTGGCGACGTCGGCGATGCTCGGCTTGTCACCGGTGAGGAACGGGGTGTCGCTCAACTCGCCTTCCATGATCTTGAACAGGGCATGGGCACGATTGATCACCTCTTCGCTGTTGAAGGCGTAACCGAATACCGTGACCAGGCGCGCAGCGGCCGGGCCGAAGGCCACCTGGCCGGCGGCCACCGACAACCAGCGCTGCACGCGGGCGGCGGCGGCAGGCTCCCTGGGCAGCCAGTCGTCATTGCCATAACGCGTGGCCAGGTACAGGAGAATGGCGTTGGAGTCACTGATGATGGTGCCGCCGTCATCGATCACCGGCACCTGGCCGAAGGGGTTGAGCGCGAGGAACTCTGGCGTCTTGTGCTCGCCCTTGGCCAGATCGACGAAGATCAGCTCGGTCGGCAGTTGCAGCAGCGAGAGCATCAGCTCGGCGCGATGGGCATGGCCGGAACGGGGAAAGTTGTACAGCTTGATAGCGGGACGGGACATGGCGATGACTCCTTGGGGTTGGCTAAGGTCACCGCGAGACGACTTGCCTTCGCGACGATGGGGCCATGTTCACCTCATCCATCGATGAAAAGAATCCCCATCCAAGGCAATCCACTATTTCACCTTCTGCAATCAAGCAGTCGATCAGCCCCGAAATGCCGGGTGGGCACGCAGGCGCGGCACCACGAAATCGAGAAAACTGCGCACCCGCGCGGCAGCCCGGCGCCCTTCGCGGTAGTACAGCTGCACCGGCAGGGGCGCGGCGGCGAAGTCGTCCAGCACCGTCTGCAGCTGACCACTGCGCAACTCCTGATCGACCTCGTAGCTGAGGCAGCGCGTCAGGCCGAAGCCGGCAACGGCCGCCCGAATCGCGGCCTGCGCGGTATTGCAGACCAGGCGCGGCGCAAGCTTCGTCTGCTGGTTGGCGAAGCGCCAGTCGGCGACATGCCCCGTCGAGGACGTGGCGATGATGCGATGCGCGTGCAAGGCCTGCGGAGTGTCCGGCCGGCCCCGGCGCTGCAGGTAGTCCGGCGCCGCGCAGACCAGCGGCCGCACCTGGCCCAGCGGCACGGCGAAGCCGGACGAGCTGGGCAGGTGGCCGACCACCAGCGCCAGGTCGACGCCCTCTTCCACCAGCCGTGGCAGCTCTTCACGCGCCAGGGTGGTCAGGCTGACGTCGGGAAACGCGGCCAGATAACCCAGGGCGATGGGCGTCAGCACCTGATGGATCATCAGCAACGGCAGCGCCACCTGCAGATGCCCGGCCGGATTCGCGTGCAGCCCCGAGACGGAGCGCTCGGCCTCTGCCACGCGCTGGAGAATGCCCTGGCAGCGCTCGGCGAAGCCCTCACCGGCCGCGCTCGGGCTGACGCCACGCGGCCCACGCAGCAGCAGCCTGCTGTCCAGGCGCCGTTCCAGCGCGGCGATGCTGCGCATCACGCTGGCCGGCGACAGCTGCAACTGCCGAGCGGCAGCGGCCAGGCTTCCCGCCTGGACGACGGCGAGAAACACCTGCATCTCGCGGTACGGGTTCATGCCGCCGGTGGCTGGCCGGCCGCCCGCAAGGCCGGGTCGGCACGGAAGCTCGCCGCACAGTGGTCGACGAAGGCACGCACCTTGGCCGAGACCTGGCGACCGCCCTGATGAATGATGTGCACCGGCAGCGCAGGCGGCTCGAAGGCCTCCAGCACCAGTTCGACCTCGCCACGGGCCACCGCCGCCGCGACCTGGTAGGACAGCACACGGGTGTAGCCCCAGCCCAGGCGCGCCGCACTGATCGCCGCCTGGTTGGAGTTGACGGTGAAACGCGGTGTGGGGGTGAAACCGAAGGTGCCGTCCGCAGCGCTGAACTGCCAGTGACTGAGCAGCCCGCTGCCACTGGGCATGACGATGGGCGCGCTGCGCAGCTCATCCGGATGGCGTGGCCGCCCGACACGATCGAGGAACGCCGGGGACGCGCACAGCACCTGGCGCACCTGCCCGACCTGCAGTGCCGGGTGATCGCCCTCGGGCAACGAGCCGATGCGCACGGCGATGTCGATGCCCTCCTCCATCATGTTCACCACGCGGTCGACCAGCAGCGCGTTGATCTCCACCTCCGGGTACAGATCGAGGTACTGGGCGATGCGTGGAATCAGGAACAGCTCGCCGAACATCACCGGTGCCGTCACCGTCAGCCGGCCACGCGGCCGCACGCTGCCACCGGCTGCCAGCTCTTCGGCCTCCTCCAGTTCGAGCAGGATGCGCCGGCAGTCCTCGACATACCGCTGGCCGGCCTCGGTCAGGCGCAGGCTGCGCGTGCTGCGGGCCAGCAACAGCGTGCCCAGGCGTGCCTCCAGTGCCGCGACGGCACGGGTCACGCTGGGTGGCGAGATGCCCAGCAGCTTGGCGCCACCGGCGAAACTCTCGGCTTCGGTCACCGCCAGCAGCACCCTCATTTCCTGAAACCGATCCATCGTCACCGCCTGGTCGTCTGTTGTGCCGGCACAGAGTAAAGCATGCCGCCGCCGTGGCGGGACTCAGCGCCGGCTCAGGGCCAGACGTGCAGCGAACAGCACGAACACCAGGCCGGTGCCGCGATCCATCCACTTGATCACCTGCTCACGGCGCAGCCAGTGGCCGAGCGGCCGGGTCGCGCCGATCAGCAGCAGCGCCCAGACCAGGCTGAGCGCCACGTGGATGCCCACCAGGGCGAAGGTCCAGGCAATCAGCGGCTGCCCGTGCGGAATGAACTGCGGCAGGAAGGACACGTAGAAGATGCCCACCTTGGGGTTGAGCACATTGCCCAGCAGACCGCGCAGGAACCAGTTGGCGCCGGGCGTGCCGGAGGCCTGCGCCGCTGCCAGCGAGGTGCGCGGGCGCACCAGCATGTTCAGCCCGAGCCAGGCCAGATAAGCCGCGCCGCAGTACTTGAGTAGGTTATAGGCAAACTCGGAGACGGCCAGCAGCGCACCCAGCCCGAAGGCCACCGCCGCGCCCCAGAGCAGGCAGCCGGCATTGATACCGAGGGCGGCGCGCAAGGCGTGCTGCCGCCCCTCGACGGCAGCCGTACGCAGCACCAGCGCCGTGTCGATGCCCGGCGTGAGGGTCAGCAGGCTGGCTGCCAGGGTGAAGGCGATAAGGTTCTCGGCAAAGGGCATCGACGGCGACTCGCAGGCTGGGGCTGACGGAGGCCGATTATAGGCAGCGCAGGCAGGAAAAAATAAGCCGACGCGGCAGGCGCCGAGGGCACGCCTTGCCCAGCGTTTCCGACGCCCGTGGCGACACGGGCGCCGAACAGCGCCTCGTCAGCCGCGATACGCCTCGAACAGCCCGGTGGCGCCCATGCCGCCGCCGACGCACATGGTGACGATGCCGTAGCGCAGCTCACGCCGCTGCAGTTCACGCACCAGGTGGCCGACCTGGCGCGAGCCGGTCATGCCGAAGGGATGGCCGATGGAGATGGAGCCGCCATTGACGTTGTACTTGTCGTTGTCGATGCCCAGGGTGTCGCGGCAGTACAGGCACTGCGAAGCGAAGGCCTCGTTCAGTTCCCACAGGTCGATGTCGGCCACGCTCAGGCCCTTGGCCGCGAGCAGCTTGGGTACCGAATACACCGGGCCGATGCCCATCTCGTCCGGCTCGCAACCGGCAACGGTGAAGCCACGGAAGTACGCCTTGGGCGTGAGGCCCAGCTCCAGGGCCTTGTCCAGGCTCATCACCAGGGTCATGGAGGCGCCATCGGAGAGCTGCGAAGCGTTGCCGGCCGTCACGCTGCCGGCCGGATCGAACGCCGGTTGCAGCTTGGCCAGGGATTCCAGGGTGGTGTCCGGGCGGTTGCAGTCATCCGCCTCGACCACGCCGTCGACGATCCGCTTCTCGCCCGTGGCCTTGTCTTCGACCTGGTACTTCACCGCCATCGGCACGATCTCGTCGGCATACAGGCCTGCGGCCTGGGCACGCGCGGTACGCTGCTGGCTCTGCAGGGCATAGGCGTCCTGCGCCTCGCGGGTCACGCCATAACGGCTGGCCACGATCTCGGCGGTCTTGCCCATGGGGTAGTAGATGCCGGGGTTGTCCTGCTGCAACAGCGGATTGAACAGGTTGTCCATGTTCATGCTTTTCAGGGTCATGGTGATGGACTCGACGCCACCAGCGACGATGATCTCGCTGCAGCCGGACGCCACCTGGTTGGCGGCGATGGCGATGGCCTGCAGGCCGGAGGAACAGAAGCGGTTGAGCGTCATGCCCGCCACCGGATTGCCCAGGCGCGAGAGTGCCGCGACGTTGCGACCGATGTTCATGCCCTGCGCGCCCTCGTTGGAGCCCGCCCCGACGATGCAGTCATCGACCAGTTTCGGGTCGATGCCGTTGCGCACCAGCAGGGCATCAACGCAATGGGCGGCCATGTCGTCCGGCCGGGTCATATTGAACTTGCCGCGGAAGGACTTGGCCAGGCCAGTCCGTACGCTGTCGACGATCACCACTTCACGCATGACGCACCTCGTTGTTATTGGATGGCGAATGCACCGAAGATAAATCCAGCCACTGTCGGGAAGCGACCATCATTGATCTGGCGTATACGGGTCGATGGGACCAGGGGCGAGGCCCGCTCGACCGAAAGCATGGCCCGGAACTGGCCAGCCCAGATGGTGGTTGCGCTGTTCAAGAGCATCGCCAGGCCCTGTCGCCCAGGTGGCGCCCGTGACGATCAAGAGCATCGCGGCTGAAGCCGCTCCTACAGATACTCCGCCGTTCCTGCCGATGCGTACCTACAGACGCCCCATCATTCCGGCCGATGCGCACCTACTGACGCTCCACCGTCCCGGCCGATACACACCAACCCGTAGGAGCGGCTTTAGCCGCGATAGCGCCTGAGCCTGCGGCGAAGGCCGCCCGATACACCCTCGCCAGGCCCCGTCGCCCAGATGGCGTCCGTGACGATCAAGAGCATCGCGGCTGAAGCCGCTCCCACAGACACTCCGCCGTTCCTGCCGATGCGTACCTACAGACGCCCCACCATTCCGGCCCATGCGCAGCGCGCCTGCCGATGCGCACGGAAACCGTGGGAGGGGCTTCAGCCGCGACAGGCATCAGTCCCTGGCGAAAGCCGCCTCGATGGCCTCGTTGAGGGTGCGCAGGACCTTGACCCGGGCGAAGCGCTTGTCGTTGGCCTCGATCAGCGTCCAGGGAGCGATCTCGGTGCTGGTGCGGTCGACCATGTCGCCCACCGCATCGGCGTAGTCATCCCACTTGTCGCGGTTGCGCCAGTCTTCCTCGGTGATCTTGAAGCGCTTGAACGGGATCTGCTCGCGCTCCTTGAAGCGCTGCAACTGCGTCTGCTGGTCGATGGCCAGCCAGAACTTCACCAGGATCACCCCGGCGCTGGTCAGCTCTTCCTCGAAGTCGTTGATCTCGCCATAGGCGCGCAGCCAGTCGCCTTCGCTGCAGAAGCCCTCGACCCGCTCCACCAGCACGCGGCCGTACCAGCTGCGGTCGAAGATGGTGAAGTGCCCGCGCGCCGGGATGTGCCGCCAGAACCGCCACAGATAGGGTTGCGCACGCTCCTCCTCGGTCGGTGCGGCCACCGGCACGATGCGGTACTGGCGCGGGTCCAGGGCGCCGGTGACCCGGCGAATCGCGCCCCCCTTGCCCGCCGCGTCGTTGCCTTCGAACACCGCGAGCAGGGCGTGCTTGCGCATGCGCTTGTCGCGCATCAGGCCGGACAGACGCGCCTGCTCGGTGGCCAGCTGTTCCTTGTAGTCGTCCTTGCCGAGTGCCTGGGTCATGTCCAGGCTGGCCAGCAGGCCGCGATTGTCCAGGCTGGAGATCAGCGGCGCGGCATGCGGTTGCAGCTTCGTCCCCTGCGGGCTGGCCAATGCCGCCTGCAGGCCTTCGAGGAGGATGCGTCCGACGGTCAGGCTGCGGTAGTAGTGGTCGACGCCCTCGACCACGTACCAGGGCGCGTAGTCGCGGCTGGTACGACGCAGGATGCGCTCGCCGTAGCGCACGAACTTGTCGTAGGTCTTCGACTGCTGCCAGTCCAGCGGGCTGATGCGCCAGCTGTGCAGCGGATCGTCCTTGAGCGCTTCGAGGCGCGATTTCATCTGTTTCTTGGACAGGTGAAACCAGAACTTGAAGATCAGCGCACCCTCGTCGCAGAGCATGCGCTCCAGGCGCTCGGCACCGTCGATGGCCTGATCCAGCACGGCATCCTTGAAACGCCCATGTACCCGCCCCTGCAGCATCTGGCTGTACCAGTTGCCGAAGAACACGCCCATGCGCCCCTTGGGCGGAAGCTGCCGCCAGTAGCGCCAGGCCGGTGGACGCGCCAGCTCCTCGTCGGTCTGCAGATCGAAGGTGCTGACCTGGATCAGCCGTGGGTCCATCCACTCGTTGAGCAGCTTGACCGTCTCGCCCTTGCCGGCCCCTTCGACACCGTTGATCAGCACGATCACCGGAAAGCGCGCCTGCTGCTTCAGCTCGTACTGCGCTTCCAGCAACGCCTCGCGCAACGCCGGCTCTTCGGCCTCGAACGTGGCCTTGTCGATGGTGCGGCCGATTTCGGCGGATTCGAACATGCAGTGACCTCCCTGGAATGGTCATGACAGCCTAACGGATAGGCCGCGACTTTGCCTGACGCCGAAGTACCGCGACTTGACCTGAGCCGGGAAAACACCCTGCACAACGGGTAGAATCGCCGCCTGCTCTGCCCGGAACCCCGTCATGCCCGATCTGCACAACGCCCAGCTCGACTGGGACGAACACGGCCAGCCACTGTCACGCAGCTACGGCGACGTCTACTTCTCCCGCGCCAACGGCCTGGAGGAAACCCGCCACGTGTTCCTCGCCCACAACCGTATCAGCGAGCGCTGCCAGGCCCTGCCGGCCGGCGGCAGCCTGGTGATCGGCGAGACCGGCTTCGGCACCGGGCTGAACTTTCTCTGCGCCTGGCAGGCCTTCGCCGAACACGCGCCGGCCGATGCCCGCCTGCATTTCGTCAGCGTCGAGAAATTCCCGCTGAGCGCCGCCGACCTGCAGCGTGCCCTGGCCCTGTGGCCGGAACTGGCGCCCTTCGCCACGCCGCTGCTGGCGCAGTACCGGGCGATTCATCCGGGTTTCCAGCGCCTGCTGCTCGACGGCGGCCGCGTGGTGCTGACGCTGATGATCGGCGACGTGCTCGACTGCCTGCCGCAGCTCGACGCACAGGTCGACGCCTGGTTCCTCGATGGCTTCGCCCCGGCGAAGAACCCGGAGATGTGGACGCCAGAGCTGTTCGCCGAACTGGCCCGGCTGTCCGCACCCGGCGCCACCCTGGCCACCTTCACCAGTGCCGGTTTCGTCCGCCGCGGGCTGATCGAAGCCGGCTTCGCCATGGTTCGCGTCAAGGGTTTCGGCCACAAGCGCGAGATGCTCGCCGGGACTTTCCAGCACACCCGCCGCCAGGCCGTCGCACCCTGGTTCGCCCGCCCCGAGCCGCCCAGCGCCGAACGCCATGCCGTGGTCATCGGCGCCGGCCTGGCCGGCTGTGCCACGGCGGCCAGCCTGGCCGCGCGCGGCTGGCGGGTGACCCTGCTGGAACGCCAGGACGACGTCGCCCGCGAGGCCTCGGGCAATCCGCAGGGCGTGCTCTACCTCAAGCTCTCGGCCCATGGCACATCGCTGTCGCGCCTGATCGTCGCCGGTTTCGGCCACACCCGGCGCCTGCTCGAACGCCTGCAGCGCGGCCAGGACTGGGATGCCTGCGGCGTGCTGCAGCTGGCCTTCGACGCCAAGGAAGGCGAACGCCAAGGCAAACTGGCTGCGGCTTTCCCCGCCGACCTGCTGCAGCCGTTGAGCCAGGCCGAAGCCGAGCAGCGCGCCGCTGTCGCTCTGCCCGCCGGTGGTCTGTTCTACCCCGATGCCGGCTGGGTGCACCCGCCGGCGCTGTGCCGGCATCTGGTGCAGCACCCGCTGATCAGCCTGCAGACCTACCGCGAGGCGCTGGGCCTGCAGCGCCAGGCTGACCGCTGGCAGGTCAGCGGGGCCAGCGGCGTGCTGGCCGAGGCGCCTGTCGTGGTGCTGGCCTGCGCTGCCGAGATCGGCCGCCTGCTGCCTGCCGCGAACCTGCCGCTCAAGCGCATTCGCGGGCAGATCAGTCGCCTGCCGGCCAGCGAAGCCAGCCGCGCGCTGCGCACGGTGGTCTGCGCCGAAGGCTACGTCGCCCCGCCGCGAGAGGGGGAACACACCCTTGGCGCCAGCTTCGACTTTCACAGTGACGACCTCACGCCCAGCGTTGCCGAACACGCCGGCAACCTGGCGCTGCTGGAGGCGATCTCCACGGACCTCAGCCAGCGCCTGGGTGCGCCGGCGCTCGATCCGGCTACGCTGCAGGGCCGCGCCGCCTTCCGCTGCACCAGCCCGGACTACCTGCCGCTGGTCGGGCCACTGGCCGAGCAGCCGGCCTTCGCCGAGGCCTATGCCGTGCTGGCCAGGGACGCCCGCCAGGTGCCGGACACGCCGTGCCCCTGGCTGCCCGGCCTGTACATCAACAGCGGCCATGGCTCGCGCGGGCTGATCACGGCGCCGCTGTCAGGCGAACTGATCGCCGCCTGGCTGAACGGCGAGCCCTTGCCGGTGCCACGCGAAGTGGCCGAGGCCAGCCACCCCAATCGCTTCATGCTGCGCAAGCTGATTCGCGGCACCTAGGCGCGGGCCTGCGCCAGCACCGGCCGGGGTTTGCGAAACACCAGCACGTTGCCCAGCATCACCAGGCCCAGGCCGAGCAGCGCCGGGGCCGTCCACTGGTAGCCTTCGGCGAACACCGAGATGTTCAGCGCCACCACCGGAAACAGCACGGTGCAGTAGGCCGCGCGCTCCGGCCCCATGCGCCCGACCAGGGTCAGGTAGGCGGTGAAACCGATCACCGATCCGGGAATCGCCAGGTACAGCAGCGAACCGACGTAACGCAGGCTCCAGTCGAACGCGAACGGCGTGCCGCTGACCAGGCAGATCAGCACCAGCATCAAGGCGCCGTAGAGCATGCCCCAGGCGTTGGTGGTCAGCGGCTTGAGACCGGCCTTCTGCTGCAGGCTGGAAAGCATGTTGCCGGCCGAGAAGAACAGTGTGCCGCACAGCGCCAGGCCGATGCCCAACAGGCTTTCCCGGGTCGCCTGGTGGCCGGCCAGTTCAGGCCAGAACAGCAGCCCCAGCCCGCCCAGGCCAAGGGCGCCACCCAGCAACACGTTGCTGGCGATGCGCTGCTTGAAGAACAGCCGCGCATTGATCGCGTTCCACAGGGTCGCGGTGGAGAAGATCACCGCGATCAGGCCACTGGGAATCCACTGACTGGCGGTGTAGAAGCACAGGAAGTTGAGGCAGAACAGGCACAGCCCCTGCACCACGCAGATCCCCTGGGCGCGGCGATCCAGCGGCTGCAGGCGCCCGCTGAGCCAGAGCATGACGAACAGCACCAGCGAGGCCAGGGCGAAGCGGTAGGCGATGGAGGCGGCAAGCGCCACCTCGCCGACCTGGAGTTTGATGGCGATCCAGGTGGTGCCCCAGATCAGTACGGTAAGCAGGTAGAGCGACAGGTTCATCGAGTTTCTCCCAAGACTGCGTACAGTCTGGAAGCAGCGCAGGCCTCGTGCTTGCACAAAGTTGCGCATTTATCGCTGCGCCATCACTGCCTGCCATCGCGCCCAAGGCTTTATCATGCGGCTTTTGCCAGACAAGTCGTTCTCACTGCATGCTCTCTGCCGTCGCCCGCTACAAACAGTTGCTGTCCAGCGCCCTCGCCCGCTACTTCCCCCGCACCACCGCCTATCTGCGCGCCGAGCGTGAGGCCGCACAACCACGCAAGCCGGCACGCAAGCAGACGCGCAAGAAAGCCAGCGGAGGCAAGAAGAGCAGCAGCGGCAAGGCGGCCAGGAGCAAGCCTGGCCCGGCCGGCATCTACCCTGCCACCCGCCTGAAGATCGAAGAAACGCAGGTGCAGGCCATGCGCGAGCGGGTGGCCCAGGCCGTCGGCGCCGGGCTGATCGGCGCACCGTCGGACGAACAGTGGGCGATGATTCTGTGCCGCGCCCCGCTGACGCGCATCTTCGCCGGCGCAGGCTCGGGCAAGTCGAGCACCCTGGTGCTGCGCGTGGTGTTCATGCTCTGCCACCTGCAGATCGACCCGCAGCGGCTGACGGTGATCTCCTTCACCAACGCCTCGTGCAGCGAACTGCGCGAGCGCCTGCAGCGCCTGCTCGACTTCTGGCAGTACGGACAGGATGCCCGCCAGTGCGTACGTACCTTTCATGCAGCCATGGCGGCGCTGGCCAAGGAGCAGTTGGGCAGCCCCCGCTGGTTCGAGCAGCTCGACGAACCCGCCGCGGAGCCGGACAACCCGCTGACTGGCGCACGCTTGCGCCCGGCCCAGCAGCGCCTGCTCAAGCAGGCCTACCAGAGCGCCTATGCCGAGGACGCGCGCTTTCGCCTTCTCTGTCATCGCCTGCTCAAGCTACCCGCGCCACAGGAGACGCAGGGCAGAACCGCCAAGGCGCCACTGGACGCCTGCAAGCTGCCCGGCGAATTCGCCGCCCTGCCCCTGTTCGAACTGCTGTACGGGCAGATCGACTTCGCCGCCAGCCTGGGTATCCGCCTCGACCACCTGGACGTGAAGACACTGCAATGCGCGGCGCGCGAACGTGACTTCATCGAGGCCATGCAGCGCTTCCAGGAGCATTTCACCGCCCTGTTGCACAGCCAGGGGCTGATCAGCTTCAACGGCGCCTTCGCGCAACTCAGCGAGCGCCTGCAACGTACCGATGCCGGCAAGCCGGGGCCGGCCCTGCTCGCCCTGGGCCACCTGCTGATCGACGAATTCCAGGACATCTCGCCGCAGATCGTGCTGTGGCTGCAGGCCGTGCATCGCCGCCTGCACGGCGCAGGCGAGCGCATCAGCCTGATGGCCATCGGCGATGACTGGCAGTCGATCTACGGCTGGCGCGGCAGCTCGCCGGAGCTGTTCATCGACTTCGACCGGCACTTCCCCAGCCGTGGCCGTGGCAAGAGCACCACCCTGCTGATGGGCACCAACTACCGCAGCATCGAGCCGGTGTTGCGCGACGCCGAGAAAGTGCTCGCCGAGGTCCGCAGCAAGCAGGCCAAGACCTGCGTCGCGGCCAAGGCCATGCAGCCGGGCGACCACGGTGTGAAGCTGATCCAGCGCTTCGACCTGAGCAACGGCCTGCCACGCCTGCTCGAGGAAATCCGTGCGCAGTGCGCGCATGTCGCCAGCCGCCCCGGCGCCGACCACACCGCCGTGCTGCTGCTCAGCCGCCGCAACGAGCCGCTGCAGCAGGTCCGGGCGCAGCTCGACAAAGCCCTGCCGGTGAGAGCGCTGACCATCCACCGCGCCAAGGGCCTGCAGGCCGAGGTGGCGATCATCCTCGACGACTGCCTGCCCGTGGAGAAACACCCGCTGCGCAATGCCCTCTACGCCCAATGCGGCTTCTTCACCGGCAGTTACGACCAGGCCATGCAGGACGAGGCCCGGCGCCTGGCCTACGTGGCCATCACCCGTGGCGTCAGCCGGGTGCTGTGGTACACGCGCAAGGCACAGGGCGCCACACAATGCCTGGCTTAGTGCCTGGCAATCGCGCAAGCTGCGCAGCGGACATTCTCAACCGGGGCACTCGATGGACAAGCTGCTGGCGCTGCGCACCTTCGTCACCACCGTTCGCTGCGGCGGTTTTTCCGCTGCTGCACGGCAGCTGGGGCTGGCCACCTCCTCGGTGACCCGCGCGGTCAACGCGCTGGAGCAGGAGCTGGGCTGCGTACTGCTCAACCGCAACACACGCCAGGTCAGCGTCAGTGCAGCCGGGCGGGACTACTTCGAACGCGCCCTGGCCATACTCGATGCCCTCGACGAGGCCGACGCCGCAGTGGCCGACAAGGATGACGAGGTACGCGGTCGCCTGGCAGTGAGCGTGCCGGTGGAGTTCGCCCGCCGCCTGATCGCGCCGCACCTGGGCGAACTGCTCGAGCGCCACCCGCGACTGGAGCTGACCCTGCGCGTGACCGACGAGGTGGTCGATCTGCTCAGCGAACGCATCGACCTGGCCCTGCGCCTGGGATCATCCATCGTCAGCGATGACGTGATCAGCCAGCAGGTTGGCCGCTTCCGCCGCTGGCTGGTGGCGAGCCCGGAGTATCTGGCGCGCACTCCGCCGATCGCGCATCCGAGCGCGCTCCAGGCGCACGCCTGCCTGCAATACGACTACGGCAGCCCGGCGCACTACTGGCGCTTCGAGCAGGACGGCGCGACCTTGCAGGTGCCGGTCACAGGACGCCTGCGCAGCAACAACGCCGATATCCTGCGCCAGGCGGCCCTGACCGGTCAGGGCGTGGCGCTGCTGTCGGACTGGCTGGTGCGCGACGACGTGGCCCAGGGGCAGCTGCAGCGCCTGCTACCGGACTACGAAGTGGCACCCGGGCCTCACGAAGGTACCATCCACCTGCTGTACCTGCCGAACCATCGGGGCTCCAGGCGGATCGCCGCCTTCAGTGCATTCCTGCAAGGCCTGCTGCAGGGCTGAGCGGCGTTGCACGCCACGCAACGCACTGTTGCTCGGACGGTGGATTCTCCGTAGCCAGCCGACCCCCTACTCTTGCGCCTGCCGCCCATTGCCACCGAGAACAGCGCATGACCAGCCAGACCTCCTCGCTCACACGCGAGTCCCCATCCCTGCCGCAGACACTGGTGCTGTTGTTCGCCCTGTGCTGCGGCGCCATCGTCGCCAACCTCTACTACGCACAACCGATCATCGAGCTGATCGCCCCGGATGTCGGCCTCGACGCCGAGCGGGCCAGCCTGATCGTCTCGCTGACGCAGATCGGCTATGCCCTCGGCCTGCTGTTCCTGGTGCCGCTGGCCGACCTGCTGGAAAGCCGCCGGCTGATGCTGGTCACCACCGCCGCCGCCCTGCTCTGCCTGCTGGCGGCCGCGTTCGCCACCCAGCCCGGCCTGTTCCTCGGCCTGGCGCTGCTGATCGGCCTGAGCTCGGTGTCGGTGCAGATGCTGATCCCGCTGGCGGCCAACCTGGCGCCGGAGGCCAGCCGCGGCCGCGTGGTCGGCAACATCATGAGCGGCCTGCTGCTGGGCATCCTGCTGGCCAGGCCGTTGGCCAGCCTGGTGGCCGGCGAGTTCGGCTGGCGCGCGGTGTACCTGATGGCTGCCAGCCTGATGCTGCTGATCAGCCTGGTGATCGCCACCACCATTCCGCGCCATGCGCCCGCTCACCGCGCCAGCTACGGCCAGTTGCTGGCCTCGCTCGTGCAACTGTTGCGCCGCTACCCGATCCTGCGGCGCCGGGCGCTTTACCAGGGCCTGATGTTCGCCAGCTTCAGCCTGTTCTGGACCGCGGCACCGCTGGAGCTGGCCCGTCACCTGGGGCTGAGCCAGCAGGACATCGCCCTGTTCGCCCTGGCCGGCGCCATCGGCGCGGTGGCAGCGCCCATCGCCGGGCACCTGGCCGATGCCGGGCATACCTACCGCGCCAGCCTGGTCGCACTGCTGCTGGCACCGCTGGCCTTCGTCCCCGACCTGCTGAGCGACGGCCTGGGCTGGGTCGGCCTGGTGGCGACCGCCATCGTCCTCGACTTCGCCGTGCAGATGAGCATGGTGCTCGGCCAGCGCAGCATCTACGCCCTCGAGCCGCAGAGCCGCGCACGCCTCAACGCCCTGTACATGACCAGTATCTTCATCGGCGGGGCCATCGGCTCGGCGCTGGCCAGCCCGATCTACGAGCAGTTCGGCTTGCAGGGTGCGGCGCTGCTGGGCGCAGGGTTGCCGTTGCTCGGGCTGCTGCTGTTCGTCAGCCGCGAGCCCTGAACGCCAGATGCCGCCCGCGCCGGCGAGCGGCCCGGCTTTTGCGCAGACAACAAAAAACCCGCCGAAGCGGGTTTCTTCCCAACCATCCGACATCCTGTCGGTAGCCATCATGGCCTGGTCATCATCCGTGATCCTCAGCGATCCGTCGCTGCAGGGGATGTGTGTAGATTAAGGATCTGACCGAAGCGACAACAGCAGCGGTTACCGCTTCGGCGTGTAAGACATTCGCCATAGCGCTCAGGACGAACGCCCCAGCATGCGCCCGAGCACATCCACATCGCCCTGGCGACGGTGGACGAATGCCATGACCACATGCCCGACGATCAGCACCAGCAACAGCTGGCCGAGGTTGCCGTGCAACAGGCTGGCCGGGGCAATCATCCACTCGATCTTGCCACCCTCGAAGCCGGACATGATGGTCATGCCGAATGCCTCGAAGGCCCGCCCGGAACCGTACTGGCGCATCAGCGCCAACAACGGAATCACCAGCATCAGCGCATAGAGGACCCGATGCCCCAGGCTGGCGGCTCGGCTCAACGCGGCAGGACGACGCCCCCGGTTGTACAGTGCCCAGGCCAGGCGGATGACCACCAGCACCATCAGCAGCAGGCCGACGGACTTGTGCGTACCGCCGATCAGCGTCTCCAGAGCACTGTCTTCCGGCGCCAATACAGTGAGAAATTGCCACAGCAGCAGCGCCGCCATGGCCCAGTGCAAAACACGAGACACAACGCCGTAACGCTGTGCAGAATCATTGAGGCTCGACATATTCAGGTTCCTATCAGGTCAGGTGAATGGCGTCGCCACGCACGGCTCCTCCTGTGCACGCAGCGAAACAGCCCGGCAATTGCGATGGAGGAGCGGGAACATGCCATCTTGTTTTCACCAGATAGGTGGCCAAGGCTCTGTCTCAGGGCCCGTGTCATCGCAAGACGCCATGGTGCACTGAGGCAGGTAGCAATGGGAAAACCTGGCTGTAAGCAAGTGTGTCGCAGGCGACCCTGCGACACAGGGTCGATTGCTCAGGCGTCGCGCAAGCGCTCGCGGGCCTCGCGCCAGCTGTGCTGCTGCGGCTCCTGCCAGATTCGCGCATGCAGGCGCGCCATGCCGTCGGGGTCGTTGAGCAGGCGCCAGCGCGTGGCCTCGACATGCCCTTGCGGGCCGGCCGCGAGGATTTCCTCGATCCGTTCGTCACGCAAGGCTTCGGCGGCAGGCACCACCTTGGCATGGCGCGCACGCGCCATGGCGCAGACCAGGGCGTTGTAGAGCGGGTCGACCACCGCCCGCAGGAAGCCCTGCCGCAGCGCACGCGCACTGTTCAGGCGCTCGTACTCGGCGGTGTTGCTCAGTTCGCGCGGCACTTCGTGCTCCTCCGGGATGAGGAACAGCTTGCTGCGCCGCGTAGCCAGACCGGGCGCGGTGCGGCTGGTCAGCACCGACACCAGCGGCGAGAGGATCAGCGACACCACGATCGGCGCCAGCCACCAGAGGAAGTCCGGGTTGAGCCAGCCGACCAGCCCTGTCCAGGCGATCCCCAGCAGCACCTGCGAACCATGACGGCGCAAGGCCTCGCTCCAGGGCGTGGAATCGTCCACGCGCTGCGGCGAGTTCCACTGCACCGACCAGCCGAGGAAGGCTGCAGTGACGAACAGGCTGTGGAACAGCATGCGCACCGGTGCCAGCAGCACCGAACAGCCAGCCTCCAGCAGCATCGACAGCAGCACGCGCAGGCGCCCGCCGTAGGCTTCGGCGCCCTGGATCCAGATCAGCAGCACGCTGAGCAGCTTGGGCAGGAACAACAGCGTCATGGTCGCCGAGAACAGCGCCACCGCCTCCTCCGGCTGCCACCTTGGCCACAGCGGATACAGCTGGTTGGGCTGCAGGAAATACTCCGGCACCATCAGCGTGTGAATCGCCAGCAGGCAGGTGGACAACGCCAGGAACAGCAGCCACAGCGGTGCCGACAGATAGGACATGACCCCGGTGAGAAACACCACGCGATGCACCGCGTGCATCCCGCGTACCAGGAACAGGCGGAAGTTCATCAGGTTGCCGTGGCACCAGCGTCGGTCGCGCTTGAGCTCGTCGAGCAGGTTCGGCGGCAACTCCTCGTAGCTGCCCGGCAGGTCGTAGGCGATCCACACGCCCCAGCCGGCACGGCGCATCAACGCCGCCTCGACGAAGTCGTGGGAGAGAATCGCCCCGGCGAATGCACCGGTGCCCGGCAAGGGCGCCAGGGCGCAGTGCTCGATGAAGGGTTTGACGCGGATGATCGCGTTGTGGCCCCAGTAGTGCGACTCACCCAGCTGCCAGAAGTTGAGCCCGGCGGTGAACAGCGGCCCGTACACGCTGGTGGCGAACTGTTGCAGGCGCGCGTAGAGGGTGTCCATGCCGGACGCCTTGGGCGCGGTCTGGATGATCCCGGCGCCGGGGTTGGCTTCCATCAGACGAACCAGGCTGGTCAGGCAGTCGCCGCTCATCACGCTGTCGGCATCGAGCACCACCATGTAGCGGTAGTTGCTGCCCCAGCGCCGGCAGAAGTCGTCGATATTGCCGCTCTTGCGCTTCACCCGGCGCCGCCGGCGGCGATAGAAGATGCGCCCGAAGCCTTCCACTTCGCGGCACAGCTCCATCCAGGCCTGCTGTTCGGCGACGCAGATGTCCGGGTCGTTGCTGTCGCTGAGCACGAAGAAATCGAAATGCTCCAGCTGCCCGGTGGCCTTCAGCGACTCGAAGGTCGCACGCAGGCCGGCGAACACCCGCGGCACGTGCTCGTTGGCGATCGGCATGACCAGCGCGGTGCGCGCCTTCGGCGAGATCGGCTCGTTGCCGCAGGCAGTGGCCGAGATGCTGTAGCGATCACGCCCGCGCAGCAGCTGGAAGAAGCCCATCAGGGCCGTCCAGAAGCCCATCGAGACCCAGCAGAACAGCAGTGCGAACAGCGCCAGGATGCTGGTCTGCACCACGTACGGCAGGATCTGTCGCGCCGACTCGCGCAGCGGCTGCTCGAAGACCAGGCCCAGGTCGACCAGCGACCAGCCCTGGTACGGCAACACCGATTTCATGTACCAGGTGGCGACCACCGTCTGCGCCACCATCAGCAGCAACAGGGCGGCGCGGCGCATCGACGCGACCTGCCGCCAGCGCGCCTCGGCGAAATCCTCGGTCTCGCGGGTACGCGGACGTGGCGTCGGCTTCTCGCCCTTCAGGCGTCGCCAGCCACGGTCGAGGATGTTGGTCTGCCAGGGCTCCGGCACGATGCGCGTGCGCCTGATCGGCGGGGTCGACTCGATGGTCGGCCGGCCCTGGTGATCCTCGACGAGGCGGCAACCGCGTTCGAGTGCGTCCGGCCAGCCCATCTCCAGGCGTGCCGGGACCGACTCGAGCAGCTCGCGCGTTTCCTCCTGGGGCTCGCTGCTGGCCGCCTCCGGCATCTGCAGCGCATGGTGCAGGGTGGCCAGGTCACCACCCTCCTCCAGGCGGTGAGCCAGGTCCTCCTGCCGCTGCGGGTCGAGCGGCAGTTCCTCCAGGTAGTCCTGGATCAGCGTATCGTCGAGGGAGTTATTCATGGGCAGGCAGCTGGTAGCTCCAGGTTTCCGACAGGGGTTTGCCGTCCTGGACCAGGGCAGCACGCATTTCCACCGGTTGTGCCGGGTCCTTGACCAGGATGCGCAGGGTCAGGCGCCAGCCTTTGCTCACCGGGTTGTACCGCAGGTTCTTCTCCACGATCTCGGCGTTGCCGTCGACACTCACCTGCGACTCGATGGCCGCGTCCGCCGCGAGTTCGGCCAGCACCGGGCCGGCGAAGTCCACCACCAGGGCGGTGCTGCCATCGGGCTGACGAATCAGGTTGGCCTGCTTCACGTCACCCTCGGACAGGCGGGTCTGGGTGACCATGGCCAGCTGCGGGTCATGCAGCTTGGCGTCGTCGCGGCTGAAGTGCAGGCGGTAGTGGACGTCCAGCGCCTCGCCCACGGCGGGCTGGTTGTCGGGGCGCCAGAGGGCGACGATGTTGTCGTTGGTCTCGTCCGGCGTGGGAATCTCCACCAGTTCGACATGGCCGGTGCCCCAGTCGCCGACGGTTTCCACCCAGCCACTCGGGCGCAGCTCGTAGCGGTCGTCGAGGTCCTGGTACTGGCCGAAATCGCGGTTGCGCTGCATCAGGCCGAAACCACGCGGGTTGTCGATGCGGTAGCTGCTGACGTTGAGGCGCTGCGGGTTGTTCAGCGGGCGCCAGAGCCACTCGTCATTGCCGGCATGGATGGCCAGGCCGTCGGAATCATGCAGTTCGGGGCGGTAGTTGTGACGGGGCGAAGGCTGGTTGGCGCCGAACAGGTACATGCTGGTCAGCGGCGCGATGCCGAGCTTCTCCACCGGCTCGCGCAGGTAGACCTTGGCCTGCACGTCGAGCACGCTGTCGCGGCCCGGGTCGATCTCCATGCGGTAGGCACCGGTGGCACGCGGCGAGTCGAGCAGCGCATAGAACAGCAAGGTGCCGCGATCGGACTGCGGCTTCTCGATCCAGAACTCGGTGAACCGCGGGAACTCCTCGCCCGACGGCAGCGCCGTGTCGATGGCCAGCCCGCGTGCGGACAGGCCGAACACCTGGCCCTTGCCGACGATGCGGAAGTAGCTGGCGCCCAGCACGCTCATCACTTCATCCTGACGGCCCGCCTCGTTCAGCTCGTGGATCACCTTGAAACCGGCGAAACCGAGATCCTTGAGGTCCTCCGCTTTCAGGTCGAGGTCGCCGAAGTCGAACATCGCCGGGTCGTACTTGATTTCGCGCGTGCCCTCGGCGGTCACTTCGTTGATCTTCACCGGCAGGTCGAAATGCATGCCCTGGTGGAAGAAGTACAGCTGGAACGGCGTCTTGCCGTCGCGCCAGTAGGCCTTGTCCTCACGGAAGCGCACCTTCTGATAGCCGGCGAACGGCAGGTCGCGCAGGGATGCCGGCAGATTGCTCTGCGGCGCGCTGTACTTCTCGGCCGCCAGGGCCTTGGCCTTGACCGCCACATCGTCCAGCTCGAATGCCCAGCTCTGGGCTGCGAACAACAGAGGGAGCACACAGAGGGCCAGCTTGCCGGCCTTGCCCATACGGGCTCCAGAACAACGACTCATCGACACACAGCCTCCAGGGCAACACGTACTGACAGGCAGCGGCCAGCCCGGGGGCGACCGCTGCGGAGAGTTGAAAACAGGCGAATGGGACAGCGACAGCGCGAGCGCGATGCGGACGACCGACCGGACGGTGGTGCCTGCGCATGCGCGGATTCTTTCTGCGCATTATTACCAGATCGTGAAGTCCGGCACAGGTGGTCGCGCGAGTATATTTTCTGCCTCCTAGGGCCACCCCCTCACTGGCGTGGCAACAGTTCGAAACGCGCCTCCTGCACGCTTTGCGAATCCAGCCCCAGCTGGACACGGAAGGCACCCGGCTCGCTGACATGACGCAGGCTGGCATCGAAGAAACGCAGCATGCTTTCGTCGATCTCGAAACTCAGCTCGCGAGTCTCGCCTGCCTCAAGCTTGACCCTGCGAAAATCCTTGAGTTCCTTCACCGGGCGGATCACCGAGGCGGCCTCGTCATGCAGGTACAGCTGCACGACGGTCGCGCCGGCACGCGGTCCGGCGTTCTTCAGGGTCACGCTGACGCGAATCCGCTCATCCGGCGTCATGCGCGGTGCCGAGAGTTTCGGCGCCGAGAGCTGGAAGTCGCTGTAGCTCAGGCCGTAGCCGAATGGATAGAGCGGGCCATTGGGCTCCTCGAAGTACTGCGAGGTGTAGTTGCCAGGCGTGCCGGGGGTGTACGGACGGCCCAGGCGCAGATGGTTGTAGTAGCTGGGGATCTGCCCGACCGAACGCGGGAAGGTGATCGGCAGCTTGCCCGCCGGGTTGTGCTCGCCGAACAGCACATCGGCGATGGCATTGCCGCCCTCGATGCCGCTGTACCAGGTTTCCAGCATGGCGTCGGCATTGTCCTTCTCCCAGGTCAGTGCCAGGGGGCGGCCGTTCATCAGCACCAGCACCAGCGGCTTGCCGGTGGCCTTGAGGGCGCGCAGCAAGGCCTGCTGGCTGTCGGGCAGGTCCAGGCGAGTACGGCTCGACGACTCGTGGGACATGCCACGCGCCTCGCCGACCGCGGCGACGATCACGTCCGCCTGGCGGGCGACCCTGACCGCCTCCTCCAGCATCGCCTGCGGCGTGCGCTTGTCCTGCACGATCTCCGGGCGGTCCCAGTTGAGCTGGTTGAGGTAGTCGATCACATGGGCATCGTCGGTGACGTTGGCACCCTGGGCGAACAGCAGCTTGCCCCGGCCCTGCAGCGCCGCCTGCATGCCCTTGCGCAGGGTCACCGCCTGCTCGGCGACGCCCACCGCCGACCAGCTGCCGAGCATGTCCACCGGCGAGTCGGCCAGCGGGCCGATCAGGGCCACGGTCTGCGTCTTCTTCAGCGGCAGGGTGTCGCCATGGTTTTCCAGCAGCACCAGGGCATCGCGCGCCATCGCCCGCGCATCGGCACGGTGCAGGCGGCTCTCGGCATTGACGTCGGCCGGGTCATCCTCGGCGCGACCGATACGGCGGAACGGGTCGTGGAACAGGCCAAGGTCGTACTTGGTGGCCAGGACATGGCTGACCGCCTCGTCCAGTACGCGCTGCGGCACCGCGCCGCTGCGCACCAGGCCCGGCAGTTCCTGGTCGTAGAGGGTGTCGGCCATGCTCATGCCCACGCCGGCGCTGATCGCCAGACGCGCCGCCTCGCGGCCATCGCTGGCCACGCCATGGCGCAGCAGCTCGGTGATCGCCCCGTGGTCGCTCAACGCCACGCCCTTGAACCCCCAGTCGCGGCGCAGCAGGTCGCGCAGCAACCAGCTGTTGGCCGAAGCGGGAACACCGTTGATGGCGTTGAGCGCGACCATCACCCCGCCTGCACCGGCATCGATGGCCGCCCGGTACGGCGGCAGGTAATCCTGGTACATGCGCATCGGGCTCATGTCGACCACGTTGTAGTCGCGCCCGCCCTCCACCGCGCCATACAGGGCGAAGTGCTTGACGCTGGCCATGATGCGCTGCGGATCGCTGGGGTCGCTGCCCTGATAGCCACGCACCATGGCAGCGGCAATGCGCGAGACCAGATAGGGGTCCTCGCCGAAGCCCTCCGAGGTGCGCCCCCAGCGCGGATCACGGGAGATATCGACGGTCGGCGCGAAGGTCATGTCGAGGCCGTCGGCACTGGCCTCGAACGCTGCGACCCGGGCGCTGTTCTCTATGGCCGGGATGTCCCAGCTCGACGCCAGGCCCAGACCGATGGGAAAGGTGGTGCGGTGGCCGTGGATGATGTCGTAGGCGAAGAACACCGGAATGCCCAGGCGGCTGCGCAGCGCCGCCTCCTGCATTGGCCGGTTCTCCGGGCGCACCACCGAGTTGAAGGTGGCGCCGATGCGCCCGGCCGCCATCTCCTCGCGGATGCGCTCGCGCGGCATGTCGCCGCCGATGCTGATCAGGCGCAGCTGACCGACCTTCTCTTCCAGGGTCATGCGGCTGACCAGGTCGGCGATGAAGGCGGGTTTGTCATCGATGGAGGGGGCGGCAGCCAGCAGGCCGGGGGTGATCAACAGGGAAGCGAGGGCGAACGAGCGCAGGTCAGTCATCGAGAAGGGCATCCGGGATGCGAATCATTGTTCGAGTGCTCGCCACGATACTCCGACTCGCCCTGCGCCGCCGCAGCCGCGCGCAAAAAACCTCGGCCCCTACTTCACGCGAGCAGCCAGGCAGTCGCAATCCGGGATGCGCCGCCACTTGCACGAACTTGCGCATTTTTCGCGCGGCGACTGGCGTTACCGGATGGCCGGTGTAGCATGGCGGCATCCGGGAGAAGCTGATGGCGACATTCGACAACCTGCAGGTGTTCCAGAGCATGAGCCGCTCGCCGCATGCGCGGCTGCACGCCATTGCCGAGCTGGGTGACGGCCTGGCGGTGGCGCACTGGAGCAACGCCCACGATGCGCGCGACTACCTCGCCCCCAGCCATCACACGCTGTCCTGCTACCTGGCCGGTGGCACCGGCACCTTCCGCCGCGAGCAACCAGGCAACCGCGGCGCGCCGGACCGCCTGTGCATCCTGCCCGCCGAGCACCAGTCGGCCTGGATCATCAACGGCGAAATCCAGCTCGCCCACCTCTATATCGAGCAGGAGCAGTTCGCCCTCGGCGCTGTCGCCCTGCTCGACCGTGAGCCGCGCAGCCTGCAGCTGGAAGAGGCGACCTTCCTCGAGGACGCCGAGCAGGCCGGGCGCTTTCGCCAGCTCTGCCGACTCGACTGGCAGGAGCCCGGCGAGCGCCTGCTGGCCAGCAGCCTGGCGCATGAGCTGCTCGACCATGCCCTGCTCAACCAGGTCGGCCTGCGCCAGGGCCTGCGCCTGAAGGGCGGCCTGGCACCGGCAGTGCGCCGGCGCGTGCGCGACTACATCGAGCAACACCTGGCCGAGCCACTGTCGCTGGATATCCTGGCCAGCCTCTGCAGCCTCTCCGAATACCATTTCGCCCGCATGTTCCAGAGCAGCTTCGGCCTGCCGCCGCACCGCTACGTGCTGGCCAGGCGCATGGCGCTGGCCTGCCATCTGCTGCGCCACACCCGCCAGAGCCTGGCGCAGGTGGCCATGACCTGCGGCTTTGCCAGCGCCAGCCATTTCAGCAATCGTTTCCGCCAGGCGCTGGGGGACACCCCCAGCCGCTATCGCCAGGCGTTCGAGCCAACCTGATCCGGCCAACGCAGGTTATAGTGCGGCACCGGACAGACAGGCACGCCGGTGGTGCCTGCGCGGGTGCACGACGAGGTCGCGATTGGTAACCAGACGACAGTTCAGCGAGGCGATGCAGGGCCAGAACGTGCGTTTCGTGGGCGACAAGCGCGAAACGATCCAGACTTCCTGCGTCGGCTTCATCCTGCTCGAGCACTTCTCCCTGCCCGCCTTCACCCAGGCGCTCGATACCCTGATCACCGCCAACCTGATCCAGAGCCAGGCCTTCGCCACGCGGACCTTCAGCCTCGACGGCGGTTCGGTGACCAGCGATCTGGGCCTGGTCATCTGCCCCGATGCACGTGCCAGCGGCGAAGGCCTGGCGGAGCTGGACCTGCTGGTGGTATGCGGCGGCCTGCGCACCGCGCTGCGCGACATGCCGGAACTGGGGCAACTGCTGAAACAGGCGCAACACAAGGGCATCGCCCTGTCCGGGCTGTGGAACGGCGCCTGGTTCCTGGCCCGCGCCGGCCAGCTCGACGGCTACCGCTGCACCATTCACCCGGAACACCGCGCCGCCCTGGCGGAAATCGCCAAGGACAGCCAGGTCACCAGCGAAAGCTACATCGTCGACCGTGACCGGCTCACCGCCGCCAGCCCGACCGGCGCCTTCAACATGGTGCTGGAGTGGATCAACCAGCTGTACGGCCGTCACCTGGCCGACGCCGTGGTGGATATCCTCGCGTTCGAGGAATCCCGCTACCGCCGCGCGCGGCCGGCGCTGCACGAGAAGATGAGCGAACCCCTGCGTGAAGTGATCAACCTGATGGCGAGCAACATCGAGGAGCCGCTGACGGTGGCCCAGCTCGCCCAGTACGCCGGCCGCTCGCCGCGCCAGATCGAACGGCTGTTCCAGGAGCAGCTCGGCACCACGCCCCTGCGCTACTACATGGAACTGCGCATCACCGAGAGCCGCCGCCTGCTGCAGCACTCCGAGCTGGCGATCGTGGATGTCGGTCTCGCCTGCGGCTTCGTCTCCCCCAGCCACTTCAGCAAGTGCTATGCCTCGTTCTTCGGCTATCCGCCGTCGAAGGAGCAGCGCCACGGCTGCGTCAAGGCCAGGAAGTAACGCGCGAACCGACCATGGGTGCCTGCGCAAGCACCCGCGCCTGTGCGAAAATCGGTCCCTTTGCATTCACGCGGCTGGCTCATGCGTCAAACCTTCGCCACTGTGGGGCTGTTCTGATGCCCCTCGACATCCATCATCTGCGCCAGGAAGACTGGCGTTCCGAGTTCGGCGCCGGCGACCTGCGCCGGGGCATCGCCTACGCCGAGGAAAAGCGCAGCAAGCTGCTCAGCCTCAGGGATCACAGCCTCCTGGCGAACTGCCGGGGCTCCGGCCAGACCTACCAGCAGCGCATCACCCTGCACCCCTACGGGCGCAAGTGGAGCGTGACCGGGCACTGCAGCTGCCCGGTCGGCTTCAACTGCAAGCACGTGGTCGCCGCCCTGCTCACCCTGGAAGCCGTGCAGAAGAGCGGCGCAGACCTGTCCGAGCTGATCGTGCCGAGCAAGGAAGTCGCCGAACAGCGCCTGGAGGGCATCAGCCCCGTCCCTGTGCTGACCCTGGGCAGCCACGTGCGCGTGCACTTCGATGCACGCAAGGGGCGCATGCTGGAGCAGACCCAGCACCGCGCCGCACTGGCCTTCGACTACGCCGGGCATCTGGCTTTCGGCAAGCCGGCCAAGGACCTGGTCAAGCGCCTCCAGGCCGACCTGAACCTGCGCGTCATCCGCGATGCGAACGCCGAGGCGCGGCTGCGCAAGCGCCTGGAACAGCTTGGCCTGCAGGTCGCCCTGCGGCAGAGCGACGCCCTGCCAGCCGATGCCGGCGAGCCGTTCGAGCTGGAGGGCGAGCGCGACTGGCTCGGCTTCGTGCAGAACCAGCTGCCGCAACTGCGCGCCGAAGGCTGGCAGATCCACATGCGCCCGGACTTCCAGTACAACCTGGCGGAAGTCGAGGACTGGTACGCCGAAGTCGAGGAAGACCCGCAGCAGAACTGGTTCGACCTGGAGCTCGGCATCGAGGTGGAAGGTCAGCGCCTGAGCCTGCTGCCGATCCTCCTGCAGGCGATTCGCCGCACGCCCTGGCTGCTGACGCCCGAAGCGCTGGCCCAGCGTGCCGACGAGGATCGCCTGCTGGTCAACCTGCCCCAGGGCGGCAAGCGCATCGCCCTGCCCTTCGCCCGCCTCAAGCCGCTGCTGGCGACGCTGGGTGAGCTGTACTTCCGCGATCCGGGCGAGGACCACCTGCCGCTGCGCCTGGGCCGTGCCGATGCCGCACGCCTGGCAGAACTGGCGCAGGGCCCGGCGCTGAACTGGCAGGGCGGTGACGAGCTGCGCGGCTTCGCCCAGCGCCTGCAACGACTGCAGGTCAGAGAAGTGGCCGCGCCTGCAGGCCTGCAGGCCGAACTGCGCGCCTATCAGCTAGAGGGGCTGAACTGGATGCAGACCCTCGCCGAACTGCGCGTGGGCGGTGTGCTGGCCGATGACATGGGCCTGGGCAAGACCCTGCAGACACTGGCCCATGTGCTCTGCGAAAAGCAGGCCGGACGTCTCGACAAGCCCGCGCTGATCGTCATGCCCACCAGCCTGATCCCCAACTGGCAGGACGAGGCGGCCCGCTTCACCCCGCAGTTGCGCGTGCTCGCCCTGCACGGCAACAAGCGCAAGGCGCTGTTCGAGGAGATCGCCGCGCACGACCTGATCCTCACCACCTACGCCCTGCTGCCGCGCGATCTCAAGGCGCTGAACCAGCAGTCTTATCGTCTGCTGATTCTCGACGAGGCGCAGAACATCAAGAACCCGCGCAGCAAGGCCGCCACTGCCGCTGCGCAGGTACAGGCCGACCTGCGCCTGTGCCTGACCGGCACGCCGCTGGAGAATCACCTGGGCGAGCTGTGGTCGCTGTTCCACTTCCTCATGCCCGGCTGGCTGGGCGACGCCAAGGCCTTCACCCGCGACTACCGCACGCCCATCGAGAAACGTGGCGATGCCCAGCGCCTGGCGCACCTGGGCGGGCGCATCCGCCCCTTCCTCCTGCGCCGCACCAAGGAGCAGGTGGCCAGCGAGCTGCCGCCGAAGACCGAGATCATCCAGTGGGTCGAGATGACCCAGCTGCAGCGCGACCGCTACGAAACCCTGCGCCTGGCCATGGACCAGAAGGTACGCGACGAGATTGCCCGCCAGGGCCTGGCACGCAGCCATATCGTCATCCTCGAAGCCCTGTTGCGCCTGCGCCAGAGCTGCTGTGACCTGCGCCTGCTCGGCGACGACGCGAGCGACCTGAGCGCCGCCGACTCGGGCAAGCTCAGCGCCCTGCTGGAAATGCTCGTGGAGCTGGTCGAAGAAGGCCGCCGCGTGCTGCTGTTCTCGCAGTTCACCTCGATGCTGGCGCTGATCGAGCAGGAGCTGCAGGCACGCAAGATCGCCTACGCCAAGCTGACCGGCAGCACCCAGGACCGACGTACACCAGTGCAACGCTTCCAGGCCGGCGAATTCCCGGTGTTCCTGATCAGCCTCAAGGCCGGCGGCAGCGGCCTGAACCTCACCGCAGCGGACACCGTGATCCATTTCGATCCCTGGTGGAACCCTGCCGCCGAAGCCCAGGCCAGCGACCGCGCCTACCGCATCGGCCAGGACAAGCCGGTGTTCGTTTACAAGCTGATCGCCCGTGGCAGCGTCGAGGAGAAGATCCAACACCTGCAGCAAGCCAAGGCCAGCCTGGCCGAGGGCGTGCTAGGCAGCGGTGGCCAGGGACAGTGGCAGCTGGACGAGGCGGACCTGGCCGCCCTGTTCGCCCCGCTGCAATAGCGCATGCGCCTCAGTCGGCCGCATCGTCGCGCTCCGCTTCGGCATCCTCGCGGTTGCGCACCTTGCCACGCGGCACCGGGCCGGCAGCCGCAGGGAAACGCGACGAGGCATAGCGCACCACCAGAATCGCCAGTGCCAGCAGGAGGATCGCCCCGGACACCATCACCACGCCCCAGCTTGGTTTGTGGGTGTGGGAAATGTCGGAGATCATCAGGCGCGTCAGCGCGGTGATCGCCACGTAGATCATGAAGCGGATCGGCATGTGGTTGGTCTTGAAGTAGATCCCAACCATGGCCGCCAGCTCCAGGTAGATGAACAGCAGCAGGATGTCATCGACCGTGATGTGGCCCTTCTCCAGCATGCCGATGAAGGCCATCACCCCGGCCCAGGCAGTGATCGCCCCGATGGCGAACAGCGCCAGATAATGGAACGCCTCCATCAGCAGGTTGCCCAGCGACTCCGCCAGACCGTGCATGTGTTCGCGCAAGCGCTCAGCCCAATTCATCCTTCAACTCCCCAGCAAACCCGGCACGACGTCCCGAACACCCACCGCGGGCATTCACAGGCCACCATCATGCAGGAAAAAGACCCACGCGAGGATGATGCGGCAATGTGACGCAAGGCCCGGCCAGAGCGGGCGGCTCGACGCTGAAAGCACAGGACAGGCTCGCCAAGACGGCCTCCGGCATCGCACACTGCGGCATCCCCACTCAACGAAGGATCTCCCCATGCGTCTTTTCTCGCTGAGCACCGCCTTGTCATCCGCCATGCTCGCCCTGGTCAGCCTGCCGTTGCAGGCAGCCGCACCGGCACCACAGAAGAGCCAGGTGCCGGGCTACTACCGCATGGCGCTCGGGGACTTCGAGGTCACGGCCCTGTACGACGGCTACACCGACCTGCCGGCCAGCCTGCTCAAGGGCATCGACGACAAGGACCTGCAGTCGTTGCTCGCGCGCATGTTCGTCGCATCCGAGAACGGCGTGCAGACCGCGGTCAACGCCTACCTGATCAATACCGGTGACAACCTGGTGCTGGTCGACACCGGCGCCGCCCAGTGCTTCGGCCCGACGCTGGGCGTGGTGCAGAACAACCTCAAGGCGTCCGGCTACCAGCCGGAACAGGTCGATACCGTGCTGCTCACCCACCTGCATCCGGACCATGCCTGCGGCCTGGTCAACGCCGACGGCAGCCCGGCCTACCCCAACGCGACCGTGGAAGTGCCCCAGGCGGAAGCCGACTTCTGGCTCGACGAGGCGACCATGGCCAAGGCCCCCGAAGGCATGCAGGGCATGTTCAAGCTGGCGCAGCAGGCCGTTGCGCCCTACGCCAGGATGAACAAGCTCAAGCCCTACGAAGCGCACGGCGAGCTGCTGCCCGGCGTCAGCCTGGTGGCCAGCCCCGGCCATACCCCCGGACATACGTCCTACCTGTTCCAGTCGGGCGGGCAGAGCCTGCTGGTATGGGGCGACATCGTGCACAACCATGCCGTGCAGTTCGCCAGGCCGGAGGTGGTCATCGAGTTCGACGTCGACAGCGCCAAGGCCCTGGAATCCCGCCAGCGCCTCCTCGCCGAAGCAGCCAGGGACAAGCTCTGGGTTGCCGGCGCGCACCTGCCCTTCCCCGGCCTAGGCCACGTACGCAAGGACACCCAGGGCTATGCCTGGGTACCCGCCGAATTCAGCCCGATCCGCAGCGACCGCTGAATTCCTGGCACTCGCTGCTGGCAAAACGGCAGCGAGTTCTTTATGCTTCGAGCACTGTACAAATAAACAGTTACCGATAGACACGCATGAAGGCAGATGAGGTGATGAATGGCCGTCGAAGTGGTGTACCGCAGCAGTCGCGACCCGGAGCGCTTGTTCATGGATAAGGCCGAAGCCGATCGTTACGACAAGATGCTCGAACTGGCCGAGCGCCTGACCGAGGTGCTGCACAAGGCAGTGCCGTCGCTGAACGAGGAGCAAGGCGAGGAAATCGGCATTTTCATGGCCAAGAACCGCGACGTGTTCGCCAAGGCCTTCAAGAACCAGCCGGATGCGCTCGACGAACTCGAGGCCGAAGCGGCAAGCGAATGACCAGCCCTGTAGGCCTCGCCGTGCTCGACGGTCGAGGCCTCGGGGTCATGCGCTGCCTGGCCGATACTGCGTCGCAGCCTGCTCCAGCCAGGCGGGCAGTTCACGGCGGCTGATGCCCTCGTACCGGGCACGGGCCAGTTGCTCCAGCATGTACTGGCGCTTGGGCTCGTCTCCCTCGGCGAAGGAAAGTGCCAGGTCGCGGTCACTCCACTGACGGATGCGGCGAAACAGCCACCAGTGAAAGTACAGGCCGGCCGCAGTAGTGACGACGATGATGAAATAGTCCATGGTGATTCCTCCTCCCCCACGCTAAACGAGCACGCGCACGACGCCAAGTGCAGCGTTGCCGCAGGCAAGGAGCCGGTTGATGATCCGCTGCAAACGGGTGTACCTGGAAGCCGAAACCTGCGACGGGCAGCGCGTGCTGATCGACCGCCTGTGGCCGAGAGGGCTGGCGAAGGATGCCCTGGCGTGCGACGCCTGGCTGCCCGATGTCGCGCCATCGACCGCCCTGCGCAAGGGCTTTGACCATCGCGCCCCTGCCTTCGCCGACTTTCGCGCAGCTTACCGCCACGAACTGGCCTGCCACCCCGAGCACTGGCAGCGCCTGCTGCACTGGGCGGCAGGCGGCACCCTGACGTTGCTCTACGCCGCACGCGATGAGGTGCACAACAACGCACGCGTGCTGGCGGAGTTCCTCGAGGAGGAGCTGCTGCGACGCGACACGCCGAGTTCGGCAGTGTGCTACCAGGGCGAGTTCGATGCGGGTTGACCACGCCGACCGCTCAGGCTAGCCTCTGGACCTCAACAACCGAGTCGCCCCATTTCCATGACCCTGCTCGCGCATCGCCCGAACGATCTCGCCAGCGCCGCCTACCGCGCCGCTGCCGATGGCTGTGCGCCGCCACCTGCCTGTCACGCCGGCACTCCCCCTCCGCCGGCAGCCGTCTAAGCGGGCTCACCCCGCACCTTCCCGCTCCGTCCTATCGGACTTGCCGAGCTGCGCCCGTGCGTACGGAGCTCACGCGGATTTATCGACAGGTGTTCCATCATGCGTTTCCCTTCGCCCCTTCTGTCCCGCTACGGCGCGACAGCCTTGTTCGTGCTGCTCTGGTCTGCCGGCGCCATATTCGCCCGCCTCGGCCTGGACCATGCGTCCCCGTTCGCCTTTCTCGTCCTGCGCTTCGCCCTGGCCTGCGTGGCCCTGGCGTTGCTCGCCTGCCATTCCGGCATCTGGTTGCCGCAACGCGGCCTGCGCTGCTCGACCGCCAGGGCCGGGCTGCTGATGATCGGCGGCTACAGCATCTGCTACATGCTGGCCCTGGCTGAGGGCATCACGCCTGGCGTACTGGCCACGGTGCTGGGCGTACAACCCATCCTGACCCTGATGCTGCTGGAGCGGCGCGCCTCCCCGCTGCGCGTGCTGGGTCTGCTGACGGCCCTCGGCGGCCTGACGATCGTCGTCAGCGACAGCCTGCTGTACAGCGCACTGCCGGTCAGCGGCATGCTGTTCGCCCTCGGCGCCCTGCTCTGCATCACCCTGGGCAGCATCGCCCAGAAGAACCTGCGGCAGAGCCCCATGCACGCACTGCCGCTGCAGTACGGCCTGTGCCTGCTGGCCAGCCTGCTGCTGTTGCCGAGCCAGGACTGGCGCGTGGAGTACGATGTCGGACTGTTGCTGCCACTGCTGTGGATGGGGCTGGTGATCTCGGTGGGCGCGCAGCTGCTGCTGTACCGCCTGATCCAGGCCGGCAACCTGGTCAACGTCACCAGCCTGTTCTATCTGGTGCCGGTCACCACCGGCGTGCTCGACTATGTGCTGCTGGGCAACCGGCTCTCGGCACATGCCCTGGTCGGCATGGCCGCGATCCTGCTGGGCCTGACGCTGGTCTTCCGCCTGGCCCCGCAGCGCGGCCAGGCGAGCGAATGCTAGCGTTCGTACAGCAGGTGCTCGGCCAACCGGTCGGCGACCCTGGCGGGCGAGCGCTTCTCTGCCTGAGCGTGGGCGTAGATGTCGGTCAGGCGCTGGCTGATCCGCGCCAGGTGGGCGGTGATGGCCGGCAACCCCTCGCCGCGGTGACGTAACGCCACGTAGATCAGGCCGCCGGCATTGAGCACGTAATCCGGCGCATAGAGGATGCCGCGAGCCTCCAGCTCGTCGGCGATCTCCGGGTTGGCCAGCTGATTGTTGGCTGCCCCGGCGACCGCGGCGCAGCGCAGGTGAGCGACGCTCTGCCGGTTCAGCACACCGCCAAGGCCACAGGGCGCGAGGATGTCGCAGGGCGTGGTCAGCAAGGCTTCGCTGGCGATCGGCTGGGCACCGAGCTGCTCGACGGCCAGCTGCACACGCCCGGCGTCCAGGTCGCTGACCAGCAGCTCGGCCCCCGCCGCATGCAACGCCTCGGCCAGGGCGAAGCCGACATTACCCAGCCCCTGCACGGCGATGCGCAACCCTTCCAGATCATCCCCACCCAGCCGTGCCTGGGCGGTGGCGCGGATACCGGCGAATACGCCCAGTGCCGTATGCGGCGACGGGTCGCCCGCACTGGAAGTGCTGGTCGCATGCCGGGTATGCAGGGCGATGCAATCCATGTCGGCGCTGGAAGTGCCACTGTCGACGGCGGTGATATAGCGTCCGTTCAGCGTTTCGATGAAGCGCCCGAAGGCTTCGAACAGCGCGGCCCGGCTGTCCAGGTGCGCCGGGCGGATGAGCACCGCCTTGCCGCCACCGTGGTCGATGCCGGCCAGCGCCGCCTTGTAGCTCATGCCCTGAGCCAGGCGGATGGCGTCGCGGATGGCGCTCTGCTCGTCGGGATAGGCCAGGTAGCGGCAGCCACCGAGCGCCGGCCCGAGTCGGGTACTGTGAATGGCGATAACGGCCTTGAGGCCACTGACGGGATCGTCAGCCAGATGCAGGGCCTCGAGGCGGGCGGCTTCCATCATGCTGAACATGGGCGAGCTCCCGGTCTGACTTCAGGCCACAGTATAGGTGAGGGCAACTGGACGAGCGTTCGACCAGGGGCTACAAGAGCAGAAGCCACCGGAGAATGCGATGAGCCCACGCCAAGCCTGCCTGCAGTGCCTGCAACGCGACCCGCTTGCCCTGTTCGAGGCAGCGCTGTGGATCGCCGCCGAACATGACGAACAGTTGCAGCCGGCGAACCTGCTCGCCGACCTGCACGGACTGCAGCTGCAGGTCAGCGCCGGACTGCCGGCCCTGCCCGCGCGCGAGCTGGCCCAGCCGCTGCTGCGCCGGCTCGCCGAACTCGACTACCAGGAAGACGACGAAAGCGTGACACGCCCACGCCATGCCCTGCTCCACGAGGTGCTGCGCCGCCGCCGTGGCCAGCCACTGTCGCTGGCGCTGATCGCCCTGGAGCTGGCACGACGCCTGGACATTCCGCTGCAGGGGGTGAATTTTCCCGGCCATTTCATGCTGCGCGTGCCGGGCGCCGACCACCTGCTCGACCCTTGTGGCGGCCGCCGCCTGTACACCCGTGACTGTCGCGAGCAGCTGTATCGTCAGCAGGGTGCGGGGGTCGAACTCAGCGCCGTGCACCTGCAGACCGCCGATGCAGCGGCCATGCTGCAGCGCCTGTCACGCAACCTGCGGCAGCTGCACCTGCAGCATGACGAGCCCATGGCCGCGCTGAAGGATGCCGAGCGCGTGCTCCAGCTCGGCCCGCCGAACCTCGCCGACCACCTGGCCCGTGCGGACGTCTACCAGCAGCTCGATTGCCCGCAGGGCGAACGCTACGACCTGGAGCGTGCCCTGCTGTTCTGTGAGGAGGAAGGCCTGCGCCTGCAGCTGAGCCAGCGCCTGCGTAATCTGCAGAGAGCACCTGCGGTGCACTGAAACGAGTGATCTTCAGGCCGATGCCGGCAGGCCATGAAAGCTGAAGTAGTAGCGTAGCGCCTCGATCATCTCGACATACTCGGCGGGGGGCGCGACCAGCGCGAAGCCGGAGTCATAGCAGCCCGGCGTGACATCCTCGCGGCACCACTGGCAGGTGGCGGAGACGTCGATGAAGCGCACACCTTGCTGACCGGGAATCTTCAGGCGCATGTCGAAACGCGCACCGACCAGCAGCGGCAGCTGGCTGATCAGCATCAGGCCGTCCAGGGAGACATTGCCGATGGAGCCCATCGGCTTGTCGGTGATGCGATTGAACACCTTCAGGTAGTAGGGCAACTGATGGCGTTCGATTCGACGCTGGCTGCGCATGGTGGCGAATCGCTACAAAGGGTCTTGAGTATGGCCCGCCCCCGGCCACTAGGCCAGCCCTAGCCGCAACGTTCGGCGATGCGATCGCGCAGCTGGCGACGAGCGGTATCCGTCTCTTCATCACTGTAGTAAATGCGCTCGCCATTGGCATCGGTGCGGTAGTAGGAGAAACCTTCCGGGATCTGTGCCAGGCGGCGCTGTAAATCACGGCATTCGCTGGCCCGTTCCTGGCGCTGGTTGGCCGCTGCGGCGGCAGCCTGCTGCTGCTCGTCGCGCCGGGCGTCGTAGAAGCGCTGGCTACGCGCCTCACGCTCGCGCGTCTGCGCGTCGCGCTCGACGACCTGCGGCTTCACCTCGACCCTCTCGGCGCCCGCGACGGGGCGCTGGCCGAAGTGCACCTGGCCCTGCTCATCGGTCCAGCGATAGATCTCCGCCGTGGCCAGGGCCGGTAGCAGAGCAGCGATCAACAGCAAGCGGCGCATGGCCATCCTCCAGAGGTACATGCGCCAGCTTATACCGCGCGGCAGCTCGACGAAATGACCCGCGACCGATGGCTCACAGCGCCGCCGGGCTGGCCTTGGCGGGCGCGGCCGGATTGTAGTGGCCAAGCTGCTCGAGCGTCTGCAGGCGTGCACGGGCACGGTAGGCATACTCGCTGGCCGGGTAGCGGCCGATGATGAACTGGTAGGTCTGCGCCGCGTCGACGAACAGGCTCTCGCGCTCCAGGCACTGCCCGCGCAGCAGGGAGATTTCCGGCTGCAGGTAGGTGCGCGAACGACTCTTGCGCTCGGCCTGTGACAGTTCGAGTTCGACGCGCGAGCAGTCACCCTCATGGTACGCGCGGTAGGCGTTGTTCAGGTGGTGGTCGAGCGACACACGGGTGCAGCCGGCGGCCAGCAGCGCCACGGCCAGGATGATCAGGGTTCGCATGGGTAATTCCTCCGATGTGCAGTGTATCGACAGGCGCCGGAAAAACTGAACAGCGACAAACCTCCGATGGGTTTTGCCGCCATCGCCTTGGCGCTGCCCAGCGCCCTGACTAGACTGCGCGACATCGGCCCGTTCCGGCCAAGGAGCCTGCATGCTGTTCGTTCGCCTGATTTCCCTCGCCGTCGGCGCCTGCCTGCTGAGTGCCTGCGCACCGACCACCCCGCTGTTCATCGCCCAGGTCACCACCAACGAGGTGGTCGAGTACAAGGCCCTGAAGACCAAGCGCATGACAGCGGCCATCGAGGACGAAGGCGACCTGCTGACCTACAGCGCCCTGGCCATTCGCGACGCCCATAGCGACAAGGCCGAAGCACTGTATCTGGAGGGCTACCGTGACCGCCAGCTGAGTGACGAGGTACGCGCCATCGCCCTGTACCAGATCGGTCTGATCTACATGAACCGCTTCAACGAGCAGCGCGACGACGCCAAGGCCCTCAATTACTTCTACCGGGTGCTCAACGAATTTCCCGCCAGCCAGGCGGCCAATCGCGCCGAGCAGCGTATCGAGACGATCCGCCAGCGCGAGGACGCGCCTATCCAGCAGACATCGCGCGAGCTGCTGGCGCACTGGCAGCCCAGCCAGAACCTCGACCTGTACAAGCCCAGCCTCGATCCGGACATGACCCTGCTGTCGCGCCGCGCCGTGCTCAAGGGCCGGGTCGACGAGGCCGAGCAACTCTACATGCTGGGCCTGGCGGACCCGCACGTCCCCGCCGACATCAAGGAGAAGGCGCTGTACCAGCTGGCCCTGATGCACATGGCGCCGGACAACCCGGCCGCCAACCGGGACAAGGCCATCGCCTACCTGCGTCGCCTGCTGGTGCAGTTCCCCGAAGGCGAGCTGAACGCCAAGGCCGCCCGCCACCTCGACCTGGCCCTGAATCCGGGCGCGCGCTGACCCACATCAATGCCGTTCGCCGCGCCAGGGTCTGTAATGTCAGGACACCCAGGCCGAGGACGCTGCCATGAAACTGCAAAGACTGCTGGTCGTCATCGACACCGAACACGCAGAACAGCCCGCCCTGCTGCGCGCCGCCGAGCTGGCCCGGCAGACCGGGGCCGAGTTGCACCTGCTGCAGGTCGACTACCACCCGAAACTCGACGGCGGCCTGCTCGACGGCCACCTGTTCCAGCGCATCCGCGACACCCTCGTGCAGCAGCGCCATGCCGACCTGCTGGCCAGCGTCGCCCACCTGAGTCGGGAAGGCCTCAAGATCGAGGTGGACGTGCGCTGGAGCAAACACCGCCATGAGGAGATCCTCGCCCGCGTCGCCGTGCTGCAACCGGACATCCTGTTCACCTCGGCACACCCTGGCAACGCCCTGCGCCGCCTGCTGTTCGGCGATGCCAGCTGGCAGCTGATCCGCCGCTGCCCGGTGCCGTTGTGGCTGGTGCACGACGCCGCGCCGCGAGGCAGCAACCTGTGCGTCGCGCTCGACCCTCTGCACAGCGCCGACAAGCCCGCCGCCCTCGACCATCAGTTGATCGCCACCAGCCAGGCACTGCAGGCCCGGCTGGGCCTGGACGCCCACTATCTGCATGCCCAGGCCCCGCTGCCGCGTTCGCTGATGTTCGACGCCGAAGTAGCGCAGGAATATGAAGACTACGTGACCCAGTGCCATCACGAGCATCGCCAGGCGTTCGATGCACTGATCGCTCGGCACGCCATCGACCCCGGGCACGCCCACCTGCTGGACGGTTTCGCCGAAGAGGTCATCCCGCAGTTCGTGCGCGAGCACAATATCGGTCTGCTGCTGATGGGCGCCATCGCCCGTGGGCATTTGGACAGCCTGCTGATCGGTCACACGGCGGAACGGGTGCTGGAGCGGGTCGAATGCGACTTGCTGGTGATCAAGCCGGCAGGCAAAGGGTAGTGCACAGGAACAATGACTACAGCCTGGCGCCGTAGTAGCCTCCCCGACATCGTTCACTAGGGAGTTCGTGCATGACCTTTCGCCGCACCAAAATCGTCGCCACCCTGGGCCCGGCCAGCAGCTCGCCGGAAGTGCTGGAGCAACTGATCATCGCCGGCCTCGACGTGGCCCGCCTGAACTTCTCCCACGGCACGCCGGATGACCACAAGGCGCGCGCTGCCCTGGTCCGTGAACTGGCGGCCAAGCACGGTCGTCACGTCGCCCTGCTCGGCGACCTGCAAGGGCCGAAGATCCGCATCGCCAAGTTCGAGAACAAGCGTATCGAACTGAAGGATGGCGACCTGTTCCGCCTGTCCTCCAGCCACTCGCGCACCGCCGGCAACCAAGACGTGGTCGGTATCGACTACCCGGCGCTGATCCAGGACTGCGACGTCGGTGACGACCTGCTGCTCGATGACGGTCGCGTGGTCATGCGCGTCGAACTCAAGGGTGCCGACGAACTGCACTGCCGCGTGCTGATCGGCGGCCCGCTGTCCGACAACAAGGGCATCAACCGCCGTGGCGGCGGCCTCACCGCCCCTGCCCTGACCGACAAGGACAAGGCCGACATCAAGGTCGCCGCCGAAATGGAGCTGGACTACCTGGCCGTGTCCTTCCCGCGTGACGCTGCCGACATGGAATACGCCCGTCGCCTGCTGAGCGAAGCCGGCGGCAGCGCCTGGCTGGTGGCCAAGATCGAGCGCGCCGAAGCGGTGGCCGACGACGAAGCCCTCGACGGCCTGATCCGCGCCAGTGACGCGGTGATGGTGGCCCGTGGCGACCTCGCCGTGGAAATCGGCGACGCCGAACTGGTCGGCATCCAGAAGAAGATCATCGCCCACGCCCGTCGCCTGAACAAAGCGGTGATCACCGCCACGCAGATGATGGAGTCGATGATCCACAGCCCGATGCCGACCCGCGCCGAAGTGTCCGACGTGGCCAACGCCGCGCTGGACTACACCGATGCGGTGATGCTGTCGGCCGAGAGCGCCGCCGGCGAATACCCGGTGGAAGCCGTGCAGGCCATGGCCCGCGTCTGCCTGGGTGCCGAGAAGCACCCCACCAGCCAGAAATCCAGCCACCGCCTGGGCCGTACCTTCGAGCGCTGCGACGAGAGCGTGGCCCTGGCGACCATGTACACCGCCAACCACTTCCCCGGCGTCAAGGCCATCATCAGCCTGACCGAGAGCGGCTACAGCCCGCTGATCATGTCGCGCATCCGCTCGCACATCCCGATCTTCGCCTTCACCCCGCACCGCGACACCCAGGCTCGCGTGGCGCTGTTCCGCGGCGTCTACACCGTGCCGTTCGACCCCGCCTCGCTGCCGGCCAACAAGGTCAGCCAGGCCGCCGTGGACGAGCTGCTCAAGCGTGGCGTGGTGGAACCGGGCGACTGGGTCATCCTGACCAAGGGCGACAGCTACCATGGCACTGGCGGCACCAACACCATGAAGATCCTCCACGTCGGCGATCAGATGGTGTGACCCGCAGCTGAACCGGAAAGGCCGCTCATCGAGCGGCCTTTTTCATGCCTGTTCGGCAAACTCCAGCGTCAGCCGCAGCATGTCCCGCAGCTGGATGCCTTCCTCGTGGATCGGCTGCGGGTAATGGCGCACGAAGAAATCACGGTCGATGGCCGTGACGCGAAAACCCTGGCGCTGATAGAACGCCAGCTGGTAGCCGAAGCTGCCGGTTCCGACCTCCAGCGCACGGGCGCCGCAATCGCGCACGGCATCGATCACCGCCCGCAGCAATCGACTGCCGACACCACTGCGCTGCTGGCGTGCGCAGACAGCGATGCTCATCAGCTCCGCCACCCCGTGCACAGGCCGGGTAACCGCGCAGGCACCCAGTATCTGCTCGTTCTGCACGGCGATGAAGCAACGGCAGCCGGGCAGATAGGCGCGCACCTTGCTTTCGTTCGGGTCGGCCAGCAACAGCAGTTCGAGCGGCACCTGCTCCGGGGCTGCTTCGCGGATCACCAGGTCTGTCATGTACGCGTCCTCAAGGCGGGTCGATCACGGCGCATGCCGTACGGTCGACCATTCTCGGGAAGCCGGCGCGTCGACGCCAGGGGCAAGCAGGGCCGGTGCTCCGGCCAGGGGCCTCAGGCGAACCGGGAGAAATCCGGCTTTCTGCGTTGCATGAATGCCGACAGCGCCTCGATGGCCTCGGGCGAACGCAGGCGCTGGCCGAACAGTGCGCCCTCCTCCTCGATCACCTTGCGCAGCTCTTCGCGCCCCGGTGCACGCATCAGGCGCTTGCTGTCGGCGACTGCCGAAGGGGCCAGATCGAGAAAACGCAGCGCCGCCTCATGCGCCGCACGCAGGGTCGCCGCGCCACCGTCGAGCGCCTGATTGGCAATGCCCCAGGCGGCCGCCTGCTCCCCGCTGAAGCCCTGGCCAAGCAGCAGCAGCTCGGCCGCCCGCGCATGGCCCAGCAGGCGCGGCAGGATCAGGCTGGAGCCATACTCGGGGCACAGCCCAAGGTTGACGAAGGGCATCTTCAACTGCGCATCGCCACTGACGTAGACCAGGTCGCAATGTAGCAACAGGGTGGTGCCGATGCCGACCGCAGGCCCGGCCACGGCGGCGACCACCGGCTTGCTGAAATCGAACAGGGCGCGCATGAACTGGAAGACTTCGCTGTTCAGACCGGTGGGCGGCGCCTGGATGAAATCGGCGACGTCGTTGCCACTGGTGAAGCAGGTCTCGCCACCGGTCAGCAGCACCACGCGCACGCTGGCGTCGCGCTCGGCTGCGTCCAGCACCTCGGCCATGCCGGCGTACATGGCGCGGGTCAGGGCATTCTTCTTGTCCGGGCGCTGCATGCGCAGGGTCAACAGACCGCCATCACGTTCGATATGCAGATGTTCGTTCATGCAATGCTCCGGGGCCTTGGCTGGCGTGCTGCAGGCCGGAGGCGGCGGCGTACACGTCAGGCGCGGGGTAGGAAGACGTCGGCAAGCATCTGGCTGCGCGGCAGACCGGCCATGTAGAGGCGCCGCGAGAAGCTTTCGACCGTCTCAGGATGGCCGCAGAGTAAGGCGAGGGTCTGCCGCGAAACAAGGCGCAGTTCGGCCAAAGCAGCCGGCAACTGCGCCGCCGTCACCAGGCTGACCTGCAGATTCGCATGCTGTTGCGCCAGTGCCTGCAACTCGTCAGCCAGGTAGTGTTCGGCCGCCTCGTGCGCCACGTGCAGCAGGCGGATAGCCCCCTGGTGCTGCTCGCGCAGCGCCTCTCGCAACACGCCGTACAACGGCGCCAGCCCGGTGCCGGCGGCCAGCAGCCAGAGTGGCCGTGCCTGCCAGTCGGCATCGTAGTGCAGCGCCCCGCCACGCAGCTCCCCCAGCCTCAGGCCATCGCCGAGTTGCAGCCGACGGGCTGCGTCGCAGAAGGCGCCAGACAGGCGGCAGTCGATGTGGAACTCCAGCCAGTCGTCCTCGCCGGGCACGCTGGCCAGCGAATAGGGACGCGCCACCCCTTGCTCGGTCCAGAGCACCAGGTGTTGGCCGGGGCGATAGCGCAGCGGCCTGGCCGGTTCGAGGCGCAGGCGCAGGACCTGCGGGCTCGGCCAGTCGAGCGCAACGACCCTGGCCGCCAGACCATCGCGCTGCGGATCGAAGGGCTCCACCTCGAGATCGCCCACCACCTGGCACTGGCAGGCCAGGCGCCAGCCCTGCGCACGCTTGTCCGAGGCCAGCGCCTCCGGCCGACGATCCAGCGGTTCCCCGCTCAGGCAACGCACCATGCAGGCATGGCAACTGCCCGCGCGGCAGCTGTAGGGCACCGCCACACCGCCACCGAGCAGCGCGTCGAGAAGATTGCTCTGGCCAGCGACCTGCAACTGCCGATCCCCCACGCGCAGCTCAGGCACCCGCACGCTCCCAGCTGGCATCGCAACGGTTGCGGCCACCGCGCTTGGCCTGGTAGAGCGCCTGGTCGGCGCGCTGCAGGGCTTCATCGAGTTCGTCCCCGGCGAGCAGCAGGGTCATGCCGGCGGAAAGGCTCAGGTTGTCGACCACCACGCCAACCGGCTCGGCGCTGGCGAAGGCCTCGCGCAGACGCTCGCAGCAGGCCGTGAACTGATCGGCATCGGTATTGGGCAACAACAGGACGAACTCCTCACCGCCGTAGCGGGCAATGACATCACCATCACGCAGACAGGCGCGGGCGACTGCGGCGAAGGTCTGCAGAACCCGGTCACCGGCAGCGTGACCGTGAGCATCGTTGATTCGCTTGAAATGGTCCAGATCGATCAGCGCCAGGCCATGCTGCCGTCCGGGCCCCATGTTCTCCAGCTCGCGTGCGGCCAGGCGCAGGAAATGCCGGCGGTTGAACAGCCCGGTGAGTTCGTCGGTGGCCACCAGGTCCTCCAGCTGCCGCATCATCCCGCGCAGGGTGTCCTGGTGCGCCTGCAGGGCAAAACGACGCTGACGCACCCGCTTGCGCATCGCCTGCACGTAGCTGGAGAACAGGCATAGCCAGACCAGCAGGATGAACAGCACCCAGACCTGCAGCCAGGCCATGCTCGGGTCCACCAGCAGCATGCGGTAGGCCTCGATCAGCACCATCGCGGTGAAGCCGAAGAAGGCGAACAGCGCGCAGCGCACGAACACCCGGGGCGGCAACTGGAACACACCGAACAGCAGGATCAGCACGTAGAAGACCATGAGGACGCCACGCGCAGTGTCGAAGAAGGCCAGTACCGGTGGCTGCCAGGCCAGCGCCACCAGCACCTGAGCCTCGGTCAGGCTGGGGTCGTCGAAACGCAGGTTGCGCCCGGACAGAAACAGCCAGAGAAACACCAGCTGGCTGCCCATGACGCCCAGGGTCAGCCAGGCCGCGGTCGATACGGAACCGATGAAGAGGCCGTTGAACACGGCAAACCAACAGACGAGCGCCATCATCACGTACGTGCTGAAGGCCATGGCGAAGCGTTTGAGCAACAGGCTCTGCAGGCTGCGCTGCGTTCCCCGAGGAGTGCTTGGGCTCATGGGCTCCGTCCCATAATGGCATATCGCCTTACTCTACCCCTGTGATCACAAAAATCCTAGGCCGCTGACAAGCACCCGCCGCCTTTGCCATCGACCTTCGGCGGCTGTGCCGGTCGCGGCCGTCGCGGTATACTGCCGCGCCTTTTCGGGGCACCTCGAAAAAACACCGCGCTGCGCGCGCAGGACTGCCGCCGTGCAGAACACGCCGGCGAGGTGTTTTTTGAGATGCCCTTTTCGCCGTCGCGCCGGGTCATGACCCGGCGCGTGCTCATAGATGTTCCCTGATAGAGGAGCGCCCCAATGACCGTGATCAAGCAGGACGACCTGATCCAGAGCGTCGCCGACGCGCTGCAGTTCATCTCCTATTACCACCCCGTTGACTTCATCCAGGCCATGCACGAGGCCTACCTGAAGGAAGAGTCGCCGGCCGCCAAGGACTCCATGGCGCAGATCCTGATCAACTCGCGCATGTGCGCCACTGGTCACCGCCCGATCTGCCAGGACACCGGTATCGTCACCGTGTTCGTCAAGGTCGGCATGGACGTGCGCTGGGACGGCGCCACCATGAGCGTCGACGACATGATCAACGAAGGCGTGCGTCGCGCCTACAACCTGCCGGAAAACGTCCTGCGCGCTTCGATCCTGGCCGACCCGGCAGGTAGCAGGAAGAACACCAAGGACAACACCCCGGCGGTCATCCACTACTCGCTGGTCCCCGGTGACAAGGTGGAAGTGGACGTCGCGGCCAAGGGCGGCGGCTCCGAGAACAAGTCGAAGATGGCCATGCTCAACCCGTCCGACTCCATCGTCGACTGGGTCCTGAAGACCGTGCCGACCATGGGCGCCGGCTGGTGCCCACCGGGCATGCTCGGCATCGGCATCGGCGGCACCGCCGAGAAAGCCGCGGTCATGGCCAAGGAAGTGCTGATGGAGCACATCGACATCCATGAACTGCAGGCCCGCGGCCCGCAGAACCGCATCGAAGAGCTGCGCCTGGAGCTGTTCGAGAAGGTCAACCAGCTAGGCATCGGCGCCCAGGGCCTGGGCGGCCTGACCACCGTGCTCGACGTCAAGATCATGGACTACCCGACCCACGCCGCCAGCCTGCCGGTGTGCATGATCCCCAACTGCGCCGCCACCCGTCACGCCCACTTCGTGCTCGACGGTTCCGGCCCTGCCGAGCTGGAAGCGCCGGATCTGGACGCCTACCCGGAAATCGTCTGGGAAGCCGGCCCGAGCGCACGCCGCGTCAACCTCGACGAGATCACCCCGGAAGACGTGCAGAGCTGGAAGCCGGGCGAGACCATCCTGCTCAACGGCAAGATGCTCACCGGCCGCGACGCCGCGCACAAGCGCATGGTCGACATGCTGAACAAGGGCGAAACGCTGCCGGTGGACCTGAAAGGCCGCTTCATCTACTACGTCGGCCCGGTCGATCCGGTCGGTGACGAAGTGGTGGGCCCGGCAGGTCCGACGACCGCTACACGCATGGACAAGTTCACCCGTCAGATCCTCGAGCAGACCGGCCTGCTGGGCATGATCGGCAAGTCCGAGCGCGGTCCGATCGCCATCGACGCGATCAAGGACAACAAGGCCGTGTACCTGATGGCTGTCGGTGGTGCCGCTTACCTCGTGGCCCAGGCGATCAAGAAGTCCAAGGTGCTGGCCTTCCCCGAACTGGGGATGGAAGCCATCTACGAGTTCGAGGTCAAGGACATGCCGGTCACCGTCGCCGTCGATACCAACGGCGAGTCGGTGCACATCACCGGCCCGGCGATCTGGAACAAGAAGATCGCTGAAAGCCTGGCGGTGGAAGTGAAGTAAGGCAGCCGCAAGCGATACGCTGCAAGCTGCAAGGAGAAGCCCGGCCCCGTGCCGGGCTTCTGCGTTTTCAGGCGTCCCGTAGCAGTTGCCGGCCGCGCGCCAGGTAACTGTCCATCTCCGCCACCGGCACCATGCTGCCGCCGGTGGCCCAGACCAGGTGAGTCGCCCGGGCCATGCGCTGCGGCGTGAGGCCCATGCGCTGGCGATAGCCCTGCCGTTCATCCAGCACGCGCAGCGGCCCCGGCATGCCAGCCAGGGCGGAAGGTTCCAGGCGCTGCCCCTCGGTCTCCTCCAGCAGCGCCAGGTAGCGGAACAGCTGATCGTCGCTGACCGTGTAATAGCCGTCGATCAGGCGCTGCATCGCACGTCCGACGAAACCGGACGGCCTGCCGACCGCCAGGCCATCGGCCGCCGTACGGTTGTCGATAGCGAAATCCTGCACCGCCAGTTCGTCATGCCGGCCGCTGTAGACGCCCAGCAGCATGCACGGAGAATGCGTCGGCTCGGCGAACAGGCAGTGCACCGCATCGCCAAACGCCAGCTTCAGGCCGAAGGCCACGCCGCCCGGCCCTCCACCGACGCCGCACGGCAGGTAGACGAACAAGGGATGCTCGGCATCGACCACGACGCTGGCGGCCGCCAGCTGCTGCTTGAGGCGCTCACCGGCCACGGCGTAGCCGAGGAACAGGTGCCTGGAGTTCTCGTCGTCGACGAAGTGGCAACGCGGGTCGCCCTCGGCCTGGCGCCGCCCCTGCTCCACGGCGACGCTGTAGTCGCTGGCGTACTCGACCACGCTCACGCCATGGGCACGCAGCTTGTCCTTCTTCCATTGCCGGGCATCGGCGGACATGTGCACCGTGGCCTGGAAGCCCAGCCGCGCGCTGATGATGCCGATCGACAGGCCGAGATTGCCGGTGGAGCCGACCGCCACCTGGTAACCGCCGAAAAAGGCGCGCAGCTCGTCACTGTCGAGACAGGCGTAATCGTCGTCGAGACCGAGCAGCCCGGCGCCCAGGGCCAGTTCCTCGGCGTGCTTGAGCACCTCGTAGATGCCGCCACGGGCCTTGATCGAGCCGGAGATCGGCAAATGACTGTCACGCTTGAGCCACAGCGCACCGACGTCGCCGCCGCCCTGCTCGCTCAGCCACGCCTGCATGCGCGGCAGGGCGAGGATGTCCGACTCGATGATGCCGCCACTGCCTGCCGTCTGCGGAAACACCCGCGCCAGATAAGGGGCGAAGCGCTGCAGCCGTGCGCTGGCGTCGGCCACATCGGCAGCGCTCAAGCCGACGTCGGCCAGTGCCTGCGCGACAGGCGCCACGCCCGGATTGAACCAGCTGGTTTCGTGCAGCGCGATCAACTCGTCGAGCAGCGGGTATTCCGCGCACCATTGGGCGAGCGACTTGCCAAGGATCATCGGGCACTCCTCATCGAGGGCAGAGAACAGCCGGCATTAGACGACGGCCGAGCCGATCTGGCAAAGGCCGCTGAACGACCTGCAGAACGGCTGCGCGGCCTGCACGAGGTCTTCGCCCGCGAGGTGCTACCGGAGACTCTCGCCATGCCGACGCGCGCCAACCCCGCCGGCAAGGCGGCCGAGGATTCGCTCTAGCGCGCCGCGCTGCCGAAGCGGCGCCGGTAGTCGCCCGGCGCCACGCCCACCAGGCGGGTGAACACCTTGCGAAACGCCCCCGCATCGCGATAACCCACCTGCCAGGCTACCTGGTCGATGCTCTGGCGGGTGAACTCCAGCAACTCGCGCGCCCTGGTCACGCGCACCTGCTGGCAATACTCGGTGGGTTTCAGGCCCGTGGCGGCACGAAAGCGCCGCAGGAACGTACGCTCGCCCAGGCCCGCGCGCTCAGCCATGCCGCTCAGGCTGGCATCGGCCATGGCCTGGCCCTGCAGCCAGTGCTGGACGTTCAATACCGCCGCGTCGCCATGATCGAAACTGGGCACGAAGCTGCTGAACTGGCGCTGCGATTCACGGTTCAGGTCCACCACCAGATAGCGCGCGGTTTCCGCGGCGATGGTCGGCCCCAGCAGGCGCGTCACCAGCGCCAGTCCCAGGTCGGTCCAGGCCATCAACCCGCCGGCGGTGACCAGGTCGCCATCGTCGACCACCATGCGCTCGGGCAGCACCCGCACCTTGGGGTATCGCTGCGCCAACTCTCCCGCCAGCGCCCAGTGGGTGGTCACCGTGCGGCCGTCGAGCAGGCCGGCGGCAGCCAGGGGAAAGGCGCCGGCGCAGACCGACGCCAGGGTCACGCCCGAGCCGTGCAGGCGCGCCAGCCAGTCGCGGTAGACGCTGTGCAGCACGTAGCCGGCAGCGGCATCCAGGCAGGGTGGCAGCACCACCACTTGCGGCGCGCCGTCGGCCTGCGGCTGGCTGTCGAACACCCGCCGGACCTGGCCATCGTCATCCGCCTGCCAGTGACTGACCCGCAAGCGGCCCAGCCCTTCGCGTTCCGGGCTGGCCGCCATGCGGTTGGCCACCGCGAACAGGTCGCCCAGCCCGTACACCGCCGCCAGTTGCACGCCGGGATACAGCAACAACCCGATTTCCAGGCAGCGCCCGCTCATTGTCAGTTTCTCCCCGCAAATTGTCGGCCACGCCCATCCCGGGCCAGCGCCGTGACGGCTAATGTTCGCTGCACATCATCCCATGGAGAGCAACATGAGCAAGCGTGCCCTGATTCTGATCGACATCCAGAACGACTACTTCAACGGCGGCAAGTGGACGCTGCACGGCATGGACGCGGCTGCGGGCAACGCGGCGCGCATCCTCGAGGCGGCGCGCCAGGCCGGCGACCTGGTGATCCACGTCCGCCACGAGTTCCAGAGCGCCGACGCGCCCTTCTTCACCCCGGCCTCGGACGGCGCGCGCATCCACTCCAGCGTGCAGCCGCTGGCCGGCGAAGCCGTGGTGCTCAAGCACCGCGTGAATGCCTTCCTCGACACCGAGCTCAAGGCCCTGCTCGATCAGGCCGCGATCGAACAGGTCACCCTGGTGGGCGCCATGAGCCATATGTGCATCGATGCCGCGGCGCGCGCCAGCAGCGACTTCGGCTACGCCACCTGTGTGGTGCACGACGCCTGCGCGACACGCGAGCAGACGTTCGAGGGGCAATCGATCGGCGCCGCCGAGGTGCATGCCGCCTACATGGCCGCGCTGGCCTTCGCCTATGCCCAGGTGCTGTCGACCGAGCAGTACCTGGCGGGCTGATCAGCTGCCGAAGCGCTGCAGCTGCATTTCATGCAGCCGGCTGCGGGTGCGCTGGAACGCGAAGTCGAGGTAGCCCTGGGTGTACAGCTCATCCAGCGCCACCTCGGCATCGATGTACAGCGCCACGCGGCGGTCGTAGCACTCGTCGACCAGGGCGATGAAGCGCCGTACCGCATCGTCGTTGCGCGCCAGTGCCGGCAGTTGCCGGTCGCCGGCGTCGACGCGCTCGGCGCCGTCCTCGGTACCCCGGGCAATGCGCCCCTCACGTGGCGGCCCGCCCAGGCGCGGCACCTCGCTGAGAAAGATCGCCGTGTGTCCCTGGCACAGTTCGATGAAGTCGGCGGCGGCCAGCGGCTGCTCGCACAGTTCGCTGAAACGGCACCACAGCAGCGCCGGGCTGTGGCCCAGCGTCGCGATGCAGCGGTGCGTCAGCTGCAGCGGCCCTTGCACCACCTCCTGTCCCGCGCTCAAGCGGGCGAAGGCCTCGGCCAGCGCCTGCGGCTGCCGCACCCAATAGCGCTGCGCGATCACACCGGGGTGCAGGCGATGGTCCTCGTCGCCATCCACCGCCACCACCTGCATGTGCTGCTCGAGTGCGGCGATGGCAGGCAGGAAGCGCTCGCGGTTGTAGCCCCCCTCGTACAGGCGCTCGGGGGACTGGTTGGAGGTGGTCACCAGCACCACGCCCTGCTCCACCACCAGGCTGAGCAGGCGGCCGAGCAGCATGGCGTCGCCGATGTCGCTGACGAACAGCTCGTCGAAGCATAGCACGCGCACCTCGCGCCCCAGCTCCTCGGCCAGCAGGCGCAACGGGTCGGCATTGCCGGTGAGCTGGAACTGGCGGCGGTGTACCCACTGCATGAAATGATGGAAGTGCTGGCGCCGCGCCGGCACCCGCAAGCTGTTGTAGAAGCTGTCCATCAGCCAGGTCTTGCCGCGTCCGACCGGGCCCCAGAGGTAGACGCCCGCTGGCTGCTCGCCACGCTGCAGGGCGACGTGGCAATGCTGCAGCGCGAGGACCGCACGCTGTTGCGCGACATCGGCGACGAAACCGCTGGCCAGCGCCCGCTCGTACGCGGCCTGGGGCGAGTCCGCCGGGGCCTGCTCGATGACGGTCAACGCAGCACCAGCCGACCGTCGTCCAGCTGCCGCGGCCAGTCGCGACGCGTGAACACCTGCCCCTGCTCGCGCACGCGGCGCACCTCGTCCAGGTCCAGCTCGCAGATCAGCCAGTGGCTGCGCTCAGGGCACAGCTCATCGCTCTCGGCCACGATGCCGCTGGGCGGCATGCCGTAGTCCGAAGGCACGTACAGCGAGGCGCGGCCGTAGCCTTCGTCCAGCGACGGCGACCAGGGCGCCAGGCCGACGGTGGGTGAATGCAGCACGGCGATCTGGTTCTCCAGGGCGCGGGCCTGGGCGCCGATGCGCACGCGGTGGAAGCCGGCGACCGTATCGGTGCAGCTCGGCGCCAGGATCAGGTCCACGCCGGCCTCGGCCAGGGTATGCGCCAGCAGCGGGAATTCGTTGTCGTAGCAGATCAGGATGCCCAGCTTGCCCAGCGCCGTGTCGAACACCTTGAGGCCATTGCCGGCAGCGATGTGCCAGTGCTCGACTTCGAAGCGGGTCATGATCAGCTTGTCCTGAGAGCCCAGGTTGCCCTGCGGGCCGAACAACCAGGCCCGGTTGCGATAGACGCCATCATCGTCCAGCACCGCCACCGAGCCCGGCATCAGATGGACGTTCAGGCGTCGCGCCAGCTGCTCGCACAGCGCCAGCCAGCGCGGCAGCAACGGCTGGATGCCGGCGATGGAGCCGTGCAGGTCACCACGCGCGGCCTCAGGCAACAGGCCGGTCAGCACCAGCCCGGCGTACTCGGGCAGCAGCAGCAGGTCGGCGCCCTGCCCGGCAGCCTCCTCGCAGAGTGCGGTGAGGTGGTCGGCATAGGCCTCCCAGCTCGGCAACAGGTCGATGTGGTACTGACAGGCGGCAACCTTGATCATGCAACAAGCTCCTTGAGCCAGAACGACATGGGCTTGGCCGATTCCTCGGTCTCGTCCAGGTCGCACCAGTGGTATTCGGTATGCAGTTCCGGGTGGTGGCGATAGCCACGGCGCTTCCAGAATTCGTCCAGCGGCTGATAACCCTCGGGGCGCCGCGGGTGGTCGACCGCTCGCTGCACCGCGCAGAAGGTACACCAGTCGATATGCCCCAGGCGCCGCGCATGGGCCTCGCGCTCGGCGAAGAAACGCACGCCCAGGCCGCGCCCGCGCCAGGCCGGCAACAGCACTGACTCGGCGCAGTAGAACAGGCGTGCCGGGTCCCAGCCGCCGGCGATGAAGGGGCGCTGAAAGGCTTCGCTCTCGTCGACCAGCGGCAGCCCCGTGGACGCCCCCACCACCCGTCCCGCGTCGCGCACCAGCACGCACAGGCTGCCCGCGCTGCGCACATAGGTGTCGAGGTACTCGGCCTCGTAGTCGAGGCTGCCGTCGTAGAGGTAGGGAAAATCGCGGAAGACCGTGATGCGCAGGCGCGCCAGGTCTTCGATGTGGGGGGCTATCTGCGGCCCCTGGAGCAATTCGATGTCCATCGGCAGTCGTTCGCCAGCAGCAGGATGACGCCGGCGGCTATGCCGACGAGAAGGGGCGAACTTATCATGCGAGCCGACAAACCACTAACCACGCTACGAAAGGAACTTAGCCATGACCGCCACCGAACTGGTGCAGGCCTACTACGACGCGTTCAACGCCGGGAACATGCCCGCCTTCCTCGACCTGCTGGCCGACGACGTGGTGCACGACATCAACCAGGGTGAGCGCCAGGTCGGCAAGGCCACCTTCGCCGCCTTCATGGACAAGATGAACCGCTGCTACCGCGAGCGCCTGAGCGACATCGTGATCATGCAGAACGCCGGCGGCGACCGCGCTGCAGCCGAATTCGTGGTCCACGGCGAATACCTGGCCGACGACGAAGGCCTGCCGCCGGCGAGTGGCCAGACCTACGTGCTGCCGGCCGGCGCCTTCTTCGAGATCAGGGCCGGCAAGGTCGCGCGCATCAGCAACTACTACAACCTGGGCGACTGGGTCGCGCAGGTGGGTTGAGCGCCGCGTGCCGGGCGTTCAGCAGTCGAAACCGTGCTCCTCGCGGTAGTACGCCGCCTGCTCGGCGGGCATCTGCTTGAACAGTGCACAGACCGTGAAGCTGCCCACCTGGCGGCCGTTGCGCAGGTAGCCCCAGTCGGTGATCTGCTCGCGGCTGAAGCGCAGCTGCTGCCCCCAGGTCACGCTCTTGACCACACGGGGCTCGTTGGCCACCTCGCCGACGAAGCCCTGATCGAGCACACGAAAGTGCGTGATCCAGAACGTCTCGATGCCATGTTCGTCCTCGACCATGACCTGCACCCGGAACCCCTGGGTGCCGGCAGGGGGCGCGGCGGCCAGTTGCAGGAAGTCATCCAGGGTACGCTGCGCCTCGCGCACCGCGGCGGCAATGGCCGCATCCTGGCGATCGGCGGTGACCACCTCGTTGGTGTCACGTGCCTGGACGCCCAGAGCGGCCAGACTCAGCGCGCACAACGCAGAAACCAGTTGGATACGCATGCGGATTCCCTCCCTGCCAGTTGCCTGTTCTATTCGCTGAACGCCGCCATTGCCTCGTCCGGGCAACGCGCCGTCTCATCCACCAGTTGCCATTTCACCCAGCGCTCCAGGCGGCTGTACCAGGCCATGTCGCTGGTATCCAGCCACTGACGGGCCTCCTCGCTGCCGTTGCTGGCCGCGCGCTCCAGCCACAGCCGCCGTTGCACCTGGTTGACGCGGGTGCCACGCCCGTAGCTGTAGGCATCGCTGAGGCTCATCTGCGCGTCGGCATGGTCCCTCTCGGCCGCCTGGCAGGTCCAGTACAGCGCCTTGTCGTCGGCCAGGCTGAAGTGCATGCCCAGCTCGTCGTCGCTGGCCATGTCCTGAACGCCCGAGGCGTCGTTCCCGTAGAGCCATCCCAGCAGGTACATGGCTTTGACGTCGCCCTGCTGCGCGGCCTGTTCCAGCCAGGACATGACCCTGACCCGCTCAGCGCTATCGCCAGGATTCTCGATGTAGTCGAACGCCAGCTCGATCTGCGCATGCACCAGCCCCTGCTCGGCTGCCATGTTCATCCAGCGCACCCGCTCAGCGCCAGGATCGTCCAGCAGATGGTCGCGGTACAGCAAGGCGAGTTCGAATGCCGCGCGGGTGACGCCTTGCTCCGCCGCACTGGCATACCAGAGCCGACTCTGCTCGTACTCCTGCTGCGTATAGAACAGGAAGCCGACGCTGAACTGGGCACAGGCGTCGCCATCGATGGCCAGCTCCAACTGCGAGCCAAACTGTGATCGGTCGGTGTTCAGCGAGCACTCCACCACAGCCGCCTGGCAGGTGGAAGCGAACAGCGCCAGGAGGCAGGCGAACAGGCTGCGCCGGGCAATGAGCCTTGCAGGCATGAGGGTCATCCTTGATCTGAAGTCGTGTGTCGTCTGCGCACGAATGCCGGCCAGCAAAGCACCGTGCTCCGGGCATGGCAAGCCTTTGGCGGGGTTGCAGGCCCGATAGTGGCACAAACTGTGATCACCTTCATGCCCCTGCCGCCCCTCCGTCCACCGCCGCCCTTTGCGGGTGAACCCGCGTTTTTCCATCACTTAATACAACGTTAAGCCAGGCTCCACACAATCGCTCCCAGGTTCATCAGCGAGGTTCCACACATGGAACTACCTTGGGCGCATCATGATCGTCCCGTTGCCCGCATCGGTCGTGGCGACAGTTACGAACTTCACCTGGCTTCTCCCGACAGCGCCCGCCGTGCGGCGCTGGAGCAGTTCATCCGCCAGCGCTTCGAAGTGCAGTACGACGCACATATCCGGCACTTCATGCCCTGCCTGTTCGGCCTGGAAAACCAGGCCGGGCAACTGCTCGGCGCCGTCGGCGTGCGCAGCGGCAGCAGCGGCCCGCTGTTTCTCGAACGCTACCTGGACGAACCGATCCAGCACGCCATCGGCGCCCGCCTGGGCCACGCCCAGCCTGGCCGCGGCGAGGTCGTGGAGGTGGGCAACCTGGCTGCCGACAGCCCGGGTGCCGCGCGTCTGCTGATCGTCGCCCTGACCGACCTGCTGGTGGCCCTGGGGTTTCGCTGGGTCACCTTCACCGGCACACCGACACTGCTCAACAGCTTTCAGCGCCTGGGGCTGACCCCCATCGCGCTGGGCGAGGCCGATCCGGCGCGCATGGGCGAGGAACTGGCCGACTGGGGCCGTTACTACGACAACCGCCCGCTGGTCATGGCCGGCGACATCCATGGCGGTCATCAGCGTCTGCTGCAACTGGGCGCCTATCCGCGCCTCGGCCACCAACCGCTCTATGCCCTGGAGGACATGCCCGATGTGGTCTGCAGCTGAATCCCTGTTCGCGCGCATGGCCACCTTCGGCCCGCGCACCGCGCTGGTCGAGGATGGCCACGAGCTGACCTACGACGGCCTGCTGGCAGCCGTGGCCAGCCGCAGCCGGCACCTGCGCGAGCTGGGTGCACAGCGCGTGGCCCTGGCCCTGGACAACGGCATCGACTGGGTGCTGTGGGACCTGGCAACGCTGCATGCCGGCCTGGTCTGCGTACCGCTGCCGGCGTTCTTTTCCGCCGACCAGCAGCGCCACGTGCTGGACAGCGCCGGCATCGACCTGCTGATCGGCGCCGGTGCGCCCGGTTTCGCCAGCGTGGAGGGTGACATCCATCGCCGCAGCGTGGCGCACGCGGCCGAGCTGCACCCCGGCACCTGCAAGATCACCTACACCTCCGGCACCACCGGCCAGCCCAAGGGCGTGTGCCTGGACCTGGCCACGCAACTGGCGGTGGCCGGCAGCCTGGTCGAGGCCAGCGCCAGCCGTGACGTGCAGCGGCACCTGTGCATCCTGCCGCTGGCCACCCTGCTGGAGAATATCGCCGGCGTCTATGCGCCGCTGCTGGCCGGCGCCCGGGTGGAACTGATGCCCATGGCGCGGATCGGCCTGAGCGGCGCCAGCGGCTTCGACCTGGCGCGTTTTCTCCAGGCGCTGCAGGCGGCCCAGCCGAACAGCCTGATCCTGCTGCCGCAGCTGTTGCTGGCGCTGGTCAGCGCGGCCGAGCGCAGGCTGCCGGTGCCGGGCTCGCTGCGCTTCGTCGCGGTCGGTGGCGGCCGGGTCTCCGCGCAGCTGCTGGAACGTGCCGACGCGCTGGAGCTGCCGATCTTCGAGGGCTACGGCCTGTCCGAGTGCGCCTCGGTGGTCTGCCTCAATACCCCGCAAGCGCGCCGTATCGGCAGCACCGGCAAACCGCTCGGGCACCTGCAGGTCAGGCTGGCAGACGACGGCGAGGTGCTGGTGAAGGGCGCACGCATGCTCGGTTACCTCGGCGAGCCGGCGCCGCAAGGCGAATGGCTGGGCAGTGGTGACCTCGGCCATTTCGAGCAGGGTTTCCTGGTGCTGCACGGGCGCAAGAAGCATCAGTTCATCACCGCTTACGGGCGCAACGTCAACCCGGAGTGGGTCGAATCCGAGCTGGTCCAGCAACTGCCCATTGCCCAGGCCTGGCTGCATGGCGAGGCGCTGCCGGCGAACGTCGCCGTGCTGGTGCCACGCTTTGCCAACACCCCCGACGCGCAGTTGCAGGCGGCCGTGGACGCGGTCAACCAGGACCTGCCGGACTATGCCCGCGTGCACCACTGGCTGCGCGCCGATACGCCGTTCAGCGCGAGCAACGACCTGGCCACGGCCAACGGCCGCCTGCGCCGCCCTGCCCTGTTCAACCATTACCAAGCCGCCATCGCCCAACTGATGGCCGAAGGAGTACACGCATGAGTTTCTACGAATCCCTGCTGGCCCAGACCCAGGCCGAACGCGACTATCTGCTCGGCGCACCGATCATCCAGCAGGCGATGACCGGCCAGGTCGCGCTGCACAGCTACATCGCCTTCCTCACCGAGGCCTACCACCACGTCAAGCACACCGTGCCGCTGCTGATGGCCTGCGGCGCGCGCCTGCCGGAGCGTCTGGAGTGGCTGCGCGAGGCCATCGCCGAGTACATCGAGGAGGAGTACGGCCACCAGGAGTGGGTACTCAACGACATCGCCGCCTGCGGCGCCGATCAGGAAGCGGTGCGCAACGGCACCCCGCGCCTGCCCACCGAACTGATGGTGGCCTATGTCTACGACCGCATCGCCCGACACAACCCGGTGAGTTTCTTCGGCATGGTCAACGTCCTCGAAGGCACCAGCATCGCCCTGGCCACCCAGGCGGCCGGCATCATCCAGGACAAGCTGCAACTGCCGAACAAGGCGTTCAGCTACCTCAACTCCCACGGCAGCCTGGACCTGGAGCACATCGAGTTCTTCAAGAAGCTGATGAACCGCCTGGACAACGACGACGACAACGCCGCCGTGGTGCACACCGCCAAGGTGGTCTACCGCCTGTACGGCGACATGTTCCGCAGCCTGCCGCTGTCCACGGAGGAGTGACGCCATGCAACCAACGGACTGCCGCGCCCTGCTCACCGGCGCCAGTGGTGGCATCGGCCAGGCCCTGGCCGAACGCCTGGCCAGCGAGGGTGCCCACCTGCTGCTGGCCGGCCGCCGCCTGGAGCCGCTGGAGCCGCTGCTCAAGCGTTTTCCGCAACAGATCCAGCTGGTCCAGGCCGACATCGGCACACGGGCCGGGCGGGATGCGCTGGTCGCCGCGGCGCAGAACTTCGGCGGGCTCAACTGCCTGATCAACGCGGCCGGGGTCAATCGCTTCGGCCTGCTCGACCAGCAGGACGAGCAGCAGATCGCCGAGCTGATCGGTCTCAACGTCACCGCCACGCTGCAGCTGACCCAGCGCCTGCTGCCACTGCTGCGGGCACAGCGCCGGGCCCTGCTGATCAACGTCGGCTCCACCTTCGGCACCATCGGCTACCCGGGCTTCGCCGCTTACTGCGCCAGCAAGTTCGCCCTGCGCGGTTTCTCCGAAGCACTGCGCCGCGAACTGGCCGACACCAACGTCGGCGTCCTCTACTTCGCGCCACGGGCCACCCGCACGCCGATGAACGCGCCCAGCGTGGTGGCGATGAACGACGAGCTGGGGGTGGCCATGGACGACCCCGAGCAGGTCGCCGGCGAACTGCTCCAGGCCATTCGCCACGAGCAGGAAGAACGCTACCTGGGTTGGCCCGAGCGCCTGTTCGTGCGCCTCAACGGCCTGCTGCCGCGGGTGGTCGACCAGGCCCTGCGCAAGCAGTTGCCGATCATTCAACGCTTCGCCCGTCACAAGCACTGAGGAGATTGCCCCGTGAACGCATTTCGCATCCTGATCATCGCCGCGCTCGGCTGTGCCGCCCTGCCCGCCTTCGCCCTGAGCGAGGGCGGCCAGACCCAGCTGCACCAGTTGCAGACGCGCTGGGCCGAGATCAACTACCAGTTGCCGGAGAAGCAGCGCGAAGAAGCCTTCGGCAAGCTGGTCACGCAGGCCGACGCGGCCCTGGCCGGCGAACCCAAGGCGCCGGAGCTGCTGATCTGGCGCGGCATCATCCTCAGCACCCAGGCTGGAGCCAAGGGTGGCCTCGGCGCGCTGAGCCTGGTCAAGCAAGCCAAGTCCAGCCTGGAGCAAGCCCTGGCGATCGACCCGCAGGCGCTGGCCGGCTCGGCCTACACCAGCCTCGGCAGCCTGTACTACCAGGTGCCCGGCTGGCCGATCGGTTTCGGTGACGACGACGAAGCCGAGAAGCTGCTCAAGCAGGCCCTGGCGATCAACCCCGACGGCATCGACCCGAACTACTTCTACGCTGACTACCTGCAGCGCAAGAAGCGCTACGCAGAAGCCCGTGGCGCGCTGCAGAAAGCCCTGGCCGCCAAGGACCGTCCAGGCCGCGAACTGGCTGACAAGGGACGCCGCGCGGAAGCCCAGGCGCTTTTGCAGCAGGTCGAGGGTAAACTCAAGTAATTCATCTGCAGGAGCTGCCATGCGCATTCTTCTCGTCGAAGACGACCCGGCCCTGGGCGAAGGCATTCGTACCGCGCTGAAACCCGAGGGTTACACCGTGGACTGGCTGCAGGACGGCGCCAGCGCCCTGCACGCCCTGAGCCACGAAAGCTTCGAACTGGTCATCCTCGACCTCGGTCTGCCGCGCATGGACGGCCTGCAGGTGCTCAAGCACCTGCGGGCCGCCGCCAACCCGGTGCCGGTGCTGATCCTCACCGCCCGCGATGCCACCGGCGACCGCATCGCCGGGCTCGATGCCGGCGCCGACGATTACCTGGTCAAGCCATTCGACGTGGCCGAACTCAAGGCGCGCCTGCGGGCCTTGTTGCGGCGCAGTTTCCAGCGCCCGCAACCGGCACTGGAATACCGCGGCGTGCGCCTCGACCCGGCCAGCCAGATGGTCGAGTACCAGGGCCAGACCGTGAACCTGCCGCGCAAGGAATTCCTCCTGCTCCACGAACTGCTGATCCAGCCCGGCCGCGTGCTGACCCGCGACAAGCTGCAGCAGGCGCTGTATGGCTGGGACGAGGAAGTGGAAAGCAACGCCCTGGAAGTGCACGTGCACCACCTGCGCAAGAAGTTCTTCCCGGAGCTGATCCGCACCGTGCGTGGCGTCGGTTATCTGGTGGACAAATGAGGGTGCTGAAGACCTTCGGCTCCATCCGCACCCGCCTGCTGGTTCTGTTGCTGCTGATGCTCGCCGCCAGCTTCGGTCTGATCAGCCACAAGATCTACAACGACTCCGTGCACGAGGTGCGCGAGCTGTTCGACGCCCAGCTGTCGCAGACCGCGCGCCTGCTGATGGGGCTGGTACGTCATGACCTCGACGAGAGCGGGCGCCGCGAGATGCAGACGGTGCTCGACGAGGCGCTGCTGCTGCACAGCGCGCGCAACCCGGAGAACCTGCTCGGTCACGAATACGAAGGCAAGCTGGCCTTCCAGATGCTCGACGACGATGGCGAGCTGCTGTTCCAGTCCGCCAGCGCCCCGCCGGGGTTGCTCAACGACATGATCGAGCAGCTCGGCCTGGCCCTGCCCGATGGCGAACAGCCGATGCGCGAGCGCCTGGCGCAGCTGGCCCGCTACCTGATCGGCTACCACACGCTGAACATCGGCGAGCATCGCTGGCGGGTATTCGTCCTGCATGACAGCCGCGACTACCACTGGGTACTGGCCGGCGAACGCGAGGATGTGCGCGGCGAGCTGATCGGCAAGATCGCCCAGCGCAGCCTGCAGCCGTTGCTGATCGGCCTGCCGCTGGTCGGGCTGTTGCTGTGGCTGGCGGTCGGCTGGGGCCTCAGCCCCCTGCAGCGCATGGCCGACGCCATTCGTGGCCGGGCACCGGACAACCTGTCGCCGCTGGTCTTCCCGCCGCTGCCCAACGAACTGGAACCGATGGCCGCCGCGCTCAACCGCCTGCTGCTGCAGGTCAACCAGTTGCTGGAGCAGGAAAAACGCTTCATCGCCGATGCCGCGCACGAACTGCGCACGCCACTGGCGGTGCTGCGCATCCACGCGCAGAACGCCCTGGAAGCGCCGGATGCCGCTGACCGCGACGAAGCCCTGCGCCAGCTGGGCGGCGGTGTCGACCGCGCCACCCGCGTGGTGGCCCAGTTGCTGACCCTGGCGCGCCTCGACCCCAACAGCGTGCGCCTGAGCATGGGCAAGACGGACCTGCTGGCCTTCCTGCGCAGCGAACTGGCCGAGCTCACCCCGCTGGCCCTGAACCGCCAGCAGGACCTGGTCCTGGAGGCCGACGATCAGGGCGACTACGACCTCGTCGCCGACGCGCCAAGCCTGGGTATTCTGCTGCAGAACCTGGTGAGCAACGCAGTGCAGTACACACCCGCCGGTGGCTGCATCCAGGTCCAGTTGCTGGCCAGCGCGCAGGCGCTGGTGCTGCAGGTGCAGGACAGCGGCCCCGGGGTACCGGCGGAACTGCGCGAGCGCCTGTTCGAACGCTTCTTTCGTCTTGGCGACGGCCAGGGTGCAGGGCTGGGGCTGTCCATCGTACGCCGGGTGGTGGAGTTGCATCAGGGCAGCATCAGCCTGGAAGACTCGCCGCTCGGTGGCTTGCAGGTCAGCGTACGCCTGCCTCGACGCCTGGTCTGAGGCGCCGGTTGCCCGCTGAAGTGGCGGGCAATCGCTCAGGCATAGCCATTGATAATTGCCAGCATAGAAACAATCCAGTTTCTCAATGAGACTGCCACACCGATCATGGCCGCCTGTTCGCCTCATCACCCAGGAGCCCCAGACATGAGCCTGATCAAACGTTTCCTGCAGTCGTCCCGTCCTGCCCGGCAAACCGCCGACACATCCACGGAAGCGCATCCGAACTTCTGGATGTATCTCTGATTCAGCTGCCCGCGCCCACCACCCGCAACGGCACCTGCCGCCCGGCCTTCTGCGCTAGGTAGCGGGTGCAGCTGACGCGCAGGAACGAGGCGAAGTTGACCACCTCGCCACGCAGGTCCATGACCTCTTCGTAGAGCTTGGTGATCAGCTGGTTGGTGGTCATGCCATCGACTTCGGCGATTTCACGCAGGATGTCCCAGAACTGGTTCTCCAGGCGCAAGGTGGTGACCACGCCACGAATGCGCAGCGAGCGTGAGCGCGACTCGTAGAGAATCGGATCGGCCTTCACATAGAGTTCGCACATCGGCGCTGTCTCCTCTCGGGCGTTGCGGCCCGGATGCGTTCGGGGAATGGCGCCATGATGCACCCCGAATCCGCTCCGGGCCACGTTTCGCTACAGACGGATTTCCGTCCCCAGCACCTTGAGAAACGCCGCCAGCCAGGCCGGATGCGCAGGCCAGGCCGGCGCCGTGACCAGCTTGCCCTGCACGTGCGCCTGGTCCACCGGAATATCCACGTAGGTACCGCCAGACAGCCCCACCTCCGGCGCACAGGCCGGGTAGGCGCTGCACTCGCGTCCTTCCAGCACACCGGCGGCCGCCAGCAGTTGCGGGCCGTGGCAAACCGCAGCGATGGGCTTGTCCGCGCTGGCGAACGCCTTGACCAGGGCGACGACGTCCGCATTCAGTCGCAGGTATTCGGGCGCACGGCCACCGGGCACCAGCAGCGCGTCGTAATCCTCGGCGCGGACCTTGTCGAAGTCATGGTTCAGGGCAAAGTTGTGCCCGGGCTTCTCGCTGTAGGTCTGGTCGCCCTCGAAGTCGTGGATGGCGGTTCGCACCGTCTGCCCCGCGACCTTGCCCGGGCACACCGCATGCACCGTGTGACCGACCATCTGCAGGGCCTGGAACGGCACCATGGTTTCGTAGTCCTCGGCGTAGTCGCCGACCAGCATGAGAATTTTCTTGGCAGCCATGATCGTCTCCTGAAGGTAGGTTGAACGAGGCCATTATTCGCCCCTAAAGCTTCCGACAGGTAACAACCGGGTACTACTCCCCGACGCGATCAGATACCGACCTTGTCCAGCGCTTCGCCGATCGAGCGCCAGAAACCACGTTGTGGTCGCTCCGGCTCCTGGTGGCTGGCGGCGATGCGGGCCATCGGCTGCACCAGGCGGGTCGCCCCGAGTTCGCGCTGCGCCAGCTCGGCCGAAACCAGTTGCAAGGGACCATCGCCGCCACTCTGCAGCGCCCCGCCCTGCGGCGGCGGGCCGTCCTCGTCGTAACGCAGGTAGTAGGTGCCGCCGACGGCAGCATCCAGGGTGAAGCCGGAGATCAGGGTGAAATCCAGCGGGCCGTCGGCCAGCAAGGTCCAGAAGCTGCCCGCCAGTGGCCGGCGCATTTCCAGCTTGTAGTTGGCCGCCTCGAATTCGAATGCCAGGTAGCCGTTGCTCGGCAGGCTGCCGATCAGCTGGTTGTCGAGAAACAGCCCCGGCGCCTCCAGTTCCTGGTCGGCCCAGTCGTTGCGCGGGCGATAGAGGTAGACCAGGGCGCGATTCTCGTCGCTGAGCACATGCGGCTCGAAGACTTCACCCTCGGTGGCGCCGAAGAAGGCCCCAGGCGTGGAACAGGCGGCAAGCAGGACGATGGGCAGCGACGACAGCAGACGACGCATCGGTCATTCCTTCTGATGATGGTGCGTCGAGCTTAGCCGCAGTGCCTGCCGACGGCACCCGACGAAAGTGCGGCCCGGTACCTCGCCGATGCGCCAGCGGCCGCAAGCACGACGAAAAAGGCCGACATCGAAGTCGGCCCTGGTCCCTGCGGGTGTGGCTCAGAGTGCGTACTGTTGCAGGTTCGCCATCATTTCCTTGAGCGCCTCGACGTTGTCCGCCGGATGCGCGGCGCCGTCGAAATCGCAGATGCGCTGCCACTGCGCGGCGACGTCGTCGGGGCTGAAACCGGCGCGCGGATCGAAACCGACACCCAGGCTGCGCTCCCAGCGCACCTTGCCGATCCAGCCGCCACCGACCTCGTAGAGGCCGCCGGTGTCCTGGCAGGCGGCGCTACCGAGGTACACCACCAGCGGGCTGACCAGTTCGGGCTTGAGCTGCTCGAACACCTGCGGCGGGATCAGCCCTTCGGTCATGCGCGTGGCGCCGGTGGGCGCGATGGCGTTGATCAGGATGTTGTTCTTGCGCCCTTCGATGGCCAGCGTGCGGGTCAGGCCATAGAGGCCGAGCTTGGCCATGCCGTAGTTGCTCTGGCCGAAGTTGCCGTAGATGCCCGAGGTGGACGAGGTGAAGATCACCCGCCCGAAATTCTGCTCGCGCAGGTGCGGCCAGGCGGCACGGGTGGTCTTGTAGGCGCCTTCGACGTGGACCTTGTAGACCAGATCCCAGTCGGCGTCTTCCATCTTGTGGAAGCTCTTGTCGCGCAGGATGCCGGCATTGTTGACCAGCACGTCGATGCGGCCGAAGGTATCCAGCGCGGTCTGCACGATCTTGTCCCCATCGGTGACCGAATCATGGTTGGCTACCGCCGTACCGCCGAAGGCGCGAATCTCTTCCACCACCTTGTCCGCAGCCGACGCGTTGGCCCCTTCGCCGTGGGTGCTGCCGCCCAGATCATTGACCACCACCCGGGCCCCGTGACGGGCGAACAACAGGGCATGGGCACGGCCCAGGCCACCACCGGCACCGGTGACTATGACCACTTGATCTTCGAAACGGATGGCATCGCTCATCGAAAGCTCCCTCGGCAGAATGTGAATGCCCCGAGTGTCAGGCAGCCCCGCACGCTTCACAAGGCGCGCGCGGCGCCTGAATGACGGCCGATAATGCGACCTTATGCGAGGCGCAGCAGACTCAGGTGGTCGTACAGGTGCATCACGTGCGCGGCGGCATATTCGCCGTGGCTCAGCGCACCGTAGGCGAAATGCGGCTGCAACTCGCCCTGGTATGAGGCGAAACGCACGAAGGCGCTGCGCAGCCGCTGCAGCGCGGCTTCCTGGCTGTCCGGCTCGAGCAGCGCAGCCGCGCCGGGAATCGGCTCGTCGAGCGGGTGCCGCATGCCGCCGCGTGCGCTGAACACGGCGAATGCCGCAGGCCCGAGGCTGTGGCGAAACCAGGCCGGCTTGAGCCGGGGGTAGCCGTCGATGGAGTAGTCGATGCTCTGCGCGCAGTGATTGAACACCTCGCTCGGGCTCCAGCCGCGCAGACTCTGCAGCGCCCTGCCCTGCAGATCGGCCAGCACCTGCTGCGCGGCAGCGAGGCTCAGCGCAGCCGGGCGCGGGCCACCGGGCAAGGCCCAGAACCCGGCGCCAAGCGCGGCCACGCCAGCGACGGCGGTACCTTTCAGCAGTGTTCGGCGCTGCATGCCACGGCCTCCGGCAGATCACGGAACTGCAGATAATGCGCGAGCACCTGGTCAGGCGCCTCGAGCTGCGGGTAATGGCCGATGCCCTCCAGCAGCACGGTATCGGCCGCCGTGATCAGCTCGCGGTAGCGCGCCACCATGTGCGCACCGGAGATGGGGTCGACGGCGCCATCGATGACGCGCATCGGCACCTGCGTCGCCTGCATCGCCGCGACCCAGCGCTCGCGCTGCTGACGCCGCTCGGGCATGTAGCGGATCAGACGGTGCATCACCGCCGGGCCGTTGTCGTGCTCGATCAGTTGCCACAGCGCATCCAGCTCGGCCTCACTGGCCTGGGTATGCGGACCGAGGATGCGGGCAAAGCTCTGCGCCAGCTTGCGCCGTGAGAACAGCCGCCCGATCAGCGGCCCCAGGGGGCCCAGCAGCAGTTTCTGCACGCGCACCGGATGGTGGGTCTCGGGGAACAGGCCGCCATTGAGGAACACGCAACTGGCCAGCTGCAGGCGCCCCTCCTGATGGCGGGCGATCAGCTCCTGCGCCACGCTGTCGCCATAGTCGTGCGCCAGCACGTGCACGGGGCGTCGCTCGCCGACCTGCGCCAGCAGCGCCTGCTGCAGGTCGGCCTGCTCCAGCAGGCTGTAGGCATGGCCACGCGGCTTGGCCGAATAGCCGAAACCGAGCATGTCGCAGGCGATCAGTCGATAGCGCCCGGCCAGCGGTGCCCACAGGCGATGCCAGTCCCAGCTCGCTGTGGGGAAGCCATGGATCAGCAGCAGGGGCTCGGCATCCGCCGCGCCTGCCAGCCAGTAGCGTATCGGCTGGCCGGCGAAGGTCATGGTCCGGCCCTGCGCCTGCCAGTGCTGCAGGTCGATGCCTGGCAGTTCGCTCACTGGTCGTAGCCCGGCATCTGCTGATCAAGCTTGCGCAGCAGTGCCGGCCAGGGCAGTGCACCGCCCATGCCCTGCTGCGTTTTCATCACCCCGGCGATCATCGCCCTGGCGCCATCGAGAATCTGCTGCGGGATGTGAATCAGCTCGGTGCCCGCGCCCTGCGCCATGACCTGGATCTCGCAGGCGCGTTGCAGGGTGAACATACCGAGGAAGGCATCGGCGATGCTGCCGAACGCGGTGAGCAGGCCATGGTTGGGCAGGATCATGAAGTTCTTGTCGCCCAGGTCGGCCTGCAGGCGCGCCTTCTCGTCATGGTTCAGCGCCACGCCCTCGTACCCGTGGTAAGCCAGGCTGGCGAGGACGAACAGCGACTGCTGGGACAGCGGCAACAGGCCCTGCTTCTGCGCCGACACGGCGATGCCCGCCGGCGTATGGATATGCAGCACACAGCCGACATCGTGGCGCACCTCGTGCACCGCACTGTGGATGGTGTAGCCGGCCGGATTGATGTCGAACGGGCTGTCCATCAGCTTGCTGCCGGCCAGGTCGACCTTGACCAGGCTCGACGCGGTGATTTCATGGAACATCAGCCCGTAGGGGTTGATGAGGAAGTCCTCGGTGCCCGGCACCTTGGCCGAGATGTGGGTGAAGATCAGGTCATCCCAACCGTACAGCGCGATCAGGCGATAGCACGCCGCGAGGTCGACGCGGGTGCGCCATTCGGCCTCGGAGACCTGATTCTTCACGGCAGGGAGTTTCAGCGGAGCATTCACGGCGGTCACCTCGATATTCTTGTTGGTCGGTGGTGTCCGCAGTCTAGTCCTGCGCCTGTCGGGCGGTAGTCTCCCTGGCAGCCATCTTGATGGCTTTGCGGGTCACGAGGCTGGCGCGCCGAGGGGCGATAAGCGGGTATTCGCCGTGGTGATCGGCGTGTCAGAGCAGCTCGGGATACTCGGCCACCAGCTGCGGCCACTGCGCCTGAGCCTGCGGATCATCGGCCAGCAAGCGGAAGCCGGCGAACTGAAACTCCGGTGCCACGCTGCAGCCGACCAGGGTGTAGGCCCCTGTCGAACGGGCGGCCTGCCAGGCATGGGCAGGCACGGCACGCTGCGGCAACTGCTCGCCCTCGACGGGACCGAGCAGCTCGCAACGCGGGCTGCCAGGCGCATCGGCGATCAGCAGTTGCAACGGATCGCCCTCGTGGAAATGCCACAGCTCATCGGCATCGACCTGGTGCCAGCGACTCACCACTCCACCCGGCAGCAGGAACAGAATGGCGCTGGAGGCCGCCCGCCCCTGCGCATCGCGCTGCGAGGCAACGAACAGCCGCCGGTAGAAACCGCCCTCCGGATGCGCGTCGAGACCGAGGCGCTCGATCAACTGCCGCGCACGCGGGTGCATGTCAGCCCTTCAGCGCAGTAGCCAGCGCCTGCAGCCAGGGCTCGGCGTCGCTTTCCGGGGTGACCGTCTCGCTGGAGTCCAGACGCAGCATCTCGACCGCCTCACGCAGGCCCAGCTCGGCATACAGCTCGCGCATCAGCTCGCCGCCGCCACAGAAGGTGTCGTAGCTGGAGTCGCCCAGCGCCAGCACTGCGGCGGGCCGCCCCGCCATGGCCGGCAGGCGGTCACGCAGCTCGCTGTACAGCGGCAGCAGGTTGTCCGGCAGCTCGCCCATGCCGGTGGTGGAGGTGACGGTGAGCAAGGCATCGGGGGCGAACGCCAGCAGTTCATCGAGGCTCATGTTCGCTTTGTGCCAGGCATCCAGCCCGGCGGCCTTGAGCTGACGCTCGGCGTGGCGGGCGACTTCCTCGGCCGTGCCGTAGACCGATCCCGAGACGATGGCGACTTTCATGACAACTCCAGAAACAGGAAAAACGCCGCGCATTATGCCGCAAGTAGACAGCATGACCCGATGTTTTAGAATGCTCTGCATATCCTTTGCGGAATCGAACCGATGATCAATGCCAAGCTACTGCAACTGGTAGTCGACGCCTCCAACGACGGAATCGTGGTGGCCGAGCAGGAAGGTGAAGACAACATCCTCATCTATGCCAACGCGGCGTTCGAGCGTCTGACCGGCTACGCCAGCGACGACATCCTCTACCAGGACTGCCGTTTCCTGCAGGGCAGCGACCGCGCACAGGCCGGCCTGCAGGCGATTCGCGATGCGGTCAAGGCGCAACGGCCCTGCCGCCAGATCATCCGCAACTACCGCAAGGACGGCAGCGCCTTCTGGAACGAGCTGTCGATCACCCCGGTGCTCAACGAAGGCGACCAGCTGACCTACTACATCGGCATCCAGAAGGACGTCACCGAGCAGGTGCAGGCCCAGCAGCGCGTCAAGGAGCTGGAAAGCGAAGTGGCCGAGCTGAAGGCCGAGCTGGCACGCCTGAAAAGCTGACGAACGGACAAAACTATCCGCCGGTAACGCAGTCCGAAGGGTTTACCCCCTTGTAGTCTCATTCCATGCAACGCGACCCGCTGCTGACCCAGGCCGAGCTGGATTTCATCCAGGAACTCATCTCCCAGCCCCTGCGCGCGCCCCGCTCGGCGGCTGTCGCGCAGCTGGCCATCGGCGAGCAGCTGAGCGCACTGCTGAGCCACGTGAGCGACGCCCGGCAGTTGAGCCTGAACACCCATAGCGACCACGAGCACCTGAGCTTTCCGCTGTACCTGGTCCAGGACAGCGAGACGCAGTCACGCCTGGAGCTTGGCGCCCCGCTGATCTTCGAGCAGGGTTTGCACGAACGCCCCTGGCGCCTGCAACTGCCCGGCCCGCTGCCCCTGCTCGATGACAACGAGCAGCCCTCTGGACTGACGGCGCTGGAGCTGTCGAACAACGGCATGCTGGTGCAGTACGACAAGGCCGGTACTCCGGCCAAGGACCAGTTGCTGCAACTGATGCTGCCGATGGAGCGCCGGGTGCAGCTGCGCGCCTGCCTGGTCCGGCGCGTCGACCGTCGGCATTACGCCTACAGCGTGGAAACCCTGCATGCCGAAGACGAGCAGACATTGCGTCAGTACCTCTTCGAGCAGCACAGCGAACACCGGCAACAGCCAGAAGCCATCGCCTGACGCAGCGCCGGCAGGCTCCCCGTTCAGGTATCGAGATGCCCGGCCAGGAACTGCCGGAGGCGCCGCTGCATCAGCCGCGCCTCGCTCCCCAGGCAGGCGATTGGCGAGCCGGCCAGGCTCTCCTCGGCCAGGTCGGCCCCTTCCCCGGCGAGCAACAATGGGCACTGCAGCCCCAGCGCGAGACGCGTCAGTTGTCGTGGCAGCTCGTCGCCAGGCGGTTGCTGGCTGAAGATGACCAGCGCGTGCGGCTGCATGCGCTCGCAGACCAGCGCCAGGTCGGTCAGCGGCGTGCCCGGCCCCATCACCGTCACGTCGATGTCATGACTGCCGAGCAGCAGCGCGGCGACCAGCAGTTCGAGCTCCCGACAGTGATTCGGCAATGCCACCAGCAGCACGCGCTGCCGCGACTCGTCGCGCCCCAGCTGCAGGCGCTGCCAGCAACGTCCGCGCAGGAAGGCATCGAGCATCAGCCATTCACTGCGCTGGCCCGGATCGTCCTGGCGCAGCAGCAGCTCCTGCCAGACCGGCATGAGGATGTCCTGGAACACCACCGGCAAGGGGTAGCAGGAGAAGATCTGCCCATACAGGCGCGCCACGCTGGCCTCGTCGAAATGCTGCAGGGCACTGCGCAGCTGACCCTGCCACTGGCTCCAGTCATCACCGCTGACCTCGCTGTAGGCCGGCACCGGTGCCGTGCGGCTGCTGGCGCTCTTGGCCAGGATGGAACCGACCTTGCTGACCGCAACACCGCGCTCGATCCAGGCCAGGATGCTGCGCACCGCATCGATGTCGGCCTGAGAGTAGAGGCGATGGCCACTGTCGGTACGCGTCGGCTGGATCAGCCCGTAGCGCCGCTCCCAGGCACGCAGGGTGACAGGGTTGACCCCGGTCAGACGCGACACCTCGCGGATCGGGAACAGCTCTTCCTGCTTCAAGGCATTGGACGCAAGTGAAGTGACACCAGCGAGTTCGGACATGGCTTCGGGCATCGCGGCAAGTGACAGGCCGGCATTGTAACCCAGCATGTGCACACACCCTATACAACGCCGTGCGCTGCACAACAATGCAGCTCCAACGGCGCCATGCGCCCTGCCTGGGTGCAGCTCGACAGTGCCTGCCTGCGCGCCTGGCGGCTGTGAGCCCGCACCATATGAGGGGGCTGGCTAATTTGCACAAAACCGGAATAATCCTTGCTGCATTTTTCGTCGAGCACAGCACCCCGTGCCCGACAGCGCCTGATGCCCCACCCGGCCAAGGCAACATTCGAGGAGATACACAATGTCCCCTGTTACCCTCATGGTGGCGCGCCGCGTCGCCAACGGTCGTTATCACGACTTCATCGCCTGGCTGCGTGAAGGCGAACACCTCGCCACCGACTTCCCCGGCTATCTCGGTTCCGGCGTACTGGCGCCTCCGCCAGGTGACGACGAATTCCAGATCGTGTTCCGCTTCAGCGACGAGCAGACCATGGCCTCCTGGGAACACTCGGCCTCGCGCCAGGCCTGGCTCGCACGGGGCGCCGGCCTGTTCGCCCAGCCCCAGGAGAAACGTGCCGTCGGCCTCGATGCCTGGTTCGGCAGCAGCCTTCGCCAACCTCCGCGCTGGAAACAGAGCGTGGCCATCTGGCTGGCCTTCTTTCCCGTCTCGCTGGCCTTCAACCTGCTGTTCGGCCCCTGGCTGGCAGACCTGTCGCTGGTGACCCGCATACTGCTGTCGACACTGGCCCTGACGCCACTGATGACCTACCTGTTCATACCGCTTTCGACCCGGCTGCTCGAACCCTGGCTGCAAGGTAACTATCAGACGCGTCTGAGCAGGCGTGCCGCCAGCATCGGCAAACCCTGACCCTTGACCGTTTCGACGACCGGCCAGCCCTGTGCTGGCCGGTTGCGTTCTGCCGCTGGCCGCCGAAAAACCTATACACAAGCCAATCAATGTACAAATAAAGTACAACAAGCTGCCAAGCATAACTGAGCAAAAAAGCCTTTAAAGTCAGCAAAATGGGCAAGCCAGCTGACCCAGACGCTAAACCCGCACGCTTCACATGGTTGTACAAGAGGCAGCTCTGGTATAGCGTTGTCCGTGGCTTGGTGCGTGCCGCCTGCCACTGGTCAGGTACCCAAGGGTGGTACAGCCAGGCCTTCGCCCTTTCTGCGTGAGTCGCACATGAGCGCTGCCTCTTTACCCATTCTGATCACCGGTGCCGGCCAGCGGGTCGGCCTGTACTGCGCCGAGCGCCTGCTCGACGAGGGTCAACCGGTGATCATCAGCTATCGCCAGGAACGCGACAGCATCGCGCGCTTGCGTGAGCGTGGTGCCATTGCCCTGCAGGCGGACTTCAGCGACGAAGCCGGCATCATGCGTTTCATCGAACAGCTCAGGAGCCAGTGCCGAGGCCTGCGTGCCATCGTGCACAACGCCTCGCAGTGGCTGGCGGAAACGCCAGGTGCGGAAGCCGAAGTCTTCCGCCAGCTGTTCACCGTGCACATGCTCGCGCCCTACCTGATCAACCTGCACTGCAGCGAATTGCTGCTGCAGTCCGAGCAGGCGGATATCGTCCACGTCAGCGACGACGTGGTGCGCAAGGGCAGCGCCAATCGTTCGGCCTATTGCGCCAGCAAGGCCGGCCTGGAGAGTCTGACCCTGTCGTTCGCCGCGCGCCTGGCCCCCCGTATCAAGGTCAATGGCATCGCCCCGGCACTGCTGATGTTCAACGCAGGTGACGACGAGGCCTATCGCGCCAAGGCCCTGGAGAAATCGGCGCTGGGTATCGAGCCCGGCCCACAGGCCTTCTATCAGAGCCTGCGCTACCTGCTCGACAACCCCTACCTGACCGGAACCACCCTTACCCTCAATGGTGGTCGCCACCTCAAGTGAGGCGCCCACTCATCAGGACACTGCCATGAGCGAACCCCTTTCCCAGCACTACCGCGAAATTCTCAAGGGCCTCGGTGAAAACCCCGAGCGCGAAGGCCTGCTCGACACGCCCAAACGCGCGGCCAAGGCCATGCAGTACCTCTGCCATGGCTATCAGCAGTCGCTGGAAGAGATCGTCAACGGCGCGCTGTTCGAGTCCGACAACGACGAGATGGTGATCGTCAAGGACATCGAGTTGTACTCGCTGTGCGAGCACCACCTGCTGCCCTTCATCGGCAAGGCGCACGTGGCCTACATCCCCACCGGCAAGGTGCTGGGCCTGTCCAAGGTGGCGCGCATCGTCGACATGTACGCGCGGCGCCTGCAGATCCAGGAAAACCTGACCAAGCAGATCGCCGATGCCATTGCCCGCGTGACCAACGCCGCCGGCGTCGCCGTGGTGATCGAAGCCAAGCACATGTGCATGATGATGCGTGGCGTGGAGAAGCAGAACTCGGTGATGAGCAGCTCGGTAATGCTTGGTGCTTTCCGCGAGTCCTGCAACACTCGTCACGAATTCCTGCAATTGATCGGACGGAACAGCTAATGCCGCGACTGGAACCCGGAATGGCGCGCATCCGCGTCAAGGACCTGCGCCTGCGCACCTACATCGGCATCAAGGAAGAGGAGATCAACAACAAGCAGGACGTGTTGATCAACCTGACCATCCTCTATCCGGCAGTCGATGCCGTGGAAGTCAACGACATCGACCATGCCCTCAACTACCGCACCATCACCAAGGCGATCATCGCCCATGTCGAAGGCAACCGCTTCGCCCTGCTGGAACGCCTGACGCAGGAGATTCTCGACCTGGTCATGGCCCACCAGGCCGTGCGCTACGCCGAGGTGGAAGTGGACAAACCCCATGCCCTGCGCTTCGCCGAATCGGTCTCCATCACCCTCGCCGGCCATCGCTGACGGCGGCTTGCTGCCTCCCGGCGAGGCTCTTATCATCGCCGCCATCTAATCCCGGAGAGCCCGCCATGACCGAACAACAACGTCTGGAACTGGAAGCCGCAACCTTTCGCGCCCTGCTGCAGCACCTGCGCACGCGCTCTGACGTGCAGAACATCGACCTGATGAACCTGGCCGGTTTCTGCCGCAACTGCCTGTCGAAGTGGTACAAGGCCGCGGCCGACGATCAGGGCCTCGAGGTCAGCGTCGATCAGGCTCGCGAGATGGTGTACGGCATGCCCTACGCCGACTGGAAAGCCAAGTACCAGACAGAAGCATCGGCCGAACAGAAGGCCGCATTCGAACAAGGAAAACACTGATGACCGCTCTCAGCGCCCTGCGCAGCCGCCTGCAGCAGGACGATTTCGCCTTCAGCGAAACCCTGGCCTTCGTCGCCGAGCACTACGACTACCAGCCCAGCGCCTTCCGTAATGGCGCCGTGGAAAACGCCGCCGGACAGAACGAAGGTTCGTGCAAGACCCTGGGCCTGGCACTGCTGGAAGGCTTCAGCCAGGAAGAAGCGCTGCGCGCCTTCGGCGAGCACTACCGCAGTGTGCTGGCCACGCCGCAGGGCAGCGACCACGGCAACATTCGCGCACTGCAGGCCCACGGCCTGGAAGGCGTCACCTTCGAGCAGCAACCGCTCACCCGAAAAGCCTGAAACTGCAGCGCAAAAAATTGCGCAATTGTCAGCAAATGCTGACAGACATCACATTGCCATCGCTTTATGCTGCGCGCCATAACAACTCATGGAACACGAGGGAACGTGTTCTGCGCGCAGTCGCCCTTCCCTCCTGTTTCGCGCTCGGCATGGAGTCGACCGATGCAGCAGACCCTGGTATGGAAACCCTGGCACACCCCCGGCGTGGAAACCCTGCGCCTGAGTCAGGATGCCCACGGCATCCACGCGACCAGCCACCTCATGCAAGTGATCAAGGGCAACAGCATCGTTGCCAACTACCTGATCGACTGTGACGCACGCTGGCGCTTCCGCCGCCTCTGGCTCAAGGTCGACAACCACGGCCAGCGCCGCATCTGCCTGCAGCGCGATCTGCGTGGCCGCTGGCTGCTCGACGGCGAGCACCGCCCGGACCTGCAGGAGTGCCAGCACGTCATGTTGTCGGCCTCGCCCTTCACCCACACGCCGCCGCTGCAACGCAGTGCCCTGGAAACCGGGCAGAGCGACGAGATGCGCGTCGCCTACGTCGACCTGCTGAGCCTCAAGGTGGAGGCGCGCCAGCAACGCTACCAGTGCCTGCAGCGTCGCCCTGGCGAGAGCCTGTACCGCAGCCAGGCCGAAGGCCGTGAACATCAGGAGCTGAGCGTCGATGACCAGGCCCTGCTGCTCAAGGCCAGCGAACACTACCTGCGCCTGAGCCAGCGCGAACTGAAGGTCAGCGCGCTGGTGTAGAGGGCCGCGAGGCGTGACGCTGACGCCGCCCGTCGTCAGATGGGCAACTGTCCGAACGCCCAGCGCAACAGGAAGAACACCAGCAAGCCGCCGCCGATGGTCGCCAGCAGATGCCGGGTACAGGCGGCAATGGCGATGGCCGCCAGGCCGGCCAGCAGGTAGGCGTTGTTCCAGCTCAGCGCCCAGTGTTGCCCGTCCGGCAACAGCATGCCCGGCACCACGATGGCGCTCAGCACGGCGGTCGGCACGTAATGCAGCCCTTGCCGGACCAGGGGCGGGAATCGCAGGTCGGGGAAAGCGAACAGGCTGTAGCGGGTGACGAAGGTAATCGCCAGCATGCCGAGGATCAGCAACCAGATATCCATCAGACCAGCTCCTCCTGCAGCAGCGGCCGACGCCGCTCCAGCCATACCCCGACGACGATGCCGCTGGCTGCGGCGGCCATCAGCCCAAGCTTGTAGGGCAGCGCATGGCAGGCCAGCGCGACGCCTGCCGCGACCAGGGCGGCGGCGACCTGTGGCTGGTTGCGCAGCATCGGCACGACGATGCCGATGAAGGTCGCCAGCATGGCGAAGTCCAGGCCCCAGGCACCGATGTTCGGCACGGCCTGGCCGAACAGCACGCCGACCAGCGTGCACAGTTGCCAGTTGCAGTACATGGCCAGCGCCGCACCGAGGAAATACCAGTGGCGATGGGCGCCCTGGTCACCCCGCGCATAACGCTGCACCACCACCGCGTAGGCTTCGTCGGTGAGCCAGAAGGCCAGCGGCATGCGCCAGCGCTTGGGCAGGTGGCGCACGTGGGGCTGCATACTGGCGCTGTACAGGGCATGGCGCAGGTTGACCACGAACGTGGTCAGCAGCACCACGGTGATGCCGGCACCGCCCGCCAGCAGGCTGATGGCGATGAACTGCGCCGAGCCGGCGAAGACCAGCAGGGACATCCCCTGCGTCTGCCAGGGATCGAGCCCGGCGGAACCGGCCAGGCTGCCGAAGATGATGCCGAAGGGAATGGCGCCGAGCAGCATGGGCAGCATATCGCGGGCACCCTGGGTGAACTCGTGTTGACGGGACATGGAACCTCCTTGGGCAGACGAGCTTAGCCAGGCGGTCCGGGTCGGGTCTTGAACGTTCTTGCTGTCAGTAGAAACCGGCGACGATCTCCTGCACGCAGGCGGGGTCGAGGTCGCGCTGCATCACCACCCCCTCGAGCCCGAGCAGATCGCCGAGGTCCGAGTAGATGCCACGGCCACGTTCGCTGACCGCCTTCTCGCTGCCGTCGGCGCACAGCAGGCGATAGTCGAAAGCGAACGGTCGTGCGGCGCGCACGCCCTCCTGGACGCGACGCCAGACCCGCTCGCGATCCTGCGGATGAATCAGGCTGTTGAACGTCAGACTCTGGCTGTCGACCAGCGCCTGCGGTGCATGGCCGGTCAGCTCCAGGCAGCCGGCGCTGACGTACTCCATGCTCCAGTGGCGGTTGTTGCGGCAGCGGTAGACCATCAGCGGCAGGCCATCGAGCAGGTTGTTGAGGCTGCGATGGCGCGCCTGCAACTGCTGGTGCACGGGGACCTGGGCGCTGATGTCGGCCAGGCTGGCGACAAAGCCACCCGGCCGCTGGGCCAGGCGCACCTCGACCCAGTGCAGCTCGCCAGCCGGGCCGAGGTAGCGCAGGCTGCCGACCCAGGGTGCCGCGCCTGTCTCCAGGCCCTGCATCGCCTGCTGCCACAGGTTGCGATCCTCGATGTGCAGGAACTGGCGGTGGTCGAGGCCCAGGCAGTCGCCCACGCGCCGCCCGCTGAGCAGCTCCCAGCCACGATTGCCACGCAGCATCGTCCCGGCCGCGTCCAGCTGGATCAGCGCCACCGGCAGTTCATCGAAACCCAGCGCGCCGGCCTCGGCCCTGGCCACGCGGCCACCCAGGCGGCCCAGATAATGGATCAGCCGCTTCATCACTGCCCTCCCGCGCCATCGATCAGTTGGCTGCGATGCGCCCAGGCCGCCAGTTCCAGGCGCGAACGCAGGTTGAGCTTGCTCAGCAGATGCTTCACGTAGACCTTCACCGTGCCCTCGCTGATACCCAGTTGCCGGGCAATCAGCTTGTTGCTGAAGCCTTCGCTGATCAGCGCCAGCGTCTGCCGCTCACGTTCGGTCAGCTCGACACGCGCGGGCTCGTGCGACACGTCATCGCGCATGCCGCCGGCGAGCAGCGCCGACAGCGCCGGATCGAGCCGCGCCTGCCCACTGGCACAGGCCCGCACCGCATCCAGCAGTTCCTCCGGCTCGCGGTCCTTGAGCAGATAGCCATCGGCACCTGCCCGCAACGCGGCCAGCAGATCGTCGCGGGCGGCCGAGGCGGTCAGCACCATGACCCGGCTGGCCGGCAGGTCGAGCTTGAGCATGTGCAGGGTGTCAAGGCCATCCAGACCGGGCATGTGCAGGTCGAGCAGGATCATCTGCGGCTCCACGCGCCGCGCCAGCTCGATGCCTGCGGCGCCGCCGGAAACGCTGCCGACCACGCGGAATTCCCCGGACGACTCGAACAGCTCGGCCAGCCCGCGACGCAGCAGCGGATGATCGTCGATCAACAGCAGGCTGAAGGGCGCGCTCATGTCCGCCCCCAGTGCAGGCGCACGCAGGTGCCGCGTCCCGGCGCCGACTCGATCGACAGCTGCGCGCCAATGGCCGCCGCCCGCTCACGCATGATCGTCACACCGAAATGCCCGCCCTCGGGCGGCTGCGCCGGCAAGCCTACACCGTCGTCATGCACCTCGACCACCGCGCCGCTGCCCTGTGGCCACAGGCGGATCCACACCTGCCGCGCATGCGAATGGCGCACGACGTTGGCCAGCGCCTCGCGCACGATCTGCAGCACCTGCAATTGCGCCTCGCTCGGCAGCGCATGGGCCGGCAGGCGGTTGTCCAGGCTGAAGACGCAGCCGCTGCTGCGCGAGAACTCCTCCACCGAGCTTTCCAGTGCCTGGCGCAGCGAGCGGCCATCCATGGTCAGCCGCGCGCTGCTGATCAGTTCGCGCACCTGCCGGTGCATGACCCGCAGGCCGTCGCGCAAGTCATCGAGCATGACCTGCGCGGCATCGTGCTGGCGCTCGTCCAGCACGGTCTGCAGGCGGCTGGCGCGGATCTGCAGGTAACTGAGCTGCTGCGCCACCGAATCGTGCAGCTCCCGCGCCAGTACGCCGCGCTCGGCGCTCAGCTCGCGTCGGCGCAGACGCCGCTCCTCGGCGAAGGCCTGCAACGCCTCGCCCAGGGGGCGGCTCATCTCACGCAGGCGCTCGCGCTGCCACAGCTGCGGGCGCTGCGGGAAATCCACCCGCAACAGCGCCCCCTGCCGGTCCTCCTGGTAAAGGCCGGCCAGGGCACGGTAGCGGCCCTGGGCCAGACAGCCCGGGCAGAGGCGTACCCGGCCCGGCAAGGGCGGTTCGATGCAGTGCGCGGGACAGTCGCCCGCCACCCAGTCCTCCGCTGTCCCCAGGTGGCGCCAGCCGGGTGCGCCGAGCTGCGGCAACGACAGCTGCACGGCCGCCGCCTGCAATGCCCGCTGCAGGTGCGGCAGCAGCTCCAGCAACGGCGCATCGGCACCGGCCTGCTGCAACAGACGCAGGGGCAATGCGGCGAGTGCCTGGCGATAGGCCGGCGGTTCCGGCACGTCTCGCGGTCGACGCTCGACCAGGAAGGTACGCAGTAGCAACTGGAGCATGCGCTCTCCGCCATGGCCCGTGATGGTGGATGGAACCAGCAAATTCCATGCCCCAACGCCGCCCTGCAAAGCACTGACAAGAAAGATTATTTCCTTGAGAGAAATCACCGACGCCGCCGCAGCGCACCAGCACGACGCCGGTACGCCCCGCTGCGGGGCAGCGCCGGACGTCCGCCTACCCCCAAGGAGGTATTCCTTCCGGGCGAATTGCAGGCCGGTGTCAGGGCCGTATCGTATTTCCCACAAGGAACTTTTATTTCCTGAAAATCATTGAAACCCTCGACACGGGAGACCCACCATGACCACTCGCATCGCCATCATCGGCGCCGGCCCCTGCGGCCTGGCCCAGTTGCGTGCCTTCCAGTCCGCTGCGGCCAAAGGCGCGGACATCCCGGAGCTGGTCTGCTTTGAAAAGCAGAGCGACTGGGGTGGCATGTGGAACTACACCTGGCGCACCGGCCTCGACGAGCATGGCGAGCCCGTGCACGGCAGCATGTACCGCTACCTGTGGTCGAACGGACCGAAGGAATGCCTGGAGTTCGCCGACTACACCTTCGACGAGCACTTCGGCCGCCCCATGGGCTCCTACCCGCCGCGCGAAGTGCTGTGGGACTACATCAAGGGGCGCGTCGAGAAGGCCGGCGTGCGCCGCTACATCCAGTTCAACACTGCCGTGCGCGGGGTGAGCTTCGACGAGGCCAGCGGCCAGTTCGACGTCACCGTGCACAGCTATGACCAGGACCTCACCCGCACCGAGCGCTTCGACTACGTGGTGGTCGCCAGCGGCCATTTCTCCACGCCCAACGTGCCTTACTTCGAGGGTTTCGAGAGCTTCGCCGGGCGCGTGCTGCACGCCCATGACTTCCGCGATGCCCTGGAATTCAAGGGCAAGGACGTGCTCATCGTCGGCTCCAGCTATTCGGCCGAGGACATCGGCTCGCAGTGCTACAAGTACGGCGCACGCTCGATCACCAGCTGCTACCGCACCGCGCCGATGGGCTACCGGTGGCCGGAGAACTGGGAGGAGAAACCCCTGCTGACGCACGTCCAGGGCAGCAGCGCGTTCTTCGCCGACGGCACCAGCAAGCACATCGACGCCATCGTCCTGTGCACCGGCTACAAGCACCACTTCCCCTTCCTCGCGGAGGCGCTGCGGCTGAAGACCGACAACCGCCTGTGGCCCCTGAACCTGTACAAGGGCGTGCTGTGGGAAGACAACCCGAAACTGATCTACCTCGGCATGCAGGACCAGTGGTACAGCTTCAACATGTTCGATGCCCAGGCCTGGTACGCCCGCGACGTGATTCTCGGGCGCATCGCCCTGCCCGAGCAGGCGGCCATGCACGCCGAGGACCTGGCCTGGCGCGAGGAAGAACTGACCCTGAAGAACGCCCAGGAAATGTTCGAATTCCAGGGCAAGTACATCCAGACGCTGATCGATGCCACCGACTACCCGAGCTTCGACATCGCCGCGGTGAACCAGACCTTCCTCGAGTGGAAGCACGACAAGTACGAAGACATCATGGGCTACCGCAACAAGTGCCACCGCTCACTGATGACCGGCACCCTGGCCACGCCGCACCACACCTCCTGGCTGGAAGCGCTGGACGACTCGCTCGCGGCCTACCTGGCGGACGCGCCCCAGGCGGCCATCAAGGCCGTCAGCTGACGCCGGTTCCTGCGAAAAACCGCCGCCTCATCCTCCATCCTGCGGAGCCTCTCATGTTGCAACCTGTGATCAGCCGGCCGCACGAGCCGGCGCTGTTCGCCCGCGCGCCGGGGCTGGAACGACATCGCGTCGCCCCCGGCGGCCTGACGGTGATCGCCCTGGAACCCGGCGACCGCCTGGAGGTGATCGACCGCGAAGGCGATCAGTGCGGCGAGTTGCTGGCCTTCGACGACAACGGCCGCGAAGCGCTCGCCGCTCTCGGCCTGCAGGGCAGCGCCGGCGCCGACTTCATCGGCCGCCTGCTCAGCGACGGCAGCCGTGAGTCGCTGCACGTCGCCAGCGGCCTGGGCAAACGCCGGGTCGACTGCCGCCACCTGCCGCCCGCCGCGCGTCTGTGGCCAGCGGGCACGCCTGCCGGCTTCAGCCGCGCCTTCACCAGCAGCGCGGCAGTGCTGGTGGTGGTCGCGGCGCCTGGCGCTCCGGTGGCCGTGGACGCGCAGCAACGTGCCAGCGAACTGCGCCTGATCATCCAGCGCGCCAATCCGGCGAGCCTGTTGCTGCCGGCCCTGCCCGCTCCGCTCGGCGAGGTGATCGACGAGTTCACCCTCGCCCCCGGCACGGCGCGCGACTACGTCGTCGCCCCCGGTCAGTACATCCAGGTGCTCGACGTCGCCGGGCGGCAATGCTCGGACTTCGTCGCCTTCGACCGCCGCGGCCTGGACGCCGGGCGGGAGATCGACCTCGACCCCACCGTCACCCGCACCCTCAACGGCAACGCCTACCCGGGACCCGGCCTGTTCAGCAAGTTCTTCGACCGCGACCTGCAGCCGATGCTGGAAGTGGTGCGCGACACCGTTGGCCGGCACGACACCTTCGCCCTGGCCTGCACCGCGCGCTACTACGAAACGCAGGGCTACTTCGGCCACGCCAACTGCAGCGACAACATCAGCCGTGCCCTCTCCGCCCATGGCGTGCAGGGCCGGCGCGGCTGGCCGGCGATCAACTTCTTCTTCAACACCGGGGTCGACGCGCACCAGCAGCTGACCCTCGACGAGCCCTGGTCGCGCCCTGGCGACTACGTGCTGCTCAAAGCCATGCGCGAGCTGCTCTGCGCCAGCAGCGCGTGCCCGGACGACATCGACCCGGCCAACGGCTGGCAGCCGACCGACATCCACATTCGCCTGTATTCCGACAAGGAGCGCTTCAGTATCGCCATGGCCAACCGCATGACACCCGATGCCGACCCGGTGCTGACCCGGGAGAGTGGCTTTCACCCTGGCACCAGCGCCCTCACCCGCCAGTTCATCGACTACCGCGGCTGGTGGACGCCGACCCACTTCGACGGCTACGGCACCCTGGAGGAATACCAGGCCTGCCGCGAACGCGTGGCGGTGATGGATCTCTCCGCGCTGCGCAAGTTCGAGGTGCTCGGCCCCGACGCCGAAGCGCTGCTCAACCACTGCCTGACCCGCGACGTGCGCAAGCTGGCGGTCGGCCAGGTGGTGTACAGCGCCATGTGCTACGAGCACGGCGGCATGCTCGACGACGGCACGCTGCTGCGCCTCGGCGCGGATGCGTTCCGCTGGATCGGCGGCGAGGACTTCGGCGGCGAGTGGCTGCGCCAGCAGGCGGCGAAACTGGGCATGAAGGTCTGGATCAAGTCCGCTTCCGAGCAGATCCACAACATCGCCGTGCAGGGCCCGTTGAGCCGCGCCCTGCTCAGTCAGATGATCTGGACGCCCGCGACCCAGCCGACGCTGGAGGAGCTGGGCTGGTTCCGCTTCCTGATCGGCCGCCTGGACGACTATGACGGCCCGCCCGTGATGGTGTCGCGCACCGGCTACACCGGCGAGCTGGGCTATGAAATCTGGTGCCACCCGGACCACGCCATGCAGGTCTGGCAGCGCCTCTGGCAGCTCGGCGAGCCGCTGGGCCTGGCGCCACTGGGGCTGCATGCGCTGGACATGCTGCGCATCGAGGCCGGACTGATCTTCGCCGGCTACGAATTCAGCGACCAGACCGACCCGTTCGAGGCCGGCATCGGTTTCTGCGTGCCCCTCAAGAGCAAGCAGGACGACTTCATCGGCCGCGCGGCTCTGCTGCGGCGCAAGGAGCACCCGCAACAGCGTCTGGTCGGCCTCGAGCTGGACGGCAACGAGCCGGCTGCGCATGGCGACTGCGTGCACGTCGGCCGTGCCCAGGTCGGGGTGGTGACCAGCGCCACGCGCTCGCCCAGCCTGGGCAAGAACATCGCCCTGTGCCGCCTGGCGGTCGACTACTGCGAGCCGGGCACCCGCGTGGAAATCGGCAAGCTCGACGGTCAGCAGAAGCGCATCGGCGCCAGCGTCGCCCATGGCACGGTGGCCTTCGACCCGGACAAGAGCCGTGTGCGCGGCTGAGAGTCGGCCGTTCGCGGCGACATCGCGAACGACGACCTCGCGACTTGGACAGGGAATTGCTTGGCAACTCCCCAGCACCTTCGTCAACGTCCAAGGAGGATCGGCCGATGTGGTTCAGCAATACGACCCGAAACCTGGCCAGTGAACTCAACCAGTGGCTCGAGCACCTGCTCAGCCACCGCCAACCGGCAGGCGCCCGCCCGCACCTGCAGCAGCAGCCGCAGTTGCTCGGCAGCCTGGAGCGCCTGCAACGCGACTGGGACGAGCTGCAGCGCATTCGCCAGCACAGCGAGCAGCAGCCTGCCGCGCCCTGCAGCGCCGAGGACTATGCGGCGTTGCAGCGCCGCCTGCTCCAGGCCGAGCAGCAGAGTGCACGGCTGCAGGACGAGTTGCACGCCAGCCAGACGCACAACCAGGGCTTCCTGGAAGAGCGCGCGCACTGGGAGGAAGAACGTCAGGTCTGGGAGCTGACCAAGCGCACCCTGACCGAGGGCTGCTGGGCGATGAACGTGGTCGATGGCGACCCGGACCACCCGCAGAACCTCATCCGCTGGTCCGAGCAGTTCCGCGAACTGATCGGCTACAGCCGCGCCGAGTTTCCCGACGGCTGGGACAGCTACTTCAAGGTGGTCAATCAGGACGACCTGAAAGCCGTGATGCAGGCCTTCAACGCCTCGATGGTGGACAAGAGCGGCGACGGTTTCTACGCCGTGGAGTACCGCATGCAGCACAAGACGCGGGGCGAAGTCTGGTTCCGCGAGCGCGGCCGCTGCCTGCGCGATGCCCAGGGCAAGCTGCTCTACGTCACCGGCGCGGTGCGCGAGATCAGCGACGAGAAAGCCGCCGCGCACATGCACGAGCGTGAGCAGGCCAGCATCCAGGCCACCTACGGGCAGATCGCCCAGGTCGCCGGGGTGATCAAGAGCATCGCCGAACAGACCAATCTGCTGGCCCTCAACGCCGCCATCGAAGCCGCGCGCGCGGGCGAGCAGGGACGCGGCTTCGCGGTGGTCGCCGACGAGGTCCGCAACCTGGCCCGGCGCACCCAGGAATCGGTGCAGCAGATCCAGGGCATGTTGCAGCAGAACCGCTGAAGAACGACCCATTTTCAGGCGTGATGCCCCCTAACTGAACACTAACGGGGCATTTTTTGACCAGCCTTTCCAGCCGTGGCCAGCGTCCCCGGCGCTGGCGCCAGACGGCACTTCTGGCACAAGGATTGCCTATTCTTTTTGGGAATTTTTTATAACTACAGATAAATAAAAGCGTCCGAGCGCCCTTCAACGCACTGCCATGACCGACACCTATTCCAAGAACAGCATCGAGGATTGATAGATGGAAGAGCAGAAGACACCCACTCTGGAGGAGCTACAGGCCCTCATAGAGATGACCAACACCCTGAATATGGAAATATTCTACTGGTGGTGCATCGCCCTGATGATCTGCATTCACGTGGGCTTCCTGTCGTACGAGATCGGTGCGTCGCGCCTGAAGAATGCGCTGGCCGCCGGCGTCAAGAACATCCTCGCCTTCGGCTTCATCGTCCCCAGCGTGTTCCTGCTCGGCTGGGCGGTCTACAACGGCTTCCCGGACGGCATCGTGCCGCGCATGGACGCCATCCTCGCCGGCATGCCCTGGAGCCAGTCCATGGGGCCGAACATCAGCGACAACGCCACCGGTATCTTCTGGGCCGCCTTCGCCATGTTCGCCGCCACCACCGGCTCGATTCTCTCCGGTGCGCTGATCGAACGGACGCGTATGAGCGCCTTCATCATCATGACCATCTTCCTCGGCGGCTTCCTCTGGCTGCTGGCGGCGGCGTGGGGCTGGCACCCGGAAGGCTGGCTGACCGTCAAATGGGGCTTCCATGACGTCGGCGCGGCAGGCTGCGTGCACATGATCGCCGGCTTCTTCACCCTGGCGGTGGTCATGAACCTCGGTGCCCGCATCGGCCGCTTCAACGCCGACGGCAGCGCCAATGCCATCGTCGGCCACAGCATGCCGATGAGCGTGGTCGGCCTGATGCTGATCATCGTCGGCTTCTTCGGCTTCCTCGGCGGCTGCATCATCTACAACTCGGGCGCGCAGTGGATCAACATCTACGGCCAGCCGACCAACCTCTCGGCATTCGCCTTCAACACCCTGATGGGCTTCGCCGGCGGCCTGATCGGCGCCTACCTGACCACCCGCGAGCCGTTCTGGATGATGTCCGGCGGCCTGGTCGGCATCATCTCCGTGGCACCGGGTCTGGATCTCTACCACCCCGGCCTGGCCTACCTGATCGGCATGGCCGTGTCGGCCACCGCGCCGCTGGTCAACAACCTGCTGCTCAAGTTCCGCCTCGACGACGCCGTGGGCGCCTTCGCCGTGCATGGTTTCGGCGGTTTCGCCGGCATCGTCATCAGCGGCATCTTCCTCGCCGGCTACCCGAACGTGAACGGCATGCCACCGATCAGCTTCCTCGGCCAACTCGGCGGCGCCGTGGTCATGGCAGCCCTGGGCTTCATCCCTGGCTACCTGCTGTCCTACGCGTTGAAGAAGGCCGACCTGCTGCGCGTACCGGCACATGCCGAGGAGCGTGGTCTGGACCTGACCGAAGTACCGGCCCAGGCCTACCCGGAATGGACCTCGATGTATGGCCCGAGCACCAGCGTCGGCGGCAGCGAGCCGGCTCCGCTGGCCACCGCCGAGCCGAAATCCGCCTGACTCTTTCCCTAGCCTGGCCGCACACGCGGCCAGGCCCATTGCGAGGAACACAGCATGAGCATCACGACCTACGAAGGCGCCAGCGCCGTATTCACCTTCGCCGACAAGCCCGCGATCCTGGTCTTCATCAGCCTGCTGGTGGCCGGCGTCAGCCTCTACGCGCTGATCGCCACCATGATCCACGAGAAGCACAGCTACGCCCTGCCGGACGAAAAGCTGCCCAAGCTCAAGTAAGCCCCCGGCCGGCGGCGCCCGCCGCCGGCCACCTGCGCCTGCCGCCCCCGGCGGTATGCGCTACCCTCCCCCGCGACATCGACCTTCCCTCTTTTTCGGCAAGGAGCCCACATGCTCGAGCGCCCCTACCTGTTCATCGATGGCCAGTGGCTCGCCGCGCAGAGCGGCGAGCATTTCGACGTATTCGATCCCAGCGACGCCAGCCTGCTGGCCAGGGTTGCCGCCGCCGGCCGCGCCGATGTCGACCTGGCCGTGCGGGCGGCCCGGCGCGCCTTCGACGCGGGCGACTGGCCGCGCCTCGGCGGTCACCAGCGCGCCGCCGTGCTCAGGCGCATCGCCGACGGCATCCGTGCCCGCCAGGACGAACTGGCGCTGCTCGAGGTGCGTGACAACGGCAAGCCACTACCCGAGGCGCAATGGGACATCGCCGACGCCGCCGGCTGCTTCGACTTCTACGCCGAGCTCGCCGCCGACCTGGACGACGACGAGCGCACCGTCCCCCTGGGCGATGCTCGTTTTCGCGCCAGCGTGGTACGCGAACCCGTGGGCGTGGCCGCAGCGGTCATCCCCTGGAACTACCCCCTGCTGATGGCGGCCTGGAAAGTCGCCCCGGCCCTGGCCGCCGGCTGCGCCATGGTCCTCAAGCCTTCTGAACTGACGCCACTGAGCGCCCTGGAACTGGCGGGCATCGCCAACGATGCCGGCCTGCCGCCCGGCGTGCTCAACGTGCTGCCTGGCCTGGGCAGCGAAGCCGGCACGGCGCTGGTGGAACACCCGGGCGTCGACAAGATCGCCTTCACCGGCAGCCTGCCCACCGGCAGCCGGATCATGCAGGCCGCCGCCCGCGAGGTGAAGAACATCAGCCTGGAGCTGGGCGGCAAGTCGCCCTTCATCGTCTTCGCCGACAGCGACATCGAAGCGGCGGTGGAATGGATCATGTTCGGCATCTTCTGGAACCAGGGCCAGGTCTGCTCTGCCACGTCACGCGTGCTGGTGGAACGCGCGCTGTACCCCGATCTGCTGCAGCGCCTGAGCGAGGAAGCGCAGAAGATCCGTATCGGCAACGGTCTGGAGGACGGCGTGCTGCTGGGCCCGCTGGTCAGCGCCGGCCAGCACGCCAAGGTCAGCGCCGCGATCGCCCAGGGCATCGCCGATGGTGCGCGCCTGGTCTGCGGCGGCAAGCCGCCGGCAGGTCTCGAGCAGGGCTGGTTCATGCAGCCGACGGTGTTCGCCGACGTACCGCTGGACTGTGCCCTGTGGCGCGAGGAAATCTTCGGCCCGGTGGTCTGCGTCAACCCCTTCGACAGCGAGGCCGACGCCCTGCGCCTGGCCAACGACAGTGAGTTCGGCCTGGCCGCCGCCGTCATGTCCGCCGACCTCGAACGCTGCGAACGGCTCGCCCGCAGGCTGCAGGTCGGCATCGTCTGGATCAACTGTTCGCAACCGACCTTCAGCGAACTGCCCTGGGGCGGCGTGAAGCGCAGCGGCATCGGCCGCGAACTGGGCGAATGGGGCCTGGACAACTACCTGGAAACCAAGCAGATCACCCGCTACGAAAGCCGTGAGCCCTGGGCCTGGTACCTCACCTCTCAATGAAGGCCTGTCTCTCGATCAGCGCTGACAGTTGCCTTGCTGCCCCCCGGGAGCCACGGCAACTGCTCGACATCTGATCTACACTCGCTCAAAGCGGTGGCCGATTGAGGCAAGGGTTGCTCAACTCTCAGGCCTCCAGAGAATATCCCGCAGGACAAGTGATCGAACGCAGGATGCATTGAGGCAGACCTTGGCCCCTGCTGTCGCACGGTTCGTCTGATCGGTCTGCTCGTAGGTCTAACCCCTAACAGCAGGTGCCTTATGTCATTCCTTGCCGCTGGTTATTCCATTCGCACCCTGCTTTATGCCAGCTATGCCTGCCTCCTGGCGCTGATGCTGCTGATTGCCGGTGTTTCGCTGTATAACCTTGCCTCGGCAGAACAGGATTTCTCCGCTTACGTCAACGGCGTGGAGACGCGCGCAAGACTCGCCAGCAAGGTCAGCGATTCGGTCAAGGAGAGGGCTATTGCGCTGAGAAACCTGGCCCTCAATTTCGAGCCTTCGGAGCGCGAACAACGAAGGGCCTTCATCGCCGAGCATGAAAAGGCCGTAGACGACAGTTTCGCCGCATTGCGCCAGGCAATCACCACACACGCAGACGCCTCTGCCGCCGGGCATGACCTGCTCATGCGCATCGAAGAAGTTGAAGGGCGCTACAGCAAAGTTGCCTTCACCATCGCAGAACACCTGTTCAATGGCGAAGACACCGAAGCCAAACATCTGGTCAAAGAGCAATGCACCCCGCTTCTCGAAGAGTTGACCCAACTGATCGCGGGATACCTTGAGCATACCAACGAGATGGCCAAGCAGCGTATGGCGGCCAACGAGGCTCACTACCTGAGCCAACGCAACACGCTCATCGCCATTACCATAGCCAGCTTCCTCGTCGCGGCCATTCTCGGCCACCTGATAAGCCGCCATCTTCTGCGCTCCCTGGGTGCTGAACCAAGTGACCTCAACCGTATCGCCCAACGGGTTGCCGAAGGCGATCTGCGTATGATGGAAGCAGCAGTCGACAGCGCCGAGAACAGCGTACTCAGCGCATTGCAGCGCATGCAGCAGAACCTGCGCCAGGTCACGCAAGGCATCGACAACTCATCACGCACCGTCGCCCATTCCAGCCAGGAACTGAGTGAATCGAGCCTGCGCAATGCAGAAGGCGTGGCACAGGCTCAGCGCGAAGTGGAACAGATCGTCACGGCCATACACGAAATGGCCACCACTGTTCAGGACGTGGCGCGTAGCGCCGAATCTGCGGCACAGGCCGCCAGCGAAGCAGATGAAGCGGCCGTGCAAAGTCAACAGAAGGCTGGGCAAGCCGTGAACCTGATTGGCGAGCTGGCGCAGGTCATCAACAACTCCAGCGAGGCCATGGGACGCCTGAAAACCGAGAGCAGCAACATCGGCGGCGTGCTCGACGTGATCAAATCAGTGGCAGACCAGACCAACCTGCTGGCACTCAACGCCGCGATCGAAGCCGCACGTGCAGGCGAGGCCGGCCGTGGTTTCGCCGTCGTCGCGGACGAGGTGCGCAGCCTGGCACGGCGCACACAGGAAGCCACCACCGAAATCGAGGGTCTCATCGTAAGCCTGCAGAAGATCGCCGATGAGACTGCCCACTACATGGAACGCTGCCGGGGCTCGAGTACACAGTCGGTTTCCGGCGTATCCGAGGCAGGTCAGGCGGTCGCCCGAATCGTCGCCATGATCGAGCGCATCAATGGCATGAATCAGCAGATTGCCACGGCGGCAGAACAGCAGACAGCCGTCGCCGAGGAAATAAGCCGTAGCATCGTCTCGGTACGTGACAGCACGGAGCAATCTGCCTCTGCCTTCCAGCATGCGCAGCAGGAAAGCGAAAGTCTGGCCCGCACCAGCGAGGCGCTGCGCGAGAACATCGCACGCTTTCAGCTCTGACGCCCAAGAGTGCGGCATGCTGGGCCAAGCATCCGCTCAGCCATGTACTCAGGCCAGTGGTGCGGGGGTGAACAGCTTCAGCCCGACGATACCGGCGATGATCATCAGCAGGCACAGGCTGCGCAACAGGTTGAGGCTTTCACCGAGGAACATCGCACCATAGGCCACCGTGCCCAGGGTGCCGATACCGACCCACACCGCATACGCCAGGCCGAGTGGCAGCACGCGCACGGACAGGCTCAGCAGGTAGATGCTGAGCAGCAGGAAGAAGCCGCAATACAGGCTCGGCCATAAGCGTGTGAAACCATCGGTGCGCGGGATGATCGAGGCGTAGAACACCTCGCACAGCCCCGCCAGCAGCAGAAATCCCCAGCCATTCAACCAGGCCATGATGCGCTCCTTGTGCGAGCAGGTCGGGCCACCTCCCTGCGGCCCTGCTCCCTTGCCCCTGGACTGCAGTGCCCGCGACGGCTCCCCGTCGCGGGAGCGGCCTCAACCCTTGGCCGTGCGTTTTTTCTTTTCCGGGTCGTCGAACGGCAGGCTGTGGGCGATGGCCTTCACCGCCAGGCTGCCCTTGACCTCCAGCGCCGCACCCTGCTCGGCATATGGCACCTCCATGCGGGCGATGGCCATGGACTTGCCGGACAGCCGCGAATACATGGCGCAGGTGATCACCCCGACCTGCTTGCCCCCGGCCCACAGCGTGTCGCCGGCCTCGGCCGCCTTGTCGCCGTCGAGCAGCACACCGAAGATCCGGAAGCGCTCCTTGCCCTGCAGGCGCCGATGCTCGCTGGCGCCACGGAAATCCCCCTTGGTCGGCGACACGGTGAAGTCCAGCCCCAGCTCCCACAGGGTGTCGCCGGCCGGCTGGTCGGCGAAGGGATACATCTCCGAGTTGTCGTAGGGAAAGAACAGCAGGTAGCTCTCCACCCGCAGCCAGTCCAGCGCGGTGAAGGCACAGGGGATGATGCCCAGGTCCCTGCCCTTGTCCAGGATGCTGTCCCAGATCAGCGGCGCGTCGGCGGCCTTGCAGAAGATCTCGTAGCCACGCTCGCCGGTGTAGCCGGTGCGCGAGATCATCACCGGGCGGTCGAACAGCCGGGTCTGCAGGTGATGGAAGTAAGGCAGCTCGCGAATACCCGGCACCTGCTCGGCGAGGAAGTCCACGGCCAGCGGCCCCTGCAGCGAGAGGTCATGCAGGTCGTCGTCGAACAGCACCGCCACCTGCCGGCCCTGGGCCGAGCGCAGCAGCATCTCGTGGCCGTTACCCGAGCCGTGCACCACCATGAAGGCGTTGGGGCCGGTGCGGTAGATCACGCAGTCATCGACGAACTTGCCGGCCTCGTTGAGCATCGTGGCGTAGACGCTCTTGCCCGGATAGACCTTGGAGATATCGCGGCTGGTGGCGTACTCCAGCAGGCTTTCGGCATGCGGGCCGACGTAGTGCACCTTCTTCAGCCCGGACACGTCCATCAGCCCGGCGCGGGTGCGGATCGCCTCGTGCTCGTCGGCCAGGTCACTGGCGTAGGTCCAGGCCGTGCCCATGCCGCTCCAGTCTTCGAGTTGCGAGCCCAGTGCGCGGTGACGCTCGGCAAGGGCGGAAATGCGCCAGGAATTGGCCATGTCTGTTTCTCCTGTTGTTCGTCGTTGGGCCTGCGCACGCAGGGGATGGAATCAGGCGGCCTGGGCCTGCGGGTCGAACTGGCGCAGCCAGTCGACCACCGTCTGCCGATAGCGGGTCAGGCCCTTGTAGTCGGCGATCTCGTCCGGCAGGTCGCGCAGCACGCGGTGCAGGCGGCAGGCCCAGGCCGGGTTGCTGGCCAGTTGTTCCAGGCTGATCAGGTAGGTGCGGATGCCGAACAGCAGCGCATTGCTGCGCGGCAGGCGCGGCATGAACTGCAGCTCCACGCGCAGGTGCACCAGGCGCGCGACGTTCTCCGCCGTCACCAGGCCGCGCTCGTGCCCCCACTCGTGGAAAGTCTCCGAGGAGGTGTCCATGCGCGGGTTGATGGTCATGGTCCAGTTCAGCCGGCGCACCGGCTGGCCGACCTGGATGTTCAGCAGGTACTTCAGCGCCCGCTCGAACACCCCGAGCTGATGCGCCACACCGGGCACCGGCGCGTGCCACTGCTTGAAGCTCATGCCGGCGTCGAACTTGATCGACCAGTCCGCCGGGCAGGTGACCATGCCGGCGTCCATGAACAGGTCGCCATCACGCTGGTCGAGCACGGCGAAATCGCCCTGCGCCTGGCGGGTGATGTACTCCAGCGGCTCGAACGGCAGCGTGCTGGCATCGCCGAAGGTGAAGCGCTGTTCGATGCCCAGCGGGCGGTTGATCCACAGCCACTGGTCGCCATCGCGCTGCAGGGCGAAGTGTTCGGGGTAATCGGCCGCCAGATGCTCCATCAGCATCTCCAGACTGTCCCAGGCGGCCTGCGCCATGTGCGGCATCACCAGGCAGCGCTCCGGGTCCTTCTCCAGGACGCAGGCACGCTCGGCCATCTCCGAGACGTAGTGCTCGTCGATGTCGAACCAGTGCTCGAACACCGAGCCCGGCTCACGCGGCGTGGCCGGCTCGATGTTCACCGAGTACATGTAGCTGTCCTCGGGGAACGGAAAGGGAAAGCGGGCAATGGCCTCGGGGCTGTTGCTGAAGGTGAAATCGTCCCGGTAGGTTTCCAGGGGTTTGAGCACGACGGGCATGGCGGATTCCTCAGAGGTCGAGCAGCAGCGTGCCGGAGCAGCCACCACGGGAAACACAGGGCATCAGCGCTGCGCCGCGCTGCTGCTCATCCAGATAGTGATCGCGGTGCTCCACCGCCCCGCTCAGGTAGCGCGTGGTGCACTGCCCGCAAACGCCACCACGGCAGAGGTTGGGCACCTCGACACCGGCGGCCTCCAGCGCCTCGAGCAGGCTGTGGTCACCCGCTACCTGCAGACGCTGGCCGCTGCGCGCCAGCTCGACGGTGAACGGCTCGCCCGGCTCGGGCGCGGCGAAGGCTTCCCAGTGCAGGCGCCCGGCGGACCAGCCGCGACATTCGGCCAGCGTCTTGAGCTCATCGAGCAGGCGCTGAGGGCCGCAGACGTAGAGATGGCTGCCGAGCGGCTTGCCGCTGAACAGCTCGGCGCAGTGCAGGCGCTGGCCGGCGGCCGCGTCGTAACCGCGGAAGCGCTCGCCCAGACGCTCGCGCAGCTCATTGGCATAGGCATCGGTCAGGCCGCTGCGATAGGCGTAGTGCAGCTCGAATGAGGCGCCCTGGCCCTGGAGCTCGCTGAGGTAGGCCATGAACGGGGTGATGCCGATGCCACCGGCCACCAGAATGTGGTGACGTGCCTGCGAATGCAGCGCGAACAGGTTGCTCGGCACGCCTATCTGCAGCCGGTCACCGACCCGGACCCGCTCATGCAGGTAGCGAGATCCCCCACGCGAGTCATCCTGCAGGCGCACCGCGATGCGGTAGGTACCTCGGTCGCGCGGGTCGCTCAGCAGCGAATAGGCGTTGCGCAACGTGCGCCCCTCGGTCGGCAACACGACCTGCACGTGGCTGCCGCAGGAAAAGCCCGGCAGGCTGCCGTCGAGCGCGGCGAAGGTGAATTCGCGCACCACCGGCGTCAGCTGGCGCACCGCGGTGACCTGTACCTCCAGCATCGCGCTCATGCCTGCCGCTCCCCGGCTTGCGCCTGCTCGTAGGGCCGATCCGGATCGAGGCACACCCCCATGTAGGCCCCCAGGCGCTGGGAGAAATGCTCGCGCACGAACAGCTTCACCCCGCAGTGCCTGCAGCTGCACTCGGTTTCGCTGCCGATATCCTGCATCTCGCTGCAGTGCACGCAGTACAGGCGCCGCCGCTCACCCAGCTTGAACAGTTCGATCTCGTCGGCCAGCAGGCCGGCATGCCGAGCCAGGCGACAGACATGCCAGAGAAAGGCCTCGTCACCGGCCACCTGCAGGCGCGTTCCTGCCGGAGCCTGCTCCAGCAGCATCTGCAGGCGCAGGAACAGCGCCTCGGTGCTTGGCAGGCACTCCTGCTGCTCGGCAGCGGCGAGTTCGCCATGCAGGGTGAGCAGCCGCATCGGCCCCGGTTGATCGAGCAGGCCGCCGGCGCGGCTGGCATCCTGAGCCACCAGCAGACGCAGACTGGCCGGCGTCGGCGTGGCGGTCGCGGCGTAGCGCGGGGTGCTGAACAGCGGTTCAGCGCTGGAACTGGTCATCGAAAGTCCTCCTGGGTGACAGCAAGACGGGGGTCGAAGCGCCTCGGTTAAATTCCCGATGGGAACTTTTTGTTCTCAACAGGAAAGCATGGACCATGCCATGTCCACGCAACCTGCGGCGCATCGGGGCCCAGGCAGAACAAGCCCCCCGCAGCGCCTGGCAACGCTGCACAAGCGGGGAGCAGCGCGCGCCGGCACGGCGCATCCGCAGACTTTCTGAAACATCGCCTTCATCGGTGAAGAACGCCCGGGCCGGCTGCCGCCGTGCACCTCGATGGCTTCGGCCGCCCTGCCCGACTGGCACTTGACCCTGTAGCGACTACAGGCCATAGAGTCGCCAGCTCATCCCCGCCAAGGACTCGCCATGCACCTACTGGACGCACGCATCCCGCCGCCACTGATCGCCCTGCTGTTCGCCCTGCTCATGTGGCTGGCCGCCCCGCTCCTGCCCGGCATCGACCTGGCTACCTCCTGGCGGGTGGCGGGCGCCCTGCCAGTGCTGCTGCTCGGCGCGGCCACCTGCCTGCTTGGCATACGCTCCTTCGGCAACGCCCGCACCACCGTCAACCCGCTGCGGCCGGGGCAGGCCTCGGCGCTGGTCGTCGGCGGCATCTACCAGTACAGCCGCAACCCGATGTACCTGGGGTTCGCCATCGCACTGCTGGCCTGGGCCGTACTGCTGGCTTCCCCACTGCTCCTGGCGGGCGTGGCGGGGTTCGTGCTGTACATGAACCGCTTCCAGATCCGCCCGGAAGAACGGGCGCTGGCCAGCCTGTTCGGCGACGACTACGCCGCCTACCGACAGCAGGTGCGGCGCTGGCTCTAGTGCGCCGGTGCCACGCAAAAAAGGGCCGCAACGCCTGGCGTTGCGGCCCTTCGGATGGACACTCCGGGGTTCAGTACTGCAGTTGCCCTGGCACCCAGTTGGTGCCGGCCAACGGCACGCGGGCCATGGCCGCGGCCTCCACGGTCAGGGCCACCAGGTCCTCGGGGTCGAGGTTGTGCAGGTGCGACTTGCCGCAGGCACGGGCCATGGTCTGCGCCTCCAGCACCAGCACGCGCAGGTAGTTGGCCAGGCGCCGGCCGGCGGCTACCGGGTCGAGGCGCTTGGCCAGCTCCGGGTCCTGGGTGGTGATGCCGGCCGGGTCCTTGCCGTTCTGCCAGTCGTCGTAGAAGCCCGCCGCCGAATCGATGGCCTTGAGTTCCTCGTCGAGGCGCGGATGGTTGTCCCCCAGGGCGATCAGCGCAGCGGTGCCGATGGCGACCGCATCGGCGCCCATGGCCATGGCCTTGGCCACGTCGGCACCGGTACGGATGCCGCCGGAGACGATCAGTTGCACCTTGCGGTGCATGTCCATCTCCTGCAGCGCCTGCACGGCTTGCGGAATGGCCGACAGGATCGGGATGCCGACATGCTCGATGAACACCTCCTGGGTCGCGGCGGTGCCGCCCTGCATGCCGTCGAGGACGATCACGTCGGCGCCGGCCTTCACCGCCAGCTTGACGTCGTAGTACGGGCGGCTGGCACCGATCTTCACGTAGATGGGCTTCTCCCAGTCGGTGATCTCGCGGATCTCGGCGATCTTGATCGCCAGGTCGTCCGGGCCGGTCCAGTCCGGATGCCGGCAGGCACTGCGCTGGTCGACACCGATCGGCAGGGTGCGCATGCCGGCGACGCGCTCGGTGACCTTCATGCCCAGCAGCATGCCGCCGCCGCCCGGCTTGGCGCCCTGGCCGAGGACGATCTCGATGGCGTCGGCCTTGCGCAGGTCATCGGGGTTCATGCCGTAGCGCGACGGCAGGTACTGATAGACCAGGTGCTGCGACTGGCCGCGCTCCTCCGGGGTCATGCCGCCGTCGCCGGTGGTGGTGCTGGTGCCGGCGATGCTGGCACCACGGCCCAGCGCCTCCTTGGCCTGCGCGGACAGCGCGCCGAAGCTCATGCCGGCGATGGTCACCGGGATCTTCAGGTGGATCGGCCTCTTGGCGAAGCGATTGCCGAGTACCACGTCGGTGCCGCACTTCTCGCGATAGCCCTCCAGCGGATAACGCGACATCGACGCGCCGAGCAGCAGCAGGTCGTCGAAATGCGGCAGCTTGCGCTTGGTGCCACCGCCGCGAATGTCGTAGATGCCGGTTTCCGCAGCACGCTGGATTTCCTGGATGGACAGGCGGTCGAAGGTGGCGGATTCGCGCAGCACCGGGGTGATTTTCTCGCTCATATGCAGTTCCTCGTCGGGCAGGGTGCGCGATCAGTACGCCGAAGCGTTGTCGACCTTGAAGTTGTACAGCTGGCGGGCGGAGCCGTAGCGCTTGAAGCTGGCCGGGTCCTCATCGAAGCCGGCGCGGTTGAGCAGCTCGGCGAGCTCCTCGAGGTGCTCGGCGCGCATGTCCTTCTCGATGCAGTCCGACCCCAGCGACTTCACCGTGCCCTTGACGTAGATGCGTGTCTCGTAGAGCGAATCGCCCAGTGCGTCGCCGGCATCGCCGCATACCACCAGCCGCCCGGCCTGGCCCATGAAGCAGCTCATGTGGCCGATGTTGCCGCCGACCACGATGTCGACGCCCTTCATCGAGATGCCGCAACGTGCGCCGGCATCGCCCTCGATCACCAGTAGGCCGCCATGGGCGGTGGCCCCCGCCGACTGCGAGGCGCTGCCCTTGATGCGGACCATGCCGCTCATCATGTTCTCGGCCACGCCGACGCCGACGTTGCCATGGATGGTGACGCTGGCCTTCTGGTTCATGCCGGCGCAGTAGTAGCCGGCGTGGCCGTCGATATCCACGCTCAGCGACTCGTTCAGGCCCACGGCCAGGTTGTGCTTGCCGCCGGGGTTGCTGACGACCCATTCACGCTCGGTGAGGGTCTTGGCCTGCTCGTGCAGCGCCTGGTTCAGGTCGCGCACCGAGGCGCTGGAAAGGTCGATGGTCTTCATGATGCTGTCTCCCAAAAAGTAGCGAGTCGGGCTCAGGCCGCCGCCAGCGCGCCGGATGCGCGGGAGAACCGCAGCGAGGTACGAGCCGGTACCAGGGGCACGGCAGGCGGATCGCGAGGTTCTGCCGCCGCAAGCGACGGGCGCAGCGGGCGAGGAACGACTCAGGCGCTGCGTTCCCAGATGTACATGGTGGCCGGCTCCGGTTCCCAGACCCTGGCCTTGTCGATACCCGGGAGGCTGGACAGCGCCTGGTATTCCGAAGCCATGGCCACGTAGTCGTCGGTCTCGGCGAGGATCGCCGGCTTGCAGGCGATCGGGTCGCGGATCACCGCGAAGCCGTCGCGCGTGCCGATGGCGAAGGTGAAGAAGCCGTCGAGGTCGACCAGCGAATGGTCGAGCGCCTCCTTCAACGAGTCGCCCTGGCGCAGGCGCCAGGTCAGGTAGCCGGCAGCCACCTCGGTGTCGTTCTCGGTCTCGAACTCGATACCGTGGCGACGCAGTTCCTGGCGCAGGCGGAAGTGGTTGGACAGCGAGCCGTTGTGCACCAGGCACAGGTCCTGGCCGGTGGAGAACGGATGGCTGCCCTCCATGGTCACCGCACTCTCGGTGGCCATGCGGGTATGGCCGATGATGTGGCTGCCCTTCATCTTCGCCAGCGAGAAGCGCTCGGTGATGTCCTTCGGCAAGCCCATGCCCTTGAGGATCTCGATGCTCTGGCCGACGCTCATCACCCGCACGGCAGGCGCCAGTTCGGCCAGCACCGCGCGCACCGCCGCTTCGTCGGCATCGGTCTTGAGCACGGCGGCGCTGGCGTTCTGAAACCACTCCAGCGAGCAGCCCAGGCGCCCTTCCAGTTCGCCCATCAGCCCCTTGAAGTCATGCCCCGCCTCGGTGCTCTGCAGGGTCAGCTTGATCCAGCCCGCCTTCACCTCGTCGCCGTAGATGGCGAAGCCGGCGCTGTCCGGCCCACGGTCAGTCATGGCCAGCAGCATGGGTTCGAAGAGTGCGCCGAGCTGGCTTTCCAGCGCCGGGTTCTTCAGGTACAGACCTACGATTCCACACATAAAGGCAGTCCTCACTTCGTTCGGGAGTTGCAAGCTGCGAGCTGCTAACTGACCGAGTTGATACAGATGTCGTGCAACACCTCGAACCGCTCTTGCGTGCGGCTCGAAGCCCGTGGCTTGCAGCTTCAGAAAAATTCGGTGTAGCGCTCGATCTCCCAGTCGGAGACGTGGCGGCTGTACTCGACCCATTCCATGCGCTTGAGCTTGAGGAACTCGTCGACGACCTGCGGGCCCAGCACCTCGCGGAACAGCGGGTCGGCCTCCAGCGCGTCGCAGGCCTCCTTGAGCGATTGAGGCAGGGTCTTGATGCCCCGTGCGGCAATCGCTTCCAGGCTCAGGTTGTAGAGGTTCTCGTTGCAGGCCGTGCCCGGCTCCAGTTGACGGTCGATGCCATCGAGGCCGGCGGCGATGATCGCGGCGGTGACCAGGTACGGATTGCAGCCCGCATCCGGCAGGCGGAACTCGATGCGCCCATGGGGGATACGCAGCATGGCCGAGCGGTTGTTGTCGCCATAGGCAATGAACGCCGGCGCCCAGGTCGCCCCCGAGAGCGAACGCCCCACCACCAGCCGCTTGTAGGAATTCACCGTCGGCGCCGCGAAGGCGCACAGCGCCGGGCCATGCGCGAGCAGGCCGGCCAGGAAGTGATAGGCGATCTTCGACAGGCCCATGCCGCTGGGGTCGCTGGCGTCGTGGAACAGGTTGCTGTTGCCGGCACTGGCGATCGACAGGTGGAAATGCATGCCGTTGCCGGCGCGGCGCGGGTCCGGCTTGGGCATGAACGAGCAGATCATGCCCAGGTCGTTGGCGATCTCACCGGCGGCCATGCGGAAGAAGGTGAAGCGGTCCGCCGACTCCATGGCATCGCTGTAGGTGTAGTTGATCTCGAACTGGCCGCAGGCATCCTCGTGGTCGATCTGGTAGATGTCGAAGCCGACCGGCTGCAGCGACTCGGTGAGCTTCTCGAGGAAGGCGCGCGAACGCGACAGCCCCTTGTAGTCGTAGCAGGGCTTCTCCAGCTTGTCGCTGGCGTCGACGGAGCAGAGCTTGCCGTCGGCATCGCGGCGGAACAGGCTGAACTCCGGCTCCAGACCGGTATTCAGCGTCCAGCCACGTTCGCTCAGGCGTGCCACCTGCTGCTGCAGCACGTAGCGGGTGTCGTAGGGCCAGGGCTGGCCGTTGACATGACCGATGCACACCACGCGGCCGTAGCCCGGCTGCCAGGGCACCGGCATCAGCGTGGAAAGGTCGCCGCGGGCCATGAAATCCGGGCCGTGCGGCTCCATGCCCATGCCCCAGATGGCGAAACCGGCGAAACCGGCGCCCTCCTCGGCCACCGCCTTGAGGCCCGAGACCGGCACCGACTTGGTCTTGGCCGCACCGTGAATATCGACGAACTGGGCCAGCACATACTTGATGCCATGCTGGTCGATGATTTTCTGGGTTTCGCTGGGCAACATGGGTAAGGCCTCCGGTAGCGTCGCCATTATTCCGCTGGGGAATTTTAATTTCCCCAAAAGAAATGCAAGCAGCTTGCCAACTGGTCATGCCCACGCGAGGCGCCCCGGCAACCCGCGTCTTTCTTCTATCTGCCGAGGAAAAATGCTTTCATAGGAGGAAAGTCACGAACGAAAAACGCACCGAAGCAAGGCAGCCCGCTCATTCCTGGTGCGAACTTTTTATTCACAGAAGAAATAAGCCTGTATGACGACCACTCCGGAAAAACCGCCCCGCCTCAAGCTCGAGCAATACCTGGGCATGCAGATCCGCCGCCAGCGCCAGGCGCAGGAACTGAAGATCGCCGACGTGGCGCGCATCGCCGGAATCAGCCAGGGCATGCTGAGCAAGATCGAGAATGCCCAGGTCTCCACCAGCCTCGACACCCTCAGCCGCCTCTGCGACGTACTGGGCATGCCCATGTCCAAGCTGTTCAGCCAGTACGACCAGCAAGGTGGCAGCGCCCTGCTGGTCAAGGCCGGCGAAGGCCTCGAAGTGGTACGCAGAGGGACCGACAAGGGCCATACCTACCGCCTGCTCAACCACACCCGTGGGCCAAAGAAGAGCTTCGAGGCCTACATGGTGAGCATGGACGACGCCAGCGAGGAATTCCCGACCTTCGCCCACCCCGGCACCGAGTTCCTCCACCTGCTGGAAGGCGAACTGGTCTACCGCCATGGCAACCAGCTCTACCCCATGCAGGCCGGTGACAGCCTGACCTTCGACGGCGAAGTGCCGCACGGCCCGGAGAAGCTGGTGAAGGTGCCGATCCGCCTGCTGTCGATCATGAACTACGGCTCGGACTGAACGCGCAGGCCCGGCACGCGGGCGCCCGTCGCCAATGCTCGCGGACGTCAGTGCGATGATACGAAAGGCGATGGCGTCGCGGGCTCCGGCAATGCGTAGGCCTGCTTCATGCGCTTCACCTCGACGAGCGGCGTGCGCCCGAAGAAGCGCTTGAAGTCGCGGCTGAACTGCGAAGCGCTCTCATAGCCGACCAGATATGCCGTCTTCGCCGCCGTCAGGTCGTTGCGCAGCATCAGCAAGCGCGCCTGGTGCAGGCGCGTCGACTTGAGGTACTGCATGGGCGAGGTGTCGGTGACCTTGCGAAAGTGCAGATGAAAGTTGGGCACGCTCATCTGCGCCTCCCGGGCCAACGCCTCGACATCCAGACGCTCGTGATAGCAGTTGTGGATCTTGTGAATGGCCCGCGTCACCTTGCCGAACTGCCCCTGCTGGGCGATGGCCGCGCGCAGGGTGCCGCCCTGTTCGCCAGAGAGAATGCGGTAGTAGAGCTCGCGCAGCATCGCCGGGCCGAGCACCCTGGCGTCCTCGGGATCGACCATGATCTGCAGAAAACGCAGGGTCGACTGGCGCAACGGCTCATCCATCGGCGAGGCGTACATGCCCATCGGCTGCGCCACGCTCGCGCCCCGCAACTCATCCACCTGCTGGATCAGCTCGCCCGCCAGACCGAAGTCCAGGCGCAGGTACAGCGCCAGCATGGGCTCCGCTTTGCTGGCATCCGTCTCCATGGTGAAGGGCACCGGCACCGAGACCACCAGGTAATGCTGGGCATCGTAGATGTAGACATCCTCACCCAGGTAGCCGCGCTTGCGGCCCTGGCAGAGGATGACGATGCCCGGCTCATAGAGCACCGGCGTGCGTGTCAGCGGCCGATTGCTGCGCAGAAAGCGCACGTCATCCAGCGGGCTCAGGTTGTACCCTTCCTGTGGTGCGAGCTGACTCATCAGCTGCACCATGCGCGCCGTGCTCGGGTCGCTGGGTCTGGTCATGCGTTGCGGCCCCTCCCTGTCGAGGCTCAGCCATCGGTGGAGCGGCTGAGCGCCTCCCATTGCTCGATACTCTCGATCTGGCTCTGCAGCTTGTCACGCACCAGGGCCAGGGCGTCGCTCCCCAGCAGCAGATGAGCGGGCGGCGCGGGGCTGTCGATGATCGTCAGCATGGCCCGCGCCGCCTTCTGCGGGTCACCCAGCTGATGGCCGCTCTTCTCCACACGGGCCTTGCGCACCGGATCGAAGCTCGCATCATAGTCACTGATGCTGCGTGGCGTGCGCTGCATCGAGCGGCCTGCCCAGTCCGTGCGAAACGATCCCGGCGCCACGGCCGTGACATGGATGCCGAAGGGCGCAAGCTCCTTGCTCAGCGTGTCCGAGATGCCCTCCAGGGCAAACTTGCTGCCGCAGTAATAGGCGATGCCCGGCATGGTGATATGACCGCCCATCGAGGTGATGTTGAGGATACGCCCTGCCCTTCGCTGGCGGAAATACGGCAGGAACGCCTTGCTGACCGCGACCGCGCCGAACAGGTTGACGTCGAACTGGCGCCGCATGTCCTCCAGCGAGGATTCCTCCATGATGCCCTCATGCCCGTAGCCGGCATTGTTCACCAGCACGTCCACGGGGCCGTGTTGCGTTTCGACGGCAGCGACCACCGTATCGATGGCCGCGAAATCGGTGACGTCCAGCAGCACCCCGTGGGCTCTTCCGGGCGAAAGCGCCTCGAACGCGACCCGCGCCGCGTCGCTGCGCACGCTACCGACGACGCGGTGCCCCTGAACCAGGGCCTCCTTGGCCAGGGCCTGGCCAAACCCGCTGCTGACACCGGTGATGAAGAGAGTCTTTACTGCGCTCATGGGGCACTCCTGAAGAAATGAGGTGCAACCATGCTAGGAGCGTGAGCGCCTCGGCACGATGCCGGGCAGGATTTCATTATTGCCTGATCCTATCAGCGCGACAGGTACGCTGAAGGCCTCGGGCGAAGAGAAGTGCAGCACCAGCCGACAGCCGGAACGAGATGCCTCGATACCCTCTGGCTCGCCTGCAGCCACACGCACACTGGTCATGTACGCGGCGGCTCAATCGCCTGCCAGGCCTGCCCGGGCGCCATGATCCTGCCGTGGCGAGCGGCCAAAGAAGGCCTTGTAGGCACGACTGAAGGCCGCCTCGGACTCGTAGCCGACCGCAAAACCCACGTCGCCGATGCGGCTGTCCTGGCTGGCCAGGAGGGTCCTGGCCAGCGTCAGTCGCCATTCGTTCTGGTAACGCAAGGGCGCGCGCCCCACCAGTGTGCTGAAACGCTCACAGAAACTGGAGCGTGACATGCCGGCCAGCTTCGCCAGCGCCTCGATCCGCCACTGCTGCCTGGGCTGTTCATGAATGGCCTTGAGCGCACGTGCGATACGGGCGTCGGACAGACCGCCCAGCCACCCCGACGCGGCGCCCTGCTGGACCCAGGTGCGCAGCACGCGGATGACCGTGAGGTCGATCAGCCGCGAGACCATCAGCGCCCCGCCGGGCTGCACGTCACGGGCTTCCAGCAGCATGAAATGCAACAGCCCCTCGGACCACGCAGCGGCCTCGGCCTGCCGGATATGAATCAGCCATGGCAGGGCGAACAACATGGCGCGGAAACTGCCGGCATCGAACCAGAAGCGGCAGATGGCGAGCGTGGCGGGGCCCTCAGCGGTCGTGAGCGTCAGGTCGTCCAGCGCGTGGGGCAGCAGGAACACATCGCCAGGCGCCAGCTGCATGGCCGCCTCCTCGTCACGGCGGATCTGCACCTGCCCCGTCTGCAGCAGGCATACGTGGGCGCTGCCGCACTCCAGCGCCAGGCGTTCGCCCTGCTCAAGCGTGGCGGAATACACGCGGTCGCCGGTCAGGCGTATCTGCGCGAGCACCTGGGACAGCAGGTCTCCGTTGGTGAAGCCTTCCAGCTGCATTTCCGGAAGAATGGTCAAGTGTTCCGGTGAATCGGTCATGTCGGGATGGCGCTGCGTTGACTACTGTAAGCGCACCAGCATAGCCCAGCACGGCGCATGATCTGAAGCGATCAGGCAGCCAAAGGCTTTGCCGATCATCCAACCGGAGGAAGCACCCAATGTTCGGAATCTCCACCCTTGGCTGGGTACATACGCTGAGCAGCCTGCCGGCCATTCCACTGGCTGCGTACATGTTCGCCCGTCACGGCCGCATCCTGCCCCGCTCCGCGCCCGGCATGGCGTACCTGGTGTTCATGCTGCTGGGCGCCGGCTCGGTCTTTCTGATCGCCAGGCAGCCGGTGAGCAACATCATCGCGGCGCTCACCCTCGTCCTGCTGGTGGCAGGCTACGGGGTCGGCCACATCGGCCTGCCGGGACGAGTCGCCGTGTACCTGGAAACCATCCTGCTCAGCGTGACAGCCTTCCTGCTGATGCTGCCGACGCTATCCGAAGTGCTGCGCCGCGTGCCGGACGGCCACCCTCTGGTGACCGACCTGCATTCACCGCTGCTGATCGGCACGCAGCTCGGCCTGCTGCTGGCGCTGGTCATCGGCGTAACGGCGCAGGTGCTGCACCTGCGCCGCCGCGCCTAGCAGTTGGGGGCTGGGGTTTGCAGACAGCGGGCGCCCTGATCTGACCGGGAGGCCATCTGCGCTCGAAAGCTGATTCAGGCGACTGGCTGCTCGCGGCCAAAAGCAGTCATAAGTGTCTACAAATCAAGGGGCCATTCACATAGCGCGCCAAACAAGCGCGCTCGATTCATTAGGCATTTAACGCGTTACGTGCTGCTCCGATAAGGCCTTCCAGCCAGTCCTGATGGCCGTTGATCATCGGATTTGGCTTAGCGCGTGCAAGTTCCAACGCTGGTTCACCCTTCTGGGTTTCCTGAGTCAGTACCCGTACTCGGCCACCAGATAGGTCTTCGACTAGCCAGGCATGATGGACGTCGAGACGGTTCTCGGCCCCTTCTTCACCCGCCCAGCCATGCCATGCAATTCGCCCTGGCTGACCATTGGCCGGCGCAACGTATTCATTGCAGCGTGCCTCGACGGGAAAACCAAAGGTCTCGAAGTAAAAACGTACGCCCTCGGCCAACTGCGGGGCGGCGTTATTGTAGTAACGGACATTTGCCGAATTGGCATAGTAACTAGGCCATTGCGTGGCGATGGCCAGCAGAGGCCAGACCTGTGCGGCACTCAGCCCGAAGACGATGACCTCGTTTGAGGCGAAGTTATCGGTGAAGCCTGGCTCATACCCCTCGGGCCAATGGATGTAATTCATGACGTAGTCCTTTGGGTTGGATGTGGCGCTTGCCACGATTTTGACCAGGGCATGGTGAGCGACGACAATCCATAAGACCAATCGTCATTGGATAGGTTATCCATAAGCATGCGTGATATCAGGAGCCTCGATCTCAATCTGCTCAAAACCCTGAATGCACTGCTTGATGAAGGCAGCGTCACACGGGCAGCCGAGCGCTTAGCACTCACTCAGCCGGCGGTCAGCGGCATGCTCAATCGCTTACGCGATAGCTTCGACGACCCGTTGTTCGTCCGAGCCCAACGCGGCCTAGTACCGACCCCTCGCGCCCAGGCTCTGGCATTGCCGATAAAGCGGATTCTGGGTGAGATCGAGGGAATGCTGCAGCCGGAGGAGTTCGAGCCGGTAAGTGCAAGCTTCACCCTATCGATTGCGGCTACCGATTATGCCCAGCGCACCATCCTGCTTCCTCTGCTCGCGGAGTTGCGCCGACAGGCTCCTGGTATTCGAGTTGCCGCCCGGCCGGTAGACAATCAGCGGGTGCAACAGCAGCTGGAGTCCGGCGAGCTGGACTTGGCTATCCTCACGCCGGAAAGTACCCATGAAGGACTACACGCCAGACATCTTTATGACGAGCAGTATGTCTGTGCAATGCGTAAGGGTCATGCCGCAGCCGGCGGTTTAGATTTAGACCGCTTCTGTGCTTTGGAGCATGTCATCATGTCAATGGCAGGGGACGCTTTTAGTGGGGTGACTGACGAAGCGCTTGCCGCCCTAGGCCGTCAGAGGCGCGTTCTTCTGTCTCTGCCCAGCTTCTTACTGTTGCTGGAAGTTCTGCGCAACAGCGACCTGATTGCCGTTCTCCCTCGTCGGTTGATACAGCCCGGAGACGGCCTACAGATCCTGGAACCACCGCTAACGATTCCCGGTTTTCGTAAGCTGCTGGTATGGCATGAGCGTACCCAGCAACACCCTGCTCATCGCTGGATTCGAGCGTTGCTAGCCGAAGTCTGTAACTGAACGCTATCGGGATCGATTCTGGCTCATTCCCGACAGGCAGCTTTTGGCCGAAAGCAGTCTGTTGCCAGCGTCCGCAACCGGTCAGAAGCAGACGCGACCACTGCGCAGGTAGCGGAGATGAATCCACACCTAAGGCCTCTCGAAACATTGCCGCGCACGTTCCGCCTCTACCCGGATCGCGCAATCGGTTGCATGGTCGTTGAACAGTCCCATGGCCTGCATGAACGCGTAGACGGTCGTAGGCCCCACGAATTTCCAGCCTCGTCTTTTCAGCTCCTTCGACAGCGCCACCGACTCGGCAGAAGACGAGGCGCTCTGAGGCTCGATTGGGTCTGCTGTCCTGGGTTCGTAGCGCCAGAAGAAGGCGGCTAACGACCCTTCCGATTCAACGATGTCACAGGCTCGCTGCGCATTGTTGATGACGGCCTCAATCTTGCCACGATGGCGGACGATGCCAGGGTCTTGAAGTAACCGCTCAATGTCGCTCTCGCCGAATTGGGCAATCCGCTCGAAATCGAAGCCATGAAATGCTGCACGGAAGTTATCTCGCTTAGCCAGGATCGTTCGCCAGCTGAGGCCCGACTGGAATGCCTCGAGGCTGATCTTCTCGAACAGGCGCCTGTCATCGGCGATGGGAAAGCCCCATTCCGTGTCGTGATACGAGAGAAACTCCGGTGCTGCTGCGCACCAGCGGCAGCGATGCAGGCCGTCGACGCCAATGATCGTCCTGTTCACCGCCTCAACTCCCCATATCCGCCAGCAGGAACTCCAGGCGGGGATCTGCCTTCGATGGTGTTACCGCTACGATTTCAGCTCGCACGACATCTTGCGCAACGAAAGGGTCGTTGCTGACCCGTTCCTCAAGCTGGGCCAGCGTGGTTCCACTCGCCAGAATCATCCCTCCAGCCTGTGGCTGGAGGCTGCCGGCCAAGTGAAAAATGCCGTCGTCGAAACCGCGTTGCAGCCAATCTTTGTGCGCCTGCATCAACTGAGCGGCCTGATCGCGCCCGGCTGAAAATCTTAGAAACACGATGAACATCAGCGGTCCTCCCTGAACAATCATTCGGTCTTTGCGATTGCCTCATCGGCGATGCCATCAAGCCATGCGCACATGCGCTCGGCCTCGCGCTCGACAAAGCGTTTGTCTTGGAATGCATGTGCCAGCAGTGCAACGCCCTGACTGAAAGCCAATACGTGCATGGCGAGCGAATCAGCCTCTGCCTCGTGCCCGAGTAAAGTGAATTGCTGGCCCAACCAGGTGCGAAACAAGGTAAACAGCTGGTTGGATTGCGGTTGCGCGGGATGGCCAATCTTGGCCAGCTCGCTGCAAAGTGTGCCGACCGGGCAGCCATGCCGGATGATCTGCGCTCGATTGGTGATGACAATGAGGATGAAGCTCTTGATGCGCTCGGCGGGAGTACTGCTCAGGGCCTCCCATGCCTGCAGCATCTCCGATGTGCTCGTCATGCGGTCCCCGATGACCGCATCCAGAATCTCGTCCTTGCTCTTGAAGTGGTAGTAAAAGTTGCCACGGGAGATGCCGACCGCATCGGCGATGTCGGCGAAAGAGGTGTGCTCATAGCCCCGCTCATAGAACAGCCTGTCCGCCTCGGAGACAATGCGCTCGCGGGTAGTCATGCCAGTCATCCAGGTGTACCTATCGCTTGCCCGTTGAGTTAGGACGTTTGACCTAATTGATAGACCAGAGCCTAGGACGATCATCCTAACCGGTCAAGTCAGGAGGACTACCTGCCGGCTCACCAGGTCGGCCTGTGATCGCAGGCAGCCTCCCGCAACAGCAGCAATGGCCAGGAAAAGCCCCAGCGCCTGCCTTGCTAGCGAACCCGCCGATCCGGAGCCATGCGCGAGGGGGCGTCTGCTGGTCCAGATGCACCGGCCGTTATTGACAGCCGACCGGGCATCGGTAGACTCGCCGGCATGAAGGCCCTCCTCCGGTTCTACTTCCTGCTGCTGGTCAGTCTGACGCTTCCCATCAACGGGATGGCGAGCCTGCTGATGCCCGCGCAGGCGTGTGCCGTACATGCCTCGCAGTACATGCCGTCGCCCGCCATGCCTGGCATGGATCAGCAGATGAGCGCCCTCGACCCCTGTTGCGAAACGATGGCGCAAACCGGCCACAAGCAACCGTGCAAGACCGGCATGGACTGCAAAGCCGGTAGCCTGCTGCAGGTAGGCAGTGGCAAGAGCGCATTGCTGCTGATCGACCAACCGGGTCCCTTCCCCTCGAGCTTCACCCCTCTGCCTGGCGCTACCGAGCCTCTCTGGCACCCACCCCGTAGCTGATTCCTGTCGCCTGAACGCCGGCTGCCGCTGAGCGGCCGGCTCCTGCGTGCGCCTCGCGCACGGATCAAAGACATGGAATCACCACATGCCCGTATTTCGTTTACGGCGCCGTCATCTGACGGTGGCCGTGTTCGCCGGCAGCCTGGCGTTGCCCGGCCTGGCGGCAGCCTTGAGCCTGGATGAGGCCCTGCGCCTCGCCGAAGACCAGGCCCCGTCACTGGCCGCAGAGGCGGCCAACCTGGAGGCCGCGCGCCAGTCCGCCATCCCGGCAGGCGCGCTGCCCGACCCCAGGCTCAGCCTGGGACTGCGCAACGTACCGATCGAGAGTGACGCCGCCTGGCGTTTCGACCGGGAGCCGATGACCATGCAGGCCATCGGATTCACCCAGGAGGTACCCAATCGCGCCAAGCGCCGGGCGCGGATCGAGGCAGCCAGAGCGGGCGTCGATGTCGCCGAGCAGCGCCAGCAGATCGCGCGCCTGGAGGTACGCCGCCAGGTCGCCGAGGCCTGGATCGCTACCCGCTCGGTGGACGAGAAGCTCTCGCTGTTCAAACAACTCTATGACGAGAACCGCCTGCTCGAACGCGCCGTTCGCGCCCGCATCGCCGGCGGCGGTGGTAGCGCGGCGGACGCCGTGGTGCCACGCCAGGAAGCCGCCCTGCTCGCGGAGAAGGAAGACGAGCTGCGGCGCACCCAAGCCGTCGCCCGCGCCGCCCTGCGCCGCTGGATAGGCGCGGCCGCCGAGCAACCCCTGAGCGGTGCCTGGCCGGACTGGCCAACCGATGTGGTCTGGTACCGCAGCCATTTGCAGCACCATCCGCAGCTGCAAGCGTACGAGCCACTGACCCGCCAGGCCGAGGCACGCTTGAACGAGGCGATCGCCGACAAGCGACCGGACTGGGGCTGGGGGGTGGAGTACGGCCGCCGCGAGGCCTTCGGCGACATGCTCAGCCTCAACCTCAGCATCGACCTGCCGCTGTTCGCCGGTACCCGGCAGAACCCGCGCATCGCCGCCGAAGAGGCGCGACTGGCGCAGGTGAGCGCCGAACGCGAGGACGCCCTGCGCAGGCACACCGAGGCACTGAGCGCGGACCTGGCCGAACTGCAGCGCCTGCAAAGCACGCTCGCCCGCCTCGAACAGACACTCCTGCCGCTGGCGGCAGACAAGGTGCGGCTGACGCTTGCGGACTACCGCGGTGGCCGTGGCGACCTCGGCAGCGTGGTGGCGGCGCGCGAAGCCCTGCTGCAAACCCGTCTGCGCCGTATCGATGTGGCCCGTGATCGTGCCCTGGCCAACGCCCGCCTGCATTTCGCCTTTGGAGAGACCCCATGAACACCTGGATCAAATGCCTGACGAGGCTGATCACCCTCCCGCTGCTCGCCTCCTCCGTCGCCATGGCGCAAGCCGCCGATACCGAGGCCCTGGCGCGTGACGTGCTCTACTGGTACGACCCGATGTACCCGCAGCAGAAGTTCGACAAACCGGGCAAGTCCCCCTTCATGGACATGGATCTGGTGCCGCGCTACGCCGAGGAAGGGGGGGACGCCGCCAGCGTGCGCATCGCCCCCGGCATCACTCAGAACCTTGGCATGCGCCTGGCCACGGTGCGCCGCACGACCATCAGTCAGTCCGTGGATGCGGTCGGCGTGCTGGCCTTCGATGCACGCGATGTCGCCGTGGTGCAGGCGCGTAGCGGTGGTTTCGTCGAGCGCGTCTACGCCAGAGCCCCGCAGGACGTGATTGCCAGGGGCGCGCCGCTGGCTGACCTGCTGATACCGCAATGGAGTGCGGCGCAGGCTGAATTTCTGGCCCTGCGCGACCTGCAGGAACCGGAGCTGCTGGCCGCAGCCCGCCAGCGCTTGCGCCTGGCCGGCATGCCGGCCGAGCTGATCGCCCGTGTCGAGCGGTCCGGTCAGGTGCAAACGGTCTGGACGGTCACCAGCCCGATCAGCGGGGTGCTGCAGGCGCTGTCGGTGCGTGAGGGCATGACCCTGGCGGCCGGCATGTCGCTGGCCCAGGTCAACGGCCTGGACCCTGTCTGGCTGGAGGTCGCCGTACCCGAGGCCCAGGCTGGCGCCCTGCGTCAGGGCCAGCGAGTGCAGGCGCGCCTGCCCGCGTTCCCCGGCAAACCGGTAGAGGGTCTTATCCAGGCGGTGCTGCCGCAGGCCGACGTGCAGAGTCGCACGGTTCAGGTTCGCGTGGAGCTGCCCAACCCCGAGCAGCGTCTACGCCCGGGCATGACGGCCGAAGTGACGCTCAGCAGCGATGAGCAATCGGTGCTGGTGGTGCCCAGCGAAGCGGTGATCCGTACCGGCAAGCGCACACTGGTCATGGTGGCGGAAAGCGATGGCCGTTTTCGCCCTGTAGCCGTGCGCATCGGTCAGGAGGCCGAGCGGGATACCGTGGTCACCGACGGCCTCGAGGAAGGCCAGACGGTGGTCGCTTCCGGCCAGTTCCTGCTGGACTCCGAAGCCAGCCTGCGCGGCATCATCGCCGCCGATACGCCTCGGCCGGCCGCTGCAACGCCCCCGGCCCTGCACGAGGCCGAAGGCACCATTGTCGGCATAGACGACGGCATGATCGAACTGGCGCATGGCCCGTTCAAGTCCCTCGGCATGCCGGGCATGACCATGCCCTTTCCGGTCGGCGACCCTGCCCTGCTGACGCAAGTGAAAGCCGGTGAGCGCGTTCGCGTCGGTGTATCCCAGCGCGACGACGGCCTGTTCATCGAGCGAGTGGAAAAGCTCGATGAACAACAGGCCGGGCATGGAGGGCATGAGCAATGATTGCCGCCATCATCCGCTGGTCGGTCGCCAATCGCTTGCTGGTCGTCCTCGCCACCCTGTTCGCCGTGGCCTGGGGTGTCTGGTCCGTCAACAACAGTCCGATCGATGCCCTGCCGGACCTGTCCGACGTGCAGGTCATCATCCGCACCCCCTACCCGGGCCAGGCGCCGCAGATCGTCGAGAATCAGGTCACCTACCCGCTGGCCACGACCATGCTGTCGGTACCGGGCGCAGCAACGGTGCGCGGGTATTCGTTCTTCGGTGACAGCTACGTCTATGTCCTGTTCGAGGATGGCACCGACCTCTACTGGGCCCGCTCACGTGTGCTCGAGTACCTCAGTCAGGTGCAGAGCCGCTTGCCCGACGGGGTCGCGCCAAGCCTGGGGCCGGATGCCACGGGGGTGGGCTGGATCTACCAGTACGCCCTGGTCGATCGCACCGGCGGGCACGATCTCGCGCAACTGCGCTCGCTGCAAGACTGGTTCCTGCGTTACGAGCTCAAGACACTGCCCAATGTGGCCGAGGTCGCCAGCATTGGCGGCATGGTCAAGCAGTACCAGGTTCTGCTCGACCCCGTGCGCATGGCCAGCCGTGGTATCACCCAACAGCAGGTGGCCCAGGCCATCGAGGCCGCCAACCGGGAAACCGGGGGCAGCGTGCTGGAGCTGGCAGAGGCGGAGTACATGGTGCGGGCCTCCGGCTACCTGCAGTCACTGCAGGATTTTCGCGCGATCCCGTTGAAGCTGGACGCCAAGGGCACCCCGGTGACGCTGGGCGACATCGCCCATATCCAGCTTGGCCCGGAAATGCGTCGCGGCATCGCCGAACTGGATGGCGAAGGCGAAGTGGTCGGCGGCGTGGTGATCCTGCGCAGCGGCAAGAACGCCCGCGACACCATCGCGGCCGTGCAGCAGCGCCTGGATGAACTGCAAAAGAGCCTGCCCGAGGGCGTGGAAGTGGTCACCACCTACGACCGCAGCGGCCTGATCGACCGTGCCGTGGAGAACCTGAGCCACAAGCTGATGGAGGAATTCATCGTCGTGGCCCTGGTCTGCGTGCTGTTCCTCTGGCACCTGCGCTCGTCGCTGGTGGCCATCATCTCACTGCCGGTCGGTGTGCTGATCGCCTTCATCGTCATGCAGAAGCAGGGCGTCAACGCCAACATCATGTCCCTCGGCGGCATCGCCATCGCCATTGGTGCGATGGTGGACGCAGCGGTGGTCATGATCGAGAACGCGCACAAGCACATCGAACACTGGCGTGAGAAGCATCCGGGCGAGGAGCTGAAGGGCGCCACGCACTGGAAGGTGATCACCGAAGCGGCGGTCGAAGTGGGCCCGGCCCTGTTCTTCAGCCTGCTGATCATCACCCTGTCGTTCATCCCGGTGTTCACCCTGCAGGCGCAGGAGGGCCGGCTGTTCGGTCCGCTGGCCTTCACCAAGACCTACGCCATGGCCGCGGCGGCCGGGCTGTCGGTGACCCTGGTGCCGGTGCTGATGGGCTACTGGATTCGCGGCAGGATCCCCGACGAGGCCCGCAACCCCATCAACCGCGGGCTGATCCGCCTGTACCGGCCAGCCCTCGATGCCGTGCTCAACTGGCCGAAAACAACATTGGCGCTGTCCTTCGCCCTGTTCCTGACCGGGCTCTACCCGCTGAGCCAGCTGGGTGGCGAATTTCTCCCGCCACTGGATGAAGGCGACCTGCTCTACATGCCCACGGCGCTGCCCGGTCTGTCATCGCAGAAAGCCGGCCAGCTGTTGCAGCAGACGGATCGCCTGATCAAGACCGTGCCCGAGGTCGAGCGCGTATTCGGCAAGGCCGGTCGCGCCGACAGCGCCACCGACCCGGCGCCGCTGGTGATGTTCGAAACCACCATTCAGTTCAAGCCCAGGGAGCAGTGGCGCGCAGGCATGACCATGGACAAGCTGGTGGAAGAGCTGGATCGCACCGTGCAGGTGCCAGGCCTGGCCAACCTGTGGATTCCGCCAATCCGCAACCGCATCGACATGCTCGCCACCGGGATCAAGAGCCCGATTGGGGTGAAGGTCGCCGGCAGCGACCTGGCGCAGATCGACAAGGCGACCGCCGAAGTCGAACGCATTGCCCGCGAGGTGCCTGGCGTGTCCTCGGCATTGGCCGAGCGCCTGACAGGCGGGCGCTACATCGACGTGGCCATCGACCGCACGGTGGCCGCCCGCTATGGCCTGAACATCGCCGAGGTGCAGGCCATCGTCGCCGGCGCCATCGGCGGGGCCAAGGTCGGCGAAACGGTGGAAGGCCTGGCCCGCTACCCCATCAACCTGCGATATGGCCGTGAGTGGCGCGATTCGCTGGAAGCCCTGCGCGAATTGCCGATCTACACCCCGCAAGGGAGCCAGATCACCCTGGGGACGGTTGCTCAGGTGCGCGTCGCCGACGGCCCGCCCATGCTGAAAAGCGAGAACGCACGCCCCTCCGGCTGGGTGTACATCGACGTGCGTGGTCGCGACATCGCCTCGGTGGTCGCCGACCTGCGCCAGGCCATCGATGAGCGCCTGCAACTGCCGGCGGGCATGAGCCTGAGCTACTCTGGCCAGTTCGAGTTCATGGAGCGCGCCAACCAGCGCCTGAAGCTGGTGGTGCCGGCGACCCTGCTGATCATCTTCGTGCTGCTCTACCTCACCTTCACGCGAATCGACGAAGCCACGCTGATCATGGCCACCCTGCCCTTCGCACTGACTGGCGGGGTCTGGTTTCTCTGGCTGCTGGGCTACAACCTGTCGGTCGCCACTGGCGTGGGCTTCATCGCGCTGGCCGGGGTAGCCGCGGAGTTCGGCGTGATCATGCTGCTCTATCTGAAGAACGCCTGGCAGGAAAAGCAGACGGCCGGGCACTTCGGCGAATCGGCGCTGCTCGATGCCATCCGCTTCGGCGCGGTGCAGCGCGTACGCCCGAAGGCGATGACCGTGGCCGTGATCATTGCCGGCCTGTTGCCGATCCTCTGGGGCAGCGGCACCGGCAGCGAGATCATGAGTCGCATCGCGGCGCCCATGGTCGGCGGCATGGTCACCGCGCCACTGCTGTCACTGTTCGTCCTGCCCGCCGCCTATGCCCTGATGCGCAGACGGCATGCACCCAAGGTCGACGACCGCCACGCCGCCACGACAGCAGTCGAAACGGGAGATGCCCCATGACACGCCCGAGTCCCCTGCTCGCCGCCGCAGTCAGCGAGGGCAGACAGTGCGCTGGGCAGATCAGTCGGGTAGATGCAGGACCGCATCGTTTCACGGGATAAGCGCCAGCACATAGCGCCTCCAACGTGGCGCCGTCACCAGGCACCCAGGCCAGACAGGTCTGGGTGCCTCTGATGACTGCCCCAAGGCTGGTCAGCAGGTACGGCAAAGCGTCAGCGCGCCAGTGTCGCTCATCGTGCCCAGCCCGACGCGCCGATCACGCCTCGCCGATGAGCGATGCCCACCCGCTCGCCCTGCTCGGCATGTCGATCGCTGCCAAAGCTCACGGACTGTCCGTCGCCTTTCGCGCGGACGCCTTCCTGTCCAGGATGCGCACTTCTCGCTGCGGGAAGGGAATCTCGAAGCCGTGCTCTTGCAGTGCCTCCAGAATCATCAGCAGCAGGTCCCCGCCGACGCGATTGCGGCCGTCGTCGACGCCCTCCATCCAGAACTCGACGAACATGTTGATGCCCGAGTCGCCGAAGCTGTCTATCTCGCAGTCCGGGCGTTCCTCGATGGGTACCTCGTCGCCGCTGAACACCTGCGGATGGCTGGCGACCACATCCTTGATGATGGCGATCAGCTTGCGGATGTCGGAGTCGTAGGCGACCGAGAAGTCGACGCGATAACGCTGGCTTTTGTCCTTGTGCGTCCAGTTGGTGAAAATCTCGGCGATGAACTTCTCGTTCGGTACCACGATGTCCTTGCCGTCGTAGGTTTCCAGCGTGGTCGAGCGCATGTTCAGTTCGCGCACGATGCCCGTGCGGCCATCCTCGAGTTCGACGTAGTCGCCGATCGATACCGAGCGGTCGAGCAGGATGATGATGCCGGAGATGAAGTTGGAGGCAATCGCCTGCAGGCCGAAGCCCAGGCCGACCCCCAGCGCCCCGCCGAACACCGCGAGCGTGGTGAGGTTGATCCCCATGATCTGCAGCAGCAGGAGAAAGATCAGGAAGAAGATCGCCACTTCGAACAGCTTGGCTGCCACTTCCCGGGTGCGTTCGTCGAGGTTTTCCTGGTGGGCGATGAAGTCGCGCCCCGTCCGGCTGCTGACGCGTCCGAGCCAGAACAGGATGGAGCCGAAGATGGCCACGCGGGCGATGCCGTAGAGCGATATCTCGATGTTGCCGAGATTGACCGAAATGGATTCGAGAATCTGGATCAGGCCGTCCAGCAGGCCGACCATGTGCAGGAACAACAGCGGAATGCCCAGCCACCGGAGCATCGTCGCAAGCAGCTTGTGGGTGACGAAATTGCGGATGACCGAGCGGAATATGAGGATCACCGAAATGATCAGCGCGGCCTGCACCAGCCAGCCCTGGCTGAGCAGGTTCTCGCTGATCTCGAGCGATACCCGCAGCATCAGGATGGCCGTCACCGGGAAGATCAGATCGCTCAGCTTCTTGATGAAGACGTGCAGCCGTTGGCTGCTCGCCCCCAGCGACGCGGTATGTTTCTGGATCCGTTTGGCAATCAGCCACGCGCCGACGTAGATCGCCAGGACGATGCCGATCTGCGTATAGGTCTCCGGTTGGAGCAGTAGTGTTTGCAGGGTATTGGCGGATTGTTCGAACTGCGTGTTGAGACTTTCAGGAATCATTTCCGGCAATCCTTGTATCGCTCCCGGTTGGCTGCCTCGCTGCCGGGACGAACCCCGGCTGACAGCGGGCAAGCTCCAGTATAGGTAACCGTCATGACCCCAAGGCTGCAGCTACCCGATGCAGCCCGCTGAGAGCCGGAGCGCCTGGCGCACGTCCCTGTGCGCCCGGGGCCTACCACTGGTGACTGTAGGCCAGGGTCAGCGTGGTGCCGGATGCCGGCAGGTGGCTGGTATTGCTGCTGCTGCGCATCAGCTGGCTGTACAGCGGGTAGTAATCGCGGTTGAACAGGTTCTCGATGCCCAGGCTGACCTTGTCCTTCTCGCTCAGGCGGTAGTCGCTGATCAGGTCCACGGTGAAGTAGCTGTCCACTTCGCGGCGGCCGAAACTGGCCACACCGTCCAGGCGATAGTCCTCGCTGCCGACATAGGTGGCCTGCAGGCGGTTGCTCCAGGCCTGGTCAGGCTGGTACTGCAGGTAGGCCGTGACTTTCAGCGGCGGGATGCGGAAGCCCGTCATGTCCTGCCAGTCGCCGTTGTCCGGCTTCTCGCGGCCCTTCATCCAGGTGAAGGTGGCGCCCACGCCCCAGACGTCGTCCAGGCTCAGCCAGTCGGCACTGCCCTCGATACCGTAGATGCGCTCCTGGGTACGCTTGAGGATCAGGCCATTGTTGAAGCTCTGCACGTCACCCAGGTCCGAGGTGGTGTAGAACAGCGCCAGCGAGGCCAGCGTCTGCTCGCCGAGGTCTCCGCGCCAGCCCAGTTCGTAGTTGTCGGTCTTCACCGGCTCCAGATCGGAGGAGTCGATGTCGAAACCGCGCCGGGCGTTACGCACCTGCACACCGATGTCCGGCAGCTGGAAGCCCTGGCTGAAGGCCGCGTAGATTTCCTGACCCAGAACCGGCGAGAACACCACGCCGACGTTGTAGAGCAGGTCGTCGTAACGCACCGTGCCCCCTTCCACGCGCGCCGGGCTGGCGTTGTGGATCTCGGAGAGCGGCGTGAAGTCGTCGAACCTGGCGGTGGCGTATTCGTAGCGCAGGCCACCGTCGATCGACCACTGCTCGTTGAAGCGGTGCTGCAACTGGGCAAAGGCGCCGGTGCTGAAGGTGGTCAGCTCCGGCATGTAGGTCATCTTGCCGATCTTGTCGAAATCGGTGCCGCCGCTGGCGTCGTAGATGGCCGGGTCGAAGATGTCGAGCGGCATGTCGCTGCGCTCGTGGTTGAGATCGCCGCCCCAGACCAGCTCAGTGCTGTCGCCCAGTGCAGTGCGCAGGGTCAGGCGGCTGCCGATGACCTCGCTGTTCTGCATCACCTGGTCGACGAAACGACCACGGGTCGCCACGCCACGGGCATCGAACGGGGTGAAGCGGGTGAAATAGTCGCGGTAGTAGAGCTGCGCCGCCATGCGGCTGCCCAGCAGGTCGTCATGGCTGTACTGCAGGTTGGCCATGCTGTTCCTGATCTGGTTCTGCTCGTCCAGGCTGAGGCCCTTGAGCGCCTGCGCCGGCACCGTGCCGGCGGGCAAGCGGGCCACGGACGGGTCGGAGGTGTAGTCGCTGTCCTGCTGGGCATCGTAGTGGCTGAGGGCGAGCTGGATGCGCTGGTTCTCGTCGATGCGCAGGCCGAGCTTGCCGCCGAGGTTGAAGGCGTTGGAGTCGAACAGGTCACCCTGGCTGGGCTCCGGGGCAATGCGCCGACCGTCGGCATCGAACGAGCTGCCGATATGCCGGGCGCCGACGTCGAGGGCGTAGTCGAACGGGCCCTGGGAGCCGGACAGGTGATGCTGCAGCTGGCCACCGAGGCCGTCGTGGTCGAGCTGGGTCAGCGACGACGTGCCGGTCAGCGTGGTTTCGGCGCGCATGTCACCGCCTGCCGGACGGGTGGTGATGTTGATGATGCCGCCCGTGGCGCCGGCGCCATAGATCGCGCTGCTGCCATGGATGACCTCGACGCGCTCGATCAGCGCCGGGTCGATATTGGCCAGGTTCCTCGAGGAGTCGCGGTTGGTGTTCAGCGGCACGCCATCGACCAGCACCAGCATGGTACGGCCACGCAGCGTCTGCCCGTAGTCGGTAACGGTGCGACTGGAATCGGACATGCCGGGGATGCTCTTGGCCAGTATCGTCGCCAGGCTGGCGGAGGCCATGCGCTGCGTCTCCAGTTGCTCCCGCTCGATGACGTTGACCTGACGCACCTGCGGCACCAGCGCGCTGGCGGTGCGGGATGCGGTCACCTCCATGGAAGCCAGCTCGACGGCAGCGCCAGAGGGGTTCGCCTGCTCGGCGGCCACGGCGCGCGGCACCACGATGAAGGTGTGATCATCCTGCTGCTGCACATCCAGGCCACTGTCATCGAGCAGGCGCCGCAGGGCCTCGCCGGTGCTCAGGCGGCCGCGCAAGGCCGGCGAACGCTTACCGAGGGTCACGTCGCTGGAGAACAGGATCTGGCTGTCGGACTGAGCTGCCAGGCTGTTGAGGGACTGTTCGAGGGGCGCGGCGGGCAGGTCGAAATCGATTTCGCTGGCGGCCTGGGCCATCGACGACAGGCCCAGCAGCAGGCTGCTGGCCAACAGGGTAAGGCGCCGGGTCGGGGTTTTCACTGGTAGGGCTCCGGGAAAATAGAGGACGTTCCTGGAGATAGCCGCCACAGCGGCGAGCAACCCCTACCTCGCGATGAAATTATTTTTCCGCTGCACGCCGGCTCAGGCTCAGCGAGCCATCCGCAGCACGCTGCAATTGCACCGGCAATATCTTCGGCAACAAGACCAGCAGAGCGTCCAGATTGGCGCTGGCGAAGGTACCGGACACCGGCAGCTGCGCCAGGTCCGGATCGTCGAGCTGCACCCGTGTGTCGCGCTGGCGCCTGAGCGTATCCAGCACCTCGACCAGCGGCGTGCGATCGAACACCACGCGGCCGTCGATCCAGCCGTTCAGCGCCCTGGCATCCACCCGCTCCGGGCTGCCCAGCTGGCCGTTGCGCACCAGCACCTGCTGGCCGGGCGTGAGCAGCAGCTCATCGTGCAGGCCACGCACACCGACCCGGCCCTCCTCGACGGCCACGCGCACCTGCTCCGCAACACGGCTGACGCTGTAGCGGGTACCGACCACCGTGATTTCAGCCGAACCGGCCAGCGTGCGGAACGGCCGGTAGGTGGCCGGGGCGACATCGAACAACGCCTGCCCTGCCAGCAACTCGACACGGCGGCTACGCAAGTGCCAACTGACGTCGACCTGGCTGGCGCCATCGAGCATGAGGCGACTGCCGTCGGCCAGTGCGATGCTGCGGACCTGGCCCGATGCGCTGCTGTAGCGCTCGCTGCGATAGGCCGGATCGAGCCAGAGCAGCCCCAGCGCCAGCGCACCAATCAGCACGCCCAGCGTGGCGACACGCTGACGCGGCTTCCTGGCTGGTGGCGGCAGCGGGAAACGCTTCTTCAGCGCCTCGCGGTGGCGCGCCAGCGCATCGTCGGTAGCGTCCTGCTCGTCGGTCTGCGGGGTCATGCGCGCACCTTCTGGTAGCCCAGGCGGGCCAGACACTTGGCCACGCCGACCTTGATGTGCTTCTCCACCGCCTTCAGCGAAATCCCCAGTCGCTCGGCGACCTCCTGCTGCGGTAGCTCGTGAATCTTGTGCATGACGAATACCTGCTGGCAGCGCGGCGGCAGTTCGGCAATGGCCGCGCTCAAGCGCTCCAGCTCGTCAGCGGCGGCATGCTGACGCTCCACGCACGGGGCACTGCTGAGCACCTCGGCCAGGTCCGCCTGGTCGTCGACCCAGGCCTGGCGGCGGCGCTCGCTGCGGTAGTGGCTGATGGCGCGATCATGGGTGATCTTGCGCAGCAGCGCCAAGGGTACGCGTACCGCCTCTTTCTCGGGCGACTCCAGCAGTTGCACGCAGACATCGTGCACCACCTCATGCGCGGCCTGACGGTCGCCGAAACGGCGACGGACAGAGTCGACCAGCTCGTCATAGTGCCGGGCTAGGGTCGAAATCAGGGACGGTTTGGCCGGAGCGTGAGGCAAGGGTTCGTGCGCGCTGGATGTCGGAAAGTGCGCGAATATAAATGATAACGACTAACATTTGAAGCTGCCCAACCAGGCAAAGTGCCACGAACGAACCGAGACCCGACTGATCGGATTGCGCACTGCACGACCACCCTGCCCTGAGTTGCAAAGCGATGGTCGAGTGGCCGAGCAGGCGCTACCATCTGCCCTCCATGCATCGAACCAGGCCCCCTGCCCCTTGCCGGGCTCGCCCTGTTCCATGCATCAACTTCGTGGAGGGAAGCCATGTCGACTGCACTGCTGATCATCGATGTTCAACATGCACTGTGTGCCGGAGAATACGCTGCGTTCGACAGCGACCGGGTGATCGAAAGAATCAACACGCTCTCGGCGCAGGCACGGGCCGCTCACGCACCGGTTGTGCTGATCCAGCACGAAGAAAATGACGGCCCCCTGCGTTTCGACACCGCCCCCTGGCAGCTGGCCGAGGGCCTGACGACCTCACCGAGCGATCTGCGGGTTCGCAAGACCACGCCGGACTCCTTCCATCGCACCGACCTCACCCAGCTGCTGCAGGCACGGGATATCTCCCACCTGGTGATCTGTGGTCTGCAGAGCGACTTCTGCGTCGATACCACGACCCGCCGCGCCCTGGCGCTGGGCTACGAGGTGACCCTGGTCGAGGACGCCCACTCGACGGTGGACAATGGCGTCCTGACGGCTGCGCAGATCACCGCCCACCACAACGTCACGCTGGCCAACATGACCAGCTTCGGCAAGCGCGCCACCGTTATCCCAGCTGCCGATGTCCGCATCCAGGCATAGCGCCTGGCCGTCCGTTTGCACCTATCGAGCGAAACACATGACGACCTACTCCTGCGTGCTGGAAACGCCCTCCGTCGAGACCTACCGGGCGCTGCGCCTTGCCTCGGGGCTCAGCCCGAAAACCATCGAGGCCGCACTGAAGGGACTGCCCAATACACTCTTCGCCGTACAGATCCTGCATGACGAGCAGCCGGTGGGCATGGGCCGCATCATCGGCGACGGAGGCTGCTTCTTTCAGGTGGTGGACATCGCCGTCCTCAAGGAACACCAGGGCAAGGGCCTGGGCAAGCGCATCATGGGGGAAATACTGCAATACATCGAAGCCGAGGTACCCGAAAGCGGCTATGTCAGCCTGATCGCCGATGGCCAGGCGCAAGACCTGTACGCGCAGTTCGGCTTCGTCCATACCGCCCCGCGCTCTGTCGGGATGGCCTACAAGCGACCACAGGGCGTGGCGCCGGAAGATGCTTGAGGCTTGACGACGAGGCGCAAACCGATCCCAAACAATGGACATGCACGGCGTGGCTCCTACCGGGCTGAGAAAAGCTTCTGCCTTCTCCACTTCTGCTGCTGGAAAATCGGCAGAGATCGGCCAGAAGTGGTCGCTTAGAAATGGACTCACTCAGCTCGTCCACGAGGGGTACGATTCAATTGTCATCAGGGAGGAATTGTTATGCGCTTCTCGTGGTTTTTGGCATCGGTTCTGACGCTGGCTGGTGACGCGGTTTCTCAGACACTTAACGCTATTCCCGATGGTCGTCGCGGTTCTCCAGGAGACTTTCTTGAGACCCAGATGCAGTCTGATGGAAAACTACTTTTCACGTTCTGGACAACAGGCGGTGGAGGTCATGTATGCCGACTGCATGGCTTGGCTGTACCCACTGAAAGTGGCGTTTTTGTATTTCGCGAAGCGGGATCCAAATGTGTGTTTCATCTGTTCGCAGAGAGCGATGCTCTTCGCACCGAGGATGTTGGCGAGCAGTGCCGGGAGGAGAGCTGCGGACCTAGAAACGTATTCGGCAGCATGCGTTGGCCCCTGAACCAGACGCTTCCTCTTACGGATGAGATTCGCCCTACGTGGTAGTTGAATCGCCCCAGATTTTTCAGGCACCTAATGACTGCTCCTGGCCGATAGCAACCTGTCACCAGCGTCTGCTATCGGCCAATAGCGGTCATCCAAAAATTTACGATTAAGGGGAAGGCGTGTGCTCACTAACACTAGGTCCAATCCGGACATCCTTCTGGCCACTGGCAATCAGTGCCCCCGCCACCACTCCGCTGTCTATGGCTGAACTCAGGTACTGGCGGATGAACCGCGCCCCCGCCAGACGCCCCTTGGGTACCGCCATCGCCTGGCAGATCTCGGTGAGCTGTCACCCAGCACCCGGTAGCCCGAATTGAGCCGGGCGAACGCCTGCAGCGGCATCCAACCCCTGCTCAACAAACCAATCCACCGCTGCCGCAGAGGTCGGCGCACGCACCAGTTCGGAGGCGCTCAGCGTGCGACTGAGGAACAGGTCATACGCCGCGCCCTTGCCGACCGCTAGGCGCAGGTCCGCCTGGTCCAGATCGGTCACCGACTGGAACGGGCTGTCCGCGCGAACCAGATAAGTGCCCTCAATGATCACGTAGGGGTGGCTGAACTCGATCTGCGCCTCACGCACCGGCTCGATGGCCAGAAACGCCAGGTCCCAGCGATCCTCGGGCAGCGCGGCAAATACCTTGCCGGCGGCATCGAAGGTGACGAACTAGATCGCCACCCCCAACGCCTCGGGCCAGCGCGGTGGATACGCCACCGGGCTGGCCGCCTTCGCCCCGCTGGGCGAGCAACGGGTTGCCGCCGTAGTTGATCGCCGCACGCAGCACACCGGTGGGCGCCAGTTCGGCGAGAACGGCGGCATCGACCGTCATCAGTGGCTCTCCTCGGCGGCCAGAGCAGCCTCTGCGCCTTCATCCGTATTGTTCACTCGCATCAGCAGAGTCATCAGGAAGGCAATGGCCAGCAGCACGCTGAGGAACAGCAGGCCGGTGGTGGCGCTGTTGGTGTTGCCCTTGACGACGCCGAGCATGGACGGCCCGACGAAGCCGCCGAGGTTACCGATGGAGTTGATCACAGCAATCGACACGGCGGCGGTGGAACGGCTGAGGAACAGCGTCGGCAGCGCCCAGAACGGCGATTTGAAGCTATACAGGCCGGCCAGGGTCAGGCTGATCATGGCAATCGCCAGTACCGGGCTGCTGACCAGGCCGGCACCGACCATGGCGGCAGTGGCCACCGCCAGCGGAATAGCCGAGTGCAGCTTGCGCTCGTTGTGGCGGTCTGAACTGCGTGACCAGGCAATCATCACGATGGTGGCGACGATGTACGGCACCATGGCGATCAGGCCAATCTGGGTGTGGGTCAGCGACTCGGAGAAGCTCTTGATGATCTGCGGCATCCAGTAGCCGACGCCGAGGCTGCCGCACTGGTAGACGAAGTAAATGAAGGAGAGATAGAGCACCTTCGGGTTGGCCATGGTCTTCAGCGTGCCGAGGTGTTTGACGTTCTTGCGCGACTTGCGGTCGTTCTCCAGCTCGTTGATCAGCCAACTGCGCTCCTCATCGGTCAGCCACTTGGCCTGCTCCGGCTTGTCGGTCAGGTAGAAGTAGCAGGCCACGCCCAACAGCACCGCCGGGATGCCTTCGAGGAACAGCATCCAGCGCCAGCCGCTCCAGCCCATCCAATTAATGTTGTCCATGATCCAGGTACTCAACGGCGCACCGATGATGTACGACACCGGGATGGCCGCAGTGAACAGCGCCACCGTGGTAGCCAATTCCTTGGAGCGGAACCAGTAGGTCAGGTAGACGATGATGCCCGGGAAGAAACCGGCCTCGGCCACGCCCAGCAGGAAGCGCAGCACATACAGCTGGTTGGCGGTTTCAGCGAACGCGGTACCGGCCGCAATCGCACCCCAGGTGACGAGAATACGGGCGATCCATACCCGCGCGCCGTAACGGTTGAGCAGCACGTTGCTCGGCACCTCGAAGAGGAAGTAGCCGAGGAAGAAGATCCCGGAAATGAAGCCGAAGGCTTCGGCCGAGAGGGCCAGGTCGGCATTCATCTGCAGCGCGGCGTAGCCGATGTTGGCGCGGTCCAGGTAGGAAACGATATAGAGCAGGAAAACGAAAGGAATGATGCGCAGGGTGACCTTGCGTACCACCGCCTTCTCGAAGCTGGAGCTTGCTGTTGTTGTCATTGTGGGCCTCACAGGGCCGCGCACTGGCGGCCGGTCTTGTTTTTATCGGTCAAGTTTTCAGGCGGAAAAAACCATGCAGACCGGACTTCCGCTGCAGACCTGTGCACCCGTGGCTTCGAGTACACCACGTTGCTGGTCGATGGCGAAGGTCACGATCGAGTCGCTGTCCTCGTTCAGGGCAAACATGAAGCGACCATTGGGCGTGATCGCGAAGAAACGCGGCGTGCGACCACCGCTCGGGATGGCGTCGACAAAGCGCAGCAGGCCGCTTTGTGCATCGATAGCGAACACCGCGATGCTGTCGAAACCACGGTTGGAGGCGTAGAGGAAACGGCCGTCGGCAGTGACGGCGATTTCCGAAGCGCGGCTGTTGCCGGTGAAACTGGACGGCAGCGTCGACAGCACCTGCTGGGGCTGCAGGGCGCCCTGGCTGGCGTCGTAGCGGTAAGAGGTGACGGTCGAGTCCAGCTCGTTGATCGCGTAGGCCCAGTCACCCATAGGATGAAAGGTCAGGTGACGCGGCCCGGAGCTCTCGCGTGTCGCCACGAAAGCCGGCTCGGCAGGCGCCAGGCGCCCGTTGTCGAAGCGGTAGCTGAGAATCTTGTCCTGCCCTTTGTCCGGAACGATCACAAACCGACCGGCCGGATCGAAGGGGTTGTGATGCGGCTTGGGGAATGGCTGCTCAATCCGGTGCGGCCCAGGTTGTCCTGCCAGCACCAGCAGTTGCGTCAGCTCGCCGAGGCTGCCATCCGGGTTCACCGGCAACACCGCCAGGCTCTGGCTGATATGGTTGCTAACCACCATGTAGCGACCGCTGGGGTCAAGGGCCAGATGCACTGGGTTCTTGCCCTGGGTACTCTGGCGGTTGAGCAAAGTCAGCTGGCCACTGTCACGGTCGACGCTGAAGGCGCTGATATCGCTCATGTCGCCATGCACGGTGTAGAGGAAGCGGCCATCACGGCTCAGGGTCAGGAACGAAGGGTTGACCAGGCCTTTGAGCAGCTGAACCGGCTCGAGGGTGCCATTTTGCTGGTCTACCTTGAATACGCTGATGCCTTCCCCGCGGGCATTACGCTCCCGCGTGGTGCGACTGCCGACGTAAGCGAACATGTGACGTTCTCCGGAAACATGAGGGGGGTTGCGCTGCCTGCAGCGTGCTGGGCAACAGGCTACCGAGCACGGAGGCGCTAGCCAGCACGCTGGCCTGAACAAGCAGTTGGCGCCGGCCCGGATCGGCCGGCAGAAGCTCGTGTTCACGCATGGTTATTGTCCTTGGCTGCGTTGACGGTCGCGGTAGGTGGGCCTAGGCGAGCATCTTGCGCACCACGTAGGGCAGGATTCCGCCCTGCAGCAGGTAGGTCAGCTCCTGCCGCGAATCGAGCTTGAGCTGCAGAGCGATACGCTGCTCGGCCTGGCCTTCGCGGGCGATGCGCAGAGTGATGGCGTTGCTGCCCACGGCGAGTGCATCGAGGCCGTCGAAGCTCAGGCGCTCGTCGCCCCGCAGCGCCAGATCGGCCACGCTTTCGCCCTCGGCGAACAGCAGCGGCAGGATGCCCATGCCGATCAGGTTGCTGCGGTGGATGCGCTCGAAGCTGCGCGCCACCACCGCGCAGACACCGAGCAGGGCCTGCGCCTTGGCCGCCCAGTCGCGGCTGGAGCCGGCGCCGTAGTTGATCCCGCCGAACACCACCAGCGGCGTACCCTGCGCCAGGTAACTGGCCGAGGCCTCGTAAACCGGCAGCACCTGGCTGCCATCGGCCGTGCGCGCCCAGGCGCCCTGGCCGGGCTGCTCGGCGAGCAGCTGGTTGCGCACGGCGCGGTTGGTGAAGGCGCCGCGCAGCATCACTTCATGGTTACTGCGGCGGGTCGAATACTGGTTGAGGTCCAGCGGGCTCTCGCCGTGCTCCAGCAGCCACTGCCCGGCCAGGCTGTCACACGGGATGGCGCCGGCCGGCGAGATATGGTCGGTGGTGACGTTGTCGCCGAGCACCATCAGCACCCGCGCCAGCTCGATGACCAGGCGCTGTGGCGCCTCGGCCGAGATCGACTCCAGGTAGCGCGGCCGGCGCAGGTAGGTGGATGCCGGGCTCCACGGGAAGCGCACGCTGCCGGCAGCGCTCAGCGCCTGCCAGTGGTGGGTGCCGTCCCACAGGGTCTTCAGGCGCTCGGCGAAGAATTCCGGACGCACCACCTGGCGCTCGACGGCGGCGACTTCCTCGTCGCTGGGCATCAGATCGTGCAGGTAGATATCGCGCCCGCCGGCATCGCGCGCCAGCGGCTGGCAGGTCAGGTCGATGTGAATATCGCCGGCGATGGCATAGGCCACGCACAGCGCCGGCGAAGCCAGGTAGCCGGCCGGCACCTTGGGATTGACCCGGCCTTCGAAGTTGCGGTTGCCGGAGAGCACTGCCACGCCCTTCAGGCCCTGCTCGGCGAAGGTCTCGACATGGCTTTCCAGGCTGCCGGAGTTGCCGATGCAGGTCATGCAGCCGAAGCCGGCCAGGTCGAAGCCTAGCGCGGCGTAGTCTTCCAACAGCCCCGCTTCGCGCAGGTAATCGGCCACCACTTGCGAGCCGGGCGACAGCGACGTCTTGACCCAGGGCTTGCGCCGCAGGCCAAGGGCACGCGCCTTGCGCGCCAGCAGACCGGCCTGGATCATCTGCGCCGGGTTGGCAGTGTTGGTGCAACTGGTGATCGCCGCGATCACCACCGCACCATGGCGCAGAGGCTGACCAAAGCTGGGCTCATCGAAACTGTCGGGGATGCTGCTGGCGATGGTGCTGCTGCCCATCACCTGCTCATCGAAGGATTGCCCTGCCAGTGCCAGCGGCTGGCGCTGGTGCGGCTGATGCGGGCCGGCGACGCTGGGCTGGATGCTCGCCAGGTCCAACTCGATCAGCTCGGCAAACTGCGGCTCAGGTGCAGCGGAACGACGCCGCAACGACTGCACATCCATGTAGCGCTCAGCCTTGGCGCGCAGCTCGGCCGGGCGACCGGACAGTTTCAGGTAAGTGCAGGTCTCGTCGTCGAAGGGGAAAAACACCACGGTGGCACCGTATTCCGGGGCCATGTTCGCCACAGTGCCGCGAATAGCCCAACTCAGGTTATCCAGGCCCGGCCCACAGAACTCGACGAACTTGCCTACCACTTTGCGCTGCCGCAGAACTTCGGCGACGTACAGCGCCAGATCGGTACCAGTCACCCCGGGACGCAGAGCGTTACGTACCCGGATGCCGATGACCTCGGGAAAGCTGATCGGTACCGGCTCGCCGAGCATGGCGGCCTGGCCTTCGAGACCACCGACACCCCAGCCGAGAATGCCCACGGCGTTGATCATCGGTGTGTGGCTGTCGGTGGCGACCATGTCGTCCGGGTGCAATAGACGCTCGCCATTCGGCCCACGGCTTTCCCACACCACCTGGGCCAGCGCCTCCATATTCATCTGGTGGATGATGCCGGTGCCCGGCGGAATAACCTTGAAGTTGTCGAGGCTTTTCTGCGCCCACTTGATGAACTGGTAGCGCTCGCTGTTACGGCGGAAATCGATGTCGAGGTTGGCCTCCACCGCCTCGGTGTCGGCATAGCGCTCGACGATTACCGAATGATCGATGGTCAGCACCGCCGGAATCACCGGGTTGACCTTCTGCGGGTCGCCGCCCAGTTCGGCCACGCGGTCGCGCATGCCGGCGAAGTCGGCCAGCGCCGGCAGGCAGGTGGTGTCGTGGAACATCAGACGGTTGGGGAAGAACGGCGTCTCACAGCCACTGGCCTGGCCGGTGGCGCACTGCAGCACGAGCTCCAGCGCCTCGGGCGAGCAGCGTGCGACGTTTTCCAGCAATAGACGAATGGAATACGGCAGGCGGTCCAGCGCCGACCGGTCAAGCAGCTTGTGCAGATCGACATAGCTGAAACGTTCACCAGCAACTTCAAGCAGGCTGAAATAAGTATTCACGGTCTGGCGCTCTCTATTGTTCTGGGCAGACGGACTGTGTCGTCTTTGGGCCCATCCTAGGGAGCTAGTGGGAAAGCGAAAATTGATGATTCGCCAAGCCAGCGTTCTCCTATCGAGAACGCTATGACTATCAACCCTTGGCTGCGAGGTGCTCGAACAGGGTTCTGACCGTAGGCGTAAGCAGGTCCGTGCTGCGCACGCCGATGACCAGCATGCGCCGCGCCCAGCTCTCGTCGAGCGGCACCATCTGCAACTTCATCGGCTTCAAGTACTGCATGATTGCAGTCTTGGGCAGGATGGCGATGCCGACACTGGCTGCCACCAGCCGGCACATGCATTCGAAGCTGCTGACCCTTACCCGCACGCGCATGTTTATGCCCACCTCGGCCTGTTGCTGGGTGAACAGGGTATACAGCGAGCTTTCCAGGTGCGGGCCGATGAACTCGTGCTCCAGCGCCTGACGGAAGGACACCTTGGAATGGCCGGCCAGGGCATGCTCGCGCGGTATCACGACGACTAGCTGATCCTGCCGATAGGGCCGAGTCTCTAGGCTGGTGTTGCGGGTATGCTCGGCGAAGATACCGATATCAGCACGCCCCTCGATCACCGCGCGCACTACCGCCGAGCCGACCCGTTCCTCAATGTCGAAGTTGATCTGCGGGTAGCTGTCGATGAAGCGCTCCAGGTCGCCAGGCAGGAATTGGGTCAGTGCCGAGGTGATGGCGTGGATGCGGATATGCCCCTTGACCCCCGCCGAGTAGCTGGCCAGCTCCTCGTCCATCTGCCCGAGCACCAAGCGCAGCTCACGCGCGTAGTGCAACACCGACTGCCCTGCCGGCGTCAGCTCGACCCCACGGGCGTAGCGCAGCAGCAAGGGCGAGCCGACCTGTTCCTCCAGCTCGGCGATACGCTTGCTCACCGCCGATACGGCCAGATGCAGCCGTTCGGCCGCGCGGGTCAAATTGCGCTCCTCAGCAACGGCGGTGAAGACATCCATGGTGATCAGGTCATATCGCATAGGGCTATTCCGCAGCGGCGCAAGCGCCTGACAAGTGAAAACGAGGGCGCTCCGACACCATCGCAGGCGCCTTGCAAGAGCACTCAACACCTTGGTGCTAAACCATGAGCGTTCTCACTATACGAACGCTGCATTGATGAATCATCAATTTTCCGCCTTCCGGTGCGCACTTAGTATCCGCCCAGTCAGGTATGGGACACCTGCCCGCACGCCGAACAAGAGAGCGTTCTGCCAGCTGTCACCGCGGTATCTCCCCCCTGAGCTCTGGCGCGCTATAGCCGCACAGAGCTCAGGCCCACAGGGTGCGGAAAGCGCCTTTCTGCGCCGTTCCCCGATCGCCCACAACAACCACAACGGGCGACCCAACCGGAGCTAGTCATGCACAACAACAAGAAACTCGCGCACACCCTGGCCGTCACCTCGCTAGGCTCACTGGCGCTCAGCGCGCAAGCCGGCGGCTTTGTCGAAGACGCCAAACTCAACCTGCAGACGCAAAATTACTACTTCAACCGTGATTTCCGCGAAGGCACTGCGCAATCCAAGCGCGAAGAATGGGCGCAGGGCTTTGCCCTGGATTTCCGCTCGGGCTACACCCCCGGCACCATCAGATTTGGCGTGGACGCCGTCGGTCTGCTGGGCATCAAGCTCGACTCGGCACGCGGCCGCGCCGGCTCCGGCCTGCTGCCGGTACACGATGACGGCGAGGCCGCCGACGCTTTCAGCCGGGTCGATGCGGCCGTCAAGGCACGCATGGGACAGAGCGAACTGCGCGCCGGCATCCTGGTACCCAAGTTGCCCACCCTGCAGGCCAACACCGGGCGCATCATCCCGCAGGCCTTCCAGGGCGCGCAGGCCTCGATTGCCGACCTCAAGCCGCTGACGTTTACCCTGGCCCACTTCGACCGCGTAATCGAACGCGACTCGGTAGACCGCCAGTCCCTGTCGCTGAACAACAAGAACCGCCGCTTCAGCGCCAGCGCCGAAGCCAATGCGCTGGACATCGCCGGAGTCGAGGCGAAGCTGGCCGATAACCTGGCGCTGAACTACCAGTTCGCCCGTCTCGATGATATCTACGACCAGCAGTTCCTCGGCCTGACCCACCAGGCTGTGCTCGGCGCCGGCAAGTTCAAGTCGGACCTGCGCTACCTGCACAGCGGCGACAGCGGTCGCGCGGCCGGCGGCGAGATCGACAGTGACGTGTTCGCTGCCATGTTCACCTACAGCCTGGCCGGACACGCCCTGGGCCTGGGTTATCAGCGCCTGTACGGCGACACCTCGCTGCCGTTCGTTTCCGGCTCCGATCCGTACCTGGTCAACTACATCCAGATCAACGACTTCGCCGAACCGGGCGAGCGTTCCTGGCAGTTGCGCTACGACTACGACTTCGGTCAGGTCGGCATTCCCGGGCTGACCTTCATGACCCGCTATATCCGCGGCGATCACGCCGACGGCGCCACGATCAGCGCCGGCGACGGCGAGTGGGAACGCAATACCGACGTGCAGTATGTGATTCAGAGCGGCCCGTTGAAGGCTCTGGCGATTCGCTGGCGCAACGCCAGCTACCGCTCCGACTTCGCCCGCGATGCCGACGAGAACCGCCTGATCCTCAGCTACAGCATCCCTCTGCTGTAACCCGAACCCACCCGGCCGCCCTTACGGCAGCCGGGTTCTACGCGGCCTGAGGCGGCGCACCTGCGCGGCGCCCTGGCCACTCCCTGTGCAAAGCAAAGGTAATGAGAAAAATGGCCAAGGCCGCCGATGTAGTGGTGCAGTGTCTGGAAAACGAAGGCGTGAAGTACGTCTTCGGTATTCCCGGTGAAGAAAACCTGGATCTGCTGGAATCGCTGCGCAAATCCGAGATCAAGCTGGTTCTCACCCGCCATGAACAGTCCGCCGGTTTCATGGCCGCGACTTACGGCCGCCTGACTGGCAAGACCGGCGTCAGCCTGTCGACTCTGGGCCCTGGCGCCACCAACCTGGTCACCGCCGGTGCTTACGCCTACCTGGGCGGCATGCCGATGCTGATGATCACCGGGCAGAAGCCGATCAAGAAGTCCAAGCAGGGCCGTTTCCAGATCCTCGACGTGGTCGACATGATGCGCCCGCTGACCAAGTACACCCATCAGTTCGCCTCCGCCGACAACATCCCCTCGCGCGTGCGCGAGGCGTTCCGCCTGGCCGAAGAGGAAAAACCTGGCGCCGTGCACCTAGAGCTGCCGGAGGACATCGCCGCCGAGCAGACCGACAGCCTGCCGATTCCGCCGAGCCTGCACCGTCGTCCACTGGCCGAGTGCAAGTCGATCCAGGCCGCAGTGGCCAAGCTCAAGAGCGCGCGCAGCCCGATCCTAGTGCTCGGTGCTGGCGCCAATCGCAAGATAACCGCCAAGGTGCTGCAGCAGCTGATCGACAAGACCGGCATCCCCTTCGTCACCACGCAGCTGGGCAAGGGCGTGGTCGACGAGCGTCATCCGCGCTTTCTCGGCAACGCCGCGCTGTCGTCCGGTGACTTCGTTCACCGCGCACTGGAGGCCGCCGACCTGATCGTCAATATCGGCCACGACGTCATCGAGAAGCCGCCGTTCTTCATGGTCCGTGGTGGCACCGAGGTCATCCACATCAGCTTCCGCAGCGCCGAAGTGGACCCGGTGTACTTCCCGCAGATCGAGGTGATCGGCGACATCGCCAACGCCATCTGGCAGATCGGCGAGGCGCTGAGCGAAAGCGATATCGAGCACTGGGATCTCGACCGCCTGCTCACCATCCGCGAAGCCAACGAGGCGCAGATCGGCGAAGGCGCCGACGACGCCCGCTTCCCCATCTACCCGCAGCGGATGGTCGCCGACGTCCGGCGCGCCCTGCCCTCCGACGGCATCGTGGCCCTGGACAACGGCATCTACAAAATCTGGTTCGCCCGTAACTACAAGGCGCACAAGCCCAACACCGTGCTGCTCGACAACGCCCTGGCGACCATGGGCGCCGGCCTGCCGTCGGCCATGGCCGCGCACCTGGTCCACCCGGACCGCCCGGTGATCGCGGTATGCGGTGACGGCGGCTTCATGATGAACAGCCAGGAGCTGGAAACCGCCGTACGCCTGAACATGCACCTGACCGTGGTGATCCTGCGCGACGACGGCTACGGCATGATCCGCTGGAAGCAGTCGAACATGGGCTTCACCGACTTCGGCCTGGACTACGGCAACCCGGACTTCGTCATGTATGCGCAGAGCTACGGCGCCTATGGCCACCGCGTGGAAAGCGCCGAGGGCTTCCTGCCGCTGCTCCAGCACTGCCTGAGCACCCCCGGCGTGCACGTGATCGACTGCCCGGTCGACTACTCGGAAAACGACCAGATCCTCAACCACGACCTGCGCAGCCGCAGCGCCCAGGTCTGACCCTGCGCCCGCACGCCTGCCGGGCGCGCGGGCCGCATCTGTTACGAGGTACCGCTATGCAACTGCAAGACCCCAAACTGCTGCGCCAGCAGGCCTACATCGATGGCCAGTGGCTGGATGCCGACAGCGGCCAGACCATCGCCGTGAACAACCCGGCAACCGGTGAGATCATCGGCTCCGTGCCGAAGATGGGCCGTGCAGAAACCCGCCGCGCCATCGAGGCCGCCGAGAAGGCGCTGCCGGCCTGGCGCGCGCTGACCGCCAAGGAACGTGCGGGCAAGTTGCGTCGCTGGTTCGAGTTGCTGATGGAGAACCAGGACGACCTCGGTCGCCTGATGACCCTGGAGCAGGGCAAGCCGCTGGCCGAGGCCAAGGGCGAGATCGCCTACGCCGCCTCCTTCATCGAGTGGTTCGCCGAGGAAGCCAAGCGCGTCTACGGTGACGTGATTCCGGGTCACCAGCCGGACAAACGCCTGATCGTGATCAGGCAGCCGATCGGTGTCACCGCTGCGATCACCCCGTGGAACTTCCCGGCGGCGATGATCACCCGCAAGGCCGGCCCGGCGCTGGCCGCCGGTTGCACCATGGTGATCAAGCCCGCGTCGCAGACTCCGTTCTCCGCTTTGGCCCTGGTCGAGCTGGCCGAGCGCGCCGGTATTCCGCAAGGCGTGCTGAGCGTGGTCACCGGCAGCGCCGGTGAAGTGGGTGGCGAGCTGACCAGCAACCCGATCGTGCGCAAGCTGAGCTTCACCGGCTCGACCGAAATCGGTCGCCAGCTGATGGCCGAATGCGCTCAGGACATCAAGAAGGTGTCGCTGGAGCTGGGCGGCAACGCGCCGTTCATCGTCTTCGACGATGCCGATCTGGACGCCGCCGTCGAAGGCGCGCTGATCTCCAAGTTTCGCAACAACGGTCAGACCTGCGTCTGCGCCAACCGTATCTATGTACAGGACGGCGTTTACGACGCCTTCGCCGAGAAGCTGACCGCTGCCGTGGCCAAGCTGACCATCGGTAACGGCCTGGAAAACGACGTGACCACCGGCCCGCTGATCGACGAGAAAGCGGTAGCCAAGGTCCAGGAGCACATCGAGGACGCGCTGGCCAAGGGCGCCAAGCTGGCCCTCGGTGGCAAGCCGCATGCCCTCGGTGGCACCTTCTTCGAGCCGACCATCCTGGTCGACGTGCCGAAGAACGCCGCCGTGGCCAAGGAAGAGACCTTCGGCCCGCTGGCGCCGCTGTTCCGCTTCAAGGACGACGCCGAAGTGATCGCCATGGCCAACGACACCGAATTCGGCCTGGCCTCGTATTTCTACGCCCGTGACCTGGGCCGCGTGTTCCGCGTGGCCGAGGCGCTGGAGTACGGCATGGTGGGGATCAACACCGGCCTGATCTCCAACGAAGTCGCGCCGTTCGGCGGCGTGAAGGCGTCCGGCCTGGGCCGCGAGGGTTCCAAGTACGGCATCGAGGACTACCTCGAGATCAAGTACATGTGCCTGGGCGGTATCTGACACGACGGCCTGCAAGCATCCCAACCGGGGCACCGTGCCAAACCTATACGGTGTCCCGGTCGATTCAGGACAGCCAGTCCTGCTAGATAAAGAACTCCAGGACCTTACCCGCGTATTCCACAGACAGGTGATAGCCAGTCCCCTGTAGATCAAACGGGGCACACATAGCTCCGGTAGACACGATATCGCCCTGACGAAGGAACGTCCCTCTTTCAGCCGCGTGGGCATACAGCGCCGTCAACGACGCCAACGGATCCGTAGCGGCCTCTCCCTTCAGGCCACTGGCCATCGGTTCACCGTTCACCAACACCACGGCAGATTCCGCAAGTTCAGCAAGGGCCTGACTATTGGCTCCCTCGCACAGGACGTGACCTACGATCAGTGCCTCAAAGCCGACATTGTCCGCCACGAAGCTGGGCCAGCCGACGGCCTTGCGATCGACAAAACGGGATCTAACGACCTCAAACGTCACGCAGGTTGCCTCGATATCTCCAGGCTGAACTTCTCGGCCCACGAACGGAGGAAGATCGCGCCCCATTACAAAAGCGATCTCACACTCCACGGTGACGGGCGTGCTTGCCGGCAGAAGCAGTGTCGTGCCGCTGGGGTAGCAACGTGCCGTTTCGAGCTGCCCGACCAAGGGACGCTCAAGATTTGCTGCGCGCATTGCTGCGCGGCTGCCAACCCCTAGCTTCCAGCCGTTTCGGCGGCCGCCTGCCGCCTTGAACAAGGCATCTTGCGCGTCGTAGCCCTGCGCCAAGGTGCCGGGCTTCAACTCCGGCGGGAGTGATGTGAGCAGCTCGCCATTTCGCCAGCATTCGAGCAACCGCACTGCAGTGAGCGCGGGGTTGAAGTTGAGACCTTGCATATAAATTTCCTTGTGGAGATTGCTGCTTCGCGTTGAGTGGGCTCACGGCGCGCCGTACCCAGGGCATCTACTGGCTGGCGCGGCGCAGGATTGAACGCTACACAGCCGCCATTTAAAGTGTCTGGCCTGACCGAGGCCGCATTCGTAATGAATACCGCACAACTGATAATTCCCAAGATCGTCGAATTGCTTACCCAAGAGCAGGCGCCGATCGGCACCCACCTCGCGGCCCAAAAAATCGCTGATCGCCTGAACGTCTCGCGATCACCCGTGAACGATGCCCTGCAGGTGCTGTGCGAAACGGGTTTCGTGGTACGCCTGAAAAACCGTGGTTACTTCCTCGCTCAAGACCCCTCCCAGCACAGTTCCGCCAATCAGGAGCCAGCGCAGAGCGTGGTAGGAAAAACCTACTTCGCCCTGGCCGACGACCTGTTGACCGGCAAACTGCCGATGACAGTTTCAGAGGTGGCGCTCAAGACCCGATACAAACTGACGGGAGCCCAACTGCAGACCCTCCTGGCCCGAATCACCAGCGAAGGCTGGGTGAACCGAAAGCCCGGGTATGGCTGGGAGTTTTCCTCCATGCTGACCACGCCTGACAGCTTGCTGCAGTCCTACCGTATGCGGTTGGCTCTGGAACCAGCCGCCTTGCTGGAGCCCGGCTACCGTCTGGACCCGGCGGTTATCGAACGTTGCCGTGCGGTCGAACTCGAACTCATCAACGGCGGCATCGAAACGGCCAGTGCCGACCAGTTGCACGACCGTGGCGTGCGTTTTCACGAGGCGCTGGTCGAGGCCTCCGGCAACCCGTTTTTCATCGACACCATCAAGCGCGTCAACCGCGTGCGGCGCCTGCTTTCCTACCGCTCGATGAAGAACCGCACCCGCTACGTGCAGCACTGCGAGCAGCACCTGGAGATTCTCGACCTGCTCGCTCAAGGCCGTACACAGCAAGCCTCCGAGGCGCTACGCAGTCACCTGCTGGCCACCTTGCGCAACCTCGGCGAGCTCAACGACATCCTCAGCTCCGACGCTGGCTGAGCGACGCCTCAGGCCGCCGGGGCAACCGAGGCGCCAGCGATGCCATGACGCAGCAGCGCCTCGGCGATGAAGCCTGAAGCCTTCATCTGCTCGACGAAATTCGCCAGATAGGCATGCGCCGCCTCGCCACGGCTGCGCGGTAGGCCCATGGCCTGGCGGATTTCCATAAAGCGTCCGGGCAGCAGACGTAGCCCGCCCAGACGCGCGGCATCGGCCTCCAGCTGCTGACGCACACCCGCTGCCACCTCATGGCCATGAGTGAGGAAATACTCGACCACCGCCGGCGAGGTCGGCGCCCTTTCGATTGTCGCCTGCTGCAACGAGCGGGTGAGGAACAAGTCGTAGGCGCTGCCCTTGCCCACCGTCACACGCGTGCCGGTGCTATCGACTTCGCCGTTGTCACGCAGCGGCGAATCCTCGCGCACCAGGTAACTGCCCTCGATCAACACGTAAGCGTCGGTGAAGGCGATGCGCTCGGCCCGCTTGGGATCGATGGCGAAAAAGCCGAAGTCGGCGCGCTCGTCCTCGACCGCCTCCACCGACTTGCCGGCGGCGTCCCACACCACCAACTCCAGCTCGACGCCGAGCTGCGCGGCCAGCGCACGGGCCAAATCAACCGATACGCCGCAGGGCTGACCGTTCTCATCGCGGCCGGCGAGGATCGGATTACCCAGATTGATCGAGGCGCGCAAACGGCCCTCGGGGGCGAAGGCATTCAACAGGAATTCAGACGGATTCATGAAAATTCTCCTGCAATCAGTTCGATAAAGGGGCGGCGCGAGCCGCCCCGAGGGCTGTCAGGCGGCAGGCGCTTGCCCGGCGTCGGCCAGGGTCTTGCGCAGGATGGTCGGAATCACCCCGCCCTGACGCAGCAACTCGACCTCCAGCTGAGTCTCCACCGCTGCAGTAGCCTGCAGTTCGATGCGCTCGCCATTGTGACGAATCAGGGTAACAGGCACCGGGCAACGCGGCTGAATTTCGCAAGCCTGAATCTGCAGACGGTCACCGCTTTGCAGCTGCAGCGCATCCGGACCACTGCCAGCCGCCAGACGCAGCGGCAGCACGCCCATGCCGATCAGGTTGGAGCGGTGAATGCGCTCGAAACTCAGCGCCAGCACTGCGCGAATGCCCAGCAGACGCTGGCCCTTGGCCGCCCAGTCGCGCGACGAGCCGGTGCCATAACGCTCACCGGCCACCAGCACGATCGACTCGCCGTCGTCCTGATAGCGCTGCGCGGCTTCCCAGATCGGCAACAGCTGCCCGGACGGCGCGTGCACTGTATGCGCCACCGGCGCGCCGGGCGCCAGACGGTTGACCAGTGACTTGCTGTGGAAGGCCGCACGCAGCATCACTTCCCAATTGCCACGACGCGAGGCGAACACGTTGAGATCGTCACGGGCATCGCCGTGCTCGACGAGGAAATCCGCCACCAGGCTGTCCGCCGGAATCGCACTGGCCGGCGAGATGTGGTCGGTGGTGACGTCATCACCGACCACCAGCAGCGGCGCCGCGGTGTAGTCACCGAGCAGCGAGCCATAACGCAGCGAGGCGAACGGGGGCCGGCGCAAGATGGTCGACGTCTCGCTCCAGGGAAATTGCGGCGTATTGCCGACAATCAGCTGCTGCCAGTACGGGTTGCGCTGAGCCTGCTCGAAGCAGCGCTTGAAGTCCGCGGCATCTAGCGACTGCTGCAGCGCCTCGGCCAGCTCGGCGTGGCTGGGCCACAGCTGGGTGAGGAACACCGGCTCACCGTCCGGGGTATGGCTGACCGGCTCGCTGGCCAGATTGCGCATGGCGTCGCCGGCCAGGGCGTAGGCCACCACCAGCGGCGGCGACATGAGAAAGCCCAGGTCGAGATCCGGGTGAATACGCCCGGTAAAGTTGCGGTTGCCGGACAGCATCGCCACCGGATGAATATTGCCGGCGGCTGCCTGCTCGACAATCACCGCCGGTAGCCCCCCGGAGTTGCCGATGCAGGTGGTGCAGCCATAGCCAACGATGTCGAAACCGGTGGCCGCCAGGTCGTCGAGGAAGCCGCCGCGCTGCAGGTAGGCAGCAGCAGCCGGCGAACCGGGGCCCATCGAGGTCTTGACCCAGGCCGGCACCTGCAGACCAAAGCTGCGCGCCTTGCGTGCCAGCAGCGCGGCCATGATCAGCAGCGCCGGATCGGAGGTATTGGTGCAGCTGGTGATCGCCGCGATGGCCACCGGATGACGCGGCAGCGCCGAGTCGCCACGCGGGCTGAAGCCGATCTTTTCCAGTGTGGCCGGAATGTCGCCATAGGCCAGCAGATCCTGCGGCCGACGCGGGCCGGCGGCATGTATCTGGATGCTGTCCAGATCGATCTGCAGCACGCGGGTATAGCGCGGCCGCGCCTGCGGGTTGAACCACAGGCCAGTGCGCTGCAGGTAAGTGCGCACGCGCTCGATGGCCTCTTCGCTGCGCCCGGTCTGGCGTAGGTAGTCCAGGGTCTGCTCATCCACCGGGAAATAACCGGTAGTGGCGCCATACTCCGGCGCCATGTTGGCGACCACCGCGCGCTCTCCGGCAGTGAGGGTCGCCACGCCGGGGCCGAAGTATTCGACGAATTCGCCCGATACACCGATGCCACGCAGCAGATGGGTCGCGGTCAGCGCCAGGTCAGTGGCCAGCACGCCCGGACGCAGCCGGCCGGTCAGCTCGACGCCGATTACGTCCGGCACGCGCAGCATGGTCGGCATGCCGAACATCACCGTCTGCGCCTCCAAGCCGCCAACGCCCCAGCCCAGTACGCCGATGCCGTTGATCATCGGCGTGTGACTGTCGGTGCCGATCATCATGTCCGGCATCAGCCAGGTTTCACCATCTTCACCCCGTGCCTGGGTGACTACCGTGGCCAGCTGTTCGAGGTTGATGGTGTGCATGATGCCGGTGCCGGGCGGGTTGATGCGCACGCCATCGAGCGACTGCGAAGCCCAGCGTAGAAACTGGTAGCGCTCACGATTGCGGCGAATCTCGTGGCCCATGTTGAGGTCCGCCGCATCGCAGCGGGCGTAGGCCTCAACCGCCAGGGAATGGTCAACCGAGACGTCCACCGGCAACACCGGATTGAGCAGACGCGGATCGGCACCAGCCTCGGCCAGCTCGTCACGCATGGCGGCGATATCCACCAGCGCCGGAGTGCTGGTGGTGTCGTGCATCAGCACCCGGGCAGGGCGAAAGGCGATCTCAGCCTCGCTGGTGCCACTCTGCAGCCAATCGAAGATCGCGCTCACGGCGCTGTCCCGCTCCTCTCCGACCATACTGCGCAGCACGTTTTCCAGCATGAGGCGAAGAACGACTGGCAATTTTTCCAGATGCTCACCGCACACAGCCGGCAAATCGACGAAGCGAAAGCGATCGCTGCCGACAGCCAAATGCTCGCAGGGATAGTTTTTTGTGTTTTTCATGGATACCAAGATTACATTTTTAGTGCTAGAAATGTAATCCTATTGGGATCGGTAGCTTAGAGCAATCACTCTCTACGACGCCCGATATGCAAGACCTCAGTGAAAAACGCCGCCCGGCTATGAGCCGGACAGCATCAAACAATAACGACTCCACTGGAGCCCCCCATGCAGACATCCCTACGCACGATCCTTCTCACCGCCACCTGCCTTCTGGCGGGCCAAGCCCTGGCCGACGAGCCGCGTCGACCGGAGTGCATAGCGCCAGCCGCTCCCGGCGGTGGTTTCGACCTGACCTGCAAACTGGCGCAAAGCGCCCTGCTAGATGCCAAGCTGCTTTCGTCGCCGATGCGAGTGACCTACATGCCAGGCGGCGGCGGGGCAGTCGCCTACAACGCCGTAGCCAGTAACCGCAACGCTGAGCCCGGGACAATCATTGCCTTTTCCAGCGGCACGTTGCTGAGCATGGCCCAGGGCAAATACGGACGCTTCGACGAGACCGCCGTCAGGTGGCTGGTCGGCCTAGGGAAAACATATGGCGCCCTGGCGGTACGCAGCGACTCACCGCTGAAGAACCTCGACGACCTGATCAACGCTCTCAAGAAAGACCCAGGCAAAGTGGTGATTGGTACGAGCGGCAGCGTTGGCGGCCAGGATTGGATGCAAACCGCGTTGATTGCGCGTGCGGCCGGCGTCGAGCCAGGCAAGCTGCGAAATGTAGCGATGGAGGGTGGCGGTGAACTGGCCACAGCTCTGCTCGGTGGGCATATTCAAGTGGCCAGCACCGACATCGCCGACTCCGTGCCACATATCGAGAGTGGCAGCATGCGCATTCTCGCGGTGCTCTCCGATGAGCGCCTGCCGGGAGATGTCGTGTCCAGCATCCCCACGGCAAAAGAGCAGGGTTATGACGTCACGTGGCCAGTGGTACGGGGTTTCTACGTTGGCCCGCAGGTCAGCGACGAGGCCTACGCCTGGTGGAAGGAGGCCTTCGACCAACTGCTGGCCTCCGATGACTTCGCCAAGCTGCGTGAACAGCGTCAGCTTTACCCCTTCGCCAAGACCGGGGACGAGCTGAACACGCTCGTTAAGCAGCAGGCTACCCAATACAAAGAACTGGCCAAGGAATTTGGTCTAGTTAAGTAAGCCTCACCATCCACCCCGTCAACGGGGGTGGGCCTTCCTCTTGTCAGACCTGGCGCGCAGCCAGGCCTGCAACGACACGAGAGCATCTTCATGTCTCAACGCATCTTCGGTGTGGTGCTACTGCTCGCCTGTTTGGGATTGATGACCGTCGCCTGGGGTTATCACGCGCCGTACTCGTATGAACCGGTAGGCCCCAGGGCTTACCCCATGCTTCTTCTGATTCTGATGGCCCTGGGCGCCATACATCTGCTGCTAAAACCCTCCGGCACGAAAACTGACGACAGTGAGCAGCCGATGGACAAGCTGGTGTTTGGCAAGGTCGGCACTTGCGTAGGCCTCTTTCTGCTTTATGCCGCGACCTTTGAGCCACTCGGCTTCATCCTCTCCAGCGTGCTCTTCGGTATCACCATGGCCCGGCTTTATGCAGGCACCTGGTTGATCAGTCTTGTCTCCGGCCCTGTCTTAGCTGTGGGATTGTATGTGCTGTTCGACCGGGTACTCGATGTGCCACTGCCGCTCGGTTTGCTTTCCTCTCTGGAGTTCTGATTCATGGATACCTTGAGCTACTTGGGCCAGGGCTTCGGCGTTGCTCTGAGCCCGTACAACCTGGCTACCGCCTTGTGCGGAACTTTCATCGGCACTGTCGTCGGTCTGTTACCCGGCCTTGGTCCAATCAACGGCGTAGCACTGCTGATTCCGATCGCCTTCGCGCTCGGCCTGCCACCGGAGACCGCACTGATCCTGCTGGCCGCCGTATACCTCGGGTGCGAGTATGGCGGCCGCATATCCTCCATCCTGCTGAACATTCCTGGCGAAGCAGCCGCCGTAATGACTACGCTCGACGGCTACCCACTGGCACGCCAAGGCAAGGCTGGAATCGCGCTGTCCATCTCGGCATGGGCCTCGTTTGCCGGTGGCCTGATCGCAACGTGCGGGGTAGTGATCTTTGCTCCGCTTTTGGCAAGTTGGGCCGTAGCCTTTGGCCCGGCGGAGTACTTCGTGCTGATGGTATTTGCCATCGTCTGCATGGCCGGCATGGCCGGGGACAAGCCGCTGAAGACCGCGATTGCTGCTTGTATCGGTCTGTTCCTTTCCTGTGTGGGCATCGACTCCAACACCGGCGTCTACCGCTTCACGTTTGGCAGCCTAGGTTTAGCCGACGGAATCCAGTTCATCGTACTAGTACTTGGCCTGTTTTCAGTGAGCGAGATTCTCGTACTGCTGGAGCGCACCCACCACGGGCAGAAAGCCATAAAGGCGAGCGGCCGCATGATCTTCAACCTGAAGGAAGGTGCCTCTGTGCTCGGCACCAACCTGCGCAGCGGTTCACTAGGTTTCATTTTCGGCATCCTGCCAGGTGCAGGAGCCACGCTAGCCAGCGCAGTGGCCTACATGTCGGAGAAACATCTGGCCGGCAAGGACAATAAGTTCGGTGACGGCGACCTTCGTGGCCTGGCCGCACCTGAGGCGGCAAACAGCGCGTCCGCCTGCGGCTCGATGGTGCCCATGCTGACCCTCGGCGTACCCGGCTCCGGTACGACTGCAGTCATGCTCGGCGCCTTGACCCTCTACAACATTGCCCCAGGCCCCTTGCTGTTCAAAAATCAGCCAGAAATCGTCTGGGGCCTGATCGCCTCTCTGTTTGTCGCGAACATCATGCTGATAGTGATGAATGTTCCGTTGATCAAGGTATTCACCAAGATCCTCGCCGTGCCTTACTGGGCACTGGTGCCTGCCATCGCCATCATCACCTCGATCGGCGTTTATGCGGTGCACGCCACAGCGTTCGACTTGTTCCTGATGATTGGTATCGGCATAGCAGGCTATCTCCTCCGTAAGCTGGATGTCCCTCTCTCAGGGATTCTGCTGGGCTTCATTCTCGGCGGGCTGATGGAGCAGAACCTGCGCCGTGCGCTGTCGATCTCCGACGGCGAGCTAGGCATCCTATTCGCCAGCCCTATCACTTGGGCGGTCTGGGCGCTCATTGCAGTGATGATCGTTCTGCCGATCTATCGCGCATGGAACAAGCGAGCAGCCCACAAGGCGGCACTGTCAGACGCGTGAGTCCGTGCGAATACAAGCTGCATGTAGACAGGTATTTTCCCCTGCCTTTACGCAGCCTGCATTAAACCCAGCGCTGTTGAAGAGAACCTGAATACCGCTGAAGCAGTAGTAGTTAAAGGCGATAGTCACAAGGTACTGAAAGCCTGGAAAGAGCAGCACGCAGCAGAAAAGGTTCAGAGCTGGCATATCAGCCAACTAACAAGGGTCGCGAAGGTGGCCCTTTTAGTTTTGAGATAAGCAGAGCAATAGAGCGTCTGAGTTACCACCGCCGACTATAGACCGCGACGGCCTAGTGAATTGCCCTGGGTTTTGTAGACAAGCCGAATAACCGCTTTTGGCCGAAAGCGGCCTGTCACCAGCGACGGCTCCCGACCAGAAGCAGACAGCCTCGCATTGGTTATCGCGAAGCACCGTTGCGCCTTGGGTGCAAGGATGAAAGCAGCAGCTATTTACCACCGCGCCCATGCATCAACAGCTCACGAAAGGCCGTACGCGACAGCGGGCGGTGGAAAAGAAAACCCTGGCCCACATCGCAGTGCAAAGCACGCAGAACGCGTAATTGCTGCTCGTTCTCTATCCCTTCGGCGACGACAACATGCCCCAGGGTGTGGCCGAGCGTCAGAATGGCTGCAGCGATGGCCTGATCACCCTGGTCATCGGCCAGGTGCTCGACAAAGCTGCGATCAATCTTGATCTCGCTGATCGGCATCCGCTTGAGATAGGCAAGCGAGGAGTAGCCCGTGCCAAAGTCATCCACGCTGATCCGGAATCCACACGCCACCAACTCAGCCAGGACCTGCAGATTGATGTCGTTTCGCTCCATCAGAACGCTTTCGGTCAACTCGATGACGAGGTGATGGGGTTTCAGGCCTGCACTGCGCACACTCTCTGCCAGCCACTGGGTAAACTCCGTGGTTTGCAACTGTTTGGCTGAAACGTTTACAGCGACCTTGGGCACCTCGATCTGCTGGCACTGCCACTCCTGCAAGTCGGCGATCACCTGCTTGATCACCAGCGCACCCAGGTCTGAAATTATCCCGGCTCGCTCCGCGATCGGTATGAACTCACCCGGTGAAACCTCACCCAACTCCTGGTCATGCCAGCGGCACAGGGCCTCAGCACCGACCAGCGATCCATCCCTCAGGTCGATCTTGGGCTGGTAGACCACGTAGAGCTCACCAGCATTGATCGCCTTGCGTAGACGGTTGCCGACGACAAGGTCGCGCTGGATCGTTTGCTTGCTGTGTTGCGCGTAGAACTGCAGTTGGTTCTTGCCGAGTGCTTTCGCGCGGTACATCGCGGTATCAGCCGAGCGCAACAAGCTACCGGAGTCAGTGCCGTCGTCAGGGTACAGGCTGCAACCGACACTGGCGGAGAGAAACAGCTCGATGCCTTCGCTGAGAAGAGGCGTGGACATCGCTTTGGCGATGCGCTGAAAAACAGCATCTGCCTCAAGAGAGTCGGCACCAGGCAACAATGCCGCGAACTCGTCACCCCCCAACCGGGCCACGCTATCCATGTCGCGCATGGAGGCCTCGAGTAGCTTGCTCGCCTGTACCAGCACCCTGTCACCGACATCGTGCCCCAGGCTATCGTTGATGGTCTTGAACTCATCCAGATCGATAAACAGAACGGCCAGATGGGTATGTGCACGTTCCGCCTGAGCAATGGCCTGCTCCAGCCGACCTCTGAAATGGATACGGTTGGGCAGCCCAGTCAAGGAGTCGTGAAGAGCCAGGTGACGCAGCTCATCCTCGGTATGCATGCGGAGGATTTCAGACCCGGTTCGGGCAGCCAGCAGCTCAATGACCTCATTGGCCAGATGGGCTTCCAGCATGTCCCCTCCCCCCATCGCGGCCATGACCCCCAGCGTGCACCCCGCTTCATCGAGCAGGGGAACCCCCAGATAGGTCTCAGCCTGTAATCCGAACTGGGCCTGTGTTTCGGGAAATTCGCTGTCCAGGTCGCATGAGGTGAACACGCCGCGGCGTTTGTGCACATGGCTACAAGGGGTTTTGGCAATTTCGAAGTTGAAGTTGGTGTGCCAGTCATTACCGCTGTAGCAGGAGATGGTGCTTGCGCGACTGGGGTCTTGATCATCGATCAAGGCGACAAACGCATGTTCGGCGCGCAGCATCTGAACCAGTTGCTGCACGAGCTTGTGGAAATAGCCATGCTCATCACCACCGGGCACATGAATGACCATCTGACGCAACAGCTGCGCGGTGCGCTGGGTCAGACTCAACTCCTGCGCAAGCCGCTCATTGGCCATGCGCAGATCGTCCGTCCGCTCGGCAATTCGCGTCTCCAGCAGATTTTTATGCTGATCGATGGCGCGCACGAAATGCAGGGTGCGGAAATCCGACTCGAGCATGTGCCGGAGCCATTCCAGAAGGCTGCGGCCGTCCTTCCCGGCCATCAGAACCAGTGCGCCATAAACGGATGCATCCGGCCAACAAAGCGGGACACTCACGCAGCAGCAGCCCACCTCAGCGCAATACTCTTCGACGACGGCGCGCGCAGTGATTGCCTGCTCAGCCAGGCGATTGGCCAGCTCACTGGCGGCAGTGCGCTGGTCAAGCGAGGGTTGAGCGCTATCCAGTACGGTCTGCAGCCGGTCGCCCTGCAGACTCATCAGCCAAATGGCATCGGCCTGCGTGATCTCCTGAAGCTGAGCCAGCCACCGGGCCCACTTCTTGAGATAGGGACGCGGAACCAGGGTATTGCCCGCGATCATCTTCAGGGACATCGTCGCCCGGTTCAGGCAGATGGCGACGGCGAACCATTGCTGGCTCGGAGATCCGCAATGCAGTTTTGAAAGGCCCGCCGTTCCGAACCACTGCGGCTGCCCTCATGAACGGGATCACCAGCGACCACCGAATGGAAGTCTGACTCGATGATCGCTTTCAACGACTCCAGCATGCGCAGCGTCTTCGTGTCGTAATGCCTGGGCTGTCGGTCCAGCACACAGACGGTGCCGAAAATGCTGTCATCAGGGCAGACCAATGGCACTCCCAGGTAGCTGATCATGTTCAGCTTGATATCAGGATTATTGGCCCATTCCGGATCGCTCAATGCATCAGGCACCAGCAAAGGCTGATGGGTAGCCATGACGGTCTCGCAATAGAGGCCCGTCCCAAGGTCGGCCTTCTCATGTTCCTCATAGGGGTTTTCATCCCCGAGGCTCGCGATCAGCACCTCAATCTGCTCAGGCCAGACACGCATCACCAGGGCAGCAGGTACTTGCGCCGCTTCTGCAGCCTGGTTGGCAAGCTCCTGCCATTCATCCAGCAGTACTGACGAGACGGTCATGACCATGGGGAAGCCCTTCATGAAAGAATTCGATATGAAGCTCAACCTGCTTTTTCAGTGTAGCTGCCCGCCAACAAGTAAATACCCCGAATCTGGCTGATTTATGCGTCGCTCAATACCCCGCCCCTCCGTGCGGACATGAGCACGTCAGTAACCATGCGGCTCAACGGGCTAGCGCCCGAAACGCCCGGCGAAGGGCCGGAAAGACGACGCCGGACCGGGTAGGTTTCCGGTTCTTGTGTGACGGAGGCCAGGGGAGCCAGACACAATGAGCCTGGTGCGCAGACGATGAGAGTCGTCTATTGGCCGGTAGCAGCATTTGGCGACCGGCAGCTACCGGCCAAGAGCGGACGTCAGCGGCGTATATAGATGGACGCTACTGAGCCAGTACAATTATCGTAATGCGTTTAGCATTCCTGAACAGTGCGCAAGGACGTTGCCATATGACAGTTTCCCGCGAACGTCTAGCTAGTTGCCGCTGCTCTGCCGCCTGCAACTGCTCCAGTGCACTAACCACGTCGGCTGCGGCTGCCTGGCCAACGTTGTCATTGCCCCCACCTACCAGAGTCATTTCTTGCAAGCTGAGCTCTCTCATGTTCTCTTCCCCTTCATAAACTGTGCTACTCCTATATACAGAACAACTACACCAACACCAGTCATAGAGGTGCCAAATGCAGTTGCCGTTCTCACCGCCCCAGCTATCTCAGGGGCTGCATCAAGGGTGAGCCATCCGCATAGCAATAGCGCCACACTGAACAGCACTCCTTGAACCTTTCCAGATGACACGTACAGCGCCACCTTGCCTGAAGTCTTTTCCAAGTCAGAAGCCTCTGCAGAGACTGCCGAAAAGCAGAGAAAAGTAAAAATTGACACACTCAAAGCTAGTAGCGCGTCCATCACACGCAAGACATCTTGTGCAAGATTGACCTTGCTACCGAATAAAATAAAGAGAAACGCCAAACCAGTTCCCCAGCCTGTAATCATAGCAAGTTTACTGCCAAGAACGGCCCCTACTCTCATATCTAGAACACCTATCTCTTTGCTTGAATTATGAACTTTAAGGCTGAAGCCTTGGAGCATCACCTGCCAGTACTCGGACCGGCAATGACTCCAACTATGTTGCTCGCTTTAAAGTACCGCCGAATTGCACTATTAACTTGCTCCAGGCTCACACTGGAGAACGCATCGTTGCGCGCCACCCAAGATGCCATCGTAACACCTTCATGTAGCTGTCCAGTCAGCATTTCCTGAACATCTCGATCTATCCTTACTTGCCGACAACGCTCGTCAAGAATATTTTTTAGCCATATTTAGCTCATGCTGTGTAATACCAGAGTCAGCTAGTTTGGATATTTCCTCTTTGACGATATCGGCCAGTCGAATACCTTCTCCCGCTGAGAAATCACCTTGAACGCTGATCCATGCTGTATTGCCGGAGGTTGGGATTCGGATGAGGGCGGCGAAACCTACGAGAGCGAGTAATCAAACTCAATAAGCGGACTGTTACATAAGACTTCAGCCTTGATGCGTGACGAGCTTCAGGACGTGAAACGATAGAATCCCACAAAGTCAAAGACTGCCCAGATGCACAGCGCTAAAAGAATCGTCAGGCACAGGCAGTGCAACTGCGACTCTCGTATATGCACGTGATAGTGCCGCTCCAATGTCTCGGTAAAGAGCAACTAGGGAAACAATCGTCGAGTGTTCGGCCAAGCTGGTCAATGGGTTAGCGTCCGAAAACGCCTAACGAAGGACCTGAGAGGCGACGCCGGACCGGGTAGGCTTCCGGCTCTTGTGTGACGGAGGCTAGGGGAGCAAGACACAATGAGCCTGGTACGCAGACGATGAGTGCCGTCTGGTGGCCGTTTTCTGCCTCTGGCGACGGGCAGCTATTGGCCGATAGCAACCAGTCAACGACGTCCGCTTCCAAGCAGAAGCGGACAGTTGCCCAAGCCACCATGACCTTGCCTGACGCGTCGTTCTGCAATCAACACGCTGTGCGTGGTCGCTCTGAACACCAGCTGGCGCAGGCATCAAGCACTGCGCCAGGATGATCGAGGCGAGACACCGTTGCCTGCGCGTCTCAATCCGTACGGAAACGCCCGACCAGCGTCTTCAGCTCACTGCTCAGCGCGCTTTGCTCTTCGGCGTAGCTCTCGACCTCGGCAGCCTGAGCCGAGATCTGCGCAACCGCATCGTTGATGGTCACGATGTTCTGGTTGATCTCCTCGGTGACCAGATGCTGTTCCTCGGTGGCGGTCGCAATCTGCATGGTCATGTCGCGGATCATCTGCACCTTGCCTTCGATGCTTTCGAAAGCCGCCAGCACCTCCTCGGACGACCTGATGGCGCCCTCCGACTCGACCAGGCTCTGATTCATGCTCACCGTCACTTCCTTGATTCGGCTGACCAGGAGGTTGAGGATATGGTTGATCTCCCCGGTGGAGTCCTGGGTGCGCTTGGCAAGATGACGCACCTCATCGGCGACCACTGCAAACCCTCTCCCCTGCTCGCCCGCCCGGGCCGCCTCGATGGCCGCGTTCAGCGCCAGCAGGTTGGTCTGCTCGGCGATCTGCTGAATGGTCGAGAGGATGTTGTTGATATTGACCGTTTCCTTCTCCAGCTCCTGAATCACCTTGCTGGAACTCTGGATGCTGCTGCCGAGCTTGTTGACCCCCGACGTGCTGCGCGCGATGACCTCCTTGCCATTGCGCGTGGCCGCCAACCCCTGCTCCGAGACGTCGGCGGTCTGCACACAGGTTTTCGCCACTTCATTGGCGGCCGAGGACATCTCGGTGACGGCCGTGACGATCTGCTCCACCGAACTCAACTGGCCCTGCAGCGTGGCGGACATCGCGGTAGTGCGCTTGCTGGTTTCACTGGAGACGCCATCCATTCTGACGGCATTGTCCTTGATCACCCGGATCATGCCCTGGATGGACTCGATGAACTGATTGAACCAGCTGGCCAGTTCCCCGGTTTCGTCCGAACTGAGGCGCGCCAGGCGGCGAGTCAGGTCCCCTTCCCCCTGCGCGATGACGCGCAGTCCACCTGTCACCAGGTTGATCGGATTGGCGATCCGCTGGGCGATGATCACCCCGGCGATACCGAACAGCGCGACCAGTACGATGCAAACCCCAAGGGTCAACCAGGTCAGCTCGCGGGCACTGGCATATACCTCGTCCGCCTGCTTCAGGCCAACGAACTTCCAGCCCAGCTCAGGTGACGTATAGACATTGGCCATGTAGGCGACGCCGTCGATATCCAGCTCGAGCAGGCCATTGTCGGTCTTGGCGATAGTTGCAAAGTACTCACCCGGCAGCTCACTGATTTTCTTGAAGTTGTTGTCCGGCTGATGGCCATCCACGAGCAGGGTGCCACTCCCCTCCGCCACCATCAGAAAACCGGTTTCGCCAAAGCGTACCTTCTGCGCCATCTCCGTCAGCGCCTTGAGCGACACGTCCACCGCCACGACCCCGGAGAACGCCCCGGCGTTATCCTTGAAGCCCTTGAGCACCGATACATAGACCGCGTCGTCCGGCTCCCAGTAGTAGCCGTCACGACGAGCCAGCGTGAAGTTGGCGTCACGGCCCTTGGTGTACCACTCGCGCTTGCGCGGGTCCCAGTCGCCGTAGTCGCCGGTACCCGGCCACTCCACGTAGCCACCCTGGGTATCACTCATGTAGACGTAGCCAAGCGTTGGGTTGCTCTTACCGATATTGGAGAAGTAATCGAAGATCTGCTTCTCGCGCCCGCCGTTGGCCGTGGCGACCTCGCCAGGCTTGCGCGCCTCGGCGAAGTAGGTACTCAGTGCACCGCCGTCGGCATCCCTGACTGCCGGGTATTCTGCCAAGGCCGAGACGGTGTAGCCCACCGAGTCGAAAAAGGTGGTGAAACTGCTGTTCACCAGTTTCATGTCCAGGCTGCTCGATAGCAGAAAATTCTCTCTGGCCTGTTCCGTGACATTGCGGATAGTCAGCAACGCCACGATCAGGACCGGGATCAGCGTTGCAACCAGAAAACTCACCAGCAGCTTGGATCTGATCTTCATTCTTGTGGCCTCGCAAGGGATTCCTCAACGTAGCAGCATGTGCGCCACTGCGCCCGCCGCCAGGGACGCAGTACCAGTGAAGATAGGACAGAATTACTTCGTCGTGGGCATGGAAAATGAAACGCTCTCGCGTAGACGCTGAACGAGCAACTGTGGCCTACCCCCAGTGCCAACAGACCGCTGTTGGCCGTCAGTTACCCTGGGCTGAGGGCAGGAGCCGGCCAGATCCACCCGCTGCCGCCAGTCAGTCAAGCAGTGAGCGTTTCTCGACAAGAAAGTCGATCAATACCCGTATCTTGGCGGGCATCTGTGCCCGTGTCGGCGCATAGAGATAGAAACCGGGGAAAGGCTGACACCAGGGCTGCAACACCCTCACCAACTCGCCCGAGGCCAGTTGTTCGCGCACGCAGATGTCGAGGTACTTGATCAGGCCGACGCCCTGGATGGCCGCCTTGAGCATGCTCTCGTCGTCGTTGAACACGACGCTGCCACGCGGCTCGAACACCTGGGTGTGACCATCCCCGTCCGGCTCGGTAAAGGACCAGCGATCCAGTGTGCCACTGCTGGTGAAACGATACGCCAGGCAGTTGTGCTGCATCAGGTCAGCCGGGGACCGTGGCGTACCGTGACGCGCGAAATAATCTGGCGAGCCGACCACCGCCATTTCGATGCGCGGGGTGATCGGCACCGCCACCATGTGCTCGTCCAGACTCTCGCCCAAGCGAATCCCTACGTCAGCACCGTCGGCGATGATGTTGGCGAATCCATCGTTGAGCACCAGTTCCAGACGCAATCCGGGATAGCGCGCGAGAAACTCGCCCAGGTGCGGTTCCAGCAAGGTGCGTGCGGCGATACGGGAAGTATTCACCCGGATCAGGCCGTTGGGCGCGGACGGCACCTCGCCCAGTTCGGCAACCGCCGTGTCGATCATCTTCAGCGCAGGCGCCAGCGCGTCGAACAGACGCTGGCCTTCCTCGGTCAGCGACATGTCGCGCGTGGTGCGGTGCAGCAGGCGTACGTTGAGCTGCTGCTCAAGGCTCTTGAGGTGTTGCGACAGCGCCGCGCGGGACATTTCCATCTCGGTTGCAGCCTTGGTGAAGCTGCGGTGCCGGGCGATATGGACGAACCAGGCCAGGGCTGGAAGTTGCGATGGATTGATCGACATATTGTTCAGTATCCCTAACAAGTCATGTCGATTCTTGCATATTTTTCCCGAACAAACGCGGGACTAGTATGAATCCATCGAGTGGCACACAGCCCCTCAGCACTGGAGCCAGATCATGCAGAAAGTCAGCATCCCCACCCTCAACGGCCAGAACGTCACGCTCGCTGCAGTGATTCATCAGCCGGCCAATTTCGATGCCAGCCAAAAGTACCCGGTCATTGTCGTCGCGCATCCGGGCGGTGGCGTGAAGGAACAGGCCTCCGGCCTGTACGCCAAGAAGCTGGCGGAGCAGGGACTGCTGGCCATCGCCTTCGACGCATCCTTCCAGGGCGAAAGCACTGGCGAGCCTCGCCAGCTGGAGAATCCCTACATCCGCACCGAAGATGTCAGTGCGGTGGTCGACTACCTGACCACTCAAACCTATGTCGACACCGACCGCATCGGTGCCATGGGCATCTGCGCCGGCGGCGGCTACACCGCCAATGCCGCCATCAACGACCGTCGCATCAAGGCCATCGCCACGGTAAGTGCGGTCAACATCGGGCAGATGTTCCGCAACGGTTGGGAAAACACCGTCAAGGATGCCGACGCCCTGCCCTACATCGCGCACGGTTCTCAGGCCCGCACCAGCGATGCCAACGGCACCGAACTGGCCACCCTGCCGCTGGCGCCGATGCGTGAAGAAGATGCCCCCAACGAAGAGCTGCGCGAAGCCTGGGAGTACTACCACACCCCGCGTGCACAGCATGCCAATGCGCCAGGCTTCATGACCGCGCGCAGCCTGCCGCAGATCATCACCTACGACGCCTACCACAAGGCCGAGGCCTTTCTCACTCAGCCGATCCTGACCGTAGCCGGCAGCGTTGCCGGCAGCAAATGGATGAGCGATGACCTGCTTGCCCGGGCAGCCAGCACGGACAAGCAGATGCATGTGATCGAGGGTGCCAACCACATGTCGCTGTATGACAAGCAGCCCTATGTGGACGAGGCGGTCTCCGTACTGGCGCAGTTCTTCCAGACCCGCCTGTAACCCACCACATTGAAGGCGGCCGGCGCGATGCGCACCGGCCGCCCAGGAGCCACCCCATGAGTACCATCAAGCACGTCAGTTATCGCAATCTGGGCTGGGACTCGGCCGCCGACCTGTACCTGCCGCCGAGTTTCGACGAGAGCAGGACCTATCCGGCCATCGTCAGTACGCACCCGATCGGCAGTTGCAAGGAGCAGACCTCCGGCAACGTCTACGCACGCCAACTGGCCGCTGAAGGCTTCGTCGTCCTAGCCTTCGATGCCAGTTTTCAGGGCGCCAGCGGCGGTGAGCCACGCTTCATGGAAGACCCGGCGATTCGCGTCTCGGACATTCGCTACGCCATCGACTACCTGGTGAGCCTGCCTTACGTAGACGCCAACCGCATCGGCGCCATCGGCGTGTGTGGCGGCGGTGCCTACACGGTCAGCGCCGCAAGCACCGACCAGCGCATCAAGGCGCTCACCTCCATCACCGGGGTCAATTTCGGTCGGCTGATGCGTGAAGGCTTCAGCCAGTTCGACCCGGTCGCTGCCCTGCAGGCCATGGCCGCCCAGCGCACAGCGGAGGCCCAGGGTTCGCCCCGCCATGTCATCAACTACCTGCCCGATTCGGTCGAAGCGGGCAAACAAGCCGGCATCAGCGATATCGACGTGCTGGAGGCCACCGATTACTACAAGTCGGCGCGTGGCCAACAGCCCAACGGGGCGACCAGCGGCCTGTTCTCCTTCAACAGCGCAGCCATGGCCTGGGACGCCTTCGCCCATGCTGAAACCCTGCTGACCCAGCCGCTGCTGGTGGTGATTGGCGACAAACCCGGTGGTTTTGGCGCCTACCGCGACGGCTGGGAGATCTATGGCCGGGCGGCATCGCAAGCCAAGCAGATCTTCGTCGCGGAAGGCTGGTCGCACTATGACCTCTACGACCAGCCGGAGCCGGTCGCCCTGGCCATGGCGCAGATCGTGCCGTTCTTCAAACAGCACCTGTAGGACGGCAGATCAGTCATGAAAAGGGTACTCATCCTCGGCGCCACCGGGCAGATCGCCCAATGGGTGGCCCGAGGTCTGGGGCAACACGAAGGTGTGCAGCAGACCTTGCTGCTGCGCAACCCCAGGAAGCTCAGCGGCGAGGAGCCGAACAACGCACAGGTGGTGATCGGCGATGCCCTCGACAAGAAGCTCCTGCGCAAAGTCGTGACCGGGCAGGACATCGTCTACGCCAATCTCGCCGGTGAAGACCTGGACAAACAGGCCCAGGCCATCATCGCCGCCATGCAGAGCGCCGGGGTGAGGCGCCTGATCTTCGTCCTGTCGCTGGGCATCCATGACGAGGTTCCAGGCCGCTTCGGCGAGTGGAACCGCGCCACTATCGGCGAGGACCTCAAGCCCTACCGCCGGGCCGCGGATGCCATCGCGGCCTCGGGCCTGGACTTCACCATCCTGCGCCCGGCCTGGCTGACCGACGAGCACGAGGTGGATTACGAGCTCACCGGCAAAGGCGAGCCCTTCAGCGGCACCGTGGTTTCACGCAAGAGCGTGGCCGACCTGATCGTGCAGATCATCAAGCAGCCCACATTGCACATTGGCGCCGACCTCGGGGTGAACAAGCCCGGCAGCGACGGCGACAAACCATACTTCATGTAAAGCGAGGCCGACGATGTTCAAGTGGATCGCCCTGTTGCTGGGAGTGCCTATCGCCGTGGTGATGCTGGAGCTGCAGGCGGTCACCTGGATAGAAAGCCTGCAGGCGCGCCAGCTGGCGAGTCGACAGCCCGAAGTCAATCCGCAGGACGAGGCCCGTACGGCCGTGGTGTATTTCTCCCGCTCGGGCAATACCGCACTGGCCGCACGGCAGATCGCCAGGCACCTTGACGCCCGACTGTTTGCGCTTGAGGCGCCAGCCTATTCGCTTGGCCTGAGCGGTCTGCTGCATGCACTCAAGGACGCCTACAGGCTCAAGGAAAGAGCCGAGGCACTCCCGCAGATCAACCCGAGCAACATCGATCTGACGTCATTCGATACCGTCTGGCTCGGATCACCGGTGTGGCTCTACAGCCCCGCGCCACCGCTCTGGAGCTTCGTCGAGCACAACCGCTTCGATGACCAGCACATCGTGCTGTTCAACACTTACAACAGCAACTTTGGCGACGAACACATTGAGAGGCTCAAGGCCAAGCTGATGGCACGAGGGGCGCGCTCATTCGAGCATCGCCACATCCAGCGTGGGCGCATGAGCCGGCAGACGCCCCCCGAGCAGATGCTTCAGGCTATCGAGGAGCAATGGTTCAACGGGCAAACCAGTCCCTGAGGTTCGTTACTGGCCCAGCGCTGCTGCGACGTATACCGGGCGCGGCTACCTGCCCTCCTCCCACCTGCGTTGTGGAACGCTCCGCCAGGCGTCCGCCTGCATCGACTCGGAACAGCCGCATGACAAGGAGGACATCTTGATGCTCAAATCAATTGCCTAAGCAATGATTTGAATTTAAATTACTACGCTCCATGTACTGACGAGTCACCCACATGCCCTCCAAGACCGCCGCCCTCCACGACCTCACCAATGCCCTGCAACCGGTGCGCAGAGCCTGGAAAAAAGCGGTCTCTCGTGTCATCGCCGACACCGGCATATCCATGTCGCTGGCGACAGTCGTGGTGCTGGTCCACCGCAACCCGCAGGGCATGACCCAGAAGGAGCTGGCCGAGGAAGCCGGTATCAATCCCGGAGCCCTGGTACGCCTGCTGGACCAGGCCACCGAGATGCGACTGCTGGAAAGAAGGCAGGTGCCAGGGGACAGGCGAGCCAACACACTGCACACCCAGCTCTCCGGGGCAAAACTGGCCGAGCAGGTGGAAGCCGCGGCAGACAAGCTGCGCCTGGAACTGATGCTGGACGTACCGCAAGCGGATATCGAGCGTGCCACGGCCCTCCTGCGCCTCTTCGAGGAACGGGCCAATCAGTACCTGCTGGACACTCCATGAAACCCAGCGCCCCGCAACTGCTATACGCGGTGAAGCTCTACCTGTCGGCGATGCTCGCTTACGCCCTGGCAGTCAACCTCGGTCTGCTCAACCCCTACTGGGCCATGGTGACTGCCTGCGTGCTCAGTAACCCGGTCAGCGGCGCAGTCAGGGCGCGCGCCACCTACCGCCTGGGCGGCACCCTCTTCGCCGGGGCACTGACCCTGCTCATGTCCGCCTATCTGAGCAATGCCCCGCAGATGCTGGTGATCTGCTCGGGGCTGTCGGCCGCCGCAATGCTGGGCGCATCCCATCTGGACCGCACCCCCAGGGCCTATTTCTTCCAGCTGGGAGCCCTGACCATGATGCTGGTCGCCATTGCCTACATCAATCATCCGGACACCATGTTCCACATGGTGGTCACGCGGGTCACGGAGATATGCCTGGGCATCGTGAGTGTCACACTGGTCGACAGCCTGCTCTTTCCCTCATCGCTGGCGCCGGTGTTGCGTGAACGTCTCAAAGGCTGGTTGCCCGACATGCTGCGCTGGCAAGAAGACTGCCTGGATGGCAAGCCGGTCGATGCGCAGACCGAGCTGGATCGAATCAGGACCCTGGGCGATATCGCGTCGTTCAGCCAGCTGATGTCCACCCTGAGCTACGACAGCTCGGTCGACCGGAGCACCCGCCAGGCCGCTGCCACCCTCCAGCAGCGCCTCCTGAGCCTGGTGCCGCTGCTGAGTGCCATCGGCAACGTCCTTGCCGACTTGCCCGAGACCCTGCGCCAGCCCCTGCGGCCCTACCTGGCGGAAGTCCGTCACCAGGCGCGCAGTGAGACGCCGAACCATGAACAGCTTGCCGGGCTGCTACCAGATACGGCGAGCTTGTCAGCCTGGGAGCGACTGATCGTCGATGCGCTCCACGACCATATCCATCAGTACCTCGAGCTGTGGGCCGAGGCTCGACAACTGGATGCCTTTCTGGATGGCGAGCCCCTGCAGCTCGAGCTGCACGAGCGTGTCCGGCAAGCCAGGGCGTTCCCCTTGCCGGCCGACACGGACATGGCCACGCGCATGTTCGCCGGCATCCTGGCGACCTATACCCTGCTGTGCCTGCTCTGGTACTTCACCGGCTGGGAACAGGGCGCCAACATGGTGCTGCTGGGCGTGGTGGCCATCGCCTTCTTTGGCAGCGGTGACGAGCCCGGCTACGCCATCAGTCACTTCGGTCGCTTCGCCCTGATCGCCATGGGGCTGGGCTTCGTGCTCGGCTATGTGCTGCTGCCTCTGGCCAGCGACTACACCAGCTTCCTGCTCGTCATGGCGCTGTTTCTCCTGCCCCTGGGCGCCTGGGCGGCCATCAACCCACTGGCGACTCTGGCCATCGCGCTGTCGTTGAGCAGCATCAACTTCCAGGGACACTACGCGCCGTATGACCTCGGTTTCTTTCTGGAAAGCACCTGCGGCACGCTGGTCGGCGTCTATTGCGCCTTCATGTGCGCGGCCCTCTTCCGCCGCTGGGGCGCACAGCCCATTCTCGACCGCCTGGAGCGCCAGGACAGGCGGGCGTTGCAGCGCCTCAACGCTCACGCGAACGAGCAGGAGCTGGCGCGCTACCAGAACACCACGCTGGATCGCATCACCGCTCAGGCTCCCCGGCTTGCCGCCATCGGCCAGGGGGCAGAAATCCCCAACCTGCTTGCCCGCCTGGAGGCAGGAATCAATCTGGCCACACTGCGCCTGGCCAGTGCCAACGGCCAGGAACCTGCCGTCCTGACGAGCGAGCTGTGGCAGCACCCGTTGCCGCGCGACGAGCAGACACGACGCCGCTTGCTCGACCAGCTGGACGCCGGCCTGGACGCAGCCTGGCAGCGCCACGACAGCCGACAGCTACGCCCCCTGACCTGGCTGCGCCTGCGCCTGTTCCCCAACGCCGCCGACTGGAGCCCGCGTGATGATCGGTGAAATCAACCTCGATGGCCTGTACATCTCGCCCTTGCTGTTGTGCCTGATCGCAGCCTTCGTCCTGCGCCTGGGCCTGTCTCGACTACTTGCCTGGACCGGCGCCTACCGACTCGTCGCCCAGCGCCCCCTGTTCGACACCGCCCTTTACCTGTTGCTGACTGGCGGGCTGTTTCACGGCCTGCAGCTACTGACCACCCCATGAGGACCGCATGACTCGTCCCACCCCACTCCGCGTGCTACGCCCGCTGGTGACCCTGGCAGCAGTACTGGGTGCCGCGCTTGTCCTCTGGCAGCTCTACCTCTACTACACCTACGCACCGCAGACCCGCGACGGCAAACTGCGCGCGGATGTGGTGCCGCTGGCGACTGACGTCTCGGGGAAGGTGGAAGCCGTCTACGTTCACGACAATCAGGTCGTGCAGAAAGGCGAACGGCTGTTGAGCCTCGACAAGGAACGCCTGCGCAACGCCCTGGCCCAGGCCGAAGCAGCCGTGGAACGCAGCAGGGTGCAACTGGCGTCGGCACAACGCGAACGCAAGCGCTATCTCGAACTGAAAACGGCAGTCTCCGCGCAACAGAAAGACTACCGCCAGGATGCTCTGGCCCAGGCCAATGCAGAGCTGCATCAGGCACTGGCAGACCGTGAACTGGCGACCCTCAACCTGCAGCGAGCCGATCTCTACGCACCGGTGGACGGGGTGGTCACCAATTTCTCGCTGCGGCCGGGCGCCTACGCCAGCGCCGGACAGCCGGTCATGACCCTGGTCGACAGCAGCAGCTTCTACGTCGCCGGCTATTTCGAAGAAACCAAGCTGGCGCAGATCAGCGAGCAAGCCAAGGCCATCATCTGGGTCATGGGCGAGCCGGAGCCACTGCGCGGTCATGTGGAAGGCTTGTCAGCCGGGATCAACGACAGCGAGCGCAGCACGGCGTCTGGCACGCTGCTGGCGAACGTGAATCCGACCTTCAGCTGGATTCGCCTGGCGCAACGCATCCCTGTACGCATCGCTATCGACGAGATACCGGAAGGCATGAAGCTGGTAGCTGGACGAACCGTTTCGGTCAGTCTGGAGCCAAGTTCGCTCCCCTGAGTCGGAGGCGGACAGCTGACTCGACGACCAATGAAGCACGGCGTCACTCACCCCCGCCGGGTCAGTTGGCTTATCAGGTCCTGCTCCAGCATCCAGATACGGTCCTGCCCCCACAGGGCTGGCAAGTCATCGATGCGAAACGACGGTACGCCCCAGAGCCCCTCGCTCAGCATCTCGCTCCGGTTGGCCTCGGCGACTGCCCGCCAGCTCGGGTCGGCCAGGGCAACGGCAAGCTCATCCGGGTCCAGCCCTGCACGCTGGGCGATCCGGGCCAGGCCGCGATCCGAGCCGGCGTCGATCCCTTCGGCGAATACCCCCCTCAGGAACGACTCCAGGAACTCGGGCCCTTTGCCCTGGCCGATGGCATGCTGGAGCAGTGCCAGGCCGCGCTCCGTTGGCGCCCCGAGCGGGTCGGCAATCGTCCCGAACGGCAGCCCCAGGCGTTCTGCCTCGCGCTTGGTGTCGCGAAGGATGTAGAGCCGCTTCTCGAGGGGGACGGGCAAACCGCGCATGACCATCGGCAGCACGAATCTCAGCCTGAGCTCAGCGCCATAATGCTCGGCCAGCTGCCTTATGCGGGGCGTGGCAATCCAGGTGTAAGGGCTGCGCAGCGAGCAGAAGAAATGCAGCACCGGCGCTTGCGTGCTGCTCACGCCCTCCTCCAGCAGCAGATCCGGCGGTGCAACGAGGGGCTGAAGGCCGGCCTCGGCCAGGCCTGCGTCTGCCAGCCTGCGTTCCAGATGATGCAGGCGATCGATCCCCCAGTACCACTCGCCCTCGAAGTAGAAGGTCGCGCCCAGGTAATGCCCCAGTCGTTGGCGCAGCTCGCCGCCGTCGGGCGCGGAAAATTCGCGGACGGGCGCCAGCTTGAAGTGGCCTGCCAGCCGCCGCGCATCGCGCGCCGACCACTCGCCAAGCCTCGCGAGGTCGGGGGCATTCTCCATCGAGGGCGGTGGCACGAGGTGACTGGAGATCCGCACCCGGTAGCGCTGCTGAAGCTGCGGCAGCAACGAGGCGGTCAGGTGGCTGTACGGGTCATCCGCCTGATGGAAGTAATGCACCACCGGCTCCTGCCCCTGCAATCGCCTTGGCACAGCGGCCAGGCGCCATCGCCAGTCACGCAGGGTCGGGCTGGTGAGCGTTCGCGTCAGGGTACGAGAGATGGCTGCTTTCAACTGCGACTCCTGCCGACACCCGTCATCCGCGCCGCGGGCGTCGTGATTATTGTTCTGCCGAGCGCCGCTGTCCTGGTGGTCAGGCTTCGGGTTCAGCGTGCGGAATGGGCATAGACGTTATGAGCATCGGCGGTCGATCTCAATGACCTGGCAAGCCATGTGTGTATCCAGACCCGAGTACCCAGGATTGCCGGCAGGTTCGAGCGCCCGAATGACATGGCCGCTGCTCTTCCAGCGCCGCAGCGCCGCCTCGAATCCCCGGACACGCCGTGACCGATCAGTACCGCCCCAAGCTGCTGGCATATGGACGGCAAAGCCGCGCTATCATGCCTGCGCCTGCGTTCGGCACGACGACTAGGAGCAGTAGATGAACGATTCGCGCCAGGCGGTCTTCGCCCAGGAATGCGACCTGATCATGAAGGGCGGTATCACCAGCGGCATCGTCTATCCGCTGGCCATTACCGAGATTGCCCAGGCATTTCGTCTGCGCAGCATCGGCGGTACCAGTGCCGGTGCCATTGCCGCGGCAGCGGCGGCCGCTGCCGAGCTGGGCCGCCAGCGCTACCAGCAGGGGCAGCTGCAGCAGGACCCCGCCGGCTTCGCCGAAATCGAGCGACTTCCCGAACACCTCTGCACCCCTGCGGCCAGTGGCCGCGGCACCAAGCTGCTGGCGCTGTTCAGGCCCGTCGCGCCCCTGCGCACGCTGTTCGACACCTTCATCGCGATCCTCGACAGCAAAGGCAAGAGCCCCTGGGTACGGGTGGTCGCGCCCCTGAAGGTCATGCTGGCCCGACACAAGCTTGCCGCGCTGCTCGGTGCCCTGCTCGCCGGAGGGCCGCTGTGGTGGAGCGCCATCGCCAGCGACAGCCTGCTGGTGTGGCTCTGGGTCGCGCTGTTCGCGGTACTTGGCAGTGCCCTGGCGGTCGTCTTGCGCCTGCTCGTGCCTGCGCTGCGGGAAATCCCGGCGAATGGTTTCGGCCTGTGTACCGGTATGCCGGCAACGGACGACAGCGCCCCCGGGGAAGCCCTGACCACCTGGCTGACCCAGTACCTCGATCGCCTCAGTGGTCAGCAGGCATTCTGCGCGGGCCAGGCCGAGGCCATCGAATGCGAGCGGCCGCTGACCTTCGGCGACCTGCGCAAGCAGGGTATCGATCTGCAGGTCATGACCACCTGCCTGAGCATGGCGCGCCCCTTCCGCCTGCCGTTCCGTGATGACCGCCAGGTGCGCGAGAACAATCAGTTCCATTTCCGCGAGGAGGAGTTCGCCCGCCTGTTCCCCCGGCGCGTGGTCGACTGGATGAGCGCGCACCAGCGCCCGAGCGACAGCGAGCGGCACGACGGCTATCTGCGCCTGCCGGTGCCGGACGACCTGCCGGTGATCGTCGCTGTGCGCATGAGCCTGAGTTTCCCCCTGCTGCTCAGCGCCGTGCCGCTGCATGCCGTGGACTACCGCAAGCCCGGCAAGCGGCTGGAGCGCTGCTGGTTCACCGATGGCGGCATCAGTTCCAACTTTCCCATCCACTTCTTCGACGCCGCACTGCCGCGACGCCCGACCTTCGGCCTCGACCTGGGGCCGACCGACGGCGCCGACGCGCAACGGGTGCGTTTCCCGCGCAACAACGGCGACGCACGGCTGGCCTACTGGCGGCGCTTTCCGCAGCACGGCCTGCCCGCCCTGCGCGGTTTTCTCGGCCAGCTCAGCAATGTCGCCAAGGACTGGAACCACGAGACCCTGTCGCTGCTGCCCGGCTTCCGCGACCGCATCGGCCTGATCCAGCTGACCCCGGACGAAGGTGGGCTCAACCTGAACATGCCCAGGGAGCGTATCGAACGGCTGACCCGCTACGGCCGCGAAGCCGGCCAGCAGTTCGTGCTGCGCTTCGGTAACCCGGCGCATTGGCAGCCCGGTGCACAGGCCTCGCCGATGAACTGGGAGAACCACCAGATCATCCGCCTGCGCCTGCAACTGGCCAGCGTCGCCGAACAGCTGCAGAGCCTGGAGCGAGCCTGCCGCGAGCTGCATGACACGCCCCAGGACTACCAGCGCTTCTTCAGCACGGATGCCAGGCACTACAGCTACCCCTTCAAGGGCCTCAACGACCTGCAGCAGGACCCGGACACCGGCCTCTACCGTACCCAGGCCGGCCTGGCCCAGGCCATGCTCGAGCAGTTGCGCCGCATTGCCCAGATGATCGAGCAGCATCCCGACAGCCATCCGGCCATCGGTGCGCCCAAGCCCACACCGGAATTGAAGCTGCGGCCACGTCTCTAGGACACCAGCGCAGATGACGATCTGCCGGGGCGGCCCGCGCATGCGGCGGGCTGCCTGGGGCGCGACTCAGTAGCGTCGCGTGCTCATCAGTTCCTCCAGCACGCGGGGGGTGACGCGAAACGGAATCGACATGTGATCCTCGCCCGCTTCGAGCTGGAAATCACTGCGTAGGCCGTACTGCGACAGCGACTCCAGGCGCAGCTGCAGCGAACGCACGTCCTGGATCTCCTGCGGCATCTCCCGGTCCCCCACCCACATGCTCAGGCTGCGGTGGGTCAGGTCCAGCTCGCCTGCTCGCGCACGCTCGACGAACGCACGCTCATGCGCCAACAGGTAGCGATCACGCCACCACAGGCTGGGGCTGATGGCGACCACGTGCTGGAACAGCTGTGGCCGGGTGAACAGCGTGTAGATGGCGAACATGCCGCCGAACGAGTGCCCGACCAGGCTGACCTGATCCCGATCGACCTTGAAGCGCTGGTTGACCCGCGGCATCAGGCGCTGCTCGATGAAATCGAGAAACAGGTCCTGGCCGCCCTGCTGCGGATCGTTGCGCTCGGGCAGTTGCGGCGGCGACAGGTCGAACGCACGACGCTCGAAATCCAGCGGCGTATCGCTGGGGTAGCCAATGGCGACGACGATTGCCTTGCGCCAGCGCTCCTGCGCCCGCTTGGCGGCATGCAACGCCGGGAAGTAGGCATTGCCGTCGAGCAGGTAGATCACCGGGTAGCCGCCGGTATAGGGCACGTCGCCCTCCGGCAGGCTGAGCATGATCCGGTAATCGCGGCCCTCGGCGCTTTTCATCAGCCATTGCTCGCTACCGTCCAGGTTGACCGGCTCGGCATGGGCGGCGGCCAGACCACCCAGCAGCAGCGCCGTCACAGCGCTGCGCAACCAGTTCAGGGCGCTCACCAGCTGTAGCTCAGGCTGGTGATCAGGCTGCGCGCCTCGCCACGGTAGCAGTAGCCGTCCTGACAGTTGACGTACTGCTTGTCGGTCAGGTTGCGCGCGTTGACGGCCAGGCGCACGCCATCCAGCTCACCGGCGAAGTCGTAGTGCACGCCAGCGTCGAACAGGGTGTAGTCATCGCTCTTCACCGTGTTCATGTCGTTGCCATATACGCTGCCGGTGTAGCGGGCGCCGGCACCAAAACCGAGACCCGACGGCAGGTTGTAGTCCAGCCACAACGCGGCCATGTGGCGCGGCGTGTCCTTCGGCTCCTTGCCCTCGTTGCCGTCATTGCTCCTGGTCACCTCGGGGTCGTTGTAGCTGTAGCTGGCGTTCAGGTGCAGGCGCTCGCTGAGGTCGGCGACCGCCTCCAGCTCCAGACCGCGTGACACCTGTTCGCCGGTCTGCACCGTGTTGAGCGGGTCGAGCGGGTCACGGGTCGACACGTTCTGCTGGGTCAGGTGATAGAGCGAGGCGGTGAACAGGGCGCTGCTGCCTGGCGGCTGGTATTTGAGGCCGATCTCGTACTGCGTGCCCTCGGTGGGCTTGAGCGGACCATTGGCGTTGGTCCCGCTCTGCGGCAGGAAGGACTCGGCGTAACTGGCGTAGGGCGCCAGGCCGTTGTCGAACAGGTACAGTGCGCCGAGCTGGTAGGTGGTGGCGGAATCGCTGGTGCGGCGGTTGCTGTCGCTCAGGTTGTCGCTGTTGCGCACATGCACCCAGTCGCGGCGTACACCGGCGGACAGGCGCCAGCGCTGGAGTTCGATCTGATCCTGCAGGTACAGACCGCTGCGCTGGGTCAGGTTGTCCTGATCGGCCAGCGGGTTGCCGGGGCGGCTGACCGGCTGGTGATAGTCCGGCGCACTGATGTCGATGGACGGCGCCGGCCCCGAGGCATACAGCACCGAGCTGTCGAACCAGGCGTAATCCCAGCCGCTGAGCAGGGTGTGCTGCAAGGTGCCGGTGGCGAAGCGGCTGACCAGGCGGGTGTCGCTGCTGACCGACTCCATTTCTTCGTACACACCGACGGCGTAGCGCTCCATCACCCCGTTGCTGATCGTGCCGTTGGGCTGCAGGTACTGGTTGGTGGTATCCAGCTGGCCGTAGCGCAGGTTCTGCTGCAGGCTGAAGGTGTCGTTGATGATGTGCTCGAACTCGTAGCCCAGCGTCCACTGGCGCTGATCGAGCTTGTCGAAGTACTCGTCGCCCTGCCAGAAATCGGTGAGGCGATTGCCATCGTGGTAGAGCATCGGCGAAGCAGCGGTCTCCCGCTCCTGATACTGGGCCAGCAGGGTCAGGCGGGTGTCGGCATCGATCTGCCAGCTCAGCGACGGTGCCAGCAGGCGCACGTCATTGTTCAGCTGCTCGATGTCGTACTCGGCGTCGCGATACACACCGACGGCGCGGAACAGCACGTCGCCCTCCTCGTCCAGCTTGCCGCCGATATCGAACTGCCCCTGCCGGTGCTCATGATTGCCGGCCTGGATTTCCACCCGATTCCTGGCGTCCAGACTCGGCCGCTTGCTCACCCGGTTGACCATGCCCCCCGGACTGATCTGCCCATACAGCACCGAGGCCGGGCCCTTGAGCACCTCGATGCGCTCCAGTGCAAAGGCCTCGGTGGCGTAGATCGACAGCCAGCCGTTGTAGGGCTGGCGCAGGCCGTCGAGGAAGTCGGCGGACATGGTAGTGTCGAAGCCACGGATGTTGATCTGGTCGAAACGCGGGTCGAGCCCGGACCCGCCGGTGCGCACACCCGCGCTGTAGGCCACCGCGTCCTCGACACGGTCGACCTTGCGATCGGCGATCTGCCCGGCCGTGACCACGCTGATGCTCTGCGCGGTTTCCAGGATCGCGCGATCCGTCTTGCTGGCCGTGCTGGCATGGCTGGCGAAGTAGCCCGGCACCGGCGCAAACGCGCTCTGCGTCGGCGCGGCCTCGACGGTAACCGGCTGCAGCTGATAGCTGTCATCGGCCGTGACCGGCCGCACCACGTAGCCGGAAGCGGTCTTCTCCGCCACCAGCCCGGTACCGCCGAGCACCCGCGCCAGGCCCTCCTCGACCGACTGCGCCCCCGTCGAGCCCGGGCTGACCAGGCCACGGACCCGCTCCGGGGAATACGACAAGGTGATGCCGGCGCGCTCGGCGTAGAGACTCAGCACCTGATCCAGCGCGCCACCCGGTACATCCGGGGCTTGCATGCGCGGCGCAGGCTCGGCGGCCATCAGTGGCGAACTCGCGGCACCGCCGCACAGCGCCAGGGCGATACAGATGGCAGTGGACAGCCGGCGGGGTTGCAACGGCGATGGCAGAGAGCGGGTAGCACGCATGAGGGTATCCATTCAGGGAGTGATCACCCCAAACCGGATGAGCGGCGAAAGTCCGACAACTTTTTTTACGCGACGGGCACGACGCGCACCCACCAGCGGGTTCGCTCGACCAGCGCGACCGGCAGCAGATGGGTGATGTTGCGCAGCATCAGCTCGGGCTCGGCGAGGCGGAAGACCCCGGACAGGCGCAAGTCGGCCACCGCGGGATCGCACCCCAGCCAGCCACGCCGATAGCGTCCGGCCTCGGCGAGAAAGTCCGCCAGACGAATATCGCGCACCACCAGCAGCCCCCGTGCCCAGGCAAAGGGATCGAGTGCCCCCGCGCCCAGCGCGCTCATGCGGGTTGCCGAAACCGCCAGCCCGTCGCCCGCCTGCAACTGCCGCTGGCCGGCTGCCGCACGCACCAGCACCTCGCCCTGCTCGACCCGTATCTCGCTGCGACCATCGCGTTCACGCACCGACATCCGCGCGTGCAGCCCCAGGCAGTCCGCGTGAGCGCAGCGCAACTGCCATTGCGCGCCCTCCACCAGCGCCTCGCCACCGCGCAGCAGCAGTTGCTGGCCATGCACGTCGAGGGCACTGCCGGTGTTGAGCAGCACCTCGACATCGCCGGCCAGGCTCAGCCGCCGGGTTTCGCCGGTGGCCGTGGCGAAATCCGCACGCCACGCCGGCGCCGTGGTAGCCGCCAGCAGCGTGGCACTGCCCGCCGTCAGCCCCAACAGCTTGAGCATGCGCCGGCGGCTCAGGTCAGCCTCGGCCCGCTGCAACAACGGGATGGTCTGCGCGGCATCTGCCAGCGGCGCCACGCGAAACAGCCCAGCCATCTGCTGCAGGCGTTGCCAGGCCAGGTCATGCAGCTCGTCCTGCGCCAGCCAGTCATGCAACTGACGCTGCAGCTCGGCACTGGCCGGATCGGCGCGCAGACGCATCTGCCACTCGATGGCCGAACGGACAACGGCTTCAGGTGGCTGCCCTGCCCGGCTCATCTGGGCGACTCGAAGCACAGGCGATAACAGTGCAGCAGCGCGCTGGCCACATGGCGTTCGACCGTGCGGCTGGACACGCCCAGTTGCCGGGCCACCTGCGCATGGTTGAGACCGCCGAGCTGATACAGCAGAAAGGCCTCGCGCACGGCGGGCTTCAGGCCATCGAGCAGCTGTGCGATCCGCTCCAGGGACTGCAGCGCCTCGTAGCGCACCTCCGGTGACGGGTGACTGGCCTCGGGCAACTGCGCCAGGGCGTCGAGGTAGGCACGCTCCAGCGCGTCCCGTCGCCAGTGGTCGATCACCAGCCCACGCGCGATACGCGCCAGCAAGGCCCGAGGCGCGCGGTCATCGACCGACTGGCCACGTACCAGCAGGCGCAGGAAGGTGTCCTGAACCAGGTCCGCCGCCTGCTGCGAACAGCCCACCGAGCGCCGCAACCAGCCATGCAGCCAGCCGCGATGCGTGCCGTACAGCACCTCGAGAGGAATGATCGAATCGGTTTCAGACGAAGACATAGCGCGGCCCAAACCACCAGGCTGAAAACACCATGCAGGGCACGGCGACCGCACGAACATTAATAGCGAATCATTCTTATTACAACCTTTCGCCGGAAGAGCGCCGCGAAAGAGCCTCCCCGCGCCCTGCCCGTGCGCACCGCCGGCGGCCCACGCCTTTTATCTCGTGCGGGCCGTAACGGGCTGTGGTTCCGGGTGCCAAGTGTTACCATTGCCGGCTTTGGCGCAGACAGGCTCCTGCGTCACGACGCCCGACACACTCACCCATGCCTCGGACCCCGCGCGCCCTCGCCGGCATGACGACGTCATGGCCCAGCGACACGCGGCCTCACGCCCTGTCGGGCCAAGCCAACGAGCTTGAAAGCCGGTATCCCTTAAACAGCGCATCTCAAGTTACTGATAGGTAAGTCCTTTGATCTCCACCGCCAATATCACCATGCAGTTCGGCGCCAAGCCGCTGTTCGAGAATGTTTCCGTCAAGTTCAACAACGGCAACCGCTACGGCCTGATCGGCGCCAACGGCTGTGGCAAGTCGACCTTCATGAAGATCCTCGGCGACGATCTGGAGCCCAGCGCCGGCCAGGTCATGCTCGAACCCAACGTGCGCCTCGGCAAGCTGCGCCAGGACCAGTTCGCCTACGAGCAGTTCACCGTCATCGACACGGTGATCATGGGCCATCAGCGCCTGTGGGAGGTCAAGGCCGAGCGCGACCGCATCTACTCGCTGGCCGAGATGAGCGAAGAGGACGGGATGAAGGTTGCCGAGCTGGAGGGCGAGTTCGCCGAGATGGACGGCTACACCGCCGAATCCCGTGCCGGCGAGCTGCTGCTCGGCCTGGGCATTCCGCTGGAACAGCACTTCGGCCCGATGAGCGAAGTGGCACCGGGCTGGAAGCTGCGCGTGCTGCTGGCGCAGGCGCTTTTCTCCGACCCCGAGGTGCTGCTGCTCGACGAACCGACCAACCACCTGGACATCAACACCATCCGCTGGCTGGAAAACGTCCTGGTGCAGCGCAACAGCACCATGATCATCATTTCCCACGACCGTCACTTCCTCAACTCGGTCTGCACCCACATGGCCGACCTGGACTACGGCGAGCTGCGCCTGTTCCCGGGCAACTACGACGAGTACATGACCGCCTCCACCCAGGCGCGCGAGCGTCTGCTGGCCGACAACGCCAAGAAGAAGGCGCAGATCGCCGAGCTGCAGACCTTCGTCAGCCGCTTCTCGGCCAACGCCTCCAAGGCCAAGCAGGCCACCAGCCGCGCCAAGCAGATCGACAAGATCCAGCTCGAAGAGGTCAAGCCGTCCAGCCGCGTCAGCCCGTTCATTCGCTTCGACCAGAACAAGAAGCTGCACCGCCAGGCCGTGACCCTGGAGAAAGTCAGCAAGGGCTTCGACGACAAGCAGCTGTTCAGCAACCTCAGCCTGCTGGTCGAAGCTGGCGAACGCGTCGCCATCATCGGCCCCAACGGCATCGGCAAGACCACCCTGCTGCGCACCCTGGTCGGTGAACTGACCCCGGACAGTGGCGCCGTGAAGTGGACCGACAGTGCCGAGGTCGGCTACTACGCGCAGGACCACGCGCACGACTTCGAAGCCGACGAGACCCTGTTCGACTGGATGGGCCAGTGGACCAGCGGCGAGCAGAACATCCGCGCCGCACTGGGCCGCATGCTGTTCTCCTCCGACGAGATCCAGAAGTCGGTCAAGGTGCTCTCCGGAGGTGAACAGGGTCGCATGCTGTTCGGCAAGCTGGCCTGCCAGAAGCCCAACGTGCTGGTGATGGACGAACCGACCAACCACCTCGACATGGAATCGATCGAAGCGCTCAACCTGGCGCTGGAGAACTACCCGGGCACCCTGCTGTTCGTCAGCCATGACCGCGAGTTCGTAGGCTCCCTGGCCACCCGCATCATCGAGCTGTCGGAGACCGGCGTGACCGACTTCAGCGGCACCTACGACGACTACCTGCGCAGCCAGGGCATCATCGTCTGAGCCTGCCCCGGAAAATGAAAAAGCCCGCGAAAGCGGGCTTTTTCATTGGGGCTGCCGACTCAGGCGGTGGCGAACAGCTCGCTGATGCGCTGCGCCGCGCCCTTCATGGCTTCGGCACGCGGCTCGTCACCATAGGCGAGGCCTTCGGCACGAACGATCTCGATGTCGTCGATGCCGACGAAGTTCAGCATGCGCACCAGGTAGTCCTCATGCGCCTGGCCGGACGGCAGGCCGGCATGCACGCCACCGGCACTGGATGCGATCACCACGGTCTTGCCGCCTGCCAGCCCCACCACGCCGTTCTCGGTGTACTTGAAGGTCTTGCCGGCCACCGCGATGCGGTCGATCCAGGCCTTCAGCTGACTGGGGATGGCGAAGTTGTACATCGGCGCGCCGATGACGATGGCGTCAGCGGCGAGGAATTCTTCCAGCGTGCGCTCGGCCAGCTCGGTTTCATGGCGCTGCGCGGCGTCGCGCAGTTCGGCCGGGGTACCGGCAGCCACCAGGCTGGCGGCGGAGAAGTGGCTCAGGGCATCGCTGGCGAGGTCACGGTAGGTCACCTGAACGCCCGGGGACGCGACGCTCCAGGCCTCGACCACGGCCTTGCTGAGCTGACGGGAAGCGGATGCATCACCCAGGATGCTGGAATCGAGGTGCAGTAGTTTCATGGAGCTCTCCGATAATGACGCAAGGGCAAAAACGATGGGAGAGATGCTACTCATGAAACCAATAGCCGATAAGACGGCATAAATGCGATAGTTCGTCCTACTCATAGGACGATGACATGCATGACCTCAACGATCTGTTCTACTTCGCCAAGGTAGTGGAAGCCGGTGGCTTTGCCGCTGCCGGACGCATCCTGGGCATCCCCAAGTCGCGCCTGTCACGGCGCATCGCCGAGCTGGAACAGCGCCTGGGCGCCCGCCTGCTGCAGCGCAGCACACGCAAGCTGGCGCTGACCGATATCGGTGAACGCTACCTGCGCCATTGCCAGGCCATGTTACTGGAAGCCGAACAGGCCGAGGAGACCGTGGCCAACCTGACCAGCGAGCCGCGTGGCCGGGTACGCTTCTCCAGCCCCAGCGGGCTGACGCTGCTGTCCGAGGCCACCAACAGCTTTCTCGCCCGCTACCCGAAGGTGCAACTGGAAGTGCTGCATACCAATCGCCGTGTGGACCTGCTCAACGAGGCGGTGGACGTGGCCCTGCGCGTGCGCATGGCCGATGACGAGGAACCTGGCCTGATCACCCGGCGCCTGGTGCCGGCGCACGCTCATGTCGTGGCCCACCCGGACCTGGTCGCCGGGCTGCAGCTGAACCACCCCCGGGACCTGCAGCAGCTGCCGGCACTGGGCGCGGTTGGCGCCGACCGACGCATCCACCTGCGCTTCGTGCATGAGGTGACGCAGGAGGCCAGCGAGATCGCCCTGGAAGCCCGGCTGGCGATCGATGACTTCCCCATTCGCAAGTCAGCGGCGCTGGCCGGACTGGGTATCAGCATGCTGCCGACGACCTTCTGCCACGAGGAACTGCGCGCAGGCCGACTGGTCGCGTTGCTGCCGCAATGGCACGTGCCACAGGGACACGTGCAACTGGCCTATGCGCACCGGCGCGGCATGTCGCCGGCCGTTCGCGCCTGGATCGAGCACCTGAGCGAAGCGATCAATCGCTGGAACCTGCCGCTCTGATTCAGATGCGGAACTGACGCACCAGCGCGCCCAGGCGCTCACCGAGGCCCGCCAGGCTGCGAGCGGTCTGCGCGCCACGTTCGGTTTCATCCGCCACGCTGTCGACCGCCACGGCGATCTGGTGCACGCTGCGATTGATCTCCTCGGCCACGGCCGTCTGTTCCTCGGCGGCGCTGGCGATCTGCGCGTTCATCGCGTTGATGGTGCCGATCAGCTGGGCGATGGCGTCGAGCGATTCGCCAGCCTTGTTGGCCTGCTCGCTGGTCAGTTCGCCGGCATCGCTGGAACGCCGCATCGAGGTCACCGACTCCTGGGTGCCCTGCTGCAGGCGATCGATCATGCCCTGGATTTCCTGGGTGCTCTGCTGGGTCCGGCTGGCCAGCGCACGGACCTCGTCGGCGACCACCGCGAAACCGCGCCCGGCCTCACCGGCACGTGCCGCCTCGATGGCCGCGTTGAGCGCCAGGAGGTTGGTCTGCTCGGCGATGGAGCGAATGACGTCGAGCACGCTGACGATGGACTGCACGTCCTGCTGCAGGCTGTCCAGCGACACCCCGCTGCTGCGGATGTCCTCGACCAGCGAGTGGATGCGCTGGATGCTGCCGTCGACCACCGTCTTCGCGGCCTGCCCCTCACGGTCCGTCTGCTGTGCGGCTTCGGCGGCGTTCTGCGCGCTCTTCGCCACTTCATGGGCGGCAGCCGACATCTCGTTGATCGCCGTGGCCACCTGGTCGGTCTCATGGCGCTGCTGCGACATGGCCTGTTCGGAACGCTGCGCCTGCTCGGACACCTGGCCGACCAGCTCGGTGAGCTGGCCGGTCATCTCGACGATCTGCCGGACCAGGCCATGCACCTTCTCGACGAAACGGTTGAACGAGCCCGCCAGTTGCCCCAGCTCGTCTTCGCTGGTGATCGGCAGGCGGCGCGTCAGGTCGCCCTCGCCGGCGGCGATGTCATCGAGGTTGGCCTTGATCTGTTGCAGCGGGCGCAGGAAGGCGTTGCCCAGCCAGACGCCGATCACCCCGAAGACCACCAGCAGGATGGCGGCGACCACCACGATACTGGTGATGATGGTGCCGATGCGGCGCTTGATCTCGGTTTCCACCTGGGCAACCTGCGCCTCGATGCCATCCAGGTTGAGTGCGGTACCCAGGGCCATGTCCCACTTCGGCAGGTAGTAGCTGTAGGCGAGCTTGGGCACCAGCACCGACTCGTTGCCCGGCAGCGGCGAGGAGTAATTGACGAAGTAGCTGTTGTTCTTGGCGACGTTGACCAGCTCACGGTTGATGTAGACACCGTTCGGGTCGCGCCGGTCGGCCAGGCTCTTGCCGACGTCCACCGGGCTGTCGCCACGGAACAGGCGCACGACGTTGGAGTCGTGGCCGAAGAAGTAGCCGTCGGCGCCGTACTTGATCTTGGAGAGCACGGCGATGGCCTGCTCGCGGCTGGCCATGTCACCCTGCGCAGCGCCGTCGTAGAGCCCCTTGACAGCGCCGAGGGCGATCTGGATGTAGTGCTCGAGCTCGCTGCGTTTCTCCTGCACCAGGCGCTCACGCGTCTGGGCAATCTCTTTCTCCGCCATGCTCTGCAGCACCTTGGCCGCGGTGCCGCTCAGCACCAGGGCGAAGAGGATGACCGGAACCAGCGCAAGCAGTATCACTTTGGTTTTCAATGTCAGGCGCATTGTTATTGTCCTTGAGGGAAGGCACACCAAGACGGGGGCAAGGGTATATCGGCAGCCCCGCCCAGGAGTTAAGCGACAGGATGCGCGCAGAACTTAATCCGGCGCAGGTGCAGACCCTTACAGCAGCATAGCGGCGGCCCAGCCGAACACCAGCAACGGCAGGTTGTAGTGCAGGAAGGTGGGCACCACACTGTCCCAGATGTGATTGTGCTGGCCATCGGCGTTCAGCCCCGAGGTCGGCCCCAGGGTCGAGTCCGATGCCGGGGAGCCCGCGTCCCCCAGCGCCCCCGCCGTGCCGACGATGCTGACGATGGCCAGCGGGCTGAACCCCAGCTGCACGCCCAGCGGCACGAAGATCGCGGCGATGATCGGGATGGTCGAGAACGAGGAGCCGATGCCCATGGTCACCAGCAACCCCACCAGCAGCATCAGCAGCGCGCCGACCGCCTTGTTGTGGCCGATCAGCGTCGCCGCCCCGTCCACCAGCGTCCTGACCTCGCCCGTGGTCTTCATCACTTCGGCGAACCCTGCTGCGGCAATCATGATGAAGCCGATCATGGCCATCATCTTCATGCCCTCGGTGAACAGCCCATCCGCCTCTTTCCAGCGCACCACGCCAGACACGGAGAAGATCACGAAGCCGGCCAGCGCGCCGATGATCATCGAGTCCAGCCACAGCTGCACGACGAACGCCGCCGCGATGGCCAGCCCCGCGACCAGCAGGCTCAGCGGGTTGTATTGCACGTCGACGCGCTCGGTCTGCGCGACCCGCTCCAGGTCATAGACGCGCTTGCCGCGATAGCTGAACAGTACGGCCACGAGCAGGCCGAAGAGCATGCCCAGCGCCGGTATGGCCATGGCATGACTGATGTTGATGCCACTGACGTCGACGCCGGACTTGGCGACATTGGCCAGCAGGATCTCGTTGAGGAAGATGCCGCCAAAGCCGACCGGCAGGAACATGTACGGGGTGATCAGGCCGAAGGTCAGCACGCAGGCGATCAGGCGGCGATCGAGTTGCAGCTTGCTCAGCACATAGAGCAGCGGCGGCACCAGCAGCGGAATGAACGCGATATGGATCGGCAGCAGGTTCTGCGACGAGATCGCCACGGCCAGCAGCAACCCGATCAGCACCCACTTGAGCGCACCGCCACTGCCCTCCTGCTGCTTGCCGACCAACGCCAGGGCCCGATCCGCGAGGGCATGCGCGAGGCCGGACTTGGCGATCGCCACGGCAAAGGCGCCGAGCAAGGCATAGGACAAGGCGACGGTCGCGCCACCGCCCAGCCCCTGGTTGAAGGCATTCAGCGTGCCTTCGATTCCCAGGCCACCCAGAAGTCCCCCGGCCAGTGCCCCGACGATCAGCGCCACGACCACATGGACGCGGCAGAGACTGAGGACCAGCATGATGCCGACAGCGGCGATTACAGCGTTCATAAAGCGTATACCTGCAGGTATGCCGGCCCTGGCCGGCGCAAAAAGCCGCGTACTCTGCCGTATGCGGACTATCCTGTCAAAATGGGTTGTCGTTCATAATTTCAAGCAATGCGTGCATAATTTCGGCCAGGTGCAATAGTAGTCAAGAAAACTGCTTGGGCACCGATAACCGCATTAGTCCATGTAGAAAGGAACGCACCATGCTGTTCAGTCGTCTTTCGATCCAGTGGAAGATCACCCTGCTCGCCGGCCTGTGCCTGCTCGCCATCGTCACCTTGCTGGTGGGTGCTTCGCAGTTCCAGTCCAGCCGCAGCGCCAACCTGGTACGCGAAGCCAGCTCCGGGATGCTGGAAGAAAGCGCCAAGCTGCGCCTGAAGGCCCGTGGAGAGCTGCAGGCGATCCGCATCCAGCGCTATTTCATGGACGCCTATCAGTACGGCAAGGGTTTCTCCAGGCAGATCCTGTTCCTGCGCGAACAGGCCGAAAAGCGCTTCCTCGATGCGTTCGACCTGCGCGAAGACCTCACGCGCCAGGTGCGCACCAGCCTCGAAGCCAACCCGGGCCTGCTCGGGCTGTACCTGGTGTTCGAACCCAACGCGCTGGATGGCAAGGATGAGCTGTTCGCCGACCAGGCCGAACTCGGCAGCAACGAGGTCGGTCGCTTCGCGCTGTACTGGTCGCAAGCCACGGTCGGTGAACTGGAATCCGAGGCGATGACCGAGGAACTGCTCGGCGACACCACCCCCGGCGACAACGGCGTGGCCTACAACGCCTGGTACACCTGCCCCCGCGACACCCGCCAGGCCTGCGTCCTGGAACCCTACTACGACGACGTCGGCGGCCAGAAGACGCTGATGACCAGCATCGCCTTCCCCCTGGAGCTGAACGGCAAGATCATCGGGGTCATGGGCCTCGACATCAGCCTCGCCAGCCTGCAGCAGATCAGCCAGGAGGCCAACGCCGAACTGTATGGCGGACAGGGCCACGTCAGCATCTTCAGCCCCGGCGCCCTGCTCGCGGGCCACAGTCGCGATGGCAGCCTGCTGAGCCAAGCCGTCGAGCGCGCATTCCCGGATCATGCCAGCGAGTTGCGCAGCCTGATCCAGGACGGCAAGGATGCGGAACTGAAGCATGGCGAGATGCTCCGCGAGCTCAGCCCGTTCAAGCCGATTCCCGAGGCCAAGCCCTGGACCGTCCTGCTGGAAGTGCCCCAGGCGGTGCTGCTGGAGCGTGCCATCACGCTCGGCGCCGAACTCGATGCCAACCGTGCCCGCGACAGCCTGGCAGCACTGCTGATCGGCCTGGTCGCGGTCGTCGCCGGCCTGCTGCTGATGTGGCTGACCGCGCGCGGGGTGACCCGCCCGATCCTCGGCGTCGCGGCCATGCTCAAGGACATCGCCAGCGGCGAAGGCGACCTGACCCGCCGCCTGGAATACGCCAGGCAGGACGAGCTGGGTGAGCTGGCCGGCTGGTTCAACCGTTTTCTCGACAAGCTGCAGCCCATCATCGCCGACGTGAAGAACAGCGTGATCGATGCCCGCGGCACGGCGGACCAGTCTGCCGCCATTGCCAGCCAGACCAGCGCCGGCATGCAGCAGCAGTACCGTGAAGTCGACCAGGTGGCCACCGCCTTCCAGGAAATGAGCGCCACCGCGCAGGACGTTGCCCACAATGCCGCGCAGGCCGCCGAAGCCGCGCGCAATGCCGACCAGGCGAGCCAGGAAGGCCTGCAGGTCATCGGCCAGACCACCAACAGCATCGAGCTGCTGGCCAATGAAATGAACGTCGCCATGCAGGAGGTCGAAGGCCTGGCCAGCAGCAGCGAACAGATCGGTTCGGTGCTCGAAGTGATTCGCGCCATCGCCGAGCAGACCAACCTCCTCGCCCTCAATGCCGCCATCGAGGCCGCGCGGGCTGGCGAGGCCGGACGCGGCTTCGCGGTGGTCGCCGATGAAGTGCGCAACCTGGCCAAGCGCACCCAGGACTCGGTGGAAGAAATCCGCCACGTCATCGAAGGCCTGCAGAGCGGCACCCGCGAAGTGGTCAGCACCATGCACAGCAGCCACCGCCAGGCGCAAGGGAGCGTGGAGCAGGTCAGCCAGGCCGTGGCGGCGCTGCAACGCATCAGCCAGGCGGTCAGCCTGATCACCGACATGAACCTGCAGATCGCCAGCGCGGCGGAAGAACAGAGCTCGGTGGCCGAGGAGATCAACCGCAACGTCGCCTCGATCCGCGATGTCACCGAATCCATCAGCGCTCAGGCCGACGAATCCGCCCAGGTGAGCCAGAACCTCAACCGCCTGGCCAACCACCAGCAGAGCCTGATGGACCAGTTCCGCGTATGACGCCAAATCATCCCTGAACTGGCGGTGCTTTCCTTGCAACGCAGGCAGGCAATCGCCTAGCCTGCGTTCTTTTTCGGGGGAAGCAGCATGCTCAATATTGCCTTGGTCGCCGGCTCCAGCCGCAACAACAGCCAGTCGGGAAAGGTCGCTCGCGCAATGCGTCAGCGCCTGATCGAGCTGGGCCACACCAGCCACGAGTCCAGCAGCGTCATCGACCTGGGCCTGGCACCACTGCCGCTCTGGCCGGCGGAAGACACCGGCCCCTGGGACCTGTATCGGCAGCAGCTCGCGACAGCCGATGCGCTGGTGATCATTGCCCCCGAGTGGAACGGCATGGCCAGCCCGGCGATCAAGAACTTCTTCATCTACGCCAGCAAGGCCGAACTGGCGCACAAGCCCGGCCTGCTGGTGGGCGTCTCATCCGGCATCGGCGGCGCCTACCCCATCGCGGAACTGCGCGCCTCCAGCTACAAGAACTGCCGCCTGTGCTACCTGCCGGAGCACCTGATCGTGCGCCAGGTCGAGAAGGTGCTGAACGGCCCGCAAGCGGTGGACGAAGCCGACGAACGCATCCGTGGCCGCATCGACTATGCGCTCGACGTACTGGTGCGCTACGGCCACGCCCTGCAGCCGGTGCGCGAGGCGATCAGCTTCGACAACCCGGCATTCGCCAACGGTATGTGAGCGCCCCCGGCGCCTCGCTCAACGCCGGGGCAGACGGACCAGCACCCGCAGCCCACCCAGTGGGCTGTCCTGCAATTCGATGTGCCCGCTCCAGGCCTCGATGATGTCGCGCACGATGCCCAGCCCCAGGCCATGCCCCGCCACCTGCTCGTCCAGGCGGGTGCCACGGCCGAGCACCGCGTCGCGGCGTTCGGCAGCGATGCCTGGCCCGTCATCGTCGACGCACAGGCGATAGCCGTCGGCATCTTCCTCCACCGTCAGCTGCACCCGCTGCGCGGCCCATTTGCAGGCGTTGTCGAGCAGGTTGCCCAGCAGCTCCAGCAAGTCCTCGCGGTCACGTGGCAACACCAGACCAGGCGGTGCCTGCCAGTCCAGGGACAGCCCGCGGTCGTGAATCATCGACAGGGTGGCGAACAGCCCCGGCAGCTCCTGCGCACAATCGAAACGCGCCCCCGGCAACACCTCCCCCGCCAGCCGCGCGCGGCCCAGCTCACGGCTGAGGCGCTGCTCGATCTGCTGCAGCTGCTCGCGCAGGCTGGCGCGCAACTGCGGGTGCGCGGCCAGCTCTTCGCGCCCGGCCAGGCTGATCAGCACCGCCAGCGGGGTCTTCAGGGCATGGCCCAGGTTGCCCAGGGCGTTGCGCGAGCGCTTCAGGGTGTCCTCGGTGTGAGCCAGCAGGTGGTTGATCTGCGCCACCAGCGACTCCAGCTCCTCCGGCACCTGCGCATCCAGATCGCTGCGGCGGCCCTGCTGCAGTTGCACGATCTGCTGGCGGACCTGCTCCAGCGGGCGCAGTGCGCGGCGCACGGTATAACGCTGAGCCAGCAGCATCAGCAGCAGCGCGGCGCCACCCAGCCCGAGCCCGACCCACTGCATGTGGCGGAAGCTCTGCAGTATCGGCTGGTAGTCCTGGGCCACGCTGATCGACAGGTTCTCGCCATAACGGCGGTAGTCGGCACGGTAGATCAGCAGCAGCTGGCCCTGCGGGCCGTCGGCCAGTTCGGCCTGCATGCCCGTGCCGCTTGGCTTGAGCAGCTCGCGGTCCCACAACGAGCGCGAACGCCAGCTGCGGTCGGAGAAGTCGATGCGAAAGTAGTGCCCGGAAAACTGCCGCTGGAACGATGGATCGAGGCGCCGCTCGTCCAGCTGCAGACCTGAAGGCCCTCGTACCAGGGCGGTCAGCAGCCCTTGCGCCTCGTCGCGCAAGGAATCCTCCAGGTAGGCACGCAGGCCACGGTCGAACACCCACAGGCTGGCCTGCGCCAGAACCAGGCCGGCCAGCAGCAGCGTGCCGGCCAGGCCGAGGCCGAGCCGACGCTGGATCGACCTCAACCGCGTTCTCCGGTGAAGCGATAGCCCTGCCCGCGCCGCGTTTCGATCACATTGCGCCCCAGCTTGCCGCGCAAGCGATTGACATGCACCTCGATGACATTGGAGTCGCGCTCGGTCTCGCCATCGTACAGGTGATCGGCCAGGTGGCTCTTGGAGAGAATCTGTCCGGGATGCAGCATGAAGTAACGCAGCAGACGAAACTCGGCGGCCGTCAGATCGACCACCTCATCGCCAGCCGTCACGCATTGACGGCTTTCGTCCAGCTGCAAGCCAGCCGCCTCGAGCTGCGGCTGGTTGGCAAGACCATGCGCCCGCCGCAACAGCGCCTGGATGCGCAATGCCAGTTCCTCGGGATGAAAGGGCTTGGTCAGGTAGTCGTCGGCGCCGGCCTTCAGCCCCTCGATACGCTCGGCCCAGGAACCCCGCGCAGTCAGCACCAGCACCGGCGTGGTCAGGCCGCCTGCACGCCACTCCTGCAGGACCTCGAGCCCCGGCTTGCCCGGCAAGCCCAGGTCGAGAATGATCAGGTCATACGGCTCGCTGGCGCCCTGATAGGCGGCATCGCGGCCATCCGCCAGCCAATCGACGGCATAGCCCTGGTGATTCAGGCTGCTCGTCAGCTCATCGGCCAGGGGCACATGGTCTTCCACCAGCAACAGGCGCATCAGTCGTCTTCCTCGTCCTTCAGAACGCGCCCGTCGCGGGCATCCAGCTCCAGTTCGCGCACCACACCGGCGGTGGTGAGTATCTCCACCTCGTAGACCAGCACGCCGTCCTCCTCCTCCAGCTCGGCTTCCAGCAGGGTGGAATCCGGATAGGCCTGCGCCACATGCAGCATCAGTTGCTCGAAAGGCATGATGACGCCTTCGCGACGCAGGCGCAGCGCCTCGTCCTGATCGAGATCACGCGCCTGCCCTGGCATGCTGGCAAAGCCGCCGGCCAGTAGCAGCAGGAGCACGGTGGTACGTCGAAACTTCATCAGTCGTCCTGGTGATTCTTGAGCACGTCCCCGGTACTGGCATCCAGTTCCAGGTCCCACTGCACGCCCTGAGCATCGCGCAGTTCCACCTGGTAGATGTAGCGACCGTATTCGTCCTCGAGTTCGGTTTCTTCGATGCGCGCGCCGGGGTGTTTCGCCAGGGCAGTCTCATTGAGCTGTTCGAAGGACTGAATGGTCCCCGCATCACGCAGGCGCAGCGCCTCGTCCGGGCCAAGGTCGCGCGCCTGGGCCATGGTAGCGGCGCTGGCGAGGGTGGCAAGTGTCGTGAGGGTGATCAATCGTTTCATGGGTTTCTCCAGCAGTGAATCAACACTCACCACTCTAGGCCCAGGCACTTAATTCAAGCTGAATTCAGTGCCGTCATTCAGCTCATGAAGTCGCTTGGCCTGCCCGCCTGGCGCTTTATAATCGCCGGTTGCGAAAGGAGGCATCGATGAGCGCGATCCAGATCAAGTCCCCGGCCCTGACCCTCAAGGCCGGCCCCAGAGCGTTGGCACGCATTCGCCAGCATGGCCTGAGCCCGGCGGATGTCGGCATTCTGCCTGGCGCAGCTGGCGGCCCGAAGGGCATCGGCATTCAGGGCCTGGACCTGGCGCTGTTCGGTGACTGGCTGGCGCGCGCGCCTCGCGAGCGCGCGCTGATCGGTGCGTCCATCGGCTCCTGGCGCTTCGCCAGTGCCTGCCTGCCGGACCCGGCCGCCGGTATCCGTCGACTCGGCGAGCTCTACACCAGTCAGCGCTTCGCCAAGGGCGTGAGCATGGCCGACGTATCCGGCAGTTGCCGCCAGATGCTGCATGAGCTGCTGGCCGACCAGGACGCCAGCATCATTGCCAACCCGCACTATCGCCTGCATATCGTCGTGGTGAAGAGCCACGGTCTGCTGCAGCACGACCACCGGGGCAAGCTCAGTCTCGGTCTGTCGTCGGTCATCGGCAACAACCTGCTGGCGCGGCAACGCCTCGGTCGGCATTTCGACCGGGTGATCCTGCATGATGCGCGGCAGGCGACGCCGCTGGCGGAACTGAACGACTTTCGCTCGCACTTCCATGCCCTGACGGCCGAAAACCTGCGCCATGCCCTGCTGGCTTCCGGCTCGATCCCCATGGTGATGGAAGCGATCCGCGAGATTCCTGGCCTGGAACCCGGCGCCTATCGCGATGGCGGTCTGCTCGACTATCACCTCGACCTGCCCTACAGCGGGGACGATATCGTCCTCTATCCTCATTTCACCGACAGGGTGATACCGGGCTGGTTCGACAAGAGCATGCCCTGGCGCCGCGGTGATCGCACGCGCTTGCAGGATGTCCTGCTGCTGGCCCCTTCTCGCGAATACCTGGCGAAGCTGCCACACGGCAAGCTGCCTGACCGTACCGACTTCAAGCGCTACCTGGGCAACGACGACGGGCGCGAGCGTTACTGGCGCCAGGCGATGACGGAAAGCGCTCGCCTTGGCGACGAGTTTCTCGAACTGGTGGAGAGCGGCCGCCTGGCCGAGCGCCTGCAACCGCTGTGACGCCCAATGCCACGGGGCACTGCCGCATCGAGCGCCCCACATGCGACCACTGAATGCCCAGGCTCACGGACAGACCTGATAAACTGCGCGGCCAAACGCCAGTCAGGCGAAATCATTACGCGAGCGCTGTTCAGTGGAATTGTTCAAAGAGTTCATCTTCGAGGCGGCCCACCGCCTGCCCCACGTGCCGGAGGGACACAAGTGCGGCCGTCTGCATGGCCACTCCTTCCGGGTCGCCATCTATATCGAAGGTGAAGTCGATCCCTATACCGGCTGGATTCGCGACTTTTCCGAGATCAAGGCGATCTTCAAGCCGATCTACGAACAGCTCGACCACAACTACCTGAACGACATTCCCGGCCTGGAAAACCCGACCAGCGAAGTACTGGCCAAGTGGATCTGGCAACAGGTCAAACCGCTGCTGCCGGAGCTGTCGCGGGTACGCATCCACGAGACCTGCACCAGCGGCTGCGAATACCGCGGCGACTGACGGCAGAAACGACAAAGGCCACCGCAAGGTGGCCTTTTTGTTTGTGGCCAATACGCCACGTGCTCGCGCTCCGGCAGGATGCCGGTTTGCCGGTATAACCTGCTGCCCCCTCTCCCCTCGCCATCGCCATCGCCCGCAAGCGGGCTCCTACAGGACGCGGCCTGGCGAAGTTCCCGTAGGAGCCGGCTTGCCGGCGATCACGTCCTGCAGGTTACCCCGCCAAGCGGCGCTGCCCGCGCCCGACTTTCTGCCGCGCAAAGAAGAAACCCCAGACCTCGTTAGAGATCTGGGGTTTCGTATAGGAGCTTGACGATGACCTACTCTCACATGGTGAAGCACCACACTACCATCGGCGATGCGTCGTT
>NZ_SBHZ01000009.1 GCF_004521985.1 Ectopseudomonas khazarica
GTTGTATGACATATGCACCTCCTGAGTCCCGATGAAACTAACGGCAACCCAAAAGCCGGCATGGGGCCAGAACGGACAAAAAGGAGGGCTCAAGAGGCCTGTCACATTTTCAAACACTTTCATCGCGCGCCATTTGCGGCACACTGCCAGGCAGCCATCTTCGGGCAGTGAGGGATGCACAGGCATGAAACCCATCGTCGATCCGCGCTATTCGGAAGCCTCGGCACCGCCGCTGATTTCCCGCTTCCTGCTGCAGCACGCGGTCGCCTGCGGGCATGACCCGGAACTGCTGTGCCGTGGCCTGGGCTTCGCCCCGGAGGATCTGAAGCGGCCGGACTATCGCCTGTCCTTCCGCCAGAGCTACAGGCTGGTGCGGCGTGCCCTTCAGGTGCTGGGCGACAACGGCCTGGGGCTGACGGTCGGCAGCCGGCAGACGCCGGTGTCCTGGGGGCTGGCCGGTCTGGCCATGCTGGCCTGCCCGGACCTGGGCACGGCACTGGACCTGGGGCTGCGCTACCAGTGGCACATCGGCAGCCTGCTCGACTATCACATCGAAATCGTGGACGACCAGGTGCTGTTCTACGCCACCCCGCGCTTCTTCGACCCGGAGGTAGCCGTGTTCTACCTGGAGGAAGCCTTCGCCAGCAGCCTGGCCATCGTGCGTTTCCTCACCGGCGCGGACCTGGTCGCCAGCCACATCGAGGTGCAGTACCCCGCCCCACCCCACGCGCAGCGCTACGCGGAACTGTTCCGCTGCCCGGTGCGCTTCGCCTGCGAGCACAACCGGATGCAGTTCCCGGTCGCCTGGCTGCAACTGCCGCTGCCGACCCGCGACGACTATGCGGCGGCCGAGGCGTGCATGCTGCTGGATAGTGCGGGCCGGCACGAACAGGGACTGAGCGACCTGATCGAGACCATCGAGCGCGAGGTGCGCAAGCGCCTCGAGTCACCGCCGTCGCTGAGCCAGCTGGCCAGCCAGTTGAACCTGAGCGAGCGCACCCTGCGCCGGCGCATCGGCGAGGCGGGCCTGAGCTATCACGCAATCGTCGACGAACTGCGCCGGACGCGGGCGCTGCAACTGCTCGGCCAGCGCGACAACCGGTTGATCGACGTGGCCTGCGCCACCGGTTTCAGCGATGTGCGCAACTTCCGCCGCGCCTTCAAGCGCTGGACCGGCGTGACCCCGCGCACGGCAAAACAGCGCATCGCCCAGGAATGACCGCGCCCCTCAGGACTCCTGATACACCGGCCAGCGCTCGACGATGCGACCACCGCGCAGCGCCAGCAGGTCGCCGAACTGCAGCAACACCGACTCGCTCTGGGTCGGCCGCAGGAACACCTGGTCCTCCACCCCCAGCGCCACTGCCGGCGAGCCGTTGACCAGTTCCTGGTTCGAGCTGCGCCCGAACACTTCACTCAATTGCAGGCCGGCGGGCGAGGCGAAGTCGGCCTGCCAGTTGCCGCCATAGATGAAGAAGGTTTCGCGCTGGTTGACGTCCCACCAGGAGAACAGCCGCGACTTCTCGTCCAGCGCCGGGATGCGCAACGCTCCGGTACGCTTGAGCACCGGCGTGGCGATGTACACCGCAGGCACATGCTCGGCCAGCGACGGCAGATCGTAGTGGCTGGGCTTGAGCAGGCCGGTGCCGACGGCCACCTCGGTGCTCAGCGACTCGCCCTCGTGGGCACGGTAGCTGGGGCTGCCGGCGGTGTTCAGGGTCAGGCCCTCGCGCCACAGCGCGGGGAAGCGCTGGCGGGTGAAGTCCACATGCCCCTGGTACAGCGCCATCACCTTGGCCAGCAGTTCGTCCTGGGTGCCGAGCAGCGCCGGCAGGTTCATGCCGACGAACGGGTCGTAGCCCATGAAGCCGGCGAATTCCAGATGCTGCGGGTTATCCGCGATCAGTTGCAGCAACTGCCCCAGCAACTGGGTGTCATGCACGCCACCACGGTGCAGGCCGACATCCAGTTCGATGTTGATGCGCAACCGCGTGCCCAGGCCCTGGGCCAGCGCCAGGTATTGCCCCAGCCGCTCGGGGCTATCGATCAGCCACTGCAACTGGCGGGCAGGGTCGAACGGCCCGCGGTGGCGCTCGTAGAACAGCTGCGCCGAGCGTACCGGCAGCGGCTTGCCGAGCAGGATATCGGCCTCGGGGAAAAGCCGCGCATCGTGATTCAGGAACGGCTGGTGGAAGGACATCAGCCGCCGGGTGTCCAGGCGCTCACCGATGTAGCGCAGCAGGCCGGGAGCCGGCAGCGATTTCTCCACCAGGCGCAGCTGCTTGCCGCTGCGTGCGAGCGACTGCCGGACCACCTCGATGTTGTGGTCGAGCCGGTCAAGGTCGATCAGCAGCGCCGGGCGCATCGGGCCGTTGGCCTTGAGCTCCTGGTTCAGCGCCTGGAAGTAGGCGTCATGCGGCTGGCCATGGTCGCGCGGTCGCAGCCAGGCAGCGGCCAGCAAGCCACCGGCAGCGAGGCCGGCCAGTACGAAAGAACGTCGCTTCATCGTGGTTCCTCAGGCAAGACCGAAGATGCCGGCCAGGTGCGCGTTGACGAAGCGGCCGTGCGGATCCAGCGCCTGGCGCACCTCGGTGAATGCCTGCCAGCGCGGGTACAGCGCCTGCAGCTGGCGCGCGCCCAGGCTGTGCAGCTTGCCCCAGTGCGGACGGCCCTGGTATTTCCAGAAGATCGGCTCGATCGCGGCGAAAAAGTTGTGGTGATCCATCGCATAGTGCTGATGCACCGAGATCGAGCAGCTGTCGCGGCCCTCGAACATGCTCAGGGGAATGTCGTCGGCCTTGACGTAGCGGTACTCGATGGGGAACCAGGTGCGCAGGTTGCCCTCGTCGATGCGCTTGAGGATCTCGCGCAGGCAGGTCGGACCCAGCTCGGCCGGCACCGAGTACTCCATCTCGTTGAAGCGCACGTTGCGCACGTTGGCGAAGACTTCGTAGGAGTCGTCCACCCGGTCCTCGAAGCTGGCCAGGTGGCGCATGTTGTTCAGCAGGCTGCGGCGCAGGTCGGGGAAGTCGCTCAGGTACTTGTCCAGCCCCTCGATCAGGCCGACGAAGCCGTTGCCACCCTCCTCCTCCGGCGACAAGGGCGGCGTCTCCGGGGCCTCGGTCTCGTTCAGCGCCACCGACAGCGCGTAGTCGGAGTGCGTGACCACCAGCATCTCCCAGTGCTGGTTGTCGCGCGTGAGGTTGTCGATATCCTCCAGCAGCTCCTCGGTCCTGGCGATCCACTGGCGCTCGCGCAGGCGATAGGCGTGGCGGTTCTGCAGGCGCACGCGGGTAACCACCCCCAGCGCACCGAGCGACACCCGTGCGGCATCGAACAGCGCAGGATTGTTGTCGCGGCTGCAATCGAGCACGTCGCCAGCCGCACTGACCAGCTGCAGGCCACAGACCTGGGCGGAATAGGAGCCGAAGTCGACGCCGGTGCCGTGGGTCGAGGTGGCGATCGCTCCGGCCAGGGTCTGGTAGTCGATGTCGGCCATGTTGACCAGCGCCTGGCCGACCTCCTTGAGCGGCGCGCCCATCTGCGACATCGGCGTGCCACCGGCGAATTCGGCCTGCAGGCTCTGCGCATCATGCTCCAACAACCCGGAGAAGTGGCTGAGCGACAACAGGGTGCCGTCGGTGGGAACCAGCGCGCTGAAGGAATGCCCCGAGCCGACCGGGCGGATCTTGCCCGGAGCCTGGCGAATGGCCTGGATCAGCTCGTCCAGGTTCTTCGGCGCCAGTCTTTCCAGCGGCAGGCAGCTCTGCGCACCGGACCAGTTGCGCCAGGGGATCGGCCGCGAGGCAAGCGACGATTCGGCCCAGAGCGGACGGCCCGGCAGCGCCAGCAGGGTGCCCAGCAGGCTGGCGCGCTGCAGCAGTTGACGGCGGGAGAACGGCTGGCCCATGTCAGCGACCCTCCGTCGCGGCGGTCGACATGAACGCGATCAGCGCCTGGAACTCCTCCGCCGAGCACTGCATGCACAACCCCATCGGCGGCATGCCCTGGAACCCGCTGATGCTGTGCTCCAGCAGGGTATCCATGCCCTTGGCCAGACGCGGCGCCCAGGCCTGAGCATCGCCGGTCAGCGGCGCACCGGCAGCCGGGCTGGCATGGCATTGCTGGCAACTGGTGGCATACAACTGCGCCAGCGCCGCGTCCGCCGGCACGGCATCCGCTCGCACCTGCGGCCCGGCTTCCTCGCCACAGCCGCCCAGCGCCAGGCACGCAACGCACAGCGCAGCCATCCCCTTCCAACCCAACAGCCCTGCCCGCATGCTCGCCTCCCGACGTCTTTGCTCACTCGATGGCGCCACACTAAAGCAGCACCCCGCGGCGCATGAGGGCCCAAACGGCCAGCGAACAACCGGGAAACGGCCAAGGCGGGCGGCCGCAAAGAACGGGCAAACAAGGTTTCACGGCGCAGCCGTTCACAGGCACACCGGCTCACGCAGGACCCGGACCACGATGAGCCGCTCAGCGGCGGCCATAAAAAAGGCCACCCGAAGGTGGCCTCAATTGCAGCTAGGAAGAGAGTTCGCTTACACAGCCGCAACCGGGCGCATGTAAGAGATTGGCGCGAGCGTGGCGTCCTCGAAGGTCACCATCTCCCAGGCATCGGTCTGTTCGATCAGGGTGCGCAGCAAACGGTTGTTCAGTGCGTGACCGGACTTGAAGCCCTTGAACTCGCCAATCAGGCTGTTACCCAGCAGGTACAGGTCGCCGATAGCATCGAGAATCTTGTGTTTGACGAACTCGTCCTCGTAACGCAGGCCGTCTTCGTTGAGCACACGATATTCGTCGACCACGATGGCGTTTTCCACGCTGCCACCGAGTGCCAGGTTCTGCGAACGCAGGAACTCGATGTCACGCATGAAGCCGAAGGTGCGGGCCCGGCTGACTTCCTTGACGAAAGACGTACTGGAGAAATCCACACTGGCGCTCTGCGTGCGATTGCGGAACACGGGGTGATCGAAGTCGATCTCGAAGCTCACCTTGAAACCGTCGAAAGGCACGAAGGTGGCGCGCTTGTCGCCCTCCACCACCGTGACCTCACGCAGGATGCGGATGAACTTCTTCGGCGCTTCCTGCTCCTGCAGGCCAGCGGATTGAATCAGGAATACGAAAGGACCAGCGCTACCATCCATGATCGGCACTTCGGACGCGGAGAGCTCGACGTAGGCGTTATCGATGCCCAGGCCTGCCATGGCCGAAAGCAGGTGCTCTACCGTATCCACCTTGACATCACCATTGATCAACGTGGTCGACATGGTGGTTTCACCGACATTCCCGGCCGATGCGCGGATTTCCACGACAGGGTCGAGATCGGTGCGACGGAACACGATGCCAGTGTCCACCGGTGCCGGCTTCAGGGTCAGGTAAACCTTTTCCCCCGAATGCAGGCCAACGCCGGTGGCACGGATAATGTTCTTCAGGGTGCGTTGTCTGATCATGGCTTGGCCGCTATATCGCTAGTTGCGAACTGTTTTCAACAATGGTCGGAAATGATAGCAGAACCGACCTTTGCTGAACACCAATCACTTTCATACTCCTGATAAGTTTCATCAATCAGCCTGACGACGCAGGAACGCCGGAATATCCAGGTAATCGAGATCGTCCTGGGTATTGAGCTTGGCTGCGGTAGCCGCGCCGCTGTGGCTCTGACGCTGCACGGTCGGACGCTCGTAGTCCTTGTAGTTGACCGACTGCTCGCTGCGCGGTTGTTGCGCGGCAGGCTGCTGGGCAACCGGCTGGCTGACGGCGACCTGCACGGTGTTGTCGATCACCTTGACCGGCTTCTCCATGCGCGCGCCCAGACCGGTGGCGACCACGGTGACGTGCAGTTCGTCGCGCATGTCGGCGTCGATCACGGTACCGACCTTGACGGTGGCCTGCTCGGACGCGAACTGCTCGATGATGTTACCCACGTCAGAGTACTCGCCCAGCGACAGGTCCGGACCTGCGGTGATGTTGACCAGGATGCCGCGAGCGCCCTGCAGGTTGACGTCTTCCAGCAGCGGGTTGCGGATCGCCGCCTCGGTGGCTTCGCGCGCACGGTTCGGACCGCTGGCGCAGCCGGTACCCATCATCGCCATGCCCATCTCGCTCATCACGGTCTTCACGTCGGCGAAGTCGACGTTGATCATGCCCGGACGCTTGATGATATCGGAGATACCGCGCACGGCGCCGGCCAGCACGTCATCGGCCTTGGCGAAGGCGGACAGCAGGCTGGCATCCTTGCCCAGGATGGTCAGCAGCTTCTCGTTGGGAATGGTGATCAGCGAGTCGACGCTCTCGGCCAGCGCGCGGATGCCCTCGTCGGCAATCACCATGCGCTTCTTGCCTTCGAACGGGAACGGACGGGTGACCACGGCCACGGTCAGGATACCCATCTCCTTGGCCACTTCGGCGATCACCGGAGCAGCGCCGGTACCGGTACCACCGCCCATGCCGGTGGTGATGAACACCATGTCGGTGCCCTGCAGCACTTCGGCGATGCGCTCGCGGTCTTCCAGCGCGGCCTGACGACCGACCTCCGGATTGGCGCCGGCACCCAGGCCCTTGGTCACGCCCGGGCCGAGCTGCAGCACGGTGCGCGCACCGATATTCTTCAGCGCCTGCGCATCGGTGTTGGCGCAGATGAACTCGACGCCCTCGATGTTGCTGACGGCCATGTGATTGACCGCGTTGCCGCCGCCACCACCGACACCGATGACCTTGATCACCGCACTTTGTGGAATGTTGTCTACTAGTTCGAACATGATCCCTCTCCTTCCTTTCTAGTTGTAACGCCTACTGCAAATTTAGAAATTGCCTTGGACCCAGCGCTTGATGCGCTCGAGTACCGGGGTCTTGCTTTCGTCCTGGTAAGGACTGCCCACCGACATGGAAATGCCGTCGTGCTGCTTCTGCAGCCCGTACAGCAGCAAGCCCACACCGGTGGAATAAATCGGGTTGCGCACGACATCGGCCATGCCCTTGACGCTGTGCGGCACGCCCAGGCGCACCGGCATGTGGAAGATTTCCTCGGCCAGCTCGACCGCGCCTTCCATCTTCGCCGTACCACCGGTCATGACGATGCCGGCCGGAATCAGGTCTTCGTAGCCGCTGCGACGCAGCTCGGCCTGGATCAGGGTGAACAGCTCGTCGTAACGCGGCTCGACCACCTCGGCCAGGGACTGGCGCGACAGGTCACGCGGCGGACGATCACCGACGCTCGGCACCTTGATGGTTTCGCCGGCACCGGCCAGCTTGGCCAGGGCGCAGGCATAACGAATCTTGATTTCCTCGGCGTACTGGGTCGGCGTACGCAGGGCCATGGCGATGTCGTTGGTGACCTGATCGCCGGCGATCGGAATCACGGCGGTATGGCGGATGGCGCCTTCGGTGAAGATGGCGATATCGGTAGTGCCGCCACCGATGTCCACCAGGCACACGCCCAGCTCCTTCTCGTCCTCGGTCAGCACCGAATACGCGGATGCAAGCTGCTCGAGGATGATGTCGTCGACCTCGAGGCCGCAGCGACGCACGCACTTTTCGATGTTCTGCGCGGCGTTCACGGCACAGGTGACCACGTGCACCTTGGCCTCCAGACGCACGCCAGACATGCCCAGCGGTTCGCGCACGCCCTCCTGGTTGTCGATCACGTAGTCCTGCGCCAGGGTGTGCAGCACCCGCTGGTCCGCCGGAATGGCGACGGCCTGCGCGGCGTCGAGCACGCGTTCGATATCGGCGCCGCTGACCTCGCGATCGCGGATGGCGACGATGCCGTGGCTGTTCAGGCTGCGGATGTGGTTGCCGGCCACGCCGACGAACGCCGAGTGGATACGGCAGCCGGCCATCAGCTGGGCTTCTTCCACCGCGCGCTGGATCGATGCCACGGTGGACTCGATGTTGACCACCACGCCCTTTTTCAGCCCGCGCGACGGATGGGTGCCGATGCCGACGATCTCCAGCTGGCCGTCGGCCGTCACCTCGCCCACCAGCGCCACCACCTTGGAGGTGCCGATGTCCAGGCCAACGATCATCTTGCCGCTATGCGCGCTACTCATTTAATCCTGCCTCTTCTCAATTCACTTTCTGCTCGGCCGCAGCCGGCTCCACCGGCTCACGCCAGGCCACGGCCAGGCCGTTGGCATAACGCAGGTCGATGCGCGCGATCTTCGCGCTCTGGTCTTTCAGTTCCCGCTCGTAGATGGCGGCGAACCGACGCATCTTTTCCACCACGTGGTCCCGTCCCAGCAGGATGTCGATACGCTGCCCGCTGGCATTCTCGGTCGCCGAGAGGAACCAGCTGCCCCGCTCGCGCAACTGCAGCCCGACCACGGTGAACCCCATCGGCCGCAGCAGCTGGCTGAGCATCTGGTACTGCTGCATCACCTTGGTCTGCGCACGCTTGGGCCCGGACAACTGCGGCAGGTGCTGGTAGTTGTCCACCTCCTGCGGGGCAAAGGCCTGACCCAGGTTGTTGAGCAGCGCCTCGTCGCCCCAGCGGGCGATGGGCAGTTGTTCTTCCAGGCGCACGTCGATCTGGTCCGGCCAGACGCGGCGCACCTCGGCATGGGCGATCCAGGGCATGCGCTCCAGTTCCTCGCGCATGCCGCGCAGATCGACGCTGAAGAAGTTCGCAGCGATGAACGGGGCGATGCGGCGCTGCACGGCCTGCTGACTGACATAGGCCAGGTCGCCCTGCACGCTGATGCGCGCAATCGGGCGGTCGGCATAGGGCAGCAGGCGCTGCGCACCCTCGTATGCACCGAAACCCAGGCCGAGCAGCAGCAGCGGCCAGAGCAGACGGCCCATCCAGGCGAAGTCCGGCTTGGGCATGCGCAGGCGCATCGGCTCCTTGGCCACCAGACGGCTGGCGCCACGCGGCGCGGGCTTGCCGCGCTGCGGAGCCCTCAGCGAGTCCTGATGACGCAGAGCGATACTCATCGCTTAACCCCTCGCCTCGACGCTGTCAGCCAGGATCGCCAGCACCAGCTGCTGGAAATCCAGGCCGGCTGCGCGCGCGGCCATCGGCACCAGGCTGTGATCGGTCATGCCCGGTACGGTGTTCACTTCCAGCAGCCAGAACTGGCCACTGGCATCCTGCATCACATCGGCGCGCGCCCAGCCCTGGGTACCCACGGCTTCACAGGCGCGCGCGGTCAGGTCCTTCAGCTCGGCTTCCTTCTCGGCGGACAAGCCGCAGGGAATGCGGTACTGGGTGTCATCGGCCAGGTACTTGGCGTCGTAGTCGTAGAAGCTGTGCGGGGTGCCCAGGCCAATCGGCGGCAGCACTTCGCCACGCAGCACGGCGATGGTGTATTCCGGACCGGCGATCCACTGCTCGACCAGCACCTGGCTGTCGTAGCGGGCGGCATCCTGCCAGGCCGCGAGCAGCGCCTGGGCACTGTCCACCTTGGCCATGCCGATGCTCGACCCTTCGTGGGCCGGCTTGACGATCAGCGGGAAGCCCAGCTCGGCCGCAGCGGCCTCGCAGTCAGCCGGCGAAGTCAGCACAGCGTGGCGCGGCGTCGGCAGGCCGAGGCTGTGCCAGACCTGCTTGGTGCGCAGCTTGTCCATGGCCAGGGCCGAGGCGAGGATGCCGCTGCCGGTATAGGGAATGCCGGCACACTCGAGCAGGCCCTGCATGGAGCCATCCTCACCGCCGCGACCGTGCAGCACGATGAAGGCGCGGTCGATCTTCTCGCGGCCCAGACGCTGCAGGAAGTCATCCCCCACATCGATGCCGAAGGCATCCACACCGGCGGCCTGCAGGGCGCCGAGCACGGCATTGCCGGACTTCAGCGAGACCTCGCGCTCGGCGCTCTTGCCGCCGAACAGTACGGCGACGCGGCCGAAGGCCTTGGGGTCGAGGGTACTGTGCAGACTCATTTCGACTCCCCCACGAACAGCGGGTGCTTGATCAGTTGCGGCGCCACTGCGCCGATATCGCCGGCGCCCTGGCACAGCAGGATGTCGCCAGCACGCAGCAGCGGCTTGAGCAGCGGTGCCAGATCGACGCCACGCTCGACGTAGATCGGATCGAGCTGGCCACGCTGCCGGATGCTGTGGCACAGCTGGCGGCTGTCGGCGCCCGGAATGGGTTCCTCGCCGGCCGGGTAGACTTCCACCAGCAGCAGCACGTTGGCCTCACCGAGCACCTGCACGAAGTCGTCGTACAGATCACGGGTGCGGCTGTAGCGGTGCGGCTGGTAGACCATCACCAGGCGGCGCTCCGGCCAGCCACCACGCACGGCCTTGATCACCGCGGCGACTTCGCGCGGATGGTGGCCGTAGTCGTCCACCAGCATCACGCTACCGCCGTCGACCGGCAACTCGCCGTAGACCTGGAAGCGCCGGCCGACACCCTGGAAGCCCGACAGACCGGCGACGATGGCCGCATCATCGATGCCTTCGTCGCTGGCGATGGCGATGGTGGCCAGGGCATTGAGCACGTTGTGATTGCCCGGCATGTTGACCGACACGTCGAGCGGCTCGCAGTCCGGACGCAGCACGGTGAAATGGGTCCGCATGCCTTCCTGGCGCACGTTGATGGCGCGCACGTCGGCATCCTCGGAGAAGCCGTAGGTCACGGTCGGACGACCGATCTGCGGCAGCAGCTCACGCACCACCGGGTCGTCGACGCAGAGCACGGCCAGACCGTAGAACGGCAGGTTGTGCAGGAACTCGACGAAGGTCTTCTTCAGTTTGTTGAAGTCGCCGCCATAGGTGCTCATGTGGTCGGCATCGATATTGGTGACCACCGAGACCATCGGCTGCAGGTGCAGGAAGCTGGCGTCGCTCTCGTCCGCCTCGGCGATCAGGAAGCGGCTGGAGCCGAGCTGGGCGTTGGTCCCGGCCGCGTTCAGGCGGCCGCCGATGACGAAGGTCGGGTCCAGGCCGCCGGCAGCGAACACCGAGGCCAGCAGGCTGGTGGTAGTGGTCTTGCCATGGGTACCGGCCACGGCGATGCCATGGCGGTAGCGCATCAGCTCGGCCAGCATCTCGGCACGCGGCACCACCGGGATACGCCGGTCCAGAGCGGTGGCGACTTCCGGGTTGCTGGTGTTGACGGCACTGGATACCACCAGCACATCGGCCTGCTCGGCGTTCTCGGCACGATGGCCGATGAAGATCTGCGCGCCGAACTTCTCCAGGCGCTCGGTCACTGGCGAGGCCTTGAGGTCCGAGCCGGACACTTCGTACCCCAGGTTCAGCAGCACCTCGGCGATACCGCACATGCCCACACCGCCGATACCGACGAAATGGATGCGGCGGATACGGCGCATGCGCCGCACTTCGGCTTTGACGGCAGCGGGAGACTTAGCCACGGATCACCTCCTGGCAGATGTCGACCACCGTACGGGTGGCATCGGGCTTGGCCAGGCGCCGCGCGGTAGCGCCCATGACGTTGAGTTTTTCCAGGTGCATCAGAACCTCGGTGAGCTGCGCGGCGAGCTCGCCTGCGTCAGTGGCATGTTGCGGAAGGAGGACAGCAGCGCCCTCCTTCGCCAGGTATTCGGCGTTGCGGCTCTGGTGGTCGTCGATCGCATGCGGCAGCGGCACGAGGAACGACGGCAGGCCAGCGGCGGCGAGTTCACTGACGGTCAGTGCGCCGGCACGGCAGACCACCAGGTCGGCCCAGCCATAGGCACGCGCCATGTCCTTGATGAACGGCGCGACCTCGGCTTCGACCGCAGCATCGCGATAACGCTCCGCAGTGATTTCCGCGTGTTGCTTGCCAGCCTGGTGGAACACCTGCGGACGCACGTCGGCAGCGACCTTGGCCAGCGCGGCAGGCAGCAACTTGTTCAGCGGTTCGGCGCCCAGGCTACCGCCCAGCACCAGCAATTTCGGCTTGCGCCCGGCCAGCGGCTCGCGCGGGGTTTCCAGGAACAGCTCCTCACGCACCGGGTTACCCGTGGTGCGCCGCCTGTCGGAGGCCTTGAAGGTGTTCGGGAAGGCCTCGCAGATGCGCGCGGCGATGTGCGCGAGCAGGCGATTGGCGGTACCGGCGACGGCATTCTGCTCATGGATGACCAGCGGCACGCCGGCCATGCGCGCGGCCAGGCCGCCCGGCCCGGTCACGTAGCCACCCATGCCGAGCACGCACACCGGCTGCAGCTCGCGCACGATGCGGCGTGCCTGCAGCAGCGCACGCAGCAACTGGAACGGCGCCTTGAGCAGGGACAGCTTGCCCTTGCCGCGCAGGCCGCTGACATCGATCAGGTGCAGCGGCAGGTCGGCCTGCGGCACCAGTTCGTTCTCGATGCCACGCGGCGTCCCCAGCCAGTGCACGCTGTAGCCGCGCGCCTGGAATTCGCGCGCGCAAGCCAGCGCCGGGAACACGTGCCCGCCGGTGCCGCCCGCCATGATCAGGACATTACCGCGCATGGGCGACCTCCTCGCTCGGTTCGACGAAGTCGTCTTCGCTGAACTCGATATCCTCGTTGCCCAATACGTTGCGCCGCTCCCACTCGATACGCAGCAGCACCGCCAGGCTGACGCAGCAGATCACCAGCGACGAACCGCCGTAGCTGAGGAACGGCAGGGTCAGGCCCTTGGTCGGCAGCAGGCCGGTGTTCACCCCGATGTTGATCAGGAACTGACCGATCCACAGGAACGACAGCCCGTACGCCACGTAGGCGGAAAAGAACTGCTTGGCCTTCTCGGCCCACAGGCCGATGTACAGGCCGCGCACGCAGACGAAGACGAACAGCGCCAGGGTCACCAGCGAACCGACCAGCCCCAGCTCCTCGGCCAGTACCGAGAAGACGAAGTCGGTATGCGCCTCGGGCAGGTAGAACTGCTTCTGGATGCTGTTGCCCAGGCCGACGCCGAACCATTCGCCACGGCCGAAGGCGATCAGCGCCTGGGTCAGCTGGTAACCGGAGCCGTACTGGTCGGCCCAGGGGTCGGTGAAGGTGATCAGACGCTGCAGGCGGTATTCCTGGGTCTGCACCAGCACGAACACGGCCCCCACGGCCAGCGCCACCATCAGGCCGAAACGCAGCAGGCCGACGCCGCCGAGGAACAGCATGGCCATGGCCGAGCCCATCATCACCACGGTGGCACCGAAGTCCGGCTCCAGCAGCAGCAGGCCGGCCATCGGCAGCAGCACCACGAACGGCTTGAAGAAGCCCATCCAGCTCTCGCGCACCTCTTCCTGGCGCCGCACCAGGTAGCCGGCCAGGTAGACCACGACGAAGACCTTGGCGATCTCCGATGGCTGTACGTTGAACGCGCCGAAACCGATCCAGCGCCGCGCACCGTTGACCTCGCGGCCGATACCGGGAATCAGCACCAGCACCAGCAAACCGATGGCTGCCAGCAACAGGATCCAGCCGTAGCGCTGCCAGAAACTCATCGGGATCATCAGCACCACGCCGGCGGCGCCCAGGCCGATGGCCAGGTACACCAGGTGACGGATCATGTGGTACAGCGGGTTGCCGGACATCGCCGCCGCCACCTCCGAAGAGGCCGAGGTGATCATCACCAGCCCCAGACCGAGCAGGCCCAGGCAGCCGGCCAGCATCGGGAAGTCGACATCGAAGCCGCGACCGAACAGCGGTGAGGGACGAACGCGCAGGAAGCCCAGCATCAGTGCAGTCCCCCCACGGCCTGGGCGAACAGGCGCCCGCGTTCCTCGAAGTTCTTGAACATGTCCAGGCTGGCGCAGGCAGGCGACAGCAGCACGGCATCGCCGGCCTCGGCCAGCTCGCAGCCACGCTGCACCGCTTCCTCGAGAGTTTTGACCCTCACCAGCGGCGCGGCGTCGCCCAGGCTTTCGGCGAGCCGCTCGGCATCACGCCCCAGCAGCACCACGGCGCGGCAGAAACGCGCGACCGGCTGTTTCAGGGCGGAGAAATCGGCACCTTTGCCGTCACCACCGGCGATCAGCACCAGCTTGCCGGCGATGTCCGCGCCCAGGCCTTCGATGGCGGCCAGGGCGGCACCGACGTTGGTGGCCTTGGAGTCGTCGTAGTAGTTCACCCCGGCGCGCTCACCGACCCACTGGCAGCGATGCGGCAGGCCGGCGAACGTGCGCAGGGTGGCAAGCATCGCCTCCATCGGCAGGCCCGCGGCATGACCGAGCGCCAGCGCCGCCAGGGCGTTGGACTGGTTGTGCGCGCCGCGAATCTTCAACTCGCTGACCGGCAGCAGTGCGTCGAAGCGGAACGCCAGGGCCTTCTCGCCATTTTCCTCGAGCAGACCGAAGCGCTTGAAGTCGGGTTTGCCCAGGCCGAATTCCCAGCAGGTCACCTGGTCGGCGATCAGCGGCCGCGAGAGGGCATCGTCACGGTTGATCACCACCTGACGCGCGCCACGGAAGATCCGGTGCTTGGCCAGGTGATAGGCCGGCAGCCCGCTGTAGCGGTCCATGTGGTCTTCGCTGATGTTCAGGCAGGTGGCCACTTCGGCATTGAGCTGGTCGGTGGTCTCCAGCTGGAAGCTGGACAGTTCGAGCACGTACAGCTCGACATCGTCGGCCAGCAGATCCAGCGCCGGGGTGCCGAGGTTGCCACCCACCGCGACCCGCTTGCCGGCCGCCGCCGCCATCTCGCCGACCAGGGTGGTGACGGTGCTCTTGGCGTTGGAACCGGTGATGGCGATGATCGGCGCCTTGGCATGGCGGGCGAACAGGTCGATGTCACCGGACAGCTTGACCCCGCGCGCCGCGGCTTCGGCCAGCGCCGGGGTGGCCACGGCCAGGCCCGGGCTCACGTACAGCTCCGAGGCGCGGCTGAGAAAATCCGCGTCCAGCTCGCCGCAGCGCACTTCCACCTGCGGGTAGTCGCGCTTGAGCGTTTCCAGCTCCGGCGGATTCGCGCGCGTGTCGGCCACGGCAAAGCGCACGCCCTGCTGCGCCAGGAAGCGCACCAGGGACATGCCGCTCTTGCCGAGGCCGACAACGATGCGGAATTGGTCGGAAGCGATCAACGACACGCGCAATTACCTCAGTTTCAACGTGGCCAGGCCGATCAGCACGAGAATCACGGTGATGATCCAGAAACGGACGATCACGCGCGGCTCGGGCCAGCCCTTGAGTTCGAAGTGGTGATGAATCGGCGCCATGCGGAACACACGCTTGCCGGTCAGCTTGAAGCTGGCGACCTGAATGATCACCGACAGGGTTTCCATGACGAACACGCCGCCCATGATGAACAGCACGACCTCCTGGCGAACGATCACGGCGATGGTGCCCAGTGCGGCGCCGAGCGCCAGCGCGCCGACATCGCCCATGAACACCTGCGCCGGGTAGGTGTTGAACCAGAGGAAGCCGAGGCCGGCGCCGACCAGCGCCGCGCAGAACACGATCAGCTCGCCCGAACCCGGCACATAGGGAATCAGCAGGTACTCGGCGAAATTCACGTTGCCCGACAGGTAGCAGAAGATGCCCAGCGCACCGCCGACCATCACGGTCGGCAGAATGGCCAGACCGTCGAGGCCGTCGGTGAGGTTGACCGCGTTGCTCGAACCGACGATGACGAAGTAGGTCAGCACCACGAAACCGATGCCCAGGGGGATGCTCACGTCCTTCAGCAGCGGCAGGATCAGGGTGGTTTCCACCGGGTTCTGCGCCGTCATATAAAGGAAGAAGGCCGCGCCCAGGCCGAACACCGACTGCCAGAAGTACTTCCAGCGACTCGGCAGGCCACGCGAGTTCTTTTCGATCACCTTGCGGTAGTCATCGACCCAGCCGATCGCACCGAACAGCAGGGTCACGGCCAGCACCACCCACACGTAGCGGTTGGACAGGTCGGCCCAGAGCAGGGTGCTGACCGCGATCGCGGTGAGGATCAGCGCACCGCCCATGGTCGGCGTGCCCTTCTTCGACAGGTGCGACTGCGGGCCATCGTTGCGCACGGCCTGGCCGATCTGGCGCACCTGCAGGGTGCGGATCATCCACGGGCCGAGCCACAGCGACAGCGCCAGGGCGGTCAGGACGCCGAGGATGCCGCGCAGGGTCAGATACTGAAAGACCGCGAAGCCCTTGTGGAACTGTTGCAGGTACTCCGCCAGCAGCAGCAGCATTTAGTGACTCTCCCCAGATACGTCGCACAGCGCCGCCACGACCTTGTCCATGGCTGCGCTGCGTGAACCCTTGATTAGTAATGTGCTGCCGGCCTGTTCGGCACGAAGCGCTTCGATCAGTTCGGCCTGATCGGAGAAATGGCGACCCTTGGCGCCAAACTCTTCAACCGCATGGCGCATCAGCGGGCCGATGGCATACAGCGCGTCGACCTTGCCGGCGGCATGGCGACCCACATCGCGGTGGCCCTGCTCGGCCCACGCGCCCAGCTCGCCCATGTCGCCCAGCACCAGAACGGTGCGGCCGGAGAAGGCGGCGAGTATGTCCACCGCCGCACACATCGACACGGGGTTGGCGTTGTAGCTGTCGTCGATCACCCGCACACCGTTCGAGGCCAGTTGCGCGACGGCGCGCCCCTTGACCGGTTGCAGGCCCTGCAGGCCCTCGACCATGGCAGCCAGCGGCATGCCCAGGGCATGGGCGGCGGCACAGGCGGCCAGGGCGTTGGCGACGTTATGCTCGCCCAGCAGGTTGAGCTGGATGCGTGCGCTGCCCAGCGGACTGCGCAGGATGAACCCCGCGCAACCGCGCTCGTCGCGGGTCAGCTCACTGCCATGGAAATCGGCACGGGTGTCACGCAGGGCGAAACTCAGCACCTGGCGCCCCGCCGCGCGGCGCTGCCAGGTGACGAACGCCTTGTCATCGAGATTGAGCACGGCCACGCCGTCCTGTGCCAGTCCCTCGAGAATCTCGCCCTTGGCTTCGACGATCTTTTCCGGGCCACCGAACTCGCCGACATGAGCGTTGCCGGCATTGTTGATGATGGCCACGTGGGGCCGGGTCAGGCTGACGGTGTAAGCGATCTCGCCGACATGGTTGGCGCCCAGTTCGATCACACCGGCGCGATGCTCCGGCGCCAGCTCGAGCAAGGTCAGCGGCGCACCGAGGTCATTGTTGAGGTTGCCGCGGGTGGCCAGCACCGCGCCGTCCAGGCCGGCACGCAGGATGGCCGCGAGCATTTCCTTGACGCTGGTCTTGCCGCTGGAGCCGGTCACGGCCGCCAGCGGGCCGCTGAACGCCTGACGATTGAGCGCGCCCAGCTGACCGAGGGCCATGCGGGTGTCGGTGACCAGCAACTGCGGCAGCGGCGCACCCGCCACTTCGCGCTCGACCAGCGCGGCGACGGCGCCCTTGGCAGCGACTTCCGCCAGATAGTCATGACCGTCGAAGCGCGGCCCGGTCAGCGCCACGAACAGCTGACCGGCGGCGATGCTGCGGCTATCGGTGCCGACGGCGGAGAAGGCGACATCGGCGCCGATCACACGACCATCCAGATCACCCGCGACGTCGCTGAGCAGCCAGGGCTTAAGCATGGGCCGCCTCCCAGACCGCCAGGGCCTTGTTCGCTTCGCTGAGGTCCGAGAACGGCTGACGCACGCCCATGATTTCCTGGTAATCCTCGTGGCCCTTGCCGGCCAGCACCAGCACATCGGCGGCATCGGCCTGGGCAATCAGCCTGGCGATGGCGTCGCCACGACCGTGAACGAACTGCACCGCCTCCGGCGCGGCGAAACCGGCGCGGATATCCTCGATGATCTGTGCCGGGTCCTCGGTGCGCGGATTGTCGTCGGTCACCCAGACCACGTCCGCCAGGCGCTCGGCCACGGCGGCCATCAGCGGGCGCTTGCCGCGATCACGGTCACCGCCGCAGCCGAACAGGCAGACCAGGCGCCCTTCGACATGCGGGCGCATGGCTTGCAGCACCTTTTCCAGGGCATCCGGCGTGTGCGCGTAGTCGACCACCACCAGCGGCTTGTCGGCGCCACCGAGGCGCTGCATGCGGCCAACCGGCCCCTGCAGCTGCGGCAGCACCTTGAGAATCTCGTCGAGCGCGTAGTCCATGCCGAGCAGGGCACCGACCACGGCGAGCAGGTTGCTCAGGTTGAAACGACCGAGCAGGCTGCTGCGCAGCATGCCTTCGCCACGCGGCGTGAGCAGGCGCGCACGCACGCCGTGATCGTCGAACTGCGCGTCGCTGCAATAGAGGTAGGCGGCACTGTCTTCCAGGCTGTAGCCGATCAGACGCGACTCGTGCGCCTGCGCAGCCAGCTCGCGACCGAAGGCGTCATCGAGGTTGAGCACCCGGCAACTCAGGTTCGGCCAGGCGAACAGCCTGGCCTTGGCAGCGCCGTAGGCCTCCATGCTGCCGTGATAGTCGAGGTGGTCACGCGACAGGTTGGTGAACACCGCGACATCGAACTCCAGTGCGGCGACCCGCCCCTGGTCCAGGCCATGGGAGGACACCTCCATGGCGACGGCGCGCGCACCGGCCTGCTTGAGCGAGGCCAGGGTCGCCTGTACACCGACCGGATCGGGCGTGGTGTGCTTGCCCTGCTCCAGCGCACCATGGAAACCGTTACCCAGGGTACCGACGATGCCACACGGCTGGCCGAGCAGGTCGAGGGCCTGCGCCAGCAACTGGCTGACACTGGTCTTGCCATTGGTGCCCGTGATGCCGACCAGGTGCAGGCCACGGCTCGGCTCGCCATAGAAGCGTCCGGCGATGGCCGAGAGCTGGCCAGACAGGCCCTTGACCGGCACCAGCACGGCGCTCTCGGCATGCATCTCGGCAGCGCCCTCGGCCTCGTAGGCGACCGCAGCCGCGCCGCGCGCGATCGCATCGACGATATGTACACGGCCATCCTGCTGGGTGCCGGGCACGGCCAGGAACAGATCACCCGGACGCACCTTGCGGCTGTCCAGCGTCAGCTCACGAATCAGCACGCTGCCATTGGCGGCCGGCAACAGTTGATTGAGCGGCATGGGCATCAGTTGCGCCCTCCCTGTGCGACAGCGACGGACTTCTGCGCCTCGGTGGGCAGGTTGTCCGGCGCGATATTCATCAAGCGCAGCGATCCGGCCATCACGCGGCTGAACACCGGCGCAGAGATCAGGCCGCCGTAATAGGCGCCCTTGCCAGGTTCGTCGATGACCACCACCAGAGCGATGCGCGGGTCCTGAGCCGGGGCGAAGCCGGCGAACAGCGAACGGTAGGAGTTGGCCCGGTAGCCCTTGCTGCCGACACTGGTCTTGCGTGCGGTACCGCTCTTGCCGGCCACGTGATAGCCGGGTACCTGAGCGCGAAACACGCCTCGCGGCGCTTCGATGACCTGCTGCATCATGCCCCGTACGGTCTTGGCCACTTCGCCCGGCACCACCTGCGTCGCGTGCGGCTTGTCGTCCACGCGGATCATCGACAGCGGCGTCATGCCACCGCCATTGGCCAGCGCGGAGTAGGCGTGCGCCAGTTGCACGGCGGTTACCGAAAGGCCATAGCCGTAGGACAGCGTGGCAGTTTCCGCCTCGCGCCACTGGCGATGGTTGGGCAGGTTGCCCACCCGTTCACCGGGGAAGCCCAGGCCGGTATCGCGACCGAAGCCGAGGTCGCTGAACACCCGGTACAGCTGCTCACCGCCGACATCGAAGGCGACCTTGCTCATGCCCACGTTACTGGAGTTGATCAGGATGCCGGTCAGGTCCAGCGCCGGCCCCTGGGTACGGGACACGTCACGAATGGTGTAGCGACCGATCTGCAGCGTACCGTTGCCGACCTGGACGATATCGCTGGGCTTCCAGCGACCGGTCTCCAGCGCCGCGGCCATCGACAGCGGCTTGATCGTCGAGCCGGGCTCGAAGACATCGATCATGGCACGATTGCGCATGGCTGCCGGGGTCAGGTTGCGCCGGTTGTTCGGGTTGTAGGTGGGGTGGTTGACCATGGCCAGCACCTCGCCGGTCTTCACGTCGACCATCACCAGGCTGCCGGCCTTGGCATCGTTTTCCAGCAGGGCGTTGCGCAGCTCGCGGTGAGCCAGGTACTGCAGGCGCAGGTCGATGGACAGGGCCAGGGCCTTACCGGCCTTGGCGTTCTGCACCACCTGCACGTCCTTGATCAGCTTGCCGCGACGGTCCTTGAGCACCTGGCGCTTGCCCGGCACGCCGGCCAGCCAGTCCTCGTAGGCCAACTCCATGCCTTCACGACCACGGTCGTCGATGTCGGTGAAGCCGACCACATGGGCGGCGACCTCGCCGGCCGGGTAGAAGCGACGGAATTCCTCGATGGCGTAGACGCCAGGCACCTTCAGATCGAGCACGCCCTGACCCTTTTCGGGGGTCAGGCCGCGCACCAGGTACATGAACTCGCGATCCTTGTTCTGCTCCAGACGCTCGGCGAAGCTCTTCGGCTCCTGCCCCAGCGCGGCAGCCAGCGCCGGCCATTGTTCGCGCCCGGCCTGCAGCTCCTTGCCGTTGGCCCACAGGGTGGTCACGGGGGTGCTGACGGCCAGCGGCTCGCCATTACGGTCAGTGATCAGGCCACGGTGCGCGGGAATCGGAATGTGGCGCACGCTGCGCGCATCACCGTGCGCCTTGAGGAAATCGTGATCGAGCACCTGCAGGTCGAGCATGCGCCAGGCGATGGCCGCGACCATCAGGGCGAGCAGCGCCAGCACCAGGCGGAAACGCCAGGGGTAGAGCGCGCCTTCGAGACCGATCATGGTCGCACCATGCGCACGGCGGCGGGATCGGGGATGTGCATCTTCAACTGCTCGCTGGCCAGCGCCTCGATGCGGTTGTGTGCAGTCCAGGTGCTCTGCTCGAGAATCAGTCGGCCCCACTCGGCCTGCGCCTTGTCGCGCACGCTCAACTGGCCGTACAGCTCGTTGAGCAGCAGGCGATTCCAGTGCGCGCTGTACGACACCGCCACGGCGGAAACCAGCACGCCGATGAACAGCAGCAGCATCAGGAAGCTGCCGCCGGGCATGGACTTGATGAGCCGGCGGTTCACCGCAACTTCTCCGCGATGCGCATCACGGCACTGCGTGAACGCGGATTGGCCTTGAGCTCCTCGTCGCTGGCATAGACCGGCTTGCCGATCAGCTTCAGACGCGGCTCGAAGGCCTTGGGAATGATCGGCAGGTCACGCGGCAGCTTGTCCGCCTCACCCTTGGCCTGGCGCTTCATGAACTGTTTGACGATGCGGTCTTCCAGCGAGTGGAAGCTGATCACCACCAGGCGACCACCGACTTCGAGCGACTCCAGCGCCGCCTCGAGGCCACGCTCGAGATCACCGAGTTCGTTGTTGACGAAGATGCGGATGCCCTGGAAGGCGCGCGTCGCCGGATTCTTGCCCTTCTCCCAGGCAGGGTTGGCCTCGGTCAGGACCTTCGCCAGATCGGAGGTGCGGGTGAACGGCTGCTCGACTCGGCGCTGCACCACGGCGCGGGCCATGCGCTTGGCGAAACGCTCCTCGCCATAGTCCTTGAATACCCGGGCGATCTCGTCTTCGTCGGCGCGGGCAATCCAGTCCGCCGCGCTGACGCCGGCGTCGGGATTCATGCGCATGTCCAGCGGCCCGTCATTGAGGAAGCTGAAGCCACGCTCGGGATCGTCGAGCTGCGGCGACGACACGCCGAGGTCCAGCAGGATGCCCGAGACCTGGCCGTCGAGGCCGCGGACAACAGCCTCCTCGCCAAGTTCCGCAAAACTGCGCTGCACAACGACAAAGCGGCCGTCTTCGGCCGCCAGTGCTTCCCCGGTAGCTATTGCCAGGGGATCTTTATCGAATCCCAACAACCGCCCATCTGGCCCGAGCTTCTGCAGGATCAATCGGCTGTGCCCGCCCCGACCGAAGGTGCCGTCCATATAGCAACCGTCGCCGCGCACGGCGAGTCCCTCGACGGCCTCGTCGAGCAGCACGGTGATATGGCGGTAGTTGGTATCGGTCATGGTCACAGGATCAGGTCACGCAAATCATCGGAAAGAGCGCCCGGCTGCTTGATGGCAGCGAGGTCGGCCTCGGCTACGGCATTCCAGGAATCTTCATCCCAGAGCTGGAATTTGTTCAGCTGACCCACGAGCATCGCTCGCTTGTCCAGCTTGGCGTACTCGCGCAAACGCGGCGGTACCAGGAAGCGGCCACTGGCGTCGAGCTCGAGGTCGACGGCATTGCCGATCAGCAGACGCTGCAGGCGGCGGTTCTCTTCACGGAAGGAGGCCAGCTCGCGCAGCTTGTTCTCGATCAGCTCCCATTCGGCCAGTGGATAAACGCAAAGACAGGGGTCGACGGCATCGATGGTCACGATCAGCTGGCCACCACAACGCGCAACGAGCTCGTCACGATACCGACTCGGCATCGCGAGGCGCCCTTTGGCGTCGAGACTGATGGCGTTAGCTCCGCGAAACACGGCTGCGCTTCCCCTGTAATTAGCTTTCCATGCCCAAAAAAACCCACTTCATGCCACTTCCCACCACTTGCGCACACTATAGGAATGGGCACGCCCCACCGTCAAGGCACGCCAGAAGGGAAAAATCCTTACAGGACGGAGATTTAGCGAACGAAAGCGAGGAGAAAAGCGATGCAGGAAGGCGGATTCGGCAGGCAAAATTCAGCCACAGCAGCAAGCTGAAATTCGAACTTAAAGTAATTTCTTAAGAGTAAGACTATTTCGGTATCAGACGAGCGGGAGATAGAAGTACAACGAGAGGAAGAAAGGAGGAGAGTCGATCTGTAAGCCGGGTTCTGTCGAGGACAGTCATTCCTCTACGGCGTACATCACTGCACGCCTTTAGCAACCTACCCGGTTCCAGCGCGGGCCACGCCAATGGAACCCTATTTGGTCTTGCTCCGAGTGGGGTTTACCTAGCCACGGACTGTTACCAGCCGTGCGGTGCGCTCTTACCGCACCTTTTCACCCTTACCGGCGCCGAAGCGCTTAGGCGGTTATTTTCTGCGGCACTTTCCGTAGGCTCACGCCCCCCAGGCGTTACCTGGCACTCCGCCCTATGGAGCCCGGACTTTCCTCCCCCCCGCATCGCGGAACGAAACGAGGCAGCGACTGTCCGATCGACTCTCCGCCGCCAAGGTTACCGACAGGCGCCCTCGAGAACAAGCTCGGCGCTCAGCCTTGACGCTGCAATGCCACCTGATAGAGCAGGTTCTTGCGCACCCCGGTGATCTCGGCCGCCAGCGCTGCCGCGCGCTTGAGCGGCATTTCCGCCAGGAGCAGATCGAGCACCCGCAGCGCGTCCGCGTTCACCGCCTCTTCACCTTCCGGCGCCTGCCAGCCTGCCACCAGCACCACGCACTCGCCGCGCTGCTGATTACTGTCCGCCGCGACCCAGGCGCACAACTCGGCCAGCGGCAAGCCCTTGAGCGTCTCGAAGGTCTTGGTCAGCTCACGCGCCAGCAATGCCGGACGCTCCTCACCGAAGACACTGCGCATATCCTCCAGGCACTCGAGAATCCGGTGCGGCGCCTCGTAGAAGATCAGCGTGCGCGGCTCCTCGCGTACCTGCTCGAGACGCGCGCGGCGTCCAGCGGCCTTCGCCGGCAGGAAGCCCTCGAAGATGAAACGGTCGGATGGCAGCCCGGCCGCCGACAGCGCGGCGATCAGCGCACAGGCTCCCGGCACCGGCACCACCGGATAGCCGGCAGCGCGTACCTGGCGCACCAGGTGGTAGCCCGGATCGGAAATCAGCGGCGTGCCCGCATCGGAGATCAGCGCCACATCCTCGCCCGCCTGCAGACGCGCGAGAAAGCGCCCGCCCTGCTCGCGCTCGTTATGCTCGTGGCAGGCCGCCAGCGGCGTCTCGATGCCGAAGTGCTGCAGCAGGCGCACGGAGTGCCGGGTGTCCTCGGCAGCAATCAGCGCCACCTCACGCAGGATGCGCAGTGCCCGCGCACTGATGTCGTCCAGGTTGCCAATCGGCGTGGCGACCACATAAAGAGTGCCGGGCTGGACGCTGGTGACGACGGACTGACTCACGGGTAACACCTCGTTAATTGAAAGAGCGCTCATTCTAGCCGCTTCCGACCCAGCGGCATCGCACCATCCTTGGCGCTTGGGTACAATCGCCGCTTGTTTTGCTCAAGTATCAGGATGACCCGATGATCGCTAGTCTGCGCCCTCTTTCCGCCATCTTCCTGGCCGGCATGCTTGCGGCATGCGCCAGTTCGCCCAACAACGGCCTGGGTGAACTGCCACGCACGCCCAAGGCCAGCATTGAGCAGATGCTGCAACAGGCGGCCGAGAGCAAGCCCGAACAAGCCGCCCTGCTGCGCCTGTCCGCAGCCGACCAGGCCTATCGCCAGAACGATGTGGCCGGCTCCGCGCGCATTCTCGAACAGATCGACCTTGCCAGCCTGCAACCCGCCCAGCAGATGTTCGCCAGCACCCTGAACGCGGAACTGGCGATGGCGCGCAAACAGCCCAAGAGCGCCCTGAAGGCCCTGCGTCATCCCAGCCTCGAGCGCCTGAGCGAACTGCCCGTCGAACAGCAGATCCGCACCCAGCTGGTACGCGCTCGCGCACTGGAAGCCGACGGCCAGGCACTGGCCGCCGCCCGCGAGCGCGTCTTCATCGCGCCCCTGCTGAGCGGTCAGCAGGCCCAGGACAATCACGAGAAGATCTGGGAGCTGGTCGCCAACCTGCCGGAGCAGACCTCCGCTGGCGGCGACGCCGACCTGGCCGGCTGGCTGGCACTGGCCCGCGTGACCAAGGGCGCGGCAACGCTCGAACAACAGCAGGACGCCATCGACCAGTGGGTCGCGCAGAACCCTCAGCACCCGGCGGCGATGCAGCTCCCGGAGGCACTGGTGAAACTGCGCGAGCTGGCCAGCCAGCCCCTGACCCGCATCGCCCTGCTGCTGCCGCAGGAAGGCCAGCTGGCCAGCGTGGCCCGCGCCCTGCGCGACGGCTTCCTCGCGGCTCACTACGAGGCACAGCAGGCCGGGCAGAATCCCCCGGACGTGAAACTCTACGACAGCGCCCGCATCGGTTCGCTGGACGCCTTCTACCAGCAGGCACAGGCCGACGGCGTGCAACTGGTGGTCGGCCCTCTGGAGAAGCCGCTGGTCAAGCAGCTCAGCGATCGCGAGCAGCTGCCGATCACCACGCTGGCCCTCAACTACAGCGACGCCGGCCAGGAAGGCCCTGTGCAGCTGTTCCAGTTCGGCCTCGCCGCCGAGGACGAAGCGCGCGAAGTCTCGCGCCGCGCCTGGAGCGACGGCATGCGCCGCGCCGTGGCCCTGGTCCCGGCCGGCGAATGGGGCGACCGCGTGCTGGATGCCTTCCGCCAGAGCTGGCAGGCCCAGGGCGGCACCCTGATCGCCGCCGAGCACGTGGACCAGCCCGTCGAGCTGGCACGCCAGATCGCCGACCTGTTCCAGCTGCGCGAGAGCGAAGCACGCGCCCGCCGCCTGCAGAACACCCTGGGCAGCAGCGTCGACGCCCTGCCGGCACGCCGCCAGGACATCGACTTCATCTTCCTCGCCGCGACACCGCAGCAGGCGCAGCAGATCAAGCCGACCCTGGCCTTCCAGTACGCCGGCGACGTACCGGTCTATGCCACCTCCCACCTGTTCACCGGCACCCACAGCCAGGCCCAGTATCAGGACCTCGAAGGCATCCGCTTCTGCGAGACCCCATGGCTGCTGGACGCCCATGCACCGCTGCGCCAGGAAGTCACCCAGCAGTGGCCGCAGGCCGGCGGCAGCCTCGGCCGCCTGTACGCGATGGGTGTCGACGCCTATCGCCTGGCGCCACGCCTGGGCCAGCTCAAGGCCCTGCCGGAGTCGCGCATCGACGGTCTTTCCGGCACCCTCAGCCTCAACCAGGCCCAGCGCGTGGAACGCCAGCTGCCCTGGGCAGAGTTCCGCGGCGGCCAGGTCCAGCGCCTTCCCGAAAGCCTCAATTGAGCACCCACAACGACCTGGGACGAGCCGCCGAACAGGCGGCCCGTCAGCATCTGGAACGTAATGGCCTGCGCCTGATCGAAGAGAACTGGAGCTGTCGCCGTGGCGAGCTTGATCTGGTCATGCTCGACGGCGATACAGTAGTATTCGTCGAAGTCCGCGCCCGCCGCCACAGTGCCTGGGGCGGCGCCCTGGAGAGCATCGATGCGCGCAAGCGTGGCAAGTTGGTCATCGCCGCCGAGCTCTTCCTCCAGCAGGAATCCCGCTGGGCCCGCCACCCCTGCCGCTTCGACGTGGTCGCCATCAGTACCGATGGCGCCACTCGCCTCGACTGGATCAAGAACGCCTTCGATGCCTGACGGCCGTACACTCAAGGTTTAACCGATGGACATGCAATCCCGAATCTGTCAGCTCTTCCAAGCCAGCATCGACACCAAGCAGCAGGCCATGGAAGTCCTCGCACCCTACATCGAGCACGCCAGCCTGGTCATGGTCCAGGCGCTGCTCAACGAGGGCAAGATTCTTTCCTGTGGCAACGGCGGTTCGGCCGGTGACGCCCAGCACTTTTCCTCCGAGCTGCTCAACCGCTTCGAGCGCGAACGCCCGAGCCTGCCCGCCGTGGCCCTGACCACCGACAGCTCGACCATCACCTCGATCGCCAACGACTACAGCTACAACGAGATTTTCTCCAAACAGATCCGCGCACTGGGCCAGCCGGGTGACGTGCTCCTGGCGATTTCCACCAGCGGCAACTCAGCAAATGTCATCCAGGCCATTCAAGCTGCGCATGATCGCGAGATGACCGTGGTCGCCCTGACTGGCCGCGACGGCGGCGGCATGGCATCGCTGCTGCTGCCGGAGGATGTGGAAATCCGCGTTCCAGCCAAAGTTACCGCACGCATCCAGGAGGTCCACCTGCTGACCATCCACTGCCTGTGCGACCTGATCGACAGTCAATTGTTTGGGAGTGAAGAATGAAGCGTTTCGCCCTGATCCTGGCCACCCTGGCCGTTACCCTGAGCCTGGCAGGCTGTGGCAGCCGCAGCATCGGCAACAAGATCGATGACCAGTTCCTCGGCCCGGACGTCGCCTCCAGCATCAGCAATGCGCACGCCGACCTGTCCAGCCCTACCTCGCGCATCGTCGTCACCGCCTACAACGGCGTGATCCTGATCGCCGGCCAGACGCCCCGCAGCGAGCTGAAGGACCTGGCCGCCCAGCGCGCGCGCAATGTCCAGGGCGTGAAGAAGGTGTACAACGAACTGCAGGTCCAGCAGCCGGCCTCGCTGCTGGCGCGCAGTAACGACTCCCTGCTCACCAGCAAGATCAAGACGCAGATGCTGGCCGACAGCAACGTGCCGAGCACCAAGATCAAGGTCATCACCGAAAACGGCATCGTCTACCTGCTCGGCGTGGTCAATCGCAGCGAAGCCAACGCAGCGACCGCCGTGGTCCAGAGCGTATCGGGCGTGCAGAAGGTGGTGCGCCTGTTCGAGTACACCAACTGAGACAGCGGCAAGCCGGCAGCCTCGAGCTGCAAGCAAAGAAAACGGGCGCCCCAGGGCGCCCGTTTTCATTTCCACCTCGCAGCTCGCCGGTGGCGTGCAGCTGCTTCACTTCACCACTTTCAGGCTCGGCCGACCACTCGGGCGCGGCGGTTCGCCACCGGACGGACCATCATCATCCGGGCCCGGCTCGTCGGCAGCACCGGCAAGCGGCGGCTCCATGTCGAACACCATGCCCTGCCCGTTCTCCCGCGCATAGATCGCCAGGATGGCCGCTGACGGGATGTAGAGGCTGTGCGCCACACCGCCGAAGCGCCCTTCGAAGCTGACCGCCTCGTTGTCCATGTGCAGGTGACGCACCGCACTGGGCGATGCGTTGAGCACGATCTGCCCGTCACTGGCGAACCCCGGAGGCACCTGCACCCCCGGATACTCAGCATTGATCAGCAGGTGCGGCGTGCAATCGTTATCGACGATCCACTCGTACAGCGCGCGGACCAGATAGGGACGACTGGAATTCATGTGATCCTCCTTCTCAGCGCATTGCGCGCTCGACAGCGGAAAGACTGGCCTGAAAGGCCTCACGGGCAAACTGGCGCTCCATGTAGTCGAGCAACGGCTTGGCCGGACGCGGCAACTCGATGCCCAGCAACGGCAAACGCCAGAGGATGGGCAGCAGGCAGCAATCCACCAGGCTCAGCTCGTCACTGAGGAAGAACGCCTTGTCAGCGAACAGTGGCGAGACGCCCGTCAGGCTCTCACGGAGCTCCTTGCGCGCCAGCTGGCGCTCTGCCTCCTTGCTGCGCTTGTCGAGAATGCGATCGACCAGCGCACACCAGTCGCGCTGGATACGGTGTATCAGCAGACGACTGTTGGCGCGTGCGACCGGATACACCGGCAGCAGCGGCGGGTGCGGATAGCGCTCGTCCAGATACTCCATCACCACGGACGATTCGTACAGCGCCAGGTCGCGATCGACCAGCGTCGGCAGACTGCCGTAGGGGTTGAGCTCCGCGAGCTTGGGCGGGCAGCGGCCCTGCTCGACATCGATGATCTCGACGCTGACACCTTTCTCGGCGAGCACCAGACGCACGCGATGGGAATAGTGGTCGGCGGGGTCGGAGTAGCAGGTCAACCTGTTGGTCACCGCCATGGCGATCCTCCTCGCTTTTATTGGATGTTCCAGAAACACGGAAATTGTCTGCGGCACTTCCGACATCGCCGCCAGCAGCGCAGAGCGCGCCTGACATGACGAAGACGGAAAACGCCTCGAGCAACTCTTGATTCGCTGGCCGCCACCAAACAAGGCGGCACCAGGATGCTAAAGCACAAAAACCTGCGCGCCCATCAGGGCGCGCAGGTTCGAGACGGAACCCGGAACGACTTAGTGCACGTCCTTCCAGTACTCACGCTTGAGCAGGTAGGCGAACACGAAGAAGAACGCCAGGTACAGCAGCACGTAGGTGCCGATGCGCTGAGACTTCAGCTTGACCGGGTTGGCCGAGTAGGCCAGGAAGGTCACCAGGTTCTTGATCTTCTCGTCGAACTCGGCCTCGCTCAGGGTGCCGGTGTTCGGCTCCACGGTCAGCTGATCACAGGCTTCGTGAGTGATCGGCGCGCCGGTCAGCGGGTCGTACTGCTTCTTGCCATCGGTGACCACCTGAACCTGCTTGCAACCGATGACCTGGTTACCCTGCAGGCCGACCAGCACGTTCGGCATGCCCACGTTCGGGAACACCTTGTTGTTGGCGCCCAGCGGACGGGTCGGGTCGGCGTAGAAGCTGCGCAGGTAGGTGTACAGCCAGTCGTTGCCACGCACGCGAGCCACCAGGGTCAGGTCGGGCGGAGCCGCACCGAACCACACCTTGGCGTCGTCGGGCTTCATGCCGATCTTCATGTGGTCGCCGATCTTGGCGCCACTGAATACCAGGTTCTCCAGCATGATTTCGTGCGGCACGCCGAGGTCATCGGCAACCCGCTCGTAACGCTGAAACTTGGCCGAGTGGCAGCCCATGCAGTAGTTGGCGAAGGTACGCGCACCATCTTGCATGGCAGCCTTGTCGGTCAGGTCGATGTCGACCTTGTCCAGGTGCACGTTGCCACCGGCCGCGAAGCCCAGGGCCGGCAGTGCAGCGAAAACAAATGCAGCAAATAGCTTTTTCATCAGCCCGTCACCCTTTCCGGAACCGGTTTGGTCTTTTCCATCCTGGTGTAGAACGGCATCAGGATGAAGTACGCGAAGTACAGGATGGTGCACACCTGCGACAGCAGGGTACGACCCGGGGTCGGTGCCAATACACCCAGTACGCCGAGGATGACGAAGGAAATGCAGAACACCACCAGCCAGATCTTGCTCATCCAGCCCTTGTAACGCATGGACTTGACCGGGCTACGGTCCAGCCACGGCAGGACGAACAGCACGGCGATCGCAGCACCCATGGCGATAACACCCATCAGCTTGTCCGGCACGGCGCGCAGGATGGCGTAGAAGGGCGTGAAGTACCACACCGGGGCGATGTGCTCAGGCGTCTTGAACGGGTTGGCCGCTTCGAAGTTGGGCTTCTCGAGGAAGTAACCACCCATCTCCGGGAAGAAGAACACCACGAAGCAGAACACGAACAGGAAGACCACTACGCCGACGATGTCTTTCACGGTGTAGTAAGGGTGGAAGGCGATACCGTCGAGCGGCACACCGTTCTCGTCCTTCTTCTTCTTGATGTCGACGCCATCCGGGTTGTTCGAACCGACTTCGTGCAGCGCCAGGATGTGCAGCACGACCAGGCCGAGCAGAACGATCGGCAGGGCAATCACGTGCAGGGCGAAGAAGCGGTTCAGGGTGATGCCGGAAATCAGGTAGTCACCACGGATCCACTGGGTCAGGTCATCGCCGATCACCGGAATCGCACCGAACAGCGAGATGATCACCTGGGCGCCCCAGTAGGACATCTGGCCCCACGGCAGCAGGTAGCCCATGAAGGCCTCGGCCATCAGGCAGAGGTAGATCAGCATGCCGAAGATCCACACCAGCTCACGCGGCTTCTGGTAGGAGCCGTAGAGCAGACCGCGGAACATGTGCAGGTAGACCACCACGAAGAACGCCGAAGCGCCGGTGGAGTGCAGGTAGCGGATGATCCAGCCGTACTCCACGTCGCGCATGATGTACTCGACGGACGCGAAGGCTTCCTCGGCGGACGGGGTGAAGCTCATGGTCAGCCAGACACCGGTGAGGATCTGGTTGACCAGAACCAGCAGCGCCAGCGAGCCAAAGAAGTAGAAGAAGTTGAAGTTCTTCGGGGCGTAGTACTTGGAGAGATGGTCTTCCCACATCTTGGTGGCGGGGAAGCGCGCATCCACCCATTCCATGAATTTGCTCATCAGGCCTTCTCCTGGTCCACACCGATGATGATCACATCATCCGTCTCGTAGCTATGCGGCGGTACCGGCAGGTTCAGCGGAGCCGGCTGGGCCTTGTAGACGCGCCCGGCGAGGTCGTAACGAGAACCGTGGCAGGGGCAGAAGTAGCCACCGACCCAATCGGCGCCCAGATCGGCAGGCGCCACTTCCGGACGGAAGGACGGCGAGCAGCCCAGGTGGGTGCACAGACCGACCACGACCAGCAGCTCCGGCTTGATCGAGCGAACAGTCGGGTCCACGTAGGTCGGCTGTACCGACGCCTGGGACTCCGGATCTGCCATGCGATCGTGGATCTTGGTGAGGTTACCCAGGATCTCCTCGGTACGGCGGACGATGAACACCGGCTGACCGCGCCACTCAGCAACCATCTGCTGGCCAGCCTCGATCTTGCTGACGTTCACCTTCACCGGTGCACCGGCCGCCTTGGCCTTGGCACTGGGGAACCATGACCCCACGAACGGAGTCGCAGCACCTACCGCTCCTGCCGCGCCCACCACAGAGGTGGCCGCAACCAGAAAGCGACGTCGGCCTGCATTCACGCCGTCATTGCTCATTCAGTCGTCTCCCATCAGCTTTGTGGCCTGTTGTTCAGGCCTCTACTAAGTAAAAATCGGGCCGCGCAAAAAATTCGCCAAATGGTAAAGAAAAGCCCCTTTTCTGACAAGGTAATTACCCCGGAAGAGGCTGGCGAAAGCCTTGACGCGCGCGGCCTGCGGGTATGCGGCACGTTGTCGCAGCACTTTGCCACCCCCAAAAAAAACGCCCAGCTCCGTAAGGAAACTGGGCGCTTTTGGAAGCGTAGTAGCGATTAACGCTTCGAGTACTGCGGACGCTTACGCGCTTTGCGCAGACCGACTTTCTTACGCTCGACTTCACGGGCGTCACGAGTGACGTAACCGGCTTTACGCAGCGGGCTGCGCAGGGTCTCGTCGTACTCGATCAGAGCGCGGGTGATGCCGTGACGGATGGCACCGGCTTGACCGCTGACACCACCACCGGCAACGGTGACGAAGATGTCGAACTTCTCGACGGTCTCGGTCAGCTCCAGCGGCTGACGCACGACCATGCGAGCGGTCTCGCGGCCGAAGAACACGTCCAGGCTGCGGTTGTTGATCGAGATGTTACCAGTGCCCGGACGCAGGAATACGCGCGCGGTTGCGGTCTTGCGACGGCCAGTGCCGTAGTTTTGAGTCGCCGACATAATGAACTATTCCGTTAAATCTTCAGTTCTTGGGGCTGCTGAGCGGTGTGCGGGTGAGCGGCACCCTTGTACACTTTCAGCTTACGGTACATGTCGCGACCCAGCGGGTTCTTCGGCAGCATGCCTTTGACCGCGGTCTCGATCACGCGCTCAGGGGCACGAGCGATCAGCTTCTCGAAGTTGATCTCTTTGATGCCGCCCGGGAAACCGGAGTGGGAGTAGTACTTCTTGTCGCTGGCTTTGGCGCCGGTTACACGCACCTGCTCGGCATTGATCACGACGATGTAGTCGCCGGTATCAACGTGCGGGGTGTACTCAGGCTTGTGCTTGCCACGCAGACGGCTCGCGATTTCGGTGGCCAGACGACCCAGGGTCTGACCAGCAGCATCAACGACGAACCAATCGCGTTTTACTGTTTCCGGTTTAGCAGTAAAAGTTTTCATTCTTTATAGCCTCAGGGGCCGCCCAGCAAAAATAGACGGCGGATCTTACTGGTTAGTGCGTACTTTGACAAGTCAAAGGCAGCCGCATACGGACGCTATCGGGGGCTCGGGTCAGCGCGTCCACAGTACGGCAAGATTCTTCGGCAGGCGGCGCATCACTTCCACCGCAGAAAGAGGTGCCGGATTATCCTGATTGCGAAAAAAATTTCAACCTGATTGTATGACTCTTTTGCCAAGGAGCACCCCATGGAATACCGCAAGCTGGGCCGAACCGATCTCGATGTCAGCGCACTGTGCCTGGGCACCATGACCTGGGGCGAGCAGAACAGCGAGGCCGAAGGCCATGCCCAGATCGAACGCGCCAAGGCCGGCGGCATCAACTTCATCGATACCGCCGAGATGTACCCGGTACCGCCGCGAGCCGAGACCTACAGCAAGACGGAGCAGATCATCGGCAGCTACTTCCAGCAGCGCGGCGACCGCGCCGACTGGATCCTGGCCAGCAAGATCGCCGGCCCCGGCAATGGCATCAGCCACATTCGCGACGGCCAGCTGAAATTCGATCGCCAGCACATCGTCGCCGCCCTGGACGCCAGCCTGAAGCGCCTGCGCACCGACTGGATCGACCTCTACCAGCTGCACTGGCCAGAACGCCCGACCAACTTCTTCGGCCAGCTGGGCTATCGCCACCAGGACAGCGACTTCACGCCCCTGGAAGAAACCCTCGCTGTGCTCGACGAGCAGGTCAAGGCCGGCAAGATCCGCCACATCGGCCTGTCCAACGAAACGCCCTGGGGCACCATGAAGGTCCTGCAACTGGCCGAGAGCCGTGGCTGGCCGCGCGCCGTGTCGATCCAGAACCCCTACAACCTGCTCAACCGCAGCTTCGAAGTGGGCCTGGCCGAGGTCGCGATTCGCGAGCAGTGCGGGCTGCTGGCCTACTCACCACTGGCGTTCGGCATGCTCAGCGGCAAGTACGAGGGCGGCGCGCGCCCCGAGGGTGCGCGCATCAGCCTGTTCAGTCGCTTCGCCCGCTACACCAACCCGCAGTCGGAGGCGGCCTGCTCGCGCTACGTCGCACTGGCCCGCGAGCATGGCCTCGATCCCGCGCAGATGGCCCTGGCCTTCGTCACCGCGCAACCTTTCGTGACCAGCAACATCATCGGCGCCACCAGCCTGGAACAGCTGGAGAGCAACCTGGCCAGCGCCGAGCTGAGCCTCTCCGCCGAGGTGCTGGCCGGTATCGAGGCGATCCATAAGGCGCAGCCCAACCCGGCGCCATAACAACAAGCGGCAAGCTGCAAGCTAAAAGCCAGTGCGCGGGCGCAAGCTCAACCTGCACCTGCTTTCCCTTGGAGCTTGCCGCTTGAGGCTTGCAGCGGTTCTCAGACCAGCGAGCGGGCGATGATTTCCTTCATGATCTCGTTGGTCCCGGCGTAGATGCGCTGCACCCGCGCATCAGCCCAGGCACGCGCCACCGGGTACTCCCACATGAAGCCGTAGCCGCCGTGCAACTGCACGCACTCGTCGAGCACCTTGCACTGCAGATCGGTGCCCCAGTACTTCAACATCGCGGCGGTCGGCACGTCGAGCTTGCCCTGCAGATGCAGCTCCAGGCAGCGATCGACGAACACGCGCCCGACCTGGATCTCCGTGGCCATCTCGGCCAGCTTGAAGCGGGTGTTCTGGAAGTCGGCGACCGCCTTGCCGAACGCCTTGCGCTCACGGGTGTAGTCCAGCGTCCAGTTCAGGGCGGCCTCGGCCGAGGCCAGGGCGCCGATGCCGACGGTCAGGCGCTCCTGCGGCAATTCCTGCATCAGGTAGGCGAAGCCCATGCCCGGCCGGCCCAGCAGGTTTTCCCTGGGCACGCGCACGTCCTGGAAGAACAGCTCCGAGGTGTCCTGCGCCTTCATGCCGACCTTCTCCAGGCGCTTGCCCTTGGAGAAACCGGGCGTATTGGCCTCGACCAGGAACAGGCTGGTGCCCTTCGCTCCGGCCTTGGGATCGGTCTTGGCCACCACGATGACCAGATCGGCCAGCCAGCCGTTGGTGATGAAGGTCTTCGAGCCATTGATCACGTACTCATCACCGTCCAGCACCGCAGTGGTCTTCACGCCCTGCAGGTCGGAGCCGGCCCCCGGCTCGGTCATGGCGATGGCGGTGACCATCTCGCCGCTCACCAGCTTGGGCAGGTAGTGCTGCTTCTGCGCCTCGCTGCCGTAATGCAGGATGTAAGGCGCGACGATGTCCGAGTGCAGGGAGAAGCCGATGCCGGTCAGCCCCAGGCGACCGATCTCCTCGATCACCACGGTGCTGTAGAGGAAGTCGGCAGCCATGCCGCCGTACTCCTCGGGAATGTGCGAACAGAGCATGCCGGCCTCCCCCGCCTTGTTCCACAGCGCGCGGTCGATGTGGCCATCCTTCTCCCATTGCTGATGGAAGGGCACGGCCTCCTGCTCGAGGAACTTGCGTACGCTGTCGCGAAACAATTCATGGTCGGAGCTGAATATCGTTCTGGGGATCATGGCGCTACCTGTGTCTGGCTCGGGCAAAAATCTGGCCTCGACTTTAGCCAAGCAAACGCTTGGTTACACTGGACACAAGCGCCAAAAAATAAGACGATCCAGCCGCTGCTTGACCACTTAGCCTTGAACAAGAACAACGAACCATGGTTATTCCACAGCCGCGTGCGGCCTTGCACCGCGTCAGCATTCTCGCCACCGATGGCGTATTCGCCTCCACCCTCATGCAGGCCAAGGACTTTTTCCACATGGCCGGCATTCGTCATGCCCGCCAACAGGGACTGGGCCACGAACCCCCTTTCGAGATTCACCTGGTGAGCCCGGACGGCCTGCCGGTGAACAGCTTCAGCAAGGTGCAGGTCCCGGTGGACGGCGGCCTGGATGCCTGCGATGTGATCATCCTGCCCGCCTTCTGGGACGACTTCGACGCGCTCAGCCGCCGTTACCCACAGGTGCTGGAGTGGCTCAGGCGTCAGCATGCGGCCGGCAGCGCAATCTGCGGCGAAGCCAGCGGCGTGTTCTGGATGGCCGAGGCCGGCCTGCTCGACGGCAAGGAAGCGACCACCTACTGGCGCTTCTTTCGCGAGTTCGCCGAACGCTTCCCCAAGGTGCTGCTCAACCAGGACAAACACCTGTCCGACGCCGACAATCTCTACTGCGCCAGCGGCGTCACCTCGGCATGCGACCTCTACATCTATCTGATCGAGCGCTACTGCGGCACGGGCGTGGCGCAGGGCGTGGCACGCGACATCCTCTACGAAGTGCAGCGCAGCTATACCCCCGGGCGCATCGGTTTCGGCGGGCAGAAACTGCACCAGGACGTCACGGTGCTGCAGATCCAGCACTGGCTGGAGGAGCACTACGCCGACAAGTTCCGCTTCGAGGACGTCGCCCGCGAACACGGCATGAGCATTCGCAACTTCATGCGCCGCTTCCAGGGCGCCACCGGCGACAAACCCCTGCATTACCTGCAACGCCTGCGCATCGAGACGGCGAAGAGCCTGCTCTCCGCCACCCGCAAGAGCATCAAGACCATCAGCTACGAGGTCGGTTACGACGACGCCAGCTTCTTCGCCCGCCTGTTCCGCCAGCACACCGAGCTGTCGCCGAACCAGTACCGCCGCCAGTTCCAGCAGAAGGACAAGCAGGACTGAGGTACGTCCAGCGGCAGCGCAACGCCTGCTGGCTGGACGGCAAAACGCCAGCCCACCCTTGGTTAGGTTGGCGCCCTGCCATGGCGCCCTATGATCGGTCGGTGCACATAACAACAACAGGTTCACCGCCATGCGCCGTCTATTGATTGCCCTGCTTGCCACCGCCAGCCTGAGCGCTGCCGCAGCCGACAACTGGAAACCCTTCCCGCTCGACCAGAGCGCCTACGACTACAGCGGCGACAAGCTGCGCCAGGCCTGGCCGCAGCTGACTCGCGGCTTCGGCGACTACCCCTTCCCCGATGCCGACTGGGTGGTGACCATGGCCACGAGCTATCCGCAGGCGCTGGAGAAGACCGTTGCCGCCGGCACCGGCTTCACCGGCAAGCCGGAGGAGGCCGAACGCTATGCGCAGCAGCTGCAGGATGTGTGGCGCCTGATGTTCCGTGGCGATTTCGCCCAGGCCAAGGAGCAGGGCCTGGCCCTCGGCGTCGGCGGGCAGATCCCGGCGATGTTCGCCCAGGTCATCTATGCCATGTTCCTGGTGCCGGACCAGGCCGAGAAGCACCGCCTGCTGGAAGAAGTGATCGCCTACACCGACGAGGCTGGGGACCTGGTGCAGGCAGACACCGTCGCCCAGTTCGGCCGCGTCTACGCCAAGGCGCGCCTGGGCGAGGAACTGTCGGTACCGGTCGTGCTCAAGCGCGGCTACACCTCGCAGATCCCGGAGGAACTCAAGGCGCTGCTGGCCAAGCAGCCGCAGCAGCCCTTCGCGCTGGCCCTGTATGGCGGCTATGAAGCCGGGGTGATTCGCAAGGTGGGCAAGCTGGTCGGCCGGATGACCTACGGCGTCAGCGCGGACAACATGGAGAAGTACTTCCGGCGCAGCTTCCAGGCCCGCGACGACCTGCCCATCGGCCACTACGAATACGCCAACGCACTGACCTACGTGTACGGCGACGATGAAGAGCAGAAGGTCATCGAGCACCTCAGGCTCGCCGCGGCGATCAAACCGATCAACGCCATGGAAGCGCTGGAAGTGGCCCACGCGCAGAAGCTGCTGGCTCAGCACCAGCACAAGCTGGCTAAAAACTGACCGACTGGCGCCAGCAGGCGCTGCATCGGCACGAACGAAAAAGGCGACCTTGTGGGTCGCCTTTTTCGTTTCGCCATTCCTCAGGGCCGGTGTGGGCGCGAGAGGAACTCGTGCGACTGCATCTCCAGCAGACGGCTCAGCGTGCGCTGGAACTCGAAACTCAGGCGACCGCCGGTGTACAGATCCTTGAGCTCCACCTCGGCGGAGATGATCAGCTTGACGTTGCGGTCGTAAAACTCGTCCACCAGGTTGATGAAGCGGCGCGCCATGTCGTCCTTGGCCACGCTCATCTGCTCGACGTTGGCGAGGATCACCGCATGGAAGATCTTGCCCAGCTCGATGTAGTCGTTCTGGCTGCGCGGGCCGTCGCACAGCTCGCGGAACTCGAACCAGGCCACGTCCTCGCAGACGCGCACGGCATTGATGGCGCGGTTCTCGATCATCAGCGCCTCGTTCTCGACCATGTGCGTGCAGTCAGGCAGCAGGCTCTGGAAGCTCTTGCGCAGGCTTTCCTCGGCGGCCACTCCCAGCGGGAAGTGGAACAGCTCGGCCTGCTCCAGCGCGCGCAGGCGATAGTCGACGCCGCTGTCGACGTTGACGATGTCGGTGTGCTGCTTGAGCAGGGCAATGGCCGGCAGGAAGCGCGCCCGCTGCAGACCGTCGCGGTACAGGCCGTCCGGCACGATGTTGGAGGTCGCCACCAGGGACACGCCGTTCTTGAACAGCTCCTCCAGCAGGGTCGCCAGGATCATCGCGTCGGTGATGTCGCTGACGAAGAATTCGTCGAAGCAGATCACCCGCGCCTCGTCGGCGAAGCGCTTGCCGATGATGGTCAGCGGATTCTTCTCGCCCTTGAGGGTCTTCATTTCCTCGTGCACGCGCTTCATGAAGCGGTGGAAGTGGGTGCGCATCTTCTGCTCGAAGGGCAACGCATCGAAGAAAGTATCGACCAGATAGGTCTTGCCGCGTCCTACCCCGCCCCAGAAGTACAGGCCCTTGACCGGCCCCTGCGGCTTCTTGCCGAACAGCTTGCCCAGCAGCCCGCCCTTGCCCTGGTCGGAGGCGACCAGGTCGTCGTACAGACGCTGCAGGTGGCGAACGGCATTTTCCTGGGCCGCGTCATGGAAGAAGTCGGGCCGTTTGAGATCGGCCTGATAACGCTCGAGGGGAGTCATGATTCGTTAGAGCCTGTTCAAAGTCTGCTGCGCGTCGGGTCTGTCGCGTGAGAAGCAAGCCCGGAATGCCCATGTACGCCCGTACAGGGTGCTTCCTCGCCTGCCTCTGGCTCGCGAGCCTGCAAGCAGGCGCTCGGCCGGGCAAGTAAAAACGGGGGCGTCACTTTAGCGACGCCCCCGTGGATTGGCAATCCGTGCACGTCGGACGGATGCGTGACGCCCCCGCGTTCACGGGAGCGCGAGGCCCGATCAGTCCTGCGGCGCCAGCGCCTCGCGCAAACGCTGGATGGCGCCCTCAAGGGCCTGCGCATCGGCGAACTCGGGGCTGGTCGCCACGCTCTCGCCATCGATCCAGACCGAGAAGAACAGGCCGTCTGCGCGCACATCCAGCGCTTCGCCAGCCTGCAGGCGCTTGCCGACCATGCCGGACGACTTGCCATCGGCAAACGACTTCGACAGCAACAGCTGCTCGCCATCGGCGTCCAGCAGGCGGAAACGGAAACTGCCGTCATCATCGCGGAAGCTGACGAAACGCGCGCTCTTGGCCGCTTTCTTCTTCTCGCTGCCGGCCGCCTGCACCTGCTCGCGGAACGAACGCAGGCCAACCGCTTCGCGCAGTTCGCCGAGGAACGGCGTGGCGATGCGGCGCGCCTTGGCGGCGCCGGCGAGGAGGATGTCCTCGAGGTCGGCGGGCCTGGCGATCAGCGCGTTGTAGCGCTCGCGGGCCTCGCCCAGCTCGCCCTCCAGCAGCTGGTACAGACGGTTCTTCGCCTCACCCCAGGCCAGCCCTGCCTCCAGCTCGGCGCGGAACTCGGCCTGCTGGGTGGAGGATGCAAAGGCCTGGTACAGGGTGAACAGGTGCGAGCCGTCGACATCCTTGGGCTCGCCCGGCAGCCTGGAGTCGGTGACGATGCGTGCGATCGCCTCCTTGAGCTGCTTGCTGGTACCGAACAGCGGGATGGTGTTGTCGTAGCTCTTGCTCATCTTGCGGCCATCGAGACCAGGCAAGGTGGCGACTTCTTCCTCGATCACCGCCTCCGGCAGGACGAACAGGTCCTTGCCCTTGCCGAACAGGTGGTTGAAACGCTGACCGATGTCACGTGCCATCTCCACGTGCTGGATCTGATCGCGACCGACCGGCACCTTCTGCGCGTTGAACATGAGGATGTCCGCCGCCATCAGCACCGGGTAGCTGAACAGGCCCATGGTCACGCCGGCGTCCGGGTCTTCACCGGCCTCGACGTTCTTGTCCACCGATGCCTTGTAGGCATGGGCGCGGTTGAGCAGGCCCTTGCCGGCGACGCAGGTAAGCAGCCAGCACAGCTCGGGAATCTCGGGGATGTCCGACTGGCGATAGAAGGTCGCCTTGTCCACATCCAGGCCCAGTGCCAGCCAGGTGGCCGCGATTTCCAGGCGCGAACGCTGGATGCGCGCGGGATCGTCACACTTGATCAGCGCATGATAGTCGGCGAGGAAGTAGAACGAGTCGGCATCCGCGGCGCGACTGGCGACGATGGCCGGGCGAATGGCGCCGGCGTAGTTGCCCAGGTGCGGCGTGCCGGTGGTGGTGATACCGGTGAGGATACGGGTGGTCATAGTGATTCGCTTGTCTTGCTGCAATGACTAGGCGGGGCTCAGAGACGAGGCAGAAGGAGGTCCTTCAGATCGGTCAGCTTGCCATGGAAGAAGTGGCCGCATTCTGCCACTTTCAGCAGTTCATGGGCACGCCCGAGATTGGCCGACCAGTCGTAGACCACCTGCGGTTCCACCACTTCATCCGCCTCCGGCTGGATCACCACCAGCGGGCACTGGCTCGCCGGGGGCGTATCGCCGCCGAGGCGATGCACGGCGGGCGCCACCATGAACAGCTTGCCGGGTGTCCGATCCTGAGCCTCCAGTCGTGCGCCCAGGGCCGCCGCGACGAAACCGCCGAAGGAAAACCCCAGCAGGGTGATGGGCAGGTCCGGGTAGCGTTCCTGCAGCCAGGCAGCGACCGCCTCGGCATCGTCCACCTCGCCGGCGCCCATGTCATGGCTACCTGCGCTGGCACCGACGCCACGGTAGTTGAACCGCAGGGTGTGATAGCCACAATCGCGTGCCGTGCGCTGCAGGGTAGACACCACCTTGTTGAGCATGGTCCCGCCCTGCACCGGATTGGGGTGGCAGACCAGGGCAATGCCACGGGCGTCAGGCACTTCCAGCAGAAGGGCTTCGAGCTGGCCCACCGGGCCGGGAATGAAAATGGGGGTTTCGCGACTGAGCAACACTGAACTCCGTGACCCCGCAACGGGTCGACTCGTCTAGCAAACTGCCTGTGCGGCAAATGAACCTGTTCAGCGTCTCGCGAGCCGGAGCAATGCAAGGCCAAAACAGGGGAGGAAGCGCAGTGTACTGATGTACATGAGCATTCCGAACCGGTTTTTACCGCAGCAGTGCCGACGCGCAGTAGACTCCGAGCAGGTTCTGGTCGTATACAGCACAGGCTCAAGCCGCTAACGTAAAGCAAAGCCGTTTTGAGAGGAAGGACTCGTGGAACAGACACTTGCAGCCTGGTTGGTACCCGCCCTGACCCTGGTGGTCGGCATCGCCGTGGGCTTTCTGCTCGCCCGCCTGGCACCCAACGCCGCACCTGGCCGCACACAGCGGCAGATGGATGAGATGCAGGCACGCTTCGAGGCCTACCAGAACGAAGTGGTGACCCACTTCAACACCACTGCCAGCCTGGTGAAGAAACTCACCCAGAGCTACCAGGACGTGCAGGAACACCTGTCCGACGGTGCCAACCGCCTGGCCCTGGACGAGCTGACCCGTCAGCGTCTGCTGGCCACGCTGAACAGCGCGGAAAACGCCGAGAAGCGCGAGCGCCTGACGCCGCCGAAGAACTACGAAATGCCCAAGGACTACGCGCCGAAGAACGACGGCCCGGGCATGCTGGACGAGAGCTATGGCCTGAAGAAGTAACCCGCCAGCGAGATACGAAAAGCCCCGCATTGCGGGGCTTTTTTATTGGCTGTGACGACACGGATATCAGCTGGCGGCAGGCGTGACATCCGAACCCGCAGCGCCTGCCGCGTTACGAGCCATCGCGACGCCCTGCTCCCTGACGAAAAAGGCCCCGCACATCTGGCGGGGCCTTTTCGTTCAGCAGAGGACGATCAGATCGCGCCGCGACTGCGCAGCAGCTCCAGCACCGCCTTGACGCCCTGCTCGATCGACTGCGACTGGGTGTCGATCACCAGGTCGGCATCCAGCGGTACGTCGTAGGGGAAGCCCTCGCCGGGGATGTTGTCGCCACCGGCCGCGTACAGCCCCTGCGGGTCACGCTCGGCGCAGATCTGCGGCGAAGCCTGCACGTAGACGGTCAGCGCACGCTCGCGGCCGATCAGCGCCTTGGCCTGCTCACGCCCTTCGGCATCCGGAGCGACGAAGGCGGCCAGCGCGATCATCCCGGCCTCGTTGAACTGACGCGCCACATGCGCGGCACGACGCCAGTTCTCGGCTCGTCCGGCACGATCCTGCGGCAGGCCCTTGTTCAGGTCATGGCGCAGGTTCTGCCCGTCGAGGACGAACACACCACGGCCCATGTCGAACAGCTTGCGCTCCACCGCGTACGCCAGGGTGCTCTTGCCAGCACCGGAGAGGCCGGTGAACAGCACGGTAGCCGGCTGCTGACCGAAGCGCGAGGCGCGCTCCTCGGTCGACACGTGCGCCAGGCGACCGTGCTGACCACCGCCATGAGCGACCGGCTCGGCGATGATCATGCCGGCACCAACGGTGCCGTTGGTCAGTCGATCGATGACGATGAACGCGCCAGTGGTGCGGTTGTGCTCGTAGCCATCGAGGGCAATCGGGGCATCCAGCGCCACCTTGACCCGGCCGATCTCGTTGAGCTTCAGCTCGCTGGCCGCGCCCTGCTCCAGGGTGTTCACGTCGACACGGTGCACGATGCTCGGGATCGAGCCTGGCACGTAGCTGGTGGCGCGTTTGATGTCGTACTTCTTGCCCGGCAGCATCGGCTCTTCGCCCATCCAGACCAGCATGGCCTCGAAGCCGTCGGTGACCTGCGGACGATTGTCGGCGTGCACCAGCATGTCGCCGCGCGACACGTCGATCTCGTCTTCCAGGGTCAGGGTGATGGCCTGGCCCGGACCGGCCTGCTCCAGCTCACCTTCGTAGGTGACGATGGACTTGACCCGGCTGGTCTTGCCCGACGGCAGCGCCAGGACTTCATCGCCCTTGCGCACGATACCGCTGGCCAGGGTGCCGGCGAAGCCACGGAAGTTCAGGTTGGGGCGGTTGACGTACTGCACCGGGAAGCGCAGGTCGTCGAAATTGCGGTCGCCGGAGACCTCGACGGTCTCGAGGATCTCCATCAGCGACTGGCCGGTGTACCACGGCGAGCGCTCGGACTTGTTGACCACGTTGTCGCCCTTGAGCGCCGACATCGGCACGAACTCGAGGGTGGTCGGGCGCAGGTTGATCTTCTCGGCGAACGACAGGTAGTCGGCCTTGATCTGCTCGAACACGCCCTGATCGAAGTCCTTCAGGTCCATCTTGTTGACGGCGACCACGATGTGCTTGATGCCCAGCAAGGAGGCGATGAAGCTGTGCCGCTTGGTCTGGGTCTGCACGCCGTAGCGGGCGTCGATGAGGATGATCGCCAGGTCGCAGGTCGAGGCACCGGTGGCCATGTTGCGCGTGTACTGCTCGTGGCCGGGGGTGTCGGCGATGATGAACTTGCGCTTGGCGGTGCTGAAGTAGCGGTAGGCCACATCGATGGTGATGCCCTGCTCGCGCTCGGCCTGCAGGCCATCGACCAGCAGCGCCAGGTCGATATCGTCGCCGGTGGTGCCGACCTTCTTCGAATCCTTGGTGATGGCTTCCAGATGGTCTTCGTAGATCATCTTGGAATCGTGCAGCAGGCGACCGATCAGCGTGCTCTTGCCGTCGTCGACGTTACCGCAGGTGAGAAAACGCAGCAGTTCCTTGCGTTCGTGCTGAGCCAGGTACGCGAGGATGTCCTGGCTGATCAAATCGGATTGGTGACTCATCTTTCTTGGCTCCAAGCTGCAAGCTTCAAGCGGCAAGCCAAACCGGTGGCTAACCTGAGATTCTGTTGATCAACCCGCTGAGCATTCTGGAAAGCTCTCGGGTTTCTGATACCCACTGTGTCGCAAGCGCATCGGGGATGTAGCCTATTTCACTGCCGATGATCAGCTGGGTGCGCAACTCCGCGCATGATCCTTTGGCAATGCGCAAGTAATGACACTTTTCCCTATCACTACCTCGTTCCATTCCCTCGGCGATATTGCTGGGAATCGACAACGCTGAACGCCCCAACTGATCGCGAAAGCCAAAATCACGGCAACTCTGAAGCCCTAAGAAGACTTGCACGGCCAGTGACTTCGACCTTTGCCAAACCTCCAGCTTCTCGAAGTCCATTTCCCCTTGCTCCATTCCACTTGAAGCTTGTCGCTTGCCACTTGTGGCTTAGAAATAGCCCTGACGTTTCTTCTCTTCCATCGAACCGGCCTGGTCGTGGTCGATGACCCGGCCCTGGCGTTCGCTGGTCTTGGTCAGGAGCATCTCCTGGATGATGTCCGGCAGGGTCGCCGCCGTGGACTCCACCGCGCCGGTCAGCGGGTAGCAGCCGAGGGTACGGAAACGCACCATCTTCTTGGTGATGCGCGCCTTCTCCTCGTCGGAGAGGTGCTCGAGGATGCGCTCGTCATCGATCATGATCAGCGTGCCGTTGCGCTCGATCACTTCACGCTCCGCGGCGAAGTACAGCGGAACGATCGGGATCTGCTCCAGATAGATGTATTGCCAGATGTCCAGCTCGGTCCAGTTCGACAGCGGGAAGACACGGATCGACTCGCCCTTCTTCACCTTGCCGTTGTACACGTTCCACAGCTCGGGGCGCTGGTTCTTCGGGTCCCAGCGATGCTTGCTGTCACGGAAGGAGTAGACACGCTCCTTGGCACGCGACTTCTCTTCGTCGCGGCGGGCACCGCCGAAGGCGGCGTCGAAACCGTACTTGTCCAGCGCCTGCTTGAGGCCCTCGGTCTTCATCACGTCGGTGTGCTTGGCACTGCCGTAGGTGAAGGGGTTCATGTCCTGCGCCACACCGTCAGGGTTGATGTGGGTGATCAGATCCAGGCCCATTTCGCTGACCATCTTGTCGCGGAAACGGTACATTTCCTGGAACTTCCACCGCGTATCGACGTGCATCACCGGAAATGGCAGCTTGCCGGGAAAGAACGCCTTGCGGGCCAGGTGCAGCATCACGGCGGAATCCTTGCCGATGGAATAGAGCATCACCGGGTTGTCGAATTCGGCGGCCACTTCACGAATGATGTGGATGCTTTCCGCCTCCAGCTGCTTGAGATGGGTCAGTTTGTCGAGCATGGCTACTCACGGTTTGCTGTTATGGGGCCGGCGGGCCGTGGACGAGCGCGCACTCTATCACAGCATCTGCTTATACTCAGGACGCTGGTTAGACCGAAAAGATCTAGTGTTATACCTGCCCGTAAGCGCCATTCAGATGGGGTTGGGGCAATCGATGAACAGGTGTTCGAGGGCGAAACGCCGCGCCAGATAGTCGCCCAGGGCCTGCACACCGTAACGCTCGGTCGCGTGATGGCCGGCCGCGATGAAGCTCACGCCATTCTCGCGGGCACTGTGGAAGGTCTGCTCGGAGGCCTCGCCGGTCAGGTACAGGTCGACCCCTGCGGCGATGGCCTGGTCGATGTAGCCCTGGCCACCGCCGGTGCACCAGCCGACCCGACGAATCAGCCCCTGCCCTTCGACCAGCAGCGGTTCGCGACCGAGGGCCTGCTGCACGTGACGGGCGAAATCGGCGGCACTCATCGCCTCCGCCAGCGAGCCGACCAGACCGACGGTACGCGGGTTGTCCGGCTCCAGCGGCCCTTCGACGACGATGCCCAGCTGGCGGGCGAGCTGCACGTTGTTGCCGACCTCGGGATGGACATCCAGCGGCAGGTGGTAGGCCAGCAGGCTGATGTCATGCGCCAGCAGGGACTTCAGGCGGCGCTGCTTCATGCCGGTGACACAGGGGTTCTCGCCTTTCCAGAAATAGCCGTGATGCACCAGCAGCACATCGGCCTCGGCCTCGATGGCCGCCTCTATCAGTGCCTGACTGGCGGTAACGCCGCTGACGATACGGCGCACTTGCGGACGCCCCTCGACCTGCAGACCATTGGGGCAGTAATCGCTGATGCGCGACGCGTTGAGAAAAGCGTCAGCTTCCTCGACCAGGGTGGACAGGGCAATGGCCATGAAGATTCCTCTCAAGCTGTTGCGGGCCGCTGCCTAATTGGCGAGCACCTCACTATAATGCGCCACCTTAAGGGCGACCTTTTGCCCTCGCAACCCTCAGGATTGTCTCGATGCCCCAGGCACTGCGTTTTCTCGGTTGGCCCCTGCTGGTCGGTGTGCTGCTCGCACTGCTGCTGATTCAGCAGTACCCGGAGTGGGTCGGCTTGCCGCGCAAGGAAGTGCAGCTGGTCCAGGCACCGACCTACAGCCGCCTGCAGGAAGGCCCCGTGTCCTATGCCGAAGCCGTGGACACGGCGTCGCCGGCGGTGGCCAACCTCTATACCACCAAGCTGGTGAGCAAGCCGGCCCACCCGCTGTTCGAAGACCCGACCTTCCGCCGCTTCTTCGGTGACAACCTGCCCCGCCAGCAGCGCATGGAGTCGAGCCTGGGCTCGGCCGTGCTGATGAGCCGCGAAGGCTACCTGCTGACCAACAACCACGTCGTCAGCGGCGCCGACCAGATCGTCGTGGCGCTCAAGGACGGCCGCGAAACCCTCGCACGGCTGATCGGCAGCGACCCGGAAACCGACCTGGCGGTGCTGAAGATCGATCTGCCCAACCTGCCGGCGATCACCCTGGGCCGCTCCGATGCCATCCGCATCGGCGACGTGACCCTGGCCATCGGCAACCCGTTCGGCGTCGGCCAGACCGTGACCATGGGCATCATCAGCGCCACCGGGCGCAACCAGCTGGGACTGAACACCTACGAGGACTTCATTCAGACCGATGCGGCGATCAACCCGGGCAACTCGGGCGGCGCGCTGGTCGACGCACATGGCAACCTGGTGGGCATCAACACCGCGATCTTCTCCAAGTCCGGTGGTTCGCAGGGCATCGGCTTCGCCATCCCGGTCAAACTGGCAATGGAGGTGATGCAGGCGATCATCGAACATGGCCAGGTGATCCGTGGTTACCTGGGCGTCGAAGTGCAGCCGCTGACCCCGGAACTGGCCGAGTCCTTCGGTCTGGAAGGCCGCCCCGGCATCGTCGTCGCCGGTGTCTACCGCGACGGCCCGGCGCAACGCGCCGGCCTGCAGCCAGGCGACCTGATCCTCAGCATCGATGGCGAAGCGGCCAGCGACGGGCGTCGCTCGATGAATCAGGTGGCACGCACCAAGCCTGGCGACAAGATCCGCATCGAAGTCCTGCGCAACGGCAAGCAGTTGGATCTGACCGCGGAAATCGGCATTCGCCCACCGGCCAACGGTAACTGAAGACATGAAAAAGCCGGCTGATGCCGGCTTTTTCGTGCCTGCCCCGCGGGCGCCTTACAGCCCCTGCAAGGCCTCCAGCAACGCCTGGTTCTGCTCCGGCGCACCGATGGTGATGCGCAGGAACTGAGCAATGCGCGGCTGCTTGAAGTGCCGCACGATCACGCCCTGCTCACGCAGACCGGCCGCCAGGGTCGCAGCGTCCTTGCCGGGATGGCGGGCAAAGACGAAGTTTGCCGCCGATGGCAGCACCTCGAATCCCAGCCCCTGCAGGCCCGCCACCACCGCCTCGCGGCTGGCGATGACCTGCTGGCAGGTCTGCTCGAAGTAGTCACGGTCCGCGAAGGCCGCCGCCGCACCGGCGATCGCCATGCGATCGAGCGGGTAGGAATTGAAGCTGTTCTTGATTCGCTCCAGGGCCTCGATCAGGTCGGGATGGCCCACGGCGATACCGACGCGCAGACCGGCCAGCGAGCGCGACTTGGACAAGGTCTGGGTGACCAGCAGATTGGGGTACTTGTCCACCAGGCTGATCGCCGTCTCGCCACCGAAGTCGATGTAGGCCTCGTCCACCAGCACCACAGAATCAGGGCTGCCCTGCAGCAGGCGCTCGATGGCGTCGAGCGGCAGCAGGCAGCCGGTCGGCGCATTGGGGTTGGGGAAGATGATGCCGCCATTGGGCCTGGCGTAGTCCTCGACACGGATCTGGAACTGCTCGTCCAGCGCCACCTGCTCATGGTCGATACCGTACAGGCCGCAGTACACCGGGTAGAAGCTGTAGCTGATGTCCGGGAACAGCAGCGGCGCGCCATGCTGGAACAGGCCGTGGAAAGCGTGTGCCAGCACCTCGTCGGAACCGTTGCCGACGAACACCTGGGCCGGCTGCACGCCGTAGTACTCGGCCACCGCCTGCTTCAGGCGATCGCCGTTGGGGTCCGGGTACAGGCGCAGGTCATCGTTCAGCTCCGCCTGCATGGCCGCGATGGCCCTGGGCGAAGGACCGTAGGGGTTTTCGTTGGTGTTGAGCTTGACCAGCTTGCTCAGCTTCGGCTGCTCACCCGGCACGTAGGGCACCAGGTCCTTGACGAAGGGGCTCCAGAATTTGCTCATCTGCCCTTCTCTCCTCGAATACTTGAGTTGTCTTATGCAAAGCGGTGGACAAGCGTAGCGTTGTCCACCCTGCGCGGCCGTTAAGGCTTGATGCGGTACTCGGCGCTGCGCGCATGCGCGGTCAGCGACTCGCCGCGGGCCAGCACCGAAGCGCTCTTGCCCAGCTCGGACGCCCCGTCCGGCGAACAGAAGATGATCGACGAACGCTTCTGGAAGTCATACACCCCCAGCGGCGAGGAAAAGCGCGCAGTCCCGGACGTCGGCAGCACGTGGTTGGGGCCGGCGACATAGTCGCCCAGCGCCTCGGCGGTGTAACGCCCCATGAAGATCGCACCAGCGTGGCGAATCTGCGGCAGCCAGGCTTCCGGGTCGGCCACCGACAGCTCCAGGTGTTCCGGGGCGATGCGGTTGGCGACCTCGATGGCCTCGGCCATGTCCGCCACCTGCACCAGTGCGCCACGGCCTTCCAGCGAAGTGCGGATGATCTCGGCACGCTCCATGGTCGGCAGCAGCCTGGCGATGCTCTCGGCCACGCGGTCGAGGAAGGCGGCATCCGGGCTGACCAGGATCGACTGGGCATCTTCGTCGTGCTCGGCCTGGGAAAACAGGTCCATGGCGATCCAGTCCGGATCGGTCGCGCCGTCGCAGACCACGAGAATCTCGGACGGCCCGGCGATCATGTCGATACCGACCTTGCCGAACACATGGCGCTTGGCGGTGGCCACGTAGATGTTGCCGGGGCCGACGATCTTGTCCACCGGCGGCACGCTCTCGGTGCCATAGGCCAGGGCAGCGACGGCCTGCGCGCCACCGATGGTGAACACGCGGTCGACACCGGCCAGGGCGGCGGCGGCCAGCACCAGCTCGTTGATCTCGCCACGCGGGGTCGGCACCACCATGACCACTTCCGGCACGCCGGCGACCTTGGCCGGAATGGCGTTCATCAGCACCGACGACGGATAGGACGCCTTGCCGCCCGGCACGTACAGGCCGGCGCGGTCCAGCGGAGTGACCTTCTGCCCGAGCACGGTGCCGTCGGCCTCGCTGTAACGCCAGGAGTCCTGCTTCTGCTTCTCGTGGTAGCTGCGCACGCGCTCCGCGGCCACTTCCAGGGCCGCACGCTGCTCGGCAGTGATGCGTTCCAGCGCCTGTTCCAGACGCGCGCGCGGCAGGATCAGTTCGGCCATCGAGGCCACTTCCAGGGCATCGAAACGCTGGGTGTACTCGACCAGGGCGGCGTCGCCGCGCTCACGCACGGCCTTGATGATTTCCAGCACGCGCTGGTTGACGCCATCGTCGGAGACGCTTTCCCAGGCGAGCAGATGGTCCAGATGAGCCGCAAAGTCCGGATCGGCAGCATTGAGTCGGCGGATGGCAACGGGAGCGGTCATAGCGAAAGCCTCATCTGATTGGCGTTTTCTCGGGCGCCCGTAATGTAGCAAGCCCACCGTGCGGGCACCCGAGAAAAATGGCTATGACACGGATAGGCTGGTAAAGCACCCTGCCGCGACGGCAGGCGTGCCATTGATCAGCCTTGGTGTCGTGCTTCGACGGCACCACGCAGGGTTTCGATCAGCGCCTGGATGCGGGCGTGCTGCATCTTCATCGACGCCTTGTTGACGATCAGTCGCGAACTGATCGTCGCGATCAGCTCCTGCGGTTCCAGACCGTTGGCACGCAGGGTGTTGCCGGTATCGACCACGTCGATGATCTTGTCCGCCAACCCCACCAGCGGCGCCAGCTCCATCGAGCCGTACAGCTTGATGATGTCGACCTGGCGACCCTGCTCGGCATAGTAGCGCTTGGCGACGTTGACGAACTTGGTGGCGACGCGCAGGCGCCCCTTGGGCTCCGGCGCACCGACCTTGCCGGCGGTCATCAGCTTGCACTTGGCTATCTGCAGGTCCAGCGGCTCGTAGATACCCTGGCCACCGTACTCCATCAGCACGTCCTTGCCGGCCACGCCGAGATCGGCGGCGCCGTGCTCGACATAGGTTGGCACGTCGGTGGCGCGCACGATCAGCAGACGCACGTCATCCTGAGTGGTGGGGATGATCAGCTTGCGACTCTTGTCCGGATTCTCGGTCGGCTCGATGCCCGCTGCCGCCAGCAGTGGCAGGGTGTCATCGAGAATGCGGCCTTTGGACAGGGCGATGGTCAGCATGAAACGGTTTCCTTGATCGGAAGCGGCCGCTCCGACGGGAAGCGGCCCTACGACAATGGCGGCACGCGGAGGCACCTGTTCACAACGCCGCTGGCTGCAGGCCCGTCACAACGCAGCAGGGCCGGCGCACAGCGAGTTGCAAGCGGCGTCTCAGCCCGGCACGCGGCGAATCTTGGCACCCAGCAGTTGCAGCTTCTCTTCGATGCACTCGTAGCCACGGTCGATGTGGTAGATGCGGTCGATCAGCGTATCGCCATCGGCCACCAGCGCAGCCAGCACCAGACTGGCAGAAGCACGCAGGTCGGTCGCCATGACCGGGGCACCCTTGAGCTTGTCGACACCCGTGACGATGGCGGTGTTGCCCTCGACCAGGATGTTGGCGCCCATGCGCAGCATCTCGTAGACGTGCATGAAGCGGTTTTCGAACACGGTCTCGACGATGGTGCCGGTGCCTTCGGCCACCGCGTTGAGGGCGATGAACTGCGCCTGCATGTCGGTGGGGAACGCCGGGTAAGGCGCGGTCCGCAGGTTCACGGCCTTGGGACGCTTGCCCTTCATGTCCAGCTCGATCCAGTCCGGGCCGGTGGTGATCTCGGCACCCGCTTCCTGCAGCTTGGCCAGCACGGCCTCCAGGGTCGACGGATCGGCATCCTTGACCTTGACGCGACCACCGGTAACGGCAGCAGCGACCAGGTAGGTACCGGTTTCGATACGGTCGGGCATGACATTGAAACGCGCGCCGTTGAGACGCTCGACACCGTCGATGACGATGGTATCGGTACCCGCACCCTGAATCTTCGCACCCATGGCAATCAGGCAGTTGGCCAGGTCGACCACTTCCGGCTCGCGGGCGGCGTTTTCCAGCACGCTGCGGCCCTTGGCCAGGGTCGCCGCCATCATGATGTTCTCGGTGCCGGTCACGCTGACCACATCGAAGAAGAAGTGCGCGCCACGCAGGCCGCCTTCCGGCGCCTTGGCCTTGATGTAGCCGCCTTCCACGTCGATCTTCGCGCCCATGGCCTCGAGCCCGCGGATGTGCAGGTCAACCGGACGCGAGCCGATGGCGCAACCGCCAGGCAGGGCAACTTCGGCTTCACCGAAACGGGCGACCATCGGACCGAGCACGAGGATCGAGGCACGCATGGTCTTGACCAGCTCGTAGGGGGCGACCAGCGTCTTGATGCTGCGCGCGTCGACTTCGACGGAGAGCTTTTCGTCGATCACCGGCTCGATGCCCATGCGACCGAACAGTTCGATCATGGTGGTGATGTCGTGCAGGTGCGGCAGGTTGCAGATGGTGACCGGCGCATCGCCCAGCAGGGTCGCGGCCAGGATCGGCAGCGCAGAGTTCTTCGCACCGGAAATACGGATTTCGCCATCGAGGCGAGCGCCGCCGGTAATGATCAGTTTGTCCATAGGAATCTCGTCGCCCGCAGGCTCAGGAACGCGCGGCCCAATCGGCCTGGCTGAAAAATTTCATGGTCACGGCGTGGATGCTGCCATCGGCGATCCAGGCGTTGAGGTGGGCATAGATCTGCTGCTGACGCTTGACCGGGCTGAGAGCGGCCAGATCGTCGCTGATCAGGTTCAGCTGGAAGTTGCAGCCTTCGCCTTCGACTTCCACCTGGGTATTCGGGAGTTTTTCCTCTAGGAGGCTTTTTACTTCTGCAGCCTGCATGCTCGACCTCGACTGACGCATTCGGGCACCTGAGCCCGCGGGTCGGCCATCATACAAAAAAGCCTCCCGCCTGCGAACCCCGCCCGCCGCACCGCTGACGGAACGTCGAGAGGCGGTTCTCGGTTACGCCAGTGGCAGCAACTCCAGCAACCCGCTGACCTGGGCAATCTGCCGCATGTCCTCGGGCAGGCCGCTGATCGACAGTTCATGCCCGGACTCGCACGCATCGCGGGTGAACGCCAGCAGCAGCGACAAGCCGACGCTGCTGGACTTCTCCACCGCCGCGCAGTCCAACGCCAGGCGCTTGACGCTGCAGCCGGTGATCAGACGCGCACCCTGCTCGCGCAAGCCGGGGCCGGTGCGATAGTCGAGCACGCCGGCCAGCTGCAGCTGACCGGGCGCCCGCTCGATGATAGTCGCCTGGCTCACGAGTTGCCTCGCGCCTCACGCGCCTTGGCCACGGTATCGGCCCAGGTGTCGATGACCTTGTCCAGGTCGTTGCGATTGTTTTGCATCGACTGGGCGAACTGGTCGCGGAACAGCTTGCCGACGTTGATGCCGTTGATCACGACGTTGCGCAGCTTCCACACACCATCCATGGACACCATGGTGTAGGACAGCGGATAGACCACGCCCTTGCCGTCACGGATTTCCATGCCGATCGAGGTGCGCTCGGCGTCCTGCTTGCCGGTGGCCGGCAGCACACGGATGTCCTGATTGTCGTACTCGAGCAGGGCGTTGCCGTAGAACTGCATCAGGCTGCGCTTGAAGTTCTCCTGGAAGCGGCTCATCTGCTCGGGCGAGGCCTGACGCGAATAGCGCACGGTCATCACGCCACGCGAGATGCCGTCGACATCCACCACCGGGCCGAGAATGTCGTTGAGCGACTGATAGAAAGCCGCCGGATCACGACGGTACTCGTCCTTGTTGGCCTTGAGGTCCGCCAGCAGCGTATCGGTGGTCTGCTGCACCACCTCGTGAGCGCTCGGCGCCGCCAGTGCCAGCAGAGGCATGGCCGCGAGTAGGGTCAGCAACAGGTTACGTGCGGTCTTGAACATCTTGGGAGCCCTCATCAATTGGCTTCGTCTTTATTGACCGAATTGAGCAGGAATTTGCCAATCAGGTCTTCCAGCACCAGCGACGACTGGGTGTCGTGGATGGTGCTGCCGTCTTTGAGCACCGTCTCTTCACCACCCACGCTGATGCCGATGTATTTCTCGCCGAGCAGCCCTGCGGTCAGAATCGACGCAGTGGAGTCCTCGGGTAGATTGTCGACGTTACCGTCGAGTTCCAGGGTCACCCGCCCCATGTAGCTGTCACGATCCAGGTCGATGGCCGTCACCTTGCCGATACTGACACCGGCCATGGTCACCTTGGCGCGCACGGTCAGGCCGGCAATGTTGTCGAAATAGGCATAGACCTTGTAGGTGTCACCCGCCGATCCGACGCTCAGGCCGCTGACGCGCAGGGCCAGCAGCAGCAGGGCCAGCACACCTGCCATCAGGAACAGACCGACACCAATCTCCAGCGTGCGGTTTTGCATCAGAAATCTCCAAACATCAAAGCGGTCAGAATGAAATCCAGCCCCAGCACGGCCAGCGAGGCATAGACAACGGTACGGGTAGTGGCGCGACTGATCCCCTCGGACGTGGGCTCGCAGTCATATCCCTGGAACACGGCGATCCAGGTCACCACGAAGGCGAAGACGATGCTCTTGATAACGCCGTTGAGCACATCGTCATAGAAGGAAACGCTGTTCTGCATGTTGGACCAGAACGAGCCCTCGTAGACTCCCAGCCAGTCGACGGCGACCATGGCCCCGCCCCAGATGCCGACGACACTGAAGATCATCGCCAGCAGCGGCATGGAGATGAAACCAGCCCAGAGGCGCGGGGCGACGATGTACTTGAGCGGATCGACACCGATCATTTCCAGGCTGGACAGCTGCTCGGTGGATTTCATGTTGCCGATCTCGGCGGTCAGCGCCGAACCGGCACGTCCGGCGAACAGCAGCGCAGTCACCACCGGGCCAAGCTCACGCAACAGGGTCAGGGCGACCATCTGCCCCACGGCCTGCTCGGAGCCATAGCTGACCAGGATGTTGTAGCCCTGCAGAGCCAGCACCATGCCGATGAAGACGCCGGAGACGACGATGATCGCCAGCGACATCACGCCGACGGCGAACAGTTGCTTGATCAGCAGTTGCATCGGCTTGCCGGCGCGGTTGCGGCCGAACAGCGCGCCCACCAGGAACAGCATCGAGCGCCCCAGCGTCGCCACCACATCGATACCAGCACGACCGAACAGACTCAGCCGTTCGAGCGGTGAAATTCTGCGCATCAACCTCTCCCCAACAGATCTTCGCGGTAATCCGGCGCCGGATAATGAAAGGGCACCGGACCATCCGGCGTGCCTTTCATGAACTGCCGGATACGCGGGTTATCCGACTCCATCAGCTCGGCCGGAGTGCCGTGCCCCAGCACCTGCGCATCACCGACGACATAGAGGTAGTCGGCAATGCTGGCGGTTTCCGCAAGGTCGTGAGAGACCACCACGCTGGTGATTCCCAGCGCGTCATTGAGCAGGCGGATCAGGCGCACCAGCACGCCCATGGCGATGGGGTCCTGGCCGACGAAGGGCTCGTCGTACAGCAGTATCTGCGGGTCCAGCGCAATGGCACGCGCCAGGGCCACACGACGCTTCATGCCGCCGGACAGCTCGTCCGGCATCAGCTCCAGTGCGCCACGCAGACCGACGGCCTGCAGCTTCATCAGCACGATGTCGCGGATCATCTCTTCGGGCAGCTTGGTGTGCACGCGCAACGGAAAGGCGACGTTCTCGAAGACATCGAGGTCGGTGAACAGCGCGCCACTCTGGAACAGCACGCCCATCTGCTTGCGCATGTCGAACAACTCATCGCGCGACAGCTTCGGCAGACTGACGCCCGCGACGCGGACATCACCGGCGGACGGACGCAACTCGGCGGCGATCAGCCGCAGCAGCGTGGTCTTGCCGCAACCGGACGGCCCCATGATGCCGGTGACCTTGCCGCGCGGTATGCGGATATCGACCGCATCGAAGATCGACCGCGCGCCACGTTTGAAGCTGACGCCCTGCAGCTCAATCGCATACTCGTGCTCGGCGCTCATCTGAACTCCTTGAAAAACTGGCCTTCCTGGCAGACGCCATCTCTCACCCGATGGGACACACCTGCAAGATGGCCGAAATGGCCGCGGACTATAGCATTTGCTGGAGTTGCCGCCCAATAGCGGCGCGCGCCAGCGTTCAGACTTGCGACAGCTTCGATACTAAGCACACTCAGCAAAGGTGAGCGCTGCAAGCTTTTCCGTTTATAATCCCCGTCTTTTTCGCCCGAAGCTTCGTTCAGCATGAACCAGACCCGCGACCTGATTGACTCCGCGCAGCGCACCATTCGCCTCGAGATCGAAGCAGTACAGGAACTTTTGCCTCGTATCGACGCAGATTTCGTCAAGGCCTGCGAGCTGATCCTGGACTGCAAGGGCCGCGTGGTCGTGGTCGGCATGGGCAAGTCCGGGCACATCGGTAACAAGATCGCCGCTACCCTGGCCAGCACCGGCACCACCGCGTTCTTCGTCCATCCGGCCGAAGCCAGCCACGGCGACATGGGCATGATCACCCGCGACGACATCGTCCTGGCCCTGTCCAACTCCGGTTCCACGGCGGAGATCGTCACGCTGCTGCCGCTGATCAAGCGTCTCGGCATCCGCCTGATCAGCATGACCGGCAACCCGAACTCGCCGCTGGCCCAGGCCGCCGAGGTCAATCTCGATGCCAGCGTCTCGCAGGAAGCCTGCCCGCTGAACCTGGCACCGACCTCCTCGACCACCGCCAGCCTGGTACTGGGCGACGCACTGGCCATCGCCCTGCTGGAAGCTCGCGGCTTCACCGCCGAAGACTTCGCCTTCTCCCACCCGGGCGGCGCGCTTGGCCGCCGCCTGCTGCTGAAAGTGGAGAACGTCATGCACAAGGGCGACGCACTGCCCTGCGTGCAACGCGGCACCAGCCTGCGTGACGCACTGCTGGAAATGACCCAGAAAGGCCTGGGCATGACCGTGGTACTGGAGAACGACGGCCGCCTGGCTGGCATCTTCACCGATGGCGACCTGCGTCGCACGCTGGACAAGGGCATCGACGTGCGCCAGGCGCTGATCGATGAGGTGATGACCCCGCATGGAAAGACCGCCCGCGCAGAGATGCTCGCGGCAGAGGCCCTGAAGATCATGGAAGACCACAAGATCAATGCTCTGGTCGTCGTCGACGACCAGGACAACCCGGTCGGCGCATTGAACATGCACGACCTGCTGCGCGCGGGGGTGATGTGATGAACGACCTGCTGCAGCGAGCACGCGCCGTCAAGCTGGCGATCTTCGACGTCGATGGCGTACTCACCGACGGCCGCCTGTACTTCCTCGAAGACGGCAGCGAGTTCAAGACCTTCAACACCCTCGACGGCCACGGCATCAAGATGCTCATCGGCTCGGGCGTGCGCACCGCCATCATCAGCGGGCGCAAGACCCCGGTGGTCGAGCGCCGCGCCAACAACCTCGGCATCCAGCACCTGTTCCAGGGCCGTGAAGACAAGCTCGTCGTTCTCGACGGCCTGCTCGCCGAACTCGGCCTAGACTACGAGCAGGTCGCCTACCTGGGCGATGACCTGCCGGACCTGCCGGTCATCCGTCGCGTCGGTCTGGGCATGGCCGTGGCCAGCGCGGACAGCTTCGTGCGCCAGCACGCCCATGGCGTGACCCAGGCGCGCGGCGGGGAAGGCGCCGCCCGGGAATTCTGCGAACTGATCATGCGTGCCCAGGGCACGCTGGATGCGGCTCAAGCCGCCTACCTGTGAGCCAAGCATGCTGCGCAAAGCCATCAACACCCTGATTTTCGCCCTGATCGCAGCCGTCGTGGCCGCCCTCGGGTACTGGAACATCGCCCCGGAAAACGCCCACAAGCCGCAACAGGCCAGCAACGACGACGCCATCGACTTCTACGTCCTGGGTGCGCGCACCGTGCAGTACCAGGATGACGGCAAGCTGCACTACCGCATGACCGCGGAGAAGCTCGAGCACGTCAAGAGCACTGACATCACCCTGGTCGACACCCCCAAGCTGGACCTCTACCGCGGCAGCGAACTGCCCTGGAAAGTCACCAGCCAGCGCGCCGAGGTCTCCCCCGGCGGCACCGAGGTGGAGCTGATCGACGATGTGCGCATCGCGCGCACCGATGCCAAGAACCGCCCGACCATCATCACCAGCAGCCGCATGACCGTAATTCCCGACAAGGAATATGCGCAGACCAAGCAAGCCGTTAGAATCGTCGCGGCCAATGGGGTGACCACGGCACAAGGAATGAAAGCGTACTTGAATGACGGCAGGATGATCCTGCAGTCCAACGTAAGAGGCCAGCATGAGGTTCGTTAACACCCTCCCCCTGATTCTCAGCCTCGGCGCCGCATTGGGAAGCGCGGCCGCCTGGGCACTGCCATCGGATCGCGACCAGCCGATCCGCATCCAGGCCGACACGGCCGAGCTGGATGACAAGCAGGGCGTCGCAGTCTATCGCGGCGATGTGATCATCACTCAGGGCACCCTGAAGATCACCGGCGACACCGTCACCATCACCCAGACCGCCAGCGGTGACATCGACGTGTTCACCTCGGTGGGCAACCTCGCCTACTACGAGCAGAAGCCGGACGTGGACAAGGACATCGTCAAGGCCTACGGCAAGACGATCCAGTACTTCGCCAGCAACGAACGCATCGTGCTGATCGATCAGGCCAAGGTGATTCAGGAAGGCAATACCTTCGAAGGCGAGAAGATCGTCTACGACACCCGCCGCCAGATCGTCAACGCAGGCCGCGCCACTGGCAGCAATGTCAGCACGCCGCGCCCGCGCATCGACATGGTCATCCAACCGAAGAACAAACCCGCGGATCAGGCACAGCAGTAATGGCCATTCTCAAAGCCCAACATCTGGCGAAAAGCTACAAGAGCCGCCAGGTCGTGCGCGACGTCAGCGTGAGCATCGAAAGCGGGCAGATCGTCGGCCTGCTGGGCCCCAACGGCGCCGGCAAGACCACCTGCTTCTACATGATCGTCGGCCTGGTACGCGCCGATCAGGGCCGCGTGCTGATCGACGACATCGACGTCAGCCATCAGCCCATGCATGGCCGCGCTCGCGCTGGCATCGGCTACCTGCCGCAGGAAGCCTCGATCTTCCGCAAGCTGTCGGTAGCCGACAACATCATGGCCATCCTCGAGACCCGCAAGGATCTCGACCGCGCCGGACGTCAGGCCGAACTGGAAAGCCTGCTGCAGGAATTCCATATCCACCACATCGCCGACAGCCTGGGCATGAGCCTGTCCGGTGGTGAACGACGTCGCGTGGAGATCGCTCGCGCCCTGGCCACCAACCCGAAGTTCATCCTCCTCGACGAACCCTTCGCCGGCGTCGACCCGATCTCGGTGGGTGACATCAAGCAGATCATCCATCACCTCAAAGCCAAGGGCATCGGCATCCTGATCACCGATCACAACGTGCGCGAGACCCTGGACATCTGCGAGACCGCCTACATCGTCAACGACGGCCAGCTGATCGCCGAAGGCAACGCCGAGACCATCCTCGCCAACCAGACGGTGAAAGAGGTGTATCTGGGCCACGAGTTCCGCCTGTAGGGCGCAGGCTATTTCGCTACAGAAATATTGCACCCCCTAGGCAAGAACGAGAAATTCAGGCATATAATTTGCTTCCTGGCGGCGCTTCGGCGCCCTGATGTGGAAGGCGTAACTCGCCAGTAAATTAAGGTCTGCAATGAAACCATCGCTAGTCCTCAAGATGGGCCAGCAGCTGACGATGACACCGCAGCTGCAACAGGCTATCCGCCTCCTCCAACTGTCGACCCTGGACCTGCAACAGGAAATCCAGGAGGCACTGGAATCCAACCCCATGCTCGAGCGCCAGGAAGACGGCGACGACTTCGACAACAGCGACCCCATGGCCGACGGCGCGGAAAGCGCCGCCCCCACCCCCAGCAAGGAAGACAGCTACCAGGAATCCACCCCGACGGTGGACAGCCTGGAAGAAGGCGAGTGGGCAGAGCGCATTCCCAATGAACTGCCGGTCGACACGGCCTGGGAAGACGTCTACCAGACCAGCGCCAGCAGCCTGCCGAGCAACGACGATGACGAGTGGGACTTCACCACCCGTACTTCCAGCGGCGAGAGCCTGCAGAGCCACCTGCTCTGGCAGCTGAACCTGGCGCCCATGTCCGACAAGGACCGCCTGATCGCCGCCACCCTGATCGACTGCATCAACAACGACGGCTACCTCGAAGAGACCCTCGAGGAAGTCACCGAGTCCTTCGACCCTGAACTCGACATCGAGCAGGACGAAGTCGAGGTCGTCCTGCATCGCATCCAGCAGTTCGAGCCGGCCGGCATCGGCGCGCGCGACCTGCGCGAGTGCCTGCTGCTGCAATTGCGCCAGCTGCCTGCCGGCACGCCATGGCTGAGCGAGACGCAGCGTGTGGTCAGTGACTTCCTCGAAGTGCTCGGCAGCCGCGACTACGCCCAGCTGATGCGGCGCACCAAGCTCAAGGAAGACGAACTGCGCCAGGTCATCGAACTGATCCAGCGCCTCAATCCGCGCCCCGGCTCGCAGATCGAATCCAGCGAGCCGGAATACGTGGTACCGGACGTGATCGTGCGCAAGCACAACGATCGCTGGCTGGTGGAGCTCAACCAGGAAGCCATGCCACGCCTGCGCGTCAACGCGCAGTACGCGGGCTTCGTCAAGCGAGCCGACTCCAGCGCCGACAACACCTTCATGCGCAACCAGCTGCAGGAAGCGCGCTGGTTCATCAAGAGCCTGCAAAGCCGCAACGAAACGCTGATGAAGGTGGCCACGCAGATCGTCGAGCACCAGCGCGGCTTCCTCGACTACGGCGACGAGGCGATGAAACCGCTGGTCCTGCACGACATCGCCGAAGCGGTCGGCATGCACGAGTCGACCATCTCGCGCGTGACCACGCAGAAGTTCATGCACACCCCGCGTGGCATTTACGAGCTGAAATACTTCTTCTCCAGCCACGTCAGCACCTCCGAAGGGGGCGAATGCTCGTCCACCGCGATCCGCGCAATCATCAAGAAACTGGTCGCTGCAGAAAACGCGAAAAAGCCGTTGAGTGACAGCAAGATCGCTGGTTTACTGGAGGCACAAGGCATCCAAGTCGCCCGTCGGACGGTCGCCAAGTATCGCGAGTCCCTCGGCATAGCGCCCTCCAGTGAGCGCAAGCGACTGATGTAGGCCAGATCGATTGGAGGCCTGGGCCTCCAAGCCAACGTGTTCCGGTGGCGGGTCGCACGAGACCCGTCTCTTACACAAGGCAACAAGGAGAAAGCGGTATGCAAGTCAACATCAGTGGACATCAGCTGGATGTGACCGACGCCCTGCGTGACTATATCGGCGAGAAACTGGGCCGACTGGAACGCCACTTCGACAAGATCACCAACGTTCAGGTGACCATGGAGGTCGAGAAACTCAAGCAGAAGATCGAGGCGACTCTGCACGTTGCAGGCGGCGAAGTGGTCGCCAACGCCGAACATCAGGACATGTACGCAGCCATCGACCTGTTGGCCGACAAACTTGACCGTCAACTTATCAAGCACAAGGAAAAGCAGCTCGACCGCCTGCAAGGCGCCACGGCCCGCTGACATTCCCCATCCATGATCCGACTTGAAAACATCCTGACCCCCGGCCGTTCCCTGGTGAACGTGCCGGGCGGCAGCAAGAAACGCGTGCTCGAACAGATCGCCAACCTGGTCGCCCGCGATCTTCCCGACCTGGATGCCCAGGACATTTTCGAAAGCCTGATTGCCCGCGAGAAACTCGGCTCGACCGGTTTCGGCAACGGCATCGCCATTCCTCACTGCCGCCTGGCTGGCTGCAGTGATCCGATCAGCGCCGTGCTGCATCTGGACACCGCCGTGGACTTCGACGCCATCGACGGCGCCCCGGTCGACCTGCTGTTCGTACTGCTGGTGCCGGAAGCCGCAACCGACGCTCACCTCGAGCTGCTACGCCAGATCGCCAGCATGCTCGACCGCGGCGACGTACGTGAACGTCTGCGCCATGCCTCAAGCGGCGAAGACCTTTACCAAGTGGTCGTGGACACTCAGAACGGTCAATAAGCATGCGCCTGATCATCGTCAGCGGTCGCTCGGGCTCGGGCAAGAGCACCGCCCTCGATGTCCTTGAGGACAACGGCTTCTATTGCATCGACAACCTGCCAGCCGGCCTCCTGCCTGATCTCGCCGAACGATTTCTGCCGCACAGCGACATGCTCCTGCCACAGGTCGCGGTATCCATCGATGCACGGAACCTGCTGAGCCAGCTCAAGCGTTTTCCCGAACTGCTCGACGAAGTGCGCCAGCGCAACATTCGCTGCGACGTGCTCTATCTCGATGCCGAAGACGACACCCTGCTCAAGCGCTTCTCGGAAACCCGCCGGCGCCACCCGCTGACCAATGACAACCGCTCGCTGGCCGAGGCGATCGCCTACGAAAGCCAGTTGCTGGCACCGATCACCGATCGCGCCGACCTGAGGATCGACACCACACGCCTGAATCTGTACCAGTTGCGCGACGCCCTCAAGCTCCGCCTGCTGGGCCAGGAGCAGACTGGCACGGCATTTCTGGTCGAGTCCTTCGGCTTCAAGCGCGGCATGCCGGTGGACGCCGACCTGGTGTTCGATGCCCGCTGCCTGCCCAATCCCTACTGGAAACCCGAATTACGCGACTACTCCGGCCTCGACCAGCCCGTGATCGACTACCTGGCGGCGCAACCGGAAGTGGAAGAAATGTATCAGGACATTCTCGTCTATCTGGACAAGTGGCTGCCCCGCTTCGCCGCCAGCAACCGGGCCTACGTGACTGTCGCCATCGGCTGCACCGGCGGTCACCACCGTTCGGTCTACCTGGCCAGCCGCCTGAGCCAGGCACTGAAAGAGAAACTGAAGAACGTCCAGGTGCGTCACCGCGACCTCAGCTAAGGAGCCCCGCCGCGATGCCAGCACGCGATATCACCATCATCAACAAGCTCGGCCTGCACGCACGTGCTGCGGCCAAGTTCGTTGGCGTGGCCACGACCTACCCCTGCCAGGTGCGCATTGGCAGAAGCCCGGAGAGCCTGGTCGATGGCAAGAGCATCATGGCTGTGATGATGCTCGCGGCCGGCAAGGGCACCGATGTGCACCTGTCGACCGAAGGCGAACAGGAGCTGCAAGCGATGGAAGCCCTGGTCGGCCTGATCGAGAACTACTTCGAGGAAGGCGAGTAAGGCCGCGACCAGTTGCACCTGGCTCTTCAGCTCTAGGCCAGGGCCGTATCCAGCACCATCATCAGGCAGAAGCCCATCGCCAGTGCCAGACTGGCATCGCCGCGATAACCGTTGCCGTGCGACTCGGGAATGACTTCGTGAGTCACGGCAACCAGCATGGCCCCCGCAGCCAGCGCCAACCCCCAAGGCAACAGTAACTGCGACAGGCTCACCACCCAGGCGCAGAGCACCGCGAACAGCGGCTCGACCAGCCCGGACGCCGCGCCGATCAGCACCGCCCTACCCCGCCCCATACCGGCACTGGCCAGCACCAGGGCGACGATCAGTCCCTCCGGCACGTCCTGCAGGGCGATACCGATCACCAGGCCCTCGGCGCCGCTCAGTCCGGCCCCGACAGCCACACCGACAGCCATGCCTTCCGGCACGTTGTGCAGCATGATGGCGATGACGAACAGCAGCACGCCCGGCGTCAGACCGGCCTGCGTATCGGGCAGGCACTGTCGCGTGTCCAGCAAACGCGCCAAACCGAGCAACCCAGCCGCGCCCAGCAACAGGCCAGCACTGCCCAGCGCGCCAGCCGACCAGGGGCCGAACCCTTGCGTGCGCGCCACGTCCAGCGCCGGTATCAACAGAGAGAACACTGCCGCCGCAAGCATGACACCGGCACCGAAGCCGAGCAGACGGTCACGCCAGCGCTGGGACAACTCGCGCATGAACAATACCGGCAGCGCGCCTGACGCCGTGCCGAGAGCGCACAACAGCCCGCCCTGCAAGGCATCCATCAAGCGCGGCTGCGCGTGCGGATCGAGCAGTGCGGTCGACTGGATGAACAGCAGCAACGCACCGCTGAACAGGATGGCCCCACCCAGCAGATAACGCAGTACTCGTCCGTTGGCGGCTGCCGAGGGGCTCAGCAAGGTTCGCCGCAGCATCACCAGGCGCATCCTCAGCTCGACGCCCGTCGGAATCGACTCGCCACTTCCGCCCAGTCGATGACGTTGTAGAAGGCACCAATGTATTCCGGCCGGCGGTTCTGGTAACGCAGGTAGTAGGCATGCTCCCAGACGTCCAGCCCGAGAATTGGCGTGTTGCCGTGCATCAGCGGACTGTCCTGATTGGCGCTGCTCTCGACCAGCAACCTGCGCTGCGGCGTCACGCTGAGCCAGGCCCAGCCACTGCCGAAACGACTCAGCGCCGCCTGCGTGAAGGCCTCCTTGAATGCCGCGAAACCACCCAGTTCGGTATCGATCGCCAACGCCAGTTCCCCCTCGGGCACGCCGCCTCCGCTGGGTGACATCACCTGCCAGAACAGGCTGTGATTGGCGTGGCCACCCCCCTGGTTGATCACCGCGCCCTGCAGGCTCTGCGGCAGCTCGCTGACCTGACGCAGCAAGTGCTCGACGTCCTGCTCGGCGTACGCCGTACCTTGCAGCGCCGCGTTGAGGTTGTTGATATAGGTCTGATGATGCTTGGTGTGGTGAATCTCCATGGTCTGCGCATCGATATGCGGTTCTAGGGCATCGTAGGCGTAGGCGAGCGGCGGAAGCTGATAAGGCATTGACGTCATCCTTCAGTGACAGTGACGGCCATTGCAGGCCAGGTGCTGCTGGCGCCTGCTCGGCGCCCCCAGCAGGCGGTCGGTACGCGGGAATGCGCCGTGCTCGGCGATGAACCGCAGCAGTTCGATGTAGGTACGCCGGCTGTGATGCATGGCGATATCCCGCAGTGCCTGGGGCTGCTGCGCGTCGCCCAGGGTCTGCAACAGGCGCTCATGGCTGGCGCAGAGGTTCTCCGCCGCCTCCTCCGGCTGGCCCAACGTCAGATGCAGATCGGCCAGGTTGTGGTGCGAGATCACGAACGCGGCCACTGCCATGTTGTGCTCGTGCCAGCGCCCGAACAGCACCTGAGCCTCGGCCAGGGCTTGCAGATAGAGTTCACGGGCCTGCACCCAGTCGCCGTCCCGAAAGCAGCGGTTGCCCGCTTCGATGATATGTTTCCAGTGCTCCATGGTTACCTCCCGGCTGCTCGCCAGTGGATTTACAGACCGCCTGCGGTGAGTTTCTCCGGGTCGAGCAGATGCTCGAGTTGCTGACGGCTCAGCTCGGTGTGCTCCAGCGCCACATCGATGATCGGCCGCTGTTCGCGGTAGGCCTGCTTGGCGATCTCCGCGGCCTTGAGGTAGCCGATCAGCGGGTTGAGCGCGGTAACCAGAATCGGGTTGCGCTCCAGTGCTTCCCTGAGCTTCGGCTGGTTGACCTTGAAGCTGCTGATCGCCCGGTCGGCCAGCAGGCGGCTGGCATTGCTCAGCAACTGCATGCTCGACAGCAGGTTGTCGGCCACCAGCGGCAGCATCACGTTGAGCTCGAAGTTGCCGGACTGGCCGGCGATGGCGATGGCCGCGTCGTTGCCGATCACCTGCGCCGCCACCATCGCGGTCGCTTCCGGGATCACCGGATTGACCTTGCCCGGCATGATCGATGAGCCAGGCTGCAACGCCTCCAGCTCGATCTCGGCCAGGCCGGCCAGAGGCCCCGAATTCATCCAGCGCAGGTCGTTGGCGATCTTCATCAACGACACCGCTACCGTCTTCAGCTGACCGGAGACGGCAACGGCGGTGTCCTGTGAACCGATCAGGGCGAAGAAGTTGGTGCCGGTGGTGAAAGGCAGACCACTCAGGGTGCTCAGCTCCTGGCAGAACTGCTCGGCAAAGCGCGGGGGCGCGTTGACCCCGGTGCCCACCGCCGTACCGCCCTGGGCCAGCGCCTGCAGGGAGGGTTGCAGATGACGCAGGTGCTCGATATTGGCCTGGATCTGCTGCGCCCAGCCGTCGAGCACCTGGCTCATGCGCACCGGCATGGCGTCCATCAGATGGGTCCGCCCGGTCTTCACGTAAGGGCGCACTTCCAGCGACTTCTCGCACAGCGCCTGCAGCAGGTGGCCAAGCGCCGGTAGCAGGCGCTCATGCAGCTCGATAGCGGCGCTGACGTGAATGGTCGTGGGAATGATGTCATTGCTGCTCTGCCCGCAATTGACGTGATCGTTGGCACTGACCGCATCGCCCAGCAGGTCGCTGGCCAGGGTGGCGATCACCTCGTTGGCGTTCATGTTGGAGCTGGTGCCAGAGCCGGTCTGGAACACGTCCACCGGGAAATGCACCATGAAATCGCCGTCGAGCAGTTGCTGACAGGCGCTGACAATGGCATCGCCCATCGGCGCATCGAGCTGCTGCAACTCGACGTTGGCCCGCGCCGCAGCCGCCTTGGCCAGGATCAGCGCACGCACGAAAGCGGCCGGCATACGTTGCCCGGAGATCGGGAAGTTGTTCACCGCGCGCTGCGTCTGTGCGCCATAGAGCGCGCCAGCGGGTACGGCCAACTCCCCCATGCTGTCGCGTTCGATACGGGTGCTAGCAGTCATTTCAAGCATGGGATGGTCCCTCAGCTGATTCGTCGTAGGAAAGCGATGGCGCCAGGCGCAGGTGAGCCAGGCGGCTGCGCAATGCATCCAGGCGCAGCAGGCGGCGGCGATCACTGGCGAGCATCTGCAGGGCGTAGAGGGGGCGCCAGGCACGGTCCAGGCACTGGCTGCGCCAATGCCAGGGCAATGCCGGATCGGCAGCGCTGTCGAGCAGCAACTGCGCCAGGTGCCACCACATCCGCCAGGCGTCCAGGCGCCCCTGCGCGACCAGCTGACGCCCCTGCGCCTCGTGGAAATCGAACAGGCGCGGGTCGTCCGGCAGCAGCGCGCAGCGAATGCGCAGACCTTGCCAGTGCCAGCAGTCGAGACAGAGCGAGGAGTAGGGATTGTGCATAGAGGCCCACCAGATTACGTAATGATATTTATTCCCATTCTCATGAGATAATCAACACGCAATCCGTGTGGGCTTCGCTGCGCACCGTGCAGCGGGCGCGCAAGGAGAGAGGCCGACGCGGCGGTCGGCCTGGGGATCAGCTGCCGGCGACCGTCATCCGCTCGATCAGTACCGAGCCGGTGCAGATGTTGCCACGGCGCTCCAGATCGCTGCCGACCGCGACGATCTGGGCGAACATGTCGCGCAGATTGCCGGCGATGGTGACTTCCTGCACCGGGAACTGGATCTCGCCGTTCTCGATCCAGAAACCGGCGGCGCCACGCGAATAATCGCCGGTCACCAGGTTGAGCCCCTGCCCCATCAGCTCGGTCACGAGCAGCCCGCGCCCCATGCGCCGGATCAGCGCCTGCTGGTCCTCGTCGCCATGAGTGACGAACAGGTTGTGCACGCCCCCCGAGTTGGCCGTGCTGGGCAGGCCCAGCTTGCGGCCGGAGTAGGTGCCGAGCACGTAGGACACCAGCTCGCCCTTGTCCACGAACGGCTTGGCATAGGTGGCCAGGCCATCGCCATCGAACGCGGCGCTGCCGAGCGCTCGCGGCAGGTGCGGACGCTCGTCGAGGCTCAGCCACTCGGGGAACAGGCGCTGGCCGAGCGCCCCTTCCAGGAAGGACGAGTGACGATAGAGGTTGCCACCGGAGATGGCTGCCAGCAGGTGACTGAACAGCCCCCCGGCGAGCTCCGCAGCGAACAGCACCGGCACTTCGCATGTCGGCACGGGGCGTGCGCCCAGGCGGCTGACGGCACGTTGCGCCGCGCGCTGACCGATACCGGCGGCGTCGGCCAGCAACTCGCCCTGGCGGTTGACGTCGTACCAGTAGTCACGCTGCATCTGCCCTTCGCCCTCGGCGATCATCACGCAACTCAGGCTGTGCCGGGTGCTGGCGTAACCGCCGATGAAGCCATGGCTGTTGCCGTACACGCGGCAACCCTGATGGGTGTTGAGGCTGGTGCCATCGGCGTTGCGGATGCGCGGGTCAGCAGCGAAGGCCGCCGCTTCGCACGCCAGCGCCTGCTCCACCGCCTGCTCCGGGCTGATCGCCCAGGGGTGATAGAGGTCCAGTTCCGGCAACTCGCGCGCCATCAGCGCCGCGTCGGCCAGGCCGGCGCATTCGTCTTCGGATGCGTGCCTGGCGATCGCCAGCGCCGCCGCCACCGTCTCGCGAACGGCGTCGAGACCGGTCGCCGAGGTACTGGCCGAGCCCTTGCGCTGGCCGACGTACAGGGTGATGCCGAAGCCCTGGTCGCGGTTGAACTCCACGGTTTCCACTTCGCGCTGACGCACCGTGGTCGACAGTCCCTGGCCGATCGAGACCGCCACTTCGCACGCACTGGCACCCTGGCGCGCCGCCTCGGCAAGAATGCTCTCGACCTGCTGCTGCAGCTCTGGCAAGGCCTGCGGCCCGATCTGTTCTAACTCACTCATAACGACTCCTAAAAAGCAGCTTCAAGCTACAAGCTCCTCGCTACAAGAAAAACGCCGAACCCGTTTTTCGCTTGAAGCTTGAAGCTCGCAGCTGCTGTTATCATGGCGGCGTTTCCATCTGGACCCGCCCCATGTCTGATTCTTTCGACGACTTCTCTCTGGAGAAGAGCAAATCCCAGGTCAAGCGCGAACTGCATGCCCTGCAGGAACTCGGCGAGCGACTGACCACGCTCAAACCCGACCTGCTGGCCAAGATGCCGCTGACCGACGCCCTGCGCCGGGCACTGGCCGAAGCGCCGAAGCATACGGCCAACGCGGCGCGCAAACGCCACATCCAGTTCCTCGGCAAGCTGATGCGTGAACAGGATGTCGAGGCGATCCTCGCCATGATCGACCAGGTGGACACTTCCACCCGTGAATACAACGAGCGCTTTCACGCCCTCGAGCGCTGGCGCGACCGCCTGATCGGCGAAGGCGACAGCGCCCTGGAAAGCTTTTTCGAGCTCTACCCCGACGCGGACCGCCAGCACCTGCGCAGCCTGATACGTCATGCCCAGCACGAGGCCGCGCGCAACAAACCGCCGGCGGCCGCACGCAAGGTGTTCAAGTACATCCGTGAACTCGACGAGATCCAGCGCGGCCTGCGCTGACCTCGCACCCTCTAGGCACCGGTACCGCCGACCGTGATCGCATCGATCTTCAGCGTCGGCTGACCAACGCCTACCGGCACCGACTGCCCGTCCTTGCCACAGGTGCCGACGCCGCTGTCCAGGGCCAGGTCGTTGCCGACCATGGACACGCGGCTCATGGCTTCCGGCCCATTGCCGATCAAGGTGGCGCCCTTGACCGGCGCAGTGATCTTGCCGTCCTCGATCAGGTAGGCCTCGCTGGTGGAGAACACGAACTTGCCACTGGTGATGTCCACCTGGCCACCGCCCAGGTTGGCGCAATAGATGCCCTTCTTCACCGAACGGATGATTTCTTCCGGATCGCTCTCGCCAGCCAGCATGTAGGTGTTGGTCATGCGCGGCATCGGCAGATGCGCGTAGGACTCGCGCCGGCCGTTACCAGTGGCGGCGACGCCCATCAGGCGGGCGTTGAGCTTGTCCTGCATGTAGCCCTTGAGCACGCCGTTCTCGATCAGCGTGGTGCACTGCGTCGGCGTGCCTTCGTCATCGACGCTGAGCGAGCCGCGACGTTCGGCCAGGGTGCCGTCATCGACGATGGTGCACAGGCTGGACGCGACCTTCTCGCCCACCTTGCCGCTGTACGCCGAGCTGCCCTTGCGGTTGAAGTCGCCTTCCAGGCCATGGCCTACCGCTTCGTGCAGCAGCACGCCCGACCAGCCCGCGCCCATCACCACCGGCAAGGTCCCGGCAGGCGCGGCAACGGCTTCCAGGTTGACCAGCGCCTGGCGCAGCGCTTCACGCGCATAGCCCATGGCGCGATCCTCGCTGAGGAAATAGCGGTAGTCGGTGCGTCCGCCACCGCCATGCCCGCCACGCTCACGACGGCCGTTCTGCTCGACGATGACGCTGACGTTGAAACGCACCAGCGGGCGGATGTCGGCGCTCAGGCTGCCATCATGAGCCGCCACCAGGATGCGGTCCCAGACCCCGGCCAGGCTCACGGTCACCTGCTTGATGCGCGGGTCCAGCGCACGCGTGGCGCGGTCGATGCGCTGCAGCAACTCGACCTTCTCGGCCCGGCCGATGACATCCAGCGGATTGTCCTGGGCATACAGCTGGGTCACCTGCGGGCTGACAAAGGCCTGCACGCGCCCCTGCTGGCCGGCGCGCGAGATCGAGCGCGCCGCACGCGCCGCCTGCTGCAGCGCATCGAGGCTGATCGCGTTGCTGTAGGCGAAGCCGGTCTTCTCGCCCGACTGCGCACGCACGCCGACGCCCTGATCGAGATTGAAGCTGCCCTCCTTGACGATCCCGTCCTCCAGCACCCAGGACTCGGATACCTGGCTCTGGAAATACAGATCAGCCGCGTCGATACCCGGCCCGGCGACCTCACCCAGCACCGAGCCGAGGCTATCCAGAGTCAGGTCACCTGGGGCGAGCAGGTGCTCGCTGACGGATTGCAACATCGTATTCATGGTCACTCCACAACGATCGGGCGTGCGACGCCCGATGAAAAAAGACGGCGGTGCTGCTGCACCGGCATGCGTTGGCGAATGGCCGCCTGCTCGGCACCATCGCGTGAAGCCAGCAAGGCGGCTTCGCCCTGATCCTGCTCGACCAGCACGCCCCCCCAGGGGTCGATGATGGCCGAATGGCCGAACGTCCAGCGTGGCCCGGGGTGTTCCCCGCCCTGACCGGCCGCCAGCAGGTAGCACTGGGTCTCGATGGCGCGGGCACGGGTCAGCACCTGCCAGTGGGCCGCGCCGGTCACCGCGGTGAATGCCGCCGGCACGCTGATCAGCTCGGCTCCGGCTTCACGCAGCGCGCCATACAGCTCGGGGAAACGCAGGTCATAGCATACCGTCAGCCCGAGCCGACCGACCGGCGTGTCGACCACCACCACCTGCTCGCCATGGGCGAAGTCGTCCGATTCGCGATAGCGGCCACGATTGTCCGCCACGTCGACATCGAACAGGTGCAGCTTGTCATAGCGTGCGGCACGCTCACCCTGTTCATCGATCAGCAACGAACAGGCCCGTGGCTTGCCGTCGCGGTCGTCATCCGGTGGCAGCGGCAGCGTACCGGCCACTATCCATAAGCTGAGGTCACGGGCGGTCTGTTTCAACCAGGGCAGAATCGGCCCCTCGCCCATGGCCTCGGCACGCCCGATGGCGGCCAGGTCGCGCCGGCCCATGGCCGCGAAGTTTTCCGGCAGTACGGCAAGGCGCGCCCCACCCTGTGCGGCACGCTCCAGCCAACGCCTAGCCTGCGCGAGGTTGGCCCGCACCTCTGCCTGACTGACCATCTGTATCACGGCAAGATTCATGGCTGCGCTCATTGCCTCCGGTGCTGACAGCGTACGCCAAGGCGGCGCTTCATTGCGGTTTTTCGAAGGGTTTGTCGAAGCTGATCTTGGGATCCTGCAGCGGGCCGTCGACGTCGTACTGCACGCTGGCGAAACGCGCCACCTTGTCGCCCAGCAGCTTGTCCACCACGAACAGTGCACCGCCGATGGCCGGCGCACCGACGATCAACGCCGCCAGCGGCAGGTTGTTGGTCACCGGCAGGGTCACCAGCAATTTGGCGTCGATGCGCTCGTTGCGCATGTCCAGGTTGCCATTGAGTTCCAGGTTGCTCGAAGGCCCTGTCAGGGTGATCGGCTCGTGCGTGACGAACAGGCCATCGGTCGCCTGCAGGTTGCCCTTGACCCGGTCGTAGCTGAGGCCTTTGCCCAGCAGGTCGGAGAAATCCAGACGCAGGCGGCGGCCGATCGAATTGAAGTTGAGCAGGCCGAACACCCGCAAGGCCTGTGCCGAACCCTGCACCTCGACGAACTGGCCGCTGCGCAGCGACGGGTCGAGGTTGCCGGAGAACCGCTTGAGGGAGAACCACGCCGGCGAGCCCGGCCAGTTGCCATCGACATCCAACCGGAAGCGCTCGCTGGTGACGCTCGGCGCAAAATCCCAGGCCTTGAGTACCTGGCCAAGGTCCTCGCCGTGCAGGCGGCCCTTGTACCAGCTCTGGAGGTTGCCTGGCGTGCCGCGCCAGCCGGCGCTGCCACCGATCTTCAGTCCGCGCAGGTCGAGGTCGAGATCGTCGAAGCGAACCCCCTGCGCCTCGGGTCGAACCTTCAGCGACCAGGCCCCCAGCACCTTGTCACCCCGCTGTACGCGGTCGATCCTGATATCCAGCGCCGGAATCTGCCGCGGGTCGACACCCGCCAGAGGGTCCGGGGCGTCGTCGCTTGTCAGCGTATCGACGGCCGGAGCTGGCAGGCTGACATGCTGCAAGTCGACCTGAATGGGTACGCCCTCGGCGTCCGCCAGCACCACCCGCCCGCTCGCCAATGCGCTGTCGAGCTGCAGCGCCCAGCCCTGAGACTCTCGCTCGAGGCCGACGGCGAGCTGCTCGACTTCCTGGCCGAAGCCCTTGAAACGGCCGATATCCAGCTGGGCACTGCGGAACAGGCGCTGGCTGTCAGCGTCCACCTTCAGCGGGTGATCCGCGATGAACTGCTTCCAGGCATCCAGGTCCAGCTCGGCCAGACGACCACGCACACGCAGGCCCTGGCTGGTGGGCAGCCGGGCGGGCGCCCCGCCCAGCATCAGCTCGCCACGGCCCTCGGCCAGTGCCGTAGGCGGCGCCGCCAGGTTCAGGCTGGCCAGCCCGCGATAGTCGGCCCAGTAGCGGCGCTCCTTGCCGGACAGCGTCATGCGCCAGTCGGCATAGGCCTCCTGCTCGGCGCCCTTGCCGAAGGGCGCGGGCAGCGCCACATTCACCCCGAGCAGGTTGGAATCGACGCGCAGTTGGCTGTCGTCGCCATCCAGCGTCAGGCGCAGGCGATAGGGCAGCAGGCCGCTGACAGGCAGCGCCTGCGGACCATTCAACCAGTTGTTGAGAGTGTCGACCTGCACCTGCCCGCGCAGATCGAACAGGGTTCTGGCCTGACCGCGCGAGCCCTCGGCACTGATCTTGCCGCGCACCTGGCGCCCGAACACCTCGCCACGCACGTCGGGCGAGCTGAGGCCCGCCGCACTGTCGAAACGAAACGCGCCCTTCACCTTGCTCAGTTGCAGGTCCGGGTTGGGCAACTTGAGACGCGCGCCTTCGGTGGCGAAGTCCACCACCACGACCGGGGCATCCCCCTTGTGCAGCGGGATATCCAGCTGCAGGCGTCCGGCCAGCGGCCCCTCGCCCTGCCAGCCGGCGAAGATCTGCGAGGTGCCCAGAGGCGCCTCCTGCAGCAGCTTGATGGCATCGCTCAGGCTGCTCTGCACGTCGCCATCGAGGTACAGGTGCGGCGCCTTGCCGTCATGCAGCAGCGGGATATTGGCGGCCACGTCCGTGACCTGACTGTCGAGCAGGCGCCCCTGCTGCAGGCGCACCCGCACGGCATCATCCTCGATCAGCACTTCGCCTGCGCCGTCACGCAGCGATGGCCAGCCAGGCTGGAAGGCCAGCTCGGCATCCCTGACCTTGAAGAACAGGCTGAGGCTGCGCGCCGCCAGCGGTGCACCCTTGTGCAACGAGCCCTGGTACTGGAAGTAGCCCTCCTCGACGTGGCCGGCACGGATCGCCGTCTTCAGCCAATGATCGAGTTCCGGGCTCATGCCGGGCGAGAGACTCGGCAGGTACTTCTCGGTGAAGGCCGCATCGCCGTCGCGCAGACCGACACGCAGGTCCATGTAGTCCTCGGCCTCGGGATCGCGCAGCAGGCGGATCAGCATGTCACCCGCAACCTGCCCTTCCTCGCCGTCGACACGCATGTAGGGGCTGTACAGGGTCAGGCCGGCTTCGCTCCAGTCCCAGCTCAGGCGGGCCTGGGCATGGCGATAGCGCCAGGGTTTGGGAAACAGCTCATTCAGGTGCAGGGCAAAGTTCTCGCTGTTCAGGCGCAACTCGCCTTTGAACAGGTTGCCAGAGACGCTGCCGCTGACATTTTCGGCAGCCGGCGCGCCGTGGTAGGCCTGGACGCCCACCTGCTGCAGATTGGCAGCGAAGCGCAGGCGCTCGGCACCCTGGTGCTGCGGGTAGTAGTCGAGCAACAGGTTGTTGACCACGCCGACGGGCGCCAGCGCGACCAGGGCATCGTGGGCCGCGTCGGGCATGGGCGCCAGCGCCTGCACCAGCGGCGCCCAGGCCGCCAGGTCGAGACGGTCAGCCGTCAGCGCCCAGCGCTCGTCGGTCTCGCCGCCATCGAGTTGTTTCAGGTTGAGGTGCAACTCGCCGATGCGCTGCTCGCCATGGGTCATGGCCAGGGAGTCGATCTGCCCGCGCATGCCCTGCTCGTCGTGTTCGAAGAAGGCGTTGAAGGCCAGGTCCTTGAGGGTCACCGCTTCACGCTTGGCCCGACCGCCCACCAGCTCGGGCGCATGCAGGCGCAGCGCAGCTTTATCAAGGGCCAGCCCACGCCCTTGCAGCCAGAGTTCGCCACCGGCCTGCAGACGCTGCACCTGCCAGTCGCCCAGCAGCGACTTGGGCAACCACGTTGCCCAGTCACTCTGCGGCAGGCTCAGGTAGAGCTCGGACTCCGTCTCGCGCCAGGTCTCGGGCTGCATGCGCGTGCGCAGCCGCAGGGCGACCGGCTGGCCGTCGGGGAGCAGCAGGCGGCCGTCGAGGCGCTGCCGGTTGCTGCCGTAGCTCAGGCTCAGATTGACGTAGCTGAGCAGCAACGGTTCCTGATCGAGCGGCTGCAGCACCACGCGACTGTCGAACAGGCTGACCCGCCGCACCGCCTGCAACTGCCGCAACAGCTGCTCGACATCCATCTGCCGCTCGCTGCGCTGTGGCCAACCCTGCAGATGCCAGCGACCCTCGCTGTCCTGCTGCAGGTTCAGCTGCAAACCGTCGAATTGCAGGTGGGCGATGCGGGGCTGGCGTGCCAGCAGGCTGGCCAGCACATCGGGCATCAGTTGTACGCGCTCCAGGCTCAGCCCGTCGTCCTCTGCGCCCAGGCGCACGTCGTGCGCCAGCAGCACCGGGGAGAACCCCTGCCAGCGCCCTTCGAGCCGGCCGATACGCACGGGCACACCCAGCTGCGCGCTGGCCTTGTCCTCCAGTTCGAGGCGGTACTCGGCCACCAGCGGCACCAGCTCGCGCCCCAGGCTGACGTACAGCGCCGCCAGCACCAGCAGCGCGGCAAGGACACCCAGCCCCCAGCGCAGCAAGGTGGTGAACAGGCGCACCAGGCCGTTCACCTCAGCGCTCGCGGCGCTCAGAGCAGCACCACATCGTACTGTTCCTGGGAATACATGGTTTCCACCTGGAACTTGATGGTGCGGCCGATGAAGGCTTCGAGATCGGCGACGTTGCCCGACTCTTCATCGAGCAGGCGGTCGACGACCTTCTGGTTCGCCAGCACCCGGTAGCTTTCCGCCTGGTAGGCCCGCGCCTCGCGCAGGATCTCGCGGAAGATCTCGTAGCAGATGGTCTCGGGAGTCTTCAACTTGCCGCGCCCCTGGCAGGCGCTGCACGGCTCGCAGAGAATCTGCTCGAGGCTCTCGCGGGTGCGCTTGCGGGTCATCTGCACCAGGCCCAGCTCGGTGATGCCGATGATGTTGGTCTTGGCGTGATCACGCTCCAGCTGTTTCTCCAGGGTGCGCAGCACCTGGCGCTGGTGCTCCTCGTCCTCCATGTCGATGAAGTCGATGATGATGATCCCGCCCAGGTTGCGCAGGCGCAGCTGGCGGGCGATGGCCGTGGCCGCTTCCAGGTTGGTCTTGAAGATGGTCTCTTCGAGGGTGCGATGGCCGACGAAGGCGCCGGTATTGACGTCGATGGTGCTCATCGCCTCGGCGGGGTCGACCACCAGATAGCCGCCGGACTTCAGCGGCACCTTGCGCTCGAGCGCGCGCTGGATCTCGTCTTCGACGCCATATAGGTCGAAGATCGGCCGCTCGCCGGGGTAATGTTCCAGGCGGTCGGCAATCTCCGGCATCAGCTCGGCGACGAACTGAGTGATCTTCTGGAAGGTCTCGCGCGAGTCCACGCGAATCTTCTCGGTTCGCGGGCTGACCAGGTCACGCAGCGTGCGCAGTGCCAGCGACAGGTCCTCGTAGATCACCGAGGGCGCCTTGGCGGTCTGCACCTGCGCGGAAATCTGATCCCACAGGCGCCGCAGGTAGCGGATGTCGATGAGGATCTCGTCGGCACCAGCCCCCTCGGCGGCCGTGCGCAGAATGAAGCCGCCGGCCTCCTCGATTCCCTCGGCGGCCACGCAGTCGGCCACCACCTGCTTGAGACGGTCGCGCTCGGCTTCGTCCTCGATCTTCAGGGAAATACCGACGTGGCTGGTGCGCGGCATGTACACCAGGTAGCGCGACGGAATCGACAGCTGAGTGGTCAGGCGCGCGCCCTTGCTGCCGATCGGGTCCTTGGTCACCTGCACCACCAGGCTCTGGCCTTCGTGCACCAGCGCGCTGATCGGCTCGATCGCGGCGCCCTCGCGGGTGGAGATCTCCGAGGCATGGATGAACGCGGCACGTTCCAGGCCGATGTCGACGAAGGCCGCCTGCATGCCGGGCAGCACGCGCACCACCTTGCCCTTGTAGATGTTGCCGACGATGCCACGCTTCTGCGTACGCTCGACGTGCACTTCCTGCAGCACACCGTTTTCCACTACGGCCACACGCGATTCCATCGGCGTGATGTTGATCAGAATCTCTTCGCTCATGCATCCATCCTGGTGATCATGCCGGCCGGACCATAACGCCGCCCCGCGGACTCAAGCTTTCGGGAATCGCTGGAAACGCCCCGCGTTTCTACACGCCCCCTTGCGCCGGCAACTGCCAGCAGGCAATACCGAACTGGCCAAGCATCTCGGCAGTTTCGCACAGCGGCAGCCCCACCACCGCCGAATAACTGCCCTGCACACGGTTGACGAACACCGCCGCCAGGCCCTGGATACCATAACTGCCGGCCTTGTCGCAGGGCTCGCCACTGGCCCAGTAGGCCGCGATCTCCGCCTCACCGAGGGTGCGGAAACTCACCTCGCTGCTCACCACCCGGGACGACTCCCGCCCGGCACCCACCAGGGCGACTGCGGTCATGACCTGATGGCTGCGACCGGACAAACTCAAGAGCATCTCGCGGGACTCGGCGAAGTCGGCCGGCTTGCCGAGAATGCGCCCATCCAGCACCACCGCCGTATCGGCCCCCAGGACCACGGCATCGGCCCGCTCGCCCAGGGCACGCAGCCCCGCACGCGCCTTTTCCAGCGCCAGGCGCTCTACATAGACTGCAGCAGGCTCGGCTGGCAACGGGGTTTCATCTATCGAGGCGATTTGCGTGACACATGGCACAGCGATCTGGGCCAGCAGTTCACGCCGACGGGGCGAAGCGGAGGCCAGGAACAGCTCGGCCATGCGGGTATCTCCGTTGGCGAACCGCGACCAGCCGTGCGGCGGGCCGCGCTCAGTTGACGTTGAGGCGCAGGTGCAGACCACGCAGGATGGCGCAGATCCACGGCCAGAGCAGGGCACTGACCAGCGCCGGCAGGATGAAGGCCAGGGTCGGCGGCCGACTGCCGGTCAGCGCATTGAGCCACAGCTGAACCAGCTGGGCCAGACCGAACACCACCATCAGCACCATGCTCTGCTGCCACATGGGAAACATGCGCAGACGCTGGTGCAGGCTCAGCACCAGGAAGGTGATCAACGTCAGGATCAGCGCGTTCTGCCCCAGCAACGTGCCGAACAGCACGTCCTGCGCCAGGCCCAGAACCCAGGCGGTGGTCATGCCGACACGGTGCGGCAGGGCCAGCACCCAGTAGGTCAGCACCAGCGCGACCCACAGCGGGCGGCCGATCTGCATGAACTCGGGCAACGGCGAAACACTGAGTAACAAACCCAGGGCGAGACTGAGCCAGATCACCCAGCCATTGCGAGGCTGCACGCCAACCATCAGTTCGTCTCCTCTGCGCCAGCGTCCGCAGCCGGCACCTGCCCGTCCGCGGGTGCCTGCTCGCCCTGTCGCGCCTGCTCGGCCTCACGGTCGGCGGCTTCCTGCGCCACGGCGGAGTCGTTGGCGCGCTGTTCGGGGGTACGCCGGTCGGAAAACACCAGCAGCAGATAGCGGCTGCGATTGAGCGCCGCAGTGGGCACCGCGCGAACGATGGCGAACGGCTGGCCGGAGTCATGGATCACTTCCTTGACCGTGGCCACCGGATAGCCCGCCGGGAAGCGCTGGCCCATGCCGGAGCTGACCAGCAGATCGCCTTCCTTGATGTCCGCGGTATCCGCCACGTGGCGCAGCTCCAGGCGCTCGGGGTTGCCGGTGCCGACGGCAATGGCGCGTAGGCCGTTGCGATTGACCTGCACCGGAATGCTGTGGGTGTTGTCAGTGAGCAGCAGCACCCGCGAGGTGTAGGGCATGATCTCGACCACCTGGCCCATCAGGCCACGGGCATCGAGCACCGGCTGGCCGAGGAACACGCCGTCCTTCTCGCCCTTGTCGATGAGAATGCGGTGGGTATAGGGGTTGGGGTCGACGCCGATCAGCTCGCTGACCAGTACTTCGTCATCCACCAGTGCGGCGGAGTTGAGCAATTCGCGCAGGCGCACGTTCTGCTCGGTGAGGGCCGCCAGCTTCTGCAGGCGGCGCTGCAGCAGCAGGGCCTCGGCCTTGAGCTTCTCGTTCTCGGCCATCAGCTCGCTGCGCGAGGAAATCTGCTGGGTCGCGCCATCCCAGGCCCGCACCGGCAGGTCCGCCAGCCAGTAGAACGGTGTCAGCACCAGGCCCATCTGACTGCGCACCGGCTTGAGCGCCTCGAAGCGGGCATCCACCACCATCAGCGCAGCCGACAGCACCGCCAGCACCAGCAGGCGGATGCCCAGCGAAGGACCTTTGGCGAAGAGCGGCTTAATGACCTGCTCCTTGTGCGCCACGAGGGCGGAAAGCGCGCGAATTCATGCGAAGGGCAAACCGATCTGGCGAAGGTTGAGGCGAGTGTACTGCAATGCTCGAATATGCGCGTGCCGCCCGGAGGCGGCACGACAGCGAGCCCCACGACAGGCGCTTACTCGGTGGAGAGCAGGTCCATGGCGTGGCGATCCATCATTTCCAGCGCCTTGCCGCCGCCACGGGCGACGCAGGTCAGCGGGTCTTCGGCGACGATCACCGGCAGGCCGGTTTCCTGGCTCAGCAGCTTGTCCAGGTCGCGCAGCAGTGCGCCACCACCGGTCAGCACCAGGCCGCGCTCGGCGATGTCCGAGGCCAGCTCGGGCGGCGATTGCTCCAGCGCGCTCTTCACCGCCTGGACGATGGTCGCCAGGGATTCCTGCAGCGCCTCGAGCACTTCGTTGGAGTTCAGGGTGAAGCTGCGCGGTACGCCCTCGGCCAGGTTGCGACCGCGAACGTCGACTTCGCGGATCTCGCCGCCCGGGTAGGCGGTACCGATTTCCTGCTTGATGCGCTCGGCGGTACCTTCACCGATCAGCGAGCCGTAGTTGCGGCGCACGTAGGTGATGATGGCCTCGTCGAAGCGGTCGCCGCCGACGCGGACGGACTCGGCGTAGACCACACCGTTGAGGGAGATCAGGGCGATCTCGGTGGTGCCGCCGCCGATATCGACGACCATCGAGCCACGGGCTTCCTCTACCGGCAGGCCGGCACCGATGGCGGCGGCCATCGGCTCTTCGATCAGGAACACTTCACGGGCACCGGCGCCCAGGGCCGATTCACGGATGGCACGGCGCTCGACCTGGGTCGACTTGCACGGCACGCAGATCAGCACGCGCGGCGACGGCTGCAGGAAGCTGTTCTCGTGCACCTTGTTGATGAAGTACTGCAGCATCTTCTCGCAGACGCTGAAGTCGGCGATCACGCCATCCTTCATCGGCCGAATGGCGGAGATGTTGCCAGGCGTACGGCCGAGCATGCGCTTGGCCTCGGTGCCGACGGCCACGACACTCTTCTGGTTGCCGTGGGTGCGGATGGCGACCACGGACGGTTCATTCAGGACAATACCGCGCTCGCGCACATAAATAAGGGTATTGGCAGTTCCCAGGTCGATAGACAGATCACTGGAAAACATGCCACGCAGTTTCTTGAACATTAGGAAGGGACCCTAGGCAACGCGTGGGTAAAAAAGTGCGGCAAACTCTAACAACGGCAGGGATTTTGAGCAAGGCGGCAATATGGTAGATTGCCTGTTTTTCCGGGCCTTGTAGCTGCACATCGCGGCCTTTGACCGCCGGCTCGCGACATCCGTTCCCTACAGGCGACGCGGGATGCCCGAGCGCAGCAATTGGCAGACACCCGCCCCGTCACACTTCCACTGGAGACCCCCCAATGGCGCTTGAACGCTCCGAGGTGGAAAAAATCGCCCACCTGGCCCGCCTGGGCCTGAATGACGGCGATATTCCGCAAACCACCGAGACCCTGAACAACATCCTCGGCCTGATCGACCAGATGCAGGCCGTCGACACCCAGGGCATCGACCCCCTGGCCCACCCGCTGGAAGCCACCCAGCGCCTGCGCGCCGACGTGGCCACCGAGGGCAATCAGCGCGACGCCTACCAGGCCATCGCCCCGGCCGTGGAAAGCGGCCTGTACCTCGTGCCGAAAGTCATCGAATAAGGAAAGGGCTGACATGCATCAACTGACCCTGGCCGAGATCGCCAAGGGCCTCGAGGCCAAGCGATTCTCCGCCGAAGAACTGACCCGCAGCCTGCTGGCGCGCATCGAGCAGCTCGATCCGCAGCTCAACAGCTTCATCACCGTCACGCCCGAACAGGCGGTCGCCCAGGCCCAGGCCGCCGACGCCCGCCGTGCCGCTGGCGAGAACGGCGCCCTGCTCGGTGCGCCGATCGCGCACAAGGACCTGTTCTGCACCGAAGGCGTGCTGACCACCTGTGCCTCGAAGATCCTCACCGGCTTCAAGGCGCCGTACAACGCCACCGTGGTCGAGAAACTGGCCGCCGCCGGCGCTGTCACCCTCGGCAAGCTGAACATGGACGAATTCGCCATGGGCTCGGCCAACGAATCCAGCCACTACGGCCCGGTGAAGAACCCCTGGGACACCAGCCGTGTACCGGGCGGTTCCTCGGGCGGTTCGGCGGCTGCGGTCGCCGCACGCCTGCTGCCGGCCGCCACCGGCACCGACACCGGCGGCTCGATCCGCCAGCCGGCGGCGCTGACCAACCTCACCGGGATCAAGCCGACCTACGGCCGCGTCTCGCGCTGGGGCATGATCGCCTACGCCTCCAGCCTCGACCAGGGCGGCCCGCTGGCCCGCACCGCCGAAGACTGCGCGCTGCTGCTCGGCGCCATGGCCGGTTTCGACGCCAAGGACTCCACCAGCGTCGACCAGCCGGTGGATGACTACCTGGCCGCCCTCGCCCAGCCGCTGGCCGGCCTGCGCATCGGCCTGCCGAAGGAATACTTCGGCGCCGGCCTCGACGCGCGCATCGGCGAGAAGGTGCTGGCCGTGGTCGAGGAGCTGAAGAAGCTTGGCGCCAGCGTCAAGGACATCAGCCTGCCCAACCTGCAGCATGCGATCCCGGCCTACTACGTGATCGCCCCGGCGGAAGCCAGTTCCAACCTGTCGCGTTTCGACGGTGTGCGCTTCGGCTACCGCTGCGAGAATCCGCTCAACCTCGAAGACCTGTACAAGCGTTCGCGCGGCGAAGGCTTCGGTGCGGAAGTGAAACGCCGCATCATGGTCGGCACCTATGCGCTGTCGGCCGGCTACTACGACGCCTACTACATCAAGGCGCAGCAGATTCGCCGCCTGATCAAGAACGACTTCGTCGCTGCCTTCAATGACGTCGACATGATCCTCGGCCCGACCACGCCGAACCTGGCATGGAAACTCGGCGAAAAAGGTGGCGACCCGGTGTCGGCCTACCTCGAGGACATCTACACCATCACCGCCAACCTCGCCGGCATCCCCGGCCTGTCGATGCCAGCCGGCTTCGTCGATGGCCTGCCGGTGGGCGTGCAGCTGCTCGGCAACTACTTCCAGGAAGGTTGCCTGCTCAACATCGCGCATCAGTACCAGCAGGTGACTGACTGGCACAGCCAAGCACCGAGCGGCTTCTAGGCCATGGCGCAGCCATGCAGCCTTTTCCCCTCTCCCATTCATGGGAGAGGATGGCGCGCAGCGCCGGGAGAGGGCTGGATGACGCCACACAGGATTGAGGAACACTAAAGATGCAATGGGAAACAGTGATCGGGCTGGAGATTCACGCTCAGCTCAGCACCCAATCGAAGATCTTCTCGGCCAGCGCCACCACTTTCGGCGCCGAGCCCAACACCCAGGCCAGCCTGGTTGACCTCGGCATGCCCGGCACCCTGCCGGTGCTCAATGCCGAAGCGGTGCGCATGGCCTGCATGTTCGGCCTGGCGATCGACGCCGAGATCGGCGAGCGCAACGTCTTCGCGCGCAAGAACTACTTCTACCCGGACCTGCCCAAGGGCTACCAGACCAGCCAGATGGATCACCCCATCGTCGGCAAGGGCCACCTGGACATCACCCTCGAAGACGGCACCGTCAAGCGCATCGGCATCACCCGCGCGCACCTGGAAGAAGACGCCGGCAAGAGCCTGCACGAAGACTTCCACGGCATGAGCGGTATCGACCTCAACCGCGCTGGCACGCCGCTGCTGGAAATCGTCTCCGAGCCGGACATCCGTTCGGCCAAGGAAGCGGTCGCCTATGTGAAGTCGATTCATGCCCTGGTGCGCTACCTCGGTATCTGCGACGGCAACATGGCCGAAGGCTCGCTGCGTTGCGACTGCAACGTCTCCGTGCGCCCGAAAGGCCAGGAAGCCTTCGGCACCCGCGCCGAGATCAAGAACGTCAACTCCTTCCGCTTCATCGAGAAGGCCATCAACCACGAGATTCAGCGGCAGATCGAGCTGATCGAGGACGGTGGCAAGGTGGTCCAGGAAACCCGCCTGTACGACCCGAACAAGGACGAGACGCGCTCCATGCGCGGCAAGGAAGAAGCCAACGACTACCGTTACTTCCCCTGCCCGGATCTGCTGCCGGTGGTCATCGAACGCAGCTTCCTCGATGACCTGCGTGGCCAGCTGCCGGAACTGCCGGTGCAGAAGCGCGAGCGCTTCGAGAGCCAGTTCGCGCTGTCCGCCTACGACGCCAGCGTGCTGAGCGCCAGCCGCGAGCTGGCCGACTACTTCGAAGCGGTCGAGAAGACCTGCTCCGATGCCAAGCTGTCGGCCAACTGGGTGATGGGCGAGCTGTCCAGCCTGCTGAACAAGGAAGGCCTGGAAATCGAGCAGTCGCCGGTGTCCGCCGAGCAACTGGGCGGCATGATCCTGCGCATCAAGGACAACACCATCAGCGGCAAGATCGCCAAGATGGTCTTCGAAGCCCTGGCAGCCGGTGAAGGCACCAGCGCCGACGAGGTGATCGAGAAGAAGGGCCTCAAGCAGGTCACCGACTCCGGCGCCATCGAGGCGATGCTAGACGAAGTGCTGGCGGCCAACGCCGAGCAGCTCGAGCAGTACCGCGCAGCGGACGAAGCCAAGCGCGGCAAGATGTTCGGCTTCTTCGTCGGCCAGGCCATGAAGGCCTCCAAGGGCAAGGCCAACCCGGGCCAAGTGAACGAACTGCTGAAGAAAAAGCTCGAAGGTTGAGCCTCGACCCACCGAAACGACGCCGGGCTTGCCCGGCGTCTTTCTATCTGGAGATACCGCGATGATGACCCGTAGCCCGGATGCAATCCGGGAGCCCGCAACGCCCAGGATTGCATCCGGGCTACAGACCTGCGCCTTGCTCGGCGCGCTGGTCCTGCTCGGCGGCTGCTCCACCTTCGGCGGTAGCGGCGGCAGCGAAACCGGCAAGGCCTCCTATTATGGCCAGGCGCACCATGGCAAGCGCACCGCCAGTGGCGAGCGCTTCGACCAGCACGCCCTGACCGCCGCGCATCGCACCCTGCCCTTCGGCACACGGGTACGCGTCACCAACCTGAACAACGAGCGCAGCGTGGTGGTGCGCATCAACGACCGCGGCCCGTTCGTGCGCGGGCGCATCATCGATCTCTCCCGTGCCGCCGCCGAGCGCCTGGACATGCTGCGTGCAGGCGTGGTGCCGGTTCGGCTTCAAGCGCTGGACTGACGAACAATTGGCAACAAATACCTTGCGTAATCTCTGGCGGACACGGACGCCATCGCTACACTAGCCGCACTTTTTCGGAGCCTCCCTGTAATGACCCTGATGACTTTCGTCTACCTGATCGCCGGCCTGGTGTTGCTGGTCGCCGGCGCAGAAGTACTGGTACGCGGCGCCGCCAAACTGGCCGCGCAGTTCGGCATTCCCCCGCTGGTGATCGGCCTGACCGTGGTGGCCTTCGGCACCAGCGCCCCGGAGACGGCGGTCAGCGTGCAATCGGCCTTCAACGGCAGTGGCGACCTGGCGATCGGCAACGTGATCGGCAGCAACATCGCCAACGTCCTGCTGATCCTCGGCGTGACCGCACTGATCGCCCCGCTGATCGTTTCGCGCCAGCTGATCCGCCTGGACGTGCCGATCATGATCGGCGCCAGCCTGGTGGTCTACGCACTCGCCTGGGACGGCCAGCTGAGCCGTCTCGATGGCGCCCTGCTGTTCGCGGGCGTGATCACCTACACCGTCTTCCTGATCTACAGCAGCCGCAAGGACAAGGGCGGCGAAGACGATGAGTTCGCCAAGGAGTTCGGCCTCGACGAGCCGGCCAAGCCCTACGCCTGGGCCGTCAACCTCGGCCTGCTGCTCGCCGGCCTGGCGCTGCTGGTGGGCGGCTCCAACCTGCTGGTCGACGGCGCCGTGCAACTGGCCCGCGCCCTGGGCCTGTCGGAGCTGGTGATCGGCCTGACCGTGATCGCCATCGGCACCTCGCTGCCGGAACTGGCCACCTCGATCATCGCCGCCTTCAAGGGTGAGCGCGACATCGCCGTCGGCAACATCGTCGGCAGCAACATCTTCAACCTGCTGTGCGTCCTGGGCCTCGCCTCGCTGGTCTCGCCGAACGCCATCCCGGTGGCCGCCAACGCGCTGGCCTTCGACTTCCCGGTGATGATCGCCGTGGCCTTCGCCTGCCTGCCGATCTTCTTCAGCGGCTATCGCATCAACCGCTGGGAAGGCTTGCTGTTCGTCGCCTACTACGTGGCCTACACCCTCTATGTGGTGCTGTTCGCCACCGGCCGCCCATTCGCCCAGAGCTTCGGTGACGCAATGATCGGCTATGCGCTGCCACTGACCGCCATTACCCTGGTGATCATCGCCGGGCGTGCCTGGCACAAGCAACGCGGCCAGGAGATCTGAACATGAGCGAGAACCACGAGCGCGGCCTGCAGGTACGCCGCGAAGTCATGGGCGAGGCGTTCGTCGAGCGCGCCCTGGGCAATGCCACCGAGTTCAGCCAACCCCTGCAGGACTTCGTCAACGAACACGCCTGGGGCGGCGTGTGGACGCGCAGTGGCCTGCCACGCGCAACCCGCAGCCTGATCACCCTGGCCGCGCTGACCGCACTGAAGTGCCCGCAGGAGCTCAAGGGGCACGTGCGCGGCGCGCTGAACAACGGCTGCACCGTCGAGGAAATCCGCGAAACCCTGCTGCACTGTGCGGTCTATGCCGGTGTGCCGGCGAGCATCGATGCCTTCCGCGCAGCCCAGGAAGTGATCGACGACTACCAGCGCAACGCCTCGTAGGAGCCGCCTTGCCGGTGCTCCATCGAGCGCCGGCCACGACCGGCTAGACCCAGCCCCCCCACTGCAACAGCAGCAGACCGAAGTTGGTGGTCAGCACCGCCGCCAGGGTGGTGATGACGATGATCGCCGCCGCCAGCTCATGGTTGGCACCGACGGCCCGGGCCATGACGAAACTGGCCGCAGCCGTCGGGCTGGCGAAGTAGAGAAAGAGAATCGCCAGGTCCGCATCGCGAAAACCCAGCAGCCAGGCGCCGGTGGTGCTCAACAGCGGCAGCCAGACCATCTTCATCAGGCTCGAGCCGATGGCCGTGCCGCTGCTGCGCTGCAGCGAGGCCAGGCTCAGCGTGCCACCGATGCAGATCAGCGCCAGCGGCAGCGTCATCTGTGCGAAATACTCCGCCGAGGTGAGCAGCCACTGCGGCAGGGCGATCTTCCAGTAGGCGAAAGGCACGGCCAGCAGCACGCCGATGATCATCGGGTTGCTGACGATGCTGCGGGCGATGGCCCGCATGCCGGTTTTCGCCCCCGGGCTGTAGATGGCCAGCACGACGGCCGAGAGCGCGTTGTAGCAGAGGATCACCAGCGCGGCGAGCACCGAACCGAGGGACAGCCCGTAATCGCCATACATGCTGGTGGCCAGCGCCAGCCCGACGATACCGTTGTTACCGCGAAAGGCACCCTGAGTGTAGACGCCACGGTCGACGAACGGCACGCGCCAGACGGCCCAGCCCCAGGCCAGGAAGAAGCTGGCCACCGTAGCCAGCACGTAGTAGGTCAGCAGCCCCGGCTGCAGCGCCGCATCCAGGTCGGCCTTGATCACCCCGAGAAACAGCAGGGTCGGCATGGTGCCGCGAAACACCAGGCTCGAGGCGGTATCGATGAAGGCGCCGTCGATCCAGCGCACGCGCTTGAGCGCCACACCGAGAAACAGCATGGCGAACACCGGGGCGGTGACAGCGAGGGTTTGTGCAGCGACGGCGAGCATGAAGGCACCGATGCAGTTGTACGACAACGCATGTTAGCCGGCTAATGTTTATGCTGCTACCGGTAAATCGGGTGGCCACCTGCGGCGGCCATGAAGCGAGGCCCGGAACCGCTCCGGGCCAATGGCCTCAGCGGCGTACCGGGCGCTTCTGCAACTTGCGCTGCAAGGTACGACGGTGCATGCCCAGCGCGCGGGCCGTGGCGGAGATGTTGCCCTCATGCTCGGCCAGCACACGCTGGATGTGCTCCCACTGCAGACGGTCGACCGACATCGGGTTTTCCGGCACCAGGCTGTCCAGGTCGGCATGCTCGGAGAGCAAGGCGGTCAGCACGTCGTCGGCGTCGGCCGGTTTGCACAGGTAGTTGGCGGCGCCACGCTTGATCGCCTCGACGGCGGTGGCGATGCTGGAGTAACCGGTGAGCAGCACCACGCGCATCTCGGCATCCAGCTCCAGCAGCTTGGGCAGCAGGACCAGGCCGGAATCGCCTTCCATCTTCAGGTCGACCACCGCGTAGTCGGGCAGGTCTTCCTTGGCCATCGCCAGGCCTTCCTCGGCGCTGGACGCGGTGGACACACGCAGGCCTCGGCGGCTCATCGCGCGCGCCATCACACGGGTGAACGTCGGGTCGTCGTCGACCAGCAGCAGATGGGGCTGCTCTTCACCTTCGAACAGGGATTCTTCGCTCATGCAGGTTTTCCTTGTCAGGCCACGCCATAGGCTCGCGGCAACTTCAATTCGGTGAGGGTGCCGCCATCCTCATGGTTATACAACTTAACCGTACCACCGGCACGGGTCACGCTGGCCTGGCTGAGGAACAGACCGAGCCCGAAACCCTTGCCCTTGGTGGTGAAGAACGGCCGCCCCAGCTGTTCGGCAATGGCCAGCGGGACGCCGGCGCCATGGTCGCGGATGCTCAGGCGCAACCACTGGTGATCCCAGTCCAGACGGATGTCGAGCTTGTCCGGGCAGGCGTCGGCGGCGTTGTTCAGCAGGTTGAGCAGCGCCTGGGTAAGGTCGGCCGGCGGCATGATGCGCGGCGCCGTGCCACGCCCCAGGCACTGGTAGCGGTAGCTGGCCTCGGGGCGCATCAGGTGCCAGCGATTGAGGGTGGTTTCCAGCCACTCCACGCAGGACTGCTCCACCACCGCCTGGCGCCGGTCGTTCTCGGCCGCCCGCACCAGTTGCTGCAGGGTGTACTTGCACAGCTTGACCTGCTCCTGCAGCAGGGCCAGGTCGTCCTGCAGGGCGGGCTTGTCGCGGTGTTCCTGGCGCAGCTCCTTGAGCAGCACGCTCATGGTGGCCAGCGGCGTACCCAGTTCATGGGCGGCGCCCGCAGCCTGGGTGGCCACGGCCAGCAACTGCTGGTCGCGCAAGCTCTCCTCACGGCGCTCGGCACGCAGCTCGTCCTGGCGCCGCAGTTCCTCGGCCATCTTGGCGACGAAGAAGGTGATCAGCGCAGCGGCCAGGGCGAAGCTCAGCCACATGCCATAGACCAGCAGGCTCTCGCGCGCCGCCGGCAGTTCCAGTGGGTGCGTCCACACCAGCAACAGGGTGTAGCCCGCCAGCGCCATCCCCGCCAGCACGATGGTGAACAGCCAGGGCAAGGTGGCCGCAGCGATGGTCAGCGGCACCAGGTAATAGGAAACGAAGGGGTTGGTCGAGCCACCCGAGTAATACAGCAGCACGCTGTGGATGATCAGGTCGCAGCCGAGCTGCACGGCGTACTCGACCTCGGTGACCGGCCAGGGACCGCGCAGACGCAGCGCCGTGCCCACGCAGAGCAGCAGGGAAATGCCGAGGGTGATCGACAACTCGCACCAGGGCAGCGCCAGCACGCCCGACTTGTACGCGAGCCCGACGGAGCCGGCCTGGGCGGCGAGCACGAGAATACGGATGAGGGTCAGGCGCCAGAGATTCTGGCGGCTGGCGGACAACAACTGCACGGGTTCGAGCATGGCGACTCCAGTCAATGGAGCGAGTATAACCAAGCCTGGCGCGGCCTTCCGCCGCTGCGGCAACCGGACGCACGCCTGTTCGGCGCGGCTGTGCGGCCTGAAAAAAACCTGAACCGGGTTTAACCCGGATGGTCATCTGTCTTCGTCTAACCTCGGGAAACGGCCATCAAGGCCACTGAAAAAGGAACTGCACATGCTCACCATGCCCCGTATCGCCTCCGCCATCGCCCTGACCATCGCCGGCCTGGCCAGCAGCGGCCTGCTGGCCGACGAAGCGCGCTACAACCAGATTGCCCTGCGTGCCGAGGTGAACCAGGAAGTCGCTCATGACCTGATGCACGTCACCCTGTACACCGAGTCGCAGAATGCCGACCCGGCCAAACTGGCGGCGGAGATCACCAGCACCCTGAACAAGACCCTGGAGCAGGTGCGCCAGGTAAAAGGCGTATCGGTCAAGCTGGGCAGCCGCCACAGCTACCCGGTCTATGACGACAAGGGCCAGAAGATCACCGCCTGGCGCGAGCGCGCCGAAGTGCGCATGGAGAGCGCCGACTTCGCCCGCCTGTCCTCGCTGACTGGTGAGCTGCTGCAGTCGATGAAGATGGGCGGCATGGACTTCAGCATCGCCAGCGACACCCGCAAGACACGCGAGGACGCCATGCTCAAGGACGCCGTGGATGCCTTCAAGGCCCGTGCCCAGCTGGCCACCCAGGCGCTCGGCGGCAAGGGCTACAAGCTGGTCAGCCTGAGCCTGAACACCGGTGGTTTCCAGCCGCCGATGGCCATGCGCGGCTTCGAGGCGAAGAGCATGGCGATGATGGATTCCGCCCCCACTCCGCAGATCGAAGCCGGCACCAGCCAGGTGACCGTGAGCGCCGATGGCGTCATCGAAGTGCAGATGCCCTGACCCGCGCCCCGCGACAAAGCAGCGCCGTTGTCGAAAGATAACGGCGTTTTGCTATCTCTTCCCGACAAAAGTTCATAAATGCGACAGCGAGTTACACCCGTGTAGCGCTAACCCTTTTTACGCCACTTGCGCACTTGCCTCAGGCACACGCCCTGCATAGCTTGCCAGGAGGCCCCCACAAGGGGCTCCTCAAAAACAAGCAAAACAACGATGAGGTCATGATGCGCAAGAACGCCGTTATCCAGGCTTTGCTTACCGCTGGGCTGATCGCCAGCGCCCCCCTCGCCAGCGCCGCCAACCTGGTTTTCTGTTCCGAAGGCAGCCCCGCCGGATTCGACCCGGGCCTGTACACCACCGGTACCGACTTCGATGCCGCTGCGGAAACCATCTTCAACCGTCTGACCCAGTTCGAGCGTGGCGGCACCAAGGTCGAGCCCGGCTTGGCCGAGAGCTGGACGGTCTCCGACGACGGCCTGGTCTACACCTTCAAGCTGCGTCCCGGGGTGAAGTTCCACACCACCGACTACTTCAAGCCCAGCCGTGAGTTCAACGCCAACGACGTGCTGTTCACCTTCGAACGCATGCTCGACAAGGACCACCCCTTCCGCAAGGCGTACCCCACCGAGTTTCCCTACTTCACCGACATGGGCATGGACAGCAACATCGCCAAGCTGGAGAAGCTCGATGACATGACGGTGCGCTTCACCCTCAACCAGGTCGACGCCGCGTTCGTGCAGAACCTGGCGATGAGCTTCGCCTCGATCCAGTCCGCCGAATACGCCGACCAGCTGCTCAAGGCCGGCAAGGCCTCCGACATCAACCAGAAGCCGATCGGCACCGGCCCCTTCGTGTTCAGCCGCTACCAGAAGGACGCGGTGATCCGTTACAAGGGCAACAAGGACTACTGGAAGCCCGACGACGTGAAGATCGACAACCTGATCTTCGCCATCAACACCGACTCCTCGGTGCGCATGCAGAAGCTCAAGGCCGGCGAATGCCACGTCACCCTGTTCCCGCGTCCGGCGGACATCGAGTCGCTGCAGAAGGACCCCAACCTGCAGATGCCCGAGCAGGCGGGCTTCAATGTCGGCTATATCGCCTACAACGTCACCCACCCGCCGTTCGACAAGCTGGAAGTACGCCAGGCGCTGGACATGGCGGTGAACAAGCAGGCGATCCTCGACGCCGTCTACCAGAAGGCCGGACAGCTGGCCGTCAATGGCATGCCGCCGACCCAGTGGTCGTATAACGAGGACATCAAGGACCCGGCCTTCGACCCCGAGAAAGCCAAGGCGCTGCTCAAGGCGGCGGGCGTCAAGGAAGGCACCGAGATCACCCTGTGGGCCATGCCGGTGCAGCGCCCGTACAACCCCAATGCCAAGCAGATCGCCGAGATGCTGCAGGCCGACTGGGCCAAGATCGGCATCAAGGCGCGCATCGTCAGCTACGAGTGGGGCGAGTACCTCAAGCGTGCCAAGGGCGGCGAACATGACGCCATGCTGATCGGCTGGAGCGGCGACAACGGCGACCCGGACAACTGGCTGGGCACCCTCTATGGCTGCGATGCGGTCGACGGCAACAACTTCTCCAAGTGGTGCTTCGAGGACTACGACAAGCTGGTCAAGGCTGCCAAGCGCACCACCGATGTGGCCGAGCGCACCGAGCTGTACAAGCAGGCCCAGGTGATCCTCAAGCGCGAAGTGCCGATCACCCCGCTGGCACACTCCACCGTGTACCAGCCGATGCGCAAGGAAGTGCACGACTTCCGCATCAGTCCGTTCGCGCTCAACTCCTTCTATGGTGTAAGCATCGACAAGTGATGCATGCGGCGCCCGCAAGGGCGCCGTTCAAGGAGTTATTCATGTCATCCACGTCCTTGCTACGTGGCGGCCTGCTGTTGGCCGCCCTGCTGGGCGCACACGTCCAGGCGGCTGACAGCCTGGTGGTGTGCACCGAAGCGAGCCCGGAAGGTTTCGATATCGTCCAGTACACCGCGGCGACCACCGCCGACGCCAGCGCAGAGACCCTGTTCGAGCGCCTGGTGGCCTTCGCTCCCGGCAGCACCGAGATCATTCCCGCGCTGGCGCAGAGCTGGAGCATCAGCGACGACGGTCTGAGCTACACCTTCAACCTGCGCCAGGGGGTGAAATTCCACAGCAACCCGGCGTTCACCCCGACGCGCCCCTTCAACGCCGACGATGTGTTGTGGAGCTTCCAGCGTCAGCTCGACCCGGATCACCCCTGGCACAAGCTGTCGCTGCGCGGCTTTCCCTACGCCGAAGCCATGGGCCTGCGGCAACTGATCGAGCGTGTGGAAAAGCTCGACGACTATCGCGTGCGCTTCGTGCTCAGGCACCCGGAAGCGCCATTCCTGGCCAACCTGGCCATGGGCTTCGCCTCCATCTATTCGGCCGAGTACGCCGACCAGCTGCTCGCCGAGCATGCGCCCGAGCGCCTCAACAGCCAGCCCATCGGCACCGGCCCGTTCATCTTCGAACGCTATGCCAAGGATGCCCAGGTGCGCTTTCGTGCCAACCCCGACTACTGGGATGGTGCCCCTGCCATCGACCGCCTGCTGCTGGCCATCACCACCGAGCCCAACGTCCGCCAGCAACGGCTCAAGGCCGGCGACTGCCAGATCGCCCTGTATCCGCGTCCGGTGGACATCCCCGCGCTCAAGGCCGATGCACGACTGCAGGTGCTGGAACTGGACTCGCTGCTCACCGCCTATATCGGCATCAACACCCGCCACCCGCCGCTGGATGACGTGCGCGTGCGCCAGGCGCTGAACCTGGCGTTCGACAAGGCCGCCTACATTCGCGCGCAGTATGGCGAAGGCAATGCGAGCCCTGCCGTCGCCCCCTATCCGGCGACACTGTGGGGCTACGACGAACAGTTGCAGGACTGGCCGCACGACATCGAGCGCGCCCGCCAGCTGCTGGGCGAAACCGGGCGCAAGAGCGGCTTCAAGCTGTCGATCTGGACGCGCCCCGGCGGCGGCCCGACCAATCCCAACCCCGGTATCGGCGCGCAGATGCTGCAGGCCGATCTGGCCAGGCTGGGCATCGCCAGCGACATTCGCGTGTTCGAGTGGGGCGAGCTGATCAAGCGCGCCAAGAATGGCGAGCACGATCTGGTGTTCATGGGCTGGGCCGGCGACAACGGCGACCCGGACAACTTCCTCACGCCCAACCTGTCCTGCGCAGCCGCCGAAAGCGGCGAGAACCAGGCCGGCTGGTGCAACGAGGCCTTCGATGCGCTGATCACCCAGGCCCGCCGCGAGCCGCAGCAGCAAAAACGTGCGGCGCTGTACCGCCAGGCCCTGGCAATCTTCCACGAGCAGGCGCCATGGATCGCCCTGGCCCACCCGAAGCAGTTCGCCGCGCTGCGCAAGGGGGTCGAAGGTTTCGTGCTCAGCCCCATGGGTTCGAACAACTTTGCCCGGGTGAAGCTGCCATGAACCCTCGCCGCACAGCCCGCCAACCGGCGATGGCCCCGGAAGGCCTCCGGGCCACGCATACCCAAGAACAGCGGCGGACCACGCAGTCCGCTGCCCGCTTCCAGCCATGGAGTAGAACCGCCTGATGTTTTCATTCATCGCCAGACGCCTGGGGCTGCTGATCCCCACCTTCTTCGGCGTCACCCTGCTGACCTTCGCATTGATCCGCCTGATCCCCGGCGACCCGGTGGAAGTGATGATGGGCGAACGCCGCGTCGACCCGGAAATGCACGCCCAGGCCATGGAGCGCCTGGGGCTGAACAAGCCGCTGTATGCCCAGTACCTCGACTACATCGGCCAGCTCGCCCAGGGCAACCTGGGGGAATCGCTGCGCTCGCGCGAAAGCGTCTGGCGCGAGTTCCTCACCCTGTTCCCCGCCACGGTCGAACTGGCACTGGCGGCGCTGCTGTTCGCCGGTACGCTGGGCCTCGTCGCGGGGGTGGTCGCCGCGCTGAAACGCGGCTCGCTGTTCGACCACGGAGTGATGGGCATCTCGCTGACCGGCTACTCCATGCCGATCTTCTGGTGGGGCCTGCTGCTGATCATGTTCTTCTCCGTCGGCCTGGGCTGGACCCCCGTGTCCGGACGCATCGACCTGCTCTACGACATTCCGCCGGTCACCGGTTTCATGCTGATCGACACCCTGCTCTCCGATGAACAAGGTGCCTTCCTCGATGCCCTGCATCACCTGATCCTGCCCGCCATCGTGCTCGGCACCATCCCGCTGGCGGTGATCGCCCGCATGACCCGTTCGGCCATGCTCGAAGTGCTGCGCGAGGACTACATCCGTACCGCGCGGGCCAAGGGCCTCTCCCCGGCACGGGTGGTGTTCGTCCACGGCCTGCGCAATGCGCTGATCCCGGTGCTCACCGTGTTCGGCCTGCAGATCGGCACCCTGCTGGCCGGCGCCGTGCTCACCGAAACCATCTTCTCCTGGCCGGGCATCGGCAAATGGCTGATCGAAGCCATCGGCGCCCGCGACTACCCGGTGGTGCAGAACGGCATTCTGCTGATCGCCTGCCTGGTGATCCTGGTCAACTTCATCGTGGATGTCCTCTATGGCCTGGCCAATCCACGCATCCGCCATCAGCAGTAAGGAAGGCGCCATGCACGAACATGACGATTACGCAGGCTGGATGACCCCCGCTTCATCCAGCGTGAAAAACCATTGGCGGACCGCCACTGCAGCATCCAGCCCACGCGAGGTGCGCCCATGACGACCGCCACCACGCTCGACCAGAGCCTGCTCTACCCTTCGCCGCTGAAGGAATTCTGGCAGGCCTTCAGCCATAACAAGGGCGCCCTGGGCGGCCTGGCGTTCATGCTGCTGATGGTGTTCTGCGCCCTGTTCGCCCCCTGGATCGCCCCACACGACCCCAGCGAGCAGTACCGCGACTTCCTGCTCACCCCGCCGGTGTGGCTGGAAGGCGGGCAATGGCAGTTCCTCCTCGGCACCGACGAACTGGGCCGCGACCTGCTGTCCCGCCTGATCCATGGCGCACGCCTGTCGCTGCTGATCGGCCTGGCGTCGGTGGTGCTGTCGCTGATCCCCGGCATCCTCCTGGGCCTGGCCGCGGGCTTCTTCCCGCGCCTGCTCGGCCCGAGCATCATGCGCCTGATGGACATCATGCTGGCCCTGCCGTCGCTGCTGCTGGCGGTGGCCATCGTCGCCATCCTCGGCCCCGGGCTGATCAACACCATCTTCGCCATCGCCATCGTTTCGCTGCCGTCCTACGTGCGCCTGACCCGCGCCGCGGTGATGGGCGAACTCAACCGTGACTACGTCACCGCCGCCCAGCTGGCCGGCGCCGGCCTGCCTCGCCTGATGTTCGTCACCGTGCTGCCCAACTGCATGGCACCGCTGATAGTGCAGGCTACCCTGAGCTTCTCCTCGGCGATTCTCGACGCCGCCGCGCTGGGCTTTCTCGGCCTCGGCGTGCAACCGCCCACTCCCGAGTGGGGCACCATGCTGGCCTCGGCGCGCGACTACATCGAGCGCGCCTGGTGGGTGGTCAGCCTGCCGGGTCTGGCCATCCTGCTCAGCGTGCTGGCGATCAACCTGATGGGCGACGGTCTGCGCGATGCGCTCGACCCGAAACTCAAGAATGCGCAGTGAGGAGCCCGACATGAGCCATACCCCAGCCCGAATCGGCCTCCTCCCCTCTCCCGTTCACGGGCGAGGGCTCTGCCCAACCCTCCCCCGCCAGCAGGCGAGGCAGCACGCCCTGTGTGTCAGCGACGCAGGGGGGATGACGCGCTGTTCATCCACCACGAATCTACGACGCTGGACGGGTGCAGCATCGTCCACCCTGCGCACGGAGGCACGCCCATGAGCCTGCTGGATATTCGCAATCTTTCCGTACGTTTCGGCAGCGCCGATGCCGTGCCGGTGGTCGACGGCCTCGACCTGTCCGTGGAAAAGGGTGAAGTGCTGGCCATCGTCGGTGAGTCCGGCTCCGGCAAGTCGGTGACCATGATGGCGCTGATGGGGCTGATCGACGCCCCCGGCATCGTCGGCGCCGACTGCATGCAGTTCGATGGCACCGACATGCTGCGCCTGAAAGGACGTCAGCGCCGGCACATCGTCGGCAAGGATCTGGCCATGGTCTTCCAGGACCCGATGACCGCCCTCAACCCCAGCTACACCGTGGGCTTCCAGATCGAGGAAGTGCTGCGCCAGCATCTCGGGCTCAAGGGCAAGGCCGCGCGGGCACGTGCGCTGCAACTGCTCGAACGCGTCGAGATCCCTGCTGCCGCCAGCCGCCTGGACGCCTATCCGCACCAGCTTTCCGGTGGCATGAGCCAGCGCGTGGCGATCGCCATGGCCATCGCCGCCGAGCCCAAGTTGCTGATCGCCGACGAGCCGACCACGGCGCTGGACGTCACCATCCAGGCGCAGATCATGGAACTGCTGCTGGACCTGCAACGCGATCAGGGCATGGCCCTGGTGCTGATCACCCACGATCTTGCCGTGGTGGCCGAGACGGCCCAGCGCGTCTGCGTGATGTACGCCGGGCAGGCGGTTGAACTGGGCCAGGTGCCGGCACTGTTCGATGCCCCCAGCCACCCCTACACCGAGGCACTGCTCAAGGCCATTCCCGAGCACAGCGCAGGCGCCGAGCGCCTGGCGACCCTGCCCGGCATCGTGCCCGGACGCTACGACCGGCCGCAGGGCTGCCTGCTGTCCCCGCGCTGCCCCTACGTGCAGGAGCGCTGCCGCCAGCAGCGGCCCGCACTCGATGAACACGCCAGTGGCGCCGCGCGCTGCTTCTTTCCCCTGGAGGTGGCCTGATGAGTTGCGTACTCGAAGCCCAGGACCTGACCCGTCATTACAACGTCTCGCGCGGCCTGTTCAAACCCACCGCGCTGGTCAGGGCACTCAACGGCGTGTCGTTCAGCCTGCAGGCCGGCAAGACGCTGGCGGTGGTCGGTGAATCCGGCTGCGGCAAATCCACCCTGGCCCGCGCCCTCACCCTGATCGAGGAGCCCAGCTCGGGCAGCCTGCAGATCGCCGGTCGCGAAGTGGCCGGGGCCAGCAACGACCTGCGCAAGCAACTGCGCCGCGACGTGCAGATGGTGTTCCAGAACCCCTACGCTTCGCTCAACCCCCGGCAGAAGATCGGCGACCAGCTGGCCGAGCCGCTGCTGATCAATACCGGCCTGGATCGCGGCGAGCGCCGCGAGCGCGTACAGGCGATGATGCAGCAGGTGGGCCTGCGCCCCGAGCACTACCAGCGCTACCCGCACATGTTCTCCGGCGGCCAGCGCCAGCGCATCGCCCTGGCCCGCGCCATGATGCTGCAACCCAAGGTCCTGGTGGCGGATGAGCCGACCTCGGCGCTGGACGTGTCGATCCAGGCCCAGGTGCTCAATCTGTTCATGGACCTGCAGGAGCAGTTCGCCACCGGCTACGTGTTCATCTCGCACAACCTCGCGGTGGTGCGCCATGTGGCCGACGACGTGCTGGTGATGTACCTCGGGCGCCCGGTGGAAATGGGCCCGGCGGCGGCCCTCTACGACCGCCCCCTGCATCCGTACACACGGGCGCTGCTGTCGGCGACGCCGGCGATCCATCCCGATCCGGACAAGCCCCGGGTGAAGATCAGCGGCGAGCTGCCCAATCCGCTCGATCCGCCGTCCGGCTGCGCCTTCCACAAGCGCTGCCCGCATGCCGACGAGCGCTGCCGCGGCGAGCGCCCGGAGCTGCGCCTGATCGACACGCGCCAGGTCGCCTGCCATCACGTCGAGCGAATAGCCGGCTGAGCGTCTTCAGCTCACTGGCGGCAGGGTCAGCTCGATGCTCTCCGCCAGGGAGTCCTCCAGGCGCTGCAACTCGACCTCCACGGCCGCCGCGTCGTCGGCCAGCGACTCGGCGATGTGCATGAATGCCGGCGTCGCCTCGACGAGGGCCAGTACCACCATGGGATCGAAGCGCGTACCGCTGGCCTCGCTGATCTGCGCCACCGCCTGAGCGGGGCTGAGCCGCGGCCGGTACGGGTGCTGGCAGGTCAGCTCCTCGAAGTGGCCGACCAGCGCCATCAGGCGTGCGGACAGGGGAATCTGCTCACCATGCACGCCCTGCGGGTAACCCTTGCCATCCCAGCGCTCGTGCTGGCCATGGACGATGTCCTTGGCATCGGAGAGAAAACTGGTGCTGCTACCCAGCTTGCGCTCGGCACGCAGCAAGGCGTCCCGCCCGGCCAGCACACCTTCGCTGAGCAGGCGCAGGTCGCCCTCGTCCGGTTCGCCATGGCGGAACAGGATACGGTCCGGCAGGGTCATCCGGTCGATCACGTGGAGCATGGCGGACTTGCCCAGCTGGGCGATGCGTTCCTCGTCCAGCTGAGCGGAAAGCGCGGGCTGTTGCCGTGCCACCGCCGCAGCCAGGCAGGTCATGTAGCGCTCGATGCGCGCCAGGTGACGGCTGCACGGGTTGTCACGCATGACGGCAACGCTGGCCATCGCTTCGATGGTCACGTCCTGCAGTTTCTGGATATCGCGGGTGCGCCGCTTGACCTCGAGTTCGAGGTACTCGCTCTTGTCGCGCAGGTAGTCGGTGGCCGCCTTGAGCTGCAACTGCGCCTTGACCCGAGCCAGGACGATGGGCGGGCTGACCGGCTTGGTGATGTAGTCGGCGGCGCCGAGGTCGAAGCCCATCTGCTCGTCGACGGCATCGCGCTTGGCGGTCAACAGAATCAACGGGATATGCCGGGTCTGCGCCTCACGCTTGAACTGGCGGCAGAGCGCATAGTCATCCTGCCAGCCGAGCAGTATCAGGTCCGGCTGCGGCGCCTCGCAGGCGGCAGCCAGTGCCTGGTCAGCGGCGACCAGGCGCACCTGGTAGCGCTCGACCAGCAGTGCGCCGATGCGCTCGCGCACCTCCTGTGAGTCGTCCGCGACCAGAATCAGCTCCTGTTCCGGCCTGTCGAGCATCCCGCGCATGGCGACCTCCACGGCTACCTGTCTACCGAACAGTAAAGGCGCAGAACGGCATCTGCGCCCAGGTGTTCCACAACTGACCGCCGTTAGGCTTTGAAAGTGCAATACGGATTGGCAGCGCGGCGGAGCCGGCCGACAATCGTCATTCAGACCGTCATCACCTGGGCAGGCCACATGTTGAATCCGGAGAGTTGCTGGCAGGCCGTCTGCGAGCGCGACGCGACGCTCGACGGACGCTTCGTGTTCGCCGTGCGCAGCACCGGCATCTATTGCCGGCCAAGCTGCCCGGCCAGGCGCCCACGCCGCGACAACGTCAGCTTCCATGCAGACCCGGGCAGCGCCGAAGCCGCCGGCTTTCGCCCGTGCAAGCGCTGCTCGCCGCAAGGCCAGAGCCCGGCACAGCAGCTCGACGCGCTGGTCGCGGCCGCCTGCCAGTTGCTGCGCGGCGAGCAACGCCTGACGCTGCCCCAGCTGGCCGCACGCATCGGCTTGTCGCCCTCGCACCTGGCGCGTGCGTTCAAGGCGCGTACCGGCATGACGCCCCACGCCTGGGCCGATGCCGAACGACGACAGCGCCTGGACGCGCACCTCGCGCAATCGCACAGCGTCCTCGATGCCGCGCTGGCGGCGGGCTACTCCGGCACCCGTGCCCTGTATGAGAAGCCGCAGGCCATGAGTCCGGGCCGACGGCGTTCAGGGGGCGCCGGCGAACACCTGCGCTACGGCATCGCCCCCTGTGCCCTCGGCCACGTGCTGCTGGCGAGCAGCGACAAGGGCGTCTGCGCCCTGCTGTTCGGCGACGATCCGGCGACGCTGCTCGCCGAACTGCAGCAGCGCTTCGCCGCAGCCCGGCTGGAGCAGGATGAGGGCGCCCTGCACGACTGGCTGCAGCAGGTACTCGGGCAACTGCAGGAGCCGGAACGCGCCGCCCACCTGCCGCTGGACATTCGCGGCACGGCCTTCCAGCAGCGCGTCTGGCAGGCCCTGCAACAGATTCCCAGCGGCGAAACCCGCAGCTACGCCGAGCTGGCCGGGCAGTTGCGCAGCCATCCGCGCGCGGTGGCCCGGGCCTGCGCCAGCAACGCCATTGGCCTGCTGCTGCCCTGCCACCGTGTGGTGGCCAGCGACGGCAGCCTCAGCGGCTACCGCTGGGGCCTGCAGCGCAAGCGCCAGTTGCTGGCGAACGAGCGTGGCGAACCATGAGTTCGCCGCTGCCACCCGCGACGCCCGCCCCGCAACAGCATCGCGAGCGTTACACCAGCATCGCCGCCGCCACCTCGTTACGCTTGCCGCGCCCGACCAGTTGCTCGACCAGGGTCAGGGCGAAGGCCAGTGCCGTTCCCGGCCCCTGGCTGGTGATGCAGTTGCCGTCGACCACCACCGCTTCATCGACGAAGCTGCAGCCGCTCAGGCGATCGCTGAAGGCCGGGTAGCAGGTCATCCGCCGCTGCCTGAGCACCCCGTAGCCCTGCAACGCCAGGGCGGGCGCCGCACAGATGGCGGCGAACAGCTCACCGGCCCTGGCCTGCTTGCGCACGCGCTCGGCCAGCGGCTCGAAGTCGGCCAGGCGCTGCGCACCGGGCATGCCACCGGGCAGCACGATCAGGTCGAAGTCCTGCGCCAGCACATCCACCAGCATGGCGTCGGCGGTCAGGCGCGAGCCACGGGAACAGGTGATCATCCGCCGCTCCTCGACACTTGCCACCAGCACCTCGACGTCGGCACGGCGCAGCACATCGATCAGGGTCACGCATTCGAGATCCTCGACGCCATCGGCGACGGTGATCAGTGCACGCTTGCTCATCTATCCACTCCTTCAGGTGCGAAATGAAACTGTCCGCCTGGTCATGAAATGGCCGCACAGCGCACAAATTCACCAGGCAAAACCTTGCTGGTATGATGCGCGGCTTTTGCGGGAACGGGCAATTTTCCGGCCGGTTCGGACGAATGTGCTTTGCTTTCTGCAGACCAATTTCGGCGCGCTCGCGCCTTGGGGAGCCACCATGCTGGAAAGACTGTTCCAACTCAAAGCCCACAACACCACGGTGCGCACCGAGGTTCTGGCCGGGATCACCACCTTCCTGACCATGGCCTACATCCTCTTCGTCAACCCCAACATGCTGGCCGCGACCGGCATGGACCACGGCGCGGTGTTCGTCGCCACCTGCCTGGCCGCCGCCATCGGCTCGCTGGTGATGGGCCTGCTGGCCAACTACCCGATCGCCCTGGCCCCGGGCATGGGTCTCAACGCCTTCTTCACCTACACCGTGGTGATGACCATGGGCTACAGCTGGCAGACCGCCCTGGGCGCGGTGTTCCTCTCCGGCGCGATCTTCTTCCTGCTGTCGATCTTCAAGATTCGCGAATGGATCATCAACAGCATCCCGCTGGCCCTGCGCGCCGGCATCGCCGCCGGTATCGGCCTGTTCCTGGCGATCATCGCCCTGAAGAACGCCGGCATCGTGGTCGATCACCCGGCCACCCTGGTCGGCCTGGGCGACATGAGCAACGGCGGCGCGCTGCTGGCCTGCCTGGGCTTCTTCGTCATCGCCGCGCTGGCCTACCGCAAGGTCACCGGCGCCGTGATGATCGGCATTCTGCTGGTCACCGCACTGTCGATCATCCTCGGCCTGTCCGAGCTGCCGGGGGTGGTCTCGATGCCGCCGTCGCTGATGCCGACCCTGCTGCAACTGGATATCGCCGGCGCCCTGGACATCGGCCTGGTCAGCGTGATCTTCGCCTTCCTCTTCGTCGACCTGTTCGACACCTCCGGCACCCTGGTGGGCGTGGCGCAGAAAGCCGACCTGCTGGACAAGGACGGCAAGATGCCGCGCCTGGGCCGTGCCCTGCTGGCCGACAGCACCGCGACCATGGCCGGTGCCGCACTGGGTACCAGCACCACTACCAGCTACATCGAATCCGCCGCGGGCATCAGCGCCGGTGGGCGTACCGGCCTGACCGCCTGCGTGGTCGCTGCGCTGTTCCTCCTCAGCCTGTTCTTCGCCCCGCTGGCCGGCTCCGTACCGGCCTATGCCACCGCACCGGCGCTGCTGTTCGTCGCCGTGCTGATGATGAGCAGCCTGGCGCAGATCGACTGGGACGACCTGACCGTCGCCGCCCCGGTGGTGATCGCCGCCCTGGCCATGCCGCTGACCTTCTCCATCGCCAACGGCATCGCCTTCGGTTTCATCGCCTGGACCGGCATCAAGCTGCTGTCCGGCCGTGCCCGCGAGCTGAACGCCGCGATGTGGGTGCTCTCGGCGCTGTTCATCGTCAAGCTGGCCTACTTCGCCTGATCGGCCCTTGGCTGGGCATGCCATTGCAGCCCCCCATACCCGCTAGCCGAAGCAACGGTGGATGAAAAGAGCGTCATCCACCCTACGCCCCCCCGCCGGCCACCACCTAGGGTGGACATCGCTTTTCATGTCCACCAATCACTCACTTGTGCCCACCCACAGCGCCGCGCCGACGAGTAACCCAAGGCACGCGGCCACCGCCTCCGCTACAATGGCGCCCCGTTTTCCTGCCTGCACGAGTGACCGATGAGCCGCCCCGCATTCGACCCCGCCACCTACGACGCCCAACTCGCCGAGAAGAAGGCACGCCTGGTCGAACTGCTGGCGCCCTTCGCCGCCCCCGAACCGCAGGTATTCGACTCGCCACGCGAGCATTACCGCCTGCGCGCCGAATTCCGCCTGTGGCGTGAAGACGGCCAGCGCCACTATGCGATGTTCGCCCCGGGCGACAAGCACACGCCGATCCTGCTCGACGACTTCCCCATCGCCAGCCTGCGCGTGAACGAGCTGATGCCACGCCTGCGCGCGGCCTGGCAGGCCAGCGAGGTGCTGTCGTTCAAACTGTTCCAGGTGGAGTTCCTCACCACCCTGGCCGGCGACGCCCTGATCACCCTGGCCTATCACCGTCCGCTGGACGACGCCTGGCAGGCCGAGGCGGAAAAACTGGCCAGCGCGCTCAACGTCAGCCTGGTCGGTCGCTCGCGTGGCCAGCGCCTGGTGATCGGCCGCGACTACGTGGCCGAGGAGCTCGACGTGGCCGGGCGCAGCTTCCACTACCGCCAGCCGGAAGGTGCCTTCACCCAGCCCAATGGCCGGGTCTGCGAGAAGATGCTCGGCTGGGCCTACGATGCGCTCGGCGAGCGCCAGGATGACCTGCTCGAGCTGTACTGCGGCAACGGCAACTTCACCCTGCCGCTGGCCACCCGCGTGCGCAAGGTACTGGCCACCGAGATCAGCAAGGCCTCGGTGAATGCCGCCCTGGCCAACCTGGCCGACAACGGCGTGGACAACGTCGAGCTGGTGCGTCTGTCCGCCGAGGAACTGACCCAGGCCCTCAACGAGGTGCGCCCGTTCCGCCGCCTGTCGGGCATCGACCTGAAGAGCTACGACTTCGGCAGCGTCTTCGTCGACCCGCCACGCGCCGGCATGGACCCGGACACCTGCGAGCTGACCCGACGCTTCGAGCGCATCCTCTACATCTCCTGCAACCCGGAGACCCTGGCCGCCAACATCGCCCAGCTGCACGACACGCACAAGGTCACGCGTTGCGCGCTGTTCGACCAGTTCCCCTATACCCATCACATGGAAGCGGGCGTGCTGCTGGAGCGCCGCTGAGTCGCCTGAACGGCTCAGTTCCCGCGCTGAATCCCCCGCAGCGCCCACCAGGCCAGCCCGGCCGAGACCAGTTCGAGCAGCAGCGCGTAGAGATTGAAGGTCTGCTGCGCGCCACCGTCGAGCCAAAGGCCGCCGATGCGCGCCACGGCCAGGGCGCTGTAGAGCAGCACCAGCAGGGTCAGCGCCGGACGCAGCAGGTCGAGGCGCAGCAGCGCCATCGCCAGAAAGGCCGCCAGGCCAAGCTGCAGGCCACCGTAGAACGCCCGGACCTCGGTCACCGCCGCGGCGCTCATCAGCAGCGCACCGCTGAAGCTAGCCATTTCCTCGGGGCGGATGAAGTAGGCCAGCCCCAGCAGGACGAGGGCGGCAATCTGGATCAGCAGGACGATTCGCGCGAACAGCATCGGAAATTCCTCGTTCAAGTGCCGGCGCGCAGGGCGACGCCGCACCAGATCATGGCACTTCCGTCAGGATGATCTACAACTATCACCTGTAGTAGTGCCCTCACCGTACTCGACATGGAGGTCGACATGCCTGCCCGCCGTCCTAGTCGTCCCGCCCGTCGGCGCCATGCCGAACTCGTGCCTGAGTACCTCTCCACGCCCCCGCTCAGGAGCCCCGCGACACCGTGAACCGACGCACCGGATGATGCGCCGCAGCCTAGATAACGGCCACCCTGCACTCACTGCGCGAACCGCTCGCCAGGCAGGCGTGGCCACATAAGGAGATGATCCATGCGCAACGCACAAGGAACCCTGATCTTCACCCTGGCACTGGCCACCCCACTGCTCGCCCCGGTAGCCCAGGCCGGCACCTTTCCCGACTTCGGCTACCAGCCACCGAGCAAGGAATACAGCGGGCCGCTGTTCCAGCTCAGCCAGTCCTATCCCGACGCCGCACCTCCCGCGTCGGCCCTGCCGGCCTTCTTCAAGCTGCTACCCGGCAAGCCGAGCAACGACTTCGAGACCTGGCGCGAGTACATGGACGCGGTCAAGGACTACTGCCTGGAAGGCAACGTGGAGAACGACTGGAACGTGCAGAAGAACACGCTGCGCCAGTGGTACCACATGCCCTGGCAGCACTACGGTCCGCTGGGTCGTGAGGGCATCCACGGCCTGACCAAGGAGGCGCAGATCCAGGCCAAGCAACTCGCCGCGAGCCAGACCAGCACCGGGCAGACCTACGCGGTGGGCATCTACAACGACATCGGCGCCTACACCATCGGCCAGGTGTGGAAAGACCCGCAGAACCCCAACCCGGACTTCACCTCCAAGCCCAACAGCTTCGCCAACGGCACCGTGGTGTGCAAGGCGCTGTTCGCCGATGTCGACCGCAGCCAGGTGCCCTTCCTGCAGAACCCGGTGCTGTGGAAGGGCTATATCACCACGCGGTTCGACTCCGCCGACCGCGAGGTGAAGGACGTCGCCCTGATCCAGATGGACATCGCCGTGCGCGACACCCGCATCAACGAAACCGGCTGGATCTTCGGTACCTTCCAGTACAACGGCGCAGTCACCGGCAAGGCCGGCTGGGACAACCTGGTCCCGGTGGGCATCATGTGGGGCAACGACCCGCAGGACACGGGCAACGACTTCAGCAACCCGCAACCGAGCCAGACGCGCATCAACCCCAACCTCAAGCAGACCGCGATCAACGCCAACACGGCGCAGTTGCCGCCGACGCACCTGGGCTGGAATGGCCGCCTCAACGGCCCGGTGGATAACCCGGTCAGTTCCTGCATGAGCTGCCACATGACCGGGGAGTACCCGCAACTGGCCATCATGAACCCCACCTTCCAGGCCAACCCTCCGGCGGTCGGTTCGCCGCAATGGATGCGCTGGTTCCAGAACATTCCCGCCGGCCAGCCGTTCAGCCCCGGCACCAAGAGCAGCGACTACAGCCTGCAACTGGCGGGAGGCCTGGCCAACTTCTATGACTGGAAGTGCAACCAGGGCGGTGTCTTCGTCGATGGGCACAACGCCTGCCAGAAGGCCAGCCAGTTGAAGCTGATGCTCAAGAAGGAGGTCAAGCCCGAGCAGATCCAGCCGGTACAGCGCGATCCCGGCCTGATGGAACTGGAGTGACCCGTGCAGCGGCGCCGGAGCAACTGCGGCGCCGCGTCACGCATCTTGGTCATCCTCGGGCGCGGCGGTATCCTCTACCCCACGCCCACAGGAGCTGCCAACATGCGCCTTTCCCTGCTTGCCCTCTTCCTCATCGGCAACCTGGCCCACGCCAGCGAGCCGCTGACCATCGATGTCCACCGCGACGCCAGCTGCGGCTGCTGCACCGCCTGGATCAGCCATTTGCAGGACAACGGTTTCACCGTCAACGACCACGTCGAGCAGGACATGAGCGCGGTCAAGCGACGCCTCGGCGTGCCAGCGCGCCTGGCCTCCTGTCATACCGGCGTGATCGACGGCAAGTTCGTCGAAGGCCATGTGCCGGCCGCCGACATTCTCAAACTGCGCGAACGCTCCGACCTTGTCGGCGCCGCCGTACCGGGCATGCCCGTGGGCTCGCCCGGCATGGAGTACGGCGACCGCGTCGACGCCTACCAGGTCATCGGCCTGGACCGTGACCGTCAGGACCAGGTGCTGAGCGACTACCCCGCTCCGCAGCGATAACCAACGAGGGAGCAGCGACATGCGCTGGCAGAAAGGCAGACGCAGTGACAACGTGGTGGATGCACGCGGCCGCTCCGGCAGGCGCGTCGGCGGCGGCTTGAGCCTGGGCGGCGTGGCGGTCATCGTCATCGTCGGCCTGCTGATGGGCCAGGACCCGCTGCAGATCCTCGGCCAGATAGCCGGCCAGGCCACGCAGCCACAGGCACCCCAGTCCCAGACAGCACCACCCGCCGGGGATGAACAGAGCGAGTTCGTTCGCGCCATTCTCGGCGATACCGAGGACACCTGGCGCGAGCTGTTCCAGCAGGCCGGGCAGCAGTACCGCGACCCGCAACTGGTGCTGTTCTCGGGCGGGGTGAACTCGGCCTGCGGCTTCGCCAGCTCGGCGGTCGGCCCCTTCTATTGCCCAGGCGACAAGCGCGTGTACCTGGACATGGCCTTCTTCCGCGAGATGGAGCAGCGCTTCTCCGCCGCCGGCGACTTCGCCCAGGCCTACGTGATCGCCCATGAGGTCGGCCACCACGTGCAGACCCTGCTGGGCGTATCGGCCAAGGTCAATGCCGCCCGCCAGCGCGGTGAGCGGGTCGAAGGCGATGGCGGCCTGCTGGTGCGCCAGGAGCTGCAGGCCGACTGCCTGGCCGGCGTCTGGGCACACCATGCCCAGCGGCGTCACGACTGGCTGGAGGCGGGTGACCTGGAAGAGGCGCTGAACGCCGCCAGCGCCATCGGCGACGACCGCCTGCAGAAGCAGGCGCGCGGCCAGGTGGTGCCTGACGCCTTCACCCACGGCACCTCGCAGCAGCGTGTGCGCTGGTTCAGCACCGGTTTCGAGACCGGCCAGCCGAGCCGCTGCGACACCTTCAAGGCGACACGCCTGTAACAGCCAAGCGGCTCAGATCGCGAAGCGTCGACTCCACCAGGCGAAGGCACTGGCCGCCCCGCCACACAGGGCGATCACCAGTGCCATCGGCACCGCCGAGCCATCATGCAGGAAGGCCACCAGCGCCGAGGCGCTGGCGGCCACGGTGAACTGCATGCTCCCCAGCAACCCCGAGGCACTGCCGGCATGCCGCCCCTGCCCGGCCATGGCGCAGGCCGTGGCGTTGGGCAGCAGGCAGCCCAGGCTGGCGACGCAGATGAACAGCGGCACCAGCAGCGGCCAGAGCTGCTCCGGTCGCCACCACGCCAGCGCCAGCAGGCACAGGCCGCTGCTCAGGTACACCAGCACCACGCGCCGCAACCACACCGCCGGACCACCCGCCCGCACCAGCCGCGCATTGACCTGGGCCATGATCACGAAGCCGGCCGCATTGCTGCCGAACAGCCAGCCGTAGTGCTCGGCCGGCACGCCGTACAGCTCGATGAAAACGAAGGGGGAGCCGGCGATATAGGCGAACATCCCCGCCATCGCCACACCGCCAGCCAGGCTGTAACCCATGAACGGCGCATTGCCCAGCAGCGCCCGGTATTGCCCGAAAGCGCCACTCAGGGGCGCTGGCGGCAGCTCCTGCGGACGCGTCTCCGGCAACCAGCGCAGTACTGCCAGCAGGCACAGGGTCGCGAAGATCGCCAGGCTGTGAAAGATCCAGGGCCAGCCCAGGGTGTTGAGCAGCAAGCCACCGCCCAGCGGCGCCAGGATCGGCGCCAGCCCCATGACCAGCACCAGTTGCGAAAACACCTTGGCCGACGCCAGCGGGTCGCACAGGTCACGCACCACGGCGCGGGTGATCACCATGCCGGCGCAGCCGCCCAGGGCCTGCACGAAACGCGCGGCGATCAGCCACTCCAGGCTCGGCGCGATCGCACAGGCCAGCGAGCCCAAGGCGAACAGCGCGACACCGACCAGCAACGGCACCCGGCGCCCGAAGCGGTCGGCCAGCGGCCCGTAGAACAGCTGGCCGATGGCGATACCGACGAAGTAGGCCGCCAGCGACAGCTGGATGTGTTCGACATCGGTGGCGAACTGCTGAGCCAGGGTCGGGAAACTTGGCAGATAGAAATCGATGGCCAGAGGGCCGAAGGCACACAGGGCACCGAGAATCAGGAGTGTTCTCAGGTTCATGACTATTCCGGGCTTTATTGTTAGCCGGCTAATCATCTCACCGACCGCAGGCGCGGTGAAAGCCCCCCTGCGCCGCCATCGTCGTGCACGACGCAGGACCTAAAACACTGGCGCTGATACCCGTCGATCACCCCTCAGCAGAGGTCATGGCAAAGCCGGTAAACTCCGCCCCCTCATAGCCCAGCACCAACCTGCCGGATCACCATGCGCAGAACAAAAGAAGACGCGGAGAAAACCCGCCATACCATCCTGGCCGCAGCCGAACACCTGTTCCTCGAGCGCGGAGTCGCCCACACCAGCCTGGAGCAGGTCGCCAGACACGCGGGTGTGACCCGAGGTGCCGTCTACTGGCACTTCCAGAACAAGGCCCACCTGTTCCACGAGATGCTCAACCAGGTGCGCCTGCCACTGGAGCCACTGGCCCAGCAGCTGGCCGAAGTGGACGGGCTGGTATCCCTGCAGCTGCTGCGCGACCTGTGCATCGAGGCCATGGCCAACCTGGTTCTCGACGACCAGCGCCGGCGCATCCTCACCGTGCTGCTGCGGCGCTGCGAGTTCACCGAGGAGCTGCGTGAAGCCGAGGAACGCCACGAAGCCTTCGTCAACCAGTTCATCGCCCTCTGCGAACAGCAGTTCGCCCTGCCGTCGGTACAACCACTGCTGCAACCCGGGATCACCTCCCGCCTGGCGTCACGGGCCCTGCATGCCATGCTGGTCGGGCTGTTCAGCGACTGGCTGCGCGACCCCAACCTGTTCGACGCGCAGACCGACACGCCGGCGATGATCGACAGCTGCTTCCGCGGCCTGCTGCGGCAGTGGCCGTAGCACCACTCGCGGCCGGCTAAGGCGCGCTCACCTCGTAGCCCTCGCCGCGTATCGCCGCCTCCAGCTGCGCGGCCGGCACGTCACTGTCGACCTGCACCACGCCGGCGGCGAGATCGACATCCACCTGCGCCGCCGGGTCGAGCGCCTTGATCGCCTGGGTGACGGTCCTGACGCAGTGACCACAGGACATTCCGCTAACCTTGAACTGCTGCATCTGCTGACTCCTTGAATCGATGGTCGATGGGTGTAGTCTCGACCTTGCCACGGTGGCAAGGTCAAGCACTTGCCGCCAGTCATTCAGCCGGCTTTCGACATGGGGATCATCGTCATGCGCCTGCCCTACCTGCTGCTTGCCGCCCTGCTTGCGCCAGCAGCCCTTGCCCAGCCGCTGGCACCCCTGCCATCGGCCGCCCAGGGCGAGGGCTACGCGGTACTCATCGTTTCACGCGAACGGCTGGAGGTGGCCACCACCTGCGAGGTCGCGCTGTACCTGCATGACCAGATGGCCGCCCGCCTGCACCAGGGCCAGTCGGTGGCGTTCAACCTGCCGCCCGGCAAGGTGTCCCTGCGCCTCGGCCTGACCGGCACCGGGCCGTGCCAGGATGGCATCGCCCAGCTGCAAGGGCAGTCGCTGGAGCTCTATGCCGGCGAAGTACGCCGCTACCGCATCGCCATGGACAACGCCGGCCTGCGACTGCATGCCGCGCCCGCATTGAACTGAACGCTTGACCTTGCCATGGGGTCAAGGTTGATCCTGTGGTCATGACGTTACCGGGAGCCCGTCCATGACCACCTTCGACCTGCCGATCCAGGGCATGACCTGCGCCAGTTGCGCCGGTCGTGTCGAACGCGCACTGCGCAAGCTGCCGGAGGTCGCCAGCGCCACCGTCAACCTGGCCAGCGAGCAGGCGCGCATCGAAGCGCCTGCCGACAGCCTCGGGCAACTGATCGAGGCGATCGAAGGGGCCGGCTACGCCGTTCCCGGCCACGCACTGGAACTAACCATCGAGGGCATGACCTGCGCCAGCTGCGTCGGCCGTATCGAACGTGCACTCGGCAAGCTGCCGGGCGTGACCCAGGTCGCGGTCAACCTCGCGGACGAGAAGGCACGCCTGCAGGTCGTCGCCGGTTTCGACGCGCAGCAGGCACTGCAAGCCGTGGCGGCGGCTGGCTACCAGGCCAGCCTCGTGGACGAGCACGCCCCTGCGGACGATGGCAGCTCGCGCCTGCGCCGCGAGCGCCTCACCTTGTTCGCGGCCATCGCCCTGACCCTGCCATTGCTGGTGCCGATGCTCGTCGAACCCTTCGGCCTGCACTGGATGCTGCCAGCCTGGCTGCAGTTCCTGATCGCCACCCCCGTGCAGTTCATCTTCGGCGCCCGCTTCTACCGTGCGGCCTGGCAGGCGCTCAAGGCACGCGCCGGCAACATGGACCAGCTGGTGGCCATCGGCACCAGCGCCGGCTACGGCCTTAGCCTCTACCAGTGGGCGGTGACACCCGCCGGGCAGATGCCACACCTGTACTTCGAAGCCTCGGCGGTGATCATCAGCCTGATCCTGCTCGGCAAGTACCTGGAAAGCCGCGCCAAGCGCCAGACCGCCAGTGCCATCCGCGCCCTGCAGGCGCTGCGCCCGGATCACGCCGTGCGCCTGGTCGATGGCCGCGAGGAGCAGGTCAGCATCGAGGCGCTGGCCCTCGGTGACCAGGTGCTGGTCAGACCTGGCGAACGCTTTCCCGTGGATGGCCAGGTGGTGGAAGGCCGCAGCCACGCCGACGAAGCGCTGATCAGCGGCGAGAGCCTGCCGGTGGCCAAGCAGCCGGGCGACAAGGTCACCGCCGGTGCCATCAACGGCGAAGGCCGCCTGCTGGTGGAGACCACCGCCCTCGGCGCGGAGACGGTGCTGGCGCGCATCATCCGCCTGGTCGAAGACGCCCAGGCCGCCAAGGCGCCGATCCAGAAGCTGGTGGACAAGGTCAGCCAGGTGTTCGTCCCTGCCGTGCTGCTGGTGGCACTGGCCACGCTGCTGGTCTGGCTGCTTTTGGGGGCCTCCGCCGAACAGGCCCTGCTCAACGCCGTGGCCGTGCTGGTGATCGCCTGCCCCTGCGCCCTCGGCCTGGCGACCCCGACCGCGATCATGGCCGGTACCGGCGTCGCCGCTCGCCACGGCATCCTGATCAAGGATGCCGAAGCGCTGGAGGTGGCCCATGACGTGCGCCACATCGCCTTCGACAAGACCGGCACGCTGACCGAGGGCAAGCCACGCATCGCCCATGTCGGCCTGGCCGAGGCCAGCGAAGAGACGCTGCTGCGCCTGGCTGGCGGCCTCCAGCAAGGCAGCGAGCACCCGCTGGCCAAGGCCGTGCTGGAACGCTGCAGCGAGCAGCGCATTGCCCTGCCCGCCGTGAGCGACAGCCGCGCGCTGGCGGGCCGGGGCATCGCCGGCACGGTCGAGGGCCGCCAGCTGCAACTGGGCAGCAGCCGTCTGCTGGACGAACAGCAGCTGCAGGCCGGCGCCCTGAGCGAGTCCGCCCGCGCCTGGGAAGCCGAAGGTCGGACCCTGTCCTGGCTGATCGAAAGCGGCGACAACCCGCGCCTGCTCGGCTTGCTGGCGTTTGGCGACCAACTCAAGCGCGGCGCCGCAGAAGCCATCGCCGAACTGCGCGAACAGGGCATCACCAGCCACCTGATCAGCGGCGATAACCAGGGCAGCGTCGCGGCGGTGGCAGGCACCCTGGGCATCGACCAACCGCATGCCCAGGTGCTCCCGGCGGACAAGGCGCGCCTGATCGACGAGCTGCGCCAGCAGGGCACGGTGGCCATGGTCGGCGACGGCATCAATGACGCCCCGGCGCTGGCCGCCGCCGACGTCGGCATCGCCATGGGCGGTGGCACCGACGCCGCCATGCACGCCGCCGGCATCACCCTGATGCGCGGTGACCCACGCCTGGTGCCGGCGGCCCTGGACATCAGCCGGCGCACCTATGCGAAGATCCGCCAGAACCTGTTCTGGGCCTTCATCTACAACCTGGTCGGCATCCCCCTCGCCGCGGCGGGCCTGCTCAACCCGATGTTCGCCGGCGCGGCAATGGCCCTGTCCAGTGTCAGCGTGGTGAGCAACGCCCTGCTGCTGAACCGCTGGAGACCCAAGGCATGAACATCGGCCAAGCCGCCAAGCACACCGGCCTCAGCGCCAAGATGATTCGCTACTACGAATCCATCGACCTGCTGCCCCATGCCGGGCGCTCGCAGAGCGGCTACCGGCAGTACGACGCCAACGACCTGCATCGCCTGACTTTCATCAAGCGCTCACGGGACCTGGGATTCTCGCTGGACGAAGTGGGCAGGCTGCTGGCGCTGTGGCAGGACAAGCAGCGCGCCAGCGCCGACGTCAAGGCACTGGCCGAGGAACACATCGCCACACTGTCGCGCAAGATCGCCGAGATGAGCGCACTGCGCGACACCCTGGTGGACCTGGCGGCCAGTTGCCAGGGCAACGAGCGGCCGGACTGCCCGATCCTGCAGGGTATCGAACAGGGCGTCAGTTGCTGCGCCAAGGGACACGCGAAAACGCCGTAGCCCGGATGAAATCCGGGGCCCAGGCGCCGCCTGAGGTAAAGGCCGTAGGAGCCCGCTTGCGGGCGATCACGCAAACGTCATGATCAACAGCCGGATGTTATCCAGCCCGCGTGCGCCAGCGGATCAGCACCGGGCATTGCCTCAGCGCATCCAGGGTGGCGTCGGCTCGGTATCCTTGGGTTCATCCTCGGCGTTGCGCAGAGCCTGTTTCTTCGCCTCTTCGGCCAGCGCGGCCTTGATCTCGCGCATGACCGCATCGATGTCGGCGGCGTCCTGCGGTTCGGCGAACTCGCCGGTCAGTTGCGTATGCGGCTGCAACTTGCCGGCCTCGTAGAGCGCCCACATTTCCTTGGCGTATTTGGTGTACCTGAGTTCCGGGGCGAACTGGCCGAAGTACTCGGCCATGTTGCGCACATCGCGCTCGAGCATGCTGAAGGCATGGTTGTTGGCCGCCGCATCCACCGCCTGCGGCAGGTCGATGATCACCGGCCCCTCGGGGCCAAGCAGCACGTTGAATTCCGAGAGATCACCGTGCACCAGGCCGGCGCAGAGCATCTTGACGATCTCCTGGATCATGAAGGCGTGAAACTCACGCGCATCATCCGGGTGCAGGTCGACGTCATTGAGCCGCGGCGCGACGTCGCCTTCGCCATCGTCCACCAGCTCCATCAACAGCACGCCATCGAGAAAGTCATAGGGCTTGGGCACCCGCACGCCGGCACTGGCCAGGCGGAACAGTGCCGAGACCTCGGCATTCTGCCAGGCCTGCTCCTGCTCCTTGCGCCCGTACTTGCTGCCCTTGGCCATGGCGCGCGCCTGACGGCTGCCACGCACCTTGCGCCCCTCCTGATATTCGGAGGCCTGGCGGAAACTGCGCTTGTTGGCCTCCTTGTAGACCTTGGCGCAGCGTAGCTCGTCGCCGCAACGCACCACATAGACCGCTGCCTCCTTGCCGCTCATCAGCGGTCGCAACACTTCGTCCACCAGGCCATCCTCGACCAGGGGTTCAATACGTTTGGGCGTCTTCATCGGTGTGGGTCACGGGTCCTTTCTAGCCGGGGATCTGAGTATTGGCCATCCTCGCACAGCCTGAGTCGATCATCACGCATTGATCAGGTGCCGTCTGAGTGCCTCGATGGCATAGCGCACCTTGGCGGGCTGAGCATCGCGGCGCGGCGTGACGATGTACAGGCCCACCGGTTCCAGCTGCCAGTCAGGCAGCAGCGGCAGCAGCTCGCCACTGGCCAGCAGCCCGCGGATTTCCGCCTCGGGCTGCAACGACACACCCATGCCGGCCAGGGTGAACTGGCGCGCCGCCAGGATGTTGTTGCAGGTGACGCGGCTCTCCAGGCGCAGCCGCTGCTGCACGCCAGCGGGGCCCTGCAATACCAGGTGCTGGATGCGCTCGAGGTGCAGGCCGATCCAGTCCAGCTTGAGCAGGTGCTGCGGCTCGCTCGGCAAACCGGCACGCGCCAGGTAGGCCGGCGCGGCGCACAACAGCATGCGCCAGTCGACGATGTAGCGGGCGACCAGACTGGAGTCCTCCTGGCGCCCGACGCGGATGGCCAGATCGATGCGCGACTCGACCAGATCGATCTGCTCGTCCTGAAAGAACAGCGTCAGGCTGAGGCCGGGGTGGGCGCTCAGCAGCGGGGCCAGCGCCTCGCACAGCAGCGGCCCGGAAAAGCCGACCGGGGCCGCGACGCGCAGCTCCCCCACCGGTGCATCCCGCTGCTCGGCCAGGCGCTGCTCGGCGCGCTGCGCCAGCTCGACGATCTGTCGACAGCTGTCATAGAAGGTTGCGCCGGCCTCGGTCAGGGTCAGCTTGCGGGTGGTGCGGTGCAACAGCGTGACCCCCGTGGCCTCCTCCAGTCGCCGCACCTGCTGACTGACCGCAGAGGCGGACATGCCCATGGCTTCCCCTGCACCGACCATCGAGCCCTTCTCCACCACGGTGGCGAACAGCGCCATGCGCTTGAGCTGCTCCATTATGAAGCTCCGCTTAACTATTCCAGTTCATGAAGCCACTTTTTCCCGGGTTTATCCAGCAGCGATCATGTGTTCACCCCAACTACTCGAGGTCCCCCCCATGAAGATCGCTCTGATCGGCGCCACTGGTTATGTCGGCGCCCCCCTGTTGCAGGAAGCGCTGCAGCGCGGACATCAGGTCACCGCGCTGGTGCGCCACCCGGAAAAACTCGCCGCCCACCCTCGCCTGAGCGCCGTACAGGCGAACGTGCAGGACACCGCCAAACTGGCCGAACAGCTGCGAGGCCATGACGTGGTGATCAGCGCCTTCAACCCGGGCTGGGGTGTGGCGGACATCCGCGAGCAGTTCATCAGCGGCAGCCGCTCGATCATCGCGGCGAGCAAGCAGGCGGGCACCCAGCGCCTGCTGGTGGTCGGCGGGGCGGGCAGCCTGTACGTGGCCCCCGGTCTCCAGCTGATCGACACAGCGGACTTTCCCGCCGAATACAAGGAAGGTGCAGAAGGTGCCCGCCAGGTCCTCGACCTGCTGCGTGACGAACAGGCACTGGAATGGACGTTCCTCTCGCCGGCCGCCCTGCTCGTGCCCGGCCCGCGTACCGGCAAGTTCCGCCTCGGCAACGACGAGCTGCTGATGAACGGCGATGAGCCCGGCAGCGTCTCCGTGGCCGACCTGGCCGTCGCGCTGATCGACGAAGCGGAACAGCCACAGCACATCCGCCAGCGGTTCACCCTGGCGTACTGACCTCAGCCCACAGACAGGGTGCGCAGCGCGCACCCGATCAGGAGTCACCATGAATCCATTGAGCAGCAGTGCCTTCGTCGCGACCGACACACCGGCACGTTACATCAGCCGTCTGTGCAAACACTTCGCACACAAGATTCCAGTCAGTTTCGACGAGCAGCAGGGCCGCATCGAGTTCGACTCGGGCCTGGCCACCTTGCAGGCCGAAGAACAGGGTTTGCGCCTGCAGGTCGAGAGTGGCAACGCGGATGACCTGCAACGCCTGCAAGCTGTCGTCGCCAGCCACTTCGAGCGGTTCGCCTGGCAGGAAGCGCTGACCCTGGACTGGCAACCTCAGAGCGCATCCAGCTGAGCGCGCAGACGCCGCAGCACGGCCAGCGACTCGGGGTTGTCGCCGTGCACGCAGAGGCTGTCCGCACGCAGGCGTAGCGGCTTGCCATCGATGTCGGCAAAGGCCTCGCCACGGGCGATGGTCAGGGCCTGCTCCAGTATGCGTTCAGGGTCCTGGTGCACCGCGTCCGCGAGACGTCGCGGTGCCAGCCGACCATCGGAGAGATAGGCGCGGTCGGCGAACGCCTCGAACATCAGCGGAACGTCCGCCTCGTCCGCCAGGCGCAGCTCGCGGCTGTTGTCGGCCAGGGCCAGCACCATCAGGGGCAAGCCTCTGCGATAGCTGGCGCAGGCATCGAGCACCGCCATCAGCAACGCATCGTCGAGCACCAGGTCGTTGTACAGCGCGCCATGGGGTTTGACATAGGCCAGCTGGCCGCCCGCAGCACGGCAGAAGGCATCCAGCGCGCCGATCTGATACAGCATCAGGGCCCGTACTTCTTCCGGCGAACACTGCAGGTGGCGCCTCCCGAAACCCTGCAGGTCGGGGTAGGAAGGGTGTGCACCGACGCTCACGCCATGCTCGATGGCCAGCGCGACGCTACGCGCCATGATCAGTGGATCGCCCGCGTGGAAGCCACAGGCCAGGTTGGCCTGATCGATCAGCGGCATGGCCAGCGCGTCGTCACCCATGCGCCAGGCGCCAAAGCCCTCGCCCATGTCACAGTTGAGCAGTATTCGCTTCATCCACGCAGCATAAGACGGACCGCGGCAAAGTCCAGCCCGCGCCCCGCTTCCGCGTGGTGGTACCCGACACGCCAACCTGCATGAACGCCAACGCCCCGGACCAGCCGGGGCGTTGGACAACCGGGCGTGCCTGTCGGCACGCCGGAGGCGGACTCAGAAGCTGTAGGTCGCCGAGAGGATCGCCGAACGGCCGTCGCCGTACTCGATGGCCGAGGAACGGGCACCCGTGCCCGGCGTCTGACGAACGCGCTCCACGTAGTCTTCGTCGAACAGGTTGTTGAGGTTCAGCTGCAGGTCGACGTTGTCGTTGACCTTGTAGCCGACCATCGCGTTGTGCAACCAGTAGGAGTCCAGCTTGGCGTTGCTGCTGGAGCTGACGTTGCGCTCGCTGACATAGCGGGCGCCGTAACCCAGCGACCAGCCGGCCGGCAGCTGGTACGAGGTCCACAGGTTGAACGAACGCGGCGGCGTGTTGGCCAGGGCCTGACCCTCGCGGGCGATGCCGGCGGCAGTGTCGGCCGCTTCGAGGGTCTCGCTGCTGAGTACGGTGTAGTTGGCGAACACGTCCCAGCGCTCGGTGACATGGCCGGTCAGCCCCACCTCGATCCCTTCGACGCGCTGCTTGCCTGCCAGCTGAGTGCTGCCGTCAGCCATGGTTTCGCGGGCATTGGTCTTTTCTACCCGGAAGATCGCCGCATCCAGCTCCAGGCGACGGTCGAGCAGTTCCCACTTGGTACCCAGCTCCCAGGTCTTGTTCTTCTCCGGATCGAGGCCAGAGGTCGCGTCCGAAACGCCGCTGCCGGTGGTCGCCAGGTATTCGGCCGACGGGTTGAAGGAGGTGCCGTAGGCCACGTAGATGCGGCCATTGTCGACCGGCTTGTAGACCAGGCCGATGCGCCCGCTGAGTTCTTCGTCGCGGGTGTCGAGCTTGGTCAGGGTGCCGGCCGGCAGCGCGGTGTTCTTGTAGTCGCCCTCGATCCAGTCGTAGCGCAGCCCCAGGCTCAGGTCCCAGTCGGAGTTCAGGGCGATGGTGTCGAACACGTACACCGCCTGGTTGTCGAGGCGGGTCGACGTATCCGCGCTCATGGTCTTGTTGACCGCACCGTTCCAGTAGCCCGGCGGGTTGCCCAGCGAGTAGCCAGCGGTCGGGTAGAGCGCGGTGCCCAGGCCATGGTTGTAGGTCAGGCGGTCGTAGTCCTCGCGGGAGATTTCCACCCCGGTGGACAGGCTGTGCTGCAGACCGAAGGTGTCGAAGTCGGCACGCAGGTTGGTCTGGTTGATCAGCATCTTGCTGTTCACGTCACGCCCATAGGCCTGCGGGCCGGCCGGCAGGTAGTTGCCGGCCGGTACGCCGGTGGTGTTGACATGCGAGGCGGAGATCACCGTGTTGCGGTCGATCTGGCTGTAGCGGGTGAGGTTCTGCAGGCTCAGGCTGTCGTTGAAGGCGTGCTCGAGCTTGATGGTGAAGGAGTCGGTCTTGATGTCGTCCTTGTCCAGGTTCTTCCAGCCGAAGTAACTCTCGCGGTCCACCCCGGCGACCTTCTTGCCATCGATGGCCGGCACACCGTAGTCCGGCAGGATGTCGTCGGTCTGGTGAAAGTAGCTGAGGGTCAGGCGGGTGTCCTCGCTCAGGCCCAGGGCCAGCGACGGCGCGATGCCCCAACGCTTGCGGTCGATCTCGTCGCGGCCGGCCACGTCGTTTTCGTGCGTCATCAGGTTGAGCCGGAAGGCACTGTCGGTACCCAGGCCGTCGAGGGTCTGGTTGCTGTCCAGGGTCAAGCGACGGTAGCTGTCGGTGCCGATGCTGGCGCCGATCTGGGTGAAGTCACGCAGGCGAGGCGCCTTGGTCACCTGGTTGATGCTGCCGCCGGTGGTACCGCTGCCGCCGAATACCGAGTTGGGGCCCTTGATGACCTCGACCGACTCGATGTTGAAGGTGTCGGTGCGGTTGGTCTGCGCGCTGTCGCGCAGGCCGTCGATCTGCATGTTGGCGTTGGCGCTGAAGCCACGGATGTTGATGCTGTCACCGGAACCACCACCCCCCTCACCGGCGGTGAAGGTGATGCCGGAAACGTTGGACAGCACCTGGCGCAGGCTCAGCGCCTGCTGCTCGGCGATTATCTTCTGCGGTACCACGGTGACGGTCTGCGGGGTGTCCAGCAGCGGCGCGGTGTACTTGGGCGACGAGACCGACTCGGTCTTGTAGTCACCTTCCTGCTCACCCTTGACCGTGACGCTGTCCAGCTTCAGCGACTCGTCTGCCAGCGCCGGCAGCGTCAGCGAGGCAATGGCCAGGCCGATGGCAGTGGCCAGCACGCGTTTGACGGGCAAAACCTGATCGTAGTTCGTGGCACGCATTTGAGATAACCTGTCAATATGTAATGATAATTATTTACAAACATGTACAGAGGAATCCGCAGAAATCCCCCGCACAACGCCCCGGCGCAGGGCCTGAAACGGCCCTGCCCTCTAAAAGAGAACGTATATTATTTGTAAATAAATTTATGTCAAATAAGAAACACTATTAAATGCATTCTTTTTTGATGCCTGCCGTACGGACGGCTCAACAGGGCGGAGCAGTTCCTTTGCGCAGCGCGTGCAAGGACCTCAGCAGCTGTGTGGCGTCCAGATCGTCTGCGGGCCGATACTGGCCAGATCGGCGCAGCCGGTCAGTGCCATCGCCACCTCCAGTTCCGCGCGCAACAGCTGCAGCACATGCGCCACCCCCACCGCACCGGCTGCGGCCAGGGCGAAGATGCACGGCCGGCCCACCAGCACCGCGTCGGCGCCCAGGGCCAGCGCCTTGAGGATGTCGGTGCCACGGCGGATCCCGCCATCGAGCAGCACCGGCACACGTCCCTGCACCGCGGCCGCCACCTCCGGCAGCGCCTCGATGGTCGCCGGCAGGCCATCGAGCGTGCGGCCGCCGTGGTTGGACACGATCAGCCCATCGACCCCAGCCGCCAGTGCCTGCTCGGCATCGGCGGCGCTGAGGATGCCCTTGAGCAGGATCGGCAGGCGCGTCTGCGCGCGCAGCCAGGCCAGGTCGGCCCAGGTCGGCGCGGCGTTGAGCAGCGGTCCGCCGAGCAACAGGCTGCTGGCGGACGGATCGGCGCTGACCGCCAGCGGGCGCATGCCGCGCAGATTCACCGCCTCGATACCGGCGGGCAAGGCGAAGCCCGCGCGCTGCTCACGGTTGCGGATGCCGCTGACCGGCGCGTCCACCGTCAGTACCAGGGCACGATAACCGGCGGCTTCGGCGCGCCGCACCAGGGCGGCGGTGAAATCACGGTCGGGCTGGATGTACAGCTGGAACCACAGCGGTGTCTGCGCCTGCGCCGCGATGGTCTCCAGCTCGATGCTGGCCTGGGTGCTGACCACCATGCCGGCACGCAGCGCGCTGGCGCCCAGCACGCAGGCCAGTTCGCCGTCGGCATGGGCCAGCTTCTGATAGGCCACCGGCGCAACGAAGATCGGATGCTCGTAGTCCTGACCGAACAGGCGCAGGCGCGTGTTGCCACCGCGCAGGTCCTGCAGCACGCGACTGCGCAGACGCAGCCGATCGAACGCCTGGCGATTGTCCTGCAGGGTCAGCTCATCCGCCGCCCCTCCGGCCAGGTAGGCCCAGGCCTGCTCGCTCATGCGTTCGCGGGCATAGGCCTGGTAGTCGCCGACGGCGGCGATGTCAGCGGGAATCTGTTGCAGCGGGGCAAGGGGCATGGCGACTCTCGATGGCGACTCAGGTCTGCGACCACTGCCGCAGCAGGTTGTGATACAGCCCGGTCAGGCGCAGCAGCTCGGGGCTGTCCGGCACCTGCAGGCGCAGCGCCTGGATGCTGTCGTCGAGTTCCAGCAGCAGCTCGCGCTGGTCATCCTGACGCACCAGGCTCTGCAACCAGAAGAACGAGGCCAGACGCGCACCGCGAGTCACCGGCTCGACGCGATGCAGGCTGCCACTGGAATACAGCACCAGGTGCCCGGCCGGCAGCTTGATCCGCCGCTCGCGCGTCACCAGTTCGCCGCCGTCGTACTCGTCGGGTTCGTTGAAGAACAGCGTCGCCGACAGGTCGGCGCGGATACGCTGCGAGGTCCCCGGCACGCTGAAGATCGCATTGTCGATGTGGTCGCCGTACTGGCCTCCGCCGGCATAGCGGTTGAAGCGCGGCGGCACCACCTTGAGCGGCAAGGCAGCGGCCATGAAGCGCGGGTTGCGACTCAGGCATTCGAGCAGGAAGTCGCCGAGCTGCTGCGTCAGCGGATCGTTCTGCGCCAGTTGCTGATTGGTCTTGGCGTGCACCGCCTGGTGCCCGGCGCTCAGGCGCCCGTCCTGCCAGCTCGCCGTCTCGAGCGCCGCACGGCAATCGCGCAACTGCTCGGCATCGAGCACATCGGGGATGATCAGCATCATGGTGCCGCTCCAGGGCAAAGGCCAAAAGTGATAATGATTCTAAATAGCTGACACACCAAACAACAGCCATGCGCGACAGAAATGAAAACGCCCACACGAGGTGGGCGCTTGCAGACAGCGTCGGGCCTTACAGGTAGTAAGACTTCAGCGGCGGGAAGCCATTGAACTCCACGGCGCTGTAGCTGGTGGTGTAAGCGCCGGTGGAGAGCCAGTACAGGCGATCACCGCTGGCCAGGTTCAGCGGCAGGCCGTACTTGTAGTTCTCGTACATGATGTCGGCGCTGTCGCAGGTCGGGCCGGCGATCACCACTTCCTCCATCTCGCCCTTCTTCTCGGTCCAGATGGGGAACTTGATGGCCTCGTCCATGGTTTCGATCAGGCCGCTGAACTTGCCGACGTCGGCATACACCCAGCGCTCCACGGCGGTACGCGACTTGCGCGCCACCAGCACCACTTCGGAGACCAGCACGCCGGCGTTGGCGATCAGCGAACGGCCCGGCTCGAGGATGATCTCCGGCAGTTCGTCACCGAAGTCTTCCTTGAGGAAGCGGGTGATCTCCTCGGCGTAGGTTTCCAGGTCGTTGGTGCGCTGGATGTAGTTGGCCGGGAAGCCGCCGCCCATGTTGATCATCTGCAGGGTGATGCCGTCTTCTTCCTTGAGACGCTCGAAGATCACCTTGACCTTGGCGATGGCGGCATCCCACACGTCGATGTCGCGCTGCTGCGAACCGACATGGAAGGAAATGCCGTACGGCACCAGGCCCAGCTGCTTGGCCAGGATCAGCAGATCCAGCGCCATGTCCGGCTGGCAACCGAACTTGCGGCTCAGCGGCCAGTCGGCGCTGGTCGAACCTTCGGTGAGGATGCGCACGTAGATCTTCGAACCCGGCGCCGCCTTGGCGATGTTGCGCAGGTCGGCTTCGGAGTCGGTGGCGAACAGGCGCACGCCCTTGTCGTAGAAGTAGCGAATGTCGCGGGACTTCTTGATGGTGTTGCCGTAGCTGATGCGCTCCGGGCCGACACCTGCGCTCATGACCTTGTCCAGCTCGTAGATCGAGGCGATGTCGAAGCTCGAGCCCTTGTCGCGCAGCAGCTCGATGATCTCGATGGCCGGGTTGGCCTTGACCGCGTAATAGATCTTGGCGAACGGGAAGCAGTTGCCCAGCTGGTCATAGGCATCGGCGATGATCTGCCGGTCGATCACCACGAAGGGGGTCTCGTGCTGATCGGCGAATGCCTTCATGCGCTGGAAAGTGGCGGGTGCGTAGTAGTCTTCGACCTTGATCGACATGCTGGGGACTCCAATGGCAAAACCAGGAACACATGAATTCGGGCAGCGAAACGCCTGACAGGTTCCGCTACGTGTCGGGGCTGGCCGCGCAACGCGCGAGCCTGAACGTCTGACAGTTTCCCCACTTTGGTTCGCCTACTTCCCAAGGCATGTCGCCGAGCATCACTGATCGCGGTGGGCCACCAGCGATCTCTCGTCGTCAGTACTTGAGCCGGATGGATCGTTTCCAGCATGGACGTTCGGGCGCGGACTTTAAGACCATGCGCCCGTCAGATCAACCGGAAATTCCCCCTATCTGGAGCGGCCCTGGCAAACGTTCCGGATATCACACAGAACAGGCGGAAATGCTGAACGGACGCGGCTTTCAGCCTCTGCCAAGTCTAGACGAGAGAGATGTCAGCGGCATGGCAACCGGGTGCACGCCGACCTCCCGATTGCCCCGCCGGAACGACCTCGATTCAGTACACGTCACGCCGGTAGCGTCCGTCCTCGACCAGTTGCTGCACGCACTCGTCGCCGAGCACCTCACGCAGTGCCACATCGACACCGCCGGCCATGCCGTCGAGGCTGCCGCACACGTAGATCGCCGCGCCCTCGTCCAGCCAGGCATGCAGACGTGCGCTGTGCTCACGCAGCAGGTCCTGCACATAGTGCTTGCGGGCCTGATCGCGGGAGAAGGCCAGGTCCAGATACTGCAGGTCGCCGGCCTCCAGCGCCGCCTGCAGCTCGTCGCCGCAGAAGAAGTCGCAGGCGCGGCTGCGCTCGCCGAACAGCAGCCAGTTGCGCCCCTGGCCTGCCAGTGCACGCGCCCGCAGCAACGAACGCAGCCCGGCCAGGCCGGTGCCATTGCCGATCAGGATCAGCGGCCGATCATCCTCCGGCAGATGGAAACCGGTGTTGCGCCGCACCCGCGCCAGCAGCTGCCCGCCCACGGGCAGGTACTCGCTCAGCCAGCCGGACCCCAGACCCAGGCGGCCACCCGCCTGTACGGCCTGGCGCACGATCAGCTGCAGCACACCGTCGGCCGCCACCGAGGCAATGGAGTAGTCGCGCGCCCCCAGCGGCACCAGGGCATCGACCAGCGCCTGGGCATGCAGCCCGACCAGGTGGGCGAAGCTGCCCGGCAACTGGCGCTCGGCCAGGGCTTCACGCAGGCTGGTCGCCTGGCTATCCAGCGTCACCGGCTCGCTGCCGTCGAAGCCGGAGTGTTGCAGCCAGGCCTGCACGGCGGCGGCCCCGTGGCGCGGACGGATCTCCAGGATGTCGCCGGCCTGCCAGTCACTCTGCGCAGGCGGCGTCAGGCCGATGAAGTACACCGGCGCGCCCTGACTGCCGTGGTTGAGCAGGCGGCGCTCGGCGAGCGTCCAGTTCTGCCAGGGCGTTTCTTCGAAGCGCATCGGCGCCGCACCGGTCAGGTCGCTCAACTGCTGCTGCCAGCGCTGCAGTGCCGCCTGGTCGGCGCCATCCACCTCGATGCTGTCGAACAGCGACCGAGCGCCCTGCAGCCCCAGCCAGGCGTTGATGCGCCGGGCGAAGCCACAGAAGTGCTGATACTGCCGGTCACCCAGCGCCAGCACCGCATAGCTCAGTTGCTCGAGAGGCACCGAACCCGCCAGCACCTTGCGCTCGAAGCCCTGCGCCGCATCCGGCGCCTCGCCATCACCGAAGGTGCTGACCACGAACAGCGCCTTCTGCGTCTGGCGCAGGCTGTCGGCATCCAGGCGTGACAGCGGTTCGACCCGTACCGGGATACCGGCGGCCTGCAACTGGCCGGCACTCTGCCAGGCCAGCTGTTCGGCAAAGCCGCTCTGGCTGGCGAACCCCACCAGCCAGCCACCTGCCGAGTCCTCGTCCTTGAGCGAGCTGCGCGCCGCCAGCGCAGCCCGCTTCTTGCGCCGGCGATCCAGGTACAGCAGCCAGCCGGTGATGAAGAACAGCGGCATGGCCGCCGTGGCCAGCATCATCAGGATGCGCCCCGGCATGCCGAAGTACTCGCCGACATGCAGCGCATAGACGCTGGCCAGCAGCTGCGCCTTGAAACTCTTGTCGGCGTAGCGCTCATGGCGGCTGACCGCGCCGCTTTTCGGATCGATCTGGAACTGGTTGAAGGCGCGCACATGATCGGCGCCGTCGAGCATGTAGAAGACGGTCCCCGGCTGCCCGGCCACGGCTGGCAAGCGCAGGTTCCAGGCGACCAGGCCCGGGCCGGCGGCCTGCTGGATGCTCTGCCAGACGGCGTCGTAGTCGACTTCGGGGGCCGGGCCGTTGCCCGCGTCACGGCCACCCCGGCCACGGCCTTCCCCGCGCTTCTCCGGCGCCGTGTCGGAGAGCATGCGCGTCAGCCCTTCGCGGTACCACTCATAGGACCAGTACAGGCCGGTGAGCCCCGCGCAGAGGTAGAACAGCAGCACCCAGGTGCCGGCCACCGCGTGCAGGTCCCAGTTGAAGCCACGGCCTTTCTTCTTCCAGTCCAGGGTCAGCCAGGTGCGCCAGTTCAGAGCCTTGCGCGGCCAGCGCAGGTAGAGACCGGACAGGCAGAAGAAAATCAGCGCCAGGGTGCTGGCGGCGGTGATCTGCTTGCCCACCTCCCCCATCGACAGGAAGCGGTGCAGCATCAGCATAAGGTGGAAGAAGTCCTGGCCGATCGGCTCGGCCAGCACCTCGCCGGTGTAGGGGTCGAACGCGATGCGCGGCCCGCGTCGCTCGCCTGGCGGCGGCGCGAGAAAGGCCATGCCCGGCCCGTCATGCCGGGTATCGACCCACAAGCCGGTGACGCGATCAGCGGTCGCGGCCTCGATCCGCGACACCAGTTCGCGCGGCGCAAGGTGGCCCTGCTCGCTCGGCTCGATCTGCCAGCGCTCGGCATTGAGCGCCCGGGTTATCTCGCCCTCGAAACTGTAGAGCGCGCCGGTGATGCCCATGACGGCCAGCACCAGGCCGGCGCTGATGCCGAAGAACCAATGCAACTGGAAGATGATTTTCTTGAACACGACGGCGCCACCCCTACCCTGACCCTTTGCGACGGGCGGCTACTCTATATGGGAATAATTTTCATAACCATTTATTTACGCGATTTTTACGCATTCGCAGCCTGCGCGACTCTCCTGCCCGGCCAGGGCACCTGAAACCCGATGGCCGCCCCTCGGCCAGAGCCTGCAGTTATCGGTATAATCGCCAGTTTCCGGGCGCCAAGGCGCCCTCAACGATTCCATCCAGGCACGCATTCATGACCACCCAGGCCGCCGAAGTCGCCAAGCGCCGTACGTTCGCCATCATTTCCCACCCGGACGCCGGTAAGACCACCATCACCGAGAAACTGCTGCTGATGGGCAAGGCCATCGAAGTCGCAGGGACCGTGAAGTCGCGCAAGTCCGACCGCCATGCCACGTCCGACTGGATGGAGATGGAGAAGCAGCGCGGCATCTCCATCACCACCTCGGTGATGCAGTTCCCCTACCGCGAGCACATGATCAACCTGCTCGACACCCCCGGCCACGAAGACTTCTCCGAAGACACCTACCGCACCCTGACCGCGGTGGACTCGGCGCTGATGGTGCTCGACGGCGGCAAGGGCGTCGAGCCGCGGACCATCGCCCTGATGGATGTCTGCCGCCTGCGCGACACGCCCATCGTCAGCTTCATCAACAAACTCGACCGCGACATCCGCGACCCCATCGAGCTGCTCGACGAGATCGAGGCGGTGCTCAACATCAAGGCCGCGCCGATCACCTGGCCGATCGGCTGTTACAAGGACTTCAAGGGCGTCTACCACCTGACTGGCGACTACATCATCGTCTACACCCCCGGTCACGGCCACGAGCGCACCGAAGCCAAGATCATCCAGAGCCTCGACTCCGACGAGGCGCGCGCGCACCTCGGCGACATGTACGAGCGCTTCGTCGAAGAGCTGGAACTGGTCCAGGGGGCCTGCCACGAGTTCGACCCCGAGGCCTTCCTCGAGGGCGCGATGACCCCGGTATTCTTCGGCACCGCACTGGGCAACTTCGGTGTCGACCATGTGCTCGACGCCGTGGTCGACTGGGCCCCGCGCCCGCTGGCGCGCGTGGCCAACGAGCGCAGCGTGGAGCCGACCGAGGAGAAGTTCTCCGGCTTCGTGTTCAAGATTCAGGCGAACATGGACCCGAAACACCGCGACCGCATCGCCTTCATGCGCATCTGCTCGGGCAAGTACACCCAGGGCATGAAGATGCGCCACGCCCGCCTGGGCAAGGACGTGCGCGTCGGCGACGCGCTGACCTTCTTCTCCAGCGAGCGTGAGCACCTGGAAGAGGCCTACGCCGGCGACATCATCGGCCTGCACAACCACGGCACCATCCAGATCGGCGACACCTTCACCGAAGGCGAGAACCTCGGCTTCACCGGTATCCCGCACTTCGCCCCGGAACTGTTCCGCCGCGTACGCCTGAAGGACCCGCTGAAATCCAAGCAGCTGCGTCAGGGCCTGCAGGAACTGGCTGAGGAAGGCGCGACCCAGGTGTTCTTCCCCGAGCGCAACAACGACATCATCCTCGGTGCGGTCGGTGTGCTGCAGTTCGACGTGGTCGCCAGCCGTCTGAAAGAGGAATACAAGGTGGAATGCGCGTACGAGGCGATCAACGTCTGGTCCGCCCGCTGGATCGAATGCAGCGACGAGAAGAAGCTCAAGGAATTCAAGGACAAGGCCTACGAGAACCTCGCCGTCGACGGCGGCGGCCACCTCACCTACCTGGCCCCGACCCGCGTCAACCTCAGCCTGATGGAAGAGCGCTGGCCGGAGGTGAAATTCCGCGCCACCCGTGAGCATCACTGATCGTCGCACTGCATAAGGCCAAAAACGTCGACCTGTAGGGTGGATGACGCTCTTCTCATCCACCGATGCGGTTGCAGGGTGGTGGATGGATGAAGCGTCATCCACCCTACGCAACTGCAGAGGCCGGCTTGCCGGCGATCAGGTTGTGTACCACCCTTGCCGATGATCGCCGGCAAGCCGGCTCCTACAGCCCGACGTTGAGAAATCTGGAATGGACTCCAGCCGCTTCAACCACCGTGGCCATGCCCTGCGCCATGGACGCGTCTCGGACCCCGGCCGCGCCTACCTGCTGACCACGGTCACCCATGAGCGACATCCCATCTTTCAGGACTGGCAGCTGGCCAGGCTGCTGATTGCAGAGATGCGCCGCCTGCATGAGCGGCAACTCGTCCAGTCACTCGCCTGGGTCGTCATGCCCGACCACCTGCACTGGCTCGTCCAGCTGCAGGAGACATCACTGGCCAAGCTGGTACTGCAGCTCAAGTCCCGTAGCGCCATTGCCATCAACAAGGCGCGTGAAACCAGCGGCCGTGTCTGGCAGAAGGGCTTTCACGACCACGCCCTGCGCCAGGAAGAAGACCTGGCCGCCACGGCACGCTACATCGTTGCCAACCCGCTACGCGCCGGTCTGGTGAAACGTGTCGGTGACTATCCCCACTGGGATGCGATCTGGCTGTAGTGCCTCTGCTGTAGGAGCCGGCTTGCCGGCGATCATGGCGACGAAAGCGCATCGCCCGCAAGCGGGCTCCTACCAGGAGTGCGGCGTTACCTGCAAGCGATCGTGGTCGCAGGTACAGAGCAATCGTGCCGTGCTCGGCTCTGCCAGCAGGCACTCGGCGATCGCCGGTTCCAGTTCGGTACGTATTCGACGCGCCAGGGCGCGGGCGCCGAAACGTACATCGTGCTCACGGCACAACCAGGCGCGGGAGCTCGGCTCCAGGTGCAGCGAACGGCCCTGGCGCGCAAGGCGCTGGCCAAGCTTGTCCAGTTCGATCTCCAGCAAGGCGTCCAGCCAGCGTTCGTCGACCCGCTCGAACACCAGGATGCGGTCGATACGGTTGAGCCATTCCGGCTCGAAACGCTGGTGCAGCACCTGCTCCAGCAGCGCCGCCTCCCCCTTCGGTGCCAGGCCCAGCCAGCGCCGCCAGCCACGACCGAAGCGCTCACGGTAGCGCTGCGCCTGCTGCGCCCCGACATTGCTGGTCATGAAGATCAGGCTGTTGCGGAAATCCAGGGTGCGGCTGCCGGCCGTCAGGGTCAGCCGGCCATGTTCGAGAATGCCGAGCAGGCTGCGCAGCACTTCCGGGCTGGCCTTCTCCAGCTCGTCGAACAGCACGATACCGGGTCGCCCGAAACTGCCGGCGATGGCTTCGCCATCGAACAGCGTGGTGCCCTCCTTGCTGCCGACGTAACCCGGTGGCGCGCCGGTCAACGCCGCAGCGTAATGCTCCTGGGCCAGGGTGTGCATGTCGATGCGGCACATCGCGTCGGCGCGGCCGTGAATGGCCTGGGCCAGCAGGCGCACGATCTCGGTCTTGCCGACACCGGTCGGGCCCATGAACAGGTTGACCGCCAAAGGCCGCTCGCGCTCACCGATGTCGACCTTGACCACCTTGAGCATGGACTCGACCTGCGCCAGCACGGCGTCCTGGCCGACGATGCGCGAGCGCAGCAACGCCATGACCACTGCCGGCTCGAAGAGGAAACGCGACTGCAGGCGAGCAACGCCCTGTTCATCCAGACGTTCGCGGTTGCTGTCGATCAGGTCGTTGGCGAAGGGCATCTCGTTTATTCCACAGAGACAAAGGCATCGCCGGCAAGCCGGCTCCTGCGGGCGATCAGCCAGCCGTGCGTTCCTTGCCCGGATGCGGCAGCTCTGCCACCGGGCAGTCGGCCACGCCGATGGTCGAGCGGGTCATCTTCTCCACATCCTCCTGGGCCTTCTGCGCGTCCAACACCCAGGTGCGGTAGAACTCGAACGGGCAGTCGGCCACGCCCTTGTCGCCATCCCCGGAGTTGTAGACGCCGGTGTAGCCACGGTGCAGCAGCTTGAACAGGTGGTTCTGCGACTGGTCATTGGCCCGTGCATCGCGGATCTGCGACACCGACAGCTGGGCGTACTGGATGCCCATTTCCTCCTCGCCGCACTCGCCCAGGGTGCGCCCGTCGAAACCGATCAACGCGGAGTGGCCGAAGTAGCTGTACACACCGTCGAAGCCGCTGGCGTTGGCCACCGCCACATAGCAGTTGTTGGCCCAGGCCATGGTCTTGGCCATCAGCACCTGCTGCTCCTTGGCCGGGTACATATAGCCCTGGCAGCGCACGATCAGCTCGGCGCCCTTCATCGCGCAGTCGCGCCAGATTTCCGGGTAGTTGCCGTCATCGCAGATGATCAGGCTGATCTTCATGCCCTTGGGGCCAGTGGAGACATAGGTGCGGTCACCCGGATACCAGCCCTCGATGGGGCACCAGGGAATGCACTTGCGGTACTTCTGCACGATCTCGCCCTGGTCATCGATCAGGACGAGGGTGTTGTAGGGCGCCTTGTGCGGATGCTCTTCGTGGCGCTCGCCAGTGAGCGAGAAGATGCCCCAGGTTTTCGCCTCGCGGCAGGCGGCGGAGAAGATCGCGGTCTCCTCGCCGGGGATGGCGGCGGCGGTGGCCATCATCTCGTCCCTGTCGTACATGATGCCCATGGTGCTGTACTCGGGGAACACCACCAGGTCCATGCCGGGCAGGCCGAGCTTCATGCCCTTGATCATCTCGGCGATCTTGCGCGCGTTGTCGAGCACCTCGGCCTTGCTGTGCAGACGCGGCATCTTGTAGTTGACGACAGCAACGCCGACGGTATCGGGGCTGCTGGAAATGTCGCCGTGGCGCATGGAAAACTCTCCTTAGCCGCAAGCGACAAGCTGCAAGCCTCAAGCAAGAGCGCGCTCTGCTTGCCGCTTGTGGCTTGCAGCTTGTCGCTGCTGTTTAGTGACTGATCATCCACGGCCGTGCCGATGGGCTGGCCTTGAGGCCGTGCGGGTTGGCCTTGGTGCGCTGCACCGGCTTGCTCGGGCCGCAGCAGCTGCAACCGGCCGGATGCTTGCGGCTGGCCTTGTACTCGTCGAGATTCATCGGCGCGTTGGCGCTGCGCTCGTTGCTTTCATGGGCGCGGCGCTGGCTGCCCGGCAGGGTCGACAGGCCCGGCGCGCTGAGGATCACCCGCTCGCTGGCGGTGTCGCAGTACGGGCAGGCGCAGGCCTGGTCGCGCTCGGCCATTGGCCGCAGCACGGTGAAGTCGCCGCAGTGCGGGCAGTCGTATTCGTAGATGGGCATGACGGCATTCCTCGAAAGACCAGGGCCCCTCCCCCGCATGCAGGAGAGGGGGAGTGGCATCACTTGTCGTAGGCGATGGGCATGTCGATGCTGCCGTCGAGGAACCGGGTCGGGCCGCTGGCGCTGGGGTTGATGTCGAACTCGAAGATATCGGTCGGCAACCACAGCGTGGCGCAGGCGTTGGGGATGTCGACCACCCCGCTGATATGCCCCTGCACCGGTGCCGAACCCAGCAGCGAGTAACCCTGCGCGCCGCTGTAGCCGAACTTCTTCAGGTAGTTGATGGCGTTCAGGCAGGCCTGCTTGTAGGCCAGGTTGACGTCGAGGTAGTGCTGCTTGCCGTCGTCGTCCACCGAGATGCCTTCGAAGATCAGGAAGTTGTTGTAGGTGGGCACGATCGGGCTGGGTTTGAAGATCGGGTTCTTGATGCCGTACTTGGCCATGCCGCCCTTGATCAGCTCGACCTTCATGTGCACCCAGCCGGCCATCTCGATGGCGCCGCAGAAGGTGATCTCGCCATCGCCCTGGCTGAAGTGCAGATCACCGACCGACAGGCCGGCGCCGTCGACGTAGACCGGGAAGAAGATCTTCGAACCGCGCGACAGGTCCTTGATGTCGCAGTTGCCGCCATGCTCGCGTGGCGGCACGGTACGCGCGCCGGTGGCGGCGGCCATGTCGCGGGCATCGCCCTTGAGCTTGCCCATGTGTGCTGTGGAGGCGAACGGCGGGTTGGCCAGCGGCGGTACGCGGGTCGGGTTGGTGTCGATCAGCGCCTGCTCGCGCTTGTTCCAGTCGGCGAGCATCTTGTGGTCCGGCAGGCAGCCGATCAGGCCGGGGTGGATCAGGCCGGCGAAGCGCACGCCGGGGATGTGCCGGCTCTTGGTGAACATGCCCTCGAAGTCCCAGATCGACTTCTGCGCCGCCGGGAAGTGATCGGTGAGGAAGCCGCCGCCATTGCTCTGCGAGAAGAAACCGTTGAAGCCCCAGAGCATGTCCTGCTTGGCGCCGATGTCGAGCAGTTCGACGATCAGCAGATCGCCCGGCTCGGCCCCTTTCACGCCCACCGGACCGGACAGGTAGTGCACGGTGGAGAGGTCGACGTCGCGCACGTCCGAGGCATCGTCATCGTTCTTGATCGCGCCGCCGGTCCAGTCGTAGGTCTCGAGGATGAAGTCATCGCCCGGATTGACCCAGCAGGCCATCGGGATGTCCGGGTGCCAGCGGTTGTGGACTTGCTCGTTCTCGGTGGCGGCCTGGTTGAGGTCGACCTTGATCAGGGTATCGGTCATGACAAAGCTCCATGGGACCTGTGAGGAATGCCGGCCGCTGTGTGCCGGGTACGCAGCCAGTCTCAAGCGCGCGGGGAAATCGGCAAATACGTTGGATGACGTATGCCCGGAACGCCGACCTTACGGGGCCTGCAGGCATTTTTCGCGGACGCGAAAAAGCGGCCACTGCATGGAGAACACAGTGACCGTAAAGCGGGAGCCACTACCCTCTCCCCCAACCCCTCTCCCATGAATGGGAGAGGGGGAGCAGCACGCGGTGCGAAATGGCACACCGCCCAACAGTCCCCTCTCCCGCTTGCGGGAGAGGGTTAGGGAGAGGGCAAGAAAGTCACACCGACAGATAACGACTGATGCTCGCCTCGTCGACCTGGTCGCGGCTCTCCTCGACCACGAACTTGCCCTTCTCGATGACCAGGAAGCGGTCGGCGATTTCCATGGTGAACGACAGCACCTGCTCGGAGACGACGATGGTCAGGTCGCGCATGTTGCGGATCTCCTTCAGGCTGCGGGCGATGTCCTTGATGATCGACGGCTGGATGCCCTCGGTCGGCTCGTCGAGCAGCAGCACCTTGGGATTGGTCGCCAGCGCCCGGGCGATGGCCAGCTGTTGCTGCTGGCCACCGGACAGGTTGCCGCCCTTGCGGTGGCGCATGTCATGCAGCACCGGGAACAGCGCATAGAGGTCATCCGGTACCTTGCCGCCGGCGGAGGCCGGCAGGCCGGTCTGGATGTTCTCCAGCACGGTCATGTGCGAGAAGATCATCCGCCCCTGTGGCACGTAGGCGATGCCGCTCTCTACCCGCTGGTGGGTTTCCAGCTGCGACACGTCCTTGCCATCGACGCGGATCTGCCCGCCCCATTGCGGCAGGATGCCCATCAGGCTCTTGAACAGGGTGGTCTTGCCCATGCCGTTGCGGCCCATCACCGCGACGATTTCCTTCTTCGCCACATCGAGGTTGAGTTCATGGAGGATCTGGCTCTGGCCATAGCCCGAGGCGAGGTTGCTGATCTGGAACATAAATGACTCCTTGCTGGACATGCCCCCGGATTGCATCCGGGCTACAGATACGCGACCGGGATCAATGCCCCAGGTACACCTCGATGACCTTGGGATTGCTCTGCACCGCCTCCATGCTGCCCTCGGCCAGCACCTTGCCCTGGTGCAGCACGGTGACGCGGTGGGCGATGCTCTTGACGAACTCCATGTCGTGCTCGATGACCAGCACCGAGCGCCCCTGGCTGATACGGTTGAGCAACTCGGCCGTCGCCACCCGTTCGCTCACGCTCATGCCGGCCACCGGCTCGTCGAGCATCAGCAGCTGCGGGTCCTGCATCAGCAGCATGCCGATCTCCAGCCACTGCTTCTGCCCGTGGGAAAGCAGGTCGGCCTGGCGGTGCAGGTGTTCGCCGAGCATGATCTCCTGCGCCACCTGCTCGACCCGTTCGATCACCTCCCGCGAGCGCTTGAAGAACAGCGCGCCGAACACCTTGCGCCCGGCCGGATAGGACATCTCCAGGTTCTCGAACACCGTCAGGTTCTCGTAGATCGACGGGTTCTGGAACTTGCGCCCGACGCCGGCACGCACGATGTCGTACTCGCGCATCCGGGTCAGCTCGCGCCCGTCGAAGTCGATGCTGCCGGCGGTGGCGCGGGTCTTGCCGCAGATCAGGTCGAGCACCGTGGTCTTGCCGGCCCCGTTGGGGCCGATCACCACATGCACCTCGTTGCGGTCGACATACAGATTGAGGTCGTTGACCGCCTTGAAGCCGTCGAAGGACACGGTCAGCCCCTCGATGGCCAGTACCGGCTTGGCGGCCTGGAAGCCTGCTGGGCTGTTCATGGCGTGGTCTCCAGTTCAGGGGCGGGACGTTTGCTTGCAGCGACACTCCTGGCCACAGGTTGCTCGGCGACCCGGGCCTGGGGTTTGCGCCTGAGGCCTGCCAGCCAGCGCTTGCCGTGGCTGTCCCACAGGCCGGCGAGGCCGTTGGGGAAGTACATGACCACGACGATGAACAACCCGCCCATCAGGTACAGCCACAGTTCGGGAAAGCTCTCGGAGAAGTAGGTCTTGCCGAAGTTGACCAGCAGCGCGCCATACACTGCGCCGAGCAGCGACAGGCGCCCGCCGACCGCGGCGAAGATGACCATCTCGATCGACGGCACGATGCCGACGAAGCTGGGCGACATGAAGCCCACCTGCAAAGTGAACATCGCCCCGCCGATACCGGCGAAGGCCGCGCCGACGCAGAACACGAAGATCTTGAAGCTGGCCACGTCGTAACCGGAGAAGCGCACCCGCTCTTCCTTGTCGCGCATCGCCAGCAGCAGGCGCCCCAGCTTGGAAGCGACGATGAAACGGGCGATGAGGATGCAGCCGATCAGCAGCGCTGCGCTGACGAAGTAGAGGATCAGCCTGGCTTCGTCGGTGCGGATGTCCCAGCCCTTGAGCGTACGCAGGTCGGTGATGCCGTTGACCCCGCCGGTGAGGCCCTGCTGGCCGATGATCAGCACGGTGAGGATCAGCGCGATGGCCTGGGTGACGATGGAGAAATACACGTCACCGACACGCCGCTTGAACATCGCCAGGCCGATCACCAGCGCCAGCAGCACCGGCACCGCGACCACGGCGACCAGGGTGAAGCCCAGGCTGTGGAACGGCTCCCAGAGCAGCGGCAGTTCGGTGATCTGGTTCCAGTCCATGAAGTCCGGGATGCCCGGTGTGGACTGGATCTTGGTGCTCTCCGGGTCGGACGCCTCGAGCTTGAGGAACATCGCCATGCAGTAGCCGCCGAGGCCGAAGAAGATGCCCTGGCCGAGGCTGAGGATGCCGCCATAGCCCCAGCACAGCACCAGGCCGACGGCGACGAAGGCGTAGGTCAGGTACTTGCCCACCATGTTCAGGCGGAAGGCATCGAGCGCCAGCGGGAACACCACCAGGATCAGCGCCGCGAGCAGCGCCAGACCGATGGCCCCCTGCTTGCCGCCGAGCAGTTTGTCGAGTGTCTTGTTCATGTCCGCGTCCTCAAATCACTGTAGGAGCCAGCTTGCTGGCGATCCTGCGGTCCCTGATCGCCCGCGAGCGGGCTCCTGCCAAAGCACCAGGGTTCATTTGCGCACCTTGCTCGAGAACAAGCCCTGCGGGCGCAGCATCAGGATCAGCACCACGGCGGACAGGGTCAGCACCTTGGCCATCGATCCGCTGGTGAAGAACTCCAGCAGCGACTGCGCCTGGGCAATGCTGAATGCCGAGGCGATGGTGCCGAGCAGGCTGGAAGCGCCGCCGAACACCACCACCAGGAAGGTGTCGACGATGTACAGCGAACCGGCCGTCGGACCGGTCGAGCCGATGGTGGTGAACGCCGCGCCCGCCACGCCGGCGACGCCACAGCCGAGGGCGAAGGTCATGCGGTCGACGCGCTTGGTGTTGATGCCCACGGCCCGCGCCATCACCCGGTTCTGCACCGTGGCGCGCACCTGCAGGCCCCAGCGCGAGCGGTACAGCATCACAAACAGCAGCGCGGTGAGCAGCAGGGTCAGGCCCATGACGAACAGGCCGTTACGCGGGATGTCGATGGTTTCGGTGGGGTTCCACGAGCCCATCAGCCATTCCGGCAGCGTGGCGCCGACCTCGCGGGCGCCGAAGATCGAGCGAAAGCCCTGCTGCATCACCAGCGACAGGCCCCAGGTGGCCAGCAGGGTGTCCAGCGGGCGTTGGTAGAGCTTGCTGATCATCGCCCACTCCACCAGCCAGCCAATGGCCCCGGCGATGAAGAACGAGAGGATGATCGCGAGGAAGAAGTAGTAAGGCCCGAAGGCCGGAGCGTATTGCTCGGTGAGTGTCGATACCACGAACGTGGTGTAGGCGCCGATGGTGAGGAACTCGCCATGCGCCATGTTGATCACGCCCATCTGGCCGAAGATGATCGCCAGCCCCAGCGCCATCAGCAGCAGCACGCAGAACACGGACAAGCCGTTGAAACCCTGCATGGCTGCGATGGCGCCGAATTCAGATAGCCATTCCATAGAAGCGCCCTCAAAAGAAGTTGCAAGCCTCAAGCTTCAAACGGCAAGCAGAGCACGCTCCACTTGCCGCTTGCGGCTTGCAGCTCGTCGCTGCTGTTACTGGTAGCCTTCCGGGAAGGGGTTCGGCTCGATCAGGTCGGACTCGTAGACCACCTTGAACTGGCCGTCCTTCTGCACTTCACCGATGCGCGTCTTGCTCCACAGGTGATGGTTGTCGTGCACCTTGACGTAGCCTTCCGGCGCGGTGCCCAGCTCGATGCCCGGGGAGGCGGCGACCACCTTGTCGATGTCGAAGCTGCCGGCCTTCTCCACCGCGGCCTTCCACAGCCACGGGCCGAGGTAGGCGGCCTGGGTCACGTCGCCGATCACCGCGTCCTTGCCGTACTTGGCCTTGAAGGCTTCGACGAAGGCGGCGTTGTTCGGGTTGTCCAGGCTCTGGAAGTACTTCATCGAGGCGTAGAAGCCCTCCATGTTCTCGCCGCCGATGCCCAGCAGCTCGTCCTCGGTGACCGACAGGGTCAGCAGGGTCTGCTTGGCGGAGGTCACGCCGGCGGCCTTCATCTGCTTGTAGAACGCCACGTTGGAACCACCGACCACGGCGGAGAAGACCACGTCAGGCTTCTTCAGCTTGACCTTGTTGATCAGCGAACCGAACTGGGTGTTGCCCAGCGGGTAGTACTCCTCGCCGACCACCTTGCCGCCGAGCACGTTCTCGATGTGCTTGCGCGCGATCTTCATCGAGGTGCGAGGCCAGATGTAGTCCGAACCGATCAGGTAGAAGGTCTTGGCGCCCTTCTCCTTTGCCACCCAGTCGAGGCCGGCGAGGATCTGCTGGGTCGCTTCCTGGCCGGTGTAGATGACGTTCTTCGACTGCTCCAGGCCCTCGTAGAAGGTCGGGTAGTAGAGCAGGCCGTTTTCCTTCTCGAACACCGGCAGCACGGCCTTGCGCGATGCCGAGGTCCAGCAGCCGAACACGGTCGCGACCTTGTCGCCGACCAGCAGCTTGCGCGCCTTCTCGGCGAAGGTCGGCCAGTCGGAAGCCCCATCTTCCTGGATGACCTTGATCTGCCGGCCGAGAATCCCGCCGCTGGCGTTGATCTGCTCGATGGCCAGGCGTTCGGCCTGGATCGAACCGGTTTCAGAAATGGCCATGGTGCCGGTCGCCGAGTGCAGGATGCCGACCGTGACCTCGCTGTCGGTGACGGCCAGGCCGGTGCTGTTGACCTCGGCGCTGGCGACATGGCTGAACAGGCTGGCAGCCAGCAGCGAGAGCGCCGCAGCCCCTAGCGCCAGCCGGCGGGGAAGAAGTCGAATCGGTTGAGAATCCATGGTCGTGCTCCTGTGCTGGTTATTCGTGCCGAACCACGCCGGCTTCGCAGCAAGGATGCGTTTGCCCCGGCACGCGGGGTATACGCAGCATGACGTAACGGCATACGTCATCTGACGTACAGCCTCGCGCGCCAGCCTGGTGCAAGCTGGGCGCAGAAAAACCAGGCAGACAGAAGCTCGCGCGCGCGGCAGAGGGCTCGCCGAACCGGGGCATGGAAGTTGCTGGGATCTGCCTGTAGGAGCCCGCTTGCGGGCGATGCGTCCTTCCTGGTCATGCAGATCGCCGGCAAGCCGGCTCCTGCAGGAACGCTCGACAGGGACGATCTATCAGACAACGCCAGCAGGACGACGCCCGTGCAGCAGACCGGCACCCAGCGCATCATCAAGATTCGCCGCGACTACAACTCCTGGGTCGCCGACGAGACCATGGAAGACTACGCCCTGCGCTTCACGCCCAGGTCGTTCCGCAAGTGGTCGGAGCTGCGCATCGCCAACACCGCACTGGGCGCCGTGTCGTTCCTCGCGCTGGAGGCCATCGGTGGCGCCCTGGCCCTGTCCTACGGCTTCACCAACACCCTGTGGGCCGTGCTCGCGGTCGCGCTGGTGATCTTCCTCACCGGCTTGCCGATCAGCTACTACGCGGCCCGCTACGGCCTGGACATGGACCTGCTGACCCGTGGTGCCGGCTTCGGCTACATCGGCTCGACCATCACCTCGCTGATCTACGCCAGCTTCACCTTCCTGTTCTTCGCCCTGGAAGCGGCGATCATGGCGCTGGCCCTGGAGCTGTACTTCAACATTCCCCTGGCGCTGGCCTACGTCATCTGCTCGGTCATCGTCATCCCGCTGGTGGCCTATGGCGTGACGCTGATCAGCCGCCTGCAAATGTGGAGCCAGCCGGTATGGCTGCTGCTGCTCCTGCTGCCCTACGCCTTCGTCGCCGCCAAGAACCCCGATGCCCTGTCGGACTGGACCAGTTTCGCCGGGCGCGAAGGCGAACCCGGCAGCTTCAACCTGCTGCACTTCGGCGCCGCCTGCACCGTGACCCTGGCGCTGGTGACGCAGATCGGCGAACAGGTCGACTACCTGCGTTTTCTCCCGGAGAAGACCCGCGCCAATCGTGCACGCTGGTGGACCGCCCTGCTGCTCGCCGGCCCCGGCTGGATCATTCCCGGTGCACTGAAGATGCTCGCCGGGGCCTTCCTCGCGTTTCTCGCCCTGCAGCATGAAATCCCCATGGAGCGCGCCGCCGAACCCACGCAGATGTACCTGGTGGCCTTCAACTACGTGTTCGCCTCACCGCAGTGGGCGCTGGCCGCCATGGTCCTGTTCGTCATCGTCAGCCAGATCAAGATCAACCTGACCAATGCCTATGCCGGCTCGCTGGCCTGGTCGAACTTCTTCGCACGGATCACCCACAGCCATCCGGGGCGCGTGGTCTGGCTGGTGTTCAACGTGGCCATCGCCCTGATGCTGATGGAGCTGGGCGTGTTCGAGGCGATCGAGGAAGTGCTCGGCCTCTACGCCAACATCGCCATCGCCTGGATCGGCGCGCTGGTCGCCGACCTGGTGGTGAACAAGCCGCTCGGCCTGTCGCCGAAGTACATCGAGTTCAAGCGCGCGCACCTCTACGACATCAATCCGGTGGGCGTCGGCGCCATGCTGATCGCCTCGCTGCTCTCGGTGCTGGCCCACGGCGGCCTGTTCGGCGCCCTGGCGCAGGCCGCCTCGCCAATCGTGGCACTGGGCTCGGCCTTCCTCCTCGCCCCGCTGCTGGCCTGGCTCACCGCTGGTCGCTACTACATCGCCCGCGAACGTCAGCCACAGTTGCTCTACCCCTACACCGAGTCCGGCCAGGTGCAGTGCTGCCTGTGCAACAACCGCTTCGAAGAGCCGGACACCGCGCTGTGCCCAGCCTACGGCGCACCGATCTGCTCGCTGTGCTGCTCGCTCGATGCGCGCTGCGATGATCGTTGCAAACCCCGTGCGCGCCTGGCCGACCAGCTCGACGACTTCGTCAGCTGGGTCTTCCCGCGTGCATCGATCCCGCGCCTGCACAGCCGCCTGGCCCAGTACCTCGGCCTGCTCGGTCTGCTGGTGCTGATGCTGTTCGGCGCCCTGGCGCTGATCTACAGCCAGGTCTCGCTGAGCCTGCTGACGCAGGAACCGGAGGTACGCCAGACGCTGTTCCAGGCCTTCCTCAAGGCCTTCCTCACCCTCTCGCTGTTCGCCGCCATGCTCGCCTGGTGGCTGGTGCTGACCCGCGAAAGCCGCCGCGTGGCGCAGGAGGAGTCGGACCGCCAGACCCTGCTGCTGATGCAGGAGATCGAAGCGCACCGCAAGACCGACGAAGCCCTGCAACAGGCCAAGGAGGCCGCCGAATCCGCCAACGCGGCGAAGAGCCGCTACGTCACCGGCCTGTCCCATGAGCTGCGCACGCCGCTCAACAGCATCCTCGGCTACACCCAGATCCTGCAGCGCGACACCGCCATGCCCAGCCAGCACCAGGACGCCCTGGCGACCATCCTGCGCAGCGGCTCGCACCTGCTGTCGCTGATCGACGGCCTGCTCGACGTGGCCAAGATCGAGGCCGGCAAACTGCACCTGGAGCTGGCGGAGATTCCCTTCCCCGAATTCATCGATCAGCTCGAACGCATGTTCACCCCGCAAGCCGCCGAGAAAGGCCTGCGCTTTCGCCTCGAATGCATCGGCCGCATGCCGGCGGTGGTACGCGGCGACGAAAAACGTGTGCGGCAGATCCTCATCAACCTGCTGGGCAACGCCGTGCGCTTCACCGAGCGCGGCGAGGTGCGCCTGCGCGTCGGCTACATGCGCGAGACCGCCACCTTCGAGATCATCGACACCGGCGTCGGCATCGCCCCGGAGCAGATCGAGCGCATCTTCCAGCCCTTCGAGCGCGGCGACCTGATGCGCCAGGACAATGGCGTCGGCCTGGGTCTGACCATCACCCGCATGCTCACCGCGCTGATGGGTGGCGAGCTGTCGGTGGACAGCGAACCGGGCCAGGGCACCCGCTTCCAGGTGCGCCTGTTTCTCTCCGAGGTGCGCGTGCCGCAGGCGGTGGTGCACGTGGAGCACGACATCATCGGCTACCAGGGCGAGCGCCGGCTGATCCTGGTGGTGGACGATCACCTCGAACACCGCCGCGTGCTCGCCGGCATGCTCGAGCCACTGGGCTTCGAGGTGATCCAGGCGGCCAGCGGCCAGGAGGCCATTCGCCAGGTCGCCCTGCAGCATCCGGCGCTGATCCTCATGGACCTGTCCATGCCGCAGCTGGACGGCTGGGAAACCAGCCGCCTGATCCGGCGCAACACCCAGTGCCAGGCGCCGATCATCGTGATCTCCGCGAATGCCTTCACCGACGATCGCGAACGCAGCGTGGCAGCCGCCTGCAACGACTACCTGGCCAAGCCGGTGTACACCCCGCAACTGCTCGAACGCATTCAGCAGCAGCTGGGCCTGACCTGGCTGCATCGCACCCAGGAGCGGCCCGCCAGCGTGCAGCGCGTGACCCTGCCCGACAGCGACGACCTGCAGGCACTGCGCGAGCTGGGGGCGCTGGGCTACATCCGTGGCATCCAGCAGCGCCTGGACGACATCGACCAGCGCAACCCGGCCTGCGCCAGCTTCACCGCCTCGCTGCGCAGCCTGGTGAAGCACTTCCAGCTCGACGAATTCAACCGCCAACTGAAGGAGGCCGAACATGAATGCGCCGCTCCACCAGCCTGAGTCGCGTCTGCCTGCCAGCCTGTCGGCCGAACGCGGCATCATCCTCATCGTCGACGACACGCCGGACAACCTGGCGCTGATCTCCGACGCCCTCGACGACGCGGGCTACATGGTGCTGGTGGCACTGGATGGCAGCAGTGCGCTGGGGCGCATCCAGCGGCGGCGCCCCGACCTGATCCTGCTCGATGCGATGATGCCGGGGCTGGATGGCTTCGAGACCTGTCGGCGGATCAAGGCCGATCCTGCCAGCGCCGACATCCCGGTGCTGTTCATGACCGCTCTGACCGACAGCGAACACGTGGTGCAGGGCTTCGAGGCCGGCGGCATCGACTACGTGACCAAGCCGATCAACCCCGACGAGGTGCTCGCCCGGGTCGCCTCGCACCTGCGCACCGCGCGCATCCTGCAGGCTGCCAGGGCCGCGTCCAGGCCGGTCGACCTCAGCCTGGACAATGCGCCGGCGCACGCTCACCTGTCGGCACGCTTCCAGCTCACCGAGCGCGAAGTGGAAGTGCTGCGCTGGGTGGCGTGCGGCAAGACCAACCGCGATATCGGCGACATCCTCGGCCTCAGCCCGCGGACGGTGAACAAGCACCTGGAACACGTCTACGTGAAACTCGGCGTGGAAACCCGCACCGCCGCTGCCTCCGTGGCCCTGGCGGCGATGAGCGAACGCGCATGACGCACGCTCGGCTGAGCCTTGAGTAGGGCGGGTGCAACCCGCCACTACAGAACAGCCGGGTTTCACCCGCCCTACGGAACGAGCGAAAGTCCGTAGGCTGCGGCATCCCGAATTGGCTTAGAGTGATGGCAACGCACCTGTTTCGGAGCCTGCCATGCCCCACCCCAACCTCGTCATCCTCACCGGTGCCGGGATCTCCGCCGAAAGCGGCATCCGCACCTTCCGCGCCAGCGACGGCCTGTGGGAAAACCATCGCATCGAAGAGGTGGCGACTCCCGAAGGCTTCGCGCGCGACCCGGCGCTGGTGCAGCGCTTCTACGACCTGCGCCGCGCCCAGTTGCGCGACCCGGCCATCGCGCCGAACGCCGGGCACCTGGCGCTGGCCGAACTGGAGGCAGCCTGGCAGGGTGATTTTCTGCTGGTCACGCAGAACGTCGACAACCTGCACGAACGCGCGGGCTCCCGGCGCCTGCTGCACATGCACGGCGAACTGCAGTCGATGCTGTGCAGCAACAGCCAGCGACGCTTCCCGCTGGAGGGCGACATGCCGGTCAGCCAGGCCTGCGCCTGCTGCGGCCTGAGGGGCACGCTGCGCCCGGATATCGTCTGGTTCGGCGAGATGCCCTATCAGATGGAGCGCATCCAGGATGCGCTGGAACGCTGCGAGCTGTTCGTCAGCATCGGCACCTCCGGTCATGTCTACCCGGCAGCCGGCTTCGTCGAACAGGCGCGGCGGGCAGGCGCCCACACGCTGGAGATCAACCTGGAGCCCAGCCAGGGCCATTCGCTGTTCGCCGAAAAGCGCTATGGCCTGGCGACCGAGCAGTTGCCCCGCTGGGTCGCGGAGCAACTGGCCGGCTGAACGTCGACATGCAGGAGCCGGCTTGCTGGCGATCAGCCTCGCGCAGGATCACCGGCTCCTACAAACGCACGCGCATTACCAGACAGCGACGTAGGGCGGGTGCAACCCGCCACGCCGAAACCGGCGGGTTGCACCCGCCCTACGTTACTGCTGCGCTGGTGCGACCACTTCGGCCGGAGCTTCGGCGGCCGTTGGGCTGAACATGCCGCTGCTCCAGGCATGGTAGCCGCCAGCCAACAGCACCAGCAGCAGGACCACCCAGGGCCAGACCACCGGTTTGTCGGCATAGGGGTCACGCAGGGCACGGTCGCTGCCCTTGGGCAACTCGGCCATTTGCGTCAGCGCGGTACCGAAGGGAATGCTGATGCGCGCCTTGGCGTTCACCGCCCAGCCATTGGCATCGAGAATCGGCCCCAGGCTGCGCCGACGCAGCTTGAACCAGGCCAGCAGCATGGCCGGGCCGGAAATGGCCAGCAGCACGCCCAGCAGCAGCAACGGCACCTGCCACCAGGCCAGCGACAGGATGCCGGTCACCACTGCGGCCAGGGCCGTACCCAGGGCACCGACCGCCAGGCCGATGGCAGCGAAGATCCCGGCGAACTTGGCGATGTCGAACGCCGGCGCCGGCGTTGCAGCACCCGGCGCCCCCGTTTCACCGACCTTGGCAGCGGTCTTGCTGACCATGTCGGCGTCACGGCTGGCCGCCAGTTTCTGCACCTGGTCGGAGACCAGCTTGGAGATGCGCCGATAGGGCGACCAGAACGCCTCGCGGATGCTGATGGCGCTCTGCACCACCTTGACCACCTTGGCGTCCCAGTCATTGCCGTCGCGGTCATAGAACAGGCCATGGCGCCCGGCCTGCAGGTCGCCCTCGCTACCGGCGGTGACCGCCACCACGATATTCATCGCCTCCTTGCCTCGCACCGGCTCGCCACGACGGGTACAGGCGCAGTAGAGCAGGAAGCAGTCGCTGGCCGCCGCCACCTTGGCATGCGCCTCGATGTTGTCGACCTCCACCGCCAGGTCGCAGCTCTTGCCGTCGATGTACAGCGTGCCGGCCTGGAACACGGCCTTGTCCTGACGGGCATAGAAACTCTGGAACGACACGAAGTTGCGCAGCAGCGTGATCAGGCCATGGCGCAGGCGAATCAGCTTGTCCAGTTCGACCAGCCCGTCGGCCGCCTCGGCCACGGTCTTGTCTTTCTCGACCAGCGCCAGCAGGCGGGCTTCGGCGTCCTGCTCCACCAGCTCGAGGATGCGCCCGCGCTTGAGCACCTCGACAATCGCCACCTTGGGCGTCTCGGCCTGCCAGGCCAGGTAGTTGCCGCAGAGCGCGACCAGGTGCTGCCACTGCTCGCGCGACAGGCGCTCCAGCTCGCCGTAGACCGGCACCACCACGCGCTGGCGGAACTCGCCGATCGCGCCTTGCCATGCCGGGTTGAGGCCCTTGTCCAGTGGCAACTCGTCACCGTGCTGCACCGCCGCCAGGGGTAGGCCGGCGACTTCGCCGGCATCCGCCAGGGACAGCGACGACAGACGCACCAGCTCGGCCTCCTGGGCATTCATCAGCGCCGCGGCACGCGGGTCGAACTCGGCCATGGCAACGCGGGTGAAGTAGTCGTCGATCTTGGCGCGCACGGCACTCAGCGCCTCGACCGCCGCGACCGTGCCCTCGCCGAAGGCGTCCAGTCCCTGCTCCGCCGCACGCGCATGCCAGGCGTGCAGCTGGCGCGCCTGCGCGAAGAACTCGCCGATCTGCTCGGCGCCGATCGCCGCCTCGCCACTGCGGTCGGTCTGCGCCCCCAGGCTGGCGATGATGTCGGCGATGGCCGCCTTCAGCTCGGCGTCATCGGTCAGCGTCGCCGGCACCAGGCCGTCGCCGTTGGGTTCGTGCGGCGGGAACAGTTGCGCCAGGTTGGCTGTGTCAGCCGGCACCAGGCTGTCGCCATCGGCGCGCCCCAGCACCGTCAGCAGGCGTTGTGCCGCCAGGCGCAGGCGCGCCCCCACGGCGTCATCGGTGAGCGAAGCGAGCTGCAGCGGGCCGTTCTCGAACAGCACGGCCGGATCGCGCAGACGCGCCAGCGTCCAGTCCACCACGTCGAGGATTTCCGGGGCGCGGATACGACCGTCCTTGTTCAGGTCGATGTAGTCCAGCATGCGCCGATCCAGCTCCAGGTTGTTCACCGGGCAGGCCAGGCTGGCCCAGAGTTTCTGGTCCAGGCCACGCAGTGCGGCGAGATCCGCCGGGGTTTCCAGTTGCACCTGATCGAAGCCGCCGGCCCGGAAGAAGCGCCAGCGATGCGCGAGAGCTTGAGTCATCTACAAAAGATCCTTTCTTGGTGAGGGCGACTGCGCCAAGCAGTCCGGCATGCTCCCGTCGCCACGCACGGGCGCACGGTCATGCCCTGGACTCCTACATCCCAGGCGCTGTTCGGCCCAGTGTACCCGAGCTTCAGCGGCGCGCGCTCATTGCGCCTCGACCGCCAGCGGCTGCGCGTCGGGCTGCTTGATCAGCGCATAGAGCACGCCGGTGAGCAGGCTGCCGGCGACGATGGCCAACAGGTACAAGGCGGCGTGGTTGATGGCGTTGGGGATCAGCAGCACGAAGAGGCCGCCGTGCGGCGCCATCAGCTTGCAGCCGAAGTACATCGACAGGGCGCCGGTCAGCGCCCCGCCGGCGATGCTGGCGGGGATCACCCGCAGCGGGTCCCTGGCGGCGAAGGGAATCGCTCCCTCGGAGATGAAGCACAGCCCCAGCACGCCCGCCGCCTTGCCGGCCTGACGCTCGCTCTGGGCGAACTTGCGCCGCGCCAGCACGGTGGCGATGGCCATGGCGATCGGCGGCACCATGCCACCGGCCATGGTCGCGGCCATCGGCGCGTAGCTGCTCGACGCCAGCAGGCCGACGGAGAAGGCGTAGGCCGCCTTGTTGATCGGCCCGCCAAGGTCCACGCACATCATCCCGCCGAGCAGCGCACCGAGCAGAATGGCGTTGGTGCTGCCCATGCTGTCGAGGAAACGCGTCAGCGACTGCAGCACACCCGCCACCGGCGTGCCGACGACATAGATCATCAGCAGGCCGGTCACCAGGCTGGCCAGCAACGGGATGATCAGGATCGGCTTGAGCGCTTCCAGGCTCTCCGGCAGGCGCACCCAGCGGGCGATGGCCCTGGCGCTGTAGCCGGCGATGAACCCGGCGACGATGCCGCCGATGAAACCGGCGCCCAGCGAGCCGGCCAGCAGCCCGCCGATCATGCCCGGCGCCAGCCCCGGACGATCGGCGATGGAATAGGCGATGTAACCGGCCAGCACCGGCACCATCAGCTTGAAGGCGGCGTCGCCGCCGATCTGCATCAGCGCCGCCGCGAACGTGCCCTCCTCCTTGAAGGCCTCGATACCGAAGACGAACGACAGGGCGATCAGCAGACCACCCGCCACCACCATCGGCAGCATGTAGGAGACACCGGTGAGCAGGTGCTTGTAGGGCCCGCTCTTCTCGCCCTGGCTGGCCGCGGCCTGGCCTTCTCCGGACGCCGCCTCGCTCAGTGGCCGGGCCTCGTTCAGCGCCCGTTCCAGCGTCTGTTGCGGCTGCTTCAGCGCCACGCCGGTGCCACAGCGATAGACCTTCTTGCCGGCGAAGCGGCTGGTGTCCACCTCGATATCGGTAGCCAGCAACACCGCGTCGGCAGCGGCGATGGCGGCCTCGTCGAGCAGGTTGCGCGCACCGACCGAGCCACGGGTCTCCACCTGCAACTCGATACCCGCACGCGTCGCCGCCTGCTGCAGCGCCTCGGCGGCCATGAAGGTGTGCGCCACCCCGGTCGGGCAGGCGGTGATGGCGACCAGCCGGCGCGTGCCAGCGGTCGATGATTCGGTCGTAGCCTGATAGGGCTCGGCGCGCTCGGCCGCCTCACGCAGGAAGCGCTGCGGGTCGGCCAGCGCCTCTGCCGGCGAGGCCTGCAACAGGCGTTTGCCAGCGAAGCGCTGCAACGGCAGATCGCCGGTCCGAACCACCAGCACCCAGTCGGCGGCGGCGATGTCCGCCGCACTGAGCGGCGAGCCAATGGCGCGGGCGTCGTGCACCTCGACGCGGGTTTGCCAGCCCAGGCGTTCGGCAGCCGCTTGCAACAGACGCGAGCACAGCACGCTGGTGACCTGGCCATTGGGGCAGGCAGTGACGATCAGCAGATTCATGGTGGGTGCCTCTTATTGTTCTGGACGGTGCAGTTGCACGGCCGCTTCGAAGCGGGCCAGTTGCTCGCGATCATGGATACCGAAGCCGATCTGGGTGACCGCCTGCGCCGCCACCGCCGTGGCCAGGCGCAGCGTGCGCTCGGCGGGCCAGCCTTGCAGCAGGCCATGCAGGCTGGCCGCCAGCAGCGAGTCGCCAGCACCGACGGTGCTGGCCACCTCGACGCGCGGCGGCACGGCACGCAGGGCGATACCCGGTCCGTGCCATTCGACGCCGTCGGCGCCACGCGAGAGCAGCACATGCTCGATGCCCTGCCCGCGCAGGCGCGTGATGGCCGCTGGCAGGTCGTTGCCGCAGGCCTCGCGCAGTTCTTCCTCGTTGGGCTTGATCAACCACGGCACGACGTCGAGGGCCGCCTGCAGGGCCGCGCCGCTGCTGTCCACCACCAGCGGTATGCCACTGGCCTTGATCCGTCGCAGCAGGCTGGCGAACCACTGCGTGGTGACGCCACGCGGCAGGCTACCGGCGACCACCACGGCGTCGTGCCCGACAAGCAGCGGCTGCAGCTCCTCCTCCAGGCGCTGCAGGTGCTCGGCCTCGACCTGCGGTCCGGGGCCATTGAGGTCGGTGATGCGGCCATCGGCCTCGGCCAGCTTGATGTTGCTGCGCGTCTCGCCCGGCACGCGGACGAACAGGTCATGAAAGCCGCGCGCCTGCATCAGGCGCTCGAACGGCGCCGCATTGGCACGGCCCAGAAAGCCACTTACGCTCAGGCTGTGGCCCAGGTCGGCGAGCACCTGGGCGACGTTGAGGCCCTTGCCGGCGGCATGACTGCGCAGCTCGTCACAACGGTTGATCGCGCCGGGCTGCAGGCTCGGCAGGCGCAGGGTCAGGTCCAGCGCCGGATTCAGGGTCAGGGTCAGGATTCGTGCCATCAGTGCATCTCCGCGACCAGCGCGCGCACGGCGCTGGCACTGTCCAGCGCCAGGGCGCGATCGACCAGGGTACGTGCCTGGCGGCTGTCGACCTCGCGCACCCGCGCCTTGACCAGGGCGATGGAGCGCGGCGTCACGCTCAGCTCGTCCACCCCCAGGCCGATCAGCAGGGGCACGGCCAGGCGATCGCTGGCCAGCTCGCCACAGACGCCGACCCACTTGCCCTGGGCATGGGCTGCCGTGACAGTCATCTCGATCAGGCGCAGCACCGCCGGGTGCAGACCATCGGCCTGCGCCGACAGCTGCGGATGACCGCGGTCGATGGCCAGGCAGTACTGGGTCAGGTCATTGGTGCCGATACTGAAGAAGTCCACCTCGCGCGCCAGCACCGGCGCCAGCAGCGCAGCCGAGGGCACTTCGATCATGATGCCGAGCTGCAGGTCGCGCACCTCGATCTCTTCGCGCAGGCGCTGCACCAGGTCACGCGCCGCGCGCCACTCCTCCACCGCGCCGACCATGGGGAACATGATCCGCAGCGGACGACCGTCGGCCGAGGCGAGCAAGGCGCGCAGCTGGGTTTCGAGGATGTCCGGGCGCTGCAGGCTGAGGCGAATGCCGCGTACGCCGAGGAAGGGGTTTTCCTCGGCGGGCATCGGCCAGTACGGCAAGGGTTTGTCGCCGCCGACGTCCAGCGTGCGCACCACCAGCGGGCGGCCAGCCAAGGCGTCGAGCACGCGGCGGTACTCGGTTTGCTGCGCGGCCTGGTCCGGCGCCTGGGCATGTTCCATGAACACCAGCTCGGTGCGCAGCAGGCCCACGGCCTCCGCGCCCAGCTCCACCGCGTCGGCGGTTTCCCCGCTGGCACCGATGTTGGCCGCCACCTCGACTCGCACGCCGTCACGGGTCTGCGCCGTGTCGAAGCGCCGGGCATGCGCCTGCTCCTGGCGGCGCTGCGCAGCCTCGCGCTCTTGCAGCGCCTGGTCACGCTCGCGCGCATCCGGCGCCACCCGCAGCACGCCGCTGTCGCCATCGAGCAGCAGCGGCGTGCCCTGCGCCAACTGCAGCACGCCGTCGCCGGCGCCGACCAGCGCAGGAATGCCCAGAGCACGGGCGATGATCGCGCTGTGCGCCGTCGCCCCACCGCGCGCGGTGAGAATGCCGGCAACGCGTCGACGATCGAGCCCGGCGACATCGGACGGCACCACCTCGGCCATCACCAGGATGTAGGGTTCGTCCGGCTCGCTGGGCAGCGCCACGCCACACAGCTGCGCCAGCACCCGATTGCCGATGTCGCGCAGGTCGGCCGCGCGTTCGGCCAGCAGCGCATCATGCAAGGCTTCCTGACGCCTGGCCGCCGCCTCGACCTCGACCTGCCAGGCGGCTTCGGCACTGGCGCCCTGCCCCAGGCGTGCCTCGACATCCTCACGCAGTGCCGGGTCACCAAGCATGGCCAGGTGCGCACTGAATATCTCCCGGATGCTGGCCACGCCCGCGCCGTCGACCAGGCGCTGAATCTGCGCCGAGACGACGGCCAGGGCCTGCTCGAGGCGCGCCCGCTCAGGCTCGATGCCCTGCCCCTGTTCGGCGAAATGAAAGGTCGGAGGCGTGCGCACCAACGCCGGCCCGATGGCGATACCGGGCGAGGCACCAACCGCCAGCAGGCGAGCGCCGGCGACAGGCGCGACCGGCGCGACCGGTTGCAGCTGCGCGGCCACCTCCGGCAGCGCCTCGCTCAGCGGTTCGACCGTTTCACCGAGGCCGCTTTGCAATGCCGCACGTAGCGCCGGCAACGCCGCTTCGGCAATCGCCGGCTCGGCGCTGAACTCCAGCATCTGCCCGCGACGCGCCCCCAGCGCCAGCAGCCGGCTGAGGCTCTTGGCCGAGACGCCTGCAGCGCCGTCACCGAGCAGGCGCACACGGATCTCGCCGGCAAAACCCTGCGCCAGCTCGCTCAAGGCCTTGGCCGGTCGTGCATGCAGGCCGTGGGCATTGAGCAGCGGCACGCTGAGGCTGGGCCAGTCCGGCGCCACCTCGCCACCCAGCGCCTCGATCACCTGGCGGCTGTCGCTGGCCTCGCTGAACGCCGCCGCGCGACCGCCGATCAGCACATCGCAGAGCCGCTCCAGCGCCTGCCGATGCGCTTCACCCTGGCTGGCCAGGCAGAACAGGCCGCGCAGCGCCTCGCCACGAAAGGTCAGCGCCTGCGCCGGGGTGACGAACGCCAGGCCCGGCCGCTCGACACTGGCGTCGCTGTGCAGCCACCACAGGCCGTCACCCAGCGGCAACGGCTCGCCACGCGCCAGGCCGAGCGCAAAGCCCGTGCGCGCGCAACCGGCCTGGCGCAACAGGCGGGCACCCTGCCAGAGCAACTCGTCAAAGTCTTCGGCCGCCTGCCCCAACGCCACCAGCTGGCCATCCAGGGCCAGCGCCTGCGGCGCGCCCTGCAACAGTTCGAGGATCTGCGTGGCTTCACCCGCCTCACGCAAGGCCTGGCTCAGGTCCCCTTCGCCCAGGGCGCGGGTCAGCAGTTGCAACAGATGCAGGTGCTCGTCGGACTGGGCGGCAATCGCGATGGCCAGGTACACCCGTTGCCCGTCGCCCCAATCCACACCCGCCGGAAACTGAATCAGGCTGACCCCCGTGCGCAGCACCTGGTCGCGTGTCTGCGGCGTGCCGTGGGGAATGGCGATGCCCTGCCCCAGAAAGGTCGAGCCCTGGCGCTCGCGTGCCTGCAAACCGTCGAGATAAGCCGCTGTGGCCAGGCCAGCGCTGGCCAATGCGTCGGCAAGCATGGCCAGGGCTTCATCCTTGTTCGCCGCGGCCCGGCCCATCTGGATCTGACTGGCATCGAGTTCGAGCATGGGAGTCTCCGACTTATTGTTCTGGCTAAGACGAGCAGGTGAACTAGACTGCTGAAACGATTCACCACATTCCGGCACCTTAGCCGATAACGGGGCATCCTTGAAGCCCGGTCGTCGCCGGGACGGTGTAGACTCGCCGCGCTCGCACAGCCGAAACCTCATCTCTACAGGGTGCGCCCGTGAAACTCAGCGACATCGCCCGCCTGGCCCAGGTCTCGGTCACCACCGCCAGCTACGTGATCAACGGCCAGGCCGAACGCCGGCGCATCAGCCCCGCGACCGTGGCGCGCGTGCTGGCGGTGGTGGAGGAACATGGCTATCGACCCGACCAGCAGGCCGCCAGCCTGCGCAGGGGGCAGAGCCGCTGCCTGGGCTTCATCCTGCCTGACCTGGAGAACCCCAGTTATGCGCGCCTGGCCAAGCTGCTCGAGCAGAAGGCGCGCGCCGCCGGCTATCAGCTGCTGATCGCCAGCTCCGACGACGCTGCGGACAGCGAGCGCCAGCTGCTCGAGCTGTTTCGCTCGCGCCGCTGCGATGCCTTGATCGTCGCCAGTTGCCTGCCGCCGGACGACCCGCTGTATCCGTCGATCGTCGCCTCCGGCCTGCCGGTGATCGCGGTGGACCGCGCGCTGTCACCCCGGCATATCCGCTCGGTGGTCAGCGATGACGAACAGGCCGGACACACCCTGACCGCCAGCCTGCTGACGCCCCGGCCCCGACATATCGCCCTGCTCGGCGCTCGTCCCGAACTGGTCATCAGCCAGGCGCGCGAACGGGGCTTTCATGCCGCGCTGGCCGGGTTCGACGGGCGCGTCAGCGTGTACCACGGCGAGCTGTTCAGCCGGGCCTGCGGCTACCGCCAGATGCAGGCGCTATTGGCCGACGCCGGCCCGCCCGACGCCCTGCTGAGCACCGCCTACGTCCTGCTCGAAGGCGTGTTCGACGCCCTGCGCGAGCGACACGGCGAGCAGCAGCCGGCGATACGCCTGGCGACCTTCGGTGACACCCAGTTGCTGGACTTCCTGCCGCTGCGGGTCAATGCGATGAGCCAGCAGCACGAGCGCATCGCCGAGCGCGTGCTGAGCTGGGCCCTACGAGCCGTGGAACAGGACGACTATCAGCCCGGCATCGAGGCCATCGAACGCAGCTTCAAGGCGCGTATCTGACCCCGCTGGCAATCCCGATGGGGCGGCGGCTCGCCCGGTACTGGCAACCTGGTCGAAAATGGTCGACCCTGAGTGAACGATGCGCCTGATCGATACCCACACCCACCTCGACTTCCCGGACTTCGACGCCGACCGCGCCGAGGTGCTCGCACGCAGCCAGGCCCTGGGCGTACAGCGCATGGTCGTCCTCGGGGTGTACCAGAGCAACTGGCAGCGCCTGTGGCAGCTGGTCGAGTCGAGCGAAGGTCTGTACGCCGCATTCGGCCTGCACCCGGTGTACCTGGACGAGCACCGCCCGGAGCACCTGGGCGAGTTGCGCGCCTGGCTGGACAGGCTGATCGGCCACCCCAGACTGTGCGCCGTTGGCGAATTCGGCCTGGACTACTACCTGGACCACCTCGATCGCCAGCGCCAGCAGGCCCTGTTCGAAGCCCAGCTGCACCTGGCAATCGAGTTCGAGTTACCCGTCCTGTTGCACGTACGCCGTGCGCACGCGGCGACCATCGCCACGCTCAAGCGCCTGCGTCCGGCGCGTGGCGGCATCATCCACGCCTTTGCCGGCAGCGCCGAGGAAGCACGCGAATACATCAGGCTGGGTTTTCGCCTGGGCCTGGGCGGCGCGGCGACCTGGCCGCAGGCCAATCGCCTGCGCAAGGTCGTGGCCGGGCTGCCGCTGGAGGCCATCGTGCTGGAGACCGACGCGCCGGACATGGCGCCCTCCATGCACGCCAACCAGCGCAACAGCCCGGAGCACCTTGCGGAAATCTGCAGCGAGCTGGCGGCATTGCGTGGCATGTCGGCCGAGGCGCTGGCGGCGGCCAGCAGCCGCAATGCGGAGGCGCTGTTCGGCTGGGGCTAGGCCGCCAGGCTTGAGCCGCGATCAGGGCGACTCAAGCCCTCGGGCCGATCAGACGCGGAACGCGCCGATCAACTGCTTGAGGCGGGTGACCAGTTCGCTCAACTCGCGGCTGGCCTGCTCGGTCTGGCTCGCGCCAGCGGCGGTGCGCTCACCGGCATGGTTGATCTCGACGATGTTCTGGTCGATATCGTGCGCCACGGCGGTCTGCTGCTCGGCGGCCGCCGCGATCTGCTGGTTCTGATCGACGATCATGCCCACCGCGCCGAGAATGTTCTCCAGTGCCTGCTGCACCTTGGCCGACTCGCTGACCGTGCCATCGGCCATCTGGTGGCTGGCATTCATCGCCTTGACGGCGGCGCCGACACCGCCCTGGAGCTTGGCGATCATCGCCTCGATCTCCTCGGTGGACTGCTGGGTGCGCTTGGCCAGGTTGCGCACCTCGTCAGCGACCACCGCGAACCCGCGCCCCTGCTCCCCGGCACGCGCCGCCTCGATGGCCGCGTTGAGCGCCAGCAGGTTGGTCTGCTCGGCGATGCCCTTGATCACGTCCAGCACCTGGCTGATGGCGGCACTGTCGCTGGCCAGCTGATCGATGACCGCCACCGACTGGTCGATTTCCCCGGCCAGGCGCTGGATAGCCCCGACCTGCGACTCGACCAGTGCCCGGCCGCTGACCGTTTCCTGGTTGACGCTCTGTGCACTGTTCACCGCAGCGGCGGCGCTACGCGCCACTTCCTGGGCCGTGGCCGACATCTGGTTCATCGCCGTGGCGACCTGCTCGATCTGCGCGCGCTGACCGGCGACGGCCTGGTTGCTCTCGCCCGACACCAGCTCGACGCGGTCGGCCTGGCCGCCCACTTCGCCGACCGTGTGGCCGACGCGCTCGATCAGGTCATGGATACGCATGACGGTCTGGTTGAACACCTGCCCCAGCTCACCCAGTTCGTCGCGACTCTGCGCCTGGAAGGTGACCGTCATGTCGCCAGCCGCCACCTTGTCCATGACCTGGCCAAGGGTCTTCAGGGTCGAGCGCGTGGACACGTAGAAACCACTGTAGAGGTAGACGATCAGCAGGAACACCACGACCAGCGCGACCACCAGCAACACCATCTGCGCGCGGTTCTCGGTCAGGCGCTCGCTCAGCTGGCTATCGAGAAAGGCCAGCAGGCCATCGTTGAACGCGTAGGTCTTGGCCATCTGCTGGCTGACCTGCTCGTAGAACTGGGCCCAGGGCGTATCGAGACTGTCGGCGATGATCACCTGGTCCTCGAACAGCACAGCACTGTCCTTCAGGCTCTGGCGGCTGGCCTCGGCCAGACCGCCCAGGCCATTCTGCACGGCGACGCTGCCCGCCAGCGCCTCCTGCAGGTTCAGGCCATATTCGGCGTGCAGCTTCTCCAGCTGCAGCAACAGATCATCGAACTTGGTGCTGGCTGCCGAGTTGAGAAAGCCCTGCCCCAGCGAGTAGGCGCCGATGGCACGGCCCTGGCTCAGCACGTCGGTGATCTGCGGAGTGACGTTGGTGATCAGCTCGGTGATCTGGCGAACCTGGCGCTGCGGGTCCTGGCTGAGACCGGCCTGGCTGGCCACCAGCTTGATGAACACCTGCGAGGAGCCGAGCAGCTTCTCGACGATGACCGCCTTGCTCTGCAGCGACGTCTCGCCTTCCGCGCTCTTGAGATCCGCCAGCAGCTCGTCGCGCTTGCTGACGAACTCGGCCGCCTGCTCGGCATCCTGGGTGACCGGCTCCAGGCCCTGCAGCCCCGCGCTCAGTGCCTGCTGCAGTTGGCCGATGCGGCTTTCCAGATCGCCCGCCTGGCCGGACTGGCCGATCATCGAGTTGATCTGCACCAGGTCATTGAGGCTTTCCAGGTCACGCCGCAGCTGCAGACTCTGGCCCAGCAGCTCGAGGCTCTCCAGTGCATTCTCGGTCCCGACGAACTGTCGGTAGGAGTCACGCACCAGATAGAAATTGGTGACCAGCATGGGCAGGAAAAACAGGACACTGATCAGACTGAACTTCATGCCGAAGCTGAGGCGGTTCATCAGCGCGATGGCCGGATACAACACGGTCTTCACTAGACGTCTCCAGTTACCATTATTGTTATGGGTGTTGCTTGAACGGCCGCTGAGCCTCTCACGGGCTGACGACGGCGTCCTGTGCAGCCCGACCTGTGGCGCGCGAATCCACGCGGCGAATACAGGCAGATAAATGTGACGCGAATCACTAAACAGGACAGGCTACCGCCCCCTTATACCCCTTATCGACCCGCCTCTCTGTAACTTAAGGTTAAACCCGCGCGGCACCCCGAACCGCCTCGCAGGAAGCCTTCGAGGTTGCAGCGACCCCGGCCAACGTTCGCCAGGGTGCTCCGATCACCGCTAGATGAGCAGCACCCACACCGCGTAAGCGGCGTACCAGACCACTGCGGCGCGAATCAGCAGCTGCCACAGCTGATCCAGCGTATCCACGCCCTCCTCACCCATGACCGGGGCCGGCATCTCCCCCGCTGCACGCCCGGCCTTGATCACCAGTTGGGCGGCGGCGATGTCCCAGCTGAGCAACTCGTGCAACAGGGCACGAGTGACCGCAACGAAGTTGCCCACCAGGGCGAAGCTGGAAGCCAGCACCCGCGCCGGCAACCAGTCGAAGGCGTGTCGCAGCTGAACCGCCCGCTCGCGCAGCGCGGCCTGCTCGGCGTGCTCGGACGTCAGCGCCAGCAGCCGGTAGGCCAGCGCCGCCAGCGGACCGAGCAGCAGATACCAGAAAATCACCGCGAAGAAGCTCTGGTAGGCCTGCCACAGCAAGTGCCCCTGGACCTGCTGCAGCAGTTGAGTGCCCTCTTCCGGCTGCAACGCCAGGTCACGCTCGGCGACATGGTAGGCGGCCTGCCCGTCACCGCGACGCCAGGCATCACGGAAAGGGCCCAGGGCTGCGAGCAGATCGCCACGGCCCAGGCTGTAGATCAGCACCAGCAGGTGCACCGGCAAGGCAAGCCAGCCATAGGCCAGCGGCTTGAGCACGAGCAGGACCAGCCCCAGTGCCGCGACTGGCAGAAGCACCAGAAGGCCCAGGCACAGCCACGGCGCCTGCTGCAGACTGCCCTGCTGCACGCGGCGCAACTGCGCGAGCCAGGGGCCGTCCTGCTGGATGCGCAGGCGCCAGGCGGAGAACTTCTCGACCCAAAGCACCAGCAGAATGACCAGAAAACTCATCGCTACCTCTCCTCAATCCTTCAATGTGGCGTACAGGCGTGACCAGTCGAATGCGGGGCCCGGATCGGTCTTGCGTCCCGGCGCGATGTCGCAGTGCCCGCGAATGCGCTGGGTCGAGATGGCCGGGTAGGCGTCCAGCAACTGGCGCGTCAGCTCGGTCAGCCTTGCGTACTGACTGTCAGTGTAGGGCTGGTCATCGGTCCCCTCCATCTCCACACCTAGCGAAAAATCATTGCAGTTGTCCCGTCCATCGAAGCGGGAAACACCGGCATGCCAGGCGCGATCCAGGCAGGAGACGAATTGCGTCAGCGAGCCATCACGCTCGATGAAGAAATGCGCAGAGACCTGCAGGTCGGCAATTTCGGAGAAGAAGGGGTGCTCATCCGTCGCCAGGCGGTTCTGGAAGAACGCCTGCACCCTGCCGGTACCGAACTGTCCAGGCGGCAGGCTGATGTTGTGCACCACGAGCAACGAGATCTCGCCGTCGGGACGGGCGTTGAAGTTGGGTGATGGGCAATGACGAATGCCCTGAAACCAGCCGGTTGAGGGGTCGAGCTGCATGTGACACTCCTGAGCGAGCCATCACTCTAGAGCAGCCAACCCGGACGGCCAAGCACGAGACGGCAACAGGATGTGCGCGGGACAGGAAATGTCGAATGGGTCGTGCGCCCTCAGGCACAGGACGAGGCATGCAGTGCCTCACGCCGGAGGCGCGCGCGTGCCCTGAGGACAGCGCACGCCCAGGCGATCGATCAGGCGTTCTTAAGCTTGCGCAGGTTGCCGATCACCGACTCCAGCGCGCGATCGAACAGCAGCGCATCGTCGAGCAGGCGAATGGCGTTGCGGCGGAACTCCACGGCCAGCGAGTTGCGGCTCTTCTCCAGCACCTTCATGCCGGTGCGGTTGACGAACACATACTTGCCGGTCGGTTTGATGATGGCCGCCAGCTTGCAACGCAGCTTGTGCTCCTCGTCTTCCTGGAACTCGACCCAGCTGCCCACACGCAGGCTGTCTACCTGCAGCAGCGCCTCGTCGTCGTCCGGCAACATCACTTCCGGCTCCTGCGGGCGGGTCTGCCCTGGAGCCAGCAGGATGATTTCCTCGACCACCTCGACCATCGCCGGTGCGTCCTCGACCACCGCTTCCTCGGCGGGCAACTCCAGCAGCGGCAGTTCGAGGTCACCCTCGCCGCCGTCAGCCTGCACGGCCTCGGCCTGCTCGGGCGTGACCTCGGCCTCGGCAGCGGCGCGCTTGAAGCGCTGGAAGGCCTGCACATGCAGCACTTCCAGCTGGCTGAAGAACTCGCTGGTGGAGAACGGATCGAAGGCTGCGCTGGCCATGCCTTCGCGCAAAGCCTTGAGCAGGCCCGGGACCAGCTCCAGCAGCTGCAGACGGGCTTCCGGATCCTCGTGCGGCGCAACGCTCCAGACCAGATCATCCATGGTCTGCAGGGCAGCCTGCCACTCCGGCGATTCCACGCCATGCTTGAGGCAGGTGAGCATCAGCACCTTGCTCCAGGCTTCCTGCAGCAAACGCACCACCACCTCGGGCAGCGTCTTGCCCAGCAGGCGCTCGTTCAATGCCTGTTCGACCTGACGGCGGGCGAGCTCGGCCTTGGCGCTGCCTTCCTCGGCATCACGGGTGCGTTGTTCGAGCAACTCGCTGCGGCGACGCTCATCGCCCGTGAAGGCCATGAAGTCAGCGAGCAGCTCGGAGAAAATCGCCGGATCATCGACGAAGTCGTTCAGCAGACGCTGCACCACCTGTTCGATCTTCTGATACAGGCTGTCGCGCTGAGCATCGTCCTGCTCGCCCCAGCCCAATGCCGCAGAGGCAATTTCGTTGAGCAGGCGACGAGCCGGGTGGCTGCCACGACTGAAGAAGGTCTTGTCCAGCACCGCGACCTTGAGCATCGGGATCTGCAGGCGGCCGATCAGCGCCTTGAGCGAATCCGGCAGGGTGCGGTCGTCAAGAATGAACTCGAACAGCATCGACACAAGGTTGATCACGTCCTCGTCGACTTCACCGACCACACGCGCCTTGCCACTCTTGGCACTGGCACGCTCGAGCAGGTGCTCGAGCTGGTTGCGCAGGTCAAAATCGTCGAGGTTGATCTGCGCCGGCGTGCGCTGCTGCATGTGCGAGAGCAGGCGCATCAGATCGTTGCTGGTGATGGGCAGCGCATCGGCTACCTGGGCGCGGCGCGGCATCGCGCTGCCACGCACCTGGGACAACAGGTCCTGCAGCGCGCCGAAGACTTCCTGCACGCCCTGGTCGGCCCCCTCGAGCAGCGGCATGCCTTCCTCGGCAGAGGACTGCACGTAAGTGGAGGCGGCCGGGCGCGACTGGCGGCGCGGTGGCGCGGATTTCAGCTCGGGCAATACGCCGGCACTGACCAGCGCCTGGTTGGCCTCGGCATAGAGATTGTCGCAGCTGCCCAGGACGTACTTCTCGAACAGCTTGAGGATGATCAGCTTGACCTTGATCTCGACACCCAGGCCGCTGCAGGCATCGAGGAAGTATTCGCTGAGCAGGGTCGGACCGAGCGGGTTGCTCTTGTCATCCAGCTTCTTGCTGATCACCGCGTTGAGACGTGTGGTGAGATGCCCCAGCGCTGCGGCGTCACGACTCATGACCTTGGCCACCATGGCGTCCAGTGCCACGGTTTCTTCCAGTTCGTCGTTCTGCACCAGGCTGAGGCTGTCGAAGGACACCGTATCCAGGGCAGGCTGCGGCTTGCCGATCTCGTACTGGTTGAGATTGGCGAAAGACTCGAACACCTTCTGCAGGAAACCACGCTCGATGGTCTTGCGCTTGAGACGCAGGTCGCGCATGGCCTCGAAGAAGGCATTCTGCTCGGCATTGCTGGTCGCCCGATCCGCCATCTCGAAGAGGGTATCGTCGGCGTTGTCGAACAGACTCTGCAGATTCTGCTTGAGCTGTTGCGCGGCTTTGTCACGCACCTGAATCAGCGCCACGGGCAGTCTTCCTACCGGCGAAGTTGGCGATTGCTCTGCGGTGGCCTTGTTCAGGTGCACCACATTCGCGTCGGTCTTCATTCTAGTCTCCCGCAGACTGCCCGAACCCGGGCTTCCTGGTCTGCACAGCGTCAACCGAGCGTCATCCCTAACGTCAAAGGCCTGGCGTCAATAATGAAAAATGTAAAGGCATTATAGGGAGGCTGCGAGCCATACCAAGCCAATTTTTCCTACAGACATGATGCAGGTCACAGATAGCCACACGCCACCTCCAGACGGTAGCCAGTACCCGACGACCGTGGAGCCTACAGACTAACGCTGACAGCCGCGTGACGCCGCACCGGCGGTCGGGCAGAGCTCTGCTCGTCGCCCGTGGATCGAAGCGATGCCCGCGAGCGCTGTAGCCCGATGCCGTCCTGCCTCTATAATCGCCCCTCGCCTACTCCGGAGCCGATCATGCCCAACCTGACCCTCGCCGACCTCAGCAGCGAAATCGAAGCCAATGTCCGCCGCGCCCTGGCCGAAGACATCGGCAGCGGGGACATCACGGCCCAGCTGATTCCGGCGGAGCGGCTGGCCAGCGCCCGCGTGATCACCCGCGAAGCAGCGACCATCTGCGGCACGGCGTGGGTCGATGCGGTCTTTCGCCAGGTCGATCCGCGGGTCACGGTGCACTGGCACGTGCAGGACGGCGAGTGCGCCCAAGCCGAGCAGACCCTGTTCAGCCTGGAGGGCCCGGCACGCGCGCTGCTCAGCGGAGAGCGCGCCGCTCTCAACTTCCTGCAGACCCTGTCGGCAGTGGCGACCCGCTGCAGCCACTACGCCGACCTGGTCGAAGGCACCCGGGTGAAACTGCTGGACACCCGCAAGACCCTTCCCGGCCTGCGCCTGGCCCAGAAGTATGCGGTGACCTGCGGCGGCTGCCACAACCACCGCATTGGCCTGTATGACGCCTTCCTGATCAAGGAAAACCACATCGCCGCCTGCGGCGGCATCGCCCAGGCGGTGAACGCCGCCCACCAGATCGCCCCGGGCAAGCCGGTGGAGATAGAAGTGGAAAGCCTGGAAGAACTGCGCGAAGCCCTCGACGCGGGCGCCGACATCGTCATGCTCGACGAGCTGTCACTGGAGGACATGCGCGAAGCGGTGAAACTCACCGCCGGCCGCGCGAAACTCGAAGCCTCGGGCGGCATCACCGACAGCACCCTGCGCGTGATCGCGGAAACCGGTGTGGATTACATCTCGCTGGGGACGCTGACCAAGGATGTGAAGGCGGTGGATTTGTCGATGCGGTTGGCGCTGTAGATATCCAGCGCGCCTTACCCCCGCGGCAACGTACAACACCACTCAACATGGCAATGCACTGGACACTCCGCGCCGAATCATCGACAACAAGCTCTGCGCCTTGCGACCACACTCGCAAGCGTGATTGAGCACACTGCCTCCTCCTTATCCCTTCTGGCATGATGGCTCCATGAAGCCCTCACGCAGTCGAGCAGCACAGTGAACGAAGCACTATTTTCCCTGCAAGAACGAATCAATTCAGGAACTGCGGTTGTCGGCATATATGGCCTCGGCTATGTCGGTCTGCCCCTGGCGCTGCGCTTCTGCGAAGTCGGCGTGAAAGTTATCGGCTTCGACATAGATGCTCGCAAGGTAGATCTCCTGAATAGTGGGCACAGCTACATCGAGCGATTGACGCCACAGTGCATCGACAAAGCCCTGACTCAGGGGCTTGAGGCCACGACAGACTTTGCGCGCACAGCCGAGGCGGATGCTCTGATCATCTGCGTACCAACGCCGCTGAACAGCCATCGCGAGCCAGACCTCAGTTTCGTCATCAACACCGTAGAGTCGATACTCCCCCACTTTCGCCCTGGCCAACTGCTGAGCCTGGAAAGCACTACCTGGCCAGGTACCACGGACGAAGTGCTGGCCCCACGCCTGGCCAACCACGGCTTCATTCCTGGTGAAAATTGCGCTCTGGTGTTTTCCCCAGAACGCGAAGACCCCGGCAATACCCGCTACGGCACCCATGACATCCCCAAGGTAATTGGCGGCATGACACCAAGCTGCCTGGAACTTGGCCAGGCCATCTATCGCCGTGCCATTCGCACCCTGGTTCCGGTGAGCAGCACGCGTACAGCAGAGATGACCAAGCTGCTAGAGAACATCCATCGCTCGGTGAACATTGGCCTGGTCAACGAGATGAAGATCGTCGCCGACAAGATGGGCATCGATATACACGAAGTCATTCGCGCTGCGGCAACCAAGCCCTTCGGCTTCACGCCTTACCAACCGGGTCCGGGTCTCGGCGGTCACTGCATCCCCATCGACCCTTTCTATCTGACCTGGAAGGCCAAGGAATACGGCATCAACACTCGCTTCATCGAACTGGCCGGTGAGATCAACCATTACATGCCGCACTGGGTCGTACAGAAAACCGCAGACGCCCTCAACGACCATGGCAAGGCAGTCAAAGGCAGCCGCATTCTGGTGCTGGGCCTGGCCTACAAGAAGAACATCGACGACAGCCGCGAATCGCCGGCCGTGGAGATAATGGAACTCCTGCAAGGCAAAGGCGCATTGGTCGACTACGCCGACCCGCATATCCCGTGCTTCCCCAAGAAGAGGGATTATCACTTCGACCTGAAGTCCGTACTACTGAATGCACAAACCCTAGCACGCTATGACTGTGTGATCCTAACCACCGACCATGACGGATTCGACTACGAACTCCTGCAAAACCAGGCACGCGTGATCGTGGATACGCGGGGACGATTACCGCGCTCGCCCCATATCATTTCAGCGTGAACCTGGAGATGCTCTGCGGAAAACTGAAAACAGCAGACAGACCACCACTTGCCCTGACTCTGATTAATCGTTGCCTCGCCCCACTAACCTCCTGCCCCTCGGAGACACTTGTGGCACAAAACAAAGATCAAAAGCACTTCGTATTTATTATCGGCACCCGAGCGCAGCTTATTAAAGTTGCACCAGTAATCGTCGAATGCGAGCAACAAAATTTGCCGTGCACCTTACTGATGACCGGGCAGCATCTAGAAACCATGCAGGACTTGCTGGCGGAGTTCGGGATAGAAACAGAACAAACCGCTGCGACCACCGCAAAAGAGCATGCCACCGTGCTTTCCCTGATCACATGGCTGCCACGCGCCTATATGGGAATTATTAAGCAGCTCAAGTCCATAAAACTCAAACCTAAACATATCAATATTCTGGTACATGGCGACACCCTTTCCACAGTACTTGGGGCCCTGGCAGGACGTCAGCTAGGCGCGTCAGTCGTACACCTGGAGAGCGGCCTAACATCAAAACATATACTCGATCCCTTTCCAGAGGAAATCTCTCGACGCATTGTCTTCCGATTGAGCAACATCGCCATGTGCCCTAATTCAGAAACAGAACAGCACATGAGGCTAAAATATCCAAATTGCCAGGCGATAAATACGAACGGAAACACAATATTAGATGCAATAAGATTAACCGGCGTTAGTCGTGTCACTCGTCCCCAAGAGTCAAATCACATTGTCGCTTCCCTGCATCGTTTCCAAAACATCTATGACACCAAGAGACTATCGAAACTAGTAGAACTACTAGAAGAGATCGCAGACACACATACAATTTATTTTGTCTTACACCCAGCAACACGCAAGCGCCTGGATAAAACAGGGCTTTCCAAGCGCCTAGAAGAACATAAAGGCATCAAATTACTTCCACGCCTAGGTTACAGCGAGTTTCTCCGTTTGGCGGCCGAATCGGCATGCGTTCTTACAGATGGCGGATCTAATCAGGAAGAATTAGCTGCGCTTGGCGTTCCGACTATCGTGATGCGACAAGCGACGGAGCGCAGTGACGGGCTTGGCAAGAATGCGATCATGGAGGGTGAGCTCTCCGCCGGCGTGTTCAATTACATCAAAAGAAAAGAATATCGGGCACTTGACTTAGAAAACGACGACACACACTTCAAACACCCCTCCAGTCATATAATTGATTATTTAACAAGAACGCCATAGACACCAAAATCCTTGACTGGCCTTCGCCTCTTTAGCCTCAACACTTTTTAATACACAAAGCACCCCACCAAGAAGACTGAAATAGCCAGGCGCCACAGGGAGGCCGGATTAGCAAATGAAGAAGAGCACCCTGCCAAATCAAACACACATGCAGTCACTGAAACATGTCAGAAAGCATGAGCTTGATTCTGCACTTGAATACTTCCCACAACTCTCGAGTGGGCAACCGTGCCGTGTGCTGGAGCTAGGGGCTGGCACTGGCCAGCAGGCACGACACATAAGTGATCTTGGCTATAAAGTATCAGCCCTTGATTTGCCAAGCAGCAGCTACAAAGACGCACGCCAATTCCACATCGATGAATACGACGGGGAAAACCTACCTTTTGCGGATGAAACATACGATGTCATTTTCAGCTCAAACGTTCTTGAGCATGTCGTGAGCATCGACAAACTCTTGAGTGAAACCTATCGAACACTTAAGCCTGGCGGCATGGCTATCCACCTGATCCCGTCCCCTGCATGCCGCCTATGGAGCATTCTTGCGCACTACATATGGCTAATGCGCAGGGTCACATCACGCCTCATGGCATTGACCCAAAACGCCGCAGAAGCCGGCGATGTACCACGCACCCCTCAATCTAGGCGTGAGTGGCTTGGAACACTATTTCCACTCCGACACGGTGAGCGCGGAAATACACTGACCGAAACCTACTATTTTTCCAAAATCTACTGGCTTGGAAAATTTCGATCGAATAATTTCAACGTTCACACAGTCTCAGGCAACGGGCTTTTCTACACTATGGCAAATGCAACCGGGGCAAAACTTTCGATCAACTGCAGGAAGGCCTTATCCCGCACGCTCGGATCGTCCTGCCTGATCTATGTCATGACAAAAAACGAGAGCAGCCATGCCTAGCAATAAAGTCATTTTCCTAGCACTCCGCAAGATCGGATTCTGCTTATCTCCGAATGGCAGTCCAAAGTTACCAAAAACTCTCTTGCGCCGCCTGTTTCGTCATGCCCATGGAAGCGTCCAAGTGAATGACTTCGATGGAGACTTGTCCATGGATCTTGAACTGTCCGAGCATATGCAGCGCCGCATTTTCTGGATGGGCTACTACAGCGAAGATATTGCCCATCTGCTAAATGAAACCCTGCAATCCGGCATGACCGTTCTTGATATCGGAGCCAACATCGGCGAGATCACGCTGCTGGCCAGCAAGAGAGTCGGCATGCAGGGCCAAGTATTCGCCTTCGAGCCCATTGAAAATATCGCACAACAGCTTGAACGTCATGTAGAGATCAATCAGTTCAAACAAACTTATATCGAGCGTCTAGCGCTAGGCGATGCAACTGATAGTGCCTGCCCGATCTACGCGTCATGCGGACAAATAACTGATGACAATCACAACGGGCTAGGCAGCCTCTATGGCGGCAATAATGGTGAAAGCCCGGTGCAGTACATCAGGATGACAACCCTTGACAACTGGATCACCAATCACCCCTCAATCCAGCGCATTGATCTCATCAAGATCGATATTGAAGGTGCCGAGTTGGCCTGCCTGCATGGCGCAAGGGATACGTTGCTACGCTTCAGGCCGCGCCTCATTGTCGAAATCCAGGACTTCTCCGCAAGCCGTGCCGGCCATCCATCTACCGATATCCTCGATTTCCTGTCTGAGCTTGGCTACCGCTTCCAGAGCATCGGTAAGAATGGATCACTGACACCGCTAACCACAAGCAATCTGACCAGCTTCCAGAACGTGTTCTGCACTCCGACATGACTGCATCACAAAAGCGCATGCAACTATGGCTCCTGCTCAGTCGATTTGAGCAGGGTGGGTTGGAGCGTGTACAAGCCAACCTTGCCCCGGAGCTGAAAAACTCCGGTATTGATGTATCCATTGTTTCTGGCACATTCGCCCCCGGGTCAGAGACATTACTACCTGAAGGCATCCCTACGCTGGAGATTGCCGCAAACGACAAGTGGATGTTCATTCCCGGCCTGTTGCGTCAACTACGCAAGCACAAACCCGACGTAGTGATGACTACATCCAATGATGTCGCCTGCCTGCTGTTATTATTTCGCTCGCTGCTGTTTCCAAGCATGAAGGTGATTTGTACGCAGCACTTGTCTGTGTCTGCCCCATGGAAAAAAGCCAGCGGTCTTCAGCGACTCAAACACCGCCTATTGATCGGAATGATGCGCGCCCTGTGGCCGAAAGCCGATGCTCTCGTCGCTGTCTGCGACGCGCTGGCCGACGATATGCGCCGCGCACTGGAGCTGCGCGCCCCCATTCACGTCATTCACAACCCAGTAGTGCTGCCTGACTTTGCACAACAGATGCAGAAACCTATCCAGTGGCCATGGCCCGATACCTCGGTGCCAACCCTTGTTTTCAGCGGTCGCCTTGCCAAAGTGAAACGGCTCGATCTACTACTTGAAGCCTTTTCCTTGGTCACCCGGAACATTGCCGCCCGCCTGCTGATCCTCGGTGACGGGCCAGAGCGAGAACAGATTCTGGCGCTTATTGAAAAGAATGACTTGCACCATGCATGCCGACTGGTCGGCCACCACCCCAACCCTCTGCCCTGGATTCAGGCCTCCGACATTCTGATACTGCCCTCCGACTATGAAGGCTTTGGCAATGTTCTGGTGGAGGCCATGGCCTGCGGCGTTCAGGTCATCGCCACAGATTGCCCCCACGGCCCGGCTGAAATCCTTGGCCACGGTCAGTACGGCCAGCTTGTTCCCACCGGCCAGGCCGAGGCCCTGAGCCATGCCATTCAGCGGAGCCTGTCCAAAGCATTTCATGTACCTGCTGCCGAACTCATACAACGCGCGAATGCTTTCACGCTACAGCGCGCGTCAAGCGCCTACCTGCGCCTGATCCAAGAAACCTCCAATCGGCAATAACCGCATGCGCATCGCCTTTCTCTGCAAACGCCACTACACGGGCAAAGACGTGATCCATGACCGTTACGGTAGACTCTACGAACTACCAGGCCAGTTGAACCGGCTCGGGCACGATGTACAGGCATGGTGCCTTGACTATCGCGGCTACCGGGATGAGGAGCAGCAACATGACCTGACAACAAACCAGGCAATGTGCTGGAACTCCCGCGCCACACGCGGGATGCGAGTAGCGCATCTCCCGACCTACCCACTGCATCTGCTCAAGCAACTAGACACCTTCAGGCCTGACCTACTGATCGGTGCCTCCGACATTCCACACGTTGCACTGAGCGTCTGGTTAAGCCGGCAGCGTGGCCTGCCCTGTGCGATTGATCTGTATGACAACTTCGAAAGCTTTGGGCAGGCACGTATTCCAGGCTTTCACCGCCTTCTGAGATACGCCATTCGCAACGCCGACCTGATCGTTACCGTCAGTCAGGCGCTGCGCGAGAAGATCCAGCGCGACCACAAACCACATGCCCCTGTACAGGTCATGCCCAACGGCATCAATGCCAGCACCTTTGCCCCCGGCTCTCGCAGCGCCGCACGCCAGCTGCTGGGGTTGCCATTGACAGCGCCGCTTATTGGCACCGCCGGCGGCCTCTCGCGCATGAAAGGGATAGATACCCTCTACGCTGCCTGGCAGCAACTACAGCAGGTACGCCCTGAGCTGCAGCTGGTACTTGCCGGGCCACGCGAAAAAAACCTGCCGCTGCCGATCGGGTCGCGCGTTCACTACCTTGGCGAGTTAGCTGAAACGCAGGTAGCTACACTATTTCGCGCACTGGACGTTGGCGTCATCACCGTACAGGACTCCCCTTTCGGGCGTTACTGCTTCCCGCAAAAAGCCAGCGAAATGCTGGCCTGCCGACTACCGATAGTGGCTTCAAACGTTGGGGAAATGGCCCATCTACTTGCATCCTCACCCCAGGCATTGTTCACCCCGGACAATCCACACGCACTGGCGATGACCGTACTGAACCAACTGGACGCGCCCTGCCTGTCGCCCTCCCCCGCACTGAACTGGAATGATCTGGTGAAGGCACTCGAACCTGCGCTTGAACGATTGGAGCAATCGTACTCAAGGGAGCACTGATCTACTGTCTTTATGGGAGACGCCTCGTTGAACCCGCAGCACCACCCAACCACCCAATAACGCCATTGCCCATTCGGAACATGCCAGTGCCAAAGCCATGCCACGCATGCCCCAATAGGTCGTCAACAGGATGGCCGCCACGCTCAATACCACCAGGCCTGCCACCTCAAACCTCACCCTCATCCAAGGCTTACTCAGTGCCATCAGCGCGTTGCCCGCCGCGATACGGAGCGTCATACCGGGCACGGCAAGACACAACCAACGAATCACCTCCTCCACCCCTTGGTATTTTTCGCCAAGCAACCAGGCAAATAGCGGAGCACACCACCACAGCGCTACCGCCAGTCCCACACCGTAAATAGCTGTAGCGCCGAAGATCCACCGTAACAAGCGCGCGGTACGCTGCGGCTGGTCCTGCCCTTCGCGAAACAAGCGGGGCAATGCCGACAACATCAAGGCAACCACCGGCAACGTGACTGCCCCCACCACGCGCGCCCCTGCGGCGTACAAGCCCGCAGCAGGCAAGGGTAGCAGTCTGATAGACAGAGTCTTGTCCAACTCCGCAGGCACAGTTGCCGTAATGTTGAGTGCAGCATAACTGGCCGCCTCACGCAGCTCCGGCCCGCTGGGTCGGCGCCACAGGCGCAGCTGTGGCCAGCGTCGCGGGAGGCAGCCCAGCACCAGCAGAAATCCAATCGCGGTCGCCACACAATAGCCATAGCCATAGACCGTCAGTGGGTCTGCCGGTGCCAACCAGGCAACCAGGGCGGCAGCCACCAGGCGCAACGCCAGCGGTAGCGTCTGCAGCAACTGAGAACGCGCCGTATGTTCGGCCGCCAGCACCTCCATCACCACCAGCGCCGACAACGGTATCAGCAGCATCTCTGCCACGCCAAGTGCCAGCAGCACGCCCCACCCCACGCCACTGGCATGCAGCAGCTGGGTGCAAATCAGTACAAAGACAATTAGCAGCGCGCCGCCACATAGCAAAGTGGTCGGCAAGGCATACGGCAACACCTGCGCACGCCTAGCCGGGTCTTTGGACAGGGCGCCCAATAACACCAAGTGTGTACCAAAGGTAGACAGCGCTCCCAACATCACTGCCAGTGCAGCAACTCCTGCAAAGGCCCCAAATTGCTCAGGACCAAGCATCCGGGCCACCAGCAGCAAGGTACCGGCCTGCACAACCAGGCGCACCCCCAACACAGCACTGGTGCGCAGGGTGCCTAAAGCGATGGGGCCTTTGAACATGGTCAGTTGTCTTTTACTAAGTCGCCACCCATCCTGGGTGCGCGCCCTGAAATTCTATTTCCCTTGCTCGCGCAAGGCTTTGAGCCAGCGATCGATGGTTCTTTGAGTAACGTGTAGGTAATGTTCAGATATCAAACTCGCATTGACCGACGGATTCGCCCGGATAAAGTCCAGCACCTCGGTTACACCGACAGTAGCGCGCTCAGTCCATTTCTACCGGCGATAGCACATTACACCGCTACGACTGCGGCATGCCGCAATACTCAACCCTTGTCCTTGTACATCAGCGCCGTGATCTGCTCCGAAATCAGCCCCATCAAAAACACCATCACCGCCCCGCTATAGAGCAAGGCGCTCATATTGGTGAAGCGGCCAAAACTGTAAAGCGTATAGCCATACCAACCCGAGGCCAGCATCAACATAGTCAAGGCCACTGGCGCAAATATCTTTAATGGCGAATACAAAGTACCGATCTTGAAGATGATCAACAAAAAACGGGTGCCATCACGTAACAGGCGGATATGGCTTTTGCCGATACGCTGGGCAGCGTGAATCGGTACATAAGCCACCGAATAACCCGCCCGAAAAAAAGCCATGGTGCTGGTGGTGGGGTAAGAGAAGCCGTTGGGTAACAGGTAAAGAAACTCGCGAAACTTATCTGCCCGAACAGCCCGAAAGCCGGACGTGAGATCTTCGACACGGTGCCCGGTCATCCAACTGGCGAGCTTGTTGTAAAAGCCATTGGCCAAGCCACGACCTAAGCTGGCCTGTGACCCTTTCTGACGCGCGCCCACAACCATGTCGTGCCCCTCCTCGATCAATTCCAGCAGGCGGGAAACATCAGCAGGGTCATGCTGACCATCGGCATCCATAAATACAATGATCTCGCCACTCGCTGCCCGCGCCCCGGCCTTGATCGCCGCGCCATTACCCTTGCTATAGGGATGATGGACCACCGTGGCGCCAGCAGCTTCGGCAACCGCTGCCGTACCATCAGTGGAGCCATCATTGACCACTATCACCTCCGCATGTGGGCAGTGCTGGCGAATGCCGACCACCGTTGCACCAATTGCCAAGGCTTCGTTCTTGGCGGGAAGGACAATACTGATCATCATGGAGCTTCCGTGGCAGTGTTCTTGGTTTTCATAGCCTCTCTCAAGGCACCTTCCAGATATGCTATATCCTGCTCATAGGACATACGAGAACGCTTCAGTTTGCGTGAGTCTTGCTGTGCAAGTACTTGAGTGGCCTGCTCCAGCAACTCTAGCGCCTTTTCCGGATATCCGGCACTCCCCATTTCCGCAACCATGGCAAGCGCTGCATCGGCTTCCTGATAGCGGCTTATTGCCTGACTGTAATACCTATAGGCCTCTGCAGCATCGCCAATATGCAGATACAGCTGGGCACGTAGGTAGGCCACCAGACGCATAAACAACGGAAACTCACCGTACGCGGGGCTGCTTTCCATCGTATCCAGCAAATTTAGGCTATAGTGCGCGTAGTCGAGAGAATTGCTTGCAGCATCTCCACCCGTCACACGCTCTACCAGAGTACGTATACCCTTCACCGTCTGCGCATCGAATTCCTGCAATTTTAGGCGCTCACCTGCCTGGATAAAGTCCTGCTCACTGGCTTGCCCTACCCATACTTTCTGCAACAGCAGACGAGCAGTTAATAGAGAGCTTTGCGGCAAACGTCGGCTCGCTGCCAAGAGATACTCATTGGCCTTTTCATAGTCGCCATTATTCAAGTAGTGGGCCGCCAGTGCGTTGATAGCTCGTGGCGAGTTGGTAGCCGACTGAACCCAATAAAACTCTAACTTGTCGTTATCACTCCATAGCGATGCGCGCAACCAAGTCATGGACGCGAGAATACCAAGCACGACAACGGCCAGCGCCGGCAACAGCTTGAAACGAGCACTGTAAATGACGCAGTAATAGGCCAACGGCAGAAACAGAAACAGCGACGCCAGATGGTTGCGGTGCTCGAAGTACAACTCTAGCCCAACGACAGTGGATTCCATCAAGTGGGAGGCAAAGAAGAACAGTAAACCCAGACTAATCAATGGTGCCTTTTTACGAATAGCAAAAGTGACTGCCAGCAGAGCCACAAGAAAAGCAATGGCAAAGAAAGTGCTGACCGGCTCGAACAAGCCCTTGGAAATGACATAGCCATCCTGATAAAGGCCGTTGCCTTCAATTCTCGGCACGAACAAATGCAGTAGATACTCGCAGACAATTCGGGCCTCGGTCAGTAAACGCTCAATCTGATTAAAATTTCGATTGGGCCAGGGATTATCCGAAAAATCGATATAGCGGGCCAGGAGCGCGGCCACAGCCAGCGAAGGCAGCCAGAGAAACAGGGCACGCCACTGCCACGCGGGCCTCCCCTCTCTCGGCAGGCAAAACTCGATCACCAGAACCAGCAAAGGCAGCAGCGCACCATTTTCCTTACTGAAAGTAGCCAGAAAAGTTCCAGCCACCAGGCCCAAGCTCATAAAAATATATGCACGTCGCGGGCGCATCGACAACTGCAACCGGCCATATAAATACATAACGACCCCAGCCAGGCAGAACAGCGTCGCCAGTTGCGCCATACGCTGCACCACATAAAGAATGGTAGATACCATATATGGGTGCAGCACCCACAGGGCACAAGCCAGAACAGCGATATATTGAGCCTGTTTTTCACCAACACGCTTAAGGTTGCGTAGGAGCAGCAAGGTGGCCCAGCACAGCAGCAGACCGCATAAAACATGAATCAGTAAATTGGTTTGTTTAAACCAGGGAGCTTGACTAGGCCAGGCATTATCGTCCAATAGAAAAGTGACCAATGCCAAAGGACGCCCAGTAGGCCCAGCAAAGCCGCTGAATACGTAGGCCCTGAAGGTTTCCCAATCAACCACACCACCCAGATCCCCTAAGTGCTGGAGATTGGGGTAATCATCAAACAAAAAGCCCCCTGACATTCCTGGAGAGTAAACAAAGTAAGCAGCAATCAAAATTAAAAAATAGCAAAGCGATGGAGTCGCAATACTAGCAGAGCGCATACTTCCTCTCCAAAACAAAACTGCCCGCAAAAGCGGGCAGTAAGCACCTACGACTAAAGATTAGCGGCAAGAGCTCGGCAGGTACTTGGCATCGATACCGTTGGTAGCACCCGCTTTGCACTTCCAAGTAACGGCGCCAGTGCTAGTAGTCGGGCTCAGCGCCAAAGTCTTACTAGCGAGACCGCTGGCAACACCAGAGCCTTTCATAGTCGCAGTGATCAAACCATTGGCGCCCACCGCAACACTGTTGACGTAGTTACCGGAGATAGAGGTGTCGGCAGCCAGACCAGCCAGGGCATTAGTGGTCGGCATAGCCCCTTTGCTGGTCCAGTACTCGGTTACAGCGGTGCGAGCACCACCAGCCAGGCTCAGAGCTTCCGATACTTGCGAACGCGCGGTGTAGTCCTGGTAGGCAGGCAGGGCGATGGCAGCCAGGATACCAATGATGGCGACCACGATCATCAGTTCAATCAGGGTGAAGCCTTTTTGCAGTTGAGCTTTCATATTTCTCTCCTAGAAGGGTATAGGTACCGAGACCTGATCAACAGTAAGCAGGTTGCATGCCAACATCATCAGGCGGCCGAACCCGGTACATTACGACTCGCCGTACACCGCTTCGGCAGTGACAGACCACCATCACAGCGTAGATGGCAGCGCTCGCCTCCGCCTCTACATATCCTTGGCCCGATCACCTTACTCCTCATCCACTCCGCATCCCTCGCGCACCAACTTTAACTCAAGCGCAACCCCGCCCGGCACTATGTGCCGTTTTTTGTCACATCAAACTGAGCTGTTTGGCAGGCGCTAAGCGACTAGGTTATAAGTCAGGCATTGTGTTTGGAGCACGTGATGAACGAAAGCATTTCCCTTTCCGGCCTGGCGAGACAGCTTGCCCTGGCCGGCCTCATGGACGAGAAAGCAGCCCAGCAGGCTCAGCAGCAGGCCCAGCGCAACAAATTGCCGCTGGTGACCTATCTTGTGCAGAACAAGCTGGTTAAAAGTCGCGCCTTGGCTGAATTGGCTGCTGAGCAGTTCGGGGTGGCGTTCTTTGACCTGAACGCTATCGACAAAGAAGGGCAACCGCGTGACCTTGTTACCGAGAAACTAGTACGCCAACATCGCGTGCTGCCTCTGTGGCGGCGCGGCAACAAGTTGTTCATAGGCATCTCCGACCCCACCAGCCACCAGGCGGTCACTGACGTACAGTTCAGTACAGGCCTGACCACCGAAGCAATTTTGGTCGAGGACGACAAGCTCGGCGACGCCATCGACAAGTTCTTCGATTCTGCCAATAGCGGAATGGACGACCTTGCCGACGTAGATCTCGATGGCCTAGATGTCGAGGTCGTCGACGACGACAAACAGTCTGGTGACGCTGGAGCAGATGCTGATGACGCCCCCGTTGTGCGCTTCGTCAACAAGATGCTGCTTGATGCCATCAAAGGAGGCTCCTCGGACCTGCACTTCGAGCCTTACGAAAAAGCCTATCGAGTGCGCTTTCGTACCGATGGGATGCTCCACGAGGTCGCTCGCCCCCCCATCCAGTTGGCACCACGAATCTCAGCACGCCTCAAGGTAATGGCCGCACTGGATATCTCCGAGCGGCGCAAACCGCAGGACGGCCGCATCAAGATGAAGATATCCAAGACCAAGGCCATCGACTTCCGCGTCAACACACTGCCCACTCTGTGGGGTGAGAAAATCGTGATGCGGATTCTCGACCCCACCAGCGCACAGATGGGTATCGATGCCCTGGGTTATGAGGAAGAGCAGAAGGAGCTATACCTCAGCGCCCTCAAGCAACCGCAAGGCATGATTCTGGTTACAGGCCCCACCGGTTCGGGCAAGACCGTCTCGCTCTATACCGGGCTGAATATCCTCAACACTCCGGACGTGAACATCTCGACCGCGGAAGACCCGGTCGAGATCAACCTCGAGGGTATCAACCAAGTCAACGTCAATCCCAAACAGGGCATGGACTTCACCCAAGCCTTGCGTGCGTTCCTGCGCCAGGACCCGGACATCATCATGGTGGGCGAGATCCGTGACCTCGACACCGCCTCCATCGCCGTCAAGGCCGCACAGACCGGACACATGGTGATGTCCACCCTACACACCAACAGCGCAGCGGAAACCCTGACTCGCCTGCGCAACATGGGCGTGCCCTCGTTCAACATCGCCACCTCGGTCAACCTGATCATCGCCCAGCGCCTGGCACGCAAGCTGTGCAGCACCTGCAAAAAAGAAGTCGACGTACCACGCGATACCCTGCTGGCCGAAGGTTTCCCCGAAGACAAGATCGGCACCTTCAAGATCTACGGCCCGGTTGGCTGCGATAATTGCAAGGGCGGCTACAAGGGTCGTGTCGGTATTTATGAAGTGGTTAAAAACACGGCCAACCTGCAGCGGATTATCATGGAGGAAGGCAACTCCATCGATATCGCCACACAGATGCGTAAAGACGGCTTTAATGATCTACGCACCTCCGCTTTGCTCAAGGCCATGCAAGGGGTTACCAGCCTTGAGGAAGTCAACCGCGTGACCAAGGATTAACCATGGCGGAAAAAGCTCTAAAAACCAGCGCGTTCAAGTGGGAAGGCAAAGATCGACGCGGCGCCGCCGTCAAGGGCGTCATGAATGGCCAGAATCCTGCGTTGGTCAAGGCACAGCTGCGCAAGCAGGGTATCAACCCGACCAAGGTGCGCAAGGAATCTTCTCTGTCCTTCGGCAAGGGCAAGAAGGTCAAGCCGATGGATATCGCCCTGTTTACCCGACAGATGGCGACCATGATGAAGGCCGGCGTACCACTACTGCAGTCTTTCGACATCATCTCCGAAGGGTTCGACAACCCAAACATGCGCAAGCTGGTGGACGAGGTGAAGCAGGAGGTGGCTGCAGGCAACAGCTTCGCGGCCTCGCTACGCAAGAAGCCCGAGTACTTCGACGAACTTTACTGCAACTTGGTGGAATCTGGCGAACAGGCCGGTGCCTTGGAAAACCTGCTGGATCGTATCGCCACCTACAAGGAAAAGACAGAGGCACTCAAAGCCAAGATCAAGAAGGCAATGAACTACCCCATAGCTGTAGTCGTGGTAGCTGTCATCGTATCTGCGATATTGCTAATCAAAGTTGTCCCTCAGTTTGAAGAGGTCTTCGCAAACTTTGGCGCAGAGCTTCCTGCCTTTACCCTTATGGTCATTGGAATATCTCAAGTTCTTCAAAAATGGTGGTTCATATTCCTAATCGGCATCTTCGCTACAGCTTTTGCGTTCAAAGAGGCGATAAAACGCTCCCAAAAGCTTCGAGATTCGATAGACCGAGGCGTGCTAAAGCTGCCTATCGTTGGCGACATCCTTTACAAATCTGCTGTAGCACGCTTCGCACGCACATTGTCCACTACATTTGCGGCTGGCGTACCGTTAGTAGATGCGCTGGACTCTGTTGCCGGAGCAACCGGCAATATCGTATTCAAGAATGCCACCAATAAAATCAAGGCGGATGTTTCAACCGGCATGCAATTGAACTTCTCCATGCGCACTACTGGAACGTTCCCCAGCATGGCCATCCAAATGACCGCGATTGGTGAGGAGTCTGGCTCGCTGGATGAAATGTTGGACAAGGTCGCCAGTTTCTATGAAGCAGAGGTGGACAACATGGTCGACGGCCTCACCAGCTTGATGGAACCCATCATCATGTCCGTACTGGGTGTGCTAGTTGGCGGCCTGATCATCGCCATGTACCTGCCAATCTTCCAGTTGGGCTCTGTGGTCTAAATGCTCATTGTCGACTTTCTGGCCAGCCATGCGCTGGCCTTTATTTTGTGTGTTGTCCTACTTGGCTTGCTGGTAGGCAGCTTCCTCAACGTCGTGATCTACCGTCTGCCGAAGATGCTTCAACGCGACTGGCAAGCCCAGGCCCGCGAGGTGCTGGAGATGCCACCGGTACCTCAAGCAGAGACATTCAACCTGGTGCTGCCCAATTCCTGCTGCCCGCAATGCGGCCATGAGATAAAGCCCTGGGAGAACGTGCCGGTCATCAGCTACCTGTTCCTGCGTGGCAAATGCTCGAACTGCAAGACGCCCATCAGCAAGCGCTACCCTCTGGTGGAGCTGGCCTGCGGCGTGCTGTCCGGCTATATCGCCTGGCACTTCGGTTTCACCTGGCAGACCGGCGCCATGCTGGCGCTGACCTGGGGCCTGCTGGCGATGAGCCTGATCGACGCCGACCACCAGATCCTGCCGGACATTCTGGTACTGCCGCTGCTGTGGCTGGGCCTGATCGTCAACTGCTTCGGCCTGTTCACCAGCCTGGAAGACGCACTCTGGGGCGCCATTGCCGGCTACCTGAGCCTGTGGTCGGTGTACTGGCTGTTCAAGCTGGTCACCGGCAAGGAAGGCATGGGCTACGGCGACTTCAAGCTCCTGGCGATGCTTGGCGCCTGGGGTGGCTGGCAGATTCTGCCGCTGACCATCCTCCTGTCTTCGCTGGTTGGCGCGGTGCTTGGCGTGATCCTGCTGCGCATGCGCGGCAGCGACTCCAGCACGCCGATGCCCTTCGGCCCCTATCTGGCCATTGCCGGCTGGATCGCGCTGCTGTGGGGCGATGTGATTACCGGCAGCTACCTGAAGTTCGCCGGCTTCTAGGAATCCATACCGCCCCCAAGATCCACACTGCATGACGCTGACTCCTGCAGGAGTCAGCTCGCCAGCGATACGCACGCTCATCCGCTCGCCAGCAGGTATGCATCTACTGACTGTTCGCCTCACCCGGCAATCCCCCTTACAATCGCGCCCTTGAGCAATCACGGGACCGCATCGGCGTTATGAAACCCTGGATACTTGGCCTCACCGGCGGCATCGGCAGCGGCAAGAGCGCCGTGGCGCAAGGCTTCATCGAACGCGGCATACATGTGGTCGATGCCGATCACGCGGCGCGCTGGGTCGTGGAGCCGGGACGACCGGCGCTGGCCAGGATCGTCGAGCATTTCGGCAACGGTGTGCTGCAGGCGAATGGAGAACTGGACCGCGCTGCGCTGCGCAAGCTGATCTTCACCGACCCGGAGCAACGCCGCTGGCTGGAAAGCCTGCTGCACCCACTGATCGGCCAGGAAATCGTGCAGGTCCTGGCGCGCGCCGAGTCACCCTACGCCATCCTGGTGTCGCCGCTGCTGGTGGAGTCCGGCCAGCGCCATATGACGCAGCGTATTCTGGTCGTCGACACGCCCGCTGACCTGCAGGTGCAACGCACCATCGCCCGCGACCAGAGCTCCGAGGAGCAGGTACGCGCCATCATGCAGGCACAGGCCAGCCGCGAGGAGCGGCTGCGGCATGCCGACGACGTGCTGAACAACGATCGCGACCTGGCCTGGCTCGATGCGGAAGTCGAGCGTCTGCACACCCTCTATCTGACCCTGCGCGGAGGCCAATCATGACCACCACCGTTCAATGCCCTACCTGCGGCGCGCCCGTCGAATGGAAAGCGGAAAGCACCTACCGCCCCTTCTGCTGCGAACGCTGCAAACTGATCGACCTGGGCGCCTGGGCTGCGGAAGAACACGCCATCCCCGGCGACAATCTGGAAGACGAGCTGTTCAGCGGCGACCTGCCGACGCGACCACACTGAGCAGCAACCGCCTGGCCGAGCAGCCCGTCGCTCGAAACGGTTCCCCGCTGCCGCTCAAGGACGCATGAAAGCGTAGTCACGCTCCTCGTCGAGGTTGTCGGCAAGAAACTGCAGCTCGTGCGCCAGCTCCTGCGCGTCGCGCGACGCCTTGTTCAGCTGCACCACCTCCGCCAGCAACGCACGCAGCACCATCAGCCGATCGAAGCCCTGCGCCTCGGCCTCACGCAGGTCGTCGCCAAGGGCGTCTCTGGCCCACTTGTAAATGCTCATGCCGCAGCCTCCCGTAGTTTTTCACAGCATGGCGCACGCCCCTGCCCGGGCATTGACTCGCGTCAACGCCTGGCCCGCCATTCAGGCGCTCGATGCAGCGCCATTCACTCGCCGCGATCGCCTTCCTTCCAGGGCGCCTGCAGGTAGCGACTGCGATTGAAGGTCTCCAGCCAGTCGGGATAGAACACCACCAGTGCCGTGACGATCGTGCCGTTGATGAAGGCCTCGGGAAACGCCACCAGCCACAGGTACCCGGCAAAGTCATCGAGCCACGGCGGCATCGGGTACAGGCCATCCATCCACAGCAATGCCAGACCACCGAGCAAGGTCATCAGGGTGGCCAGTGCCGCGGGAAAGAAGCCGCAGAAGAAGATGTAGACGAACAGATTGCGGGGCTGCGCGCGCTCCACCCGTATCGCGCACAGCTCGGTCACCAGCACCGGGATCAGCACCAGCAGCACGCCATTGACGCCAAGCGCGGCCAGATCCAGACGCCCCATGACCAGCAACCCCATCTGCGCTGCCAGGCCTGCCAGTATCGCCAGGGGCCAGTCCAGCAACAGGGTGACCGCCGTCATGCCGATGAAGTGGTAGGACAGCCCCGAGTCGAAATCGCGACGCACCAGCCAGAGCAGGACCAACCCCAGCATCGTGCCGAACAGCAGGTGCTGGCGGCGCAGATCGCTGAACAGCTCCAGCCAGGGCGCGCGCACCAGTGCCCAGAGCAGCGCCAGCGCATAGATCAGCCAACCGCCCAGCAATGTGCTGAACGCCAACAGCTCAGAAGCGATCATGGGGTCTCGACCTTCCTTTCCGTTCGTCGCGCGCAGGGTTTGCCAGGCAGTCTACACCGCCTCAGAACGCCTGTTCAGACACCTGGCGCATCGCCCCGTGCAACGGCTAAGCTTCGGTGATGGACGATTCCGACTACCTGCGTCTGCTCACGCATCAGGCCGAACAGGCCAACGCCTTCCTCTCCAACGCCAGGAAATGGGAGCGTGAACGCTGGGTCTGCCAGCGCCTGCTGCAGGCACTGAACGTGCGCCACCACAGCGACGACTTCAACCCGAGCGGCCAGGAACCGCCCGACGTGCTGTTTCGCGAGGCCAACTTCGAAGTGTTCTTCGTCCTCGACGAGGGTCGGCGCCTCAACGACGAATGGCGAGCCGAGCTGGAGCGCCGTCGCAGCGCCTTTTCCCTGAGCCAGCTGGTGCGCCGCGAAGCCCGCCCCAAGCGCATTCCCGCCAGCGAAATGCAGGCGCGCCTGGCCCCGACCTTGCGCAAGAAGGCACACAACTACCGCGAGCGCGGCATTGACCTGGGCGAGCTGGACCTGGTCGCGTTCGTCAGCCTCAAGCGGGCCGTGCTGGACTGCAACAGCCATTTCCCACCGCCCACCGAGTACCTGCGCCAGGGCTGGCGCTCGCTGTCGCTGGTCGGTCCGCGCTTCGCCCGCGTGCTGTTCGCCCACCCGGACGCCCCGGATTTCCTGCGCCACAACCTGGGCCGCAGCGTGCTGTTCGACATCGGTATCGGCCTGTGAGCCCGCTGCAGGAACTGCTGGCCGATGTGCCGCAAAGCGGACGCGTGCGCTGGATTGGCGTGCGCCCCAAGCCACGGGAAGCCATGCTCGAAGTCGAAGCCGTCGAGGCCCGCCGTGAAGCCGGCCTGACCGGCGACCACAGCCGCCCCGGACCACGCAACGCACGGCAGGTCACCCTGATCCAGTGGGAGCACCTGGCCGTGGTCGCCGCCCTGCTCGGCCGCGACACGCCACTGCCGCCGGACGAGCTACGGCGCAATATCGCGGTCGCCGGCATCAACCTGTTCAGCCTCAAGGGCCGCTATTTCCGCATCGGCCAGGCGCTCCTGCAGACCACCGGCTGGTGCCAGCCCTGCGCGCGCCTCGAGGAGCGCCTTGACCGTGGCACCTTCCAGGCCATGCGCGGCCATGGCGGCATCACCGCACGGGTGATCGAGGGCGGCATCATTCGCCTCGACGACAGCGTGCGAGTCGAAATCCTCGACAACCTTTCTGACCCGCAGGACAACGACGCTCGCCAAGGCTGGCGGGCGCGCCTAGAATAGCCGCATTCACGCAGAGGCCCTTCCATGACCAGCCGCCTGAGCCCCGAAGACCAGCAGAAAGTCGATCAGTACCTGAGTGCGCCGCAGCATCAGGTCGAGCGTCAGCCCTTTCGCGTCTGGCGCCTGCTCACCATCGTGCTGATCGCCGTCATCGGCCTGGGCCTGCTGAGCCGCTTTCTGAGTCGACTGGTGCTATGAGCTGCCTCGCGCTCGCCCTCTCGCACTCACACCGTCTTTTTCAAAGCCTTGTGAGCACTTTCCATGTCCCATCGCATCGTGATTGTCGGCGGCGGCGCCGGCGGTTTGGAGCTGGCCACCCGCCTTGGTAGAAAACTGGGCAAGAGCGGCGCAGCCCGGATCATCCTGGTCGACGCCAACCTCACCCATATCTGGAAGCCCCTGCTGCACGAAGTGGCGGCCGGCTCGCTGAACTCCTCGGAAGACGAACTGAACTACGTGGCGCAGGCCAAGTGGAATCATTTCGAGTTCCAGCTCGGCCGCATGTCCGGTCTCGACCGCGCGGACAAGCACATCACCCTAGCCCCGACCCTGGACGATGACGGCCAGGTGCTGATGCCCGAGCGGCGCATCGCCTACGACAGCCTGGTGATCGCGGTGGGCAGCACCACCAACGACTTCGGCACGCCTGGCGCCGCCGAGCACTGCATCCTGCTGGATACCCGCGAGCAGGCCGAGCGCTTCCACCGCCGCATGCTCAGCCACTACCTGCGCGCCCACGCCAGCGAGCACGAGGATGGCTCGCAGATCAACATCGCCATCGTCGGCGCCGGGGCCACCGGGGTGGAACTGGCGGCCGAGTTGCACCATGCGGCAAAACAGCTGGCAGCCTACGGCCTGAACCGGATTCGCCCCGAAGACATGCGCATCACCCTGATCGAAGCGGGCCCGCGCGTTCTCCCGGCCCTGCCCGAGCGCATCGCCCGGCCGGTACACAAGACCCTGGAAAAACTCGGCGTTACCGTGCTGACCGGCGCCGCCGTCAGCGAAGTGACGGCCGAAGGCCTGAAGACCGCCGACGGCAACTTCATCCCCGCCAGCCTGAAGGTATGGGCCGCCGGTATCCGCGCACCGGGCTTTCTCAAGGACCTGGATGGCCTGGAGAGCAACCGTATCAACCAGCTGCAGGTACGCCCGACGCTGCAAACCACGCGGGATGACGACGTATTCGCCTTCGGTGACTGCGCCGCCTGCCCGCAACCCGGCAGCGAAGGGCGCAACGTGCCTCCGCGCGCCCAGGCCGCGCACCAGCAGGCGTCACTGCTGGCCAAGTCGCTGCGCCTGAAGATCAGCGGCCAGGCCCTGCCGGAGTATCGCTATCGTGACTACGGCTCGCTGATTTCGCTGTCGAGCTTCTCCGCCGTGGGCAATCTGATGGGCAACCTCACCGGCAGCGTGATGCTGGAAGGCTGGCTGGCGCGCGTGTTCTACGTGTCGCTATATCGCATGCACCAGATGGCGCTGTACGGCGTGCCGCGCACGCTGCTGCTGATGCTCAGCGACCGCATCGGCCGCAGCACCGAGCCGCGCCTGAAGCTGCACTGAAAGCGGCCGCGGAGCGGCCTTCTGATGACCCTCTCCCGTTCATGGGAGAGGGTGCCCGCAGGGCGGGAGAGGGTAAACCGGCGCCGCCATACCCCGCTTACCCCCTCACCCGCAAGCGTGAGAGAAGTGACCACACCGCAAAACCCGAACGCCAGACACGAAAAAGCCCGCGCTAGGCGGGCTTCTTCGAATGGTGGTGGGTCGTGTAGGATTCGAACCTACGACCAATTGGTTAAAAGCCAACTGCTCTACCAACTGAGCTAACGACCCAAATATGGTCGGGGTAGGGGGATTCGAACTCCCGACATCTTGCTCCCAAAGCAAGCGCGCTACCGGACTGCGCTATACCCCGATTGGAATTTGGCTCCGCGACCTGGACTCGAACCAGGGACCCAATGATTAACAGTCATTTGCTCTACCGACTGAGCTATCGCGGAACTACTGACATTCCAGCCTCAACCGCGTTTCGCTTTCGCGTTGCCGCTGCTGAGGCGCGCCATTTTACGTAGCAAAAATTCCCTGTCAACCCCTGCAAACTGCTTTTACGACAATGCTTTGCAGCACGGGCATGGACTACTATATGTTTCATCGAACTGCGGCACGACGCAGGACGCGCCAGACGACGACGCCAGTTAGGACAGTCCATGAGCAGCCAGGACCAGCCCCCCATTCACCCCAAGGTGGTCAGCCTCGCCAGCCGCGGCATACAGCCGCGCTTCAGCGATCTGGTGCAGGCGTGCCGCAAACTGGTGATGAATCGCCTGGCGGAGCACCTCAACGGCGTCTTCGGCCAGGTCGACGACACCCTGTTCGAGTGCGCCGAGAAGGCCGAGAACAACAAGGTGCAGACGCTGTTCTTCGACAGCATGCGCGAGATACGCCGGCAACGCCCGCAGATCGAGCGCAGCTACCACCAGCAGATCGCCACCAACTTCTCCGATTTCCTCGACGGCAAGCTGCAGAGTCAGACCGCCGCGCAACTGGACTCCGAGCACCTGGAGCTGGTGCAGAACGAAGATTACGAAGAGACCCTGCAAGTCACCAACATGGTCAGCCGGGTCAAGGCCCGCTGCACGCAGCAGCTGTTCGCCCTGGAGCAGCGCCTGGCGCTGCTCAACAACGGGCAGAAGCTCGGCGAGGACAACAACCCCTTCGGCCCGCAGGCCATCGCCCAGGCCTTTCGCGAGGCACTGGCGCCCTGCCCGTTCCCGCTGCAGATCAAGACCATCCTCTACATGCTCTTCGATCGCCATGTGATGCAGAGCCTGGACTCGCTGTACGGCGCCCTCAACCAGCGCCTGATCGACGCCGGCGTGCTGCCCAACCTCAAGTACAGCGCACAGATCAACCCGAGCGTCAGCCGCCCGGAGGCACCCAAGGCAGAGGCGCCCGCACCGGCGCAGCCAGCCACCGGCAAACCCGGCGCAGCCCCGGCGAGCGCAGAGCCCGCGTTGCTCGACCTCGATCTGAGCGCGCCGCCCCCGAGCGATCCGTCGGCGCTGTTCAGCGGCCTGTCCAGCCTGCTGGACGAACATCGCCACAGTCATCCGGATGCCCCCCTGCTCGGCGGCACGCGCAGCATCGTCAGCTTCTCGCCGCGTGAGGCCAGCCGGACCTACAGCGCCAGCGAGCTGCTCGCCGCACTCAACCGCATGCAACAGCAGTCGGCGCACGAACTGGCCCAGCGCCTGCAGAAGCCGCAGGCGGTCGAGGGCCTGAAGGCCGATCTGCAACAGCAGCTGGAATCCCACAGCAGCCTGCCCGGCGACAGCAAGGTTTCCGAGCAGGAAGCCGATGTGATCGACCTGGTCGGCATGCTGTTCGACTTCATCCTCGACGACGAGAATCTGCCGGACGCCTGCAAGACCGCGCTGTCGCACCTGCATACGCCCTACCTGAAGATCGCCCTGATGGACAAGGCGCTGTTCACCCAGCATCACCACCCCGCGCGGCGCCTGCTCAACACCATGGCCCAGGCCGGCGTGCTGTATGGCAGCGAGGGTGACGAGCGCGGCTTGCTGGCCAAGATGCAGTGGGTGGTCGAGCGCGTGATTCACGGCTTCAGCGGCGACCTGGCGCTGTTCGACGGCCTGATCGAAGAGTTCAACGAATATGTCGACACCCTGCGCCACAAGGTCGAGCTGCGTGAGCGCCGCGCGGTGGAGGCCGCCAAGGGCAGGGATCGTCTGCTCGGCGCGCGCGAACAGGCTCTGGACGTGGTGCAGCGCTGCCTGGAGCAACGTGACCTGCCGGCGATCATCCGCAACTTCCTCGAGCTGACCTGGGCCGATGTGCTGGTCTTCGTCCTGCTGCGCCATGGCGAACAGAGCGAGGAATGGCGACGGGCCAGCGAAGTGGCCGAGCAGCTGGCCTGGAGCGGCACCCCGCTGGACGAGGCGGACACGCAGCGCCTGCAGGAACTGCGCGTGCCCATGCTCAGCGACCTGCGCAAAGGCCTGGAGTTGCTGGGTGGCTACCACGAGGATGGCATTCGGCGCCTGCTGCAGGACCTGGTCGCCTGCCAGCACGCCGTGCAGGCCAAGCAGCCGCAACTGGCCGCACAACTGAGCCCCACCCTGCCGGAAAGCCCGCTGGGCGCCATGCTCGGCGAGGATGCCGACCTGGTGCGCCAGGCACCGTCACGCAACACGCTCTCGACACGTGCGCAGGCGCTGGCCAAGGAACTGGCGGACGTCGAGTTCGGCACCTGGTTCGAATTCGTCAGCAACGGCCAGAGCCGCGTGCTCAAGCTCTCCTGGTTCAGCCCGACCACGCACAACTACATGTTCGTCGACAACAGTGGTCAGCGTGTCGCGATCAAACCGCTCACCGTGCTGGCGAACGAAATGGAGAAGGGCCTGGCCCGCATCGTCACCCCCGAACGCGCAACACCACTGGTGGATCGCGCACTGACAGCCATCTACCGCGTGCTGCAGCGTTTCACTGGCCGCGCAGCCGAACCCCGCTGAGGAATTTCCATGGAAGAGCGTCGCCAACATAGCCGCCATGGCACCGAGATGCAGCTGGAGGTCTTCGACCTCAACAGCGGGCAGCGCCTTGGCCGTATCGTCGACCTGTCCGCGGACGGTTTCATGCTGTTCAGCGACACCCCGCATACGGCCGATGCCGTACTGGAGTGCCGCTTGGTCTGCACCTCGGAGACCCATGGCCTGCAGGAAGTGCACCTCGGGGCGGACTGCCTGTGGAGCCGGCCGGGTGCCGACGGCCAGCATTGCTGGGCCGGCTTCCATATCATCGACCTGGCCGAGGACCAGGCCAAGGCGCTGGAAGCGCTACTGGCCAAGCTGTAGCCCCGCCCGCCTGGCGCAGATGGCCACCGCGCCCTCTGCGCCACAACGAAAAACGGAGCCCGCAGGCTCCGTTTTTCATCCACCGAACGCTTACTGCGCCAGTTTCTTGTAACGCACGCGGTGCGGTTGCGCGGCAGCGTCGCCCAGGCGCTTCTTGCGATCGGCTTCGAACTCGGTGTAGTTGCCTTCGAAGAAGTTGACCTTGGCATCGTCCTCGTAGGAGAGGATGTGGGTGGCGATACGGTCGAGGAACCAGCGATCGTGGGAAATCACGATGGCGGCGCCGGGGAAGTCCAGCAGCGCGTCTTCCAGCGCACGCAGGGTTTCCACGTCGAGGTCGTTGGACGGTTCGTCGAGCAGCAGCACGTTGCCGCCCTGCTTCAGGGTCAGGGCCATGTGCAGACGGCCACGCTCACCACCGGAGAGGTCCTTGACGAACTTCTGCTGGTCGGCGCCCTTGAAGTTGAAGCGGCCGACGTAACCACGCGACGGCACCTCGTAGTTGCCCACCTTGATCATGTCGAAGCCGTCGGAGACCTGCTCCCACACGGTCTTGTTGCCTTCGAGCGCCTCGCGGCTCTGCTCGACGCTGGCGATCTGCACGGTTTCACCGATCTCGATGTGGCCGGAGTCCGGTTGTTCCTTGCCGGTGATCATGCGCAGCAGGGTCGACTTACCGGCACCGTTGCCACCGATCACGCCGACGATAGCGCCTTTCGGGATGCTGAACGACAGGTCGTCGATCAGTACGCGGTCGCCGAAGGACTTCGACACATTGACGAAGTCGATGACCTTGTCGCCCAGACGCGGACCGGCCGGGATGTAGATCTCGTTGGTCTCGCTGCGTTTCTGGAATTCCTGCGACTGCATTTCCTCGAAGCGTTGCAGGCGCGCCTTGGATTTCGACTGACGCGCCTTGGCGCCCTGGCGAACCCACTCCAGTTCGGCCTTCATGGCCTTGGCGTGCGACGCCTCGGCCTTGGCTTCCTGGGCCAGACGGTTGGACTTCGATTCCAGCCAGCCGGAATAGTTGCCCTCGTAGGGGATACCGTGGCCACGGTCGAGCTCGAGAATCCAGCCGGCGACGTTGTCGAGGAAGTAACGGTCGTGGGTGATCGCCACCACGGTGCCGGGGAAATCGTGCAGGAAGCGCTCCAGCCAGGCCACCGAGTCGGCGTCCAGGTGGTTGGTCGGTTCGTCCAGCAGCAGCATGTCGGGCGCCGACAGCAGCAGACGGCACAGCGCCACACGGCGCTTCTCGCCACCGGAGAGGTGCTCGATCTTGGCGTCCCAGGCCGGCAGACGCAGGGCGTCGGCGGCGACTTCCAGCTGGCGCTCCAGGTTATGCCCATCGGCGGCCTGCAGAATGGCTTCCAGCTTGGCCTGTTCGGCGGCCAGCGCATCGAAGTCGGCATCCGGCTCGGCATAGGCGGCGTACACCTCGTCGAGACGTGCCTGGGCCTGCTTGATCTCGCCTACTGCCTCTTCGACGATGTCGCGCACGCTCTTGGTCGGGTCCAGCTGCGGTTCCTGCGGCAGGTAACCGACCTTGATGCCGGGCATGGGACGGGCTTCGCCGTCGATCTCGGTGTCGACGCCCGCCATGATGCGCAGCAGCGTCGACTTGCCGGCGCCGTTGAGGCCGAGCACACCGATCTTGGCGCCCGGGAAGAACGAGAGAGAGATGTCCTTGAGGATTTCACGCTTCGGCGGGACGACCTTGCTGACCCGATGCATGCTGTAGACGTACTGAGCCATGGAGAACCTGACTGGTGAGAATGAGAGCTGAAAAAGTGGCGCACCCGGCACGCGTGGCGAAAACGTCGTGGGGACGCTGAACGTGCGATGCGCAACCGTCGCTTGCCGTCTGCGGCCGTTTTTCGCGACCTCCGCAGCCTGACAACGTGCAGAGACCTTAGCCGCCACGGAGAGGAACGCCAAGTATGGCGCGGACAGTTCGCGCACGCGGCGCAAAGCTACCGCAATGCAGGCGACAGGGCAAACTACGCTCGTCGAGCGGAACTGGCACTTGGCCACATTTACAGGCATTCTAGCCGGCTGACGTGAGCAGAGGCCCGCTCGCGCTTGTCATAGCAGATACAACCCCGCACTGGCTGCAGGCTCATAGAACGTGTCGACTCCCTCATCCCAGCCGAACTCCCCCACGGGCGAGTCGCGTGCGCCAAGGCGTCGCGAAGCGCTGCGGCGTGCGCTGGTGGTCCTGGTGCTGGCGATTCTGGGCCTGCTGGCCTGGCAACTGGTGCAGGAGCATCGGCAACTGCTCGGCAGCCAGAAGCAGCTCAGCCTCAGCTACGGTGAACAGCTGGCCAAGCACCTGAGCCTGAGCATGCGCCTGAAGGCCCAGGCCGGGCAGGCCATGCTGCACAGCGCGGAGGATGCCAAGCACAGCGACGCCGAACTGCTCGGCACGCTGCGCAGCATTTTCCCGACCCTCAGCAGCATGGCCTGGTTCGACGCCAACGGTCAGTTGCTCAGCGACAGCTTCGCCAGTGCGAACGACCGCAGCTTCATTCGCAACCAGCTGCAGCGCAGCGCTTCGGCCGCCTACCATTTCGCCTTCAGCGCCCAGGACGGCGGCGCCCTGTACCTGCTGCTGCGGCAGGCCGACGGTAGCCATCGCGTCCTGCGCATGAGCACCAAGGCGCTGAGGAACTGGCTGCGCGAGCAACACCAGAGCGAACACGACTGGCTGCTCGAGGACCGACAGAGCCTGCGCGTCATCGCCCGGGCCGACCACCTGCAGCAGGCGGCCGGCAGCATCGCACCGGTCACCGGCGCCGAGCAGGCGCAGAGCCTCGCGCAAATTCCCCTGCCCGGCAGCGACTGGCAGCTGCGCCCGCTCTTCGATGCCGATCGCGCCAGCAACGAGCTGATGCCAGCGCTGGCCGGCAAGTTCCTGCTGTTCGTCCTGTGCTCGTTGCTGACGCTCCTCGCCCTCTACGGCCTGCAACGCGAGCAGCGCCGCCTGCAGCGCCTGAACAGTGAATCGCGGCGCTCGCTGCATCGCGCCGCCAGTGCGCTAGGGGCAGTCGAAGAACGCATTCTCGTGACCCAGTCCGATGGCAAGCTGCGCTACCTCAACCCGCAGGCCGAGGCGTTGTTCGGCCTCAGCAGCGAGGCCGCCTGGGACCTGCACCTGCTCGACCTGCTGCCCGACCTCGATCCGTTGCTGCTCAACAGCCCGCAGCTGGCCGGCGACCCCGGCCCCGAGCTGGTCCGGGTGGAGCGCCAGGGCAGCGCCCGCCTGTTCGCCGTGACCCGCAGCGACATCGGCAACGCCGGGCCAAGGGGTGGCTACGTCTGGGTACTGCGCGACGTGACCGACGAGCAGCAGGCGATGCGCGTGCTGCAGGAGACCCGCAGGCGCTATCAGGACATCTTCGACGGCACCGGGGTCGCCCTCTGCGTGCTCGACCTCTCCGGCCTGCGCAGCCTGCTGCTGCAGAACAAGCTGCGCGATGCCGCCGGCCTCCAGCGCTGGCTGAAAGCCGATGCCCAGCACCACACGCTACTGCTGGATCAGCTGCGCATCACCGAGGCCAATCAGGTGGCGCTCAACCTGCTCGGCGTCAAATCCATCGATCAGGCCTGGCATCAGCTGATCGACAGCGGCCCGATCAGGCCGGACGACCTGCGCTACCGGCTGGCGGTCGCCGTGCTCGAAGGTCCCAACCTGGTAGAGCTGGAGACCCAGCTGGTCACCGCGCAGGGCCTGCAGCGCCATGTCTGGCTGGTCCTGCGCCTGCCGGAGATGATCCAGGACTACCAGGCCGTGACGCTGAGTATCAGCGACATCACCAGCCGCAAGCGCATCGAGCTGTCGCTGATCGAGCGCGAGCGCTTCTGGTCCGAGGTGGTACGTTCGGTACCCGACCTGCTCTACGTACATGACATGCAGAACCGCCAGGTGCTGTTCAGCAACCACAGCCTCGGCCTGCAACTCGGCTACAGCAAGGCCGAGCTGCGCAGCATGCGCGAGGATTTCTGGGAGCAGGTGCTGCACCCGGACGACAGCGACTACTACTGGCGTATCCGCAACCTGCAGAAAGTGGTCGGCGACGGCCTGCTGCTCGAGTCGGTGCTGCGCTGGCGCCACCGCGACGGCCAGTGGCGCTGGTTCAGCATCCGCGAGCAGGCCCTGGCGCGCGATGAGCGGGGCCGGGTAAGCCGCCTGATCGGCGTCGCCAAGGACATCACCGAACAGATCGAACGCAACCAGTCGCTGCGCGACAGCGAGCAGCGCTATCGCCTGCTGGCAGAAAGCATCAGCGACGTGATCTTCTCCACCGACAGCAGCCTGGCGCTGAACTACGTCAGCCCCTCTGTCGAGCCGGTGCTGGGCTACTCCGTCAACTGGGTCATGGCCAACGGTTTCGCCAACATGGCCGCCAACCCGCAGCAACTGGTCGGCCTCAACCACCTGCTCGAACGCATTCGCGATGCACTCGGCGAACGCGATCGCCTCAACCGCCTGCGCGACGAACTGCCGGACCAGCTGTTCGTGTTCGACTGCCTGCGCGCCGACGGCCACAAGATCCCGGTGGAGCTGCGCCTGGTGCTGATGTGGGACGAGAACGGTCGCTTCGAGGGCATCCTCGGCGTGGGCCGCGACATCAGCCAGCAGCGCCGCGCGGAAAAGGACCTGCGCATGGCGGCGACGGTCTTCGAACACTCCACTGCCGCGATCCTGGTGACCGACCCGGCCGGCTACATCGTTCAGGTCAACAAGGCGTTCAGCCGGGTCAGCGGCTATTCCGCCGGCCAGGTGCTCGACCAGTTGCCCGGCATGCTCACCGCCGATCGCCAGCAGGCGACGCACATGCAGTACATCCTCGGCCAGCTCAACCAGCGCGGCAGCTGGGAGGGCGAGGTCTGGCTCAAGCGCAAGGGCGGCGAGAACTTCCCGGCCTGGGTCGGCATCACCGCGGTGCACGACGAGGAAGGCGACCTCGTCAGCTACGTGTGCTTCTTCAGCGACATCAGCGAGCGCAAGGCCAGCGAGCAGCGTATCCACCGCCTGGCCTACTACGACGCCCTCACCCACCTGCCCAACCGCACGCTGTTCCAGGACCGGCTGCACAGCGCCCTGCAACATGCCGAACGGCATGACGAGTGGGTGGTGCTGATGTTCCTCGACCTCGATCGCTTCAAGCCGATCAACGATTCGCTGGGCCACGCGGCCGGCGACCGTATGCTCAAGGACGTGGCCGTGCGCCTGTCGGCCTGCGTCGACGGCGACGACACCGTCGCGCGCATGGGCGGCGACGAATTCACCCTGCTGCTGCAACCGCGCGCCACCCGTGAAGGTGCACTGAACCGCGCCATCCATGTCGCCGAACAGATTCTCGCCAGCCTGGCACGCCCCTTCGTGCTCGAAGGACGCGAGTTCTTCGTCACGGCCAGCATCGGCATCGCCCTCGCCCCGCAGGACGGTGACGAGCTGAGCCAGCTGATGAAGAACGCCGACACCGCCATGTACCACGCCAAGGAACGTGGCAAGAACAACTTCCAGTTCTACCAGGCCGACATGAACGCCAGCGCCCTGGAGCGCCTGGAGCTGGAGAGCGACCTGCGCCATGCCCAGGAACAGGGCCAGTTCGTCCTGCACTACCAGCCACAGTTCTCCGGCGACGGCCGCCGCCTGACCGGCGTCGAGGCCCTGCTGCGCTGGAACCACCCGAGCCGTGGCCTGGTACCGCCGGACGATTTCATCCCGGTGCTGGAAGAACTCGGGCTGGTGGTACAGGTCGGCGAATGGGTCCTGGAAGAAGCCTGCCGCCAGCTCAGGGCCTGGCACGACGAGAAGATCCGCATCCCCAAGGTCTCGGTCAACCTCTCCGCCCGTCAGTTCGCCGAAGGCGACCTGAGCGCGCGCATCGCCGCCATCATCGAACGCACCGGGCTGCCGCCAGCCTGCCTGGAGGTCGAGCTGACCGAGAGCATCCTGATGCACGACGTGACCAGCGCCATGCAGACGCTGCACGAGCTCAAGCGCCTGGGCCTGTGCATCGCGGTGGATGACTTCGGCACCGGCTACAGCTCGCTCAACTACCTCAAGCAGTTCCCCATCGACGTGCTGAAGATCGACCGCAGCTTCGTCGACGGCCTGCCGGAGGGCGAGCAGGACGCGCAGATCGCTCGCGCCATCATTGCCATGGCCCACAGCCTGAACATGATGGTGATTGCCGAAGGCGTGGAGAGCCAGGCGCAACTGGACTTCCTGCGCGAGCACGGCTGCGACGAGGTGCAGGGCTACCTGCTCGGGCGGCCGGTGCAGGCCCAGCAGTTCAGCGCCCGGTTCAACGCTGCCGAGCTGTTCATGCTCATCTGAACGACGCGCATGAGGGCCACTTGTCTGCCTCATGACCGACCTTCATATGCCTGAATGCGACCTTTGCGGTAGAATCCGCCCCTTAATTTCTTCCGCCCAACTGGTTTTCAGGGGATTGCCATGTTCAGCCGTGATTTGAATCTCGCTCGTTTTGACGCCGAACTCTTTGCCGCGATGGAGCAGGAAGCTCAGCGCCAGGAAGAGCACATCGAGCTGATCGCCTCGGAAAACTACACCAGCCCGGCAGTGATGGAAGCCCAGGGCAGCGTGCTGACCAACAAGTACGCCGAAGGCTACCCGGGCAAGCGTTACTACGGTGGCTGCGAGTACGTCGACGTGGTCGAGCAGCTGGCCATCGACCGCGCCAAGGAGCTGTTCGGCGCCGACTACGCCAACGTCCAGCCGCACTCCGGCAGCCAGGCCAACAGCGCCGTGTACATGGCCCTGCTCAACGCCGGCGACACCGTGCTGGGCATGAGCCTGGCCCACGGCGGCCACCTGACCCACGGCGCCAGCGTCAGCTTCTCCGGCAAGATCTACAACGCCGTGCAGTACGGCATCAACGACCAGGGCCTGATCGACTACGACGAAGTCGAGCGCCTGGCCGTCGAGCACAAGCCGAAGATGATCATCGCCGGCTTCAGCGCCTACTCGCAGGTACTGGACTTCCCGCGCTTCCGCGCCATCGCCGACAAGGTCGGTGCCTACCTGTTCGTCGACATGGCCCACGTCGCCGGCCTGGTCGCCGCCGGCCTGTACCCGAACCCGGTGCCGTTCGCCGACGTGGTCACCACCACCACCCACAAGACCCTGCGCGGTCCGCGCGGTGGCCTGATCCTGGCGCGCAAGAACGAAGAGCTGGAGAAGAAGTTCAACTCCGCCGTTTTCCCGGGCGGCCAGGGCGGCCCGCTGGAGCACGTTATCGCCGCCAAGGCCGTGTGCTTCAAGGAAGCACTGCAGCCCGAGTTCAAGGCCTACCAGGCCCAGGTGATCAAGAACGCCCAGAGCATGGCTCAGGTGTTCATCGAAAACGGCTACGACGTGGTTTCCGGCGGCACCGAGAACCACCTGTTCCTGCTGTCGCTGATCAAGCAGGACATCACCGGCAAGGACGCGGACGCCGCCCTGGGCCGCGCCTACATCACCGTGAACAAGAACAGCGTACCGAACGACCCGCGCTCGCCGTTCGTCACCTCCGGCCTGCGTATCGGCACCCCGGCCGTGACCACTCGCGGCTTCAAGGAAGACGAGTGCCGCCAGCTGGCAGGCTGGATCTGTGAAGTGCTGGCCAACATCGGCAACGATGACGTCGAAGGCCGCGTGCGCGAGCAGGTCAAGGCCCTGTGCGCCCGCTTCCCGGTCTACGGCAACTGAGGCTCAGCCTGAAATGAAGAAGCCCGCCGATCGGCGGGCTTCTTTTTGCCTGGGATCCGACGCAGCACGTCAGGCCGGTTGTTTCACATAGCGCGCCAGCTGGGCGTCGCGACTCATCACATCGAGGGTGGCGGCCAGTACCTGCTCGCTGGTGGCGTCGGCCTGGCTGAAGATGCTGCCGAAATTGTCGTGGGTGACCTTGGCGAAGTGTGCACGGTCCTTGGCCTCCACACCCAGCAGGGTGGCGTAGGCATCCAGCGCCTCGCCCTCGCCGACCGCCATGTCTTCGGCGATGGAGTCGAGCATGCCGTTCATCGCCAGCATGGAGCGACCGTTGTAGCCCAGCGCACCGCTGGTGTCGCAGCCGTTGGTGCCGGAGGTCATGCCAAAGGTGGCATTGCCCGAGGTGCCGTTGGTGGTGGTAGCCAGGAAGTGCGGCGCCATGCCACGCTGCCCTTCGAACAGCATGTTGCCCCAGCCGCAGCCGTTGCCACCGGCTGCGTCGGCGAACGCGCCAACACTGGCCATACTCAACAGGCCAAAGACCAAACCCTTGCCCAGCAGTCGCTTGCTCATATCTATCGCTCCGCAATATCGAGTAGTAAAAACCGCATAAGGAGCTTTGGCGACACTTGCCCACCTGTCAAACTGATGTGTATCTGTCGTGAGCCACGACGTGGCGCACATCACACGACCAACAGCCTTGACTATAGTGATGTAAACACCTCAGGAGCATGGGCATGAGTGAACCAGCCAATGAGCGTCGGCGCTTCCAGCGCATCGCCTTCGACGCTCCCACCGTAATCGCCCAGGGTGAGCGGCAATGGAAGGCAGCGCTGCACGACATCTCACTCAAAGGCCTGCTGATCAGGACGCCACGCGATTGGAGCGGTGACCCGGATCAACCGTTCGAGGCGCTGGTGGAACTGGGCGGCGAAGCCCGGGTGAAGATGGAGGTGGTGCTGACCCGGACGCAGCCCCACTACCTCGGCTTCGTCTGCCGCCATATCGACCTCGAATCCATCAGCCACCTGCGCCGCCTGGTCGAACTCAACCTTGGCGATGAAGAGCTGCTGGAGCGCGAACTGGCGGCACTGGGCGAAGACGACTGAGCCGATCAGTGACGCAGGCAGGCAGCCTCGGCCTGCTCGCGGCGCTGACGACGCGCCTGGAGACGCTGCGCCTCGCGGCGAGCATCGCGCGACTCGACAGCCTTGGCGTCGAAGTTGAAAGCACGGGAAAAGAAATCGAAGAACAGGAACATGAGGGTGTCTCCTTCGTTGGATACACCTTCATGCTGCGCGTAGATAGCCTGCTACCTATTGATCCCGATCAATTCTGCCTGGAGCCCCCTCGCGGCAGAACGCCGCAGCCCCGAAGCTACTCGAACAACGCATCCAGCGCCTGCTCCAGGCGCGTCACCGCGATGATCTGCAATCCTGCCGGCGCTTCCTTCGGCGCATTGCCCTTGGGCACGATGGCGCGCTTGAAGCCATGCTTGGCCGCTTCCTTGAGGCGCTCCTGGCCACTGGGCACCGGGCGGATCTCGCCGGACAGGCCGATCTCGCCGAACACCAGCAGGTCATGCTGCAGCGGGCGGTTGCGCAGGCTGGAGATGACCGCCGCCATCAGCGCCAGATCCGACGCCGTTTCCAGCACCTTCACCCCGCCGACCACGTTGAGGAACACGTCCTGGTCGTAGGTGGGGATGCCGCCATGGCGATGCAGCACGGCCAGGAGCATCGCCAGGCGATTCTGGTCCAGGCCCAGGGTGACACGGCGCGGGTTGCCCAGGTGGCTGGTGTCGACCAGCGCCTGCACCTCCACCAGCATCGGCCGCGAGCCCTCCCAGGTGGCCATCACCACGCTGCCGGGCACCGCCTCCTGGGCACGGGTGAGGAAGATCGCCGAGGGGTTGGAGACCTCCTTGAGGCCCTTGTCGGTCATGCCGAACACGCCCAGTTCATTCACCGCGCCGAAGCGGTTCTTCACCGCGCGCAGCAGGCGCAGGCGCCCGTCGGACTCGCCCTCGAAATACAGCACGGTATCGACCATGTGCTCCAGCACCCGCGGGCCGGCCAGCGCGCCTTCCTTGGTGACGTGGCCGACCAGGAAGATCGCCGTGCCGCTCTGCTTGGCGAAGCGCACCAGCAGCGCAGCACTCTCGCGTACCTGGGCGACGCCTCCCGGCGCGGACTGCAGCTGCTCGGTGAAGATGGTCTGGATCGAGTCGATCACCATGACCTTGGGCTTTTCCTGACGGGCGGTGGCGATGATCGACTCGATGCAGGTCTCGGTCATCACCTTGAGCTTGTCCTGCGGCAGGTCCAGGCGCCGGGCGCGCATGGCCACCTGCTGCTGCGACTCCTCGCCGGTGACGTACAGGGCCGGGAAACGCTGGGCGACATTGCACAGGGTCTGCAGCAGGATGGTCGACTTGCCGATGCCCGGATCACCGCCGATAAGCACCACCGAGCCATCCACCAGGCCGCCGCCCAGCACCCGGTCCAGCTCACTGGAGGCGGTGGAGAAACGCGGAATCTCCTCGACGCTGACCTCGGCCAGGGTCTTGATGTTGGCCTTGTCACCCGCCCAGCCGCTGCGCCCACTGGGCGTGGCGCCCTCGACCACGGTTTCCACCAGGGTATTCCAGGCGCCGCACTCGCCACACTGCCCCGCCCACTTCGGGAAGGTGGCGCCGCACTCGGTGCAGCCGTACATGCGTTTTGCCTTGGCCATGGGGTAGTCGTCCTGCCTGTTCAACGAAGGCTGGAACGATACCGAACAACTGGATAAATTTACAGACCAGGTCTATTTCACGCGGATACGCTCATGCAGATCGAACTGCTGCCCACCAGCGCCGAACAGCTTCCGCTGCTCGCCAACCTGTACCAGTTCTATGCCTACGAAAGCTCCGACTGGGAGCAGGAGGACGTGGAAACCGACGGACGCTTCTACATCCACGAGCCGCACCTGCAACGCTACTGGCAGGACGCCGGCTGGAGCGCACAGCTGGTCCTCGCCGACGGCTTCATCGCCGGCTTCGTGCTGATCGAGCGCAGCGAGCTACCCGGCATCGACGCCCCGGAGTTCGCCGACCTGTTCATTCTGAAGAAGTACCGCCGTCAGGGTATCGGCCGTGCGCTGGTGCATCAGCTGATGGGCGATGGCCAGCCCTGGCTGCTGCGCTACTACTGCCAGGACGAACTGGCCCGGGCCTTCTGGCAACGGCTGCTGAGCGAGTGGCCCAGACCCGCACGGGCGATCTGGACGGAGGATGAAGCGGACGGGCTGCTCACCTACCTGATCAACCCGCCGGTGCATTGAAACCTGGGCCGGGGCTCAGCCCTTGCAGCCGTTGCCGCAACCGCAGCACTGCCCGCTGGCACGCTTGAGCTGCCGAGCCAGTTCATCCTTGAGCGCGACGCGGTTGAGCTTGAGCGCCTGCGGGGAAACGTCGTCGAGCAACTCGATGCCGTCTTCGATCCGGCAGATGCGCTTGTCCAGCACCTCGTACTCCTCGGCCTGCCTGGCGAAGAGCGCATCGCCCTGGCGCAGGCGCTGCAGGGCGTCGCGGTGCTCGGGGAAATCATGGATCAGAGGGTGATGATCGACGTGCATGATGCAGCTCCTGGCTAAGGTGTTGATCGCAGCCTAGCCCGCCGCCGTCGCCCCACCCTTGACCCTGGTCAAGCCCCCATCAGGTAGCCCCGTGCAGCAGGTCCGCGATCTCGTCCTTGAGGCCGACGCGCTGCAGCTTGAGCCCCTGCAGCATCAGATCATCGGCGACCGAACGGCCGTCCTCTATCTCGTAGATGCGCTTGTCCAGTGCCTCGTACTCCTCCGCCAGCCTGGCGAAGCGCGCGTCGCTCTGCATCAGCTTGCGCAACGCATCGTGCTGCTGCGGAAATTCTCGGTTGAGCGGGTGATGTTCAAGCGGCATGGAGGAACCTCCCGGAGATCGTCCTATTCAGCCTAGTCGAAGCTGCGCCAGGCGTAGCCCCGCCACACGAGCGCGGCAGGCACCGAAAGGAAATGAAATGTTGCAGCTTGCGCGCATTGCGCAGCCTGTTTTCCGTTAAATTGGCAGGCCCTTGGTTACCAACACCCCTACATGACACTCCTGATAGCGTTCGCTGTCCTCTCCATCCTGGTTTCGTTCATCTGTTCCATCCTCGAAGCCGCGCTGCTCTCCCTCACACCCAGCTACATCGCTCAGCAGAAGCTCGAACGACCGCGCCTGTATGAACGCCTGAAGGCGCTCAAGGACAAGATCGACCAGCCGCTGGCGGCCATTCTCACGCTGAACACCGTTGCCCACACGGTCGGCGCCACAGGCGTCGGCGCGCAGGTGACCATTGTCTTCGGCGACGGCTACCTGGGTGCCGCCTCGGCGATCATGACCCTGCTGATCCTGGTGCTCTCGGAAATCCTGCCGAAGACCATCGGTGCACGCTACTGGCGTACCTTCGCGCCCTTCCTGCCCGGTCTGCTGCAGGCGATGATCCTGCTGCTCAAGCCGTTCATCTTCATGTCCGACCTGATCATGCGCCTGTTCGGCGGCAAGGAGCCGGAGCATGACGTGCGCCAGGAGATCAAGGCCCTGACCCTGCTCGGCCGCGAAGTCGGCTCGCTCGACGAGGACGAGCAGCGCGTGATCGGCAATATTCTCGACCTGCACGAGATTCGCCTACGCGACATCATGACCCCGCGCATCGTCTGCGAATCGGCCGCGCCGGACGAGTCCATCGCCGCGTTCAAGGCCCGCGCCCGGTTGAGCCAGTTCTCCCGTTACCCGGTGATCGGCGAGGACGAGTCGCCGCTGGGCGTGGTATTCCGCTACGACGCCCTGACCGCCGAAGATGATTCGGCCGCGCTGACCAGCATCATGAAACCGCTGAAGGTGGTGCCGGAAAGCATGAACGCCGAGAACCTGATGACCCAGCTGATGCAGGAGCGTCAGCACATGTGCCTGGTGTACGACGAGTTCGGCAGCTGGCGCGGCCTGGTGACGCTGGAAGACATCATGGAAACCATCATCGGCAAGCCGATCCTCGACGAGACCGACGACATCCCCAACATGCGCCGCTTCGCCAAGCGCCGCTGGGAGCATCGCATCAAGGCGATCCGCGCAGAGGACTGATCACCAGTAGTTCTCCACCGCCACCTGACCCGGACGCCGGGTCAGGCTCAGGTTCAGGCCACGGGCCTTCAGGCGCTGGCGGATATCGTCGATCATCTGCGGGTTGCCGCAGATCATCACCCGCGAGTCCTCGGGCGTCAGCTGCAGGCCCGCCGCACGCTCCAGTTCACCGTTGTCGAGCAGTTCGGTGATGCGCGCCCCCAGGCAGCCCGCCGCCGGCTCGCGCGTCACCACCGGCAGGTAGGTGAGCTTGTGTGCGAACTCGGCCAGGTGCTCCAGGCCGGCGAATCCCGTGATCATCGACTGGTAGGCCAGTTCGGCGCGGGTGCGCGCGCTGTACACCAGCACGATGCGTTCGAAACGCTGCCACACCTCGAAGTCCTGGAGGATCGACAGGAACGGCGCGATGCCGGTACCGCTGCCCAGCAGCCACAGGTCGCGGCCGTCGACGAAACGGTCCAGCGTCAGGTAGCCGGTGGCTTGTCGTTCCACCAGCAGGCTGTCGCCAGCGCGCAGACGGCTCAGCTCGCTGGTGAACTCGCCCCCCGGCACCACGATGGAGAAGAACTCGAGGAACTCGTCGTGCGGCGCGGACACCAGCGAGTAGGCGCGCCAGACCTGCGTGCCATCGGCCTTCTCCACGCCGAGACGCACGAACTGCCCGGCGCGAAAGCGAAAGCCGGCAGCGCGCGTGGTGCGCAGGGTAAACAGACTCGGTGTCAGGCCCTGCACGTCCAGCAGTGTCTGACGGGTGAACTTGTCTTCGCTGACGGTCATAATCGCCTCCTCATCGAATACCCGCCCAGTCTGGCGCAATCGGCCGACGACAAACACCGAAGGTTTGCATGCCTACTCTCGATACCCCCTTCGCCAGCCTCGACCTGCTGCGCCAGCCGCACCAGCCGAACGAGCCGCTGCAAGCCTTCGACGCCGCCGACGAGTACCTGCTCAATCATCTGTATGAGCAGGGCATCCAGGCAGACACCCGGGTGCTGCTGCTCAACGACAGCTTCGGCGCCCTGGCCTGCTCGCTGGCGAGCCACTGCCAGGTGACCAGCAGCAGCGACTCGCACCTGGGCTTTCTCGCCCTGACCAGGAACCTCGCCAGCAATGGCCTCAGTGCGGACGCGGTGAGCTTCGTTCCGGCCAGCGCCAGTGCGCAAGGCCCGTTCGACTGGGTGCTGATCCGCGTGCCCAAGACCCTGGCCCTGCTCGAGGAACAGCTGATTCGCCTGCATGGTCAGCTGGCCCCCGGCGCGCGGGTGGTCGCCGGCGCCATGGTCAAGCACCTGCCACGTGCCGCTGGCGATCTGCTGGAGAAATACCTGGGCCCGGTGCAGGCCTCACTGGCGGTGAAGAAGGCGCGCCTGCTGCAGGTGAGCGTCGCAGACAAAGGGGCAGCGAGCTCGCCCTACCCGACGCGCTACCGCCTGGACACCCCCGCGCTGGAGCTGGTCAACCACGCCAACCTGTTCTGCCGCGAAGGCCTGGATATCGGCACCCGGGCGTTCCTCCCGCACCTGCCGCAGCACGTCGATGCGCGCCGGGTGGCCGATCTCGGTTGCGGCAACGGCGTGCTCGGCATCGCCTATGCCCTGAACAATCCGCAGGCCGAGCTGACGCTGGTGGACGAGTCGTACATGGCCGTGCAATCGGCGCAGGAAAACTGGCGCGCGGCGCTGGGGGAACGGCCGGCGACCATCCGTGCGGGCGACGGCCTGGCCGAGCAGCCGGCCGACTCGCTGGACCTGGTACTGTGCAACCCGCCCTTCCATCAGCAGCAGGTGGTCGGCGACTTCCTCGCCTGGCGCATGTTCCAGCAGGCCCGCGCCGCGCTGGTAACGGGCGGCGAACTGTGGATCGTCGGCAACCGTCATCTTGGCTATCACGCCAAGCTCAAGCGCCTGTTCCGTGGCGTCGAGCAAGTCGCGGCCACGCCGAAGTTCGTCGTGCTCAAGGCCAGCAAGTAAGCGCCGCGCAGCCCGACGCTCTCCGTAGCCCGAATACCATCCGGGGCACGCGCAAGCTCTACAAGGTCAGGGTGAAGCGCGACAGCAAGGCACCGGGCAGCGCCATGGAGCCGGTCTGGCGGGCGCCGTAGGTGCCTCCGGGCAGCAGCAGCTCGGGCGTTCGGCTCAACGCCTCCAGATGCTCGCCGAAGAAGCTGAACAGCGAGTCGTCGAAGCGCATGGTACTGACCGGGGCCTGGATCTCGCCGTCCTCGACCCAGAAGGTGGCGAAGCGGGTCATGCCGGTCAGGCGCCCGGCCGGCAGGTCGGAGAAGTTGCAGTACCACAGGTTGCCGATGTACAGACCGCTACCCAGGCGCGCCAGTACCTCGCCTTCCTCCAGTTCGCCGCCGTGCACGCGCAGCGACAAGGGGTATTCGCCGCTGCACGCGCCGTTGGCGGTCAGGCCGTATTCGGCGGCGCTGCGCGAGCTGACCAGGCGCTCGCCAGGCTGCCCGGCACGGATCAGCGTCACGGCCTGCCGCGGCCCTTCGCGGGTGAACGCCGGCGCCAGGCCGCCCTCGATACGCTCATCCATGCTCAACAAGGGGCTGAGCGCGGCCTTGCCGCTGAACAGGCGCTGCAGCGGGCTGCCGCCTGAGGCCAGCGCCTGCGCACCGAAGCCCCAGCAGAACAGGCCGAACAGCTCCTCCAGCGCCGCCGGGCTCAGGTAGGCGCGATAGTCCCCCGGCGCCAGCGCCCGCAGCGGTCGCCCGAGGTAGGCCAGTTGCTGGCGCGCGCCACGCAGCTTGCCGGCGAAGACCTCAGCATCCCAGCGTTCGCCGGCGTAGGTGCTTTTCACCGCCTGCGCGTTGCCGTGGAACAGGCTGAACTCGAGATTGAAGCTGCTTGCCACGTGCCAGCCAAAGGCCCCCCAGGAACTGGCGAAGCCCTGATACTGCGGCCCGGCGGCAAGAAAGCCGACCAGGTCCAGACCCTGCGCCAGCTCGCTGATCTGCACGGCCATGGCGGCGGCATCCTGCGGCGCGACCGCGTCGCTCGATTCGCTGCGCCAGGCCTCGCGGTTCAGGCGCAGATAGGGATCGTCAGGCAGGCCCGGCAGGATGGCGCGCAACTGCTGCACAGCCTGCTGCAGCAACGGCAGGTCGGCCTCCCGCTCGCCACTGAGCGCCAGCTTGCTCTCGGCATGGCGCAGGCCCCGGTACAGCGCCAGGGTGACGTACACCTGGCGTACCGTACCGGCCTGGCGCACACGGCCCTGATTGAAACGAATGAAGGCCGAGTCCTCGGCGTTGTAGCCAAGGGTGAAACCTTCTTCACCGGCCAGCTGCTCCTGCAGGAAGGCGAGCAGCCCGTTGAAATGCTCACGCGCGCGCATCAGGCCGCCCCTCCGAACACATCGATGTCAGCGAATACGCAGGCCGGCGAGGCATGGCCGACGCGAATCACCTGATTGGGCTCGCCCTTGCCACAGTAGGGTGTGCCCAGCACCTCGAAGGTGCTGGCATCGCCCACCGCCCGCAGGTTGCGCCAGAACTGCGCGCTGATGCCGCGATAGTTGGGGTTCTTCACCACGCCCTTGAGCTCACCGTTCTCGATCAGTTGGCCCCACTCGCAGCCGAACTGGAACTTGTTGCGCGCGTCGTCGATGGACCAGGAGCGGTTGTTGCTCATCAGGATGCCCTGCTCGATGCCACCGATCAGCGCGTCCAGGCACTTGTCGCCCGGCTCCAGATTGAGATTGGCCATGCGATCGATCGGCGGACGGTTCCAGCTGCAGGCACGGCTGTTGGCGACGCCCGGCAGACCACTGCGCCACTGCGACAGCGCGCCGCCGAGGGGGCGCTGGAGAATGCCGTCGCGGATCAGCAGCTCGCGCCTGGCGGGCGTGCCGTCATCATCGAAGCCGTAGCTGGCCAGCTCGCCGGGGACGTCCGGAGCGAAGCTGACATTGAGCAGCGGCGAACCGTAGCGGTAGTGACCGAAGTCCTCCCGGCGGATGAAGCTGGTGCCGGCGAAGTTGCGCTCGTCGCCGAGGATGCGGTCCAGTTCCAGCGGATGGCCGATGGATTCATGGATCTGCAGGATCATCTGGTCCGGCAGCAGCAACAGGTCGCGCGCACCGCTGGGCGTGTTCGGTGCCAGCAGCAATTGCAGCGCCTCGTCGGCGATACGCGACGCGCTGCCGGGCACCCCCAGTTGCCCGAGCACCTCGGCTCCACCCTGGCGCGCCAGATGGGTGCCGCCGAAGCTGCGGCTCTGGCTGTCGTTGCCGTCGCTGGCGGTCACGCCCACCTGCGGGAACACGTAGCGCTGAGCACGGCGCAGACAGGCCCCTGCACTGTTGAGGTAGATCTGCTGGTGATCGGTGAAGACCAGGCCCAGGTGGCTGTCCACCAGCCGGCTGTCCTGCGGGATGCCCGCTGCCTCGCTGAGCAGCCAGTCGAACCAGTGCGCCGGTTGCGCCGGCGACTGTGCGTAGCCCGGCATGACGTCATCGGCGCACGCCTGCGGCACCGGCTGCGCCTGCACGTCCAGCAGGTGCTGGCCGGCCAGGGCACGGGCAATCGCCTCGGCCCGCTCCAGCGCGTCCTGCAGGCCGCACTGGCTGATGTCGCTGGTCGCCGCATAGGCCTCGACGCCCGCGATACGCACCGTGAGCATGGCGCCGCCGTCCTGCGAGAATGACGGTGCCTGCGCCACGCGCCGGCGTACCCAGTAGGATTCCCGGCCTTCCTGGACATGACGCAGCGCCCAGAAGTCAGCCGTGGATTTCAGCGCGGCAAAGCGCCGTTGCAGGGTGTCGCTGAGGGCGAACATCGGGCCTCCCGGAAGAATCGGTAGAGGCTGGCAGTATGGGAACAAGCGCCCGCCATGAGCAACTGCTGGCGCATGCCGGCAGCGGGCGCGAAGCGAGCCTCAGAAATCGACCGTGGCCGAGACCTTGAAGGTCCGTGGCGCTCCCTGCGTCAGGTAGCCGCCATTGGCCGAGGCCCAGTAGTTCTCGTCGGCGACGTTCTCCACCACAGCGTTGAGCGTCAGCGCGCGGTCGTCCAGCCGGGTCTTGTAGCGTGCGCCCAGGTCGACACGCGTCCAGGCCGGAATGCTGTAGTCGTTGGCAGCGTCGACATACTGGCCGCCGGTGCGCAGCAACAAGCCATTGAAACTCAGCCCCGGCACGCCCGGCACATCCCAGTCGGCACCGACATTGAACTGGAACTCGGGTACGCCGACTGCCTGGTTGCCATCGTTGTCGCCACCTGCCGTGCCGCGCAGCTCGGCCTCCGTCCAGGTCACGCCGCCAAGCAGACGCAGGCCACGCACGGGCTCACCGAACAGGCTCAGCTCGACGCCACGGTTGCGCTGCTCGGCATCCACCCCATAGTTGCCATTGCCGTCGATCACGCCTTGCGGCTGCTCGATACGGAAAACACTGAGGTTGCCGCCGAAGCGGCCCCAGTCGAGCTTCGCCCCTGCCTCGGTCTGCCTGGAGCGGTAAGGCGCGAACATCTGGCCTCGATTGTTCGCCGCACTGGGTGCAGTCGGCCCCTGCTGCAGCGACTCCACGCGGTTGGCATAGAGGGAGAGGTAGTCGGTGGCCTTGAACACCAGGCCATAGGCCGGCGTGGTGATGCTGTCCTGATAGTTGGAGGTGCGCACACCACTGGCTGCGCTCCAGGCATCGGCACCGATGCTCTGGCGGCGCAGACCCAGGGTCAGCAGCACACGATCGTCGAGGAAACCCAGGGTATCGGACAGTGCCAGACTCCTGTTCTGCACCTTGGCGGTGGTGCCCGGGTCATGCAGGTCGCCGGATGGCGCATTGGCCGGCGGCACGGCCACGGGCGAACCGTCGTACAGATTGCCCGTGACACGATTGCTCGCACTGGTCGACTCGAAGGCGTTGCGCTTTTCCTGCCAGATGCCGTTGGCCGCCAGGTTGATCCTGTGGCTGACCGGCCCGCTCAGCAGCTCGCCACGCAGCCCCGTGGCCAGGCTCAGGGTTTCCTGGTCCAGCGGCGAATAGAGGCGGCCGATACGCGCGGCGCCATCAGCGCCGTACACATAGTTGGAGGCGTACACGCCGTTCTCCCGCGTGTACTTGCCGCCACCGATCAGGTAGGCGGTCCACGACGGCGACAGGTCGTACTCGGCGCTGAACATGGCGTAGCTGTCCTCCAGCTGCGACCAGCTCCAGGGCTGCGCGTAGTTGTGCCTGGAGTCCGGTGCGGACGGCACCTTGCCGTTGAGGGTACTGGTGACGCTGCTGTTGGAAGTGGTGGTCAGGTACACCACCGAACGCCCCTGATTGACGCGCTGCTTCTGATAGCCGAGGTCGGCCGCCAGGCGCAGGCGCTCGCCGCGATAATCCAGGCCCAGCGTGGCCAGGCTGAAGCGCGACTGCTCGTGATCGATACCACTCTCGCCCTCGCGCTGGGCCAGGTTCAGGCGCACACCGAAGCGCTTGTCCTCACCGAAACGACGGCCCAGATCGAGGTGCCCGCCGACGCGGCTGGCGTTGGCGTAATCCAGGGTGAAGCGGCGGGTCGGGGTGTCCTCGGCGCGTTTGGAGACCACGTTGATCGCCCCGCCCACGCCACTGCCACCCGGCGCCACACCGTTGATGAAGGCGTTGGCGCCCTTGAACACCTCGACGCGCTCGACCGATTCGGTGGAGATGATCTGCCGCGGCAGGATGCCGTACAGACCGTTGAAGGCGATGTCGTCGCTGTACAGCTGGAAGCCACGCACGACGAAGACCTGGGAGAAGTTGCCGAAACCGTAGGACTGGCGCACGCCCGGGTCGCTGGCCAGCACGTCGGCCAGGGTCTGCGCCTGACGCGCCTCGATCAGCTCGGAGGTGTAGCTGACAAAGGCGAATGGCGTGTCCTGCATGTCCTGGTTGCCCAGCAGCCCGAGATTGCCGCCACGCGCCACCTGACCACCGGCGTAGGTACTCGGCAAGTCAGCAAGCGCAGCGAGCTGCGCACTGACCGTGGCGGCATCCAGCTCCAGCACATCCGCGCCGTGTGCCGCGGGCACCAGGGTGACGGTGCCATCGGCGCCCACCTTGAAGCTCAGGCCGCTGCCGCGCAGCAGACGCTGCAGCCCCTCGTCGACCGGGTAATCGCCCTTGAGCGCCACGCTCGTCGCCACCTCGCGGGTCAGGCTGGCGTCGTAGAGCAGGCGCACGCCGGCCTGCTCGGCAAAATCGGTCAGCGCCGAATCCAGCGCCTGGGCTGGAATGTCCAGTTCCACGGCCTGGGCCTGGATGGTGGCGAAGCCGAGAGAAAGCGCGATCAAGCTCGGGAGGAAGGGAATCGAACGCATGCGGATATCCTGTGTGCTGCTGTCTTTTATGCGAAGAAGTCGCATTTGCAAGAGCAGAAGACGAAGCTGTCAGGCATTCCTGAACCGGTGCCGTGATTTTTTTGCAAAAGATCCGGGGCAAAGGCACCAGCATCGAGACCACGGTGGACAAGAAAGCGCTGTCCGCCCTGTGTGTAGCCCGGATGAAATCCGGGGATCGGGTCCAGCCCCGTGGCCGGGGCTTGAATCACGAGCGGGCGATCTCGATCAGTCGTCGGACGACACCAGCAGCACGCCAGGCAAACGGGTCAGCTTCACCGGCAGGGTCGTTTCGATGGCACGCAGCACCGCCTGTGGGTCGTGCAGGGCGAATACCCCGGTGACCTTCAGCTCACGTGCCTTGTCGTCGAGAAACAGCACGTGCTGCGCCTGCTGCCGCGACAACTCGCTGAACACCTCGCTCAGTGGCCGATCACGAAACACCAGACGCCCGCGTTGCCAGGCCAGCGAGCGGGCAGCATCCAGCGCCTGCACCACCTGCAACCTCCCGGCCTGCCAGGCAATCTGTTCACCGGCCTGCATCGCCCTCTCGTGACCCTGCTCATCGCGAACCTGCACCTGGCCTTCGGTGACGGCCAGCAGCACCTGATCATCGAGCATGTTGACGTCGAAGCGTGTTCCGGTCACACGGATGTGCGCCTGGCCGGCATCGATCACGAAGGGGTGCCGGGCATCGGCGGCGACGTGAAAATCGGCCTGACCACGATACATCCGCACATGCCGCAGGCCACCCGCATCGGCATCCCAGTCCAGCGCCGTGGCGCCGTTGAGTTGCAGCTGCGAGCCGTCGCTGAGCTGCACGCTGCGGATCTCTCCTGCGGCGCTGCGCACATCCGCATGCCAGCCAGGCGGGGCCAGCCAGAACGCCAGCAACAGACAGGCCGCCGTGGCCAACGGCACGGACCAGCGTCGGGTGCGGCGCGGCACAGACGGTGACACAGCAGGCGCTCGCTCGACCTGGCCCAGCAGTGCCCACAGCCGCTCCACCTCGGCCAGGGCAGCGGCATGCCGTGGGCTGGCCCGGCGCCAGCTTTCGGCAGCGGCGCACTCGGCCTCGCTGGCGTTGCCGGAGTTGAGCAGCACCAGCCACTCACGAGCCTGGCGCCGCAGATCCTGATCAGTCAAGGCGATTCATCCATGCGTTCCTGGCAGTACTCGAGAGCCTTGAGGATATAGCGCCCGGCCATGCTTTCCGAGACGCCGAGACGCTCACCGATCTCGCGCTGGGTCAGCCCGTCGAGGCGATTCCACAGCAGCGCCTGGCGCAGATGCTCGGGTAGCTCCTGCATGAGGCCTTGCAGGCGGGCCAGGCGCCGGCTGTCCTCGGTCGCCCGCTCAGGCTCGGGCACGTCGCTTTCCAGCGTCTCGTCGATAGGCGCCCATTGCGGGCGGACCAGTTGCTGGCGATGGTGATCGATCAGCAGATTACGCGCGACCCGATAGAGAAAGGCGCGCACGTTGCCGATCTCCTCGGCGCGCCGCCCCTGCAGGCGCAGCCAGGTTTCCTGGCGCAGATCAGCGGCCAGTTCGCTGCAGCGCGTCTGGCGAACGAAGAAGCGCAACAGCTCCCCGGAGTGACGCCGGAACAACTCTTCCGAAGAGGATGGATCGCGAGGCGGGGACACGGAGAAGGCTCGGCACCGGGAAAGACCGGAAAGTATTACACATGAAAATGATTTTCAAATGTATCGACGCTGAGCCGACCGCAGGCGCCTGTCTCTCAGCCCGGCGTGCCCAGCCCTGCCGCGCTCATGAACAGGCGCAGCAGCCAGGCCACCACGCCGAGGGCAGTGACGCTGCAGGCCCAGATCAGCACCAGCCAGCCCAGGCGCTGCCACAGCGGCTTCTTCTCTTCGACTTCGGTCATATCGCCTCTCTCGCCCCCCGATTCAACGTGCCACCCGCCGGAGCCCGCTGCCAGCGCAGCGGGCTTCGCGCAGATTCTCAGTGGTAGCCATCATCCACCGTGACCTTGCCGCGGAACACGTAGTAGCTCCAGGCGGTGTACATGAGGATGAAGGGAATGATGAACAGCGCCCCCACCAGCATGAAGCCCTGGCTCTGCGGCGGTGCAGCGGCCTGCCAGATGCTGATCGACGGTGGAATGACGTTCGGCCACAGGCTGATGCCCAGGCCGCTGTAGCCGAGGAAGATCAGCACCAGGGTGAGCACGAACGGCGAATAGTGCGCGTTGTCGGCCACCGCCTTGAGCAGCGCCCAGGTGCACAGCAGCACCAGCACCGGTACCGGCATGAACCAGAACAGGTTGGGCAGGCTGAACCAGCGTTCGGCGATGGGCGCATGGGCGAACGGCGTCCACAGGCTGACGATGGCCGTCACGCCGAGCAACACCAGCACCAGCGGTCGTGCCATGTCGTGCATCTGCTGCTGCAGGCGGCCTTCGGTCTTCATGATCAGCCAGGTGCAGCCGAGCAGCGCGTAGGCCGCGATCAGGGCCAGCCCGCAGAACACCGAGAACGGCGTCAGCCAGTCGAAGGCGCCACCGGCGAAGGTGCGATCGACCACTTCGAAACCGTCGATATAGGCGCCCAGCGCCACGCCCTGGCAGAAGGTCGCGGTCAGCGAGCCGCCGATAAAGGCCTTGTCCCACAGATGCCGCTTGGCGGCCTTGGCCTTGAAGCGGAACTCGAAGGCCACACCGCGGAAGATCAGCCCCAGCAGCATCAGGATCAGCGGCAGGTAGAGCGCATCCAGCACCACCGCATAGGCCAGCGGGAAGGCGCCGAACAGCGCCGCGCCACCGAGCACCAGCCAGGTCTCGTTGCCGTCCCAGACCGGCGCGACGGTGTTCATCATCACGTCGCGCTCGCCGTCGTCACGGACGAAGGGGAAGAGGATGCCGATACCGAGGTCGAAGCCATCCATCACCACGTACATCATCACACCGAAGGCGATGATCACCGCCCAGATCAGCGGAAGGTCGATACCCATGTTCAGTTCCTCTCCGGCAAGCTGTCGGTTTCACCGTCTTCCAGGCCTTCTTCCGCAGCGGACATCGGCCGTGCCGGGGTCCGCGGCTGGCCAGGCCCGCCTTCGGTGCTGTCCTTGCCCTCGTCGATCTTCGGTCCCTTGCGCACCAGGCGCAGCATGTAGCCGATACCGGCGCCGAAGAGCACGAAATACACCAGCACGAACAGCGCCAGGGTGATGCCCATCTGCGCCGCACTGTGCCCGGACGAAGCATCGGCGGTGCGCATCAGGCCATGGATGATCCACGGCTGGCGGCCGATCTCGGTGGTGTACCAGCCGGCGAGAATGGCGATGATCCCCGAGGGTCCCATCCACACCGCCAGGTGCAGGAACGGCCGCGACTGGAACAGGCGCCCGCCGCGCCGCAGCCAGGTGCCCCAGAGGCCGACCAGGATCATCAGCAGCCCCATGGCGACCATGATGCGGAAGGTCCAGAAGACGATGGTGGAGTTGGCCCGATCCTCCGGGGCGAACTCCTTGAGCGCCGGTACCTGCTTGTCCAGGCTGTGGGTCAGGATCAGGCTGCCGAGCGCGGGAATCTCCACCTTGAAGCGCGTCTCCTCGCGCTGCATGTCCGGCCAGCCGAAGAGAATCAGCGGCGTCGGCTCGTCACCGACGTTCTCCCAGTGGCCTTCGATGGCGGCGATCTTCGCCGGCTGGTACTTCAGCGTGTTGAGGCCATGCAGGTCGCCGATGAAGGCCTGCACCGGCGCTACCAGCAGCGCCATCCATACCGCCATCGACAGCATCTTGCGGATCGCCGGGTTGTCGCGCCCGCGCAGCAGGTGCCAGGCCGCCGACGAACCGACGAAGAAGGCGGTGGCGAGGAAGGCCGCCGTGGCCATGTGCGCCAGGCGATAGGGGAACGACGGGTTGAACACCACGGCGAACCAGTCCACCGGAATCACCCGCCCGTCGACGATCTCGAAGCCCTGCGGGGTATGCATCCAGCTGTTGGAGGCGAGAATCCAGAAGGTCGAGATCAGCGTGCCGATGGCCACCATCACCGTGGAGAAGAAGTGCAGGCCCGGGCCGACGCGGTTCCAGCCGAACAGCATGACGCCGAGGAAGCCCGCCTCGAGGAAGAACGCGGTAAGCACCTCGTAGGTCAGCAACGGTCCGGTGACCGCCCCGGCGAAGTCGGAGAAGGCGCTCCAGTTGGTACCGAACTGATAGGCCATGACCAGGCCGGAGACCACCCCCATGCCGAAGTTGACCGCAAAGATCTTCGACCAGAAGTGGTAGAGGTCGCGGTACACGGTGTTGCCGCTCTTCAGCCACAGCCCTTCGAGCACGGCCAGATAACTGGCCAGACCGATGGTGATGGCGGGAAAGATGATGTGGAACGAAATGGTGAAGGCAAACTGGATTCGGGCGAGATCGAGCGCCTCTAGGCCGAACATGTTACATCCTCATTCAGGGTTATCTCGGCCCCGGCACGCAAAGCCGAGCCATAGACTCCGAGTGTTGGAGTCGAACGCGCTGGAATTGTTCTTATGAAATGAGCAACGGCCGGCAAGCCGCTGGAGACGACGCGCGAAACGCGGCATTGATCTGGATCAATGCACGTTGAAAGACTAGCCGCTAATGGGCCACCTGGCGCTGTGGTGATTTGCCGCGTGACAGGCCGCCACAGGTGCCGCGCTCAACGGCCGAGTTCGGCGAGCAGCCACTGGCGGAACGCCTTGAGCGAGGGCAGCACCGCGTTGCGCGGCGGGTAGGTCAGGCAGTAGGTGCGCTGGCTGGGAATCGCTTCGCCGACGCGCAGCAGATGGCCATGGCGCACATCGTCCTCCACCAGCAACTGCGGCACCAGGCCCACGCCGATACCGCTGCGCACTGCCTGCAACAGGTGCGAGGTCAGCTCGAAGTTGGGCCCGCTGCGCATGCGCTCCGGCGCCAGGCCATGGCGGGCGAACCAGCTGGCCCAGAGCGGCGGATGGCTGGCCACCTGCAGCAGCGTCTGCGCGGCGATGGTCTCGGCGTCGACCACCTCGCCCGCCGCCAGCAGCGCGGGGCTGGCGACCACCACCATGGTTTCTTCCAGCAGCGGGTGCACCACCAGTTCCGGCCAGTCGCCGCTGCCGACGGTGATCGCGGCGTCGATCTCGCCGTCGGCGAAATCCACCGCCTGGATGCGCGAATGTACATGCACCTGCACACCAGGGTTGGCCGCGTAGAAGCGATTCAGCCGGGGCAGCAGCCAGGTCGAGCCGAAGGTCGGCAACAGCGCCAGGCGCAAGGTGCCCATGCCGGAGCCATAGGCCACCGCCTGCAGCGTGGCGCTGCGGATCTGCGCCAGGGCATCGCCGAGTTCACGCAGGTACAACCGGCCCACGTCGGTCAGTACGATGTTGCGCCCCTCGCGGCGAAACAGGCGCACGCCCAGCTGCGCCTCCAGCGCCTGCACCTGACGACTGACCGCACTCTGCGTCAGCGACAGCTCCCTGGCTGCACGGGTGTAGCTCTCGTGCCGGGCAGCGGCCTCGAAGGCCAGCAGCAGCGACATCGAAGGCGTCAGGCGCCGATGATTCATTCATATTCCTCATGAATTGATCGCGAAAAATACCCTTGTAGCACGGTCATGGCCCTTGGAAAATCGACATCATCCATAACGATACCGAGCCGTAGCCCTTCGCATTCAGAAGGTTTGAACGGCCATCTGCCGAGAACCGACCATGATTGCCCGCATCCCCACGCCCGCCGCACCGGCGGCCCCCTACCTGGCCTTTCTCGACGCCCTGCGCGGCGCCGGCTTCCGCGGCGAGATCGCCCGCGATCACGCCAGCCGCACGGTACTGGCCACCGACAACTCGATCTACCAGCGCCTGCCGCAGTCGGCGGTGTTCCCGCTGGATGCGGAAGACGTGCAGGTTCTGGCCCGTGTCGCCGCCGAACCGGCCCATCGCAGCGTGCGCCTGACTCCACGCGGCGGCGGCACCGGCACCAACGGCCAGTCGTTGACCGACGGCGTGGTGGTGGACCTGTCGCGGCACCTCAACCGGATTCTCGAGATCGACCCTGCAGGCCGCTGGGTGCGAGTGCAGAGCGGCGTGGTCAAGGACCAGCTCAACGCCGCCCTCGAGCCGCACGGCCTGTTCTTCGCCCCGGAGCTGTCCACCTCCAACCGCGCCACCATCGGCGGCATGATCAACACCGACGCCAGCGGCCAGGGCAGCTGCACCTACGGCAAGACCCGCGACCATGTGCTCGAACTCGACAGCGTGCTGCTCGGCGGCGAGCGCCTGCGCAGTGCCGCACTGGACGACGAGCAACTGGCCCAGCAGCTGGCGCGCCAGGACCGGGTCGGCGAGCTGTACCGCTGCGCCGAGGCCATCCAGCGCGAGAAGGCCGAGCTGATCGAGGCGCGCTTTCCCAAGCTCAACCGCTGCCTGACCGGCTACGACCTGGCGCACCTGCGCGAGGCCGACGGACGCTTCAACCTCAACAGCGTGCTGTGTGGCGCCGAAGGCTCGCTGGGGCTGATCGTCGAGGCCAAGCTCAACGTACTGCCGATCCCGCGCTACTCGGTGCTGGTCAACGTGCGCTACGCCAGCTTCATGGACGCCCTGCGCGATGCCCGCGCGCTGCTCGAACATCAGCCGCTGTCGATCGAAACGGTGGACTCCAAGGTGCTCCTGCTGGCCATGCAGGACATCGTCTGGCATGGCGTGGCCGAGTACTTCCCGCAGAATCCGGACGTCCCGACCCTGGGCATCAACCTGGTGGAATTCAGCGGCGATGAGGCGGAGGAAGTCGACACCCGCGTCGCCGCCTTCGCCCAGCACCTGCAGCACGACAGCAGCGTGCAGCGCCTGGGCCACACCCTGGCGACAGGCCGCGCCGCCGTGACCCGCGTGTACGCCATGCGCAAGCGCGCGGTGGGCCTGCTCGGCAACGTCGAGGGCGAGGTGCGCCCGCAGCCGTTCGTCGAAGACACCGCCGTGCCGCCGGAGCATCTCGCCGAGTTCATCGCCGAGTTCCGCGCCCTGCTCGACGGCCACGGCCTGGCCTACGGCATGTTCGGCCACGTCGACGCCGGCGTGCTGCACGTGCGCCCGGCACTGGACATGAAGGACCCGGCCCAGGCGGCCATGGTACGACCGATCTCCGACGCCGTGGCGGAGCTGACCCAGCGCTATGGCGGGCTGCTCTGGGGCGAGCACGGCAAGGGGGTGCGCTCGGAATACGCGCCGGCCTTCTTCGGCGAGCTGTACCCGTCGCTGCAGGCGCTGAAGCACGCCTGCGACCCGCACAACCAGCTCAACCCGGGCAAGATCGCCACGCCCCTGGGCAGTGACGAAGCCCTGCTGAAGATCGACGAAGTGGTGATGCGCGGCGACCTGGACCGGCAGATCGACGAGCGCGTGTGGCAGAGCTACGGCAGCGCCGTGCACTGCAACGGCAACGGCGCCTGCTACAACTTCGACCCCAACGACGCCATGTGCCCGTCCTGGAAGGCCACCCGTGAGCGCGTGCAATCGCCCAAGGGCCGCGCCTCGCTGATCCGCGAATGGCTGCGCCTGCAGGGCCTGGCCGGCGTCGACGTGCTGGCCCCGGTCGCCAGCGGCCCGTTGCAGTTCCTGCGCACGCTGCCCGAGCGCTGGCGCAACAGCCGCCAGGGTGGCGACGACTTCTCCCACGAGGTCTACGACGCCATGGCCGGCTGCCTGGCGTGCAAGTCCTGCGCGGGGCAATGCCCGATCAAGGTCAACGTGCCGGAGTTCCGCTCGCGCTTCCTCGAGCTCTACCACCGCCGCTACCTGCGCCCGCTGCGCGACTACCTGATCGGCTCGCTGGAGTTCAGCCTGCCGCTGCTGGCCCACCTGCCCTGGCTGTACAATGCGCCGATGGGCTCGCGCCTGGTCAATACGCTGCTGGCCGAACGCCTGGGCATGGTCGACAGCCCGACGCTCAGCGACTTCGACTTTCGCGCCACCTGCCGGCGCTTCGCCGTGCAGACGGCGACGCCAAAGCGCCTGGCCGAACTGGACGAGAGCCTGCGCGCCAGGAGCCTGATCCTGGTGCAGGACGCCTTCACCCGCTACTTCGAGACACCGGTGTTCGCCGCCTTTATCGAACTGGCCAGCCGCCTCGGCTATCGGGTGCTGCTGGCGCCCTACTCGGCCAACGGCAAGCCGCTGCACGTTCAAGGCTTCCTCGGCGCCTTCGCCCGCACCGCCCGGCGCAATGCCCGGCGCCTGCAGGCACTGGCGAACTTCGGCATTCCGCTGGTAGGCCTGGACCCGGCCATGACCCTGGTCTACCGCCAGGAATACGCCAAGCTCGACGGCCTCGACTGCCCTCCGGTGCTGCTGCCGCAGGAATGGCTGGCCGAGGTGCTGCCGAGCAGCGACGCCGAGGCGCCGAGTGGCAGCTACCGGCTGCTGGCACACTGCACCGAGAAGACCAACGCCACCGCGGCCACGGCCCTGTGGGGCCAGGTGTTCCGCCAGGCCGGCCTGCAACTGGCGACACAGGCCACCGGCTGCTGCGGCATGTCCGGCACCTACGGGCACGAGGCGCGCAACCTGGAGACGTCACGGGCGATCTTCGCCCAGTCCTGGGAGCCGGCCCTGGCTCGTGAGGACGCCGGCGAAGCACTGGCCACCGGCTACTCATGCCGCAGCCAGACCCAGCGCCTGCGTCAGCAGCGCCTGCGCCACCCGATCGAAGCGCTGCTGGAGCACCATCGCGCGCGCGGCTAGGGCGCCACGCTGCGGCGAGACACCCGCGAGGCTGTAAGGCTTCGCACCGGGCTGAGCGCCGTAGCAGGGCGAAAAAAAGGGCGGCCACGCGCTACGCGGGCCGCCCGAATCACGGAGTTGCTTACATCGCGTGACCACGATGACTTGTGGCCACCCGTATTGGATTACCGTTCGAGGATTGCGGTCACACCTTGACCACCTGCGGCGCAGATGGAGATCAGCCCGCGCCCCTCGCCGGCCGCCGCCAGCAGCTTGGCCAGGTTGGCGACGATGCGCCCGCCCGTCGCGGCGAACGGGTGTCCGGCGGCGAGCGAACTGCCCTTGACGTTCATCTTGCTGCGGTCGATGGAGCCCAGCGCGGCCTCCAGCCCCAGGCGCTCCTTGCAGTACTCGGCATCCTCCCAGGCCTTGAGCGTGCACAGCACCTGGGCGGCGAACGCCTCGTGAATCTCGTAGTAGTCGAAGTCCTGCAGGGTCAAGCCGTTGCGTGCCAGCAGGCGCGGCACGGCGTAGACCGGCGCCATCAGCAACCCCTCCTTGCCCTGGACGAAATCCACCGCTGCCGCCTCGCCGTCGCGCAGGTAAGCGAGTACCGGCAGGCCACGGGCCTTGGCCCACTCTTCACTGGCCAGCAGTACCACCGAAGCGCCATCGGTCAACGGTGTGGAGTTGGCCGGCGTCAGGGTGCCACGCGGACCGCGTTCGAAGCAGGGCTTGAGCGTCGCGAGCTTCTCCGCGCTGATGTCCGGGCGCAGGTTCTGGTCGCGGGTCAGGCCCAGGAACGGCGTCATCAGATCGTCCTGCCAGCCCTCGGCGTAGGCCGCCGCCAGCTTCTGGTGACTGGCCAGCGCCAGCTGGTCCTGCTCGTCACGGGGGATGGCCCAGCGCTGTGCCATCAGCTCGCAGTGCTCGCCCATCGACAGCCCGGTACGCGGCTCGCCATTGCGCGGGATATGCGGCGCGAGGTGGCGCGGACGAATCTTCAGCAGGCTCTTGATCTTGTCGCCGGTGCTCTTGCCACGATTGGCCTCCAGCAGAATCTGGCGCAGCCCTTCGTTGACGCCGATGGGGGCATCGGAGGTGGTGTCGACGCCACCGGCGATACCGCAGTCGATCTGCCCGAGGGCGATCTTGTTGGCCACCAGAATCGCCGCTTCGAGGCCGGTTCCGCAGGCCTGCTGCAGGTCGTAGGCCGGGGTTTCCGGCGCCAGGCGCGAGCCCAGCACGCACTCGCGGGTCAGGTTGAAGTCACGCGAATGCTTGAGCACCGCGCCGGCGACCACTTCGCCGAGGCGCTCGCCGTGCAGGTTGAAACGCTCGACCAAGCCCTCGAGGGCGCTGGTCAGCATCTCCTGGTTGCTCGCCCGGGCGTAGAGGGTGTTGGAACGGGCGAACGGAATACGGTTGCCGCCTACGATGGCGACCCGGCGCAACTGGGTCATGAGGACTCCTTGCTGGTCGAGAGAGCGAAGAGACGAGCGACTGCGCGTCAGCCGGCCCCCGGAGAATGTCAGGTTTACACTTTAGCCTTCTGGCCGCACAGGCTAAACCTCGCGCCGTTGCGAACATTGGCCGCCTTGCCGGCACATGAGGCAACAGAGTCAATTGCGCTTTGCCGACTGCCGCGTACAGTGGCAGCACTTCCGATTCGTCCGCAGGAGTCTTTCATGTCCGACCGTTACCTCGCCTTCGCCAACTCCTCCACTGGCCGTCGCCTGGTCGGCGCACTCGGCCTGCCGGCCCCGGTACGCCTGGAGCGCTGGATGGCCGGCCGAGTCAGACCGGTGGACGGCGCCCTGCTGTTCGGGGGCGAGGGTGACCTGCTGAAGAGCGTACTGCCGTTCGCCAACAAGCTCACCGACCAGTTGTTCGCTGCGCGCGAGGGCCAGCTGGAGCTGCCGCGCTGGACCGCCGAGCACGGCCCCAGGCTCAAGGCCCTGGTGTTCGACGCCAGCCACCTGACCCGCTTCGAACAGCTGATCGAACTGCGTGATTTCTTCCAGCCGACCTTCAAGGGCCTGGCCAACAGCCCGCGTGTGGTGGTGCTGGGGCGCGCACCCGAGTCGATCAAAGACCCCATCGCCGCCAGCGTGCAACGCTCGCTGGAAGGCTTCACCCGCTCGCTGGGCAAGGAAATCCGTCGTGGCGGCAGCGTGCAGCTGCTCTATGTCGGCAAGGGCGGCGACCAGCAACTGGAAGGCGCGCTGCGCTTCTTCCTGTCGCCGAAGAGCGCCTACGTCTCCGGCCAGGTGCTGCGCCTGGGCGCCTGCGCTGAACAGGTGAAGGACTGGACACGACCGTTGGCCGGCAAGAAGGCTCTGGTCACCGGCGCCTCACGCGGCATCGGTGCCGCCATCGCCGAGGTCCTCGCCCGCGATGGGGCCGAGGTCGTGCTGCTCGATGTCCCGCAGGCGGCCGATGCGCTGCAGGCCCTGGCCGCGCGCCTGGGCGGCCAGGCCGTGACCCTGGACATCTGTGCCGAGGACGCGCCACAACGCCTGATCGACGCCCTGCCCGAGGGGCTGGATATCGCCGTGCACAATGCCGGCATCACCCGCGACAAGACCCTGGCGAAGATGAACGATGCATTCTGGAACTCGGTGATCGACGTTAACCTCAAGGCGCCGCAGGTACTGACTCAGGCGCTGCTGGACGCCGACAAGCTGCATGACAACGGCCGCGTGGTGCTGATCGCCTCGATCAGCGGCATCGCCGGCAACATGGGCCAGACCAACTACGCCGTGAGCAAGGCCGGGGTCATCGGCCTCGCCCAGGCCTGGGCGCCGGCACTGGGCAAGAAAGGCATCAGTATCAACGCAGTGGCGCCGGGCTTCATCGAGACCCAGATGACCGCCGCCATTCCGCTGGGCATCCGCGAAGCCGGGCGCCGCATGAATTCGATGAGCCAGGGCGGCCTGCCGCAGGATGTCGCCGAAGCCGTGGCCTGGTTCGCCCAGCCCGGTTCCGGCGCAGTCACCGCGCAGGTGCTGCGGGTGTGCGGACAGAGCCTGCTCGGGGCCTAGCCACAACGACCCGGCGCGTAGCCTGCAATCAGGAGCGCGCCGGGGTTCGGTGCACTACGACAGAAGCGTGCAGCGAGGCAGGGATTGGGGACGACCGTCGCCACTCAAGCGCCGGCCACTTCCCGCGTCACGCCTTGCCGCGCTTGCGGAACTCCACCGGGGTCTCCCCCACCCAGCGCTTGAACGCACGGTAGAAGGTGCTCGGCTCGGAAAAGCCGGTGCGCTCGACGATCACCTCGATACGCTCGTCGGTCTTGAGCAGCAGGTCCTTGGCCAGTCGGCAGCGGTAATCGGTGATCAGGTCGTTGAAGCGCACGCCGGCCATCGCCAGGCGCTCGCGCAAGCGTCGGGCCGGCATGTTGAGGCGGCCGGCCACCTGCTCCAGCGTCGCGCCACCGTCGACCAGCAACTCGGCGATCAGCTCGCGTACCTGGCGCACCAGGTCCAGGCGCTCCACCTCGGCCAGCTGCCGCCGCGCCAGGGACTCGTGCATGCGCAGCAGGTCCGGGGCGGCGTGGCGCGAGGCCTTGTCCAGCACCGCGGCGTCGAACAGCAGCGCGCAGTCCTCGGCCCCCAGCCGTACCGGGCAACCATAGACCGCCTGGTAGCGTTCGGCCGGCGCGCCCTCGGCGTGCATGAAGCGCACCTCACGTGGACGAAAGTCGTTTTCGGTCAAGGCGGCGAACAGGCGGATCACCGCGCCTGCGAGCATCTCCGGAAAGTGTCGTGGGGTATCGGCTTCGACACCGAAGGTCAGCACCGCCATCTCGCCGTCGACGGCAAGATGGGCGTTGAGGGTATCGGAGAGCAGCCGCACGTAGCGCAGCGCATGGCGCAGACCGGCGCCGAAGGTTTCACTGGAGAGGAACAGGTATTCCAGGAGCAGGCCATGGAACGCCGGCAGATGCTCGGCCAGGAACAATCCCACATGCGCCTCGCCGCACTCTTCGCTGGCGGCTTTCCAGAACGCTGCCTGCGCGGCATGCGGGAAGCGGCCAGCCGGGAGTCCGCCAGGGGGCAGGCCAACCCGTACCAGCACACGGTCGGGGTCGGTTCCGCTGGCGCGCAGGGCATCGATTACCGGGCGCATCAGCGCCACATCGTCGGTCAGATCACGCATGATTCCTGCTGTTCTTCTTATTAGTGAGCGTTATTCGTGAACGGCGCCATCTTAGGGGCAGCGGGCCGCCGTGCGCAAACCGCGCAGCAGAGGGATTGGCTGCCCGGCATGCACGCCAGGCAGCACAGCCAATGCCAGCGCGTCAGCGGCGGTTAAGCTGCTGCCATCCATTCGCCAAGGAGTTCGCCCAATGGCCATCGACTGGCTCGATCTCGACACCCCGCCGGCCCTGCCCGGCCTGTTCCTGCGCGCAGCCCTGCGGCGCAAGGTGACCGGCCGCCAGTTGCCCGACCTCGGCCTGCGCTGCCGCGTGGAAGTAGACACGCAGCACCTGGCGCGCTATCGCCAGGTCTGCGCCATCGATGACAGCCCCTACCTGCCGCCGGTGTACCCGCATGTGCTCGCCTTCGGCCTGCAGATGCAATTGCTCACCGACCGGCGCTTCCCCTTCCCGCTGCTGGGCCTGGTGCACCTGGAGAATCGTATCCGCGTGTTGCGCCCGCTGGGTGGGCTGGGGCCGTTCCAGGTCAGCGTGCAGGTGGCCGATCTGCAACCCCATGACAAGGGCGCCACCTTCAGCCTGATCACCCGCCTGGAAGACCAGCTCGGCCTGCTCTGGGAAGGCGACAGCCGCATCCTCTGCCGCGCCCTGCGCCTCGACGGCCAGATGCAACCGCGTGCCGAACGAACGCCATTGGAGCTGACGTCACTGGCCGACTGGTCCGCCCCTGCCGACACCGGCCGCCGCTATGCGCGCGTGGCCGGCGACTACAACCCGATTCACCTGTTCGCCGTCACCGCGCGGCTGTTCGGCTTCCCTCGCGCCATCGCCCACGGACTGTGGAACAAGGCGCGCAGCCTGGCAGCGCTGCAGGAGCACCTGCCGCTGGCCGGCTACGAAGTCGAGGTGCGCTTCCAGAAACCGGTCCTGCTGCCCACCCACGTGGCCCTGCAAGCCAGTGCAGCTGCACCCGCTGGCCAGTTCCACCTGATCGGCGAGCAGGATACGCCGCACATGGCCGGGAGCTGGCAGCCGCTGGAACGCTGACCCAGGGCGGCAAACACGCTTGGTACAGGAGCCGGCTTGCCGACGATCAGCGGCAACGCGTGATCGCCGGCAACAGCGCATCGACGCCTGGCCTGAACAGGCTCCGGGAAGGCTGCCGAAGCGAGGCCCCGAGTTGCATGCGGGCTACACGCACCGCTTGCAGCGCATGGCGTTCGCGCCGAAGCTATGCGGCTCGAAAGGAGCCAGCCGATGAACCTGCCCGAACTCACCGCCCGCATGCACGCCATTCGCGATCACAACGACTGGCGTCGCTACCAGAGCCCGAAGAACCTGGCCATGGCCGCCAGCGTGGAAATGGCCGAACTGGTGGAGATCTTCCAATGGCTGAGCGAAGAACAGTCGCGCCAGCTGCCCCCTGAACAGCTCGCCCACGCGGGGCAGGAAGTGGCCGACGTGGTCCTCTATCTCCTGCAGCTGTGCAGCGAGCTGGGCCTCGACATGAATCAGGCGGTGCTCGACAAGCTCGCCGACAACGAACGGCGCTTCCTCAAATGAGCGACCGCCACTTCGATGAACTCGCCACCCGCTTCGCCGAGAAGATCTACGGCGGCGCCAAGGGTGCGATCCGCCTGGCCGTGCTCCAGGCCGACCTGGCCGAAGCCTTGCCGGAGCGCAAGCTGCGCGTGCTCGACGTTGGCGCCGGGCTCGGCCACATGAGCCTGTGGCTGGCCCAGCGCGGCCATGACGTCACCCTCGCCGAACCTGCCGAGCCGATGCTCATCGGCGCGCGCCAGCGCTTCGCCGAGGCAGGACAGAGCGCCACCTTCATCCAGGCCCCCTGGCAGGAACTGCTCGGCCAGCTGCAGCAGCCCTACGACCTGGTGCTGTGCCATGCCGTACTGGAGTGGCTGGCCGAACCGGCCGCCATCCTGCCGGTACTGCACCAGCTGACCGAGAAGAACGGCTGGCTGTCGCTGGCCTTCTACAACAAGGATGCGCTGATCTACCGCAACCTGCTCAAGGGGCACTTCCGCAAGCTGCGCAAGGAGCGCTTCGCCGGTGAAGGCCAGAGCCTGACCCCGCAACGCCCTGTCGACCCGCGCGAACTGGCCACGCAACTCGAGCAGCACTGGCAGGTCGAAAGCCGTAGCGGCGTGCGCGTGTTCCACGACTACATGCCGCAGGAGTTCCAGGCCAAGGCCGAGTTGGTCGACCTGCTGGAAATGGAGCTGGCGCACCGTCACCACCCCACCTTCGCCGGCCTGGGCCGCTACCTGCACTGGATCTGCCGACCGCGCTGAGCACGTTGGACGAAGCAGGCCGGGCGGCGTAGCCTGAACCTCATCGGAGATGCCGCGCGCGACCACGGAGACGACCATGCGCACCGCCATAGCCTTACTCGTCCTGCCCCTGCTGGCGGCCTGCCAGAGCCCGAATCCGTACCAGGCCGAATCACTGCCGATGCCGCCGGCGCCCCCAGGTGCGGCCAGCACCTTCGACCACAGCGCCTATCCGGCGGCCCAGCGCGACTACGGCCGCTACCGCAGCTGGAGCTGGCTCGACGGCCGCGCGCCGGGCGGCGAGCAACTGGCCGAAAGCGTCAGCGCCGGCCTCGACCAGTACGGTCTGCGCCCCGCCCTGCAGGGCCCCGGCGATCTGCTGGTGCACGCCCGCATCAGCCAGGAAACCCGCCAGCGCCAGTACTACGACGATGTCGGTGGCTACTACGGTGCCGGCAGCCGCTGGGATCGCCACTACGGCGCCTGGGGCAGCGTGCCCATCGTGCGCACCTACGAACAGAAAGTCGCCGTGGTACGCATCGAACTGATCGACCCGCGTGACCGCCAGGTGGTCTGGTCCGGCAGCGGCGAAGCCATCGCCGGCAAGGACCAGAGCGCCCAGGCCGAGGCCATGCGCGTAGCCATCCGGGCCGCGCTGGACGGCTACCCTCCCTATTGATCGAACGCACTGGAGCTCATCATGCGCGCCCTGCCCTACCTGCTTCTCACCCTGCTGCTGAGCGGCTGCGCCAGCGTCAGCCTGGAGCACGACTTCGACCCCGGCCGCGACTTCTCCGCCTATCGCAGCTGGAGCTGGAAGGACGCCAAACTGCTCTACCAACCCGATGACGCGCGCCTCAAGAGCGACATCACCGAGGCCCGCATCAGCCAGGCCGTCGCCGACCAGCTCGAGCAGCGAGGCCTGCGCCAGGCCAGCGCCGGCCAGGGCGACCTGAAGGTACAGAGCGTACTGATCGTCGACGAACGCCAGGACCAGATCACCACCCAGTACGGGGGCGGCTGGGGCGGGTAC